>JBFLFV010000001.1:0-627369 GCA_041859795.1 Fermentimonas sp.
ATTGCATCATAAACAAATAAATATTTCAGAACTAGACAAGGACTTACTCCGTAGATAGCTTATTGATTGCTTATACATACCTTATAAAGCAATAAGCAATCTATATGTTATCTATAAGGAATTACCGAACAAAGCCTTATCTTTAGTTCTACAATTTTGGAATTGCCAACTTATTTGAGACAAAAAGTTAAGCGACATTTTTAATTAATTGTTTTTTAATATTATACTGTTCCCAATATTCATCAATAGTCAAATTACCCAACGCTGAGAATCTTCTTTTATGATTATACCAGGATTCAATATATTCAAATATATCCAAGCGCATTTGCTCTCTTGTTTTGAGCTTGGTTCCGTAAATCAACTCGGTTTTGAAAGATTTAAAGAAACTTTCAGCCACCGCGTTATCCCAACAGTTGCCTTTCCCGCTCATGCTTTGTTCTACCTTGTGGTGCTCCAACAAATTAACGGCCTGTTTACAGGCATATTGAATGCCCCTGTCAGAATGAAAGATCATCCCTTTTTTAAACGGTCTGTTTCGGTTGGCCATTCTGATAGCCGGTATGACAGTGCCGGAAGCGGTCAAATTATCGCTGATAGACCAACCAATGAGTTTACGGTCAAAAAGATCAATCACGCACGTGAGGTAAAGGAATCCATCCTTGCAGGAGACGTAAGTAATGTCGGACACACATGCCTTCATCGGTTCTTCTTGATTGAACTCACGATTAAGCAGGTTAGGTGCCACATTGTAGTCGTGGGACGTATCAGTGGTTACCCTGAACTTCTTAGAGAGCTTGCCGCGCAACCCCATCTTTCGCATGTGACGAGCCACGGTTGTTCTGGAAACGGCAACCCCCGATGCTTGCAAATCTTTAGCCAACCTGGGGCTGCCATTGCGCCCCTTGGCATCGAAGTACGCGTCTTTAATTTCCCGGCTAAGTTCCATATGCTTTTGTTCCCGTTTATTAATCGGGTTCTTAATCCAACGGTAATAACTGCTGCGAGATACACTCAGTACTCTGCACATCATCTCGATCGTCCATTCCCTCGAGTTGTAATCCTTGATAAATTGAAAGATCAACGACCGCTCGTGGAGATGATGCCTAAAGCTTTTTTTAATATGTCACGTTCTATTTCAGTCTCTTTGAGACGTTTTTCCAGTTCCGCTACCCTTCCGGCGTCTCCTTCACGAGAACGGACCCCGTTGCCCGGGAAACTGCTTTCTCCTCGTTCCTGGTACTCTTTACGCCAGCGATACAATAATGCGGGTGAAATACCAAGTTCATGCGCGAGCTCGGAAACATTCTTCCGTTCGAGACTTAGCTTGACAGCATTCTCTTTGAATGCCTTGTCGTAATGTGTTCTTTGTTTTCTCATACCTTGACAAATGTAAGCTTTTTATGCTTAACTTTTTGTCCCAGCAAAGTTAGTAACTCCACCGTTGTTTTATCTAATAGTTGGTTTTTACAGATAACCATAGAGGACTTTCATCACAAATTTTAGCAATATAAATAGCACAAAAAAACCCCAAAAGTTCGAAGAAAAACTTTTGGGGTCAGTATTTAATTAATTCCTATCTTTATTATAAGTAGGAGCAAAACTTAATTTTGCTTTTCAAAATCCTGCATACATTTTATCAATGCTTCAACTGCTTCTTTTGGACAAGCATTATAGATTGATGCTCTGAATCCTCCAACTGAACGGTGCCCTTTTATTCCAACCATACCTCTTTCAGTGGCAAATTTTAGGAATTCTGCTTCTTTATCTTTATACTCTTCATTCATAACGAAGCAAACGTTCATTATCGAGCGGTCTTCTTTGGCAGCTGTTCCAACAAACATTTTATTGCGTTCTATTTCATCATAAAGAAGTGCAGCTTTTTCCTTGTTAAGCTTATACATCGCTTCAAGACCGCCCACTTCCTTAACCCATTTAAGTGTTTCGTGCATAACAAAAATGGAGAATACAGGAGGTGTGTTAAACATAGATCGATTCTTGTCCGAATCACTTAAATGTGTACGATAATCAACCATTGTCTGAATTGGACGATCCATCTTACCAAGAAGATCTTCACGAATAATTACAAATGCAACTCCGGCCGGACCAACATTCTTCTGTGCACCACCATAAATAATACCATACTTTGAAACATCAATGGGGCGACTCATTATATCTGAAGACATGTCAGCTATTAATGGTACCGGACTATCTATATCCTCATGAATTTCAGTTCCGTATATTGTATTATTTGTTGTGATATGAAAATAATCAACATCTTCAGGAATTGTAAAACCTTTTGGAATATAAGAGAAGTTCTTGTCAGCTGAAGAAGCAACAACTTCAACACCTCCATAAAACTTAGCCTCTTTAATAGCTTTTTTTGCCCATGAACCGGTTTCGAGATAAGCTGCTTTGGTTTTCAATATATTTGCCGGTATAGTGAAAAACTGTGTGCTTGCACCTCCTCCAAGGAATAATACCTGATAATTTTCGGGTATATTAAGAAGCTCCTTCCACAGATCGGCTGTCTCTTTCATAACACGCTCCCAACCGGGTGTGCGATGTGATATCTCAAGAATACCGATACCAGTGTTATCAAAATTGTGAATTGCATCTATAGCCGACTCAACTGCACTTTTTGGAAGTACGCAAGGGCCTGCATTAAAATTGTACTTTTTCATTGAATAATCTGTTTTAAGTTTACGTTATTTTTTATTTACTCTGAATGTTTCATCTCCATCCTTAAAAAAGGAAACTATCTGGTGCGCTGAAGCCATACCTGCATTTACATTGGCCTCACCTGTTTGTGCTCCCATTTTTTTTGGAGTGGCAAAATAGCGTTTGGGAAATTTCTCTAAAAATAGTTCGTGTTTATCTGCTTGAATATCTGTAGCATATTTAAATGCGGGACGCTCTTCCATTATACGAATTAGATCATCCTCATTTACTACTTCTTTTCGAGCAGTATTGATAAGGAGACCATCTTGAGCCATTCTAGATAGCAGATTATAATTTACACATTTTCTTGTGTTTTCATTCAATGGAGTGTGAAGAGAGATAACATCGCTATTATCAAAAAGTTCTTCATTAGAATATGCTGTATGAACACCAAATTCACCAACCTTATTTTCTGTATCCTTGGCAAGTGTGCGTGAATATGCATATATGGTCATATTTAAACCTTCTGCAATTCTGGCTACATTTTTGGCTACACTTCCATAGGCATAAAGTCCTATGCGTCTGTTAATCGCCTCTTTACCTGCAGAACCGTCAAATTGATTTCTGTTCATATATAACATCATGCCAACAACAAGCTCTGCAACAGCATTTGCGTTTTGTCCGGGTGTGTTCATTACGCATACACCATGCTTGGTTGCAGTATCAAGATCAACGTTATCATATCCGGAGCCTGCTCTTACTACAATCTTAAGCTCTGGCGCTGCTTCTATGACTTCTTTGTCAATTATATCACTTCTGATAATTATTGCACTTACATCTTTTACTGCTTCAATAAGCTCTGATTGTTCGGTGTATTTTTCGAGTTTTACTAACTCATGCCCCGCAGATTCAATAATATTTGTGATACCCTGCACAGCTTTTGGAGAGAATGGTTTACTTGTTGCTAATAGTACTTTCATATCATTTTCTTTTAATTAATTAATTTTTCTGAGATATCAGTATGTTTTATGTGGTTTGTAAATTTGATTTTTTTTAACAAAAAGCAGTTTATTAATCTGAAACTGACTACTTAACAACGATTGCTTAGTTAATTAAAAATATATTAGATTCATTCAAATACAAACTTACAAACTTAAAGATTAAAAAAAAATTAAATCACAGAAAAATTATTAGATGCGTGGAATGCTTATATAAAAGTAATTTGTTCAGGAAATCCATTCATCGTATCTTTGCGAGTATACACGAATATAATTCGATATGAACAGTCATTACCCTTCCACATTATTAGAAAACGCAGTTAACGAATTCTCCAAACTTCCGGGTATTGGGAAGAAATCGGCACTGCGTTTGGTACTTCATCTTCTCAGACAAGATGAGGATAAAGTTAAATTATTTACTGATACTATTCTTAAACTCAAGCAGGAGGTCAAATACTGCAAATGTTGTCACAACATATCTGATTCTGAAATTTGCGAAATATGCATTGATCAATCAAGAAACAGCTCATTGATATGTGTTGTAGAAAACATTAAAGAGGTGATGGCAATTGAGAAAACAGGCCAATTTAAAGGTCTTTATCATGTATTGGGTGGTATAATTTCTCCTATTGAAGGTATTGGTCCGTCCGATCTTGAAATAGCTAGTTTGGAAGAGAGAGCAAAAAGTGGAGAGATAGATGAAGTTATTCTTGCTATAAGTGCCACTATGGAGGGTGACACTACCAATTTTTATATTTTCAGAAAACTTCAGCCGTATGATATTAAAGTAAGCATAATAGCACGTGGAGTTTCAATTGGTGATGAGATTGAGTATGCCGACGAGATTACTTTAGGCAGGTCAATAATGAATCGCACTCCGTTTGATGAATCATATAAACTTGTCTCGAAATGAGATCTGATGAAAACAATATTGATACAGTAATAAGTTTACTTAGAAAGCACTATTGGACAAATATCATATTGCTGGCTGCTCTATTTTTGCTTACTCTATTTAGAGTTGTTTCATTATTTCAGACAGTCAACCCTGTTAGTGTTACCATCGAAAGATATTCAATTGTTATTTCGATCATCGCCATTCCGGCTGCACTTAAATTATTTGCATATATTTTAAAGAAAATACCGGTGGGAACTGATAACGAAACCGTAATAACCAAATATAAAGTTGCATCATATACTCGCTTGTACATAATAAGTGCTATTACTTTAATGAATATTGTGCTTTATGCCTATTCTTTCAACATGAACTTTTTCTGGTTCACTGTTGTATTATTTATAATTTATGTTTTTTGCAAACCTTCATATCCTGAGCTGGAAAACGTAGTTAATCGTGTAACAGAGGAAGAGATTAAAGAAACTGACAATGAATAAACTATTAGAGAACAGCATTATCCGTTTGCGTGCACCTGAACCGGAGGATTTGGAAGTGTTTTATCAATGGGAGAACGACACCTCGCTCTGGCAGTATGGATCATCTATTACACCCTATTCGCGTTTTGCTTTAAAACAATATCTTATTGATAATAAGAACGATCTGTTTACAGACAAACAGTTACGCTTGATGATTGAAATTAAGCTGACCTCGGCAGTTGTTGGTTCGGTAGACCTTTACGATTTTGACCCCTTTCACCGAAGAGCCGGTGTTGGGATTTTGACCGACAACAAATATAGAAGGATGGGGTATGGACTGCAAGCATTGAGTATTCTGGAAAAATATACCTTTGAGTTTTTAAAATTAAAACAGATTTATGCACTTATCCCTGAAAACAACTCAGGTAGTACAAAACTTTTCAGCAAGGCTGAGTTTGTTGTGACAGGCAAATTAGCAGAATGGCTTTCAACAGGGGATCTGTTTGAAGATGCTATCATTATGCAAAAAATAAATTCTCTTTACTAAGTACAAAAATTAATTTCCAATTAGAAGAATTAAGCATGCAGGAAGATATAAAAAAAGCGATAGAGGTATTAAAAAATGGAGGAGTTATACTTTATCCTACCGACACTATTTGGGGTATTGGATGTGATGCCACAAATGAGAGTGCTGTGAAAAAGGTGTATGAGATTAAGCAGCGAAGCGACAGCAAGTCGATGCTGGTACTTTTAGATAATCCTGCAAAACTACAAACATACGTACAGGATGTTCCGGATATTGCCTGGGATTTAATTGAATTAACTGATAAGCCGCTTACTATTATCTATGATGGTGCTAAAAATCTTGCGTCTAATCTGATTGCAACCGACGGATCGATAGGGATAAGAATCACAGACGAGCTTTTCTCAAGAGAATTGTGCAAGCAGTTTCGCAAACCAATAGTTTCAACATCTGCCAATATCAGTGATGAGCCTGCTCCCTTTGTTTATTCGCAGATAAAACCAGACATTAAAAATGGTGTAGATTATATTGTGAAATATAGACGAAATGATAATATTAAGTCAAAACCATCAGGAGTTCTAAAACTTGCTAAGGATGGAACTATCCATATAATCAGAAAATAGCTCCTTTAATACACTCTAAATCTAATAATAATTTTCTTTCGAAAGTTTGCTTTATTGATTTTTAAGTGAATCATAAATTGTTATCTTTGTTAATGAATTTCAACTAAACCCAATGCAATTTAAAAACATACATAACAATTTTTTAATATGGAGAGATAAGCATATAAAAGAACGACACTTCTTGTTGTTTATATGCTTTGTTGTGGGGATTTTAACCGCTTTTGCTGCATATTTGCTAAAAACAGCTATTAAATTTTTTCAGGTATTTTTGACTGAAAATTTCAGTCAGGTTAATCTTAACTATTCATACCTGCTATTCCCGATTGTTGGAATTCTTTTGGCCGGTTTATATGTTAGATTTATCATCAAAGATGATATCAGTCACGGAGTTACAAAAATTCTATATTCAATTTCACAACGTAAAAGCAGGATTAAGCCTCATAATATGTACTCTTCGCTGGTGGCTAGTTCATTGACAATTGGTTTTGGAGGCTCGGTTGGAGCTGAGGCTCCTATAGTGTTGACTGGCTCTGCGATTGGATCAAATATTGGCAGGTTTTTTAAACTAGAACAGCATAGCTTGATGATACTTGTGGGATGTGGTGCTGCAGGAGCAATTGCAGGGATTTTCAAGGCACCAATCGCAGGAATTCTTTTTGTGATAGAGGTGTTACTTCTAGATCTAACCATGTCGTCCATCATGCCGCTACTTGTAACAGCAGTTACAGCAACTGTAGTTTCGTATATACTGACAGGTATGGATGCAATGTTTGCATTTACTCTGCTGGAGGCTTTTGAGCTGGACAGAATCCCTTATGTTATATTACTTGGAATTTTTTGTGGATTCGTCTCTTTATATATCATTAGGGCAATGAGCTGGAGCGAAGATCTGTTCAGAAAGTTATCTCCATTGAAAAGATTTATGCTGGGAAGCATTACCCTAAGTGTTTTGATCTTTTTCTTCCCTCCGCTATATGGTGAAGGATATGGTACAATTAACACTCTTCTCGAAGGTGGAGATTCATTCAATTCACTTACAAATGAAAGCTTCTTTTATAATATGAAAGGTAGATGGCCTATAGTAGGATTTCTTTCTTTAGTATTGTTATTCAAAGTATTTGCAACAAGTGCAACAAACGGTGGTGGAGGCACTGGAGGCGTGTTTGCTCCTACCCTTTTTATTGGTTGTATAGCAGGGTTTGTTTTTTCATATACATTAAATCTGCTTGGGATACCCATATATCTTCCAAGCGAGAATTTTGCATTGATGGGTATGTCGGGACTAATGGCCGGTGTGATGCATGCCCCACTAACAGGTATGTTCCTTATCATAGAGCTTACCGGTGGGTATGATCTTTTTCTGCCATTAATGATTGTCTCACTAGTGTCTTACGCAACAATACTTATCTTTGAAAGGCATAGCATTTATGCAATGCGTTTGGCAAAAACGGGCGAACTGATAACTCATCATAAGGACAAAGCCGTTCTTACATTTTTGAAAATAGAGGATTTGCTTGAGAGAGATATACCAACTGTTACTCCGGAAATGACACTTGGAGAAATGGTGAAAGTGATTTCAAAATCAGATAGAAATATTTTCCCGGTTGTTAGCAACGGAAATTATTTACTAGGACTTGTAATGATGAATGACATTCGAAATATTATGTTTCGCCAAGAGCTATATGATAGTTTAAAGGTTGAAAAGTTTATGACCGGCTCACCAGCTATAGTTAATTTAAGTAATAGTATGGAGGAGGTGATGGATCAGTTTGAGGAGACTAAGGCTTGGAATTTGCCCGTTGTAAATGAAAAGGGGATTTATGTAGGACTCCTATCTCAATCTTCAGTATTTAACTCTTATAGAGAGGTGCTTGTTGATAATTATTCTGATACAGACGACTAACTATTTTGATGTTCGCGTTTATTGTTTTAGGTACAAGCAAAAATATTTAAAAAAATCATGATTAAGAATAAAGAAGATTTGCGAATTATTTTTATGGGTACACCCGAATTTGCAGTAGAATCACTTAAAGAACTTGTTGAAAACAAATATAATGTTGTTGGTGTAATTACAATGCCTGATAAACCGGCAGGCAGGGGTTACAAGCTTCAGCAATCGCCCGTTAAGGAGTATGCTGAAAAGCGGGGGTTAAAAATTCTTCAGCCAAAGAATCTTAAGGATGAAGAGTTTTTGAATGAGTTGAAAGAGTTGAATGCCGATCTTCAAATTGTAGTTGCTTTTAGAATGTTACCTGAAGTTGTGTGGAGTATGCCGCCAATGGGCACCTTTAATTTACACGCCTCACTACTACCACAATACAGGGGTGCAGCACCCATAAACTGGGCTATTATTAATGGAGAAAAGGAAACCGGGATAACTACCTTTTTTCTTAAGCATGAAATTGATACAGGTGAAATTATTTTCCAGGAAAAATTAGCTGTCAATGAAGATGATAATGCAGAGAGTATGCATGATAAACTTATGATTAAAGGTGCTAAGCTGGTTGTTAAAACTGTTGATGCAATTATTGAAAATAATTTTTCAACTATACCCCAAAATCAATTATACAAAAATTCGACAGAGTTAAAATCTGCTCCGAAGATTTTTAAAGATGACTGCAGGATTGATTGGAATAAAAAGAGCAACGAACTGTTTGATTTCATTAGAGGTTTATCACCTTATCCTGCTGCATGGACAGAGTTAATACGCTATGATACAAACGAGTGTATTCGTGTAAAAATATTTAACAGTGAGAAAATTGAAGGTAATAATGATACTCAGGTCGGAAGTATTTTGACAGACAATAAGTCATTTATCGATGTTGCAGTAAATGATGGTTTTTTAAAAGTTACAGATCTTCAATTGTCGGGTAAGAAAAGGATGAAGGCTGTTGACTTCCTCAACGGTTACGGTTTTGATAAAAACGACTATTTCAAATAGATACAATAAAAAGGAGCTGTTCCAAAAGGGCAGCTCCTTTTTTAATTTTTCAAGCTGCTATTTTCTGATTGTAGTTATTAACTGAAGAGAAATTTTTAAAGTTCACCCCTATTTTCACTAAAAATAAAATAACACCACCTTTTTGATCATATTTCCCCAAAATAGCCCATATTCCTTTATTATCTAACCCTTTCAAGTGTAGTTTTCCAATATTAAATGCAATAGCGAAGATCGCAAAGTCCATTAAAACCTTGTCTTTTTTAAAATGCCTGAATCTGTTGTAATGTTTGTTTGATTTGGTTTGTCCAAACACTGACTCAGGCTCTATTGGGACGCTGACTTCGATGATAAATTCCTTCTTCTGAAGTCAGTAGCTCTCTGATTCTCTGTTTATGCCGGTTAAGGTTATGATTCACCTCTATTCTTCTGTTACCTTTTGCATTAGTACAGAGACATTTCAAAGGACAACCGTTACAGTTTTTTGCCTCGTAAAGAGTTGATGTTGATTTGTATCCACTAGCTGTTTTGTTTCTCTTTTTTCCTACCTTGTTCATATGCTGCCCCATTGGACAAACATAATAATCTTCTTCTGAGTTATAGTAAAGGTTCTGAGAGAGAAAGCCATTCTTTTTAAATGCTCTTTTCTGTTCTTTATGGAAGTAATTAAACTTTACAAACGGCTCAATATCATTCTCCTGCATAAACTCATAATTCTCTTCACTACCGTAACCGGAATCAGCCACTACCTTACCCGGCAAAATGTTATAACGGTTCTCGAAGCTATTTAAAAAAGGAATCAAGGTTAATGTATCTGTAGGATTTGGGTAAAAATCATAATGGCTTATAAACTGATTCTCTGTACTTATCTGAACGTTATATGCAGGCTTGAGTTGGCCGTTGAGCATATGATCCTCTTTCATGCGCATAAAAGTTGCATCAGTGTCGGTTTTAGAATAACTATTGCGATTGGCCAGAGTATCTAAATGGCGCTCATACTCTTCAAATTTAGGTAAAAGCTTATCCTCAAGTGTTTTAATTGCCTTTTGTTCCTCTTTGCTTCTGTTCTCCCGATTAATCTGAGCAACACGCTTTTTTATCTCTTCACTGTTGAATGGTCTCGGTGGATCATAATCAGGGTTATTATCACCGGCTATACCTTCTTCAATCATTCCCAGTATTTTATGGATCTTTTCTTCTAATCTATCTTTGTATTTTTCAATCGACTTACGCCAGACAAAGGTGTAACGATTAGATCTTGATTCAATCTTGGTGCCGTCAACATAAGCCACTTCAAGACTTAAACATCCCATTTCAACAAGCATCACAACGACCTGAGTAAAAACCTCATGTATTGAGTCTTTTAAATGAGACGAGCGGAAACGGTTAATGGTGTTGTGATCAGGAGTCTGGTTGCCCGATAACCACATGAAGCTGACACGGTCTGTGAGAGCCTGTTCTATTTTACGACTGGAATAAATATTATTCAAATAGCTGTATAGAACAACTTTAAGCATCATACGTGGATTATAGGCTGTAGTACCACCGCCTTTGTAAGTGTCAAAGACTTTACTCAAATCTAGGCTATCTACTATTTGATTAATAATACGGGCGGGTGAGTTTTCAGGTACTTTTTCATCCAAACTGGGAGGAAAAAGAGTAACCTGACCCTGGTTATAAGATTTGAATTTAGGTTTAGCCATATCTTATATGTTTGATATACAGACATAAAGATAAGTAAAAGTGTTTAAAACAACAACGATGTATATAGTTTTTTTGCAGAAAATTTTAAATAAAAAAAAGAGACTGTCTACCTTTTGAGACAGCCCCTACTGGATTTTTCTATATCAGTTGGTAATAGTTTTCAAATTACCACTTGTAGTTCAAACCAAAGCTAAGTGTTTGATTAATTTGCCAGTGTTTTAAATCTTGATGGGCCGGTACACCGTCATCAAACCTTACGTTTAAATATATTCGGGTTGATAAAGCGTTACTTAAAGATAAGTTCAAACTGTTTTCAATATCTGAAATCACTTTATCATAACTGGTAAAATATGTTAGTCTTGAATCCCAAGTAATGTATCTTGTAAAGTCATATTTTAAAATTGATGTGATGGTGGTACCAAGATCAAGAATTGATTTTTTACCCTCCGGAATACCATATCTCACAACATCAACAGATTCATTGCCAACATATCTATAATTGATAGAAATTGGAGCTAGAGCAAGCTCCCATCGAACACGGCGATCGCGTACCTTTTTGGATTTGTTGTCAAGGTTAAATTTTAAACCAACTCCCGCATTTACATACAAAGGTGCTATAAATGCAGAGCGTAGTTCATTTGAATTTGTAGGATATGATTTAAAAAGCTGAGATTTAGCCTCAAGATTCATCGAGTATGACCATCCCTTAATAAAAGCATCGAGACCAAAGTCACCATAGTACCTCAGCAGATCATTACCTATACGATACTGCCTCAATGAATCATCGGGTGCATTAAAAACCGATAATCTCCACTCGAGAGTATTGTTAAACTTTATTTTTTCTTTTTTATAGTTGGCTTTAAGTATGTGGAGACTATTAAAATTAAGATTGTTGGTCCCTCCTTTATGCCAGTTTTCAGAAAAGTAATTCTGTGAAAATTGGAAAGAGTGTTCACCCGAACGTACCCAATATTTGCGATCGATAGTTGCACCCTCTACACCCGGTGCATCAAGTGAATAGCCTGTTTGAGTTTGCAATAGTTCACGAAAAGGGTTATAAGTTTTTCTAACAATATCGTCATCTGCTTCAGACGTGGGAAGACTATCGAAACTCCGAACAGAATATTTTATTCTGTCACAATAATTACTATAAAAATTTAATCGAACATTCTGAATGAAGTCTGAGCGCTCCAGTTTTTGAGAAAATGTTTGTTCAAGCGGTATCAACAACCCTTTTTTATAATCATCATCAGGATAGTAAAAAGTTAAATTTCTAGGAAGTATTCGACCATTATATATCATGGGAAGAAAAAGTGGATTGTAGAATAATGTATCTAGAAAAGTTAAACCTCTCAATGTATTTGAATTATAATTATAAGGTGGTATTTTTAATGTGCCATTTTCTCCTCTTTGATATAAAGAATCAAGTGGATTTCTTCGAATTAATGAAAGGCTATCTGAAAGAAACGAAACTGCTGGTTTTCCCCGTAGTTTGACAGCTTGAACTGTATCTTTTAAAACTGGAACTGATGTGTCATTCATCAAAACTTGTTGCTTATCTGCTGTTGCTGCCTGCTGCTGTATCTGCCTGCTTATATCTGTTATATTTTCGAACAGATCAAGTGTATCCGATACTTGAATTGTACCTGATGCATTTGCAATAAATGGTAAAAGTGTAATTAATATTGTAAAAAAAAGTGGTCTCATATTTGTTTCTTTAACCTTAACATTCCTCACAACTACAAAGGTATAAAAAAAATTACAACTATCCTTACATCAATACCTTTTGTGAATATATGAATATCATAAGTAAAAAAATGATATATTTGCATCAAAATAACACAGTAAAAAATTCCGAAATGAGAAAGATAACTAATATTTTATTGATTGTAGTAGCAGCTATTACACTCACAAGCTGTTCCGGCTATAATAGGATGGTTGAGAAGCAAGAAGCGGTAACTGCACAATGGGGAAATGTCCAAAATGCATATCAAAGAAGAGCTGATTTGATTCCAAATTTAGTGAATACAGTAAAGGGGTATGCTGAGCATGAACAGGAGACTTTTACTCAGGTTACTGAAGCCAGAGCAAAGGCTACTCAGACTAACGTGAATCCGGAGAATCTTACTGCCGAAAGTTTGCAAGAGTATCAACAAGCTCAAAATCAACTAAGTCAGGCTTTAGGACGTCTCCTGCTAATTCAAGAGAATTATCCGGAGTTGAAAGCTAATCAAAATTTTCTGGCGCTACAGGATGAGCTTGCCGGTACAGAAAACAGAATATCGGTTGAACGTAATAGGTTTAATCAGATGGCTCAGGATTACAATTCATACATTCGCAAATTTCCTCAAGTAATTTATGCGAAATGGTTTAATTTCGAAACAAAAGCATATTTTGAAGCTCTACCGGAAGCTCAGACCGCTCCGGAAGTGCAATTTTAAGCAACAAATTTAAGATGCTGAAAAAAGAGGAATTGGATAGAATATCTGAAGCAATTAAGAGAGCTGAAGATCATACATCTGCAGAGATACGTGTTTATGTTGCCAGACATTGCAACAAAGATCCTTTAGAAACTGCCGGCAAGAAATTTATTCAATTAAAAATGGATAAAACATTACTTAGGAATGGTGTATTAATATATCTGTCACCCTCTGATCATAAAGCAGCAATTTATGCCGACATAGGAATAAAAGATTCTGTTAATGACGAGGGGGTTTGGAAGGATGCTCTTGAAGTTATGTTTATGTATTTTAAAAAAGGATTGATTGCAGAAGGTATATGCAAGGGTGTTGGCAAAGTTGGTGAATTGATTAAATTACTATATCCGGTTTCTGACAATGATATTAACGAACTTGAAAATGAAGTTATTCTGGAAAAGTAAATCTCTCCTTTTATTATTATTTTTATTCTCTATTGATACATCTGGTCAGAATATTCCTGATCCAATGTATCCATACCGTCTGGTGAATGATTTTGCAAATATTTTCAGCAAGTCTGAAACTGAAGCTCTTGAGCAAAAGCTACTTGCATATAATGATTCTACTTCAACTCAAATATACGTGGTCTCTGTGAGTGACCTGGAAGGGTATGACGTATCGGACTATACATTTCGTCTTGGCGAAAAATGGGAAATTGGGCAGAGAAGTAAGGATAATGGTGCAGTAATTCTTATTAAGCCTAAAGTGGGAAATAGCAGAGGACAGGTATTTATTGCAGTAGGATATGGTTTGGAAAGTAGACTAAATGATGCTTTTATTGGTAGAATTATCAGAAATGAGATGACTCCTTATTTTGCTAATGACGACTATTTTAGCGGTGTTAATTCTGCTATTGATACTATGACTGCAAGGTTATCGGGTGAGTTTGTTGCAGATGATGAAGAAGAAGAAGGACTGCCGGCATTTGTCATTATTATTGGTATTATTATTCTAATAGTTTTGATTTCTATCGTTTTTGGAGGTGGAGATCAGAATATTGATGGTGATGGGCATCATAGAACTACTATTCCTCCTATTTTTTTCCCTCCTTCATCAGGAAGAAGAGGAGGAGGCTTTGGTAGTGGGGGCTTTGGTGGTGGAGGAGGCTTCGGAGGTGGAGGAGGTGGCCGCTTTGGTGGAGGAGGAGCAGGAGGAAGTTGGTAAGATGACAGACAAATTAATTACAATACTTGGTCCTACCGCAAGTGGAAAAACAGCTTTCGCCACACATCTTGCTAAGATGACAGGAAGTGAGATTATTAGCGCAGACTCCAGGCAAATTTACCGAAATATGGATATTGGAACCGGCAAAGATATTTCTGAGTATACAGTTGAAGGAACTTCAATCCCGTATCATCTTATTGATATTCGTAACCCGGGAGATAAATATACCCTTTTTGAATATCAACAGGATTTTCAAAAAGCTTATGATGATATTATTGATAGAGGAAAATGTGCAATTCTTTGTGGTGGTACGGGACTTTACATTGAGACAGTTCTAAAAGGTTATAGTTTGCCCAAAGCGCCGGCCAATCATAAACTAAGAGCTGAACTGGAAGCTAAATCTATTAAGGAGCTTGCAGATATCCTTGAAGAATACAGACCTCTACATAATACAACAGATACAAAAAACAAAAGAAGGGTTATCAGAGCTATAGAAATTGAGGAACAGAGAAGGAAGTTAGGAGATCAAGAAACTCCCTTTTCCCCAATCAATAGTGTGATACTTGGGATTTATATTGAAAGGGATTTAAGGCGGGAAAAGATTACTAAACGACTAAAATCTCGTCTTGAAGAGGGTATGGTTGAAGAGGTTAAAGGTATACTTGACACTGGCGTTTCTGCCGAAGATTTGATTTATTACGGTCTCGAGTACAAATACGTTACGTTGTATGCAATAGGTGAAATAAGTTTTGACGAGATGTTTTCTAAATTGGAAATTGCAATACATCAGTTTGCAAAACGACAAATGACCTGGTTTAGAGGTATGGAGCGAAGAGGTTTTACGATTCATTGGATTGATGCTTCATTACCTATGGAAGAAAAAATGGAATTGGCATATACTTTCTTAAAAGCGTTTTAATTATAGGTCAATCGACATAAAAATAGTATTTTTGTTATTCAGATTCTGATTTTATGAATTCCATTTTGAAAATAATTGTATGATTAAAGGAAAATTTCCAAATAATAAATTTGAATCACTTGAAACTCCTTTCTATTATTATGATATGGAGTTGTTATATAATACATTAGACTACATACTGAAAGAAACAAAAGACAGACCGTTTCATGTTCATTATGCACTTAAGGCAAACTCAAACAGACGTATTCTGAAAGAAATTGCGGCTTACGGATTTGGTGCCGATTGTGTAAGTGGTAATGAAGTATTAAAAGCTTTGGAGTGTGGTTTCCCTTCTTCTAAAATTGCGTTTGCAGGTGTCGGCAAAACAGATAAGGAGATTAACATCGGACTTGATAATGATATTTTTTGCTTTAATGTTGAGTCGCTGCCCGAAATAGAGGTTATTAATACTCTTGCAAAGGAGAAAGGGAAAATTGCTCAAATTGCAATTCGAGTTAATCCAAATGTTGATGCAAGGACTCATAAATATATTACTACAGGTCTTAACGAAAATAAGTTTGGAATAAATGAGATTGATCTACCTACCGCCTTGCAAATTATTTCTTTATCATCTAATATTAAGCTTATAGGAGTTCATTTTCATATTGGTTCGCAGATTACTGATTTATCATCTTTTGAGGATCTGTGTGTAAGGGTTAAAGAAATTCAGAAATGGTTTAATGGTAATGGAGTGGAATTACCGGTGATTAATGTTGGCGGAGGACTTGGGATTAACTATCAGCATCCAAACCATTTTCCTATGGCCGACTTTGAGTCGTATTTCCGACTGTTTGACAAGCATTTGAGTCTTAAGAATAATCAAGCTCTTCATTTTGAATTGGGCCGCTCTATTGTTGCTCCTTGTGGTTCACTTATAAGCAGAATTTTATATGTGAAAGAGGGTATTCAAAAAAAGTTTCTGATTATTGATGCAGGTATGACAGATCTTATCAGACCGGCTTTGTACCAAGCATTCCATCATATTGAAAATATTAACTCGGAAGAGGAAATTGACAAATATGATATTGTTGGCCCAATTTGTGAATCAAGTGATACATTTGCAGAAGATTTCATGTTAAATAAATCTATCAGAGGTGATTTTATAGCCATAAGATCGGCAGGTGCATATGGAGAGACTATGACATCTAAATATAATTGCAGAGATATTCCTAAATCATATTTTTCAGATTCACTTTAATAAATTATTATAAATATCAATTTATCAAATAATACCTTTTATCAAACTTGGACTTTCTCGGTTTAGTCTAAAAACAATTAAATAATTTATATGAATTTACTCCTTGAACACATTACCCGTTTTTCGACAATCGAATGGATTTTGAGTGCTGTTCTAATTTTTTTCTTTATAATTCAATTATTTTTTATTCTTATAGTTTATAGAAGACCTTATCGCTATGCTAAAAAAAGGAATAAAAACGCTAATAATATCGATATAAAGAATCTGCCGGGAATATCAGTGGTAATTGCATCAAAAGATAATGCTGTTGAACTAAGTAAAAATTTGCCCTTTATACTGAAACAGGATTATCCTGAATTTGAAGTAATAGTTGTAAACAGTGGTTCTACAGACGATACAGATGTGGTGTTAAATGCTGCTGAACAGAAATACCCACATTTTTATCATACCTTTATTCCTGAAGGTGCTGATGAGGCAAATGAGAAAAAACTGGCACTCACACTTGGAATTAAGGCGGCTAAATTTGATGTGGTTTTATTTACGGAATCTTATTGTAAGCCCTCTTCCAAAAATTGGATTATGGAGTTTGCAAAGGAGTTTGTCGAAGGAAAGGATATTGTGTTAGGATATTGCAAACTTGAGTTTTCAAAAATGGCTAGAAGACGCTGTTTTATAAAGTATGACAACCTTGTCCATCATCTTAAATTTATATCAATGACTATAGCCGGCAAACCATTTATGGGTATTGGTAGAAATATGGCTTATAAGAAAGAGCTGTTTTTTAATAACAAAGGGTTTTCATCTATCTTAGGAGTAGATGGTGGTGAAGACGATCTGTATATTAATAAAATAGCAAAAAAGAAAAATACAGGAGTTGTTATTTCGTCCGATAGTATGACTGAAACAGATAGTGTTGATAGTTTTTATACTTGGAGAAGCTTGAAGTCTAAATATTTATACACAAAGCAATTTTATAATTATTCAGGGCCCTTTGGTTTTGATACATTTTCGAAATACCTGTTTTACTTGTCATTCTTAGTAGTATTACTTTTTAGCATAAATACAGAGAATTGGATTTTGTTTGGTTTTTCTTTATTACTTTTTATAATTAGGTTCTTTGCTAAACTTTCTGTTATAAACAAAAACAGTGCTCATTTTGGAGCAGGCAAATTTCATATTAATCTTATCTTTTTAGAATTATTTCAACCTATAAGCAATCTGAGATTTAAAAGCTTTGCAAAAAAAAGGTATACCTATAGGTAAGGTTAATATGACAGGTATCTAAACACGTCATATTGACAGCTTTTTCAAATCATAAATCGTGCTTTAGGGTTAAATGGGGTTAATCATAAAATCTTTGAGTTAAAAGTGTTAAAAAGAGATACTCCAATAAGAAAATTTGCACGTTATTTGTTTTATATTTGTCATAATTTGAATATAATAGTAAACTCAAACAATTAATATGAATACAAATAAAATAAAAAATGTACTTACTATTGTACTTATAGCAATAGTAAGCTCAGTTATAACTCTCGTTGGTTATAATGCTATAACTAAGAATAATAAAGCTGTAAGTGGAAATTCAACTAATAAAACATCGGAAGATATTGGAGCTTATGCAAACTCTTTTAACCAAGATGAAAGTCTTCATCTCACTAGTATTCTAACATCGGAAGGGTATCCCGACTTTACAGAAGCTGCTTCCAAGTCGGTAGATGGCGTAGTGCATGTTAAGACAAAAACAGTTAGCCGCCAACAATACATAAATCCTTTAGACTTCTTTTTTGGATTTGGTGACCGTATGCCGATGCAACCACGTGAACAAGTCGGTTTTGGATCGGGAGTGATAATTTCAAGTGACGGTTATATAATAACAAATAATCATGTTGTAGAAAATGCTAATGAAGTATTAGTTTCATTAAATGACAATAGAGAGCTGACAGCTAAAGTAATTGGAGCTGATAAATTGAGTGATATTGCTTTGCTGAAAATTGATGGTGATAATTTTCCATATCTGAAATTTGGAAATTCAGATGCACTTCAAGTAGGTGAATGGGTATTGGCTGTAGGTAATCCGTTTAATCTGACATCAACTGTTACTGCCGGTATTGTTAGCGCTAAAAACAGAGGCAATGTTATGGGTGGCGGATTGGGTATACAATCTTTTATTCAGGTTGATGCTGCTGTCAATCCGGGTAATAGTGGCGGTGCGTTAGTTAACACACGTGGTGAATTAGTTGGTATAAATACTGCAATCTATTCTCAAACAGGAAATTTTGCAGGTTATGCGTTTGCTGTGCCAATTTCTATTGCAGGGAAAGTTGCAGCCGATTTGAAAGAATTTGGAGCTGTACAAAGAGCATACCTGGGAGTTCAAGTGCCTAACATAGAAAAGACAAGACGTGAAGATCCGGAGAGAGCAAGAGAGCTATCAATGATTAAAGGTGTACTTGTCGAAGATTTTTCTGAACGTAGTGCTGCAAAAGCAGCCGGAGTTCAAAAAGGTGATATAATTACTGAAATAAATAATATTCCTATAAGTAATTTTGCTGAGTTGCAAAGTCAGCTTAATAGATACCGACCAGGTGATAGAATTAGCGTGACAGTTGAGCGAAACAATAATGAGCAAAAGTTTAATATTGAACTTAAAAACGATGAAGGTAGTACTGATATTGTAAAGAGTACCAATCCGATGACTAAATTGGGAGCTACATTCACTCCACTTTCAGACAAACAAAAAGCACAGTTTGGTATTTCAAGCGGTGTAGAAGTAAAAAATGTTGAAAGTAATGGTTTATTCAGGAAAGAAGGTATTAACCAAGGCTTTATTATTATGAGAATAAACAATACACCTGTAAATACCGAAAATGATATAAGCAGAATTGTTGCTACTACACAAAGCAGAGAGGATAAAGTTCTATTAATTGCAGGTTTCTATCCTAACGGGAGAACACAATATATTGCAATTGATCTTTCGATAGAGTGAAAGAACTAGTTAAGTAATGTTAATTCACGCTTTTCGTATAACAAAAGTACAGTTATGAATGTTTCATAGACAAGGGAATTAGGCCTTAAAGAGCTTTCCCTTGCTATGTATATATAACAATATTGGATTTCCTATCAGGATGTTAATAATATTTTGTATTTTTGCACCCCCAAAACAAGAGTAACGATAAAACAGAAGGATATAAAGTATATAAATGAGACAATTAAAAATTACAAAATCGATCACTAATAGAGAGAGTGCCTCTTTAGATAAATATTTACAGGAAATTGGACGTGAAGACCTGATTACTGTTGAAGAAGAGGTGGAATTGGCTCAGGCCATAAAAAAAGGTGATCGCCAGGCACTTGAAAAACTAACAAGAGCCAACCTCCGTTTTGTTGTTTCAGTTGCCAAACAGTACCAGAACCAGGGACTAAGTCTACCTGACCTCATTAATGAAGGTAATCTTGGATTGATTAAAGCAGCAGAAAAATTTGACGAAACAAGGGGTTTTAAATTTATTAGTTATGCAGTATGGTGGATCAGACAATCTATTCTGCAGGCCCTCGCGGAGCAATCTCGAATTGTAAGACTCCCTCTAAATCAAGTAGGATCTCTTAACAAAATCAATAAGGCATTCCAGAAATTTGAACAAGAAAATGAACGGCGACCCTCAGCAGAAGAACTAGCACTTGAGTTAGATATTTCTGTTGAAAAGGTAACCGATTCATTAAAAGTATCAGGTCGTCATATTTCTATGGATGCACCATTTGTTGAAGGAGAAGATAACAGTTTACTGGACGTATTGGTAAATGATGATGCACCTATAGCAGATAGAAAATTAATAAATGAATCACTTCAAAAAGAGATTGACAGAGCTTTATCAACTCTAACAGAAAGAGAAAGCGATATTATAAAAATGTTTTTTGGAATTGGATGCCAGGAAATGACACTTGAAGAGATAGGGGACAAATTTCAATTGACTCGCGAAAGAGTTCGCCAGATCAAGGAAAAAGCTATACGTAGACTCAGACAAGACTCAAGAAGTAAATTGCTGAAGAGTTATCTTGGCTAATTAATCTTATATATTAGAAATTGAGGAAAAAACCCCCTATAACTAATATTTTTTGGAGTTTTTTACACAAAAAAGAGTAATTGTAAAAATTATGTTTTATATTTGCGTTCTATAGAGACTTAAATTGAGTTTTATAAATGATTGTAAATTGGCATAACAACTGGTTCTATTGTTTTTGAGGCTGGTTTTTATCCCGATTTTGACGAACATTATTTTAACTAAAGTGTTATACTTAAAATAATAAAAATGAGTTACCAATGTGAGGTAGACATGTAACACAAATAAAATATCGAGTTATTGTAATAAAATATTTTTAATTAGAATTTAAATTTATGAAAAAGTTTAGTTTACTTTTATTTACTGCTCTTGTTGCGTTTAGCATAAGTGCACAAGAAGTACAAAACGTTTCTCATGGTACCGTGTACCTGAAAAACAAAGGAAGTGATAATTGGTATATCGGCCTTGGAGGTGGTACCAACCTTTATATGACAAAAGGCGAAAGCGATGCAGATGCTAATCTAGGTGATCGTCTTGGTTGGATGGGACAACTTGAAATTGGTCGTTGGAATTCTCCTAACTGGGGAGCTCGTTTGGTTATAGATGGTGGACACATCAAGCATGTAGCTAACGGTGTTAATCCTGAACAAAACTGGATTGGCGGACATGTTGATATCATGTACGACATTATTAATGCCTGGGGCACTTATAATCCAGACAGAGTATACAGCCTTATTCCTTATTTAGGTATTGGTTACATGTATGGACTTAATGAAGATTGGAAAAGATTAAATCCTGACAACGGATTATTCGAAAGCCAAAATCAAACATTAACATATAATGTTGGTTTAATCAATAATTTCCAGCTTTCAAATAGTGTTGCTCTTTTCCTTGAATTGGGATTACGTTTAGCAGACGCTGGTTTTGACGGTGTTACCGGCCCCGGCATGGGAGATAATATCTCTTATGATGGTTTACTTACTGGTACTGCAGGTATCAAATTTGGTCTAGGTGGAAAACAGGATTTTACTCCTGCTGAACTAATGGACTACAACCTAATCAATGACCTTAACAGCCAAATCAACAGACTACGTTCTGAAAACGAACAACTAAGACAAAGACCAGAGTCTTGTCCAGAGTGTCCTGAGGTTGAGCCAACTGTTGTTACTGAAGCAGTTTATGTACCAAACGTTGTATTCTTCCGTATTAACTCTTCTACAATTGACAGAAGACAGCAAATCAGTGTTCACAATACAGCTGAATACATGAAGGCAAACGAAAACGCTAAAGTTGAAATTGTAGCTTACGCTGACAAACAAACAGGTACTCCTGAATACAACTTTGCACTTTCTGAAAGACGTGCAAGAGCGGTTGCCGATGCTTTGATCAACGAGTATGGAATCAATAGTGACAGAATCTCAATTGACTGGAAGGGTGATACCGAACAGCCATATGCAGAGAATGACTGGAACCGTGTTGCAATCTTCTTTGTTGACTAATTCAACAAGAGTTATCAATAATTAAAAAAGCATCTCATATGAGATGCTTTTTTAATTATATAATAGTGAATAATTGACAAGAAGTAATGTAATGCTCTGTAAGCATTCGGTCTTGCCCGTATTTTATTCCAAGCTTTCTTAGATTCTTCCAAAAAACCTTTCAAAAACTTGTAAAACATTCGGAGACGGTTCGGAGTTTTTAGGAGGTTTTTCGTAGATGGTTTAAAGGAAGCAGTTCAGCAAGATCCATTGTGTAGTCCTGATCATAATCGTGGATATGACTCAAAACATGTACCATCCAGTCACGGAAGTTCACTTCTGCAGCCTTACAGCATCCAAGTAAAGAGTAGATAACTGCAGCATCTTCTGCAGCGTCATGATTTCCGCAAAACAGGTAGTTCTTCCTGCCAAGCGCCAGACCTCTCAGACTATTTTCGGCAAGGTTATTATCTATATGGTACCTTCCATCCAGATGATAACGACTTAAACGGTGATAGATGTCATAACAGTATTTTATCGCCTTGCCTATCGGGCTTTTTGGTAACACTTTACCGTATTCATTTACCAGCCATTTTTCAAAGACAACCATAATGGGGTAAGCGTGTGTCTCTCGCAGCTTGGCTCTCTCCTGGTAAGAAAGATTCTTATCATCAGCCTCTCTTTCTACTTCGTATAGAAGTCCGATTTGCTCAAGAGCATATTCAGCTCTTTCCCTATCATTTTTGAGCGACTCCTCAAACTTTCTTCTTGCATGAGCCCAACAACCAAGGGGTAGTACATCTTTTTTGTATTCGTACATTTGGTATACACTGTACCCGTCTGTCTGCATTGCACCTCGGAAGTCTTTTAAAAGTGATAATGCTACCTTCTGTGCTCTTGAGCCTTGATCATAATGGAAGAAGACCTGCTTGTCCATCGCAGAGCGCACCATCCACATGTATCCATTTACGGTTTTATGCTTCTCGTTATTTATTATGGGAACGGTGGTTTCATCCACCTGGATATAATCCGTGTCAAGAACTATTTCTTTAAGTCGGTAATATAATGGTCTCAACAAGTCGGCAGTATCCTTGAACCAATCGTTCACCGTTGGTGGTGGAAGATTTACACCCACCTGCTTCATCATCTGTATCTGACGATAAAAAGGAAGGTGGTTCACGTACTTGTTTATCATCAGTTCCGCCAAGAGTGATGCTCCGGCATAACTGCGTGCAATAGGCTGATATTTTGCAGGAAGTGGTGCAGTTATAATAGAAGAAGAGTTCTGTGAATCCTGTTCAGTTTTGCTTTTTACAACATATTTATGACGTATAATCTTCCTTACCCAGCATCTTCCGGGTTCATACTCCATAACTTCAGTAATTCTCGGGCTCTAACTCTGTCAATGTATCAGAGTTGTCTTTTACCTCATCGGGATAAAGATGCTCTTCAACCCGGGGAAGATCTTCAGGTAAAGGTTTACGTACAGGTTTTCTTTTTACACGCTCTTTTACTCGCCTTTCTTTGAAAGTTTCTATATCTGCTTTGGCTGCTTCTGCAAGTTCTTTTTCTTCAGGTAAAAGGTCTATACCTTCAAAGTCGATCATGCGTTGCCTAGGATCTTCTTTTATAAAGCGTTCACTGGACTTGCCCCATATCCGACGTCTTAAGTAAGCAACCTGCTTTTCTAAATCAAGGATCTTTTCGTCTTTTTTGGATATGGTTTCCTCATACGAGGTTTTTAATGCATCAACATCCGTGCGATCTTCAAGCTTACCCTTCAGAAGCATGTTCTCCTGATATAAACGGTCGCATTTCTCCAAGAGGAGTTCTAAAAGCTCGTTAGTATTTTCTTTGTTTTCTTGCATCATTAATCTGTTAGATAACGAGAGTAAAGATACAAAAACGGTGCAATATATGCAAGTAAAAAAGAGACTAAAATCGTTTGTTTATGCGCCTTTCCATCGTTTTTTATATTTACATTTTTCAGTTTCAATACCCTGTACCATCAGCATAAGTTTCTGCCAAGAGAAGGGGTGCGATCTTCCATTTTCATCAAAAGAGGGTAATGTAAAATTACCTTTTTCAAGCTTCATATAATAAATTACAAGCCCACCATGTTCCATGTGCAGGGCCTTCAAACTGGTGCAATGACGGTTAAGAAAGATGAAAACATCTCCGCTTCGTACACTTTGTCCCATCTGATCCGTGACCAATCCGCTTAATGTGTAAAAACCTTTACGCATATCGGTAGGTTGTGGATAAAGCCAGTAACGCATTGAGTTGTTAAGGTTAAACATGCTTTATTGGGTTAGAAGGATTAAAGAGCGCAGTTGGTTGATGTCTTCACCAGCTTGGACACGTAATTTAACTCCATTGGGATATACTATTTCAAAAACATCACCGGAAGCAGGGTCAGCATGCTCTTGTAATAGTTTCTGTTGAGCCTTACTTTTTGTCTGCATTTGCGGAGCTGAACCGGTAAAAACAATCGGTACAAAATCAGAAGGTTGTTCTCTAAGTTGATTATGCTCATGTAATTTCTTTTTCCAATAGTAAAACTTAGAATGGAGTATGCACTCATTTGCGCAAAAATCTGTAACGGAGAGACCGCTGGATAGGAAGCGATCATAAACTAATTTAAACTGCTGTATTGACCACATATCTTTTTGTGGACAAATATAGAGGAGATTAAAAGTTAAAATAAGACGGGGCAGACCGAATGCTTACAATGCTCTTTAATATTAGGTCATTTATTCTTTAGTATTATGTTGCTTTAATTTTACAATGTTTTAGTGCAAGTATGTATTACTCTTTAGTGTAAATACGTTTTACTCGAGGAGAAATTGAAGTAAGTAATTCATATGGTATTGTACCAATGCTGTTTGCAAGATTAACAACAGATGGTTTTTCTCCAATCAAAATAACTGTATCACCCTCTTCTGCTTTGATGTTTGTAATATCAACCATAGTAAGATCCATACAGATACTACCTACTATTGGTGCTTTTTGCCCATTGATAATAACGTAACCCTTTCTGTTACCAAATTGCCTGTCAAGACCATCAGCATATCCAATTCTAATTGTAGCAATGCGTGCATCATGATCGAGAATCTCTTTTCTACCATAACCAATAGTTTCATTTTGCTTTATCTCACTTATTTGTAGTATGGTACTTTTTAATGTAGAGACATTTTTCAATCCTTTTAGTCCACTCGGGCTTACTCCATATAGCCCTATGCCAAGACGAGCCATATCCCATTCCTGATTCTGAAATCGTTCAATCCCGGCGGAATTTAAAATATGCTTATATATAGAATATCCTAATTCGTTTTCAATTTTTGATGCAGCTTGACGGAAAACCGCTATTTGCTCATTAGTAAAATCATCAAAAATCCAACTTTCACTTGCCGAAAGATGTGAAAATACTGAAAGTACTTTTAATCCTTTCTGCTTATTTAATTTATCGACCAACTTATCTATTTGCTCAGGTAAAAAACCCAATCGATGCATACCGGTATCAATTTTGAGATGAATAGGATAATCGGTGATACCTCGTCGCTTAGATTCATTTATAAATGCATCCAATATCCTGAAATTATATACCTCAGGTTCTAATTCATTTGAAAGTAGCAATTCAAAACCATCTACTTCTGGATTTAACACTATGATAGGAACTGAAATCCCTTCATCTCTGAGTTCAATTGCCTCTTCAACTACTGCTACAGCCAAGTAATTGCAACGGTGATATTGCAGTGTTTTGGCAATTTCTACTGCTCCTGCACCATAACCATTTGCCTTTACCATACATATAAGTTTTGTGGCAGGACTAAGTTTGGATTTATAGAAGTTGAAATTGTGAACTATTGCATCTAAATCTACTTCCATTACAGTTTCATGAATACGTTCCTCTAATAGAAAATTGATTTTCTCAAATTGAAATTTTCGAGCGCCCTTTAGCAATATTAATTCACTATTAAAAGTTTCATGAATACCGGATTGAATGAACTCCTCTGTTGTTTGAAAGAAATTCTTTTCAGGTTGATAAAAAATATCGGCATTAGATGCAACATCTTTTCCTATACCAATAATTCTTTTGACTCCACTTTGATCAGCTAATTCAGCAACTTTCCTATAAAGAGTTTTTGGAGGTACTCCAGTCTGCAAAATATCTGAAAGAATAAGCGTTTTTTTTAAATTGTGATCAAGTTTACGCTGATGTTGAAAATCCAGTGCAATTTTTATGGAGTTAATATCAGAGTTATAACTGTCATTTATTATCAAACAGTTACGCTTACCTTTCCTTACATCAAGACGCATAGCAACAGCTTCGAGGGCTGACATCCTCTTTGAAATCTCTTTTGGAGAAACATGAAGATAGAGCGCTACAGCCAAGCAATTAATTGCATTCTCAATTGACGCATCGTCTGCAAATGGAATTTTGAAACTATAGTCAAAATTCATAAATGTATAACTTATCGATGTGTTTTTATCGTTCTTTTTTATTTCCCAAATAAAGAGATGCGAATCACTATTCTTGCGTGACCATGAAAATGATTTCTGAGATAGCACTTTAAGATCGACACACCTATTAACCAGATCATTATCTTGATCATATATGAAAACCTCACAGTTAACAAACAATTCAAGTTTCTCAAGAGTCTTTTCTTGTAATGAAGAAAAGTTTTCTTGATGTGCTTCACCTATTTTTGTTAATACGCCAATTGTTGGATTAATAATAGGCTCTAATTTATCCATTTCATCGGGATTTGATATACCTGCTTCGAATATTCCAAGTTGAGAGTCTGAATCCAATTGCCAAACAGATAATGGAACACCAATCTGTGAATTATAACTTCTTGGCGAACGGACAATATTAAAATCGTTACCCAATATTTGATATAACCATTCTTTGACAATAGTTTTTCCATTACTGCCAGTAATTCCTATTACAGGTATGTCAAATTTTGATCTGTGAAATATGGCTACCTTTTGCAGTGCTGATAAACTGTTTTTTACTTTCAAGAAATTTGCATCACTCAAATTTTTCCATTCTCCTAGCAGTTTGTTGACAACAAAGTTTCGTACACCTAAATTATAAAGTTCACTTATATAATTGTGTGCGTCATTATTTTTTGTTTCTAATGCAAAGAATAGGGTTTCAGATGGATTTGATAGCTTTCTGCTATCCGTTAACAAGATGGAAATTATGGATGAATGCAGATTGTTTTGAGAAACTCCTAAAATAGATGCAATTTGAATAATGTTGTACTTCATAATAATATTAGCTGAATTTATTGACAAGTTGATTCATAATAGACAACTCTTCTTTGCATGAAATATAAGGATATTTAGCAGCAAAGTCTTTTAATCTGTCTGTAGTATTTGCTATAAACTTCTTAAACGCAACTGAATTAGGATATATAGGGCGATGGTGTATTGATTTACTTATTTGTAACCACTCATTATTAATTGATTTTGTGTAATCTGTGAAAAATGCTTCAGAAAATCGCTCCCATATATAATCTAGTGCTACTTGAGATGGATGCATCATATCTTCATCATAAAAACGATAGTCGCGCAGATCATCAATCATTATTTCGTATGATGGGAAGTAACAACATCTTTTGTTTGATAAATTTAATAATCTATCTATAGACATATGAAGAATGGACTTACTAATCTGATTTTCATGAGCACCATCTTTCCAATGTCTTATTGGACTAACTGTAAACACAATTTTAATTTCAGGATTTAAAGAGGTCAATATATGAATTAAATCACTCCAATCATCAACTATTTCATCAACTGTTAATCTGAAACGTATGAATTGATTTGCAGGAAATTTATGACAGTTGCTCACAATTTTCCCATCTTCATTGAAGCGAAATGCATTTGAAGTACCAAAAGTTATAAGCAATATGTCTGTGCTCTTAATATTAACCGATGCCCTAACGAATCTTTCTGAAATATTATGTAAACAATTTTTTTTATTAATATCAGAAAAACTGCCATGGTGCATAAAACTATGATACATATCGTTATTTTTCACTAAATCAGACTCGGTAATAGGATCTCCAATTATTAATTTTCTGATTGCAGTTGATATAGATAAGGGATTATATAAGATTCCGAACGGATTTATATCTGCGTTAAATTTATACTGTATGAGCTTTTGTCCGATATTTTCTGAAAAGCAAGATCCAAAGAGCATAATTTTCTTATTATGATCTATATGAAAATCCATTTCGGGTATATGTACACGGGTTCTGAAATTCATTGCCTTTTATTTATCTAATTGATACAAAAATAAGAATAAACAAAGCAATTAACTAATAGATTGTTCTATAAATTGTGAAATCGTATTTCAAGAAATTGTAAAGCAAAACAAGAAATTATAAAACAAAAAAGAGATAATAAATAGAATTAAATATGCAGTGAATTATGTGAAGTGGAGAAGTAATTTATTATAGGATGTATATAAAAAAGGAAAGGTTGTCTCACGACAACCAATCTTCATTGTTAACCTTAAATCTAATACCATGAAAAACACGATGCAAATATAAGCGTTTTCATAATAACTGCAATAGCTTTTAAACAAAAACATCATGCATTTTAGAGACTTTAACTAAATATGTCACCATTAAACATTTTTTTAAACCAAAATGCCAGTTTATTGAGCAAAATATATCATTTGCATTTTATTGAACTGTAACGAAAACTTGTAAGAACTTTGAATTGCAGGAAACATATTTGTTAATATTTACTCTACATATAAAACCAACCCTTTTAAATACTCGCCTTCGGGGTGATATATATTAATTGGATGGTCTGCCGGCTGACTTAGTTGATGAAGTATTTTCACTCTCCTACCAGTTATTGCCGCTGCGCTGAAAACGGCAAGCCTGAATTGCTCCCTCGATATAACCTGAGAGCATGAAAATGTAAAGAGTATACCTCCGGGTTCAATAATTTCAAAAGCAGAATTATTTAGTTTTTTGTATCCCTGTAACGCGTTGTTTATTGCTCCTCTGTGTTTTGCAAATGCCGGTGGATCTAAAATTATTAGATTATACTTTCCATTATTAGTATCACTAAGAAATTTAAAGCCATCTACCGAAAATGAGTTATGTCTTACCTCTTCTACAAAATTCAATTTCACATTATCCTCTCCTATTGATAAAGCCTTATGAGAGCTATCTACCGAATCTACAAGTTGCGCCCCACCCCTTAGTGCGTAAATAGAGAAACCACCGGTATAGCTAAACATATTTAACACTCTTTTTCCTGATGAATAACTCTCTAAAAGTTTACGGTTTTCTCTTTGATCGATAAAGAATCCTGTTTTTTGACCTTTCTCCCAATCAATTTTAAATTTAAGATTGTTTTCTATAGCGATTTCATTTGCACTCTCACTTCCAAAAATATATGTATTAACTGGTTCTATATCGGCTTTGTAGGGCAGCGTACCTTCAGATTTATAGAAAACACTATCCAATTGTCCTTCAGGGATAACTCTATTCAAGGCTTCTGCAATATATTTGCGGTGACTGTGCATACCAACAGAATGTGCCTGTACAACAGCAGTTTTTCCATAAATGTCAATAATTAATCCAGGTAAATTATCCCCCTCTCCATGGATAAGACGATAAGTATTATTGTTTGAACAAATCAAGTTTAGACTTTTGCGCATTTTATATGCATCTGATAGTCGTGCTTCATAAAACTTCTCATCAATAATTTCATCTCGAAAGGATAATATACGAACACTTATACTTCCAATTTGATAATGTCCTACTCCAAGAAAAACTTTATCTGATGACAAAACCCTTACAACCTCACCTTCAATTATATTGTTAGGTTTAGTTGCTACAGCTCCAGAAAAGACCCATGGATGAAATCTTTTTAAAAATTCATCTTTTTTTGGTCGTAATATAATTTCCTTGTAAAAACTCATCATTCTTTTATTCGTGTTAGATGATTATAAATACGAAGACATGCCCATGCATCTATTGCTGCATATGATTGCTGGGCCGGTGACAGCACTTTTGCTTCCCAGTTGGAGAGTCGCTGACTTTTTGATATTTTCTTATTGAAAATAATTGCATAAATTTTCTGTAAACTGTTATCTTCAATACCAAACTTATCAACAAATAGCTGTAAATCTATGAAGTTTTCAGGTTTTTCACCTGTACGTTTACGTAGAGCTGCAAAATCGTCACGAAGTGACAGTCCGATCTTTTTAATCTTACTGTTGCTCATCAATTTTTCAAGTTCTTTTGGATATCCTATTGTATTTAATCTGAACAGGAAGCACTCATCTTCTGTAGCTAATTGAAGTAATGCCACATTATTTACCTGACCTCGCTTAAAAGCCGGTTTTGTTTCTGTATCAAACCCTAGTGCTGATTTAGTAGAAAGATATGATACTGCTTTATTAACCTCATCAAGACTATCAATTATGTATATGTTGCCTTCAAACTTCTCCAACTCCAATTCGGCTATTTCTTGCTTTGTAATTGTTAATCCCACAATTCCTCCATATTTAATTCATCTTCATCACCTGTAATATCTAAGACATCTCTGTACTTTAACGCATGAAGAGGTCTTAAAACATTAACAAGCTTCTGTCCCCAATAACTTTCAAAATTCTCCTTACATATGAAAAGAGCTTCATTCATCTGATTTGTGAGTTCAAACTGGTAAACCGAAACAAAATTTCTAACATCTTGGTAAATATCAGCAATACATTCAGAAACAAATGCTGATATAGGTCTGTCGCTATACTTCATCTCATCAACAAATACATCAAGATAGACATCCTCTTCGGCCATAATAGCCGCTACACGACTCTCAACTCTAGCGTAATCCTCTTCGCGAACAAAGATTTCAGATGTCTCTTCTAGAAGGTTGAGAGTCTCTGGAAGTAGAGAAGCTTTAATGTATAATAAAGGGAGAATCTTTATCATTTTATCAACCCACTCTGTACGTTTCAACTGTTCATCATTTTCAAGTATTGTACAAAATTTTACCGCTACTGCCACAAACTCAATAACGCTTTTATCATATATAGTTTCTTCAGTCATTGCTTTTTTCATAATATTTGCTTTGCAATTGCTTGTTTTTCTGACAAAAGTACTCAATATTTTTTGATAATGATAAAAGTGATATAGCGGATATGTCAATTACATAAAAAAAGAATAAAGACCTACCACTTATGCATATATTAAGTAAATACCTATCTTACATCATTATCTGCAGTAAAAATAACTATAAACATTTTGTGAATCCGTTTGAAAATAATATCTTTGCATACGAAAAGGAAGGGGAAGCAGGATTTACGGCTTCCTTTTTTGTTCGATACACATTAATATGATCGAAAAAGATTTACTTATAGAACTTACTGAGGAGTATCTCAAAGGAAAACCAAATTACTTGGTAGATATACTTCTAGCTGCCGGAAACAATATCACAGTTGAAATTGACAATGATCAAGGAGTTGATATTGAAGACTGTGTTGCCCTAAGCCGTCATTTGGAATCGAAGTTAAACAGAGAAGAAGAGGATTTTGAACTTACTGTAACTTCGGCAGGATTAACTTCTGCATTTAAAACACTTCGTCAATATAAAAAATATGAAGGAAAAGAGATTGAAGTTTTAATAAAAAAAGGGCAAAAGTTGACAGGTATTCTTAAGTCATCTGATGAGAATGGCTTTACATTAACAATAAGCAAGAAAGAAAAGCCTGAGGGCGCCAAACGTAAAGTTGAAATTGAAGAAGATATCTTTTTTACGTTTGATGAGATTAAGCATACTAAATACATGATAAGATTTTAAATAAGATATGGGCAAGAAAAAAGAAACAATAAGCCTAATAGATACTTTTTCTGAATTTAACGAGCTGAAAAATATTGATAAGGCAACTCTAATAAGTGTGCTTGAAGAGGCATTTCGCAATGTAATATCAAAGTCTACCGGTACGGATGAGAATTACGATATTATTATTAATCCCGACAAAGGGGATCTTGAAATCTGGCGAAACAGAGTTATTGTTGAAGATAATGAGCTTGTTGATCCAAATATGCAAATCACACTTAGTGAAGCATTGAAAATTGATGATGATTTTGAAGTTGGTGAAGAAGTTACCGATGAAGTGCATCTTGAACATTTTGGTAGACGTACCATATTAAATCTTCGCCAAACACTTTCTTCCAAGATTTTGGAGCTTGAAAAAGACAATCTCTATAATCTATACAAAGATAAAGTTGGTGAAATTGTATCAGGAGAAGTTTATCAAGTTTGGAAAAAAGAAATTTTATTGCTCGACGATGATCACAATGAGCTTATTTTGCCCAAAACCGAACAGATTCCGAGCGATTTTTTCCGCAAAGGTGAGCATGTTCGCGCAGTTGTTGCGCGAGTGGAAAACAAAAACAATAATCCAAAAATCATCCTTTCCCGTACCTCGCATGTATTTTTAGAAAGGTTGTTTGAACAGGAAATTCCTGAGATTGCTGATGGTCTTATAACTATTAAAGGTATTGCTCGTATTCCAGGTGAACGAGCCAAGGTTTCAGTTGAAGCTTACGACGACAGGATAGATCCTGTTGGAGCTTGTGTTGGCATGAAGGGATTTCGTATCCATGGAATTGTACGTGAACTAAGAAATGAAAATATTGATGTTATTAATTATACTAATAACACCTCACTTTATATTCAACGTGCTTTGAGTCCGGCAAAAATCAATTCTATTTCTCTGAAAGAAGAAGAACATCGTGCCGAGGTTTTTCTGAATCCTGAGGAAGTTTCTCTTGCAATTGGTAAAGGAGGAGCAAATATTAAACTTGCCTCAATGCTTACAGGATACAATATTGAAGTATTTCGTGATATTGATGAGGTTGATGAAGAAGATATATATCTAGATGAATTTCGTGACGAGATTGATGGCTGGATAATTGATCAACTTAAAAAAATTGGATGCTCTACTGCTAAAAATGTTTTAGCTACGAGCAGAGAAAGATTAATTAAGGAAGCTGATCTCGAAGAGAGTACAGTCGACGAAATTCTTGCCATCCTAAAATATGAATTTGAGGATGAGGATGAATCGGAAGAAATAATTGAAATTTCTTCACAAGATGATGAGTTGGTACTAATCAATGAAACAGTTGATTCTGAAGAAACAGAAGAGAGTGATTCTGAAGAGACAGAAGGGTTGAAAGAAATTGGTGATGACCAAGATATAATAAATGAATAAATCTCTGTAGTTAAGAGATATAAAAAAGAGTAAGGTTAGAATATATATATGCCTATTAGATTAATTAAAGTTTCAAAAAATTTAAATGTGGGGATTAACAGCCTGGTTGAATTTCTGCATAAGAAAGGTATTGAAGTAGAAGCAAATCCTAATGTCAAAATTGAGGATGAACATTACGCAATACTTATTTCTGAATTTGGGAAAGATAAAAACATTCGCCAGGAAGCTATCGAAACACGTGAAAAGATGAATCGTCGCGATGACAAGCGTGAAACAGTAGCTATAAAGGGGTATGAGCTACCCGATGATGATGCTCCTAGAAAAAACGCTGAAAAAGAAACAATTGAAACTGAAGTTCCAGAAGAGATGAAGCCTCAGTTAAATGTAATAGGCACCATCGATCTTGATAATCTGAGCAAAAAGAAAGATTCACCAAAAAGCAAGAAAAAAGCAACTCCTAAAACAGCTGAAATCAAAGAAGATAAGCCGATGCCGGCTGATGAGAAAATTGAAAGTAAACAGACGAAAGTAAAAAAAGAGACTGAATCTAAAGTAAAAACAGAACAGGTAGTTGATTTAAAACCTGAAGCAAAAAAAGAACCTGAGGCTAAAGTTGAAATTACAGAAGCTGAGCCCGAGGTAATATCCCAAACTGAAGAAAAAACTGAAGAGGAGACAAAAATTGAAACTGAATCTGAAGTTGAGCATAAAGCTGCAGTTGAAGAGAAAAAACCTTCTGAAATTGTTGTGAAATCTTCTGAGCAAAAAGAAAAAGTTATCGATACAAAGGGTACAAAAGAATTGGAAACAAAAGCTGTAAAAGTTAAAGAAACAAAAGCAACCGAACTGTCACCTGTAAGTGATAAAAAGGATATTACAAAAGAGGTTGATTCTGCAGAGCAGAATGATTCAGATGTTGAGAAAACAGATGTTGAAAAAACGAAAAAAGAAGGAACAAGAGCGGATAAAGTTTTCCGCTTACATAAAAATAAAATTGAACCTAATATTGTTGTTAAAGGCTCAATTGATTTAAGTGCTATTAACGACCGCACACGTCCTCAAAGAAAATCGAGAGCTCAACGTAAAAAAGAGAAACTTGAAAGAGAGCAAAAAGCATTAGATAGCAAAAAAATTAAAGACGAAAAAGTTAAAGATCTTAAGAAGGAAGCTATCAACGAAAGGAAAAAAGGACCAGATACAGTTGATGATCTCAAAAAGAAGAAACGCAAAAGAATTCGTTCTAGCAAAGTAAATATTGACAAGCCGTCAACTTATAGTCAAACTCCACGGAGTGATAGGAGGTCTACACTCAGAAAACCAATTAAAGCAGAGGTTAGTGAGGAGGATGTTCAAAAACAAATAAAAGAAACTTTAGCACGTCTTACAGAAAAAAGAGGCAAAAAAGGTGGCGCAAAATATCGTCGCGAAAAACGTGAGGCAAGTGCTATAAAACACAAAGAAATTCTTAAACAGCAAGAAAAAGAGAGCCGCATTATTCAGCTCACAGAGTTTGTTACGGCTAATGATCTTGCTAATATGATGGATGTATCTGTAACAGACATAATATCAACATGTATGAGTCTGGGGGTTATGGTTGCAATCAATCAGCGACTTGATGCTGAAATCATAAATCTTGTGGCAGAAGAGTATGGATTCAAAACTGAATTTGTAAGTGCAGATGTTATTGAAGCAATTGCAGAAGAGGATGATAGCCCGGAAGATTTGGAGATGCGCCCCCCAATTGTCACCGTTATGGGACACGTTGACCATGGAAAGACTTCTTTACTAGACAGTATCAGAAGCAGTAATGTAATTGCCGGTGAGGCTGGTGGAATTACGCAGCATATTGGAGCCTATAATGTGGAGCTTCCAAGTGGACGTAAGATTACTTTCCTAGACACTCCCGGACACGAAGCGTTTACAGCCATGCGTGCTAGAGGGGCTAAAGTAACTGATGTTGCAATTATAATTATTGCAGCAGACGACAATGTGATGCCTCAAACAGTTGAAGCAATTAACCATGCTGGAGCAGCTGGAGTTCCAATTGTTTTTGCAATAAATAAAATTGATAAATCGGGAGCTAATCCTGAAAAGATAAAAGAAAAACTTGCTGAGATGAATTACTTAGTTGAGGATTGGGGAGGAAGCTACCAGTCACAAGACATTTCAGCTAAAAAAGGTGAAGGAGTCCGTGAATTATTAGAAAAGGTTCTTCTTGAAGCAGATATGCTTGAGTTGAAAGCTAATCCCGACCGAAATGCTTCAGGTTCAGTTATAGAATCTGAGCTTGACAAAGGTCGTGGATATGTATCTACTATTCTGGTAGAAAACGGCACATTAAGACAAGGAGACATCGTTATTGCAGGATCTCACTTTGGCAGGATAAAAGCAATGTTTAACGAGCGAAATCAACGAATTGAGCAAGCAAGACCTTCTGAACCAGCTTTGATTCTTGGGCTAAATGGTGCTCCTCAAGCCGGAGACACATTCAATGTATTGGAATCCGAGCAAGAAGCCCGTTCTATCGCCAATAAGAGAGAACAACTTCAACGTGAACAGTCGATGCGTACTCAAAAAATGCTTACTCTTGATGATATTGGTAGAAGAATTGCTATTGGTAATTTCCAACAACTTAATATTATTGTTAAGGGTGACGTTGATGGTTCGGTTGAAGCTCTTTCCGACTCACTAATAAAACTCTCAACTGAAGAAATTCAGATTAATGTTATCCATAAAGCAGTTGGACAAATTTCTGAATCAGATATCACTTTGGCTGCAGCATCAGATGCAATCATTATAGGATTCCAGGTACGTCCTTCACTAGGAGCTCGTAAAGAGGCAGAGAAAGAGGGTGTAGACATCCGTTTATACTCAATTATTTATGATGCAATTGAGGAGGTTACTGCTGCTATGGAAGGTATGCTTTCTCCAGATATTAAGGAAGAGATAACTGGTAACGTTGAGGTACTTGAAGTCTTCAAGGTTTCAAAGGTGGGTACTGTTGCGGGTTGCATGGTTCGCGATGGAAAAATTAAGAGGTCGAGTCGAATTCGACTTATTCGTGACGGAATTGTTGTTTACACTGGCGTACTTGATTCATTAAAACGATTCAAAGACGACGTAAGAGAAGTATCTTCAGGATATGAATGCGGTGTTACAATACATAACTTCAACGATATAAAAGTGGGCGATGTTGTTGAAGCATACGAAGAAATTGAGGTGAAAAAAACCTTGTAAAAAAGAATTATTCACTCCATTAAATTGATGATTATGACAAAAATAAAATTATTTAGCATTAGTTTATTGATCCTGTTTTGTGGTGGAAATGCTTCATCTCAAAATTTTGGACAACCAACAAATGTGGGCCAACTACAAAATCAAATTAAGGTTGCTTATATAAACTCAACTGAACTACTAAATAATTTCCCTGAAAGAGCTGAAGCTACAAGTCAATTACTTTTACTAAGTAAGAACTACAAGAATGAATTGGAGCTAATGGAAAGCGAATACAATAAAAAATATTCTGATTATATAACATATCAATCTTCTTTATCAGAAAACATAAAGCTTCGCAGAATGCAAGAACTTACTGAGCTTGAAAGCAGAATGCAAGAATTTATGGAGCTGGCTCAAAAAGACATTGAATATCAGGAAAAAGAAATGCTTGAACCTCTAAAAGATTTAATCTATGAAGCAGTCCAGGCAGTTGGGATAGAACGAAATTACACTGTAATTTATGATCTCGCCGATTCAGGAATTGCTTTTGTAACACCATTAGCAGAAAATGCAAATTCTTTCGTGATTCAGAAATTAAACAGAAGATAAAAGCTCGCATCATTGTGAAAAATAATGCAACCGGAAAGGCTGGTCCAATCGGAATATTTGATTCAGGTTATGGTGGTCTTACGGTTTTGTCAGCCATAAAAGCAGTTTTACCAAACTACGACTACATATATCTTGGCGATAATGCACGTGCTCCATATGGAAATCGATCTTTTGATAGAGTTTATGAATTCACAATTGAAGCAGTTAACTGGCTTTTCAGTAAAAGATGTAATTTGATTATACTTGCATGTAATACCGCATCAGCTAAGGCATTACGTACAATTCAACAAATTGATCTACCTAAAAACAACTCCTTAAAAAGAGTATTAGGTGTAATTCGACCCACAGCTGAACTTGCCGGTGAGCTATCTAAAACAGGTCATATTGGCATCATGGGAACAGAGGGTACAATACAGTCTAAATCGTACGAAATTGAAATTGGCAAACTTCACCCTCATATGACTGTAGTCGGTGAGCCTTGCCCAATGTGGGTGCCTTTGGTTGAAAACAATGAATATAATAAATCGGGAGCCGACCATTTTGTAAAGCAGCATATCGACAGATTGCTTAAAAAAGACCCGCTAATAGACAGTATTATTCTTGGATGCACCCACTACCCCCTACTTCTACCTAAAATCAACCAATACTTACCTAAAAACATTAAAGCGATTGATCAAGGTAGGCTGGTTGCCAATAGCTTGTCTGATTATTTAAATAGACATTCAGAAATCGATTCATTGTGTACAAAAAAAGGAACAGTTACTTATTTTACGACTGATTCTCCTGATAAATTCACTCTACAAGCATCCAACTTTCTAAACGAACAGATAATTGCCCAATTAACAACACTTTAAATAAACTATGAATTGGTTTGACATTATAACAGCATTAATGCTCTTTTTAGCATTAATAAATGGCTATAGAAAAGGATTTATAATGCAATTAGCCGGGCTAGCGGCAATAATTCTGGCTGCTGTTTTTAGTGGTAAACTTGCTCACCATATCCTACCTGAGCTAAATCGATTTATTGATATATCTCCAAATTTTGCAAGAGTGCTGTCTTTCATAATTGCATTTGGATTAATAGCTTTTGTAATTTCACTTATTGGCCGATTATTACATAAGTTTGTTGATATTGTATTACTTAGTTTTGTAAATCGTCTTATGGGCAGCATAATTGCTATAGGCATCATGATGGTAGTATTGAGTATCATCCTAAATCTTGTGCTAATGTTAGATCATGAAGAGAATATAATAAAAAATGAAGTTAAGAAAGAATCATTCTTCTATGAAAGGGTTGAATCAGTTGTACCTGCAATAGTACCTTATCTCGATAAAGAATTTTGGAATGAATATATTCCTGAGAGCTACAAGGAACAGATCGAGAATAAGACTGACAGTATACTTCGCACAGCTCCTACACTCCATAGAGTTGATTCTATTTATCAACAACGCCATTTCAAAGTAAATTAATCTTTATTATTCAATTAAATGAAAATTCATAAAGAGGGGAAAAAACCATTACTGAAAATATTTATTGGTATGTTACTAATAAATATTGCAATCTTCTGTTTTTTCCCAAAATCGATACTAGCGTTAATAGTCTTATCAGTTTCACTTATACTGTACGCAATGTCAATGAATTTTTATAAAAAACCTGACAGAGTATACAAAGGTGATCTTCATGGATTGGTAAACTCACCTACCGATGGTAAAATTGTAGCTATTGAAAAAGTTTTTGAGAAAACTTTTCTTAAAGAAGAGTGTATTCAGATTTCAATTTTCATGTCATTCTTTAATGCTCACTCCAACTGGGTCCCTGTTACGGGTGAGATAATTCATAAATCGCATGTTGATGGAAACTTTCATGCAGCATTTTTACCCAAATCAAGTTCAGAAAATGAGCATAGCAATATATTAATAGAAACACCTGAACATGGAACTATTCTCACAAAACAAATCGCTGGAGCAGTAGCTCGCAGGATAGTAACATATGTCAACGAAGGTGAACATGTACATATTGGCGATCCACTCGGTTTCATTAAACTTGGTTCAAGGATGGATATTTTTCTTCCACTAAATAGCGAAATTTTAGTGAACTTAGGTGAAGAGGTTACGGCTAACCTTACTTTTATTGCACGATTAAACAAAAAAAATGATTAAACAGATTCCTAACATAATCACTTTACTAAATCTTTTGTCGGGTTGCATTGCAATCACAATGGCCTTTATCGGCAATTTTGGCAGTGTGATTATATGGATATTAATTGCTGCAATTTTCGATTTTTTAGATGGTATGACGGCTCGTTTACTAAAATCATACTCAACACTTGGAAAGCAACTTGATTCACTTGCAGATGTTGTTAGTTTTGGTGTTGCACCTGCTGCTGCATTATTTGTTATCATTCGCGACTATATTACGCTACCCAGTTTTCTTGATCCGATAAGTTTTTACGTACCATATATAGCATTTATTATCCCTATGTTTGCAGCTTATAGATTGGCCAAATTCAATATTGATGAACGTCAAACCACATCATTCCTCGGACTACCTACTCCTGCAAACGGACTATTCTGGATTGCTTATTGCTATGAAATGCAAAATATAACCGATTCAAGTTTTTATGTTTTTTGGTTCACAATAATACTAATACTCACAACTTCGTGGCTAATGATATCCGAAATTCCAATGTTTTCTCTTAAAGTGAAAAATACAGGAATAAAAGGAAATGAACGCCAACTGCTTTTACTGATATTAATAGTTGCATTTATAGCGATTTGGGGTATTGTTGGTATATCTTTTGGGATAATTGCATATATAACAATTTCTGTTATTACTCAAAACAGAGATAAGCAAAGCGTTAAATAATTCAAACAGTTTGAAAAGTAATGATGAATCGTTGTATCTTTACTATTCAATCATATAATTACCAATTATGGGGTTTCTACTTAGATTTATCTTAACATTTGTCTTTATTTATCTGTTAATTAGAGGGATTTTAAATTTCCTGACTTTTAGTAGTCGCTATAGAAGAAAAAATCCATATAATCACAAACAACAAAATCAAAGAACTAAGCAAAACGGTCAACCCGAAACACAAGAAGATCGTATTATTGAATATCAGAAAAAATCGTTTGAGTCATCTGATGTAGAAGATGCTGATTTTGTTGAGATTAAAGATCACGATAGAAGTTAACACACGTAAATATTACGCAGATTCAGATAATTTCAATAATTGTTAATAATTGATTACATTTGTAGTAATAGAGTTTTCATTTATAACATCATATATATAAATTAGCATGACAGATATTTTTGACAGGCTCAAAAGCGTAGAAGGCCCACTTGAGCAATATCGTAAAAAATCAGAAGGATATTTTATGTTCCCTGAACTTGAAGGAGAAATTGGTCCAAGAATGAAATTTCTTGATAGAGAAGTTATCACCTGGAGTTTAAATAACTATCTTGGATTAGCCAACAATCCTGAAGTACGCGAAGCAGACGCTAAGGCAGCAGCCGAATGGGGCATGGCATATCCTATGGGCGCAAGAATGATGTCCGGACAAACAAAGTATCATAAGGAACTGGAAAACAGGCTAGCTAAATTCGAGAAAAAAGAAGCAGCATATCTTCTCAATTATGGATATCAAGGTATGGTATCAATTCTTGATTCTCTTTTAACACGTAAAGATATTATTGTTTACGACTCCGAATCACATGCCTGCATTATGGATGGAATTTTTCTACATAAAGCCAAAGGTGGAAAAAGTTTTGTATACCCTCATAATGATATGGAGCGTTGTGATAAGATGCTGAGCTTTGCCACAAAAAACGCAAAAGAAACCGGTGGAGGTATTCTATTGGTAACAGAAGGTGTATTTGGAATGTCGGGTGATCTTGGGAATTTACCCGGAATTGTAAAACTTAGAGAGAAGTACGACTTCAGACTTTTAATTGATGATGCACATGGTTTTGGCACTATGGGAGAAACAGGTGCCGGAGCAAGTGAGTACTTTGGACTTATGGACGAAGTAGATATTTACTTTGCAACATTCGCTAAATCAATGGCTGGAATTGGTGCATTTGTTGCAACCGACAAAGCAATAATTGATTCTTTGAAATATAACATGCGCTCTCAAATATTTGCCAAATCACTTCCAATGCCAATGGTGATAGGAGCATTAAAGCGACTTGACATACTTCAAACCCAACCCGAACATAAAAATAAATTATGGAAAGTAGCAAAAATGCTGCAAGAAGGATTGGTTGCAGAAGGATTCAATATTGGAAATACTCAATCGCCTGTTACTCCTGTATATGTTAAAGGAAATGTAGCCGAAGGAACAAATGTTGTAGCAGACTTGCGTGAAAATCACAATATATTCTGTTCAATTGTTGCTTATCCGGTTGTTCCGAAGGATGTGCTTATGCTAAGATTAATACCAACAGCATCACATACCAAAGAGGATGTAATGCAAACAATTGAGGTATTCAAAAAAATCAAAGTGAATCTCGAAGAAGGAAAATACAAGTCAGAAGAGATGAAATCAATGTCAATTGAGTAATTTAATAAAACAAAATGCTAATACTTAAAGCCCAGAATAAATACCGGTTAACATGCACCCAATGCGGTAATGAAACTCCAAACTTCTGGACTTGGTTCAATCAGAATCAGCAATGTCCGAAATGCGGCAGTAAGCATTCTGAGGTATCGTACAACAGAAGATACCAACGTCTGCCAAAGATTATGAAACGTAATCCTGACAGTTTTTGGTGTTATTTCCCATTCCTGCCTCTATTACGTAGAAGGCACATTGTATCATTACGCGAGGGTGCAATACCTGTAGAACAGTGGACCTTCCTTGAGGATTTTGCTAAAAAAGAGTTCAATCTTGATATTAAGGTACATGTATATCGTAACGATCTTAACGGTGGAACCGGTACTTTTAAAGATATAGCTGCCTCATTGGCAGCCAGTCTTTTCAAAGAAATCGGAATTAAACAGTATTGTATTGCATCAACAGGCAATTCTGCAACTGCTTACGCCAAATATCTTTCAATGGCAAATGTAAATTGTTCGGTTTTTATGCCTGAGGACACAATCAAAGCCTCTGAAGCAACGATTAGTTCTTACGGACAACAAGTATTTCGAGTGCTTGGGGACTATGCAAAAGCGAAAGAGATTGCAGCCGGTTATGCTAAAGTTCACAACATACCGATGTCAACAGGCAACATTGATCCTATCCGAGTTGAAGCAAAGAAAACAATGGTTTTCGAGTGGCTTAGACAAATGGATAAATTTCCTGATGTGTACATACAAGCAATTAGTGGCGGTACCGGTCCAATAGCCATTGATAAAGGTATTCGTGAGATAAAAGAGATCTTCCCCGATCTAAAGAATCCACGATTCTTAATGGTGCAATCGGATGGATGTGATCCAATGGTACAAGCCTGGGAAAAAGCCGAAGCAGGTGGTTTTCCCGAAGGTTTCGAAAATGATTATCCAATAATTGATAATCCAAGAACCGAAATTCCAACTCTTGCGACAGGTAATCCTGCTTCATACCCATTAATAGCCAAAATGGTAAAAGATTCAGGTGGAAGCTTCTTAAGGATGCGCGAAAAAAAACTACTTTCCATAGGCAAGCTAATGGCTTACGAGAAGAAAGTAATTCCAGGTCCGGCTTCCGCCGTATGTTTAGCAGGATTCTTTATAGCATTGAGGAAGAATAAAATCAAAGATGGTGAAACCGTACTTATCAATCTTGGAGAAGGAGCCAACCGTGCACCATATTTTTTGGAGCAAATGATCTACACTACAACTAATGTAAATAATGTAGACGACTGTTCACCTCACTCCATCGACAATTACAGAGATCAGCTATGGAAAGAAGTACTTGAAGGTTAAAACAACATGCACAATACTAAAACAATATGGATTACAGGGGCCTCTTCGGGTATCGGAGAGGCCTGTGCTTATCTGTTTGCCAATGAAAAAATCAATCTGATTCTCACTGCGACCCACGAAGATAAGCTTAAGGAAGTTCAGGCTAAATGCATCCGCCATGGTGCAAAGTGCAAGATTTTAACATACGACTTATCAGATTTAGAGAATATTGATGAGTTAACCGACAAGGCAATATCTGCATTTGGTAAAATTGATGTTGCATTTCTTAACGCAGGAATTAGTCAGCGCTCTAAAACTCTTGACACCTCTTTTATGGTAGATGAGAAAATCATGATTGTAAACTTCTTTGCTCCAGTCAAAATAACAAAACGACTTCTACCAAGAATGATTGAAAATGGAGGAGGCACAATTGCCGTAACAAGCAGCATTTCGGGCAAGTTCGGATTTCCATTACGCTCTGCCTATGCTTCATCAAAGTTTGCCGTATATGGTTTTTTTGAAACAGTTCATGCTGAATATTACAATGATAATATAAGAGTAGTAATGGTATGTCCCGGTCGAATAAAAACAAATATCTCATACAATGCACTTGAGGCCGATGGCACAAAACATGCAAAAATGGATTCAGGACAAAACACAGGCATGCCAGCCGAAAAGGCAGCACGTAAAATAGTTAAAGCCATTAACAACCAAAAACCTGAAATACTTGTTGGAGGAAAAGAGCTAATAATGGTGCACATCAAAAGATTTCTTCCTGGACTTGCCAGAAAATTAGTAAGGAAAGTTAGTGCAACATAAATCAGAAATTATTTTAATATTTACTCAGATAAAAAAATAAATTTAAAGAAGTAAAAATGGCTTATAAGCTATAAAGCATTCCGGTAGATAATTAAAAAATATAAAAGCAGAGAAGTTGCTAAATTTGTAAAAAAGAATAGGCTAAAACAAAATAAAAATGAAAGAGAACTATATCATTTCAGGAATTCAACAGATTGGGATAGGTGTAGAAAACTTTGCTGAAGCATGGAGATACTACATTGATGTATTCAACATGAACATCCGTATTCTTGAAGATGACAAAGTAGCAGAATTAATGCTTCCCTACACAGGAGGGAAACCACAAAAACGTCGCGCCTGTATTGCTCTCAACCTGCAAGGTGGTGGTGGATTTGAGATATGGCAATACTCTGAACGCAAACCTAAACCCATAGATTTTGAAATACAGGTGGGTGATCTTGGTGTTTTTGCTGCAAAAATCAAAAGTAGGAATGTTGACAAAACATACAAAGAGTTAAGTAAAAAACAAAACGTAAAGCTATTAGGTAAACCGGAGACAAGTATTGATGGTCATAAGACCTTCTTTCTAAAAGATCCATATGGAAATATCTTTCAGATAGTTCACGAGCAAACTGTTTACAAAGATGAAGGCCGACTAACAGGAGGAATTGCCGGTGCGATGATAGGTGTTACCGATATCGAAAAAGCAATGCCAATATACCGCGACATCCTTGGTTATGATGTAATTGAAGCAGACAAAACCGGCATCTTTGATGATTTAAAAGCATTACCCTCGGGTGATGGTCGTTATCGTCGCCGTATACTAACGCACAGCAAACCACGCAAGGGTAGTTTCAGTGAACTCTTTGGAAAATCTTTCATAGAACTTGTACAACCACTTGAACGTGCTCCTCGCAAAATTTATGAAGGACGCTATTGGGGCGATCCCGGATTTATACAAATCTGCTTTGATGTTCGCAACACCGATGCACTCAGAAAAAAATGCGAAGAGATGGGGCACCCATTTACTGTAGACAGCTCTCAAAGCTTCAAAGAGGGCGAATCGTTCGACATGGGAGAAGCCGCAGGTCAGTTTGCTTACATCGAAGACCCCGACGGTACTCTAATAGAACTTGTAGAAGCTCATAAGATACCTCTGATGAAGAAATTAAACCTCTCACTCAACCTACGCAACCGCAATCCCGAAAAACCCCTTCCCAGATGGATGTTAGGAATGTTGCGTTTCTTAAAAGTGAAACCAGAAACCTTAAAATAAAGGAAACAGTTTAATGATTTGAAAAAATTCTCAAATTTGAAATAAAGAAACTTCATATCAAATACAATTTTATTGCCGTTTCTCAGTTATAATCATAATGGAGAAACGGCAATTATTTTTAATAATTACCCTTTTGTTGTGCACTAAAACTCAAATTAGGGCACAATGGGAAACATCTGTTAGCCAGCCTTGGGTAGTAAAAAACTACTACAACCCCTCGTTTGTTGGTCATTTAGACAACATCAACACTACTGCACTATATAGATATCAACAAGCCAATAAAAACGATGCGGTGCCACATGCAAATCAGCGGGTTATAATAACGTGCGATATGCCTTTTCTTTTTATGCAAAGGAATCATGGTGCAGGCATAGTTGTTTACACCGAGAATTATGGCTCTCTTCGTAACTCGTTACTAGCAACACAATACAGCTACAAACAATCAATTGCTAACGGAATGTTAAATGTTGGTATTCAAGCTGGAATTTACAACCTCAATTATTATTCTGGAACAACAAACATTAATTCCGACACCCCACAAAACAACAATCAGCAAATTAGAGTGGAAATGACAGGCATACAGGTTGCTGACATTGGGGCAGGAGTCTCTTGGACAGATAAAAGATTTTATGCTGGATTCTCTATAATGCATCTTAATCAACCAGGTTTTAAAATTGAATCAAACAACAATAAAACTAACACAAACACAAGTCCGGAAATGGTCAATGGGAATAGCAAAGTGATCGACTCCTTACGATCATTTATTCCCAGAACATTTAATTTTATTACAGGATACAATATTCCACTATTTAATTCGTTAGAAATACAACCGATGTTATGGATACTTACAGATAATAATCAAACACAAATACAGACAATTATTAGAATGGAATACAATAATAAATTATCAGGTGGTATATCCATAGTTTCGAAAAATAGACACTCTATATTTATCGGAACAACAATACAAGGTTTAAATCTTGGCTATGCATACACCAATCGGAGTCATGAGTTGTACTTAAAATACAATTTCGCGTTAAACAATTTAAAACCAAAAACTCAACCGCACAAAAGCATAAGAATATTATAAATAGTAGGCAATAGAAATTAAAAAATCATTACAAAATATAGCTCATAAAAAGTTTAAGAATATCATTAAAAGTTCCACAATCAAATATAAACATGAGAAATTATATATTAATATTACTACTAATCATTATAGCCTACTCTTGTGGAGGAACCCGTGTTGGGAGTGGCATTGGAGGTGAATTAACAGGTGTACCAACCGAAAGAGTATGGAACGAGCCCACCCCTTACAATATGGTACTTGTGTCACGAGGAGCATATACAATGGGGCCGGGCACAACTGACTCCTTATGGGACATCAATATCCCAACACGGGGAGTATCTGTTGACAATTTTTGGATGGACGAAACAGAGATTACTAATTCGCAATACAAACAATTTATATATTGGGTACGTGACTCCATCATTCGCGAACGTATGGCAGATCCTGCCTATGCAGGTGACAACTTTTATAAGATAACCGAAGATATTTATGGTGATCCTGTTACACCACATCTCGACTGGTCGATTCCAATCCCTTGGACACGCAATACTGAGGAAGAAGAGGGCACAATCAACAGTGTCTATACAACACATCCAATCACCGGACAAAAAATGCTCGATGCGCAACAAATGAACTTTCGCTATGAATGGTATGATGCAGCCGAAGCTGCAAAAAAACAATACCGTATTAATCCAGAAGAAAGTAGAAGTATATTAATTTCAAAAGATACAGCCTACATCGCATTCGACGGAAGAATAATAAACGAAACAATCACTCGTCCACACAGTAGTCACTACGACTTTGTACACACCTACATTGTAAACATATATCCCGACACCACCTCATGGATTAATGATTTTGAAAATAGCAACAATGAAATCTATATGCGAAACTACTTCTCACACCCAACTTATGCCCACCACCCCGTTGTAGGAGTTACTTGGGAGCAAGCCATCGCATTTTGCGAATGGCGCACAATGTTTCTGCGCAGAAGTTTGAGTCGCAACGGAGTACATATAGAAAAATACCGACTACCCACTGAAGCCGAGTGGGAGCTGGCTGCACGTAGTGGAAACTCAGACAATATCTATCCTTGGAGTACTGACGACACTACTTCAGAAAGCGGTTGCTTTCAAGCCAATTTCAGTCCAGGAGAAGGTGGATATGCAGCAGACAATTTTCTGATAACCGCTCCCGTAAGAAGCTTCAAACCCAACAATATTGGACTGTACGACATGGCAGGTAACGTAGCCGAATGGACTTCAACCACCTATAGTGAGTCTGGCAATGAATTAATGAGTAACCTCAATCCCGAATTTACATACATAGCCACATCAGAAGATCCAAAATTCATGAAAAGAAAAGTTGTTAAAGGAGGATCTTGGAAAGATAACGCCACCTTTATTCGTTCCGACATGCGTGATGCTGAATATCAATTTAAAGGAAGATCCTACATAGGCTTTCGTTGTGTAAGAACCCAATTGCCCGGAAGCAAATAAGGCAATCAAGTTTGAAGTTTACAAAACAAGACCAAACAAACAATAATATGAACGCATACAAAAAATATAAAAATCGACTCGAAAAGTTTCTACAAACAGAGCGAGGTAAACGTTTCATTAATTTTGCCTACAGTATAGGTGCAGCTATTGTAATTCTCGGAGCAATGTTCAAGCTGCTCCATTTTCCATTTGGTAACGAACTTCTTTTTATTGGGATGATAACCGAAGTGATAGTATTTACCTTATCGGCATTCGACACACCAATTAGAGACTACAATTGGGATAAAGTATTCCCTGCACTTACATCAGATAATCTCGAAAATCTTGTGGGATTAAATAATATTTTTCAAACTAATAAGTTGCAAGAATCACAACAATCATCAATTACACAAAGACAAACAACGCAATCTGAATCATCTCAAGAATTTAGATCTCAAGAAAAAGTTTGTAATACACTATCAAATCAATCATCTGTTTCAAATATCGATCTAACACCTCAAACTGAGGAATATTCACGACAACTTGAAAACCTCAAGGAGGAGACAGAGAAAATGGCCAAACAGCTCAAAGAACTTAACGAGGTATACTCTAGAATGCTAAAGGCTATGACTACAAATAGAGAACATTAATTCAAATTACAAATGGCAGTTAACAGTCCCAACTCCCCTCGTCAAAAGATGATTAACCTCATGTACCTGGTTTTCATCGCAATGCTGGCACTCAACGTCTCGGCTGAAGTACTTGACGGATTTGGATTGGTAGACAAGAGTCTGCGCAACTCCTCTTCTACTATGATTGATAGTAATGATCTAATATTGGAAGAACTTGCACAATATAGTATACAAAATCCCGAGAAAGCTGAGGAGTGGTACAAAAAGGGACTCAAAGTGCACAATATGACCGACTCGATCACTACCTATATTCAAGAACTCAAACAACGAATGGTTAGGGAGGCTGATGGTAAAAAGGCTGATATTAACAATATAAAACATAAGGATGACCTCGAGGCCGCATCAATAGTTATGCTATCACCTGTAGATGGTGAAGGCAAACAGCTAAAAAAAGCAATCGACAATTATCGTAATAATATCATTAGACACATACCGAACCTTTCACGCAAAAACATAATTGAAAGAAGTCTCAGTACCCAAACAACTGGCAATAAAAGCTGGGAAGCGACACATTTTGAAAACATTCCACTAGCAGCAGCAGTAACCATACTTACAAAAATCCAAAACGACATTCTTGCTGCCGAAGGAGGTGCTCTTGAAAACATACTAAACAGCGTAGATGCGGGTGACTATCGCGTTAATCAACTAAATGCATATCTTATACCCAAATCGGATATAGTAATCCGTGGAGATCAATTCTCAGCTCAAGTAATTCTTGCAGCCGAAGATACCACCAAACACCCCATTGTGCACATTAACGGTGCCACACCCAGCTTAAATAACAACAGAGAATTCTCATTGCCAGCCAGTACAACAGGCACTTTTCCTATTGAAGGACACTTAGAGATAACTGGTGCTGATGGAACAACAACACAAAGACATTTCCAAAGCAGCTACACGGTAATCGAGCCCATGGCAACTATAGCACCTTCACTCATGAATGTACTATATGCCGGAATCGACAACGAAGTAAGTATCTCAGTTCCCGGAATAGCACCAAACGACATTTATGCGACTATGACCAATGGAACCCTCTCAAAAAGAGGCAACATGTGGATAGCCCATCCAAGCACAATTGGAAAGGATGCCACAATAAATGTAGCTGCACGTACAGCGGACGAAACAGTACGTCAAATTGCAATGCACCAATTTAGAGTACGTGCTCTACCCGACCCCATACCGTTCATTACTTACAAAGATATAAATGGCAATCCAACTATTTTTAATGGAGGTACTATTTCAAAATCAGTACTAATGGGTACCGACGAAATTGAAGCAGCTATAGACGATGGTATACTTAACATCCCTTTTCGCGTAATAGGATTCCGCACCATTTTCTTCGACTCGATGGGAAACGCTATACCGGAGATATCAGATGGCAGTCGATTTTCGGTGCGACAAAAAGATCAAATTAGAAGACTTGCCCGCGGTAGTTATTTCTATATTTCGGGAGTAAGAGCCGAAGGTCCGGATGGCAGTGAGCGAGAAATATCAATAATGGAGTTAATAGTAAAATAAAAAGCAATGAAAACAATATTACCCATATTACTACTGCTGGTAGCGACACACACACTGTATCCGCAACAAACAGCAAGAGAGCGAATTGAGCAAAGGCGACAAGCAGAAACTAATCTAAATCAAATCAAAGACAATCAAGAAGATGAAATAATAGAAAACTCCCGCTGGTCGCGCATCATTTATAGACACGTCGACCTATCAAATCCTACTAATGCTCCTTTAAGTGATCTCTTCGCTATAATATACACACAACTTCAAAACAATAATATACGTGCATATGAATTTATAGACGGACGTGAACAGTTTACCGCTGAATACCTCATCAACCTCCCCGATTTAATGAATAGATTTGGGCTGGGGAATGACACCGAAATCTCCTCTAACGAGGTACAAAGCTACTATATAAAAGAAATATATTACTTCGACACCCCAACTTCAAGCCTGAGAAAACTACCCCTATCGATTTGCCCCATAATACATAATACTGATATTAATCAAGGCACTATTCGCTATCCACTCTTCTGGGTACCCTACAATCAAATATCGCCATACTTAAAACAGATGCCAATTATGCTATCCGAACTTAACAACAGCATTAGAGGGACAATGGACGATTTTTTCAAAACTAGTAGATACAGTGGGGAGATATATAAAACAGGCAACCACGGCAACCTTTCCATATCGCAATACACAAGCACACCTGAGGAAATGAAAGCCGAGCAAGAGAGGATAGAACAGGAGCTCACTGACTTTTATAACCTTATCAGACAACAAGGAGTAAATCCACCATCTAGTGACAGACAAAGACCTATGAACCAAAACAGTACTCGAAGTGTTAGAAATAATAATAAAACTTTCGGTACCTCTCAGTCGATGCGCAACCGGAGATATTAATTAAGCTATGACAACCCAACTACTTCAAATATTAAAAAAACGGTTCGAGGAAAATATAAATCGACACCCAAAACTAAAATGGGACGATATACAAAACAAACTCCAAAGCAACGCCAAAAAACTCTTATTGCTATCTCAAATGGAAGAATCGGGAGGTGAACCCGACGTCATTGGCCGAGATCCCAAAACAAATGAGTATATGTTCTGCGACTGCTCACCAGAGAGTCCTAAAGGCAGGCGAAATTTATGCTACGACGAAGCGGCACTCAAATCACGCAAAAAAGACAAACCCGGTGGCAGTGCAATGGGCCTAGCAAATAAGATGGGTATAGAGATACTTAACGAAGAGCAATACCGACAACTGCAACAACTTGGTATTTTCGACACTAAGACTTCAAGTTGGATTAAAACACCTAAAGATGTTCGTGAAAAGGGAGGAAGCCTCTTTGGTGACTCACGCTACGGGAGAACCTTTATCTACCACAATGGTTCCGAGTCATATTATGCTTCAAGGGGATTTAGAGGTATTTTAAGGGTTTAATTAAATTATTTTGATTTAATAATTAATCTATTACTGGACGACACACTTATAGTTAATGAGTTATTTAAACGACGACCAACCACCGCCGTTATATGCTTCAAATCCATACTTTTTCAGAAATCTTACTGCATTAGCACTTCTGGCACCACTTTCGCATACAGCAATAATAGTTTTATCTTTATTCAATATTTTCATCTTATGTGTAAGGTCGGACACCGGTATATTTATAGATCCCTTCACATGTTCGGAGTTAAATTCTTCAATTGTTCGGACATCAAGCAGAACAGCTCCATTGACTAATTTCTCTTTAAGTTTAACTTTATCCGCTATCCCGAATAGTCTGTTTAAAATTCTCATATTATATTGTTTGTTATATTGTTTTGCTTACATGTATTAACAGAAATAGGCGCACAATGTTTTATCGGTATATTCATAACCTTGGCTTTATATTAAAATCGTGGTAATCCTGTTAATTTTTTCCCGCGAAAAAGCGTTTGCTAGGGATTGAAGCCCCATAAATCAACCGCTAACTTAAATACAATAGAGATAATCAAGTTATTCTTGTTAACTATGTTAAAGATACACTGAGTGCTTTCATCTAATTTGAACTACCTATAAGGTAAACTACTTGAAGTCAAAACGAGTTATAGTTAACATATATATTCAAACTAATTTCTATAAGAGTTGTTATTTAAAATAATTAGAGGAAATCAAAGTATAATTCATTAAAGTCAGTAATTATGAAAGTAGCAGTTTGGGACACCTATGTAACGAAAAAAGAGGGAGGTATTATGCATTTTGATATTATTGCTCCAATGGAGATAAAAGATGCTCAACAAATATATAAGTATGGCCGAGAATATCTTAAAACAAAAGGGCAGGACGGACAACCGCTTACTTCAAAAGAGTGTACATTTTGTCATATCGAATCTCTAAAACCTGAGAATGAGACGGAAATAATCCGGAAGGGCTATTATATTATAGAAATAGACAATTGTTGACAAATTAAATTATATGAAGTATAAGAATCTAATTCTTTCCATTTTATTTATATCAATCAGTCTAGTTTCTTGTAACAAAACTGACAAAAAATTTAGCACCGAGATTATTTGGGACACCTGGGGTGTACCACATATATATGCTGATAATGAAGAAGATATGTATTATGCTTTTGGTTGGGCCCAGATGCAGAATCATGCAGATTTAATTCTAAAGCTATATGCAGAAGCACAAGGAAGGGCAAGTGAGTTTTTTGGAGAGGAGTATTTGAAGTCGGACCGGCTAATGCGTCTTTTCAATCTCTCCGATAGTGCCAAAGCACAGTATGGTAGATATATAGGCTATGAAAAGGTCTTTCTGGATGCTTTTGTGAGAGGTTTGAATGATTATGCTGCAGCAAATCGGGATAGTATTAATAGCATACTTTTAAATGTACTTCCAATTACAGCAATCGACGTACTTGCTCATAGCAAGAGGGTTATGAATATTGAGTTTCTTGGCGGCAATGATATAAAGAGAGCCTTGCACGAATTGGAAGAAGATAGCAATGATATTACACCCGGTTCAAACTCGTACGCCATTGCACCCTCTAAGACTGAATCCGGAAACGCCATGCTGGTGGCTAATCCACATCTCCCATGGTCGGAATACTACCTGTTTTTTGAAGCTAATCTCAATTCTCCCGGTTTTAATCTGTATGGCGTCACTTTAGTAGGTATGCCTGTTTTAAATATCGCTTTTAATAATCATTTAGGATGGACACATACTGTTAACACCATTGATGCTGCCGACAGATATGAGCTCACACTGAAAGATGGAGGATACCTGCTTGATGAAGAAGTAAAGCTATTTGTCGAAAAATCAGATACAATAAAAGTGAGGCAAGCTGATGGATTACTTAGGGATGAGATTCTGAAATTGAAATACTCGGAGCATGGACCCGTTGTAGGCGAAATGGACAACATCGCTTACGCTCTAAGAATTGCCGGCATAGAAAAAAGTGCTTACAATGCTCAATATCATAAAATGGGAAAATCTACAAGTTTGGCCGAGTTTGAAGAAGCATTGCAGATGATGCAGATTCCGATGTTTAATCTGATTTATGCCGACAAAGATGGTAATATTATGTACCTGTTTAATGGTAATGTACCGGTTAGGAGTGAGGGCAACTGGCCATTTTGGAATGGCAAAATTGATGGTAGCAGGTCGGACCTAATCTGGGATAGCTATCATCAATATGAAGACTTACCTATACTTGTTAATCCGCCAACCGGGTTTGTGCAGAATGCTAATGATGCACCATGGACCTCCACTTATCCTATGCAGCTGGATAGCGATGATTATCCTCAATACTTCTCACCCAAACCACAAACTTCACAAACTACTTTCCGTGCACAACGTGCAATTAATCTCATAAAAGAAGATTATTCAATTAGTTTTGAAGAATTGGTCGATTACAAGTTGAATACCGGAATGGAAGTAGCAGACAGGTTTCTTGACGATTTGCTGAATTCAATCGATGCACACCCCCACCCTAAAGCACTACAAGCTGCTTCTATTTTGAATAGGTGGAATGGAACTACAAATACCGACAGCAGAGGTTCTGTACTTTTTGCCCGATGGTTTGATAAAATTGATGAAAGCATGTTTCTGATTCCATGGGATGCAGATAATCCTGTATCAACACCATACGGTTTAAACAATCCCGGGGAGGCAGTGAATTTGCTTATTGAGGCCGCTACTGAAGTTGAGGAGCAATATGGGTCGATGAGTGTGACTTGGGGCGAAGTTAACCGTTTTAGGGTTGCAAATATTGAATTTCCCGGCAACGGTGGAGAGAGCAAATATGGTGTTTTTAGAACTATGTTTTTTGAGTTGAATGAAAGTAATAACAGAGCTTATGCCTTTCATGGCGATACATTTGTGGCAGTTGTTGAGTTTGCAGATACAGTTAGGGCTGAAGTTTTACTAAGTTATGGTAATGCAACACAACCGGGCAATAGGTATGTGGGAGATCAACTGCAAATGCTTTCTCAAAACAAACTACGCAGTGCATTTCTCACCAGAGAGGAAGTACTGAAGAATATGGTTAAAAAGGAAGAATTGGTGAACCGTGCAGGATTTGAACCTGCGACTTCTACCCTGTCAAGGTAGCGCTCTAAACCAACTGAGCTAACGGTCCAGGGTTGCAAATTTAATTAAATTTCTGCAATTACAATTATATGTTTAAAACTATTAAGTCATAGGTTTTCCCAATTTCTCTTTTTTACAAACAAAATATAGACTTAAAGTTTAATAATACACTACTTCTGTCCAATTCCAATATAATCAAATCCGTAAGAGGCAAGCTCTGCTTTGTTATAGATGTTACGACCATCTATTACTACACGGTGATTCATTATTTTGTTTAGAATCGACCAGTTGGGTAAACGGAATTCTTTCCATTCAGTTGGCACTATCAAGGCATCCGACTCGTTGGCGGCATCATATATATCTTTTGCATAATAGATACTTTCTTCAAAATACTTCTTAGCCTCCCCCATTGCTGCGGGATCGTAAGCACGTACATTTACTCCGGCATTAAGCAAACTCTCAATTAGGGTGAGCGACGGGGCATCGCGTATATCATCTGTTTCAGGTTTGAATGAAAGTCCCCACACAGCAACCTTCTTACCTTTTATATCACCGTCAAAGTATTTGTTTAATTTATGAAAGAGAACGGCTTTCTGTCGATTATTTACATCTTCTACCGCTTTTACAACCTTCATTTCATAGCCAACCTCTTCTGCACCTTTTATTATTGCACGAATATCTTTAGGGAAGCAACTGCCACCATAGCCACAACCGGGATATAGAAAACTTCGACCAATTCGAGTATCACTCCCCATACCTATTCGAACCATATTTACATCGGCTCCAATAAGCTCACACAGGTTTGCAATATCATTCATAAAACTTATGCGTGTTGCAAGCATGGCATTAGAGGCATATTTTGTCATCTCCGACGATAATATATCCATAAATATCACCCTAAAGTTATTGAGTAGGAATGGTCTATACAACTTAGACATCAACTCTTTGGCTTCGTCACTTTCCACTCCAACAATTACTCGATCGGGACTCATAAAATCACTCACTGCAGCACCTTCTTTTAGGAACTCGGGGTTGGATGCTACACCAAAATTAAGATTGTGGAGGCCACGCTCATTAAGTAGTTTCCGAATCAAATCCCTTATTTTGAATGATGTGCCTACCGGAACTGTACTTTTTGTAACAATGAGAACAGGTTTGGTCATGTGATCTGCAATAGTACTTGCAACAGACACCACATAAGACAGGTCTGCATTTCCCTCATCATCAGATGGCGTACCCACAGCAATAAACACAATATCCATTTCATTCAAAACTGAAGGAAGATCGGTTGTGAAATGAAGACGCTCTGCATCGTAGTTCCTTAGAACTATAGTTTTTAGTTCTGGCTCATATATCGGAATTATACCATTCTTTAACCCCTCAATTTTATCTTTGTCGATGTCAACACACGTTACATCTATTCCCATTTCTGCAAAACAGGCACCTGAAACTAATCCCACATAACCTGTCCCTACAATTGCAATTTTCATGTTATATTTTGTTTGTTAAGATTCTTATTTAAATTATTTACCGGATAAAGCACAGTGACTAGTCCGATAATACTAACTACAGCGAATACTATTAGAATATCGGAAAACTTAACAATAACCGGATATGCATCAATAATGTATGCCCCGGGAATGTCACTTAGTTTTATAAACCCAAAATGTTGCTGCAACAAGCATAACGTAAGACCAATGATTAGTCCGGTCACAATACCAATAAACGTAATCAACCATCCTTCATACATAAAAATATTTGTTATGAGCTTGTTTGATGCACCCATATTCCTCAAACTTTTAATATCCTCTTTCTTTTCAACAATCAACATTAATAATGATCCAACTACGTTAAAGACTGCTATAAGGAGTATAAATGCAAGAATTAGAAAAGTGACCCATTTTTCAATCTGCAACATTCTGTAAGATTCACTTTGTTGCTCAAAACGATCTTCAACAGCATAGCCATCTCCTAAAATGCGTTGTATTTTTTTCTTAACCCCCTTTACAGAAGCCTCCGCATCAAGCTTGAGATCAAGTGATGTCACCTCATTATCATAGTTTAACAACTCCCTTGCCAGCTCTATAGGTATTATTGCCATTTGATCATCATAGTCCGGTGTATTCAAACTAAACACACCACCTATTTGAACATAAGCAGTAGTGAAGGCAGCTGCAGGATTGGCCGGGTTAACCCTAACATCACGTTTGGGTGCATATATCTCAATTGGATTTATAAACCCTGGGCGGGCTCCTAAATAGACCGCCAGTCCGGCTCCAAGGGTAGCATAGTCTACAACATCCTCACGAAGAACAAATCTGCCATCAATTATCAGTTTGTCCATGTCAGTTAGCAGGTTAAAATCTTCAGAAACACCTTTCAATAACACAGGCATCTGCTGTTCTTCATACATAAACAGAGCGTTTTCCTGGAGTGATTCTGATATCATTAGAACACCTTCTACCTGTAATGCCTCCTGAAATTTAGGGGTATGATAATCGAACACTTTTCCCTCTTTCACGGTTATTTTCAGGTCGGGGTCGAATGCGCTGAACATACTTTCCACTATGCCACCAAATCCGTTAAATACTGACAGTACAACTATCATTGCCATGGTAGCCACAGCAATCCCACATACGGAAATGGCAGAAATCACATTTATTGCATTGTGAGATTTCTTTGAGAAGAGGTATCTCCGTGCTATGAAAAATGATACGTTCAAGGCAAACAGTTTACTTATTTTTCAATAATCTGTCGATATTTTCTATATAGTCAAGTGAGTCATCAATATGGAATGTCAGATCCGGAATGATGCGTAGTTGATTTCGCATACGCTTACCTAGGTTATATCTAACTGACTTCACATTCTCGTTTATATTCTTCACTATCTCTTCCCCTCTTTCGGAAGGAAAAACGCTAAGGTGAGTGTGAGCAATGCTAAGATCGGGGGTTACCCTTACACTGGTTACCGAAATAATAACTCCCGGCATCTTCTTAGCTTCAAGTAGAAACAACTCACCCAGTTCCTTTTGAATTAGTCGGTTAATCTTTTGTTGTCTGTTCGAATCCATAATCTTACTTCTTTCTTATAATAGTAATACCATCGCGAATAGGTAAAATAACCTTTTCTACACGATTGTCATTACTCAACTTATCGTTAAATTCAAGAATACCCTTTGTCTGCCAGTCGTTACTTTTAGTTTTCTCAACAACCTTTCCATGCCAAAGCGTATTGTCGGCCAAAATAAATCCTCCCTTTTTTGTTTTTGGGAGCAATTTTTCAAATACCTGCCAATAATCACGTTTATTACCATCCATAAAAACCATCTCAAAATAGTTGTCTTCAAATTTTGGTATTAATTCATTAGCATCAGCGATATACAATTTAATAAGGTTGCCTAATGAAGTACGACTTATATTGTATCGTATAATATCCTCCATCTCATCATCTATTTCTATTGTATGAATTGTAGCATTATGAGTATCATTATCGGCAAGTCCTTCTGCAATGCAAAGCGTCGAATAGCTTGTAAATGTTCCTATTTCGAGTACATTTTGTGGACGAATCATATGTACAATCATTTTTAGTAGTCGACCCTGATGGTGACCCGAACACATATGCCCATGAAGCAGTTTTAGATTCGCTTCGCGATATATTTGACTTAGCAGTTCGGGTTCAGGGTCTATATGATTTGTAATATAATCTTCGATTGATTCCATAATTAAAATTTGCCGAGTAAGATAAACAAAACCTTCCCCGCATATCAAGATTAAACTGTATAGTCAGGCAAATTATATCTGTCTTTGGCTTCAAGAATCTTAAATGCATCAACAATTTCCAGATAGGTAGTACCTCCGCTTTCGCCCAAACTTCCACCAAGATATGCTACTCGATCATCTGTTTTTATCATTTGATTTTCAATCAATCTTTTTATTGCTTCAACAAAATATGCACGTCTACTCTCTTTAGTGTTTCCATCACCTTTACCTGATTGATATTCAGCCCAAATTCCGTATGACAGAGAAAGTTCTCGTGCCAAACGTTTGCTGGTTGCGATTGCATAAATGGGGCTCTTGCCTCTAAATGCAGCAAGTACGCGTGCTGTACGGCCGGTGTGACTATCTGTAACAATTGCTTTAATATTTAGTCTGTTGGACGCTTTTACTGCCTGTTTTGCAAGAAACTCAGTAACATTGCGGTCATCTTCCGGTCCATATGGCACTCTTATATCATTTTCTATCAACTTTGTCTGTTCAGCCTCATAAGCTGTTTTTGCCATAGTCCTTACTGCTTCAACAGGATATTTACCATATGCAGTTTCTCCACTGAGCATCACTGCATCTGTTCTGTAATAGATTGCATTTGCAATGTCGGTAATTTCGGCACGTGTCGGACGAGGATTAAATATCATCGAATGCAGCATTTGAGTTGCAACTATTACCGGCTTCTTATGACGAATTGCCTGTCTAATTAGTATACGCTGTATACCGGGTATTTTTTCTTGCTCTACCTCTATTCCTAAATCACCCCTTGCAATCATGATCCCATATGCAACTCTCAAAATCTCGTCGGCATTATCAACACCTTCTTGATTTTCAATTTTTGCAATTATCTTTATTGGACTATTCATATCATCCAATATTTTCTGAACTGCCAATACATCATCTTCATTTCTCACAAAAGAGTGAGCGATAAAGTCGACTTTATGTTCATGCGATAGAGCAATAAACTTCTTGTCTCTTTCGGTTATTGCCGGCAAATTTATGCGAACGCCCGGTATGTTTACACTTTTCCTACTTCCAATTACTCCATCATTCATTGCTTTACAAATGATATGATCACTATGTATGCCAATTACTTTTAGATCAATTTCACCATCGTCAATTAATATATCATCTCCCAGATTCATTTCATCTGCAATATTAGGATATGAGATATAGATAGTTTCCATTGATGAAACTCCATCCGGATTACCCTCAATCCTTACCTCATCACCTGTTTTAAGATCAATCAGATTTTCGGCAACAGTGGTTCGAATCTCCGGTCCCTTGGTGTCTACCAGTATTCCGATTTGATCCGATACCTGACGAATGTTGTTGATGATTCTCAAAAAGCCCTCTTCTTCGAGATGAGCTGAATTAAGCCTTACAACATTCATTCCTGCTTCATAAAGTTTTTCTAAAAAAGGCACATCGCAACGTTTATCAGATATAGTTGCAACTATTTTTGTATGTTTATGCATTATTATATTGTTTTTTTAAATGTAATGTGTTGACAATCTAACGTTATTCAACTTTTTTTGTTTATGATTAATGCGTCTATTGCCAATTGGTAAGAGTGAAGACCAAATCCTGCTATAACTCCAATACAAACAGGAGAAAGCATCGATTCGCGCCTGAACTCTTCACGCGAGTGTACGTTTGAGATATGCACTTCTACTACAGGTGTCGACACTGCTTTAATTGCATCTCTTATTGCCACTGATGTATGTGTATAACCTCCTGCATTTATTATAATTCCGTCGTAGCTGAAACCTGTCTCTTGTATTTTATTAATTATTTCCCCTTCTATGTTAGATTGAAAATAATCTATATGAGACTGAGGATAATCTTCTTCTAGCTTTTTTAGAAATGCTGTAAAAGTCTCATTACCATAAATATCAGGCTCTCTAGCTCCAAGTAAGTTGAGATTAGGGCCATTAATAATTTGAATTTTCATCTTGTTTGCTAGTTTATATTTTTGGAATAAGAGAAGAAAACAGAACAAAGATACAATATTTTAATAGAAAATTTTAATCGAGTAGGAGGAAAACGTAACCGCCTTTACGCAAACGTTCGTTAGTAACTGTACGGCTTAGGATAAAACTACTAGCTATATGTCAATAGCTTTTTTCTGGTATTCGCCCACTCATATACCTTATATTTGTTGATACCCGGTTTAAAATGCAAAAAAAGGGACTGTCAATCTTTTGAGACAGCCCCTTTTAATATTATTAAGAATTAAACTGCAATTCTTATTCTGCTACTACTTCAAAAGGAATTTCAACTGAAACTTCTTTATGCAATTTCACTAATGCAGTATAATTACCAACTTCTTTTACTTGATCTTTGATAACAATGGTTTTTCTATCAACTTCAAATCCTTTCTCAACTAGTGCATCAGCAATTTGAATATTTGTAACAGAACCAAATATTGTTCCCGTTGAGCTGGTCTTAGCACCAATTGTTAGTGTCACACCTTCCATTTTATCAGCTATAGCTTGCGCGTCTGCTTTAATTTGAGCAATCTTATGTGCACGCTGTTTTTGATTCTCTGCTAATACCTTTTTAGCTGATTCACTTGCAATAATTGCTTTCCCTTGCGGAATAAGAAAGTTTCGGGCATAACCGTCTTTAACATTTACCAAATCATCTTTATAGCCCAAATTTAGTACATCTTCTTTTAATATTACTTCCATTTCTAATCCTCCTTATTATTTCATTAAATCGGTAACATATGGAAGTAGAGCTATATGACGTGCTCTCTTCACTGCTTGAGCAATACGACGTTGAAACTTCAACGAAGTACCTGTAATACGTCTTGGCAATATCTTTCCCTGTTCATTTAAAAATTTTTTTAAAAATTCAGGGTCTTTATAATCGATATACTTAATACCATTCTTTTGAAAGCGACAGTATTTTTTCTTTTTGATATCTACCGATAGTGGTGTTAAATATCTAATTTCTGATTGCTTAGCCATTTTTTAGTCCTCCTTTTCGTTAACTGTTACATCTGAAACAACTCTCTCTGCATTTTCTTTTTTGCTATCTGAAGTTGTAGGTTGTGACTCTTTTTTCTTTCCACTCTTTTTGTTTCTCCTTTTCAGAGCATACTCATGAGCAAATTTGTCTTGCTTAACTGTTAGAAATCTAACAACTCGTTCGTCACGTCTGAAGTTCACCTCTAATGTTTCAATTACAGAAGGTTCAGCGTTAAATTCAAGAAACGTATAAAATCCGGTTGATTTCTTGTCGATATTGTAAGCAAGCTTGCGCAAACCCCAATCCTCTTCGTTCACAATCTCGGCTCCTTTTTCTTTTAGGAGATTCTTGAATTTTTCGACCGTCTCCTTCATCTGAGCATCAGACAAAACGGGAGTTAAAATGAAAACGGTTTCGTAATTATTCATACTCAATTAATAATTAATGTTTTAAATAAACTAATCTGTTTTTTCGAGCGGCAAAGTTACAACAAATTATCTTATTCTCAAAGCAGTAACATCAATAAAAACCTTAATTCAACTTTTTAACTCTATATTTGTTTAGTGTATATCTCAACAAAAAATAATAATGAATAATATAAAAAATCAGGCACTGGTAATTTTTGGTGCTTCAGGTGATCTTACTTTTAGGAAGTTGGTTCCTGCGGTATTCGATCTATATATTAACAACTCGCTACCTAAAGGCTATGCAGTTTTAGGTGTTAGCAGATCTAAGCTAAACGACGAAGATTTTAGAAATAAAATGAAGGATGGAATAAAGAAATTTGCTCATTATAAGGATTCTAAAAACGACATAATTGACAAGTTCCTATCTAAGCTTTTCTATTTAAGTATAGACACAAGTAAAGGTGGAGAATATAGATTAGTTAATGAAAAACTGGACAAGCTTAATGAGCAATTTGACCTCCAACAAAACTATGTTTTCTATTTCTCTACTCCACCAACATTATATCACACTATATCAAAACATCTGCATAGTCATGGCTTAACAATGCAGCAAAAAGGTTTTCGAAGAATAATATTTGAAAAACCATTCGGACACGATCTAAAGTCAGCACAAGAGCTTAATCGCCAACTACTAGAATTTTTTCAGGAAGATCAAATCTATCGAATCGACCATTATCTGGGTAAAGAGACTGTTCAGAATTTAATTGTTACACGTTTTGCTAATGGTATATATGAACCACTGTGGAACAGAAACTTCATTCAGCATGTCGAAATTACTGCAGCAGAAAGTATTGGTGTAGAGAACAGAGGTAGTTATTATGACGAAGCAGGTGCTTTGCGAGATATGATTCAAAACCACCTGCTGCAAGTATTCTCGCTTGTTGCTATGGAACCACCCTCCAAAATCACTCCCGAAGATATAAGATATGAGAAAATGAAAGTTTTCCGCTCACTTCACCCACTCAGCGAAAGTGATTTAAAAAACAATGTCATACGCGGACAGTATACAGACGCAACAGTAAGAGGCAATCATTACAAAAGCTACAGAGATGAGAAAGATGTTAACAAAAGTTCTAGAACAGAAACATATGCTGCACTGAAGATTTTTATTGATAACTGGCGCTGGCAGGGAGTTCCGTTTTATATACGTACAGGTAAGCGTTTACCAACAAATGTATCGGAGGTAGTAATACATTTCAGACCTTCTCCACAAAAATTGTTTAGGCAAGAAGATGAGTCGACCCATTCAGACAATCAATTAATACTTAGGATACAACCCGATGAAGGAATATTACTAAAAACAGGGATGAAGGTGCCGGGCAATGGATATGAGGTTAAATCTGTAAATATGGACTTCCATTATTCAGAGCTGAACGGCCATTATGTACCTAGTGCATATGAACGTCTGATTCTAGATTGTATGATTGGTGATAATATGCTGTTCATGCAGGGAGAAGCTGTTGAAGAAACATGGAAATTTGTGCAACCTATACTTGATTATTGGGAAAACAACAAAGATGCTCCACTGCATGGTTACCCCTCAGGATCGTGGGGACCGGATGTTGCTGACGATTTGATTGAAGGTAAAAACAGCACCTGGCGATATCCTTGCAAAAACCTTGCTGAGGATGGCATCTACTGTGAATTATAATATTCTGGAAAGTACAGATTAGTAAAACATCTATTACCGAACATTAAATAAAGAACAATAAAATCATGCAAATTCAAATACACAAATCGCTAAACGACCTTAGTCAGGCTTTTACTGATTTGTTACAAAATTTAATGCTAAAACAGGGGTACATAACCATTGCACTATCGGGTGGATCCACGCCAAAGTCGCTTTTCAACTACTGGTCGTCTCTCCCCGAAGGTGAGATTGACTGGACAAAAATAAAATTCTTTTGGGGCGATGAGCGCTGTGTTGAACCAACAGATAGTGAGAGTAATTACAAAATGACTAAGGAGTTTCTGTTTGATCATATATCATTACCCGAAGAGAATATTTTTCGAATTAAAGGAGAAAATAATCCTAAAGAAGAGTCTGATAGGTATGGAGATATATTAAGCAGGGAGTTGGATCATAACAAAGGAATTCCTTCATTTGATTTAATATTATTAGGGATGGGTGATGATGGCCATACAGCATCAATTTTTCCGCACCAAATGAATCTATGGCACAGCCCCTTAAACTGTGTGGAAGCCACTCACCCTGACAGCGGTCAGAAAAGAGTAAGCATTACAGGCAAGATAATTAACTCTGCTAAAAATGTAGCTTTCCTTGTTACAGGTGAAAACAAAGCAGACAAGGTAAAAGAAATAATTGAACAACCTGAATTGGCCGAAAAAAAATATCCGGCTGCATTAGTACAACCGGAATCTGAAAAACTTATTTGGTTTTTGGACGATAAGGCTGCTGAAAAACTAACCGGTAAAAGTCGGTTTACCAACTAGTTTTTTTTAACTCTGTAATCACAATTAACATCCCCCTTCTCCAATTTTACAAGTTTACTCTTAATCATTCTTTTGCGGAGAAGTGAAATTCTGTCTGTAAACATTATTCCATCCAGGTGATCATATTCATGTTGGATAACACGTGCCATGTAACCGGAATAGACTTCATTTTGAGGTTGCAGATTTTCATCTAGATACTCAATACGTATCTCTTCTTCACGAGCAACCTTCTCATGAATACCGGGTATACTAAGGCATCCCTCTTCAATAATGGCCATTTCACCACTTCGGTCTTTGATATGAGCATTGATAAACACCTTTTTGAAGTCTTTAAACTCAGGATGCTCCTCATCTGCCAGAGGAGCCAAGTCTACAACAAAGATTCTGTCTTCCAGTCCAATCTGAGGTCCGGCCAGCCCCACCCCTTCGGCATGATACATTGTCTCAAACATATTTTCTATCAGCTCATTCAAGTTCGGGTAGGTTTCAGGGTTAATATCCTTTGTAACCTTTCTTAGTATTGGGTGTCCGTATATATAAATTGGTAAAATCATAATCTCATTCTTCTCATTCTTTTGCTTTCCATATATCCCTGCAGAATAATGGTTGCACTAATTTCATCAACTAACTCTTTATTCTGTCTATCCCTCTTTTTTAAGCCTCCATCAATCATAGCCTGATGTGCCATCTTAGAAGAAAAACGCTCATCATAATATTCAACAGAAATATCGGGATAAAGTTTTTTTAATCGGTTCACAAATGGCTCAATACGCTTCATGTTCTCTGAAAGCTCACCGCTCATCTGTTTTGGAAGACCCACTACAATGCATTCAACATTCTCTTTATCAAGATACTCCTTAAGAAAATCAAACAACCCTGAAGTCTCAACAGTGGTAAGTCCGTTTGCAATAATCTGAAGCGGATCACTAACTGCTATTCCGGTTCTCTTTTTTCCGTAATCAATTGACAACAATCTTGCCATAAACGTTTATGGAGTGTTGAAAGTTCGTTTACGTAACTCGAAATCGCGACCAAGGTAATTCTCTCTAACCACAGGGTTTGCGGCTAACTCCTCGGCAGTTCCTTGAAACAAGACTTTACCTTCAAAAAGTAGATAGGCGCGATCTGTAATACTTAAAGTCTCATCAACATTATGGTCTGTTATAAGTATACCAATATTTTTATACTTCAACTGAGCCACTATCGATTGGATATCCTGTACAGCGATGGGGTCAATTCCAGCAAAAGGCTCATCCAGCATTATAAACTTAGGATCAATAGCAAGACATCGAGCAATCTCGGCACGACGTCTTTCACCCCCCGAGAGGCGGTCGCCCTGATTCTTTCTAACCTTCTCAAGTCCAAATTCATCAATCAAGCTCTCTAGCTTTTCCTTTTGTTCTTTAGGGCTTTTGTCGGTAAATTCAAGAACCGACTTAATATTATCCTCAACTGTCATTTTCCTGAATATAGAAGCTTCTTGCGCCAAGTAGCCTATACCTTTCTGTGCTCTCTTAAATACAGGATAATTTGTAATATTTTCGTTGCCAAGAAATATTTCTCCTTCGTTGGGAACAATCAATCCTACTGTCATATAAAATGTGGTAGTCTTTCCAGCACCGTTTGGACCAAGCAGACCTACAATTTCGCCCTGCTTTACATTAATGGAAACATGATTTACTACTGTTCGTTTGCCATACTTTTTTACTAGATTACTGGTACGCAACATAGCTATATCGTCATTTTTTTTATTCATTAGCTTGAAAATATATACAAAGATAGAAAAAAGTTGTAACCTAACATTCACCCTGAGATCACTATCTCTGCTTTTTCTACTTCGCCATTTACCGGTGGACGTAATTTAGCAAGCCTAACTTCGAGATTTATAATTTGAGGGAACATCTCCTTAACTTTCTTGTGAATCCTGAGACAAACATGCTCAATTAACTGAGATGGCACATGCATTTCACTTTTCACTACATCATACACTTCGGCATAACTAACTGTATCATACACATTGTCAGTCTTGCAGGCAACCGACAGATCTGCTTCCATAATCAAGTTGACATTATAGCAACTTCCGACATATTTTTCCTTTGGCAAAACGCCATGATATGCATAGAACGATAAATTACAAAGTTTCAATACTGTTTTCATTAACCAACTGCTTTTAAAGAGCCAAATATAAGAACATTTTATTATATTTGTTGTTTAAAAACTAATCAAAAGGTGTATAAATTTCCCTTTACACACTAAGAAAAACTTACAACACGTATGAAAACAAACAAAATCCCCGTACGGCTAACAGCCATGAGACAATTTCTGGAAGAAAATAATATGGATGCATTCATTTTTCCAAGCACAGATGCACACCTCAGTGAATACCCTCCCAAACATTGGGAATCCAGAAAATGGATTAGCGGATTTACCGGATCGGCAGGTACAGCTGCTGTAACAAGATCGAGCGCAGGAGTATGGACAGATTCACGTTATTTTATTCAAGCAGCAGATGAACTGAAAGATACCGGTTTTGAACTATTCAAAATGGGTCAGGCAGAAACACCCGAAATGATAGAGTGGATTATCGATCAGGTTGGCCAAGGAGGTACAGTTGGAATCGACGGACTTGTATATGCCTCTTCAGATGCAAAAGTTCTGAAAGGAAAACTGGACAGTAAAAATATAAATCTTAAAACTACTCTTGATCCATTATCTGTAATCAGAAGTGATCGCCCTGAAATACCTAAAAACAAGGTTTTTACTTTGCCGGTGGAGATTGCCGGAGAGTCGGTAAAAAGTAAAATTAATAGAATTAACAGCGAACTAAAAAAAGTTGAAGCTGATGGTATTATAATAGTTACGTTAGATGCAGTTGCATGGACTTTCAACTTAAGAGGCAATGATGTAGATTATAATCCTGTTGCAGTTGCATATGCATATGTTTCCGAAAATGAAACGGTATTATTTATTGATCCGGAGAAGTTAACAGAAGAAGTCTCTGATTTCTATAATAAACAAGACATAAAGCTTAGAGATTACAATGATGTATTTGAATATGTTGCACAACTTCCCGAGAACAGCTCAATTTGTGTGACAGGCAATAAGATAAATTTAAAGCTATTGCAAACTATACCTGCATCATGCAAAATAATTGATATCCCGTCGCCTGTTGACTTAATGAAAAGCGTTAAAAATGAAACAGAGCTAAATGGTTTTAGAAACGCAATGGTTAAGGATGGCGTTGCACTTGTTAAGTTTTACATGTGGCTTGAAAAAGCAGTTCCTACAGGAGAGGTTACGGAAGTAATGATTGAGGAGAAACTTAACGAATTCCGTTCGCAACAGGAAGATTTTGTGGGTGATAGTTTTGGAACAATTGCAGGTTATGCAGGTAATGGCGCCATAGTTCATTATCATGCAATGCCTGAAACATGTCTTAATGTTAAACCCGAGGGATTATTACTGATAGACTCAGGTGGTCAATATAAGGATGGCACAACCGATATAACTCGCACAGTTGCAGTTGGTCCACTAACAAAACAGATGAAGGTTGATTTCACAAATGTTCTTAAAGGACATATTGCATTATCTACAGTAATTTATCCTAAAGGAACCAGAGGTGCTCAGTTGGATGTACTGGCAAGAAAAGCTTTGTGGGACAGCTGCACTACATACTGGCACGGCACCGGTCATGGAATAGGCCATTTCCTAAACGTACATGAAGGTCCACAAAGCATTCGTCTGGAAGAGAATCCAACAGTATTACAACCGGGGATGGTAACATCAAACGAACCTGGCATCTATCGTGCAAATCAATATGGTGTTCGTATCGAAAATCTTATTGTCACACAGGAGTATCATAACACCGAAGAGTTTGGTGAGTTTTACAACTTTGAAACCATTACGCTTTGTCACATCGACACAAAACCAATTAAAAAGAAAATGCTTACAAAGAAAGAAATTAAGTGGATCAACAGCTATCATGAAATGGTTTATGATAAACTTAAAAAACATCTTAATAAAGATGAGAAAGCATGGTTAAAGGATAAAACGGAAGCAATTTAAAGAATGGCATTAGTAAAATCAGTAAGAGGCTTCACACCCCAAATTGGAGATAACACATATCTTGCAGAAAATGCAACTATTATTGGTGATGTGATAATTGGCAAAGATTGCAGTATTTGGTATAATGCTGTGCTAAGAGGTGATGTAAACTCTATCAGAATTGGAGATAGAGTTAATGTGCAAGATGGCACTGTCATTCACACTCTTTATCAAAAATCTGTTTCAATTATTGGCAATGATGTATCAATAGGTCACAATGTTGTAATTCATGGAGCAGAGATAAAAGATGGAGCACTTATTGGAATGGGAGCAATAGTACTTGACCATGCTGTTGTGGGTGAGGGGGCAATTATTGCTGCCGGAGCGGTTGTTCTTAGTGGCACTCAGGTCGAATCGGGCAGCATTTATGCCGGGGTACCGGCTAAATTTGTAAAAAAGGTAGATCCTGCTCAATCTAAAGAGATGAATGAAAAAATTGCCGCTAATTATTTAATGTATGCAGGTTGGTTTAAGGAGAATGAAAGCCCTGATATTTAAATCTACTAAATAGCTACATCAATAAAACACCAAAAAAAGAGAGCTCCTATAAATTTATAAGAGCTCTACTTTTTTATTATCATGTACAAATTACCTTTCGTGCGCTGTTCCTCTACGGTTTGCAGTCACCATTTTATAAAGTTGATCATTTGGACGAATCTTTTCATTGGTTTTTATTGAAAAATGATCACCTTTTGCTGCTTCATCCACCTCTTTTAAATCTACACGTATATCCTCTGCAGTAACAAAAACAGCACCTGTAGTGGGCCCCGTTATCAGTAGTTCGTCTCCCGGTTTCACCGATTGAGTCTCAATTAGAAATTCAGTAACACCAATATTACTAAAATGTTTTATGGCTTTTCCAACATACACTTTCCTTTTTGTAGCACCAGACCCGTAGCGATGCGTCCATTCACCTAGCCTTTGCCCGAGATAATAACCATCCCAAAAACCTCGATTAAAAACAGCAGAAAGCTTTTCATTCCATATATCAATCTTCTCTTGAGTAAATGTTCCTTCACAATATGACTCAACTGCCTCCCTATAACAGGTGGTTACAACCCGAACATACTCCGGACCTCTTGCTCTACCTTCTATCTTGAAGACTCTAACACCTGCATCCATCATTTTATTCATAAAATGGATAGTCTTCAAATCTTTGGGCGACATGATATATTCATTATCAATTTCCAATTCAATATCACTAGTTTTGTCTTTCACTATGTAGCCCCTACGGCAAATCTGATTACACTCACCGCGATTTGCCGAGAGATTTTTTTCGTGCAAACTAAGATAGCATTTCCCTGAAACGGCCATACATAGTGCTCCATGAGCAAACATCTCAATTTGAATAAGTTCTCCTTTTGGACCCTTTATTTGTTGCTCAATTATATCTTTATGGATTGCAGCAACTTGGTCCAGATTAAGTTCTCTTGCCAATACTACAACATCTGCATATTGAGCATAAAACTTCAAAGACTCTGTATTTGTAATATTTAGCTGAGTAGATAGATGAACTTCAACTCCTATGCTCCGTGCATACATTAGTACTGCAACGTCTGCTGCAATAATTGCTGACAAATTAGCCTCTTTGGCTGCATCAACAATCTTTCGCATCAGATTTAAATCATTATTATAAATTATAGTGTTTACTGTAAGATAGCTCTTTAGATTGTTGTCGCGACAAATCTTAGCAATATTATGCAAATCATCAATTGTAAAGTTGTTGGACGACTTAGAGCGCATATTCAATCCTTCTATACCAAAGTATATGGAGTCTGCCCCACCCTGAATGGCTGCCATAAGTGACTCGTAAGAGCCGGCAGGAGCCATAATTTCATAATCTTTCCTGAATTTCATTATTAAGCTTGATTTTAAAGCACAAAAATACAAAAAAACAGTCAACATTCATACATTAAACTTATAGCAGCTGTTTTACTTTAGAATTAAATTCAGTTTTATAGTATGTACAAACCTATTTCAGGACTAGACAACTTGACAAGGTATCCGGTCCACATATAGTCCATATATAGCTTATATCCGGTCTATATTTGTATAAGGAATATAAGAGGAAGATATGGTTTAGATATGGGGCATATTTATACTTTATATAGACATCCAGCTCAAAATCAACTTCGAATAAGAAAAAAGGGTGATCCATTACTAGTTCACCCTACTTCAACAAATTAAATTATTGTTTTTGCAACTTTATATTAATCATTTGAAATCTTTTTTATAAAGTTCTCGGCATCGGTAAATGCGAGGGACATAATCTCTTGAGCTACACCTCCAATTTTTGATGAAAGAAATTCGACATTCATTCGCGAGATGTATACTTTCCCATCTGCCTTTTCGTATACCGAAATTCTGCAGGGAAGCATATTAGAATAGATGCGCAGTTCGTCATCTGATAATATTCGGTATCCATAATCAGGCTTACATATCTCCAACACTTTTACAGGTAAAATCTCTTTCCCATTCTTTTTCATTATCTCCTGTAGATCTAGCACCTGTATTACTTTCCATCCACCCTCTATTATAATTTCGAAAAGCATGTCAACGGTTTCACTGAAACCATATTTGCTACTGTTTTCATAAAACATTTTGTTCATGATAGTCAATCTATGATTTTTTTAATAAAACCTCATCAATGGCTTGCTTAAATGCATCCTTAGGAAGTGCACCTTGCGCCATCTGAGGGGCCTCATTCATAGGCACAAAGAGAATAGAAGGTATGCTCCTGATACCAAATTCTGATGCAAGCTGCTGTTCAACTTCTGTATCTATTTTGTATATATAAATCTGACCATCATACTCTTCGGCCAGTTCCTCCAAAATAGGTGCTATCATTTTACATGGTCCACACCAATCTGCATAAAAATCAATAATTGCAGGTTTGTCACCTAAATACACCCATTTATCGGGAGTTTCTTCAAAATTAGCTACTTTTTCCAGGAAATCTGCTCTTGTTAAATTAATAGTTTTAGCTTTTGTTGTTGTTGTCATATCATTTTCTGTTTTAGTTATGTTTGTTTCTGTTGTATTTGAATTGTTTTTTTGACTCTGATTACTGCATACAGCCAGTGTGAGAGGCATTGCAAATGTTAAAAGTAAAATCAATTTTCGTTTTAATGTCATTATTCTTTATTTTTATTTGTGTTGTCAGTGTTGTCTATATTTTTTGCACTCACTGCTTCTTTTTTATGAGATTTATCACTCGAAAACATATCAAATAGAAGAAGACCAATTAGTGCACCATAAATCATCATTCTATAGGGATTTGATGTAATAGGACAGGTACCATTTATGCATCCCACATAATAATAGTAGAGGTAACCACCCAATGCCCCGGTAGCAATGCCTGCAATTTTAAGCCAATGTTTTAATAAATATTTTTTCATTAATCAACTCTTTATTTATATATCTGATTTACGATTATCAATTTAAGCTCTAATTTTTTTTTCTCTCACTTATTTGTGATAAATCTGAACCGTTATCCAAATCATCACATTGCATTATACATTTTAACATATTTATTGCACGTCTATCTTTTAGTGAATAAAAACTGTTCCTACCATCTCTTCGGCAATTTAAAATCCCCTTGGCACGCATATCAGTAAGGTGATGCGATAGTAACGATTGCTCGCACTCAATTCCTTCACGAAGTTCGCTTACTGACATCTCTTCTATCTTAGACAATTGCATTACAACACATAGACGTGTCTCGTTTGACAATGCCTTTAACAGATAAGCTGCTTCTTCGAATTGTGCACGGTCAATTTTCATTCTTTTTATTTTATCCATTTCTACTATTTCCATTTCAATTAATCAGTGATATAATATTTTTAATCACAAATCTATATATGAACATATATTCATCTATTTTTGTTCATTATGACTTTATTTATTTTTTCTACAACATTATATACTATATTGCATCTACTACATGCAACAGTTAACACTGTTTTTTAATTATTAAATATTTGCAATTAAAAAAAGTATCAATCTCTATTAAACTCTTCTAAAATCTTTTCTCCAATTGATTTTGCTTTAGCTACAGATTCGGGGTTATTTGAATCTATGTTATATGATGTTTTTTCTGGTATTACTAATTCTAAGCCCGGCACTATAGTATTTGGATTAGATATGACATCCAAATTCTCCTGATAAATATATACCCAGAACTCTCTGCTTCCAAACAGCTCTAATGATAATAGGCGAAGTGTTTGACTGTTTTTAAGCACAACTGTTTCTTTAGTATACAAACTCTCATTACTAGCAGGTTCTATAGTATCATTAGGTGTTTCATTTACTGAATCGCCCAATATAAGTAAGGGAGTATTAATAGAAGCTGATAAATCAGACTGCGATTTACCGGTTCTATTGATTAGTCCTTCTATTGAAAAAAAAAAGCGCAGCCACAGCTATGGCAAACCCACCTAATACAGGTACCCAAATAGAGGTTGACTTTCTTTTCTTTTCTGCTGTTGCAACAGAGTCAGGTTCCAATATTTTTGGAGGTGGCAATTTTTCAGTAATATTACTTACAAGTTTATTGTCAGTAACAGAACCGGTATTAATTTCAGTACCAGATTCAAGTTCAGTATGCTCAAGAATTAAATCTGAATCGAATCCCGGCTCAGACTCATCTACAGTTTCAGAGCCAACTACATCTTCACCAATTCTCACTACCTCTATTCCGGGAAACTTGACGCCCTTATTTATTATAGTTGGCACAAAGTGTTGAAATGCATTGTTTACTCTCTTTTTAAGTGAATCATCAGGTTCAAATATCAAATCAAAATCTTTGATTGTTTCAGTATCAAAAAAAAATTGTGTATCAGTTGAAGTTTCAAAGTCTATGATAACTTCTGGAGGCATTAAATAGCGCTCTCCTGTCTGCACATTCTCAGTTATAAACTCATTCTGTTTTTGAGTACTGAAAACTCCAAAACCATCAATTGAAACATTAGTGTTATCCGTAAGTTGATCACATAAAATATCAAGAATTAGGTTAAGTAAATCCTCTGCCTCCGAAGAAGAAAGCTCCAATTTTACAGCTATTTTATTAATCAAACCTGAGTTTTTCATACTTTATAAAGGATTAATCTCAAATCTCAGAACTATTTTTATAACTTTAAAATGTTTTTCTAAATACAAATTTAATAAAAATCTCAGATAATAGTTCCAATTAAATCAAAAGGATAAACAGATTCTATTTTAACGTTATAAAAATCACCAATGTTGAGTTTACTACTATTGGCTATTAATACCTCACCATCAACTTCAGGCGAATCATACTGAGTGCGACCAATATAATACTCTTGATCCTCTCGATCAATTATAACTTTGAAAGTTTTACCAACTTTTGACTCATTGATAGTGAGTGATATCCCCTCCTGAATCTCCATCAATTGATTCATCCTGTCCTGTTTGACATCTGCAGGAATATCGTCTGTATAATATTTATCATTATAGGTATCCTCCTCATGCGAGTATGGGAATGCACCTAAACGTTCAAAGCGAGCCTCTTTAACAAAATCAAGTAACTCGTTAAAATCCTCCTCACTTTCTCCGGGATGACCCACCATCATAGTTGTTCTTAAATGTATACCCGGGACCTCATCACGAAAGCGTTTAATTAATTCCAAAGTTTGATCTTTGGTGATGTTCCTACGCATAATTTTCAACATCTTGTCGCTTATATGCTGGAGTGCAATATCAAGATACTTGCAAACATTTTCTCTTTCACGTATGACCCTAAGCAAATCTATTGGGAAATGTGCCGGATAGGCATAATGTAGTCGTATCCATTTGACACCTTCAATATCTGAAATACGCTCTACAAGCTCTGGCAATTTCATCTCATTATATAGATCCAAACCATAATAAGTAAGATCTTGTGCAATAAGTTGAAACTCTTTAACTCCACTTGAGACTAATTGACGAACTTCTGATTCAATATCTTCAATTGGACGCGATTTGTATTTGCCTGTAATTAATGGGATTGAACAGTATGAACAAGTTCTGTTACACCCCTCAGATATTTTAAGATATGCATAATGTGGCGGTGTGGAAAGTGAACGATCATATTCAAGGTCTTTGTAGTACGATTTACCTAAATCGGTGACCAGTTGCTTCCAATCAAATTTACCATAAAACTTATCAACCTCCGGTATCTCTTCCTGCAGCTCTTGTCTGTATCGCTCAGACAAGCAGCCCATAACAAAAAGTTTTTTGAGCCTTCTCTCATTTTTAGCTTCAGCAAATTCAAGTATCATGTTAACAGACTCCTCTTTCGCATCTCCAATAAATCCACAGGTGTTTATTATAGCAATTTCACCATTTGGTTTTTCAGGATCATGTTCAAGAGTATATCCATTAGCAATTAATTGACGCATAAGCACCTCAGAATCTACAAGATTCTTTGAACATCCCAATGTAATTACATCGACTCTGTTTTTTATCATCCTTTAATTATTCGCTGAATAATGAATCTACAAACTCCTTATTTCTAAACACTTGAAGGTCTTCTACACCTTCGCCAAGACCAATATATTTAACCGGTATTTTAAACTGATCTGAAATACCTATAACAACTCCACCTTTAGCAGTGCCATCAAGTTTGGTAATAACAAGTCCGGTAACCTCAGTTGCAGCAGTAAAATGTTTAGCCTGCTCAAATGCATTTTGACCAGTTGACCCATCAAGTATTAATAAAACCTCATGTGGTGCATCAGGAACAATCTTACCCATAACATTTTTTATCTTAGTAAGCTCATTCATCAAGTTTACTTTGTTATGTAATCGTCCTGCAGTGTCAATAATTACAACATCAGCGTTATGTGCTTTTGCCGAATTCACCGCATCATATGCTACCGACGCAGGATCTGAACCCATTTTTTGTTTAATAACAGGTACGCCTACTCGTTCACCCCAAATATCAAGCTGCTCGACTGCGGCAGCCCGAAAAGTATCTGCTGCTCCCAAATAGACCGATAAGCCCTTTTGTTTAAACTGATATGCTAACTTTCCAATAGTGGTTGTCTTACCTACTCCATTCACTCCAACCACCATTATCACATGTGGCTTTTTTTCATTAGGAATCGAGAAATCGTCGATATCTGCAGAATGATTCTCTGTTAGCAATTGTTTAATTTCGTCTCTTAATATACTGTTAAGCTCGTCTATGCCAACATATTTATCTCTTGCAACACGCTCCTCTATCCTGTTAATAATTTTAAGAGTTGTAACAACACCAACATCTGAAGTAACCAGCACCTCTTCAAGATCATCAAGAACTTCATCGTCAACCTTTGACTTACCGGCAACAGCACGCGTTATCTTAGAGAAAAAACTAACTTTAGTTTTCTCAAGCCCCTTGTCGAGGCTCTCTTTTTTACCTTTTGAAAATCTATTGAAAAAGCTCATAATTAAGTAAATATTAAAACATTAAAAAGACCTGATTGAATCAGATTTTGGTTTTACAAAACTACATAATACTAAATAAAAAACTTCCCCACTTTAATAAACAGGGAAGTTTTTAAATATTATTAACGAAAGTGTTTTCGTATTATTATTCTAAATCAGAGAAACAAAATTATTTAAAATAATCTTTCACTTTCTCATTAAGAACCATTTCTTCTTTGAAACTGTATGCACCTGTTTCAGGTGATTTTACCATTTTAATTACTTTGGTGTGACTACGCCCTGTAGTGGTAGTTTTATCGCGGAATCCCGCAACTGCTTTCTTTGCCATAATCTATCCTGTTTTACTTAATTTCTTTATGAACGGTCATTTTCTTCAGAACAGGATTGTATTTCTTCAGCTCCAAACGTGCTGTTGTATTCTTTCTGTTCTTAGTGGTAATGTATCTTGAAGTACCAGGCATACCGCTATCCTTGTGTTCTGTGCATTCCAGAATCACCTGCACTCTGTTTCCTTTTGCTTTTTTTCCCATTTGTGCTTCCTCCTATTTTTGCGTTACGCGTTTAAATATCCTTTTTCGGCTGCACTCTTTAAAGCTGCATCCAAACCAATTTTATTAACTGTACGCAGACCTGCTGCCGAAATATTCAGACTAATCCAAACATCTTCTTCAACCCAATAAAATTTCTTTCTAAACAAATTTACGTTGAATTTACGTTTTGTTTTCACGTTAGAGTGAGAAACGTTATTTCCAACCATTGCTTTTTTTCCTGTTATTTGACAAATCTTAGCCATCGCTATATATATTGTTATTGTTTACTTCGTTATGAAACAGACTTTTCCTGACAAATCAGGGCGCAAAATTAAGCATATAAATTTAAATTACCAAAGCTTTTCACAAATTAATTTTACTGTAAATCGATATTATCAATTGAAAATCAAAAATCAAACTGTTTGTTAAGCTCTGCGTAAAGTTTATTTATATATAACAAAGTTGCTTTTCGTAGATTATCTCTATAGTCTCGTTCACTGTCACCACTATTTACAGCCTGATCTGTAATAGTTTGTTCAGCAGTATTTATTTTTGGAAAAAAAGAGTCGGCATCCCTCTGCTTATCTTGATATGTTACATCTCTTATAACTAATAAACATCCTGCACCGGTAATAGAGGCATCAAATCTATAATTCATACTCACTCCATCACTTAAATTAGTTTTGGCGCTTACAGTGACACTATTTGCTTTATCATCAAAACGAATACCTGAAAGTAATGGGCTCCCATAATACTTCTCTTTTACCCACTTTTGCAATTTAATATAATTTTGAGATGAAGTTAATGATGGATCTGAAATAATAAACTGCTCAAAAACAACTTTGCCATTTATAACCGGAACCGAACTAAATCCAACATCATTTTGCCCTTTCAAAGTAATAAGAGTAGTTGCCAACAGAGCTAAAGTCAAAATATATTTTTTCATAATTTCAGTTTTTAATTTAAAGTTAGACTACAATACTGCGAAAAAGATTAAAAATTGATCAACACTTTTTTAAAAAACAGGTCATTATATTTTATTTATACCCCAAAAAAAACTAATTTTGCATTCCGAAAACAAACATAATCTTATTTAATTAAATATGTCTGCTAAAAATACAAAAAAATCAAAGGCTGAACAAAATTTTGAAAATATTGGTGAAGCGTTATCTACATCAGAACAATTTCTGGAAAAAAATCAGAAGAGTATACTTATTGGACTGTTGGTAGTTATACTGGCCGTAGGTGCATATCTTGCATTCCACTATTTATATAAAGTACCTAAAATAAATGAAGCTCAAGCTGCAATCTTTAAAGGAGAAAGATATTTTCAAGAAGGATCGGATTCTCTTGCTATATTTGGAAATGGTAATGACTACATTGGTTTAGAGTCAATTATCGACAGATATAAAGGTACTAAAACTGCCGATTTAGCTAGAGCGTATGCCGGTATTTCATACAGCCGCTTAGGAAACAACGAAAAAGCTCTAGAACATCTAAAGAAATTTAAAGGTGGAGATATTCTTATTACACCATCAATAACTGGTGCAATTGGTGATATTTACATGAATATGGAACACACAGAAAATGCTATTTCGCAGTATTTGAAAGCAGCAAAAAAGGCAGATAACGAAATGTTAAGTCCAATATACTATAAAAAGGCCGGTGAAGCTTATATTCATGCAAAAAATTATGATAAGGCAATCGAGACTTTTACTATGATCAAGAACACCTATGTAAACTCTCCTGAAGGACAAGAAGCAGATAAGTTTATAAAACAGGCAGAGTTATTAAAAAAGTCAAATTAATAAATATGGCAACCGAACTAAAAAATCTCTCATCATACGATCATAAAGTGGTTCCAAATGGTAAAGGAAAACGTATTGGAATTGTAGTATCTGACTGGAATAAATTAGTGACCGACAATTTACTTCAAGGCGCTTATAATACTCTGGAGAAATTTGGTGTTGAGAGTAATGATATAATTGTAAACCATGTACCCGGCAGCTTTGAACTCACTTATGGTGCAAAAGTTTTAATTGAAAAAGCAAATGTTGATTGTATAATTGTCCTAGGGTGTGTAATACAGGGTGAAACACCTCATTTCACCTTTGTATGTAACAGTGTAACCGAAGGAGTAACTCAATTAAATCTAAAACATAATGTGCCGGTAATATTCGGACTACTTACAACCAATACAATCGAACAGGCTAAAGACAGATCTGGTGGCAGACATGGCAACAAAGGTGATGAGGCAGCTATAACTGCGTTGAAAATGATCGACTTCCAAAGTCGTTATTGACAAAGACCCACCTTCGTTAATAAAAAAGATTTAATAAGGAGGTAACTTATAAAAGTTGCTTCCTTTTTTATTACAACAAAAAACAGTGGAAAAGCATAATTCAAATCTAACATCTGTGCGAAACCTAACAGAAGGAGGTATATTGCGACAACTATTCTCGCTTGCCATGCCTCTTCTGGCAATCAGTTTTATTCAAATGGCTTATAACATGGTAGATATACTATGGATAGGCCGACTTGGCAGTGAAGCAGTTGCAGCAGTTGGTTCAGTTGGGATGTTAATGTGGATGATGAATTCAATAGCACTTATATCAAAAGTAAGTGCCGAGATTTCAATTGGTCAGTCCATCGGATCACAAAAATTTGAAATGGCATCAATTTATGCTTCTCACACTACAACAATTGCAATAATACTTGGAACAATTTTAGGTATTATATTTTTTTTATTTCCTGATTCATATGTATCCTTCTATCAGCTCGATTATTTAATAGCGTTTGAAGCAGAAGATTACCTGCGAATAGTCTCATTAGGATTCCCGCTTGTTTTTCTAGGGCTTAACTTCTCTGGTATATACATAGGTTCCGGTAGAAGTGACATACCATTCTACATAAATGCTGTAGGGTTAGTGATGAATATAATTCTTGACCCACTTTTCATTTTTGGTATAGGACCTTTCCCCGAAATGGGTGTAAAAGGAGCAGCATTAGCAACTATCCTCTCGCAAGGCGTAGTTGTTTCACTGTTCTTATTCAGCATAAAAAATAAAGATGGGCTCCTCGGAAAATTCCCTCTATTAATCAGACTTCGAAGAAAGTACACACTAAATATATTAAAGCTAGGATTTCCTGTAGCTGCAATGAATGTCTATTTTGCCTTTATCAATATGAACCTTGCTCGAATAGCATCTGTATATGGAGGGCATCTTGGAATAACAAGTCAGTCAGTTGGCGGTCAAATAGAAGGAATAACTTGGAACTCATCAAACGGCTTCTCTACTGCCTTAGGCAGCTTTGTAGCTCAAAACTATGCAGCAGGCAAAATAAATCGCACAAAAAGTGCATTTCGTCATACATTAGCCATGATGGGGATATTAGGATTAATTACTTCAATTGCGTTTATGCTGTTTGGAGCAGAAATTTTCTCCCTTTTTGTTCCTGAAAAAGAGGCTTATGTGGCGGGTGGTGACTACCTCTTTATTTTAGGTATCTCACAACTATTTATGATGTTGGAGCTAACGACACAAGGTGTTTTTAACGGACTAGGCAGAACATCCCCACCGGCAATAATTAGTATAGTATTTAATTCAATTCGTATTCCATTAGCAATATTCCTTGGCTCAAAAATTGGCGTAACAGGTGTATGGTGGGCAATTACAATCACTTCAATCTTTAAGGGATCTATACTATTTATTTGGTATTTGATACTGAAAAAGCGACTTTCAAAAGAATAAAGTTTAACGAAAAGATTCAATACCCATGCAAGAACAAGCCAATATCAGCAACTGGCAAATTTAAGTGATTAGCAACATACACATTTACCATCTTGCCTGAATAACTATAGTAACCTGAGGCAAAACCTCGGTCAAATCTGACAAAATGATCTATACCTCCACAATCACTCATAGCAGTAAGCATTTTAACAAAGATATTGCTAAGTGCAATTGATGCAGTTCGGGCAACTCGTGAACTAAGACTCATCTCGCAGAAATGTAGAACTCCATGTTTTTCAAAAATTGAAGGATGGTCGGGTAAACATGCTTCCATGCTAGTTTCAAAACAACCACCCTGAGCCATTTTTAAATCAATAATTATTGCACCATTCTTCATTTCTCTGATTAGGTCAGATGAGATTCTATAAAAATTAGTTTTGTTAATATATTGAAGGGCTCCAATTACAACGTCAGCAGAACGGAATACATTTCGTAAAACATTTGGTTGCAAAGTTGAAGTGAAAACAGGACCTCCCAGCTCGTGACGTATAGCTCTTAGTTTTACAATATCATTATCGAATACCTTTACTGATGCACCCATTGCTAAAGCGTAACGTGCAGCCATAGTCCCTGCAACCCCTGCTCCAACAATAACTACCTCAGTAGGTGATATTCCGGGAACACCTCCCAACAGAATTCCTTTACCTCCATGAGAATTGCTTAACAACTCAGCAGCTAGAGTGATTGAAGATGCTCCCTCAATTTCTGAAATTGATGTAACAAACGGCGAGTATCCGGTATCATCATAAATCAATTCATACGCCAAAGCATTTATCCTCTTTTTCATAATAAGCTCCATTAAAGGTTTTGATAAATTATGAAGATAAAGGAATGAATACACTGAGCTTCGTTGACGCATCATTTTAACCTCTTCCATTGTGGGAGGCATTATTTTAAGAATTAAATCTGCCTGTAAAACATCATTTGCGCTGTCCAGAATCTCGGCACCCGACTCGGCATAATATGTATCTGTATAATTGATTGTAAGTCCGGCGCCCGCCTGAAATAACACTCTGTATCCTGCAGAAACAAGCAAAGCAACAGCCTCAGGTGTAATAGCTACACGTTTCTCCACTTCTTGATTTTCCTTAGGCACACCTATAACAGTAGACACTTTTTGTTTATCAGCCTTAAGTAATAGCTCACGCACAACAAATGATGTGCTTTTGTTAGAATCGTATATCATTTTGCTATTATATTTCTAAGTAATTCTTCAAGACCGCTAACAGTGAAATTAACTTCATCTTTTGATATCATGCGATCGGTATGGTAAACTATTTGAGCTTTATTATAATAACGCTCACGCTTCTTTAAATGTTCTGAAATAAAAGGAATTAGCTCCTCCTTGGACTTACCGGCAATAAGTGGTCGCACCGTCTTAGAAGCCAGCAATCTCGAAGCTAACTCTTCGGGCTCCGCCTCTATATAAACAGTAACTCCTGCATTATTCATCACTTCCATATTATCAAAAAAACAGGGAGCACCACCACCGGTAGAAATTACAACATCCTCAATCAAAGACACCTCGTTTAGTGTTTTCTTCTCTATCTTTCTAAACTCCTTCTCTCCTAAATTATCAAAAATTTCAGCAATAGTTTTGCGATATTTGCTCTGTATATAAGCGTCTAAGTCAATAAATGAAAGCGAAAGATGTTTGGCCAATTCTTTACCAATAGTTGTTTTACCCGCTCCCATATATCCTATTAGAAATATTCTTTTCATATCCATATATTAAAGCAGTGGTGCAAATAATCGCAAAAGTGACTCAATAAAACGCTTCAAGACAGGTCTTTTAGACCACTCTTTTAATGTCACTAATTCTGAGTTCTTCTGATCTTCAATAAATATCTTATTAGCCACCTCTGCAACTTCATTATCATAAATAAAAGCCTCAACCTCAAAATTCTGCTCGAAACTACGTGAATCGAAATTTGCTGAACCAATTAAAGTTAATGAATCATCGAAGGCCAATAGTTTAGAGTGCAAAAATCCATCATTAAAAAAATAGACTTTTACATTTGCCTTCAGCATATCTTTAATAAACGAACGCGAAGCCATTTGTACTAGCCACACATCAGAACGCTTCGACATCATAATTCTTACATCTACACCTCTAATAGCTGCAGCCTGAAGAGCATCTATCATTGCATCGGGTGGCAGGAAGTATGGAGTCTGAATAAATATAGATTTTTTTGCATCATAAATTGCTTGTAGAATTCCATGAGAAATTTCATTGGTTTCGCTCAATGGTCCGCTATTCACAATTTGCATGGGCACATATCCGTAGTTTTCAAGCAAAGGAAAATACTTGCGTGAAGTAATTAAAGTTTGAGAAACAAAATACCAATCAATAAGAAAAACTGACTGAAGTCCTTGCACTCCCTTACCTTCTATTCTTGCATGTGTATCTCGCCACCTACCCCATTTAAATCCTTTGATATATCGATCAGCAATATTCATACCGCCAATATATCCAATTTTACCGTCGATCACTACAATCTTTCGGTGGGTCCTGTAATTTAATCTGGAACTGATTGAATTCCACTTAAGTTTTAAGAACGGCTCTGTTTCAACACCTGCCATTCTATACTCCTCCAAGAACTCCTTTTTTACTTTTCTCGACCCAAAACTATCATAAATAATTCGTACCTCAATGCCATCTTTTGCTTTTTCAATAATAGCTTTTTGAAGCTTCTGCCCAATCTCATCATCAAGAAACACATAATATTCAATATGTATATGCTCCTTGGCACTCTTGATATCTTCAAAAAGATTACTAAATTTCTCTTCTCCGGAAGTAAATAACCTCACATCATTGCCCCCCAAAAGTGGGTTGTAGTCCATGTTTTTAAGCAGACCCACAAGGTTCTCATGCTCTTCCGGAACAATTACCTCAACCGGAGTTTCCATTTCATCCAGGGGACGTCTTTTGAGCTTACTGTACATCCTTTTTGAAATAACATACTTTTTAGTAGTATCCTGACCAAAAATTGCGTACCATATAATGCCGATAAAAGGAAGGAAAACTACTGCTAGTATCCAGGCTACAGTTTTGATTGGGTTACGATTTTCTGAAATTACCACAACCACAATACTCAGCACCGTGAGCAGATAGAGTACTTCAATAATCAATAAAACCGTAGGATTTATTTGCATAGCTATAACCGATACTTGCCCTCGTTTAAATCTTCCAAGATGTTCATATAAGATCCATATCTGCTTTCACTAATAAAATGATCTTCAACAGCTTTTAATACAGCACAATCAGGTTCTGCTATATGCATGCAGTTATTATACTTGCAGTTTTTAGAGAATTTGAAAATCTCGGGGAAATAGTGAGACACCTCTTCAACGGTCATATCAATAGTTCCGAAACCTTTAATGCCCGGTGTATCTATAATATATCCTCCATTTTCAAGCTTTATCATTTCTGAGTATGTAGTAGTATGGGTGCCTTTGTAATGATAATCTGATATCTCACCAACTTTCTGAACAGCTTCGTCCATCATGGTATTAATAAAAGTTGATTTACCTACACCGGAATGACCAGCAAGCAGTACAATTTTATCTCTTGTTATCTCACTCAAAACCTGAAGACCTATGCCCTTTTCCATAGATGTCTTATGGCAGGAATATCCAATAATGCTATACAATTTAATCAAAGCATCTAAATACTCCTTATCATCTTCATCATAAAGGTCTATCTTATTAAAAACAAGATGAACGGGAACCGAATATGCTTCGGCTGTAACAAGAAAACGATCTATAAAAACAGTTGTAGTTTCGGGAAATCTAACGGTAACAAAAAGTAAGGCCAAATCGATATTTGAAGCAAGAATATGTGAATGCTTGGATAAATTAATAGCTTTGCGAACAATATAATTCTTCCTGTTTTCTATATCAGTAATAAATGCGGTACCGTCGGGATTAACATCTAAATAGGCAATATCGCCAACAACAATAGGACTTGTACTTCTAATGCCTTTTAATCTAAGATTCCCTTTAGCTTTACAAATATACTCGTTACCCTCACTATCCCTGACAAAATAGGTGTTACCGGTGTTTTTTACAACAAGTCCTTTAACACCCTTAAAATCGTTTTCTGCCGTTACCTTTGCCATTAAATTAAACGGTAAGAATTTCTTTTTCTTTCTCTAAAAACAGCTCTTCAATTTGCTTAATATACTTGTCATGAAGCTTTTGCAACTTATCCTCAGCATCTTTACCCGTATCTTCCGGTAAACCATTTTTAACTGCTTTCTTTACATCATCAATACCTTCACGACGCGAGTTACGGATACTTATTTTCGCATCCTCAGCCTCCTGCTTTGTCTGCTTAACTAAGTTTTTGCGACGCTCTTCGGTAAGAGGAGGAATACCCAGACGAATTACCTCGCCATTATTTTCCGGTGTAATGCCAACATCTGAGTCTAAAATAGCTTTTTCTACTACTTTTAGCATTTGCTTTTCCCATGGCTGAACCATAATAGATTTAGCATCAGGTGTTGTAATAGTAGCTACATTAGATAGAGGTACATTACTCCCGTAATACTCAACACGGATACCATCAAGAATATGCACATTGGCACGTCCTGCTCTGATACGTGAAAAAGTTTCTCCCAAAAATTCAAGAGTCATCTTCATTTTCTCTTCTGCCTCTTGCATAATTGCTGTTGTTTCCATATTTATATTTAAATTTAATAACGTATTATCAACAAAAATAGTGAAAAAAAACTAAACATAAACCAATGTGCCGATATCTTGCCCTTCAAGAACCTTTTTTAGATTACCAAAAGTATCCATATCAAAAACCACAATCGGTAGATTATTTTCTTTACACATAGTTGTAGCAGTCATATCCATCACTTTTAGTTCACGTTCATAAACCTCGTCAAAAGTGATAGTTTTAAACTTAGTTGCCGATGGATCCTTTTCGGGATCGGCTGTATAAACACCGTCAACTCTGGTACCTTTAAGCATAACATCTGCTTCTATTTCAATACCGCGAAGAGCTGAAGCTGTATCTGTTGTGAAATAAGGGTTACCTGTACCTCCTGCAATTATTACCACTTCACCTTTCTCCATAGAATCTACTGCACTCCATTTAGAATACAATTCTCCAATAGGTTCCATTCTGATAGAAGTTAAAACACGATTCTTTTGTCCTACTGAAATTAGCGCCGAGCTGAGAGACAAGCTATTAATTACAGTTGCCAGCATACCCATCTGATCTCCTTTAACACGATCAAATCCTTTTGATGCACCACTTAGTCCACGGAAAATATTCCCTCCACCTATTACTATCCCAATTTGGACACCCATTTTAGCAACTTCGTAAATTTGTGATGCATACTCACCTAATCTTTTCTCATCAATACCGTATTGATTATCCCCCATTAGCGACTCACCACTAAGCTTCAATAAAATTCTATTATACTTCATATTTTGTTAGTTGATATTTCAATGGCAGCATTTAATCGGTAAAAGCAACCTCTTTAAATGCGTATATATGTTCTTCATCACCCTCCATTGTTGTCAAAACAAGATGACCTGACGGGAGTACTTCTTTTATTTTTGCTTTAAATCTTCCATTCTTACCTTCAAACCAATAATAATTATTTATCCGATACAGATCAAGCATGTATTCATCTTCAATAGATGTTATTTCACCATTTTGAAATTCACGATACAGTAAGAAAAACTCACGAGTAAACGTTTCAAGAATGAAATACCTGTCATGTACGGTTCCCGTAATTTGTTTTAAAGAAATAGGATTTGGGAGATTTTTCGGGAAAATATCCTGATTAATATTAATCCCAATGCCTACTATTGAGTTTAGAATAATTTTACCCTGTAGATCATTCTCTATAAGCATCCCGGCAATCTTTTTCTCTTTCCAATAAATATCATTGGGCCATTTAATACGAATATCATTCACAAACTGATCCAATGTATTCTTAACTGCCAAAGAAGCAATTCTTGAAATAATGAACTGCTCATTGGCGGGCAAATTTCCCGGATAAATAAGCATACTGAAAAGTAGATTCTCACCTTTTTCAGAGTACCAACTGTTGCCCTTCTGGCCGCGACCACCAGTTTGAAAATCAGCTACAACCAACGACCCCTCTTCGGGATGTTTGCTGATAAGCGACTTCATATAATTGTTTGTAGAGTCTACCTCATCAAGTCGCAAAACAAATCTATTCTTACTTAACAGATCCATAATACTCTATTTGCTTGTATTTAGGCAATTTCTTTATAACCTCCTCAACTGAATGATCTATCCACTTTTTTATTTCATTTTCCGACATATCTCCATCCAGCCAAATAGTGTTCCAATAAGTTTTATTCATATGAAATGCACTCTCAACACAACTGTATTCTTCTCTAAGCGTGATAGCTTTTTCAGTATCACATTTCAGTGTAACACTAAATCTCTCATCATCGGTTGGAATCATTGCAAACATTTTACCTGCAACCTTCATTACAATTGTCACCTCATCAAAAGGAGTGGTCGCTTCGGCACCCGGAACCAACATACAGTAATCAAACAGTTCCTGAATATCCATTATATAACTTTTTCAAACTATTATAAGAATGCCATAAAAGCATCTTCAAAATGTTCTAATTCATATTTCCCGTTATTCCATACAATTGAAACAACATCAAACCTTGCAGGTAAGTCTATTTGATTGATTTTCAAGTACTGACTTGCAGCATTAATCATTCGTCTCATTCTCTGTTTGCCAACTGCCTCCTCCGGATTACCCCAGTTGGCTGACTCACGAGTCTTCACCTCCGTAAAAACAACAAACTCTTTATCAACAGAAATTATATCAATTTCATACCCATGTAAAGTCCAGTTTCTCTCAACAACCCGATGTCCCAATGATTTCAGAAAACTCTCGGCCTTTTCCTCTCCTTTTATCCCTAATATATTATGTTCTGCCATATCTATACCTGAAAAAACCTTATTTACTTTGTAAAAATACAAATTTAAGGCATAAATTCTTCCTTTTAGTTGAAATATTTTGTTTTTTTGTATCAGTAAAGGGAAAGAGGCATATTTGACAATTGAATGATAATTTAATGAGAATAAAGAGACACTTGAACAGTAAACCAAAACCGCGCACTAAGAGAGTTGTTTTTACACTGAACGACGATGAGCATGATTTGATTAAATTTTATTTAAAGAAATACAAAATATCCAATTGCTCAAGATGGTATCGTGAAACCATTATTAGCCATATATTAAAAAACATGGATCAAGACTATCCCACTCTGTTTGAGGAAAATGAAATGAGACGCTGATAATTTTCTTGCAATTTATTATGTTAGACGACAATTATTTTATGAAGCAGGCTTTGATGGAGGCCCATAAAGCTTTCGACAGAGAAGAGATACCGGTTGGAGCAGTTATTGTATCCAATAACAGAATTATTGCACGTGCTCATAATCTCACAGAAGTTTTGAATGATGTTACAGCTCATGCCGAAATGCAGGCTATTACAGCTGCAGCCAATGTATTGGGTGGAAAGTATCTTACCGACTGCACCCTATATGTTACTATTGAACCCTGCCCCATGTGCGCCGGAGCATTACGTTGGGCACAACTTTCGCGACTAGTTTATGGTGCTTCCGATCCCAAAAGAGGATACTCAATAATATCTCCATTCCTTCTTCACCCAAAAACATCTGTAACCTCAGGGGTGATGGAAAACGATTGCTCTGATTTGATGCAACTTTTCTTTAAAAAACTACGTTAAATATTAACGTTAACAACTTTATTTAGAATTTGATAAAGCAGTATACAAAAAACCTGTTATCTGAATTTTAAAAAAAGAAAATATTTAGCATCTACAAATAGCATATTAAATAAGTCGTCGGTAACCCGGTTAGTCTTTAGCCCCGGTATATCAAATAAAATTCAATCTTATCAAAAGCTAATATTAATATCTCATAAATATTAACTATAAACAAAAAGCTACAGATAAACGTTGATATTAAGCTCATCAATAAAATAGACTTTGTAAACTACAGAGTTTAATAAATTATTATTCTTGAGTAAATAGGCAACACAATAATTTAACATTTAATAGAAATACAAAATGAGTAAGAAAAAAATTGCAGTCTTAGTGGGTAGCCTTCGTAAAGGATCCTTTAATAGAAAACTTGCACTTGATGCAATAAAAATGCAACCCGACACACTTGACCTAGAGATTGTAGAAATTGGCAATCTTGTACATTATAATGAAGACCTTGATCAAGGTAATCCACCGGCAGAGTGGGTTGAATTCCGAAAGAAAATTAAAGAAGCAGATGGCTATATATTCTTTACACCAGAATACAACAGATCTATTTCAGGAGTATTGAAGAATGCAATAGACGTTGGCTCAAGACCATACGGGCATAATGCATTCGGCGGAAAACCCGGAGCAGTAGTGAGCAGTTCCATCGGTGCCCTTGGTGGTGCAATTGCTAACCATACACTTCGTCAGTCACTGGTTTTTGTTGACGTTTATACGATGCAACAACCTGAGATTTATATTGGCAACACTATGAGTTTGTTTGATGAGAACGACGAAATCACTAATCCTGAAACTCGTGAATACCTTAACAGCTTGTTAAAAGCATTTGAAGAATGGGTTCATAAGTTTTAAAAAATAAAGTATTAAATTCACTCAAATATTTACACTATTGTTTGAATAACTTGAGCGAACAAATAAAATTAAAGGCGGAAAATAGAAATCTATATTCTGCCTTAATTTTTGGTCTTAAATCAATCCACTTAAAAAACCTCCATCTATCTGAATTGAGGTGCCGTTAATAGAACGAGCTTGATCTGAGCAAAGATAGCTAACTAAGTCTCCAAACTCTTGAGGATCAATATACCTTTTATGTGGAAAATCGGCTATAGCTTTTTGCTCATACTCGCTTAATGATATCCCCTCTTCAGCAGAACGGGCTTTCATTAGCTGAGTCACACGATCTGTTTTAAAATATCCGGGGCAGACATTATTAATCGTTATACCTTTTGAAATTAGTTCTTTGCTAATTGTTTTAGAATAGCTGACTACTGCCGATCTAAATATATTAGATAAAACCAAATTTGGCAATGGTTCTTTAACCGTTATTGATGTAATATTCACAATTCTGCCCCAACCATTTCTTTCCATGTATGGCAAGCAAAAGTTGATCATTCTTATATTATATTTCAAAACAGAGTTATAAGCATCATCCAAATCTTGCTCGCTAACATCTCTGAAAGTACCGGGTTTAGGACCTCCGGAATTGTTAACTAAAATATCAACACCTCCAAAACGACTAACTGCTTCTTTTACTAACCGCTCGTTATCCCCAGAAACCGACATATCTGCCTCAACAGCCAACACTTCAACTCCAAGTGACTCTAACTCACTTTTTGTTTCAGTTAAAGCTTGCTTATTTCGTGCGCATATAACAATATTCACACCTTCACGAGCCAATGCAGTTGCGCATGCCTTGCCAAGCCCCTTACTACTACCTCCAATAATAGCGGTTTTACCTTTTATGTTGAAATTCATATATAAAACACAATTTAAGCATATTCAATTATAACAGTCAGATCAAGACTGTTGTTTTGTTTTTTTGTATCTTTGCGGCTAAAATAGCAATTTTCCACATAATTATGTCAAACATGTCACAAAAATTTAAACGCACACTAATCACCTCAGCACTTCCGTATGCAAACGGACCTGTACATATTGGTCACCTTGCCGGTGTATATGTACCATCGGATATATATGCTCGCTACTTAAGGCTCAAGGGTGAAGAGGTTCTCTATATTGGAGGTTCCGATGAACATGGTATTCCAATTACAATAAAAGCACGCAAGGAGGGGATTGCACCTCAAGATATTGTGGACAGGTACCATGAACTAATTAAGGAATCGTTTAATGAATTTGGAATTACATTTGACATCTATTCACGAACAACATCAGATACACATAAAAAAACTGCATCAGATTTCTTCCGTACACTTTATGATAAAGGAGAATTTAACGAGCAGGAAAGTGAACAGTATTATGATGAAGAGGCAGGACAGTTTTTGGCAGACAGATATATTACTGGAACATGCCCCCATTGTGGAAATGAAAAGGCATATGGCGACCAATGTGAGCAGTGCGGAACATCACTAAGTCCAAACGACCTAATCGAGCCCAAATCTACGCTTAGTGGAAGTGTGCCTGTTAAGCGTAACACCAAACATTGGTATTTACCACTTGACAAGCATGAAGATTGGCTTCGCAAATGGATCCTTGAAGACCATAAAGAGTGGAAGACAAACGTATATGGTCAGTGCAAATCGTGGTTAGACCTAGGACTTCAGCCTCGTGCTGTGAGTAGAGACCTCGACTGGGGCGTTCCCGTACCCGTAGAAAATGCTGAAGGTAAAGTTTTATATGTTTGGTTTGATGCTCCAATTGGCTATATATCAAATACAAAAGAACTGCTACCCAACGATTGGGAAAAGTGGTGGAAGGATAAAAACTCGCGACTCATCCACTTTATTGGAAAAGACAATATAGTATTTCATTGCATCGTTTTTCCTGCAATGTTAAAAGCAGAGGGAAGCTACATCTTGCCTGACAATGTTCCTGCAAATGAATTCATGAACCTTGAGGGAGATAAGATTTCCACATCACGCAACTGGGCGGTTTGGCTACATGAATATCTCGAAGAATTTCCCGGTAAACAGGATGTATTACGCTATGCATTAACGGCAAATGCTCCTGAAACAAAAGATAACGACTTCACATGGAAGGACTTTCAGGCACACAATAATAATGAACTAGTTGCGGTGCTTGGTAATTTTGTAAATCGTGCACTTGTACTAACTAATAAGTATTTCGACAATAATGTTCCTGCTCTGGGTGAGCTAACCGATCTGGATAGAGACACAATTACTGAAGCAGAGAAAGTAAAAGCAGCAGTTGAATATAATCTAGATAATTTCCATTTCAGAGAAGCTCAAAAAGAAGCTATGAGTATGGCCAGAATTGGCAATAAGTATTTGGCTGAAGCAGAGCCATGGAAAACCGCCAAAACTGACATGAATCGTACTGCAACTATTTTGAATATTGCTTTACAGATCACTGCAAATCTATCAATTGTTATAGAACCATTCCTCCCATTCTCGGCAGATAAACTACGTAAGTTTATTGAAGTTGACAGTTTGGGCTGGGACCGTCTTGGCAGTTTTGATCTATTGAAAGAAGGTCACACCTTAGGCAAATCAGAACTTCTGTTTGAAAAAATTGAAGATGAAGCAATTGAAGCACAAGTTCAGAAACTACACAACACAAAGCTAGCAAATGAGGCAGAAGAAAAAGCTAAACAAAAGGCCAAACCTATAAAAGAGACAATTGAGTTTGACACTTTTGAGAAATTGGACATACGTGTTGCAACCGTGCTTGAGTGCGAAAAGGTTCCAAAAACAGATAAACTGCTTAGGTTTATGCTTGATGATGGACTAAAGCATCGTACTATTCTTTCAGGAATAGCTGAATATTATCCAAATCCTGAAGAATTGGTTGGAAAACAGGTATGCTTTATAGCTAACCTTGCACCACGTAAAATGCGCGGCATTATGTCAGAAGGCATGATTCTTTCTGCTGAGAATGCAGATGGAACTCTATCACTTGTTGCTCCTTCAGAATTGGTCAGTCCAGGCAGCCAGGTTTTATAATTACCTGTTTTTCAGCATATTGAAAATCAAACCAATAAACAACATAAAAATTAGTTGCGTTAATTATGTTAATTTGATAATTATACGCAACTAATTTTTTGTTTTTACATCTATCAAATAGTTATTGAATAAGACCGATTTGTGAATTTAAGTTTATAACATTTTGTAAGTGATACCTCTTAACAAGAATATTATATGAAACCTCCATGTCAATATTTAACACTCAAGGGCATGAAAATATTGAGGTTCTTTGATTAAACATCGCCTGTATTTCTATAGTTTTGCTTTCGCCTCTTTCGTGGGCTCTAACAAAACTTAAGATTCAGGCATTATGGAAACAGTATCATTTGAACAAGTAGTCAGGCGAGGTTGCGGACTTGACGTACACAAAGAAACGGTAGTCGCCACCATCGACGGCGGAGGGTTAGAACGTTCAACCCGTGAATTTGGAACGTTCACGAGTTCTTTGACAGAATTGAAAGACTGGTTAGTCGAAAACAAGATTACTCACGTGGCAATGGAAAGCACGGGCGTTTACTGGAAGCCGGTTTATAATATCCTTGAACCAACCGGTATAACTGTTTGGATTGTCAATGCCCGGCACGTTAAGAACGTACCGGGACATAAAACAGACAAGAAAGACAGTCGCTGGATATGCAAGCTCCTTCTTGCCGGTTTATTAAAGCCAAGTTTCATACCTCCACGCGAACAAAGGGAGTTACGGGATTTAACCCGTTATCGGAAGAAATTAATCCAAGACATGGCATCCAACAAAAATCGTATCATTCGTATTCTGGAGGATTGTAACGTGAAACTCTCGAGTGTATTAAGCGACACCTCCGGTATTACAGCCACAAGATTGATTGACAAGCTGTGCGATGGCAAAAAGGTAACCCTCGAGGATATAGATGAGGTGTATCACGGAAAAATCAGAGCAACCAAAGAGGAAATTTTGGAAGCATGTAATGGTAATATTACTGACCACCACATCTACCTGCTGGGTACAATCCGCTCAAACAACCGGCATATTGAATCTTTAATTGAAGAGCTTAATCAAAAGATAAGGCAAATGCTTTCGTCTTACGAGAATGTATTGGAACTCCTTCGTGAGATTCCGGGATTAAGCCATAAAACAGTTGAAGATCTTATTGCTGAAATCGGACTGGACATGGAGGTTTTTCCAAGCGAAAAGCATCTTGCAAGTTGGGTGGGAGTATCGCCCGGTAATAATGAGAGTGCAGGTAAAAAAAAAGTGGTAGAACGACCCATGGCAACAAACAGGCAAAAACAACGCTAACAGAGGCGGCATGGGCTGCATCGCGTACAAAGAACACGTTTTATCATGCCCGCTATCATCGTTTGGCTGCCCGGCGAGGTAAGAAAAGAGCTATAATTGCCGTTTCTCACTCCATTCTCAAATCAGTGTATCATATGCTGAAATACAATGTTCCATACCATGAGCTGGGAGCGGATTACCTGAACAGCCAAATGGAGAAAAAACGTAAAAGGTATTTAAAGAGCGAATTGGAGAAAATGGGGTATTATGTTCAGCTGGATACTGCTAAACCATTGATTCCTATAGGTGCTTAAAAAGAATTTACTTGACATAACGGGAAACAAGAGTAAAAGGTCGATTTTTACTGACGCAAGATGTTTTAGGCATCTAAGTCGATTATGAAACTGATATCAACAGATAAGCACCCCAGACTGTTGCCACGAGCACGCGTATGAAATTTTAATTTTCTTATCTGTTTTGTTTTCTCGTCTAACCGATGCATTTGTTCTGAAGATGAATGTTATCTTTCGTTTTGTCTGAACTAAGTATTATGATTAAGAATTTAAATATAATTAGTTGTTTATTATATAATTACACATTAAAGAATTTACGTATGAAAAAACATGTTCTATTAATTATTGCATTACTTACAAGCCTTAATTTGTTTTCACAAAAACCCCATCGTTCTTTTGGGCGAGAATTTAACAAAGATACCACTAAAAATGAGCTCAAACTAAATTTAGGTACAACCATTTTTGGGTCCTATCCCGAAATAACATATGAAAGAGTACTCGATTCGGACATCAGTATTGGCGCTGCTCTTGGCTTTTCACTTGAGGACGATCTTTATCCGGTAAATTTTGCATTTACTCCTTATCTGCGCTGGTTTTTTGGTGGTAGTTCCGAGAATCTTCCCTGGTTTTTTGGTGGTAGTTCCCAGAATCTGCATAAATTTGGTGCAGGTTTCTTTATAGAAGCTAATGGAGGAATACTTTCTAAAAAAAACAATGAGGGATATTATGAAAACGACATATATGGTTCTCGCACGAAAACAGAGCTGGGTGCAGGATTGGGAGTAGCTATTGGTTGGAAGCATCTTAGTAAGAACAACTGGGTAGGCGAAATTTATTTTGGAGGTGGTCGCGACTTTATAAACGAAGGTAGTTATCCACGTGTTGGACTTACAATAGGGAAAAGATTTTAAAGCAACTTTTACATTATCTGATCTATTTAATTATTGATTTAGAGTGATATTAACAGGTTAAATGGTTAATAAGCAACTTATACATTTTATTGACTAAGCGTGAGCTAACATGTTAAAAAGTTAATAAGCTGCTATAAACCCTGTAATCATCAATACATTTATAAAATCAATAAAAAAGGCTCCCACTACAGGCACTATAAAATAGGCAACGCGCGAATATCCAAACTTATCACATATAGAATCAAGATTTGCCATAGCATTAGCTGTTGATCCCATTGCAAAACCAATAAGTCCGGATGTTGAAACTGCCGCATCATAATTTCTACCCAGAGCTGGAAATGCAACATATTTAGGAAAGAAATACATTAAAAGAACTTGTGCAAGTAAAAGTATTATTAGAGGCAATGCAAGCCCGCTCAACTCCCACAATCTAAGCGACATAATTGCTATTGAAATAAAAACATTTAGGCAAATGTCACCTAAAAGCTGTATCTCTGGATTTATTGTAAACTCACCACGAGCATCAAGAATATTACGGAAAATTGCAGCAACAATCATTGGCCCTATATACATGGGAAACTTAACAGTTTCTATAAACAGACCCATAAAACTGTTTAGCAGATCCGTAAATATCACACCAATACCCATAGATATTAAAATTAGAAAGCTAGCCTTTGTGATTCTATCTCCATTCATTGGAAACCTGTTCTCTTTTAATTCATCAATCTCCAGCTCTTCCTTATCGGCAATTCGGGCTCCATAAAGATTCTTTCTTACAATTAGATTATTCCCAATTGGTGCACCCATTAGTGAGCCCATTAATAAACCAAAAGTAGCAGAAGCTATAGCAACAGCATTTGCTCCAACCACTCCTGCTTCTTCAACAAGTGGAGCAATTGCTGCAGAGGTACCTAAACCACCCATAAGAGCGGTTGAACCGGTCATAAGGGCCAATCGTGCATCCACCCCTAAAGGTTTAGCCAATACTACAGGTATCAAATTTTGGAACAATGAAAATATAGTTGCTAAACCAAGAAAAAGCAGAAGGATTTTACCACCTTTACGTAATAACTTCAGACTCACATTAAACCCAATTGATGTAAAAAAAATAGTCATGAAAAAACTTTGAAGAGTATTTTCAAATTCGATTGTTACAAAATTTGTTGAATGTAATATAAGTGTTACAAAAGCAAATAATAGTCCACCAATAACCGGCGAGGGGATAGCATATTTTTCAAAAATGTATACTTTAGATTTTATCCATTTGCCAAATAATAATAGTAAAACTGCTAATCCTACACCTACATACATGTTAACATAAATACTCATAGTAATTTGATTTTTGTGAGGTATACAAAAATAGTCAAAATATTAACATACAAATCATATGTGCAACTCAAACACCCAATCTGATAGATTTTCAGGAAATAAAATGTAAATTTGCAATCTAAATGGTAACCCGCAAAAGATACACAATGGACAAATCCTACAATTTTAAGAAAATCCTTCCCGATCTCATAGTGGTCGCAACATTCATAATTATATCATTCATCTACTTTACCCCGGCAATAATTGATGGACGCGTAATTTCTCAGCACGACTCATTGGCTGCAATTGGGCAGGGGCAAGAGCAACGCGACTATATGGAGAGGCATGATGGCGAAAGAAGTCGCTGGAACCTATCAATGTTTAGTGGTATGCCTTCTTATCAGATGAGTCCGACATACGATTCATCCAAACCGCTTGATATTTCGAAAAAGGTTTTTTCACTTTTTCTCCCAAATTATGTATATCTATTGTTTATAATGCTTTTGGGATTTTATATCCTGATGAGGGCATTTAAAGCATCTCCATTAATAGGTGCCTTGGGCGCTATAATTTGGACATTTTCTTCTTACTTCTTTATCCTCATTTCTGCCGGTCATATTTGGAAATTTATTACCCTTGCTTATATACCTCCAACAATTGCAGGAATGGTCTATATATACCGCAAAAAATACCTTCCGGGTGGATTGTTATTTATGGTATTTGTCGCATTTCAGATATCGGCAAATCACTTTCAAATGAGCTACTACTTCCTGTTTGTGATGTTTTTCATTGTATTAGCCTTTTTTATTGAAGCAGCTAGAAATAAAGAACTTCCCAACTTTTTTAAAGCAACCGGAGTTTTGTTTATAGCAGGTATAATAGGTATTGCCGCAAACACAAGCAGCTTGTATCACACCTACGAGTATTCGAAGGAAACAATGAGGGGAAAGTCAGAACTAACAAGTCGTGATGTAGCAAATGTAACTGATAGCGGTCTTGAGCGCGATTACATTACTGCCTGGAGTTACGGAATCGGAGAAACCTGGACTTTTCTTATTCCAAACACTAAAGGAGGTGCCTCAGTACCACTGTCTCAAAACGAGATTGCTATGAAAAAGGCTAACCCCTTGTATCGGGAAATATATCAACAGATTGGACAGTATTGGGGTGAACAACCCGGCACTTCCGGTCCGGTTTACGTAGGTGCTTTTGTGCTGGCTTTGTTTGTTCTGGGACTATTCATCGTAAAAGGTCCAATTAAATGGGCCTTGCTTGCCGGAACAGTTTTCTCAATTCTTCTATCGTGGGGCAAAAATTTTATGGGGCTAACTGATTTCTTTATAGATTATGTACCCTTGTATAATAAATTCAGAGCTGTTTCATCAATTCTTGTTTTAGCCGAGTTTTGTATTCCCCTGCTAGCTGCTTTAGCTGTAAAGGAATTGATTGAAAAACCTGAATTGATAAAAAATAATATCAAATCGCTCTACATAAGTCTGGGACTTACAGGAGGTATTGCTCTATTATTTGCAATTGCCCCCAAATTTTTCTTCTCTACTTTTATTTCATCAGGCGAAATGCAAGCATTTGGACAAAATTTACCTCCCGAACATATACAACCATTTTTAGCAAATCTCACCGATATGCGCGTTTCAATGTTTACTGCCGATGCGTGGAGGAGCTTTATGATTGTTGCAATTGGAGGTATAATTGTTTGGCTATTCATTCAGAAAAAATTAAAAGCAGAATGGATGGTTGCAAGTATACTTATTCTATGTCTGATTGACATGTGGAGTGTTAATAAAAGATATTTGAATGATCAAGATTTCGTTCATAAAACAGATCAACAGAACATGTTCACCAAATCACCCGCAGATGAGTTTATATTACAGGATACAACAAAATATTATCGGGTATTGAATATGGCTACCAGTACATTTAACGATGGTGTAACACCATATTGGCACAAAGTTATTGGCGGATATCATGCAGCTAAACTTCGCAGGTATCAGGATTTAATTGATATTCACCTGTCAAGAGAAATAATAGCTCTGCAACAGGATATTATTAATCAGGAGGCTGATCTTAATTCTGAAAATGCCAATCCGGAAAGTTATAATGTACTTAATATGCTTAATACTAAGTGGGTTATTGTACCAACACAGAGTGGTTTAATACCTATTGAAAACCCACATGCATTTGGTAATGCCTGGTTTGTTAATTATATCAGATTTGTTGATAATGCAGATGAAGAAATTGCTGCATTAGCTAATATTAATCTACACAATGAAGCTGTTGCTGATAAGATATATAAACCTGTTTTAAATGAATTTAAAAACGGATTCACACCTACCCCTGCCGATTCTGCATCTGTCATCACATTGATTGACTACGACTCCGATAATATAACTTATTATGTAGATGCAAAAAAAGATGAACTGGCAATGTTTTCTGAGATTTATTATCCTAAGGGTTGGCAGATTACAATAGATGGTGAACCTGCCAAAATGATTAGAGCTAATTACACACTGCGTGCATTACCAATCCCTGCCGGTAAACATACAGTTGAGTTTAGGTTTGATCCTCAAAGTATAAAGGTTACAGATGCAATAGCATACACTTCATTATTAATAATGCTGCTTACAGCAGTTCATATTGTAATCAGAGCAATTCGCAGCAGAATGTAAAAGAACCCAATATTCCCGACAAAGATTATAAGTAAGAAAAAAACAAGAATTGAACAAAGCAACTCTTTTGTCGTTCACATCATATGCATAAGACAAACTTTAAAACTATTTTATTTGATATGGATGGTGTAGTAATCGATTCGGAAAAACTACATCTCAAAGCAATGGGGTTATCTTTAGATAAGCATGACATTGCCTTCAACAAATCTATATTAAATGATTATGTAGGCAGATCAGACGAATCATTCTTTCAATTTGTATTTGATAATATTGATAGTAGCATAGAGGTGAAAGTGCTGATGGAGGATAAGAATATTTTCTTCGAACATCTCCTAAAAGAGTTGCAATATGTAGAAGGGTTTACTGATTTTATCCAATTTGTAAACACTCAAAAACTAAAAACAGCCCTAGTTACATCATCTTCAAATTATACCGTAAAAATGGTGAATGACCTTCTTAATCTGGCACCATATTTTGAGGTTATTGTGGCAGAAGAAGATACAGAGAAGCATAAACCACACCCCGACCCTTATCTCTTGGCATTAACTATGTTAAAGGCCAATAATAAAGAATCGCTTGTATTAGAGGATTCTATAAATGGAATTATTTCAGGCAAAGAGGCAGGTTGTGTGGTGGTAGGACTTACAACATCTTTTGATGGCATTACACTGCTTGATGCGGGAGCCGACTTTGTTGTTGACAGCTATACCGAATTGATTGAAATGATTAGCTAATCATCTTTACATCATTCTATCGCCTAACAGTCATCTATTGCACAACTTTTTGAATGCACACCACTCACAGTTTTTAACATTAAGTGTCTGAGAAAAAGGCACTTCAGGGTTAAACATCTCTTCTATCAACTCATTGAATTTCTCTTTAAACTCAGTCATGTAAATCGAGAGATCATTAATTGGGTGCTTACCATAAAAAATAGTAGGATTAAACTCTTTGAATATTGACCTGAGATAATAAACAGCCGGAGATAATTGCACAGATGGATTATCTGAAAGATAGAACATACCATAAATCATAACCTGCAAAATCTGATATGGCCGCTTATCTTTTGATGAATCAAATAATTGAGAAATATCATTAAATGATGTTGCACCGCTACCTGACTTATAGTCGATTATACGCACCAACTCCCCTACTTTATCAATACGATCAATGCTCCCTTTAAAGTTTACAAACAAGCCGTCATTAACTCTATAAGGCTTGTTAAATCTATATTCAGACTCCAAATATGTGAATGGAGCAAGCTTTTTGTCCTCTTCGAGTGTTTGTTTTACATAACTTTTTATAATCTCACCTATAAGATAATACTGACCAATTAAAGGACGTGGATTTTTTTCATCCTTAAAATAGTAGCGTGCAAAAGCTTTTTCAAGTATCTCAGTTAAATATTCGTCATTTTTTATTATCGATGTCATAACATCCGGAGTAACCGTTTGATTTGTATAACGATTATAGATAATCTCCATTACACGATGGAAAATAGAACCAAAAACATCAAACTCTATAGACTCCTGTACTTCAGACTCCTCCGACAATCCTTCAATAGCAGTAAAATAGAATTTTAGCGGACAGTCGACATAATTATTTATTGTTGAGGCAGACAAAGATTTCTCTCCACCAGCACGAAAAGCATTTAGTTTTCGCATAACATTATCGCTTTTTACAACCTCCACCGGCATTATGTCGGGAGTGGTAACATCGTAAGCAACAACGCGCTCCGACAAGTTAAAGTGATTTGAATACAGATACTTTATTTGGTAGAAATAGCGACTTACTTCGCCGGTCTGAACACCTTCGGCTCTTGTATCATAAAGCATGTAAACTTTTTTTGCTCTGCTAATCATTCTATAAAAATGATAAGCATAGACAGAATCTTGATGCTCATATGTGGGAAGTCCGAATCCTTTTCTTAAAGTGTAAGGTACAAATGAATTCGCACTGTTCTTAATAGGAAAAATGCCCTCATTCATCGACAATATTATAAGATTCTCAAAATCGATAGCTCTTGTTTCTAAAACACCCATAATTTGCAAACCTGAAAGTGGCTCACCACTAAACGACACACTTATACCTTGAGTCATTTTTTTTAGTAAACGAAAATAGGTGTCAACTGTAATATTTTCAATATCTGCCAGCTTATCTTGCAATCTAGTTATAGTTTTGTAACAGTGAACAATAAACTCTCTTTCCAGATCTATTGAACGAGTATCACCACTTTTTAATCGGCTTTCACTATCATCATCAACGTCATCATTTGCAACTTGCGTCAACTCATTTATAGACTTCTTGCGACCGGTTAAGCTGCCGTAAATATACTTTAGAACATTTTGAATATAGCTCGAAATTTCTCTCCAATCTGTAATCGGTTTAAATATGAGTTGCAGTAAAGGATCTGCAGGCACTTCTGAAACAGGTATAACAATTCTATTATTCTTTAGAATGTGTTCTTTAAGATTATCTGCATCATCTGATGCAGATAAAGTGATTAATGGATGATTCAATACGCTCTTTACATAACGATGATAAAATGCCACTTCATTATTCCACTTTCGCAAATTTTGTTGCAGCATTGCTATATGCTCAATCAAACCCGCAATGGATGAGTGCGACAAGCTATAACCCATCGTTACATTTATCTTTCCAATCTCTTGCGGGATAGAATAAAGTATAGGCAAAAGAAGATTCTCGTCGGGTAAAATAATTGCTGTATTAATTGCCTCTTCAGGGCTCGAAATATATTTGGCACTTATTAAATCTGTCAGAATTTGCGAAACATGTTTTGCTTGTCCCACCCCCGAAGGTACACCTATAACTTCAATTTCGGTTTTATAATCTACGGGGCCACCCGACTCACTAAAATCGTTATTATTTACTTTTATACCCTTAATTAAGCTATCTGATTCATTATTTATACTGCTGCCGTAATTATCAACATCAAGTTTGGACGGAAATCTCAATAAATTCTCCTTTACTTTCAAGGAAGCTCTATTAAGTACGTCATGCACAAATGGAGAATCATAATCCCAGTAAAAATCAGCAAAATCTACTTTCTTTAGATACTCCAATAGTTTAATCTCGGCAGGAGTTAAGGCATTAAAACCTACAAAAACAAAACCCTCTGTATCCAGCTCTAAGAGCTCAATTGTATTTATTCGCTCAGCCACATCACGGAAAATCATTCCGTCGTATGCGCGACCCATCTCTGTCAATTCAGATCTAAATGATTCATATAACTCACTTAGAATTTGCCATGTCTCCTGAAACCTCTCCTTAGTTTCGTTACCCTCTATCGGCATAAAGTTTTTCCAAAACCGTCTAATTGCCTCAATCTGACTTTCATTAAGATGCGACATATCGTCATCGAGCGATTTAAAATCCTGCACATTCTTAAATAGTTGCCGTGCATCCACCATATATTTATCAACATCATCAAAATCATTCAACAACATTTCGCCCCAGTAGATAAACTCGTCAAATGATTCGGCAGAACCTGTAATCTTCATAAAATGGTTATACAAAACAACCAGCATCTCAATTCTATCAGCCGTTTGGTATGATGAAAGTGAAAGAAACAACTCCTGAATAGTGATCATAGTTGGAGAAAACAGCGGTTTGCCTGCAATCTCGGCTAGATATTTTTGAAAAAAGATTGAAGCACGTCTGTTAGGAAACACAAATGTGTGCTTATACAACTCCGAGCCATATTCTGAGTAAAAGGCTTTTGCTACTTTATATAGGAATGGGATCATGATAAATATGCTTTCTGTTACAAATCTAAGCAATTTATTTTAGCAAGGCACTTAGTTAGTATATCAAATGATACTAATAAACAATTTTAGAATTAGATATTTAAATAAAAAGGACTGTCTAGCTTTTGAGACAGTCCTTTTGAAAATATTGATTATTGAAAATATAGTTTATATAACACCTTGCGCCATCATTGCATCTGCCACTTTCATGAAGCCGGCAATATTAGCACCCTTAACGTAGTTTATATAATCACCATTTTTTCCATAAGTAACGCATTGCCGGTGTATATCACTCATAATTTGATGTAACCAACGATCTACCTCTTCATTGCCCCACGACAAGTGCATTGCATTTTGAGTCATCTCTAATCCCGAACATGCAACACCGCCGGCATTAACGGCCTTACCGGGTGCAAATAGCATTTCATTTTCAATGAAAAAATCTACAGCTTCGGCAGTACATCCCATATTTGAAACTTCAGCAACAAGAGTTACACCATTATCTTTAAGTTTTCTAGCATCTTCCAGATTCAACTCATTCTGAATTGCACATGGCAGTGCTATATCCACCTTGCACTCCCAAGGTTTCTTACCCGGGTAAAATGTTGAACCGGGAAACTCGTCGGCATAAGGAGCAACAACATCCTCTCCGGAATTTCTCAGCTCAAGCATAAATGCAATCTTTTCGGGTGTATTAACACCATTTGGATCATATATATATCCATCCGGCCCGGATATCGCCAACACCTTAGCACCAAGCTCAGTAGCCTTAGTAACAGCACCCCAAGCCACATTACCGAAACCTGAAACAGCAACTGTTTTACCTTTAAGATCTATGTTAAACTGCTTACACATATTCTCCACAAAATAGAGAGCACCAAAACCTGTAGCTTCGGGTCGCAAGCGAGACCCACCAAATGATTGTCCCTTTCCTGTAAAGGCTCCTGTATGTTCTTGAGCCAATTTTTTATACATACCGTACATATAACCCACTTCTCTTCCACCTACACCTATATCTCCTGCAGGCACGTCAGTATCAGGACCAATAATTCTCCAAAGTTCTAAAACAAAAGCCTGACAAAAACGCATCATTTCGGCTTGCGAACGTCCTTTAGGGTTAAAATCAGAACCACCCTTTCCACCTCCCATAGGAAGTGTAGTTAATGCATTTTTAAAGGTCTGCTCAAATCCTAAAAATTTTAGGGAAGAAAGTGTTACAGATGGATGAAAACGTATGCCGCCTTTGTATGGTCCGATTGCACCGTTAAACTGCACTCGGTAGCCAATATTAACATGTACTTTGCCATTATCATCTACCCATGGCACACGAAATGTAAGAACCCTGTCCGGCTCCACTATGCGCTCAACAATCCCTGCTTTCTCATACTCCGGATGTTGGTTATACACATCTTCAATTGAAACTAAAACTTCTCTAACGGCTTGAAGGTACTCAGACTCGCCCGGATGCTTCGCTTCGAGCTGTGTCATTATGTCATTCACTTTCATATAAAAAAGGTTATTTAAAAATTAATTTAACAAAGATACTGAATTATTCAGAATTATGAAATGAAAAACAGCATTTATTCAAACAGAAATGTTTCGGTTTTTAACGTATAAATGCTAATTTTGTAACAAACTATCCTGTGAACTTTTGCAAAGCTTCACATACAAAAGTTTAACTGATTGAAATTTTTTAATTGATGGCAAAAAACAAGCTGGCCAAGTTTGCCGAAATGGCTACATTCGACAATGTCTTTGAGTACACTTTTGAGGTACTAAAAAACGAAGGATTTCCTCTAAAGGGTAGTTGGAACAGATATTTTAAAAATAACAATCCAATAATATTGGAACTTGGGTGTGGAAAAGGTGAATACACAATTGGCCTGGCTCAAAAGTATCCCAATAAAAACTTTATTGGTATTGATATTAAGGGAGCAAGAATGTGGAAGGGAGCCTCGCAAGCCATAAAAGAGGAGCTGCATAATGTTGCTTTTGTTCGCACTCACATAGAGCTTATCAACAACTTCTTTGATGAAAATGAAGTTTCAGAAATATGGATCACCTTCCCCGACCCTCAGATGAAAAAGGTAAATAAACGGCTAACCTCTACCAGATTCATGAAAGAGTATTCCCAACTACTTAAAACAGATGGTGTAATACATTTAAAAACAGACAGCAATTTTCTTTTTACATATACAAATGAAATGATTAAAGAAAATGGACTAAAGATACTTTTCGAAACTACAGATCTTTATAGTTCCCATCCCGAAGATGATATTTTAGGAATTAAAACATTCTACGAAGAGCAATGGCTTGAAAGAGGTATATCAATCAAGTACATAAAGTTTATTTGTCCTAAAGATCTTAATTGGAGCGAGCCGGACATTGAGATTGATAAAGATGAATATCGAAGTTTCGGCAGAAGGAGAACTAATCAACAATTTTAAAAAATTATGGCTATATATCCACAACTAATAATTGATGCACTTAAAAATGTGCGTTATCCCGGAACCGGACAAGATATTGTTTCAGCCGGAATGGTAGCAGATGATATCCGTATAGACGGAATGAAAGTAAGCTTTACAATAATTACAGAAAAAGCTAATGACCCTTTCATTAAATCTATTGTAAAAATGGCCGAACAGGCAATCCTCACATATGGTGATAAAAAAATAGATATAGTTGGCAACATATCAGTTAAATCAAAACAGCCACCCAGACCACAACTACCTGATCTGCTGCCTGGAGTTAAAAATATCATTGCAGTAGCATCAGGTAAAGGCGGTGTTGGCAAAAGCACAGTCTGCACAAACCTTGCTGTAGCATTAGCTAATAAAGGCTATAAAGTAGGACTGTTAGATGCAGATATATTTGGTCCATCTATACCTAAAATGCTTGGAACAGAAGACTCAGCCCCTTCAATGAGCAATAAAGATGGACGTGATTTGATAGCACCAATTGAGCATTATGGAATTAAGATGCTATCGATAGGCTACTTTGTTAATAAAGATGATGCAGTTGTATGGCGTGGAGCGATGGCCGGCAATGCTTTAAAGCAGCTTATTGGAGATGCAGATTGGGGTGAGCTGGACTATTTCCTAATCGACTTTCCACCGGGCACTAGCGACATCCATCTAACATTAGTTCAAACAATTCCTATTACAGGTGCTGTAATTGTGAGCACACCACAAGAAGTAGCTTTAGCAGATGCCCGAAAAGGTATCAGCATGTTTGTTGGAGATAAGGTTAATGTACCAATTTTGGGGCTTGTAGAAAACATGGCTTGGTTTACACCGGCAGAATTGCCTGAAAACAGATACTATATATTTGGAAAAGATGGTTGTAAGAATCTAGCCGAAGAGTTGGGATACAAGCTACTTGGACAGATCCCAATTGTACAATCCATACGTGAAGGCGGCGATGACGGTCAGCCCGTCGCATTAAATGAAAACAGCATTACAGGAATATCTTTTGCCAAACTTGCCAACAATTTGATTGAGTCAGTTGATAAACGTAATAGTGAACAACCTAAGACAAATATTGTTGAAATAAAGAAGTAATGGAACATCCACTGCACAAATTCAGATTCTGTCCAAAGTGTGGCTCTGCTAACTTTTCGGATAATAACGAAAAATCTAAAAAGTGTTACAACTGCGGCTTCATCTACTACTTTAATTCATCTGCTGCAGTAGTAGCAATAATTGAAAATGGAAATAGTGATATCTTGGTTGCCCGCAGAGCCAAAGATCCTGCCAAAGATACATTTGACCTGCCGGGTGGTTTTATCGACATGTATGAAACTGCCGAAGAGGCAATGAAAAGAGAAGTTGAAGAAGAGACCGGCCTGAAAGTGAACAGCATGCAATATCTTTTTTCAATTCCTAATATTTACAATTACTCCGATTTTGAAGTACATACTGTTGACATGTTCTTTAAATGTAAGGTAACTGACTTTGAAGGCTTAAAAGCTCAAGACGATGTTTCTGAATTACTTTTTATCTCGGTAAATGAGCTAAATCCGGATGACTTCGGACTAATTTCAATTAAAAAAGCTATTAAAAAACTGATTAAAATTTGACAAGCTTAAATATACTATATAAATATAAAAGGCTAAACTAATTATATTCAAGGATATGAAGAAAATCATCTTAATATTAATTCTAACCTTAACCACACAGGTTATATCAGCTCAGAAAACGGTATATAATGCGGATCCCGACCTGCTATATAACCGCGGGAAAGAAATGTTTATGGAGGGTAATTGGACCGGTGCACAGGATCTCCTGACAATTTTTTCAGACAAAAGTAAAGATGCTTTTTTAAAGGAGGAGGCTGCCTATATGATTGCAGTTTCATCATTTAAAAAGGGAAATAATAATAGTGGACAAAATATTAAGGATTTCTTAGATGCTTATCCTGAAACAATTCACAGAAATCAAGCAAATTTCTTAGTTGGTTCTGTTCACTTCAAAAGAGATGAGTGGGAAAATGCGCTCTTTTGGTTTAATATGGCCGACCTGGATTATCTATCATTAGATGAACAGGAGGATTATAGTTTCAGAACCGGCTATACCCATTTACAATTAAAAAACAGAGATGAAGCAGCCCGATATTTTGGTCTCCTTTCACAAAACAGCACTAAATATCGCGACGCAGCAGATTTTTATCTTGGCTATATTGAATACACCAACGGCAATTATGCAGCCGCAATAAAACGATTCGACAGGCTTAGAAATCATCCTGAATATCAGGAAGAGACTGCTTTTTATACTGCACAGGCAACATTTTTTGATGGAAAGTTAGATGAGTCGGTTCGACTATCTGAATCTTTCTTACAAAGGTATCCTCACAGCGAGCACGCAACCGAGCTTAATCGCATATTGGGTAATAGTTACTACAGACTAGGGCAACCAACCAGATCTATTCCTTATTACGAAAGATATATGATTGGAATAGATAGGCCTCTAAGGGGTGATGCATATTTTATGGGACTCTCCTATTTTGAGACAGGCAAGTATAACCAGGCGGTTCAGATGTTTCAACGTGCAGTGGGTGAATCTGATGAGCTTTCGCAAAATGCACAGTTACAATTGGGTCAGTCCTATCTAAAACTAAATCTTAAACAGCAGGCTCAAATGGCTTTTGAAGCTGCTGCGCGAGATAATTTTAACCCACAAGTGAGAGAAACAGCTATGTTTAACTATGCACTTTTGGCTCACGAAACAAACTTCTCTGTATTTAGCGAATCTATAACTCTATTTGAGAATTTTCTTAGAGAATTTCCTAACTCAAAACAGACCGATCAGGTGAATGATATCCTGGCTGAGACATTCTTAACTACCAAAGATTATCAAGCAGCACTAAATGCTATTAATAGAATTAATAATCCGGGGCGACGAATATTGGAAGCTAAGCAAATGGTTCTTTTTCAACTAGGTGCTCAGGAATTTATCAATGGAAATATGAATCAGGCTATACAATTCTTTAATAACAGTATTGGAATAGGCAACTACGACTCAAAGGCAAGAAACAATGCTTTATATTGGAGAGGTGAAGCTTACTACAGGATGGGTAATTATGTGAATTCAACTAGCGACTTCCGCCAGTTTACTCAAAACACCTCAGCCGGTGATGATAATTATGCACTTGGATGGTACAACCTTGGTTATTCTCTATTTAAGCAACAGCAATTCTCACAATCGGTTAATGCATTTCAGAGATACATATCTTCGGAAAACGACCGTAAGAAAAATGAATATGCAGATGCGCTGAATAGGATTGGCGACAGCTACTATTTTAACCGAAATTTTGGTGATGCCGGAAGATATTACGCACAGGCAGCAGATGTCAATCCGGCTGTAGCCGACTATGCAGCATATCAACGAGCATTTGTATTAGGATTACAGCACAATTATCAGGGAAAAATAAATGCTTTAGACAACTTGATGAGTCGCTTTCCAAACTCTCAATATTTTGATGATGCCCTTTATGAAAAAAGCAGAGCCCTCACAATGCTTAACAGAGAAAATGAGGCAATTGCTGCACTTCAGCGCTTGGTAAGAGAATTCCCTAAAAGTCAGCTTGCAAGTCAGGGAGGCGTACAACTAGGGCAACTATATTATAACTTGGGCAACTATCAACAAAGTATTTCAGCATATAAAAATGTAATATCAAACTTCCCCGGCTCTGATGACGCAAGAAACGCTCTGGTATCAATGGAGGCGGTATATAGAGACATGAACGACATACAGTCGTACGTAGACTACTCCAATGCCCTACCAGGAGGTTTGCGAATAACAACCTCTCGCCAAGACTCACTCACCTATCTTGCTGCAGAGAGTGTATATATGAGAGGCAATCGCAAAGATGCTGAGTTGGCAATCACAAAATACATTCAATCATACCCAAATGGAGCCTATAACAGCGATGCTCACTACTATCTTGGAGTGATAGAGGATGAGAAAGGCAACAGACCTCAAGCTGTGTCACATTTCCGCAGAGTAATAGATGCAGGAAATATAAAATTCCTCGAGAATGCACTTATATATACATCACAAACAGAGTATCAAAGTGAAAACTGGAGACAAGCATTAGCCGATTATTCAAGACTAGCAGGCTCTGCAAGAAATGCTACAAACAAACAGATAGGGCAAATGGGAGTTGTACGTACTCAATATCAATTGGAAAATTATCACGATGCGGCACGTGCAGCAACAGAGTTTCTGTCAAACAGCAACCTCTCACCCGAAACCACTATCGAAGCCAGATATCTTCGAGGTAAAGCGTATCAGCAAGCAAATGAAATGAGCAATGCAATTGATGACCTTCAATTTGTATCTAACGACACCAGGAACATCTATGGTGCAGAAGCTCAATTTATACTTGCCAATCACTTCTTCAATCAGAAGTCATATGACAGTGCAGAATCGCAGGTTAAAGAGTTTATGCAAAAAGGAACACCCCATCAATATTGGATGGCACGGTCACTTATAGTTTTATCTGACACATATCTTGCCAAAGGAGATGATTTCCAGGCACGTCAATATCTAGAAAGTTTGAGGAACAACTATCGTGGAGATGAGGAAGATATTCAGCAAATGATAAATGCAAGATTGGGAAACTGAAAAACTGAAAACAAAATATGAAAAAAATATTAATTACAATATCTGCATTAGCAATGTCTGTAGGTTTATTTGCCCAGACACAAGACTCACTATTGAGAAGACAAATGGAGTTACATCGCGAGTTTAACCCCACACTGCAAGATGCAGATAAAATTAATTCGCTTCCTGCTTTGCCAGAGCCAACTGTTCAAAAAGCAAACACCAATTACTCTACATGGGCAGAAAGAGTTGCCCCTCCACTCGAAATTGCAATACCCGGACCGGGCAACATAATGACAGATATCCCCTTTAGTACAAAAAGAGGTTATCTCATGTTTACTGCAGGCAACTACGCTAATTTCAATGGTGCACTTGGCTACAGGTTAGTTGAAAATGAAAAGCACAACCTTGCTTTTAACTTTTTGCACAACTCAACAAATGGCGAGATAAACTATCTTCAGGATGTTGTGGGTGATGGTGTTTCGTCCAATAATGCTTACATGATGGATAATAAAGGACAGCTCACATACAAACATCTTGCAGAAGTTCTTAAACTAAATATGCATCTGTCGTACCTCAACTCACGATTCAACTATTATGGCAACAGCTTTGAGCATAATCGTTTTTTTAATGACGAGAATCAGCGTCTAGGAGTTATGAATGCTAAAGTTGGTATTGAGTCGATGCCATCCAACCTGATAAATTACAGAGGTTTTATTGATTTTAAGAACTTCAGCACAAAAATAAGCGAGAATCCACTTTATGAATGGATGAAGGGGAATGAGATTCACGCAATGGTTGGACTCGACAAACCTTTTAGCAACACAAATAATAAAATAGGTGTTGATGGCTCAATATTAACTACAATTTATAATGGAGAAGCCGACAATTATTTTCTTATAAATGCTGCACCTTACCTCTACTTTGGTGGTTTAAATCACCATGCCAAATTAGGTGCTGATATACTTTTCCAGAATGCCGAAAAAACAAAAGTTAGGGTAGTCCCCAATATTGATTTACGATGGGGTGTAACGGATCACTCATCTATCTATGCCAAAATTCATGGTGGGTTTAAGCATAATACATATCTTGATATGATGAATGAATCGAGATATTTCCTTTCTTACACACCGGTTCGTTCTGCATTCTCACTAATAGATTTAGAAGCAGGTACAAAAATTGGAGAAATATCCGGATTCAGGTTTGATATATTTGGAGGATACAGTAAAACAGAAGATGAACACTTCCTTTTGCTTAACGGCAATGATATAGTTGGAGGTGATATTATTGCACCATTTATGGAATCTCTCAAACCAATATATGGAACACTTTCACACTCATACATAGGTGGTATGGTGCAGACCAACATCTGGTCGCCCATGAATCTATCACTCAGAATGAAAAAGAACTTCTACGAAACCACTGAAGTTGTTATTAATGATATTAATATTGAAAACCCCGAAGCTTACAATAAACCCGGACTCGAAATTGACATAAAGGGAACACTTGAATTAATAAGTAACCTGAAACTTACACTCAACTACTATTTTGCAGGCGACAGATGGACCTATTTAAATATTATGGGTAGTACTGTTAATAGCGGAAATATCAAAATGAATAATATTAACGACCTAAACCTTGGTGGTGTGTACAATATAAGTGATTCTTTTTCTCTTAACGTGAAGGCCAATAATATTTTATCTCAAAAATATGATATTTGGTATGGCTATCCATCGCAAGGAATAAATGTTTCGGGAGGTTTTACTTTTATGTTTTAATTGACTTTTAATTTACGAGGCAACTCATCATAACTATGGCTAAGAAAAATAATTCAAACAACAAAAAGACGAAATCCAAAGGCAATAAAAAGAGAAATGTAATTGTATCTGCCATGTGGAAGATTTTCGGTGTTCTGGTTTTAGCCGCAATACTTTTTTTCACACTTGTGTCAACGGGTTCAATTGGCTATTTGCCCGACATTGATGAACTTGAGAATCCAATAGACAGATATGCCTCTCAAGTCATCTCATTTGACAATGAGCTGCTTTATACATATTCTCTTAGTGATGATAATCGTATCATGGTAGATTATTCAGATTTATCTCCACATCTTATAAATGCACTGATATCAACCGAGGATATCCGTTATTACTCTCACTCCGGCATTGATATTATAGGACTTGGAAGGGCTGTTTTTAAAACAGTTATTTTACAAAGAGAAGAGAGCGGTGGAGGTAGCACCATCACTCAGCAACTAGCCAAACTACTCTACTCTCCAAGAGCGAACAACAAACTACAACGATTACTCCAAAAGCCTGTCGAATGGGTAATCGCATCTAAACTAGAGCGTTATTACACCAAGGATGAAATTATTAACCTCTACTTAAATAAATACGACTTCAACTACAATGCAGTTGGAATTGAGTCGGCTACACGTACTTATTTTAACAAAACACCAAAGGAGCTAAACATTGAGGAGGCAGCCATGATAATTGGAATGCTAAAAAACTCATCGCTATACAACCCTGTTCGTCGTCCCGAAATTACTATGGAAAGACGAAATGTGGTACTAAGTCAAATGCGTAAAGCAAAACATATCACTCATCAAGAATATGATTCACTTAAAAATCTTCCATTGGAGATCGATTTTAACAGATCTAGTCATGTTGATATTTCAGCCCCTTATTACCGTCAGCATCTTGCAAAAATAATGATGGCCGAAAAACCAAACAGAAAAAACTATGCTTCATGGCAAAACCAACAGTTTTCTGAAGATTCATTAGCTTGGATAGAAGACCCTCTTTATGGTTGGTGCAACAAGAACACAAAGTCTGATGGATCAACCTATAACATTTATACTGACGGACTAAAAATCTATTCAACTCTCGACTCACGTATGCAGAAGCATGCAGAAGATGCAGTTACTGAACATATGGGTGGCTATCTTCAGGATCAGTTCTTTCAAGAGAAAAAAGGGGCCAAATATGCTCCTTACTCAAGAGAAGTGAGTGATCAGGTAGAGGATTTGATGTTAAGGGCAATGAGGCAGACCGACCGATATCGTATTCTTAAAAATGATGGTTTCAGTGAAGCCGATATTATTAAAAACTTTAAGGAGAAACCTGTAGATATGAAGGTTTTCTCATGGGAACATCAGGAGATTGATACGCTAATGACTCCGTGGGACTCTATAAGATATCACAAGAACTTTCTGCGTACAGGTTTTATGGCAATGGACCCATACACCGGACATGTTAAGGCTTATGTTGGAGGTCCTGACTATCGGTTTTTTAAATATGATATGGTAACCACCGGTAAGCGTCAGATTGGCTCAACTATCAAACCATATCTTTATACACTGGCTATGGAAGAGGGTATGACTCCTTGCAATGAGCTTTTACATCAACCCATTACACTCAAAACTGAAACCGATGAAGATTGGACACCCAGAAACCCCGGACATACTAGTGGAGAAACTGTTACAATTAAATGGGGCTTGCAACGCTCAAGCAACTGGGTTACAGCATACTTAATGAGTCAGTTCTCACCTTACGCTTTTGCAAGAATGCTACAGTCCTTCGGGCTTAAAACTCCTGCCGATCCCGTTGTTTCGCTTGCATTAGGGCCCAACGACGCATCTGTTTACGAAATGGTGGGTGCCTACTCTTCGTTCATCAATAAAGGTATTCGAGTTGAACCTGTCTTGGTAACTAGGATTGAGGATTCTTATGGTAACGAGGTAGCATCATTTGTGCCAAGAATGAGAGAGATATTTAGCGAATCAACATCATATAAAATGCTTGATATGCTAACAGCTGTTGTGGATGGCGGAACAGGCAACAGGCTGCGCTGGAGATACAACCTAAAAGGACAAATGGGTGGTAAAACCGGTACAACAAACAACAACTCCGATGGTTGGTTTATGTCGTTCACACCCTCACTGGTTGCCGGCTGCTGGGTGGGCGGTGAAGAGAGATCAATCCACTTTGACAGAATGGCTTATGGACAAGGTGCCAGCATGGCACTACCTATACATGGACTCTTTTATCAAAAAGTATATGCAGACAAAGAGTTAAATTATACCGATGATGGTACATTTGATATACCTGCAGATTTTAATCCATGTACAGGGGCAGAAAGGTATTCGCCCGACTTTTACCTCAGCCCTGAGTCAGTTGACAAACAAGGCATTGATGATATATTCAATTAACACAGTGCAATTAGGTTAGGTAATTAGATTTTTAACTTTGTTAATGTTATAATCATTTACGATAACACACTAAAAACTAAACGGGGAGGTCACAAAAGATCTCCCCGTTGTCAATAAAACCATATTGAAAGATTACTCCCTTTTCAGTGAGTTTTTTATCCCCTGTCTCAACTTTATCACGTTAACTCTAGACTAATTTTTTCTTTTAGGATACTTGTACATAAGGCTAGTTTGACTACCATCCCCAACTACAACAACCGGATTTTCCGGTCTAGGACCATCATAAGATTTTACTCCCTCACCCTGTAGTCTAAATATAACCGGAATTTCTATTGTAATCTCGCCATTAGAAGATTTAAGCTTGTTTATTACAAGCTCTTCTGTTTTATAACCAACAAATGAGATAGATACTGAACCATCATTTGAAGGCACCTTGAGTTGAAAATTACCGTTTGAATCAGTAATAGTGCCCATATTTGTTCCTTTTAATACTACAGATGCACCATGAATAGGAGCGGACTTGTCGTCTTTAACTTTGCCCGAAATTAAAAATGTGTTTTCTGTTTTCATTTCAGGTGTTGTTACTACATCTCTAAGTGCTCCCTTTATTACCCTATAAACCTCTTCACTTAAAATAGATTCTTCCTTTGAATCAGGAATAGCTTTAACACTAACAATTTGCCATTCATTGTTATATTTTAAAGAGGTTTTCACCAATCCCTGAACACCTTTTTCTTGAGCTATTGCCGGATACTTTATATTTTCAAGCATATATTTCATAAATCTATCCTCACCACCGGGAAATGCTGTTGCTTCCTGAATACTTGCAGTAACAGACATTTCTACCGGGTTGGCCATTAATTCATCAATAATAACCTTAGCTCCTCTTTCCGATGTATCATCATCAGAGTCCATTGGTGCATTCAATCTAAAGACAACCGGTAATGTATACCTCACATCTACTTCTTTACCCCTTTGTTTACCCGGCTTCCATTTGGGCATCAACTCAATAACACGAACTGCCTCGGCATCTATTGATGGATCAACTCCACGAACAACATTAACATCAGTAATGCTGCCATCTTTTCTCACTACGAAATTACAGATTACTCTTCCCTGAATACCATTCTCTTTAGCTATTACAGGATATCTAACATTGTCTGCAAGAAATTTCATCATTGCTGCATTTCCTCCGGGATACTCAGGTTGTTCTTCAACCACCACAAATATATCTTCTGTTGGAACTGCTGATTTATCAGACTTATCCTGGTTGTTATTCTCGCCTGTTAACCTGAAAACTATAGGAAGTGTAAAACGAGTACGAACAACCTCTCCTTTCTGCATGCCGGGTTTCCATTTTGGCATAGCCTCAATCACACGCATTGCCTCCGCATCTAAATTTGGATCTACACCTCTTACAATTTGAACATCTGATACAGAACCATCTTTTTCAATTACGAAGTTGCAAATCACTCTACCTTGAACACCCTTTTGATGAGCCTCAACAGGATATCTAACATTGTCTGCAAGAAATTTCATCATTGCTGCATTTCCTCCGGAATACTCAGGTTGTTCTTCAACCACCACAAAAACTTCATCTGTTTCTGCAATTTTGACAGGTGGTTGAGGCGGCGGAGGTGGTGGAGGCGGTGGAGGTGCTTGATGAGTTTGCTCATTCACGCCCGCATAAACACTGTTTGCTGCAATCAACACAAAAAACATAGGCATTAACAGTAGATATTTGGCCAACTTAAGAGTTGAAGTTTTTGATTTATTCATCATCATAATTCTCTGTTTTAATTGTGATACATTAAAGTTATTTACTATCTGAACTGCAGTTTCATGATAAGTCAATCTTAAAAGGTGGTATTGATAATCCCTGCTATCCACACCTTCTCTAAGCACTCCATTATCGGCAAGATACTCAAGGTTCATTGCCATTTCGCGCTTAAAAAGCCAGACAAAAGGGTTCCACCAAGAAAAAAGTAATATAGATTCTAAAAGAATAATATCCAGAGAGTGCTTTTCTCTGACGTGCGTTTTCTCATGTATTAGAATCTGCTCAATCTCTTTTTCTGAGTGCATATCAAAATTTATAAATATCAATCCAAAAAATGAGAAAGGAGTTATATCATCTTTTAGTTTATAAACCTCAATACCGGCAACAACACTTTTTTCACTCTTTAATTTAATTCTAAGTATTGAAAGCAATTGCCATAAAAATCTAAAAATAAAGAAGAGAGTTACTGCTATATATATTACTAAGGCAACTTGCTCCCAAGGAATATTAATTGAGCTTGCAGCCACTCCCGAATCCTCAACAATCATTTCAAAAGTTGGTTCCTCAATAAACACCTGTGCTTCAACCATCCGGGGCTCTCTTTCTTTAAAACTCCAAATATCACTCAACCCCGGCACAACCAACAATGGATAAACAATTGAAAAAACAATTGCTGAGAGAAAATAAAATCTTCTTATGCGCAGAAACGTATCTCTCTTAAATAGCAGTGTATATAAGAGGTAGAACAGCACTAAAGCAATATTTACCTTAATAAAATATACTAGTAGCGGATTCATAATATCGAGGTTTTAATATTATATATTTATCACTTCTGATTTTTTTCTATTAAGCGCATAATTTCACTAAGGTCTTCTGCACTTATCTTCTGCTCTTTCGCAAAAAAAGAAACCAACTCTTTATAAGAATTATCGAAATAACTCTTAACTACGTCCGACAAGAAATGTCTTTTGTAAGATGCCTCTGTAATCTTTGGCTTATAAACTTTCACATTACCAAATCTTCTCAATGATAAATAACCCTTCTTCTCAAGATTATTGAAGATTGACGCAACAGTTGTATATGGTTGTTTAGGCTCCTCCATTCTGTCAACCACATCCTTTATTGCACACTCATTTAATTGCCACACATGCAGCATTACGTTTTCTTCCTGTGGTGTTAATCGCTCCATAATCATTATATTTTCTTGTTCACAGTAAATAAACAATATTCTAACATCACAAATGTACGAACTTTTCGTACACATCAAAATATTTCGTACATATTTAGAGTTAAATAAATATAATGAGTGACTAATCTATCAATCCAGCCATATCTTACTTCTAAATGGCTTATATTTCTATGAAGATATTATGAAGATATAATGAGGAGTATATGAGGAGATAAGGGACAAGGTATATGTAAAGTATATTGAAATTATATAGTGTCTTGGTATGAAATAAAAATTATCGGAGTTTTATATAGTAGGTAAGTTTTGCCTCAATAATACGGTGAGCAGAACGTCCAAAATATGCATTCTGACTTCGTCTGCTCTCAAAAACATCTCCTAATCCAAAATAGTAGCGCCCCTCAAGATCAAATGCGCCTAAACCGGTTTGAAATTCTATACCAATTCCGCCAATTAATCCATAGTCAACTCTTCTCAACTCATCAAAAGGCTTGTATTGCACACCAATTGGTTCTTCCGGATCAGCATCTTGACGCTCTTTAATGTCATTGGCTAATGCTGCACTCATATTCTGTTTGTCATTTAACAGAAAACTAATTTGTGGACCAATATTAAAAATAAACTTAGTTCTGTTGCCAAAATATACATGTGTCATAAATGGCATTTCAACATAATTGAGAGTTCTGCTATATGAGAAATCAGAATCTGCAGCAAATTCCTCTTCCCATCCTCTTTGCGAAAAATTAGCTTCTACTAATAGACCCAAATGTTTTTGTGTAATAAGTTTTGCTGAGAGACCTCCTTGAAATCCAATCTTAAATGTCTGAGGGACACCGGGAACAAAATCTATTCGAGACGCAGAAGCACCTGCACCTGCTCCCAGATAAAACTCACTTTCAAAGGTGTCTCTTTGTGCAAATAATAAGTTTATAGAGAGTATAGTTAAAGTTAAGGCAACTATAATTATGCGTTTCATTTACTAATTTCTGTTTTAATAATTCTACCGCTTGGATCATAATAAACATAATATAGTCCGGTATTGAAAAAACCTCCCCAATTATTTAATCTTTCGAAGTGAAAAGGGAACTGAAGGGAGTTGACTCTTACACGCTCAATGTTTTGCTCAAAATTTCTGCCATATCTATGCATAGCTGTAAGGAAAAACAATCCTGTATCATAACCCCACATGGCATAACCGGGGTTTGTATCTAACATATTGCGACCATACCATTTATGAAAACTATCACTGAAATTATTAACTTCAATACTTTTTTCATTAACAAAGAAAGGGGTGTATATATAAGTGCCAAAATGATGGTACTCCTCTATTAAATCAGAGTAGGTTTGCCATTCGGGATATCCAAATAATCTAATCGAGTAAGCTGAATTGTCTTCTCGGGCTATTTTTAACTCATTTATTATATGTTTTAAACTGTTTGAATCGCTACTTGTTGGGATAATGATATTATCACGTGTAGTGCTCAAAAGTGAAAGTATAGTAGTATTTAATGTGCTTGTTGCATTAATTGTTTCGTATCTTATATTATTATTTCGCAATGTATTTTGAAGTTGAGACAGAAAATCCATTTTATCATTTTGTCCGCTGCTAACAAATATTATGTTAGAGTTACGAAATCTTTGCACAAAAACCTCAGAAGCATTGTCTATCAACGATTTAGACAACGGATTCACCTGAAAGATATTCCCATTATTTAATATCTCTCCATTACTTTGTGAGAATGGTATAACATACTTTATGTTTCGTGATTTTGAAAAATCAGAAAGTGTTCTGATTTGTGCATCACTGACTCCACCAATTATTAGATCAAGCGACTGCATTTCTAAGGTCTCAAGAAGACTTTCAATCTTCTTTGTATCATTGCCTTTGCCTATTTCAAAAACGTACAACTCAAGATCAGCACCTTTGCTTTGCACTTCCTCTACAGCTAACAAAAAGCCTTCGTAATACTCCTGTAAACGCAAATGAGCGCCTCCTGTTTCATCAAGAAAAGGCAAGAGTAAACCTACCTGCATTACGTCAACTCTTTGTGGAGATTCTCTTTTTACCAACAAGCGGTTAGCCTCATTTTCAATTTGCTTAGTATCACCTTCTACAACTCTAGATTTTACCGGAATTATCAATTCCATATTTGTTTTAAGTCCTCCCGAAAGCATCGGGTTCAATTGCTCAATATCAGAAACCGTTACATTATATTTTCCGGCAATTCCATATAGTGTTTCACCTAAAGCAACCTTGTGCACAATATTAGTAGATTGTTCGTCAAATGGTTTAATTACTTCGTATGACTGAAAGAATGGTATTCGAACAGTTTTACCAATCTGAAATGTCTCAGAAGACAAACCCGGGTTTGCACTCATAACATCTTCGGGCTTTAGGGAGTATGTCCTTGAAACAGAATACAATGTTTCCTTAGGAAGGATTGTGTGGTATCTGTAGTTTTCCTCTTTAATTTCACTAATAACTCGGCGTTGAGGAACGACAAGCACTTGTCCTATAGAGATACCATCTTTTGTATTGGGGTTAAGTCGATAAATCTCTTCAACAGTAGTATTATACATTTGAGAAATACTGTATACCGTTTCACCTTTAACTACAGTGTGTTTGAAGTTTAAATTCTGATCTGTCAGTTGTGACTGATTTGTATTGACAACGTTTTGCCTTATATCTCCTGTATTTACAATGGGAATAAGAAGTTCTTGACCACTTTGAAGGCCTTGATTGGCACTCGGGTTGCTTCTTATAATATCGGCAACTGAAACTGAGAATGTACGAGAAATTGAATATAATCCCTCACCCGACTGAACTTTATATTTATAGTATATATTACCATCAATAGTGACAGTTTCGAAAGGTAGGTTTTGTGCATTTAAACTATGCACACCTACAATAAACAAAATGAAGATCGCAAACAGCTTACTCAACCTCAGAGCATTACTCATTTTTATGTGATTTATAATGAAACAGATCGTACAAATTGTAACGCACAAAAATAACAATATTATTTATAAATGCACCGAATCAATATGCACGATATTAATTGTTTGACAGTAATTAGAACAATTTAAACAGAATTATGGTTCTGACGCATCAAAACGGTGTAGATTCATCTTGAGATATAAATTCTGAAGATTTTGAATTTGATTGTTTATTCATTTTTGATGGAAGCTCAACATATTTTGACCTACCCAATGAATAGTCGTCAAGATTCTGGAAACGAGCATATTCATTATCAAAACGCATATTAGCAATACCTGTTGGTCCATTTCGATGCTTAGCAACTATAATTTCAGCAATTCCAATAAGAGAATTACCTTTTTCATCTTCTGTAATTCTATAATATTCGGGCCTATGAATAAAACATACAATATCGGCATCTTGCTCAATTGCACCCGATTCGCGAAGGTCTGCAAGCTGGGGTCTTTTTCCTTCATGACCAACTCTCGTTTCAACACCACGATTAAGCTGAGAAAGGGCTATTATTGGAATATTCAATTCTTTGGCTAAGCCTTTTAGTGAGCGTGAAATCATACTTACCTCCTGCTCACGACTACCAAAATTCATTCCACTGGCATTCATAAGCTGAAGGTAGTCAATAATAATTGCTTTTACTTTGTGTTCACGGACAAGTCTTCTTGCTTTTGTACGAAGTTCAAATACAGAGAGACTGGGCGTATCATCAATATAGATGGGTGAATTGTATAGAAACTTATGGTTCTTGTCTAAACGCTCCCACTCATCAACCGATAGTCTACCACTTTTTATACTTTCTCCTTTTATTTGACATACATTTACTATCAACCTGTTTACTAATTGAACATTTGACATCTCTAACGAAAATATTCCAATTGGTTGTTTGAAATCTATAGCAATATTTTTAGCCATGGAAAGTACCAGAGCAGTTTTACCCATAGCCGGACGAGCTGCTATGATAATCAAATCAGAGTTTTGCCAACCTGAAGTAAGATTATCTAACTCCTTGAATCCTGTAGGCAAACCACTCATTCCATCCTTTCTATTAGCGGCAATCTGGATATTCTCCATCGCCTCTTTAATAACGGGATTAATTTGAATAACATCCTTTTTGACGTTACGCTGTGATATCTCGAATAGCCTGCCTTCTGTTTCCTGCATCAAATCATCAACATCAACAGTCTCATCAAACGCATTTTGCGATACTTCTGATGAAAAGGATATCAACTCTCTTGCTAGATACTTCTGGGCAATTATTCGTGCGTGATATTCAATATGAGCAGAAGAGGCCACTTTTTCAGAAAGCTCAGCTATGTAGACTGCCCCACCAGAGGTTTCAAGCTCACCTCTTCGCTTTAGCTCTTCCACAACAGTCAAAACATCAACAGGTTTTTGCTGCATTGAAAGACCCTGAATAGCTCCATATATGAGCTGATGAGAAGGATGGTAAAAACTTTCAGACTTTAATATCTCACCTACAACTGAATAAGCATCTTTTTCGAGCATCAATGCACCCAAAACAGCCTCCTCAAGCTCGCTTGCCTGCGGTGGTAATTTACCAATATCAGGTGCAACAACTGTTCTTTCTACCACCTTTACTGATGGTTTTCTTTTCTGTTTCTCCATTTTAAAAAAACTATGATTTGCTTTTAAATTAGTTTGTAAAGTTAGGTAGTAATTTTTTCGAATCTCCTTATTTATGTATGATATTTAGCAAAAGTTATATACAAAACATGTTGAAAACATTATAACCAGCTAACTGTTTGCAACTTGTGCAAAATTCATGGCAACACACTCCAATCTCTCAAATGTACAAAAAAAATATTCAAATATTAACTAAGATATATAAAAACATTTTTATTGAACACTATGCCGTTAATTTTGTTTTAAATAGTAATGATTCTTATTTAATAGACATTACTCAACAAATCTATATGCAAATACAAATTGAAGAAATTAGTGATAAATTAAAAAAACATGGACTTAAGATTACACCACAGAGAGTTAGCACTCTAGAAGCTATATACCTTCTAAATAACCATTCTACTGCACAGCAGATTATTGATAAAGTTCATAATTCACATCCAAATATTGCTATTGGCACAATATACAAAACATTGGATACCTTAGTAAAAAAAGGTGTTATAACAAAAGTTAGTTCTGAAGATGAAACTATACGTTACGACTGGCAAACAAAAAATCATCATCATATATATGATGTGGAAAACAAGCAAATTGAAGATTATATGAACAGTGAACTTGATTCAATACTGAAAACATTTTTCAATAAAAACAAAATACCAAACTATAATATCGAATCAATTCAGGTTCATATCAAAGGCAAATACAATGGTGAAGATTAAATTCATAAAATTATAATCAATCATTACAAATAAAAGGAAGAAGTTTAATAAAGTAAAAACAAAAAACAAATTTTAAAAACATGAATGCTGAAGAAATTAAGAAACAAAAAGACAAAAAGAATCAACAGAAAATGACCACTGTTGCAGGTGCTCCTGTTGGAAACAATCAGGATGTAGTAACTGTTGGACCTAGAGGTCCTATGCTTATGCAGGATGTATGGTTTTTAGAAAAAATGGCGCATTTTGATCGTGAAGTAATCCCTGAAAGAAGAATGCATGCTAAAGGTTCAGGTGCATTTGGAACATTCACAGTTACTCATGACATTACACAGTACACCAAAGCAAAAATATTTTCCGAAGTTGGCAAACAGACAGAATTGTTTGCACGCTTCTCAACAGTTGCCGGTGAGCGAGGAGCTGCTGATGCGGAAAGAGACATTCGTGGATTTGCTTTAAAGTTTTATACCGAAGAGGGTAATTGGGATCTTGTAGGTAATAATACTCCTGTATTCTTTTTTCGCGATCCTTTGAAGTTTCCCGATCTAAATCATGCTGTAAAACGTGACCCTCACACCAATCTACGCAGTCCAAACAATAATTGGGATTTCTGGTCAAGTCTTCCTGAAGGATTGCATCAAGTAACAATAACTATGAGTGACAGGGGTATTCCACGTAGCTTCCGACATATGCACGGTTTCGGAAGTCACACATATAGCTTTATCAATGCAGATAATGTTAGACACTGGGTGAAGTTTCATTTTGTTACTCAGCAAGGAATCGAGTATCTAACTGATGCAGAATCAGTTGAAGTAGTTGGGAGAGATCGTGAAAGCAATCAACGTGATCTTTTTGAAGCTATTGGTAATGGTAATTTCCCAAAATGGAAATTATTCATTCAAATTATGACTGAAGAGCAAGCAGAAAATATGCCATATAATCCATTCGACCTTACTAAAGTTTGGTACAAAAGCGAATTCCCACTTATCCCTGTTGGTGAATTTGAACTTAATCGTAACCCTGAAAACTACTTCCATGATGTTGAACAGGCAGCTTTTACACCTGCTAATGTTGTTCCGGGTATCAGCTTCTCTCCTGACAAGATGTTGCAGGCACGCTTATTCTCATATGGAGATGCTCAGCGTTATAGATTGGGTGTAAACCATCATCAAATTCCAGTCAACTATCCTAGGGGAGTAAAAGAAGGATACAACTCATTCCATAGAGATGGTCAGATGAGAGTAGATGGTAATCACGGTGCAACTTTGCACTATGAACCTAATAGTTATAATGTGTGGCAAGAGCAACCTGAACATGACGAACCGGTACAGAAAGCTAGCGGTGACATCAAACGATGGAATTTCCGCGAAGATGATGATAATTATTATGAGCAACCCGGAAAACTGTTCAGATTAATGAACCCTGAGGAGCAACAACGGTTGTTTGATAACACAGCACGCAATATGGGCGATAGTGATGAGATTATCAAGATCAGACATATTGGCAATTGCTATAAAGCTGATCCTGCATACGGTAGAGGAGTAGCTGATGCATTAGGTATTTCTTACGAAAAAGCGAGGATCAAGTAGTATTAATATTAAGGTTGATTAATTGCAATCATATTAATCACAGATAATTGTTAAACCCGGTCGATATTGAACATTTGTTTTTAAAGACCGGGTTTTCATATCTAATAACTACAAATAAGCGCAACTCATTTATTCAATAGAGCCTTTTATAATAAAGCCTAAAGAGAAGCAGCCTATAGCCGGTTAATATATTGTGAAATATACTAGAATAAAAGAGGCAGTATTAAAACAACCTACATTTAGGAAACTTATAAAAAACAACTATGAGTAAAATTCTTTAAAGTAAATGAGAGTACAATTAGATAGTTTTTAAAATTTGGTTAAGTCTAATTCTTTGAAGTCAGAATATCTAAAACTATTTTATCAGTTTCTACCATACCTTCGTTTCCAATCAATGCAAGGTTCCTAATTGTTTGATCAATATCCTGATCAATAATTCCCTCCTGCGACGTAACTACATGATTTTCTATAGCCATCAATGCAGACAATGATGCAGTTGAAACTCCACTTGCAATTTTAAGAGCACAACTTGGTTTAGCACCATCACAAATCATCCCTGTAATATTTGCAATCATGTTTTTAGCAGCATAGGTAACCTGATTGTAATCACCTCCCATTAAATAAGTAATTCCACAACTTGCACCTGTAGAAGCAATTACACACCCACATAGAGCGGAAAGTCGACCAATATGCTGTTTGATATAAATCATTGAAAGGTTGCTAAGTATAAGTGCACGAATCAATTGTTCTTCCGAAGATCCTACATTTTCGGCATATGTTAATACCGGTAATGTTGCAGCAATACCCTGATTACCACTGCCACTATTGCTCATTACAGGAATCATCGCGCCTGCCATCCTTACATCACACGCTCCTGCGGTAGATGCAACCATCTTACTGTTAAGGTTATCTCCAAATAGACTCTTCCCTTTATCTCCCAGAATACTTCTTGATACACTGTGCCCAAAGAAGCCATTTTTAGAAGCATTCGCTGCTTTTTTATTCATTTGTGCAGCTTCAATGATAAACTCCAGCTCTTCGACAGGTGACTCAGTTGCGTATTTAAATATCTTATTAAAGTTCAACGGATCACTTTTACTTGAATCTTCTACACTGTCTAAAGCTTTTTCAAATATAACTTCTCCATTTTTCTCAATATGAGTGAAATCTGTATGGCTGCCACTAATAACAACCCTGGATTGATTCTCATCACAAGTGCAAATAATTTCGATATATAGTTTTTCTGATATATTGTCTTTAAGATTTATTTGAATCCTCTTTTCATTTATATACCGTTTACCGAGCTCAACTTCATTTTCAGATAGATTTTTAAGTAGCTCTAAGCCATTTTCAGACTTACCCCTTAGAGCACCTAATGATATTGCAATTGGCAAACCATTCATTCCAGTACCCGGGATACCAACACCCATTGCGTTTTTAATGATATTTGCACTAAGCAAAGCATCAATCTTATCAGGCCTTTTTCCCAAAACCTCAACTGCTTTTGCTGTACATAAAGACACTGCAATTGGCTCAGTGCAACCTAATGCCGGAACTATCTCCCTCTGCATAAGTGATTTAATCTGCACTCTTTCTTCTAACGATAGTATACTCATCATCTTATTTTTAAAAAACTCAAAATTACATAACATTTATCAATATAGCAAAAGCTAATATTGCAATATTTAACAGTTAATTCTTAAGAATCAAAAAGCAACATTTTATTGTCTCCAATTGTATTAAAATTATTACCTTTACAAGCTGAATTAAAAAAATCATCGTAAATATGAAAAAAGCAACTAACCTTTTTTGTTTTCTGATACTCTTTACATCAATTACTTTCTCACAGAATGTCATCAATTGGAGTTTCAGTTTACAGGATAAAGGTGAAGGAGAAATTGAGATAATTGCGAAAGCAGTTGTAGTAGAGGGGTGGTACATGTATGATGCCAATATTCCTCCCGGTGGACCCAATCCTACAATTATTGAGTTTGACCAGATAAAAGGTGCTGAGGTTGTTGGTGACTTTAAGGCGATTGACAAGAAGGCAAATGTGAAGTTTGATGAGGTGTTCCAAATGGAAATTGGGTCATTCACCAATTCTGTTACTTTTGGACAGCGTTTGAAAGTGACCGACAAAGCAAGCTTCTCGGTTTTAGGTAATGTAAGGGCACAAGCATGCAACGAAGAGACTTGTACGCCTCCCCTGCCTTCAGACTTTGAGTTTAAAACAGCTGATTTACCGGCTACGGTAGAAGTGCCGGCAGGTGCTGCAGGTGTAACTGCTAAAGCAGGCTCTGAGGGCTCTGAGGGCTCAACAGCTGTACAGAAAGAGAGTGAAGCTGAATCGGGTGAAGCTTCATCGGGTGAAGCAGAGGTGTCGCTAACCGCTTTGGAGGTTGCTTCACTTCAGGATGGATCAAATATGATTTCAGGGGCAGTTGACAGTGATATTCTGTGGACTCCGGTTATTGATGAGCTGGGTGCTTTAAGTGATGGAGACAGTCTTGCCGATGCTTCTTTATGGAGTATTTTCTTGAAAGGTCTGATTTGGGGTTTTGCGGCGCTGCTGACTCCCTGTGTGTGGCCTATGATTCCAATTACGGTGAGCTTCTTTTTGAACAGAAATAAGAAGGTTAAAAAGAAGGCTATTCAGGATGCATTCGTTTACGGGTTGTCAATTATTGTTATTTATGTGACGCTGGGACTTATTATTACTGCTATATTTGGGGCGAGTGCTCTTAATAATCTGGCTACAAGTCCGGTGTTTAATCTGATTTTCTTTGCTCTTCTGATTACTTTCGCTTTCTCTTTTATGGGTGCTTTCGAGTTGGTGCTGCCGGCTTCATGGACAAATAAGATGGATAGTAAGGTGGATAGCTCTAAAGGGTGGTTGAGTCTGTTCTTTATGGCGTTTACTCTTGCACTGGTGTCTTTCTCATGTACAGGTCCAATTATTGGGTGGTTGCTTGTGGATGCTGCCACTTATGGCAATTTCCTTGCTCCTACAGTGGGGATGTTCGGGTTTGCACTTGCACTTTCAATTCCTTTTACTCTTTTTGCTGTGTTCCCATCATGGCTTAAAACTCTGCCTAAGTCGGGAAGCTGGCTAAACTCTGTTAAGGTGGTGTTAGGGTTTATTGTGCTGGCAGTTTCTATGAAGTTCTTGTCGGTTGCAGATTTATCAAGCGGATGGGGTCTTCTTGACAGGGATGTTTTCCTTTCAATTTGGATTGTTCTTTTTGTTGTGATGGGGGTTTATCTGTTGGGGAAGATCAAGCTTAAGAGTGACAGCGATTTGAAGCATGTTTCGCTTACAAGGCTGATTATTGCAATGTTTTCATTTGCTTTTGCAATTTATATGGTGCCGGGGTTGTGGGGGGCTCCCCTTAAGCCGCTGAGCTCAATTATTCCTCCTTTGTCAACTCAAGATTTTAAGCTGGTGGACAGCTCGATGGATTTGGTGTTTGATGATTATGAGAAGGGGATGGCTTACGCTGCACGCGAAGGAAAACCGGTGCTGCTGGAGTTTGGTGGTCACGGATGTGTTAATTGTCATAAGATGGATGCGACTGTTTTGTCGGACGATAGGGTTATGAACCTTATTGAGGAGGAGTTTGTGTTTATTGTTTTGATGGTTGACGAGAGAACCAGATTGCCCGATATTATTGAAGTGGATGAGCAAGGAAGAAGTACGCGCCTGAGAACGGTGGGCGATAAATGGAGTTACCTGCAAAGGCATAAGTTTGGAACACAGTCGCAGCCATATTATGTGGTGCTTGACCATCAAGGAAAACCAATTTCTAAAGCACACTCCTATGACGAGAGTGTAGAGAATTATATGGAGTTCCTACAAACAGGATTGAGAAATTTTAAATAAAGAATTTATATAATGGGGCTGTCTCAAAAGGTAGACAGTCTCTTTTTTTTATTTAAAATTTTCTGCAAAAAAACTATATACATCGTTGTTGTTTTAAACACTTTTACTTATCTTTATGTCTGTATATCAAACATATAAGATATGGCTAAACCTAAATTCAAATCTTATAACCAGGGTCAGGTTACTCTTTTTCCTCCCAGTTTGGATGAAAAAGTACCTGAAAACTCACCCGCCCGTATTATTAATCAAATAGTAGATAGCCTAGATTTGAGTAAAGTCTTTGACACTTACAAAGGCGGTGGTACTACAGCCTATAATCCACGTATGATGCTTAAAGTTGTTCTATACAGCTATTTGAATAATATTTATTCCAGTCGTAAAATAGAACAGGCTCTCACAGACCGTGTCAGCTTCATGTGGTTATCGGGCAACCAGACTCCTGATCACAACACCATTAACCGTTTCCGCTCGTCTCATTTAAAAGACTCAATACATGAGGTTTTTACTCAGGTCGTTGTGATGCTTGTTGAAATGGGATGTTTAAGTCTTGAAGTGGCTTATGTTGACGGCACCAAGATTGAATCAAGATCTAATCGTTACACCTTTGTCTGGCGTAAGTCGATTGAAAAATACAAAGATAGATTAGAAGAAAAGATCCATAAAATACTGGGAATGATTGAAGAAGGTATAGCCGGTGATAATAACCCTGATTATGATCCACCGAGACCATTCAACAGTGAAGAGATAAAAAAGCGTGTTGCTCAGATTAATCGGGAGAACAGAAGCAAAGAGGAACAAAAGGCAATTAAAACACTTGAGGATAAGCTTTTACCTAAATTTGAAGAGTATGAGCGCCATTTAGATACTCTGGCCAATCGCAATAGTTATTCTAAAACCGACACTGATGCAACTTTTATGCGCATGAAAGAGGATCATATGCTCAACGGCCAACTCAAGCCTGCATATAACGTTCAGATAAGTACAGAGAATCAGTTTATAAGCCATTATGATTTTTACCCAAATCCTACAGATACATTAACCTTGATTCCTTTTTTAAATAGCTTCGAGAACCGTTATAACATTTTGCCGGGTAAGGTAGTGGCTGATTCCGGTTACGGTAGTGAAGAGAATTATGAGTTTATGCAGGAGAATGATATTGAGCCGTTTGTAAAGTTTAATTACTTCCATAAAGAACAGAAAAGAGCATTTAAAAAGAATGGCTTTCTCTCTCAGAACCTTTACTATAACTCAGAAGAAGATTATTATGTTTGTCCAATGGGGCAGCATATGAACAAGGTAGGAAAAAAGAGAAACAAAACAGCTAGTGGATACAAATCAACATCAACTCTTTACGAGGCAAAAAACTGTAACGGTTGTCCTTTGAAATGTCTCTGTACTAATGCAAAAGGTAACAGAAGAATAGAGGTGAATCATAACCTTAACCGGCATAAAACAGAGAATCAGAGAGCTACTGACTTCAGAAGAAGGAATTTATCATCGAAGTCAGCGTCCAATAGAGCCTGAGTCAGTGTTTGGACAAACCAAATCAAACAAACATTACAACAGATTCAGGCATTTTAAAAAAGACAAGGTTTTTAATGGACTTTGCGATCTTCGCTATTGCATTTAATATTGGAAAACTACACTTGAAAGGGTTAGATAATAAAGGAATATGGGCTATTTTGGGGAAATATGATCAAAAAGGTGGTGTTATTTTATTTTTAGTGAAAATAGGGGTGAACTTTAAAAATTTCTCTTCAGTTAATAACTACAATCAGAAAATAGCAGCTTGAAAAATTAAAAAAGGAGCTGCCCTTTTGGAACAGCTCCATCTTTAATATATACAACGAGCAGGATTGTACAGGTGATGAATAGTAGAGAAGATAAAATTGAAGCTTTTGGCAGACTTCTTGATGTAATGGATGAACTTCGCGAGAAATGTCCTTGGGATAAGAAGCAAACAAATGAGAGTCTGCGCGCAAACACAATAGAAGAAACATACGAATTAGCAGAAGCAATCATAAATAATGATAATGATGAAATAAAGAAAGAACTTGGAGATCTACTGCTCCATGTTGTGTTCTACTCTAAAATTGGTGAGGAGAAAAAAGCATTTGATATTGCAAATGTTTGCAATGCAATTTGTGACAAGTTAATTTTTCGTCATCCTCATGTATTTGGTGATAAAAAAATTGATTCTGCAGGATTAGTTGAACAGTCGTGGGAACAAATTAAACTTAAAGAAAAAGGTGGAAACAAGACAGTATTAGAGGGTGTACCCGCCTCACTGCCTTCGTTAGTTAAAGCATACAGAATACAAGACAAAGCACGTAATTCGGGATTCGATTGGAATAAACGTCACGACGTTTGGGATAAGGTTAAAGAGGAGCTCGGTGAACTAAAAGATGAAATTGAAAACATGGATGCCGACAAGACAGAAGCAGAGTTTGGGGATCTGCTTTTTAGCATAATAAATGCTGCCCGACTCTACAAGGTAAATCCCGATAATGCTTTAGAACGCACAAACAAAAAGTTTATATATCGTTTTAATTATATGGAGAATAAAGTAAAAAAACAGGGTAAAAGTCTAAATCAACTTACACTCGAAGAGATGGAGGAAATTTGGCAAGAAGCTAAAAAAACAGAAATCAAATAATCGATTATTTACCTGTTCTCCATCGGGAAAGAATTGTTCTACGCTTAGGGAAAATACCATTCTTTTTAGTTCTCACATCCTCAATTACAAAGAAACTGTTTTCATCAAAATTATTAATAGTACGCTCCAATAACTTCATCTCCTTTCGATCTATAACAGCTTCAATAATATCAGTCTCATTTGTTGACCCGTAACCATGTGTCATTGTTGCTCCAAAATTCATCTTGTTGAGAATTTTAATTAAATCCAGGCCATTTTTCTGTGTATATATTCGACATAAAACTATACCATAAGCAATCCTGTTTTCGAGTAAAATCCCAACATAATTGCCCGTAGCATAACCTGCAGCATATGAAAGATAAGACACCAAATCATTTGCTCTGGAAAGTATCTGAGATATTACCACAACCCAAATAAACACCTCCACAAAGCCAATAAGAGGAGCCTTATATTTTTCTCCTTTCGAAACAAAAATGATTCTTAATGTACCTAACGAAACATCAATCACACGACCAAAAAATATGATAATTGGTAATAGCCAAGGATAAGTATCAATAAAATCAAACATATAATATATAATAAGTTAGCTGTTAATATAAAAAGTTACTCGTCAATATTGAAAGTTAGAAATCTATCTGGAAAAATTAAAATAAATATATAATATCATTTCAATTTTCAGTAAGGCTTCTAAGATAATTTACAAAGCTCTGAATATCCTCATCTGTGGTGTCCCAAGAACATACAAGACGCATTTCGTTTCTACTCTCATCCCAATCATAAAAGAAATATTGTTTGCGCAATTTGTCAGTAATATCCTTAGATAGTATAAAAAATAGCGCATTCGACTCAACCGGTTGGGTAAATTCTATATTATTAATATTAACCATTTGCTCATACAACTTTTGTGCTGCAGTATTTGAATGTGTAGCGTTTTCAAGCCAAATATTCTCCTTTAAATAGGGTATAAACTGAGCTGAAATATATCTCATCTTAGAATAAAGCTGAGTAGTCTGTTTCCTATAATACTTTAAATTATTGGACAGCTCTTTTCGTAATGGTATAAGTACTTCACCAAACATTAATCCGTTCTTTGTACCACCTAAAGTAAAAACATCAACACCACAGTCGATTGTCATCTCTCTAAGATTTGTATTAAAAAACGCACAGGCATTGGCTATTCTAGTTCCATCAACAAAAAGATACATGTCATGTTGATGAGCAAGATCAGCTAATGCTCTTAACTCAGCAGGAGTATAAGCAGTTCCAAGCTCAGTCGTTTGTGATATTGCAATTACCTTTGGTTGTGAATGATGCTCAAAGCCAAATCCATGTAAATATGGTTTAACCAATTCGGGAGTCAGTTTTCCGTCGGTAGTTGGAATCTCTTTTAAAGCAGCACCGGTCATTTTAACTGGTGCTCCGCATTCATCAACCGCAATATGAGCTGTTGATGCACATATAATTGAATGAAATGGCTCTGTACAAACTTGAAGTGCAACCACATTTGCCCCTGTACCATTGAACATAAAGTAAGGCTCCAGTCTGCTTTCTCCCAACAACTCTCGAATCACTTCCTTAGCGTCATGTGTCCATTTATCATCACCATATGCTATTGAGTGATCAATATTGGCTTCAAATAGAGCCTGCATTATTCTAGGATGAACTCCTGAATTATTGTCGCTACCAAAACTCCGCATACAAAATCATAGTTAATATTACATACAAAGATACTCCAATTAGTGATATTTTTTGGAGTTCCCAAATATAGTTCAATTTGTAATACTTTATTGAAACTTTAAAGTAAACACCAAATATTGGTATTAATTTAGAGCTTTAAATATATATATCAACCGGTAACCTTTAGTTTTGCAAACCTAAGCTAAGTTTGCAATTAGAAACTTCCTTATATATTCGACATTTTGCTCTTTCCTTTTTGCATAATCTATAACCTGATTTTCATCAATATCACCAATGCCAAAATACTTAGTTTCGGGATGTGCCAAAAAGAAACCGCTTACAGATGCGTTAGGATACATAACACCATTTTCTGTGAGTGAAATTCCAATCTCCTTGGATATCAGCAACTCATGTAGTGAGAAATTGGTTGTTTGATCCGGAATTGATGGATAGCCAACAGCAGGGCGTATACCTTGAAATTTTACTGCATGAATTTCAGAGATGGACAGATTTTCGTCAGATGCATATCCCCATGTTTTCTGACGCACTTCAGCATGAAGCCATTCAGTTGCTGCTTCAGCAAGACGATCGAGTAGTGATTTAAGTAATAAGCCATTGTACTCATCACCTGCTGAACTATACTTTTCTAACAACTTATCTGCACCATCACCCGCAGTAACAGCAAAAGCACCAATATAGTCTTTTTTACCTGAAGATTGTGGAGCAATAAAATCACTCAAGCAGTAATACTCATTCTTCTTTGACTTTTTTTGTTGTCTTAAAAATGGAAATGAAGCAACTGTTTCACCTTCTTCATTTTTGATGAAAATTGAATCATTATTACTATATGCTTCATACAAACCATACACAGCTTTTATAAAATCAACATCGTCTACTACAAGATTATTAAGTAGTTTGACAGCATCATCGTACAGCTTGATCGCTTCTTTGGCTTTTTCCTGATCATCTTCTCTAAATCCGGCAATCCACTCATTTCGGTCATGCTCACTATTGCCAACTTTGGTAATAGTATGAAAACGAGCCGATAAGCTCCATGCAGGAAATAGGAATTTCCAATCTATCCAGGGAGTTATTTTGGAGACACTTATTTTATTTAGAATAACACGACCAAGCTCTTTAGGTTTTACCAACTCGCATGTATCCCAATCAATTTTGAAAGTATTTTTTCTAGCTTCGTCTAATGAAACTAACTCCGTCTCTTTAAGTGAGTAATTTTCTCTTAGTCGACCATACTCGTCGCGAAGTTTCAATACAAACTCATCACGATTCTCGATGCTCATCAAATTAGAAACAGCCAACGGAGCCTGTGATGCATCCTTCACATAAACAACCGGTCCCCCATTATACTTAGGCTCAATCTTTAATGCTGTATGAAGTTTGGAGGTAGTTGCACCACCAATTATCAAAGGTATATTTAAACTGGCTTTTTGCATCTCTTCGGCAACTACAGCCATTTCACCTAACGAGGGAGTAATTAGTCCGCTCAATCCAACAATATCCGGCTTTTCTTTGATAATAGTTCCAATAATCTTTTCGGGTGGTACCATTACTCCAAGATCAATTATATCATAGTTATTACATGACAAAACAATAGAGACAATATTCTTCCCAATATCGTGTACATCCCCCTTAACAGTTGCAAGTAATATCTTCCCTGCTTTTTGTAATTCGCCCGATGTAGATTTCTCAGCCTCCAATGTGGGCTGTAAAACTGCAACAGCTTTTTTCATTGCCCTTGCTGCCTTAACAACCTGGGGTAAGAACATTTTACCTGACCCAAACAAGTCGCCCACCCTATTCATACCTTCCATCAACGGTTTGTCGATAATATCTACAGCACGTGGGTATATTCCAAGTGCTTCGGACAAATCCTCCTCCATAAAATCGCCAATACCTTTAACCAATGCATGACTAAGTCGCTCATCAACCGCCTTGCTACGCCACTCTTCAGTTTTTATTTGTTCTGCTTCAGGTGTTTTATCTCGTTTAATCTTTTCGGCATAATCCATCAACCTTTCTGTGGCATCATCCCTTCTATTGAATACAACATCCTCAATTAATTCTTTTTCATGAACAGGAATATCTTCAAATATTACAGATTGTGCCGGATTCACTATTCCCATGTCCAACCCGGCCTCGATGGAGTAATAAAGAAATACAGAATGAATCAATTCTCTAATATAGTCATTACCTCTAAAGGAAAATGAGAGATTACTAACACCACCGCTCACTTTAGCATGGGGTAGATTTTTTTTAATCCAACTTACACTTTTTATGTAATCAACTGCATAGTTCTTGTGTTCATCCATACCAGTGGCGATTGCCAAAATATTTGGATCAAAAATAATATCTCGTGGGTTAAAGTCATTACTAATAAGTAAATCATATGCACGTTTACATATTTCAATTCTTCGTTCATAAGAATCTGCTTGCCCTATTTCATCAAAAGCCATCACCACCACTCCTGCACCATACCTCTGAGCAAGCTTTGCTTGGTGTAAAAACTCAGACTCTCCATTTTTTAATGAGATGGAATTCACAATTGATTTACCCTGAACACACTTTAATCCCGCTTCAAGAACATCCCAGTTTGACGAATCAATCATAATTGGTACTCGCGAAACATCAGGATCAGAAGCAAGCATATTCAGAAAGTTGGTCATCTCTAGAGCCCCATCAAGTAGCCCTTCGTCCATATTGATATCAAGGACCTGTGCTCCATCATCAACTTGTTTACGAGCAATATCAAGAGCCTCCTCATATTTCTTCTCTTTTATTAATCTTAAAAACTTGCGGGAGCCTGATATATTACATCTTTCACCAATATTGAGAAAATTAATTTGTGGTGACACCTCAAGCATTTCTAAACCGGACATCTGCATATATATGGGAGCAGGCGCCTTTGTATGAGGTTTTGCATTTTGCACCAGTTCAACATACTTTTTTATATGTTCAGGTGTTGTACCGCAACAGCCTCCTACAATATTAATTAGCTCATCATCAATGAACTCTTTAATCTGCGCAGCCATCTTTTCCGGAGTTTCGTCATATTCACCCAACTGATTTGGTAAACCTGCATTAGGATATGTACAAATATAAAAAGGGGCTATTTGTCCAAGCTCCTTAACATATGGCTTTAAATCGGATGCTCCTAAAGAGCAGTTTAGCCCTATTGCCAAAGGATTTGCATGACTTACAGAAGCCACAAAACCGGCTAAAGTCTGACCTGATAATGTTCTACCTGCTTTATCAGATAGTGTTACAGAAAGTATTATAGGGGTTTTAATGCCCGTTTCTACTGCCACCTCTTCTGCTGCAAAAATTGCAGCTTTGGCATTAAGTGTATCAAATATTGTTTCAATTATAAGAAGGTCCACTCCACCTTCCAGTAATGCAAGAATTTGATCTTTATAAGCAGCTTTAAAATCATCGAAAGTTGCAGCTCTATACATAGGCTCCTCAACGCGTGGACTCATCGATGCAGTTTTGTTGGTAGGTCCTATAGAACCGGCAACAAAGCGAGGTTTGGATGGAGTTTTAGAGCTGAATTCATCTGCAGCCTTCCTCGCAATCTTTGCTGCGGCAAGATTTATCTCATATGCAAGATTGCCTAACTTATAATCCTGCATCGAAATTGATGTAGAGTTAAAAGTATTTGTTTCAATTATATCTGCTCCTGCGGCTAAATATTCTCTATGAATTTCACCAATAATATCCGGTCTAGTCAAAGAGAGCAGATCGTTATTACCTTTAAGAAGAACATTAAAATCTTTAAATCTATCACCTCTAAAATCCTCTTCAGTAAGATTATATTTCTGTATCATTGTTCCCATCGCCCCATCAAGAATCAGAATACGATTGGAAAGCAGACTCTCTAAATTCATATACATCAATTTATTAATTAATTCTCTTTGGCACTAACCAAAACTTTAAGTCGCACGGCAGTAAGCTTCAATATTAATTTCCTAAACCAAACAACCACCCAAGCAAGAAACAACCTTACTCCCAATATCCACCATATCGAAACACCCAGCGCCACAAACAACAGGTTATCTTCTATAACAGAGTGAGATATTGCCAAGTGATGATTAAGTAGATTTGCTTCGGTTCGAGTCACTTTGCCCTCCTTTAACTGCTCCATCATGAGGGCTCCACCGTATGCCAAGCCAACTATATATCCTATTAGCCATAAAAAACCGGTATTAGCACTCAACCCAAAAAAATTAAGAATAGGTTGTACGCCCTTACTCAGTTTTGAAATCAGATTGTAGGTGTTAAGAATATTATACAAAAGATTTAAAATGAAAATGATTGCAAATAATAGAAGGGCAATATTAAGCGAACTCTTAAGCCAAAGTAGCATTAGTTCGCCAACAGATGCCACCACCTCAATATTAGTTTTAATAAACATCGGCATTCCCATATTTTCGGGAAGTATAAGGTTTAGAAGGAAAGCTGTAGCAATACTCATAACAATTCTCAGTGTTGACATGCCCCAAAATGATGTACCGGTCTTTGCTTGTATTGCACTCTCAACCGGCAAATTATGAGCAATTTGGCACATTAAAGCTAATATTGTCAACTCTCTCAACGTGATACTCATTGACGTAATTATCGCAAGAGGAGCATAAAGCGGCAAAAAAATTGATGTTATAAAGACAATTGCTGTACTTCCCGGCAATCCCATATTAATAAAAAGTGGATCAAGAAACTCTGCCATATATGCAAGTGCTCCATAATAATCCAAAAACCTCACTAAAAGTGAGATAGGCAATATCATTTTCAACAACCATAAAGCTGTTGATACCGACTTTTTAAGTGCAGGTTTAATTATCAAATTTCTAATCCGCATAATAAATATTAATCAAAAATAAAAAACAGAAATTGGAGATAAAATAGAAGTGTGATAACTTAAAAACAAAAACTATTTCCTAAACATTCTGTCCATTGCTCGTTTATCCTCTTTCTCTCTCAGCGATTGACGTTTATCATACTGCTTTTTACCTCTAGCTATAGCAATTACAAGCTTGGCTAATCCTCTTTCGTTAATGAACATTCTAACAGGAATTATCGTAAAGCCGGTCTCCTTTGTCATACGTCTGAGTTTCCTCAACTCAGTTTTATTTAATAACAACTTCCTTTCTCTTCTGGAGTCGGGATTGTTATAGGTCCCATAAAAATAGGGTGCAATATGCATATTCCTAACCCACAAACCTTTGCCCTCAAACTGACAGTATGTGTCTACCAAACTCGCTTTACCTAAACGAATTGATTTTATCTCGGTACCTGTCAGCACAATTCCAGCCGTAAAGGTTTCGACCAATTCATAATCGAATGTTGCACGCTTGTTTTTTATGTTGACGGTAATCTGTTTCATTATTTTATTGTAATTGTAAAAAGCAAATTTATAGCTGCAGGTGATAAAACAATTAAGGATGCTGCAATTAAAGTGAAACCAACAAGCTTATCCTCAATCACTTTTACATAATATACAGCTCCATTATACACTAAATATATCGTATAAAGGGCAATTAGCCACAAAATAATAAAATCCGGGAATAAAGGAACTATAATATATAAAAGATAAAGTACTATTGATGAATATCCCACATATTTCCCGAATCGTGATATGTTTTTTTTTAGGCCAAAACGTGGAGCCAACTCATTTAGTGTATATGTTGCAATAAAATATCCCCCATAAACTGTAACTACACTAATAATTGTTTGCTTCAAAGCACTCTCCACATTACCTCCTCTAGAAAACCACAATCCCCCAATAAATGAGGTTAATGCTATAATTCCAAAAATTGGGTGCAAAAATTGATTTAGAAACAGATTACGACTATAATTTTCTTTATCTATCTCTTTCCACGTTTTAGGTGAAGCAAATATAAGATTTGTAACTACTTTAAAAATATCTCTCCACATTACCTTTTTGATTTTGGAATGCAAAGTTAACGAATTACATTTATATTATAGAATATGAGCCCACTAAAAAAAACAGCAGCGCTTTAAAAGCACTGCTGTTTATAAACATTTTATTTGAATTAACCTGCTATTGTTAGGGAGTATGTCTGCTGTGATTTTTGCTTTCCATCCAATCCCTTTAAATAATAGTAAAATTCAACTTTAAGATTTTTTGTTGAGCTATCACCAGATCCCTCATATTCTGCACGTAACTGTGACATATTCAATGCAATTGCACTCGCTTTAGGCTCCAGTGCTGTTCCTTCCGAAGGACCAGTCAGAGTAAGATGAACATCAACTGCAATGATAATATTATTCCCCACAATTGTTTCACCTTCTCTCTTATAAAATTCTACATTTGCAATTTGATCCTTACCTGCTTCGTAGGCATATTGAACAATCCAATTATCGTTCATAAACTCCTTATTATCTGCATAAAGTGGAGCTGCAATTTCTAAAAACTTTTTAGGTTCTTCAACCTCTGGAGCTTCAATATCCATTATCAAAGGCTCAATTTTTAATTCAAATGATTCACCGGCCAGTCTCACATTATCAGCTTGAACAGTTTCACCTGAGATACTTAAAGCAGTTGTTCCATACTCTTCATCCCAGCTATAATACATCACTTTAATCTCACCGGGAATCATAGCAGTCATATTGGGATTAGTAATAAATCTCATATTTGTATATGGCGAAATAGTTTTACCATACATAACTCCATTATCAGACATGTCTATATAGACATATGTTGAATCAGTATAGTTGTTGCCACCTTCATCAATGCATGATGTCACTAAAAGTGCAAACGATATTACACTCAAAAACAGTATTAATTTTTTCATAAATTATTTGATGTTTATTTGTTATTTAAATTCATATCTTAAGCCCAGACTCAAATCCATCACAATCTTTCTATCGGAATAGATAGTTTTATGTCTATTATTTGCGTCAAAATAATATGCACCACCAATTTTACCATATAATTTTAAATCTTTGAATACCGGATATGACAACCCAAGTCCAACATTAACTGATAATTGAGGATTGCGTTGCGAGATAGTTTTGTCTTTATAGCTTTCTGATTTTTCCCCATCATTAATGTTTAACACCGGTATTCCCTCCTTATTATTTCTTAGACTGCCATATATATCTTTTTCGATCATACCTCCCACCGATGAATAAACATTCAACTGTTTGTACGAAATTATATTGTAATTCAGATTCAGTGGAACCCCTAAATAATGCAGTCGTTGTGACTCATATTCCTGAGATGATGTTGAACTGTTTTTTGTTTTAGAGTATAAATAGGAGTAAACAATACCTGTTTCAACATAAAGATTGTTAACTATTGATTTAGAAACTGTTACTCCAAACGAAACTGGCTGACTGTGCTCCATTTCTGATTGATTGTCTAAATTAGCATTAGCATTTAAAAGCATCTTGCCTGATTCTTCCAAATAGGAATCACTCTCTTTAACAGAGGCACTTCGCAAAGTCATAGGAGTATTTACAGACTGATAGAAAGATGTCAGGCCTCCTTTACCACCTACCGATAAAGTGAGTTGATTATCATCAGCAAAAATCATATTATTATCAGCATATAAATCATTCATACCTGATGTTATAATCAATTGCTCTTCAATCAAGTCATCAATATCCATATCTTTCATATAGGAATCAACCATTTTGTTAAGGGCTACTCTTTTAAAAGAGATAAACCTTTTTGAACTGTAGCTAGTTAGCAAATCATTTATTAAATCTGTCGAACCAGTAGGTTTCACCTCATCCGGAGTACTACTTTTAACCGATCTCTTAGTTAATAACTCCCCAATATGCTGCTCATTAAACTTTTCATCAGAAAAATCAGAAGTCTCTTTTACTAACGGCAGTTCGGGAGTCAACGAAGTAGGAGACTTTACTGAGGTGGAAGCCTTATCTGTTAGAATTGGTTCATCATTGATTAAAGGATTACTTAAAAACAGAATGCTCACTAATAGAACTAACAAAACAATTGCGACAGAAGAGACATACAACCATTTGAGCCTTACAACCTTTTTCCTGATTGGCGTAATGGCATTCAGCGTCTCCTCAACTCGTTCCCAACCATCAGGTGGTATAGGAACAGTAAAGTCGTTTAGTTTTGATTGAAACTGTTTTCTTATCTCTTTATCTGAATTCATTTTATTTGTCTTTGTTTATTCTTTGAAAGAATGGTATTAATTTTTTTTCTTAACAGACTCTTAGCACGAAAAAATTGCGAACGAGAGGCAGCTTCATTAATACCCAACTGTTCAGCTATCTCTTTGTGCGACATATCTTCAAATATATAAAGGTTGAACACCGTTCTATATCCGGGTGGAAGACTTTTTATTATTGCAAAAACTTCCTCACGTGGTATGTCACCTATATCTAGTAAATCATCTGCAGGAGAATCTGATTCATTAGTTTTCTCATAACTATACTGCTCTAAAAACTGATACTTTTTCTTTTCATTTCGGTAGTTTTCAAGAGCAATATTTACAAATATTCTCCTAAGCCATCCTTCAAAAGATCCCTTGCCCGAATATGAGCCTATATGCGTAAAAACTCTGATAAATCCGTCATGCAATAAATCGCGAGCTGTTTCTTCATCTCCGCAATAGCGCAAACAAACACCCATCATTATAGGGGCAAACATCTCGTATAACGCTTTTTGAGCATTACGGTCCTGTTTCTTGCATGCTATTATTAATTGCGAATCATCCATTTTATCGCACTTATTCTATAGATGAATTAAAAGAAAAAACGCTGCACGATCTGCAGACTATTTATTGCCATTTACCATTTTTTAAGAAAAGAAAATCATAAAAAATATTTCAAACAGCTGAATAAAACATTCAAAAGTAGTGTTAGAACTATAATTAACCAAGTGAAAATAATTAAGAATATGTAATTTTAAATTGGCTGTACAACGTTTTTTATCTATTTTTGTTTTATAAAATAATTAATACTCCCTCATTATGAAAGATTTTCTAAAAATAATGCTCGCGTCGGCTATAGGATTTGTTATAGCTCAAATCCTAATTTCCTTGATTGCAATGTTGATCTTTTTTGGTGCAGCAGGCTCATTTTTAGGCTCAATGTCGTCAGAAAAATTTGCACTACAGGAAAACTCGGTGTTAAACTTGATGCTTGACGGTACAATTGTTGAGCGCACTGCCGAACCTGATCCTTTTACCTCTCTGATAAGCTCTGAATACCAAAAAACCGTTGGATTAAACGATATAGTAAGTGCTATTAGAAAAGCTAAAAGCAACGATAAAATAAAAGGTATTTATATCGACTCTCGTATGCTAACTGCATCTATGGCTACTCTTGCCGAAATTAGAGGTGAACTCGAAAGTTTTAAAGAGAGTGGTAAGTTTGTTGTTGCATATGCTGACTCATACACTCAAGGTGGTTACTATCTAGCCTCTGTGGCAGATAAAATTGCTTTAAACCCACAAGGTATGCTTGATTTGCATGGTTTATATTCTACACCAATATTCTTTAAAGAAGCTCTTGATAAAATGGGTATTAAGATGCAAATCTTTAAGGTTGGAACCTATAAATCGGCAGTTGAGCCCTTTACTCAAAACGAAATGAGTGATGCTAACAGGGAGCAAGTCAGCTCATTTCTTTCGGATGCTTGGAGTTTCTTAAGAAATGATTTTGCCGAATCTCGCTCACTTACTACCGAGGAGATTGATAATCACGCAAACAATTTGCCATTATTACAAACAACAGACTATCTTATTTCTTCAAACCTGGTTGATACTCTTCTTTATGAAACAGAAATGAAAAATTATCTGCGCACTCTTCTTGATATTGAAGAGGACAAGAAAATTCCTTCTGCAACTGTAGCAAACATGAAGTCGGTAAAGACCAAAACAGTTCAAAAAACTGAAAACACAATTGGAATATTATATGCAATTGGAAGTATTGAATCAGGTACAGGCTCATCCAATATTCAGGATAAATATATGGTTGACCAGATAGAAAAACTCCGCAAAGATGATGAAATAAAAGCAGTTGTATTTCGTATCAATTCGGGAGGAGGAAGCGCTTATGCATCAGAACAGATATGGAAAGCCATCACCAATCTTAAAAAGGAGAAGCCGGTTGTAGTTTCTATGGGCGACATGGCTGCTTCAGGTGGATATTATATTGCTTGCAATGCAAATAAAATTGTAGCACAACCAACAACACTAACCGGATCGATAGGTATATTCGGAATGTTCCCCAATTTAGAAGGCACAACCAAAAAAATTGGAATTCACAGCGAAACAGTAAAAACTAATGAGTTTTCTGATTTTGGAAATATTACACGCTCCCTAACCAATACTGAACAGCAGAGAATGCAAGCATATATTGAAAGTGGTTATGATCTATTTCTTACTAGATGCGCCGAAGGTCGTGGAATGTCAAAAGACTCACTGGCACTGTATGCCGAAGGTAGAGTGTGGACTGGCAATCAGGCCAAAGAGATTGGTTTAGTTGATGAGCTGGGTGGAATTGAAAAAGCTATTGAAATTGCTGCTGAGATGGCAAATCTTGGCAAGAGCTATGTTGTATTTGAGTATCCAAAAATGCGCTCTCCACTAGACGAGCTTTTAAACCCATCAAAGGAAGAGCTGGTTGCTAAAACTGCTAAAGAATATTTAGGTGACAGTTTTGAGCTTATTATGCTTTTAAAAAACATTAAAGAACAAGATTATATACAAGCACGTATACCTTTTGATCTGAACATTAAATAGTATAAATGGAACCTCCAATTGTAGAAATTCGTCGTTCATTGCAACCATTATCATGGTTGTATGGTATTGGTGTTAATTTTAGAAACTGGTTATTTAACAAAAAGATATTAAAACAACATAAATTCAATATTCCTATCATATGTGTAGGTAATATAACTGCTGGAGGGACCGGCAAAACACCTCACATTGAATATTTGATTAATCTGCTCTCTCCAAGATATAGAGTTGCGGTTTTAAGCAGAGGCTACAAACGCAAAAGTAAGGGGTTTCAAATTGTTGAAACAAACTCAAAAGTAAGGAATGTTGGCGATGAGCCATTACAGATAAAACAAAAGTTTCCTCATGCAACTGTTATTGTCGACAAAAACAGAGTTAATGCAATAAATAAACTGCTCTCTTTTGAAAAAGAAAAACAACCTGAGGTGATACTCCTTGATGACGGATTTCAACATCGATATGTACTACCATCTCTGTCGATACTCCTTGTTGACAGTAACCGCCCTGTATTTGAAGATCAACTTTTGCCTGCAGGCATGCTTAGAGAGCCCATTAAAGGCATCGAAAGAGCTTCTGTTGTAGTGGTCACAAAGTGCCACCCGGATATGCAACCTATCGATTTCAGAATCTACTCAAATGGATTAGATCTTTTTCCTTACCAGGAGCTATATTTCACAACATTTGATTATGATAACCTGAAACCGGTTTTTCCGGAATTTATAAAAAATACTTATCAACTAGATGACTTACGCAAGAAACATCTCTTTTTAGTTACAGGCATAGCATCTCCTGATCCGTTAGCTAAAAAACTTGCATATAAAACTTATAATCTACACACAAAATACTTCCCTGACCATCACAACTTTACAAAAGATGACATCAAATCCATAATGGAATTTGTGGATGAAATCAAAGATGACAACAGAGTAATAATCACAACTGAAAAGGATGCAGTGCGTTTCAGATCTTTACCATATTTGCCTCAAGAGATGAAACAAATTCTGTTTTATATCCCAATTAGGGTTACTTTTTTAAATAACGAAGAAAAATATTCATTTAATAATAAAATTGTTGAACATGTTAGAAACTATAAAGCAAACAGCTGATTACCTTAAAGGTAGAATTGGAGAAATCCCTAATACTGCAATCATTCTTGGCACAGGTCTTGGTGAACTTGCAAATGAAATTGAAGACAAGAATGAAATTCAATACACAGATATCCCTAATTTCCCTGTATCAACAGTTGAAGGGCATAGTGGTAAGTTAATTATCGGCACACTTGGAGGTAAAAAAGTGTTAGCTATGCAGGGACGCTTTCATTACTACGAAGGCTATACAATGAAACAGGTAACATTCCCAATACGTGTATTCCAAGCATTGGGTATCGAGTATTTGTTTGTATCAAATGCAGCCGGAGGTATGAACTCAAGCTTTGATGTAGGTGATATAATGTTGATTGAAGATCACATAAACTTCTTCCCCGAACATCCGCTTCATGGCAAAAACTTCGAAGAGCTGGGCACACGCTTTCCTGATATGAGTGAACCATATAATAAGAAGCTTTGTGAAATGGCAATGGAAATTGCTAAAGAGAAAAACATTAAGCTACAGCACGGTGTTTATGTAGGAGTATCGGGTCCAACTTTTGAAACTCCTGCCGAATACAACTTTTTCCGTATTATTGGTGGAGATGCAGTGGGAATGTCAACAGTTCCAGAAGTAATTGTTGCCAACCATGCAAAAATGAAAGTATTGGCATTCTCAATTATTACCGACTTAGGAGTTTTAGGTAAGATTGTTGAAATCTCGCACGAGGATGTACAAGAAGCTGCTAAGGAAGCACAACCAAAGATGGCTGAAATAATGCGTACTATCATACAGAGAATTTAATTTTTTTATTTCCAATTTATAAGGGGATGTCTCAAAATACAAAATAGTTAGTGTGGCATCCTCTTATTTTATTCTATATTATATGCAAAGAACCGAAATAGCAACTCTGGGAGAATTTGGTCTTATCAATCATCTCACCAAAGATATAATTCTTACTCAAGAAACATCAATTAAGGGTATTGGTGATGATGCTGCAATTATAGACAATTCAGACAAGCGAACCATTGTCACAACCGATCTACTGCTTGAGGGAATACATTTTGATTTAATTTATACCCCACTCAAACATTTGGGATATAAAGCGGCGGTAGTAAACTTTTCTGATATATACGCAATGAATGGTAAGCCACAGCAAATAACAGTCTCATTAGGTATTGCCAAACGAATGTCGGTTGAGGACCTTGAAACATTCTATAGTGGCATAAAACTGGCTTGTGATATTTATGGTGTTGATATTGTTGGTGGTGATACCACTTCGTCACTTACCGGATTTACTATTAGCATAACCTGCATAGGAGTGGCTGGCGATGATAATATTGTTTACCGTAGCGGAGCTAAAGATACTGATCTGCTTTTTGTAACAGGCGACCTGGGAGCCTCATATATGGGTCTGCAGCTACTGGAAAGGGAAAAAGCAGTATTTGCTGCAAACCCCGAGAAAGGCTTTCAGCCCGATTTCAGTGGCAAAGAGTATATTTTGGAGCGTCAACTAAAACCTGAAGCACGTAAGGATATAATCGACCTGCTAGCCTCAAACAATATCTCCGCCACATCAATGATTGATATATCAGATGGGTTGTCGTCTGACCTATTGCATATATGCAAACAAAGCAACGTGGGCTGCCGGATTTATGAAGAAAGGATACCAATCGACTATCAGACAGCAGCGATGGCCGAAACATTCAATCTAAACGTTACAACCGTTGCACTAAATGGTGGCGAGGATTATGAACTATTGTTTACAGTATCACTCTCACTTCACGATAAAGTGAGCGCCATTCCGGGTGTACACCTGATTGGACATATCAGCAAACCCGAAAAAGGATGCTTCATGATTGCAAGAGACGGATCAGAAGTAGAACTTCATTCGCAAGGCTGGAATCCGCTAAATTGATAGTATTAGAACAATATTTTAGGGTGTGAATAAAAAAACAAGATATTTTTGATTTAAATTTTGTAAATCCTGAAAATGCGATTATCTTTGCACTCGCAATTAAAGCAATGTTGGTGCCATAGCTCAGTAGGTAGAGCAACGGACTGAAAATCCGTGTGTCCCCGGTTCGATTCCTGGTGGCACCACTATTTAAGAGATGAATTTAAGATTAAAGCTTTGAAATCGTTGACTTTCAAAGCTTTTTTTATTTTCAATGCGGCTCAAAACGGAGAGTAGGCGGTCTCTGCATTACATCGCACTTGTTATAAAACTTCCGGTAAGTCCTCGCAATGACCGACTCCGTAAAGTTGATCAAGAAAGGCAGATTTTTCAAATAATACTAACTAGCTAAATAGTCCATATTTAGCTTATTTTTCGCATATATCCTACCTATAATAAGTCTGTGTTTGGCCTATAAATATATAGACCGGATACGGAGATGCTACCCTTTTCACACAACTAAGAGCAAAACGCAGTCAAATATTTATCAATATAGAGCTGTTTATCCTTCAACATATACTGTTGAATATATCTCGGATGCTCCAGAACAACCATTTTATCAAATAACCTCTCCTTATCATTAAGCTTAGCGATAAATGTTGCATTCTTTTTACCAAGTATGTATACCTCCGACGTATCCAGACCCAGTTCAATGTGACCCTTTATAGACTCAATGATGAAATCTTTCACAAGATCAAAAAGCTGCATATCATCATAATAATTAGCATTTAACCAATTACCTTTTTTATTCTGTCTTACAATAGCTAAAGGAAAAGGCGAATTAATATAAAAATTTCTATAAAAAGCATCTACTCCGCCATATGCTTCAATCATGTCGTAAATGAAAACTGATGACACCTCATGCGTACGAGCCGACTTCATAGGAATGCCACAAGCACTCTCCAGCCTTTTAGTGTCGGTAAAAGGAACACCAGTTACACCAGCTCCATTTCTACTGGGATTTATTCCAATAATAAATTTTCGCGGATTATTGTCGTTATAATATTTGTGATAAAACTGACTCATCACACTCATTGTTTCAGGATTATCCATAAAGGGATTCATTACCTGAAATCCGACAGGTAAGGTGCCGGTGTAGAGCAGTTTTTTGTTGAAGTCAATTATTTTATCAGCTAATGTCTGCATGGCTCGAAGATTGAATCTCCTTTCTTATCCTTTCGGCAATTTCTTCAAACTCTTGAGGTGTTAGTTTTAATTTTGGATTAGAAAGGTTCAGATCTCCCTCTTTTTGAATAGGTGCAAGGTGGATATGTGCATGTGGAACTTCAAGTCCGAGTACCATCATTCCTACTCTCTTACAAGGAATTGCTTTTTTAATTGCCAAAGCAATCTTTTTTGAAAAAATTACCATTTCGCTTAGCAGTTGGTCATCCAAATCAAAGATGTAATCAGTTTCCAGTTTGGAAACTACTAGTGTATGGCCTTTAACCATTGGATTAATGTCTAGAAAAGCGTAAAACCTATCATCTTCCGCAATTTTATAAGAGGGAATTTCTCCTGCAATAATTTTACTGAAAATGGTACTCATAGTTTTTATGTTCTAAGAAATTAAATACTTAAAGTATATATTTTAATGCTTAAATTTAAATTGATATGTCAAGCACTTCAAAAGTAAGCACTCCTGAAGGCACCTCAATTTCTGCAATATCAGATACTTTTTTCCCAAGCAATCCTTGTGCTATTGGTGAGTTTATTGCAATCTTGCCACTCTTTAGATCTGCCTCTGCTTCAGAAACCAAAGTATATGTCATCTCCTTTTTTGTCTTAACATTCCGGATTGTTACCTTGTTCATAATCCTCACTTCGTCAGTACCTATTATTCTCTCATCAATCAGCCTGGCACTAGCAATGACCCCCTTTAGTTGCGAAATCTTTGCTTCCAACATACCTTGTGCTTCTTTGGCGGCATCATATTCAGCATTTTCCGAAAGATCCCCTTTATCCCTAGCCTCAGCAATCTGACGTGATATCCTAGGCCTTTGAACAGATTCCATTTCAATCAATTCCTCATGTAATTTCCGAAGGCCTTCTTCGGTCATGTATGTAACAGCCATTTTTTATTTAAATTAACTTAGTTAAAAATTTTGATATAGAAAGAAGAATTCCGACTTAAAACAGAAAGTCGGAACCCCTCTTTTTTCATGATTTGTTTAACAAAGATAAAAACTATATTCCGTAAAAACAAAAATTTAACAAGATGTTTTATAGCACTTTGTTCAGTTCATCAAGCAGTTGCGTATAATCATCAATTCTTGCAACTATGTCTCCTTCGCGATTAACAATAAAAGAGGTAGGTATCTCTCTAATGTTGTATGTTGATAACAAACCGGCATTAACAGACTGAGGGTGACGCACTGTTATCCAAGGTAAATTGCTTGCCGATGTTTTCCAGAAATGCTCGTTCGAGTCAAATGAAATCTGGTAAATTTCTAAATCAGACGATTTGAATCTGTTATATAATGAATTTAAATCCATATTGTGTTTAGGTGAAAAATCTCCACTATAAACAATAAAATCTAACAGCACTACTTTGCCTTTTAATTCTGACAATGCAACACGCTCACCATTTTCATTGTAGAGAACAATGTCGGGTAGTTGAGCCTCCGTTTCAAGAGGAACACTCTCCAGTAATTTAGCTTGTTGTTCTTGTCTGCGACGAGTCTGCAGTGCAGTCATTGTAAAATCATTTAGATGTTTTGTCCTTTCTGTTTCAGGATAAAAACGGTTCCAGGAGGTTGCTACAGCACCAAACATTGCATAATCTGTTTTTTCATATGGATCAAATATCAGAAAATCATTTATTTTCTGAAAAACAGCATAGTATGCAGCGGCACTTGATGGGTTGCCAATAATTATTCCTGTAATATTTGACTTATAGTTAGTTAGCAATGAGTCGAATCGATTGATATATTCCATATCATCTATTTGCTCTTTATCGTGCTGAGTGTTTAGATTGGTTATGTCTGTGGACACTTGGGCGGTTAGCAAGTCAACCTCTCTGAGTAAATCATTAACATATGAGTTCTCGACCTTAAATGTTTGATACAGGTTTTGAGCATCTGCACTAATCTTTAATGTCTCTGTAGAATCAATTGCAAAAGTAACCACTTGGTCTTTTATTCTTAATTGATAAAACTCGGGGTTCTGTGGTGCAGGTTGGGATAATTTAAAGGTGCCGTTAACGCCCAAAACAATAGAGTCTAATAACTCGGGACCTGAAAGCCCCCTATGCTCGAGGTATAAAGTGTCTCCAACGGCCGAACTCAAACTTCCCTCTACTGTAAACACCTCTTCTTTTTTGCAGGATATGAGACCGAAACATATCAATACGGATAACAATACTGATTTATTAAATTTTACTTTCACAATACTTTATATTTAATCTGATTACTTCTTTCTGCAAAAGTAACTAATTTTTAAATCATATAATCTATTGAGCAATTAAAGTTATTTAATGATAAGTTCAACTTAAACACAAAGTGCTTTATTTTTATTTAGCATGTTTTAAACAATTTGTTGTTAATATTGTTATATTTGTAGAGTGAATTCAGACTTGTTATTTCGTAATGACGTAATGATTAGTTGTATTATAGGATATTTTCAGGAAGTTTGTCTTTTGGTGGAACGATATGCAGTAGTTAGTTTCTGTTAACATTAACCTACTTAACTTACAGCATATTATTTGTTTATTGATATCGTGATTATACCATACATCCCTTAAATTAAACAAGTTAATGGTTTATTATATATTTATTTAATGAATTCAATTTTTGTTGCAAATACCATTTTATATCTTTTTGAGAACAAAGAAAAATTTGCTTACAGCTCTTTATTGACACTTTTAGTTATATCAGTTGTGTTGCTTTTGATTGGACTAAAAGAACAGTTGAAGATAAATAATATTCTCAAAAAGACTGAACAAATAAGAACAGATATATTTAGGAAAATAACACATGAGTTTCGCACACCACTTACTATAATATCAGGACTAAGTCGTCAGATTCGCGAACAAAAGGACATATCTGCTCACAGCACCATTGTCTATCTCAATGCTATTGAACGCCATGGTAAAATCCTTTCCGACCTAGTAAATCAACTTCTTAATATTTCTGAATTGAAGTCAGAGTTCAATAATCTCGAATGGAAAACCGGTAATATTGTTGTATATATAGATATGTTGACGGAGACTTTTCAAACTCTAGCAAGTCAAAAGGATATTGAAATTTCATTTTTCAGCAAGGAACAAGAGATTATTACCAATTTTGTTCCTAATTACATAAATAAAATAGTTTGTAATCTAATTAACAATGCAATAAAATATAGTGATTTCGGAAGTCATATATATGTAGTAATAGAAACAAGCAACAGAGACTCTAAAAGACTGATAATTAAAGTAATTGACCAAGGAAAAGGTATTGCAAGTAAAGATTTACCAAATATTTTTGATCTATTCTACAAAAACAATCATGATAACGAGGATAAAAGCAATGGTATAGGACTTACTCTTACTAAGCAGGTTGTTGAGATTTTAGGAGGTTCTATTAACGTAGAAAGCTCACTTGGCAAAGGAAGCACTTTTACTGTGGAACTTCCACTTTTTGTAAGTGATAAAAATCTTTATCCATACTGGAAATCAGAAAAGATAAATAGTAACATGAGATTGCAAGAAAAAAGCACAGATGTAAATGTATTATTTACTAATACTGTAAATGAAAATGATCCAAGATGTACTATTTTATTAGCAGAAGACAATAAAGATATTGCTCTTTTTGTTCGTTCTATATTTCCCGTAGATACTCACAATATATTTTATGCCAATAATGGTGAATTAGCATTTGAATTAGCAAATAAATTTATTCCTGATATAATTATCACAGATATTATTATGCCTAAGAAAAGTGGTATTGAATTATGTAAGGAGATCAAGTCTTCGCCATTACTAAATCATATTCCAATTATTATTATTTCGGGAAAAAGCGAAAATGATGAAATTATTAAGGGATTACAAAGTGGGGCTGAATCTTTTATCAAGAAACCTTTTCACCCTGACGAGTTAATACTCCGTGTTAAAAATTTGCTTCATACAAGAGAACTTATGAAACAAAAATATAAGAGAGCAATCTTGAGACCGGAAAATAATATAATTGAAAAGCAAAAAGAAAATATTAATGTGGAATTTCTTCGCCTTGTAACAGACATTATATTCAGAGAGATAAAAAATCCGGATTTAACATCAAACAAGCTTGCACAAGAACTGGCTATCAGCGTATCTCAGTTAAATAAAAAATTAAACGCAGTTGCAGGTACTCCGGCATCCTCATATATCCTTAATATCAAAATACATCATGCTAAAAAAATGCTTACCTCAGAAAATAAAACAATCGGAGAGGTTGCAGCAGAATGCGGAATATTTGATCTTAATTATTTTTCAAGAGTATTTAAAAAACACACTGGTCTAACTCCTACTCAGTATAGAAGATTAGCAGTGAGCGATTAAGGCTTTTTAGCTCATTTTTGCTTTTTTATAGGCAGACATTTTGTCCTTTATATTTCATTCTCCCTTTTTTACACAACTTAGCACACTTTGACTCCTGTTTGTCAGGGATTTATCTTGTTTTTGATATATTTTAGTGCTAATACTATTATATGTTAATGCGTGTTTTATGCTATAATTAACTAAAAAAATCCTAACTGCCCTATTACTAATTGTTTATGTTTGCCATCCCTATAAAATGTCAGTTAATAGGACACATGATTATTTATGAACGTACAGAACTTAAAAAAAGGATTATTACAGCACATAACATCAAACGGTCAGCGAGTTAGCTTTAAACTGATATAAAATTCGCTCTGAACGTAAGATTATAGAAATAAAACATCAAATAGAGGTAATAATCAATATTTTAGCTTAATAAAATTAAAAAATAAATAATAGCATGAAGTATAGACTCATACAAAAAGCCAACCCATTGGAGCCTGATAGCCAACGGAAATGGTATGCCAGTCCGGTTAAGGTAGGCACAATAAATAACTATCAATTGAGTAAGAGTATTGCCACTAAATCATCAATGACTAGAGGTACGGTTTTGAATGTTATTGAGAATATGGTTGACGAGATCCCCAAATATTTAGTTGAGGGATACAGTGTTAATCTAAATAATCTGGGTACTCTACGTATATCACTCTCCAGTAAAGGTGCAAAGAATCCAATTGATTTCAATGGAGATAATATTACAAATATTAGAGTTGTATTTACACCTTCACCTGAATTTAAAAAAACATTAAAGATGTTAGATTTCGAATTAACAGAATAAAATTTAACTCCAATGACAAATTCAAATATACATATTCCAAAAAAAATTCTCTCTAAGAAAGAAACGCTACTTCTGCATAGCGCGGGGTTTGTTACCGGAGATCCAACAATAAAACTACGTTATCCATTTGTATTCCATCCCGGCACACAGGTAGTTGTAACAGAAGCAGGTGATGCAAAATGGATTTATATGATGCTACCCATAGTATCTGGAAGCCTAATTACGAACGTTAAAATAGCGCATCACCGCATTGGAATTAATAGCAAAGTCTCAATAATAAGACTTGTTGAACAACAAGGACCAATTTCTGCTACAGTTGTACATAATCATAAAATAGAGAGTTCATTTTCATCTATTGAAGTAATATCATCAGAATGCTTTGTTCCGGCAAAAAAAAGTCTACTGCTTAATGTATGTATGGATTTTAATAGTAAAGAAGATATTATTGAGTTTGGATCAATTGAAGTCAGTTACATACCAAATTACGGGGCACATTTTAAAACTTTAATTAAGGAAAATAAAGTACAAGTAATAAAAGACCCTTATAAGCTATCTGAGGAAATTGTCAAAAAGCCATTCATTCATTTATTTTCAAGAAAACAGAACGTTAAAATAATTTCTAGCAAATAGGAACCTTTGAGTGAAACAACTTAATTAATTATTATTAAATTTTTTATTTATGAAAAAAAGTTATTTTTTTAAATTTTTTGTCTTTGCATTAGTAGGCGCACTAGTAATATTGCCCTCTTGTAAAGATTATGATGATGACATTTCTCGTCTTGATCAGGAGTTGAGTAATTTGAAAACCGAATTAACCAGTCAACTTACAGCAATCAAAGCAGAAATGAATACGGCAATTGATGCAAAAATCAAAACTGTTACCGACGAATTAAATGCAGCAAAAACAAAACTTACTACGCTGGAAACTCAAGTTCAACAGCTTGAAACCAATGGTGCAAGTAAAGAAGAGTTAAATGCTTTAAAAGATCAAATTGAAGAAGTTAAAACAGAAATTTTGGAGAAAACTGTTGCTATAGAAACGTATAATGCGTTCAGAGCAGCTATTGAAGACGATTTAGCTGCACTTACTACAAGAGTTACTGCATTAGAAAACGGATCAGCAACAAAAGCAGAATTAGCTGCACTTGAAGCAGAAATTACTGTAGAGTTGGGTGCAATAATTGAACAGCTTGATGAACTTGACGTTAGAGTAAAAGCTCTTGAAGATAGCTATGAAGCATTATTGGCTAAACATGATGAAGATATCCAAGATCTTATCACAAAACTAGCAGAACTTAAGGCTGAGTTGGATCCACGTATCATTACAATAGAAGTTTTGCTTGATATTGTTGATGGTAAATCTACAGTGCTTGATGGGATTGATACTGATTTGACTGAACAATTAGCATTAATTGAAGCAAATAAGACTGCCATTGAAGATTTAGCTGAAGATTTAGCTGCTAAATATGCTGCATTAGAAGCTGCTGACGAGGATTTGCAAAAGCAGATTACCGACAATTACAATGAACTTGACAGCAAAATCACAGTAAATAAAGATGCAATTGATGCATTAACATTACGCGTTGATGCTATTGAAGAAGAAATAGAAGTTATTAAGGATTCAATTACCGCTCTAGAAGAAGATCTTAATATTAAGATAGGTTCTTTATTCACATTAGCTAAAAACAGATTAACTTCAATTACACTTGCTCCTAACGCTTATTTAGATGGTATCGAAGCTTTGAAATTTACTACTTTGAAGTATCGTCCTATGGAGGCTGGTGAAAACACTGGTGTATCAACAGATTATAACATGTCTATTGGTGCTCCTGCACTTGCAAGTTACAAATTTAACCCAAGAACATTTGTTTTAGGAAATGCGGATTATGGATATGTTAATCGTACTGCTGAAATCTTAACTCGTGCAACTTCAACTAATATTGTAGAGATTGTTGGAGAACCAGTTTACAAAGCAGCTGATGGTACAGTTAACTTCACACTACGTCGTTTAAATGCACATTCAACTCAGCCAACAGGTAATAAAGAAAACTTTATTGCTCTTGAAGCAACATTAAAAGGTGCTGCTCTTGCTGAAGGTGAAACTGGTGTAGTTGTTGCAGCTCCACAAGAATTAGTATATGATGAACTAATCACTCCTTTTGATTTATTCATTTCTGATAAAGCTACATTAGCAACTGCCGGTGACAGTGCTCATTATCCTGTAACTTTTGATGAAGCAGCTGCAAGCACTAAGATTTGGTATGAAATTCCTTATGATAAGGTTTATGACCTATTAGCAAAAGTTGCTACTTGTGATGTTACTGATGATGATCATAAAGCATTCAATATCGCTGATTATAACTTGACATATAAGTTCTCTGTTGCTTCTACAGCATATAACGTACTTGAAGGTAGTACTGTTACTAACCAACAAGATTGGGTGGAATTAGTAAGCTCAGAAGATGGTACATACAAAGCTAAAGGATTCAACAATGAATTAATTGGTCGTACTCCAATTCTAAAAGTAGAATTAGTTGACCAAGCTAACAACGTAGTTCGTCGTGCTTTCGTTAAGGTTAAGTTTGTTGCTGAGAAAACTCCAGACATCACTGTTGGTGAGTCTCACACTTTGGTTTACAACTGCAATAATACTGCTGCACAATTCGAAATCACTGAGCAATATATCCGCGACAACGTATATCGCGTAATCACAAGTGGTAAACAAACTAGCATGAGCCACGAAGAGTTCTGGAACCTTTATGATGCTGCTACAGCTACAACTAAGGTTACTAAGAACGGTTCTAACTACACAATGACTAGCGTTCCACAAATAGTAGATGGTGCAACAGGTGTTGGTACTGCTACTAAGAAAATAACTTGGAGCTTCAATCATGGTGAATTAGGTCAGATCGAAGTTAATGGTTCTCAATTTGTAGCTTCGGTTACTGTTAAGAACAAACTTACTTCTTCTGAGTTCCCAGAATATGTAACATTCCAGTTTACTGTAAACGTTACGTTGCCTAATGTGAACTTGCCAGCTGCCAACAAGGTAGAAAACGATCAATACTGGTCTAAAAATGCTGACGGATCTTACTATGCTTATAAAGTGAACGTTGCTGTTCCTGCTGCAACTAACTCATCAGCTGCTGATGCAATATTCAAAACTTCACTGCCACAAGCGTACTCTAAGTATATCGTTAATACAGCGGGTGCTTGTACTACTGATTTCTATAAAGTAGTTGCAACTTACTCTAATGGTAGCAAAACTGCCAGTCCTTTAGCAGGTGTTCAAATCAGTGGCACTGATATTACACTTGATAAGACTAATGCTGCTGTTAAGACTGCTCTGAATAGTGCAGGTGGATTGCAAGCAAGTGTTGCTCATATCTACAAATTGGAAAATGGCGAAGAAATCACTGTTAATACTTTCTTAGTTGATTTCATTCGTCCAGTTAACTTGAACATGCCTTCAGGTATTACTGTTAAAGATGCAAAAACAGGTGGTGATGTTGCTGACTTCCAATGGAACGGTATCTTGACTGACTGGAGAGGTGAATTTATCGTTGATGGTAGTTGGGTTGACGTAGATACTGATGAATCATTCTGGGCTAATACTTACCAACCAGAATATACATGGAAAGATGGACATTATGTAGAAGTAACTCCAGCTTCTTTGGATGTTGTAATGGAAGATGCTTCTTTCACTATCGGCAGCACACCAATTGAACTGTTTGAAGGAACTGCTACTTATCAAAGACAGGAATGGGGTCATATTAGTGGATTAACCTTTGGTTGGAAGAATGTTGGCGCACCTGTTGTGTTCGAATCAGAGCAAATGCTTACTGAGGATCAGGTAAATACTTGGTTAGCCTTCAAATTAACAGAGTTAGAAAGTTCTTGGAATTTCCCAATCCTTAAACAGGTTGTTGTAGTTTCAGCTCCTGATGTTACATCAGAAATGGTTTCAACTCCAGGTCAGGTTGTAGAATATTCTTATGTTAAGAGCGTAACATATACTCCTGCAGTTTACGATTGGGTACCAGGTGAGTGGGTAGAAGCTCCTCACACACCAACCGATATGCCAACTGTTGACGGAACGCATAACGGTCAAGTAATAGGTGATTGGACATGGACAGTAGTTATAACTTCTGATCAAGTATGGGCTCCTGGTCAATATTGGGATTTCTATGGTCCGTTCTCTTCAATTGTTGCCAATATCGCAGGTGTAACTACCAACTTAACTTACAACGGTGGTCAATTACCAGCTGATGTTACTCTAGAACAAATAGGAAATACCGTTAAGTATGTAAACGTAGGTACTCCAGTAGGATATAGCTACGAGATTTACATCCCAGTTTCTGTTAATTACGGATGGGGTACACTTTCAACTACTCTAACAATTAAAGTAATCCCTGCAAATTAGTGAAAAGTAATAGAAAGTATGATCTGTTATACAGAGGCGCTTTTCTAATCTAATAATTGTAAAGGCGTTCACAAGCGTGAACGCCTTTATCTCAATTTTTCTTTAATAGTTAAATAACGGTAAAAACATTAATTTTTATATATATGAATAAAATATTTACCTATCTGATTGCATTATCTTTCTTACCTATGCTAATGATGGCTCAGGAACGTGAGATAAAGGAGGAAGGAAAAACAATTTTTAAGCCTCATGCATATTTGCAATTACAGGGTGGTGCCGCTCATACATTGGGTGAAGCAGATTTTATGGATCTCATCTCCCCAGCAGCAGCTCTGAATTTAGGCTATAACTTTTCTCCCGTATTTGGGATGCGTCTTGGTGCTTCAGGCTGGCAAGGTAAAGGGGGCTGGGTAGCTCCTGCTCAATTGTACTCATTTCAGTTTGTTCAAGCTAACCTTGACTTTGTTTTTGATATTAGATCAATGTTTAGCGGATTTAACCCTGATAGGGTATTCAATCCTTATATTTTTGCGGGTGGTGCTTATGCTTTAGGTTTTGAAAATGATGAAGCTAACGCTCTTAATACTGGTAATTATGATCTTGAATATTTATGGCAGGACAACAAAGGATTCCCTGGTGGAAGAGTAGGTCTTGGCTTAGATTTCAAGTTGAGCAAAGTTGTGTCATTTATGATTGAAGGTAACACTACAATCCTTTCTGACCACTTCAACTCAAAAAAAGCTGATCATCCAGACTGGCAGTTTAATGCTCTTGCAGGTTTTAAGATTAACTTGGGTAAAACTTATACTCGTACTGAGCCTGTTTATTATGACCTTCCAGCGCCAGCACCAGCACCAGCTCCAGCTCCTGCGCCAGCTCCTGCGCCAGCACCTAAACCGGCGCCTGCACCTGTTGTGAAAGAACTTCCTGAGATGCCGGCTATACACTTTAATTTTGATAGCGATGTTGTGGATACTCAGAAGTATGCCGAAGAACTTAGCACTATTGTTAGCGTATTGAAGGAGTTTGCCAATGATGATGTAATGATTACAGGTTATACAGACCACCGTGGTCCGGATACTTACAACGACGGGCTTTCTCTTCGCAGAGCTGAAGCTGTAAAGAAGTATCTTGTTGAGCAGGGCATTGCTGCTTCAAGATTAACTACATCAGGTAAGGGTAAAGATCCTAAAACAACTGGTAGCGAATCTTTAACTATTAAAGCACGCCGTGTAGAAGTGGCTAAATAATAGTATACTTTTTTCTTGGGAAAAGAATAAACTGTTACAATAACAAATTTAGTCATTTTAGTGAATCGTAAGTTTAAATTCTTTTCCGGAAGCAGGAGTGTCTATTATTAGGCATTCCTGTATTTTTTTATAAGGATTTTAAAATAAAATCATTAAAAATAATTCAAAACATGAGAAAATTCATTTTTACTAAACTTTTAATATTTACAATACTAAGCACTTTTATTGTGTTTACATCTTGTAAAGATTATGATGATGAAATTCAACAGCTACAACAAGATTCAGCAACAAAAACTGCTCTTGAAGCTGCTGTAACTGAACTTAATACACTGAAAACGCAAATTACATCATTTGCTACTGATAATGATGTTGAAAATGCAGTAAATGCAGCCAAAACTGAAGCGATAAACAAAGCTATTACTGAAGCAACTAAGGTTTTAGAGGATATAAAAGGTGATTATGATGGTACTCTTGAAGATCTAGCTGGTTTGATTACTGTATTAAATGGCAATGTTTCGGCTTTTGGAGATCTTTTAGATGAAGTGGAAATGAGAATTGCTGCAAATAAAACTGCAATAGAACTACAAAAAGCTATACTTGATAAATATTTATTGATTGCTGGCGATGATAACGTTGTTGATGCTGTTAATGCTCTTAAAGCTGAATTGGATGCGTTAACTGATGAGTCTGCAAATCAATCGGCCAAAATAATTGAACTTTCTAATAAAATTGATGCGATTAATACATCTTTAAATGTGCTTAATTTTGCACAGATTAATAGAATGATAACTGAGGTTTCTTTTAGTTATGATGGTAACACTGAATCTGGTAATAGATTTATAAATTTTAAAACTGCACCGGCTAAACTTAATTATATATTTGGAGAAGATCTTAATGGTTCCATAGAATTTGTAAAGAACCAACGTGTTGCAGATAATCAAGTGACAATTGAGGTTAAAGTTTCTCCGGTTAATGCTGATTTAAGTAAAATTATTGATCAGATTTATCTTATTAGAAGAGACGGGAATAATGAAATTAACAACTTTATTAAAGCGGTAAAAGCTGAACGTTCAGTTGCTTTGCGTGCTGCTCCTTCTGTTACAGGCATTTGGAATGTGACATTCAGTTTGCCTGCTTCTTCTGATATTGAAGATATAGATGAACTTATTGGTGATGAAGAAGGTGGTTATCTATTTGCAATAGCAATAGAGAATAATGTTGATAAAAATAGTAATGACAGATATGTTGTCTCTGAATTTGGATTGACAGTTGATATTGAGATTGCTCCATCTGTTTACAACAGCAGTGTGGCAAGTAGTCTTAACTTCTCTGTTGGTACTGGTGAAACATTTATATCACACAATGAATTACGAAATAGATATCTTGTTTCAGAAAACGGTACAACTACTCAAACTGATAAGAGATGGACAAATTCGGGATGGTCATCTCAAGAACAGACTGAAAATGATGCTAGAGATAATAGATCATCAACATCTAAAACTTTATTAGCTGTTGAAAACGGTAAACCATTTAAAGTGAAAATGGATGAGCCTGAAAGCATCTTTGCCTACTTTATAGTTCTTGATACTGAATATGCAGTAGAGAATTTTCCAATAGAGCTAAATAGCTGGTTAGAATATAACTATACAGGTATAAATAAGGTATATAAAGGTGATGAAACAGCTGAAATTTCTATTAATTCTACAGTAGCAATTGGAGATGTTATAGGTTTCCGTATTGTTGCCGTAAATTTTGATGGTACACTGGTTGATCCTGATGGTAAATCGTTTTATGTTGTAGTGGGTGCACAATCTTCATCATGGAATGATGTGAACAGTGTTGTAACTGCTATGAACCCAAACGAAAAAGATCCTATTTCAATAGAATCGGATAAAATTGTTGTATATCTTTCTAAATTGAATACAGCTGCTTCTTATGAATGGAGTACAGATAAAACATTAAATGAAGGTGTCACAACTCCTGCATTCAATTTATACTTTGCAGACGAAAATGATGATATTTTATTCACTGTAGCAAATTCAACAGGTAATATACCTTTAGGAATGGATTTCAGCAAGGTAAAATATGTTTATACCAGAGCTGCTATTGACAACTGGCTTGTTTACGAAGATAACCAAGCATATAATGGTGTTCTTAAAATTAAAAACGGTGCAGGAAATCTACTCACCACAATGAATGTTACATTCAAAAAGGTATTACCAACTAATGCTCCTGAAGGATTTGTAGAAAAAACTGGTCAGTTTACAGAAGATCTGTATAATGGTTATTTAATTCCGGCCAAATCATCAAATGGTGGTATTACATGGGGTGAGATGTGGAATGCAACGACTGGTGCAACACATGGTATGATGATGCTTGATCAACTGTTTAACTTTGGAACAGGTAAACTTTCTAACTTTATTACTACTTTCGCAAATTCTGATAAAGATGATGAAAATGTTGTAGATTTGAATGTGAGAGGTGCCGGTCCATTGGCTGTACCAAGTGAGTTTATTGATAATGTAACTTCACATAACTCTACAGTTAAATATAGCTATGGACAGATTTCAACTGAAACTCCTGATGATGAGTACACAGTACTGGTTAAAGAGTTCAGAACTATTTACAGTAACATCTATAATAATACGTTCTCTTGGAACTGGGCTACTCGTGAGCAGCTTGAATTAACTGAAGAGGATGTACTTCCATATAAGACTGAGGTTGTTTATGGTGCAGGTACTACTGATGGAACTGTAACATATCCCGTTGCTACTGTAAATCTTGCTCATATTTTTGGTGTAAGTGAAAGAGATAGCAGATATAGCGCTCCTCTAAATGCTCCATATCTAGGAAGTATTACTTTTAATGCTGAAAATCCTGTTAAATTAGTAACAACTGCTGTTGGTCTTGTTGAGTATTTTGATGCTACATTAAGCGGAAACACTATTACTCTAACAGGAAAATCAGGTGCTACTAATCCTACAATTGATGTTCCTTCAACTTTAATTATTAACGCAATTGATATGTATGGTAATGAAATAGAAATTAAATTGCCAATGACTGTAAAGAAGCGTTAGTTTAACTGAGTTAAATATATAAATAGCAGGGGTGTTTAAATAAGACATTCCTGCTTTTTTTAATTATGGATTGCCCAAGAAACCAAAACTTTGTGTACCTTTGTGGGAATTTTAGATGATTAATTAATTATTTTATGACGAATCCAATAAGTAAAAGGATAGTACTGTCAGACGGACGTGAAATAACGCTTGAAACGGGAAAACTCGCAAAACAAGCAGATGGAGCTGTTACTCTAAGAATGGGTGGCACGTTTCTATTGGCTACAGTGACTGCCGCCAAAGATGCTACACCGGGTACAGATTTCATGCCATTACAGGTAGAGTATAGAGAAAAATTCTCTGCCTCAGGGAACTTCCCCGGGGGGTTTTTGAAACGTGAAGGTCGTCCTTCAGACTCGGAAATTTTGACGAGTAGGTTGATCGATAGGGCTCTTCGCCCATTGTTTCCGAGTGATTATCATGCAGATGTTTTTGTGAATGTTATTCTGTTTTCTTCTAATAGTGAGGATATGCCTGATGCATTAGCCGGATTAGCGGCATCAGCTGCACTTGCTGTTTCTGACATACCATTTAATGGGCCTATTTCTGAAGTACGTGTTGCACGTATTAACGGTCAGCTGGTTGTCAATCCTACATTCAAAGAGCTTGAAAAGGCTGATATGGATATTATGGTTGGTGCAACTATCGATAATATCATGATGGTTGAGGGTGAGATGAACGAGGTATCTGAAGCTGAATTACTAGATGCTATCAAGCTAGCTCACGAAGAAATTAAAAAACATTGTCAGGCACAAATTGAACTTACAGAGCTAGTTGGTAAAACTGTTAAACGTGAGTATAATCATGAGGATAATGATGAGGATCTTAAAAAGTTGGTGTGGGACAAGTGTTATGCTCCTGCTTATGCAGTAGCTTCTGCTCAGAATCCTAACAAACATGAACGTATAGATGCTTTTAATGCAGTTCTCGAAAACTTCCTTGAGAGTTTATCAGAAGAGGATAAAGAAGAAAAAGCTGCGTTAATTACCAGATATTATCACGATGTTGAGAAAGAAGCTATGCGTCGCTCAATATTGGACGAAGGAAAACGCTTGGATGGAAGGAGTACAACTGAAATTCGTCCGATTTGGAGTGAAGTTGATTTTATTCCCGGACCTCATGGTTCAGCACTCTTTACACGTGGAGAAACTCAGTCACTAACAACTGTTACTCTTGGTACCAAGCTTGACGAAAAAATTGTTGATGATGTATTAGTACAAGGAACTGATCGTTTCTTGTTACATTATAATTTCCCTCCATTTTCTACAGGCGATGCTCGTCCACAACGTGGTACAGGTCGTCGTGAAATTGGTCATGGCAACTTAGCGAATCGTGCACTTAAGCGTATGATTCCACAAGATTATCCATATGTTATACGTGTGGTTTCAGATATTCTTGAATCTAATGGTTCTTCATCTATGGCTACTGTTTGTGCGGGAACTCTTGCACTAATGGATGCAGGTGTAAAGATTAAGAAACCTGTAAGTGGTATTGCTATGGGTATGATCTCTGAAAACAAAGGTCAGAAATATGCAATACTATCAGATATCCTTGGTGATGAAGATCATCTAGGCGATATGGACTTTAAGGTTTGCGGTACACCTGATGGAATTACTGCTGCTCAGATGGATATTAAGGTTGATGGATTATCTTATGAGATACTTGAAGAAGCTTTGGCACAAGCAAAGGCAGGACGAGAGCATATCATGTCTAAGATGATGGAGACTATGTCTGAGCCTCGCGAAGATCTTAAACCACATGCACCGCGAATTGAAGTATTAGAGATTCCTAAAGATTTTATTGGAGCAGTAATCGGACCGGGAGGAAAGATTATCCAAGGAATACAGGAGGAAACTGGTGCAGTAGTAACGATTCAAGAAGTAAATGATAAGGGTAGGGTTGAAGTTTCGGCAACCAGCAAGGCGTCTATAGATGCAGCTATGAACAAGATAAAAGGTATAGTAGCTGTTCCTGAGGTTAATGAGGTTTACGAAGCAACTGTGCGTTCAGTTATGCCATATGGATTATTTTGTGAGTTCCTGCCCGGAAAGGATGGATTATTACATATATCTGAAATCGATTGGAGGCGTTTTGATAAGATTGAGGACACCGGTATTAATGAAGGTGATAAAATTCAGATTAAACTGATAGATATTGATCCCCGTTCAGGAAAGTTTAAATTATCGCGCAAAGCGCTACTACCTCGTCCCGAAAGAGATGATGAAGATCAGCATGGTGAAAGCGGTGGTAGAACATTTCGTCCCAGAAACAGATCTGAGAATTAAATAGAATTATATAAAACAGTTTTATATAAAAGTTTTAGTCATGTGACTTAAATTACACTATCGATGTAAAAAGCGAACCATAACCGGTTCGCTTTTTTAGTTCAATTAAAATATATTTACCCATAAATAAACTTGCTGATTTTTCAGGTTTACCTTATTGAAATCCGAATCGATTAATATTCATCGACTGTATGATTTAGTTTTAAAGCTTTTACAAGTTCCACTACTGCTATTGGTACAAGAGATAGTCCCATTACGTATACCCAATGCATACCATCCATTGCCACAACTCCAAATACATTCATTAATGCCGGAACAAGCAATACAATAAACATTAACGCTGCCGAGATAAGTATTGCTAATACAAGATACTTGTTGCTTGCTAAACCTGTTTTGAAAGATGATAGTTTATTAGAATGCAAGTTCCTTACATGGAATAGTTGAGAGAATGCAAGTACAGAAAATGCCATTGTTTGTCCTAATTCCTGCCCACCATCTTTGAATCCTATAAAGTATGCTGCAAGTGATATTAATCCTATAGTAGATCCCTGATAAACAATCCTCCAAATCATACCTTTTGAGAAGAATCCTTTTCTTGGATCGCGTGGTTTACGTGTCATAACATCACTCTCGGCAGGATCCATACTAAGAGCAAGTGCCGGGAGACTATCGGTCACTAAGTTTACCCACAATATAAGGATTGGTGTTAAAGGATTGCCAATATTTAGAATTGAAGCAATAAATATCAACAAGACCTCACCCATATTCGCTGATAATAGGAATTGAATTACTTTAAGTATATTATCATAAATACGACGACCCTCTTCAACTGCTGATACTATTGTTGCAAAATTATCATCTGTTAGAACTACATCTGATGCATCCTTTGCAACCTCTGTTCCTACTATTCCCATTGCAACACCTATATCTGCCTGCTTTAATGCAGGGGCATCATTTACACCATCACCGGTCATTGCAACAATATCACCGTGACTTTGCCATGCTCTAACAATTCGCACTTTATGCTCGGGAGCAACCCTAGCATAAACAGAGTAGTCATGCACATTAAGTGCAAGTGTTTGGTCTTCAATATCCTCTAGTTGTGTTCCTGTAACTGCTTTATGGTTTTCATCATAAATGCCAATTTCATCGGCAATTGCAACTGCAGTAACTTTATGATCACCGGTAATCATTACAGCTCTGATTCCGGCAGTTTTACATGTTTCAACAGCTTGAAGCACCTCTGGACGTGCAGGATCAATCATACCAAGCAGTCCTATAAAAATAAGGTCATTCTCAACAGTCTCGGCTGTTACTTTTTCCGGAACAGACTCTATGTTTTTATATGCAACTGAAAGTACACGCAGGGCTGATTTTGCCATGCGCTCGTTTTCTTCTCTAATTGTGGCTTTATCTTCATCAGTAATTGGTCGAACTTTTCCATGCATCAATACTTGGGTTGTTACGTTAAGAACTTCGTCAAGACCACCTTTTACATTGACACGCAATTGCCCATCTTCCATTCTGTTGATGGTTGCCATCCTCTTTCTTTCAGAATCAAAAGGTACTTCCTGAACACGGGGGAATTGCTTTTCCATTTCATTTTTATTCATTCCGAGTTTCAAGGCAATTTCTACAATAGCAGTTTCGGTTGGGTCACCACTAAGCTCATGACCTCCATCGGGAAGCAATTTTAGATGCGAGTCGGTACACAACAGAGATGACTTTAGTAAAATCTGCTCATCATTTTCGAGTTCTTCCGGAACAAGTGGATTTCGAAAATTTATACTGTTTTCCCCACTCCATCCTTCAACAACCGTCATCTTATTCTGTGTTAGCGTTCCTGTTTTATCTGAGCATATAACAGTCGTGCTTCCTAATGTTTCTACAGATGGCAAAGTGCGAACAATTGCATTTTTCTTTACCAGTCGCTGCACACCTATAGCCAGAACAATGGTGGCAACAATCTGTAACCCTTCGGGAATAGCTGCAACAGCAAGACTCACTGCCATCATAAGCATTTCGAGCCAATTGTTACCGTAAAGAGTTCCAATTACGAAAATTACGGCACAAATTATTAAGGCTACATATCCGAGTACTTTTCCTAATTGTCCAAGTCGCTTACTCATTGGAGTTTCAGTTGCTTCTGTGGATTGTAGCATATTAGCAATTTTTCCAACTTCTGTATCCATACCGGTACCGACTACAACACCTCTTCCACGTCCGTACGTAACTATACTGGTTGAGAAAGCCATGTTTTTTCGATCACCAAGAGGTACTTCATCTGCTTCTATTTTAGCAGTGTTTTTCTCAACCGGTACTGATTCGCCGGTAAGAGCTGCCTCCTGAACTTTAAGATTTATAGCTTCCATTAATCTTAAATCAGCAGGAATAATGTCGCCGGTGTCAAGTACAACAATATCACCCGGAACAATTGCCGTAGATTCAATTTCTTCTATTTGTCCATTACGCAATACTTTTGAGTGAGGTGTACTCATGTTATTGAGAGCCTCGAGCGAAGTTTGAGCTTTTCTCTCTTCCACTGTTCCTATTATTGCGTTAAGCACAAGAATAGCTAATATTACAAAAGTTTCAACTAATCCCTCACCTTCCATTATACCAATTACACCGGAGATTATTGCAGCTATTAATAAAATAACCACCATACTACTCTTAAATTGTTCAAGGAAAATCGACAGCAGGGATTTCTGTTTCTTTTGTGTTAACTTGTTGAGTCCGTATTTTTCGACCCGTTTAATTACTTCGTCTTCTGTTAGACCATCTTCGGGATTTACTTCAAATTTTTGCAAGACATCACCAAAAGAAATATTGTAGTACTTTTCCATATAAAAATTAATTATTGTCAACAAATATCGTAAATAATCATTTCCTATATGTGAATATTTCCATATTTAACTCTTTTCAACTATTTGTCACTTTTATATGTTATATAACATGAACGTAACATTTTAATATCTCATGGGTTTTATATAAATTGCAAAACAAATTAGTGCAGCTGACTTTGCCGACAATTTACAGAAGCAAAGTCTTTTTTAATACTAGATATCGAATTGAAAAACAATATTATAACTATATATTAACAGTAAATATTATTCAGATCATGAAAGTGTATAAAACAAACGAAATTAAGAACATAGCCCTGGTTGGAAATTCAGGGGTAGGCAAGACCACTCTCGCTGAAGCTATGCTTTTCGAGTGTGGTCAATTAAAACGACGCGGATCAATTGATGCAGGAAATACAGTTAGTGATTATTTTCCTGTAGAAAAAGAGTATGGATACTCTGTGTTCCCTTCAGTAATTTCTTATGAATGGAAAGATAAGTTGATGAATTTCATTGACTGCCCCGGCTCGGATGATTTTGTTGGTGGTGTTGTTACCGCTCTTAATGTAACTGATATGGCATTAATGCTAATAGATGCAGCTGATGGTGTAGAAGTTGGCACAATTAATCAGTTCAGATATATTGATGAATTAAAGAAACCAATGCTATTATTAATTAATGGTATGGATCATGAAAAAGCCGATTATGAGAATACACTTACCGGTCTGAAAGAATTATATGGAAATAAAGTTGTACCTGTTCAATATCCAATTGGTGTAGGACATACATTTGACGGCATAATTGATGTTCTGAAACAGAAGTTTTATCATTGGGAGCCTGGAGCAACTGCACCCCAAGTACTTGAGATACCCGAAAATGAAAAAGAAAGGGCGGCTGATTTTTATCAGGTTTTACTTGAGGCAGCGGCTGAAAATGATGAAGACTTAATGGAAAAGTTCTTCGATAAAGGCACATTAACAGAAGAAGAGATGAGAGACGGTATCCATAAGGGTATGTTAAGTCAGAGTCTTTTCCCACTTTTCTGTGCTTCTGCCGAAAAGAATATGGCAGTACATAGAATAATGAATTTTTTAAGCATGGTTGCACCCTCACCTGATGACATGCCTGCAACGACAAATAAAGATGGTGTAGAGGTTAAACCTGATGCTAGCGCACTTGCAAGTCTATTTTTCTTTAAAACAACTGTTGAACCACACATTGGTGAAGTTAGCTATTTTAAGGTAATGTCAGGTACTGTTAAAGAAGGTGATGACTTCACAAATACCAATCGTCAATCAAAAGAGAGAATAGCACAGATTTATACAGTGGCAGGACAAATGCGAAATAAAGCAGAAGAGCTTCAAGCAGGGAGTATAGGTGCGGCTGTTAAATTAAAAGATGTTCGTACAGGTAATACCCTGAATGCTAAAGGTGCTGACAACTTATTTGATTTTATTAAATATCCTGAGCCTAGATTCAGAAGAGCTATAAAAGCAGTTAATGAATCTAATTCAGAAAAAATGAACGAAGCTCTTTCCCGAATGAGAGAAGAAGATCCTACATTATTGGTTGAAATTTCGAAAGAACTTAAGCAAACAATTATTTCGGGGCAGGGTGAATTCCATTTAAAAACGTTAAAGTGGCGAATGGAAAACAATGACAAAATTGAAATTGAATTTCTTGAGCCAAAAATTCCTTATCGTGAAACAATCACAAAGTCAGCACGTGCCGATTATAGACACAAAAAACAATCAGGTGGTGCCGGACAGTTTGGCGAAGTGCATCTTATAATTGAGCCCTACACAGAAGGAATGGCACTCCCTGAGATTTATAAATTCAATGGTCAGGAGTTCAAGATTCAGAATCGTGACACTCAGGCTGTTGAACTGGACTGGGGTGGTAAGCTGGTTTTTGTAAACAGTATTGTTGGTGGTTCAATTGATGCAAGATTTTTACCTGCCATTTTGAAAGGTATCATGGGAAGAATGGAGCAGGGACCACTTACAGGTTCTTATGCACGTGACGTGCGTGTTATAGTTTATGATGGTAAAATGCACCCGGTTGATTCTAATGAAATTTCTTTCATGCTTGCAGGTAGAAATGCATTTAGTACTGCTTTTAAAAATGCTTCTCCTAAAATTCTTGAGCCTATATACAATGTGGTAGTGTCTGTTCCCGGAGATTTCATGGGTGATGTTATGAGCGACCTTCAAGGACGACGTGCATTAATTATGGGAATGGAAAGTGAAAAAGGCTTTGAGAAACTTAACGCAAAAGTTCCTTTAAAAGAAATGAATAACTATTCTACTTCATTAAGTTCTATAACAGGTGGAAGAGGTTCATTCTCAATGAAGTTTTCAGGTTATGAACTTGTACCTTCCGATATTCAGGATAAACTTCTTAAAGAATATGAAGAACAAGAAAAAGAGGACTAATTTATTCCTCTCATATTGATAATTTTTTAGTTAGAAATGATTTGGGCGACTCTTAAAAAAAGGTCGCCCAAATTTTTATTACTAAAGTATTATTTATTTTTTACTGATAATTTCTAACAAGTTTTTCTTTACGACCTCAAGGAACTCACTTGTTGTTAACCAATTCTCTCGTGACATATTTGCTCCATGCACCAGCAGAGCCAAATCTTTTGTCATTTTACCTTCTTCAACTGTGTTGATACATACCTCTTCAAGCTTATTACAAAAATCGATTAGAGGTTGATTTTTATCGAGTCGACCACGATGGGCTAAACCTCTTGTCCACGCAAATATTGATGCTATTGGATTTGTACTAGTCTCATTGCCTTGAAGATGTTGATGATAGTGTCGAGTTACAGTTCCGTGAGCAGCTTCAGCTTCTACGGTTTGACCATCGGGAGTAATTAAAACTGAAGACATCATCCCAAGAGAACCAAATCCTTGTGCTATAGTATCCGACTGAACATCTCCATCATAGTTCTTACAAGCCCATACATACCCACCACTCCATTTCATGGAAGCAGCGACCATGTCATCAATTAATCTGTGCTCATAAGTGAGCCCTGATTTTTCAAATTTATCTTTGAATTCATTTTCATATACGTTCTCAAAAATATCCTTAAATCGTCCGTCATAGGCTTTAAGAATTGTGTTCTTTGTGGACAAATATAGAGGATAGTTTTTATTTAATGCCATTTGAAATGAAGAACGCGCAAAACCATATATTGATTCATCAGTGTTAAACATTGCCATAGCAACTCCATCACCATGAAAATCATGAACCTCCCAATTCCGAACAGTTCCATCTTCGGATGTGAAGGTCATAGCTAACTTACCTCTTCCTTTAATTACTGTATCTTTAGCTCGATATTGATCACCATAAGCGTGACGTCCAATAATTATTGGTTTTGTCCAACCTTGCACATAACGTGGTATGTTTTTGCAGATTATTGGCTCACGAAATACAGTGCCACCAACTATATTTCGGATTGTTCCATTGGGTGACTTCCACATCTTTTTTAGCCCAAATTCCTCTACCCTGCCCTCGTCGGGGGTTATTGTTGCACACTTAACTCCTACATTATATTTTTTTATAGCTTCAGCGGCTTCAATTGTAATTTGATCATTAGATTCGTCACGTTTCTGTATACTTAAATCGAAATATTTAATGTCAAGATCTAGGAATGGCAGTATGAGCTCATTTTTAATGAAAGACCAGATAATTCTAGTCATCTCATCACCATCGATCTCTACAATAGGATTTAGAACTTTGATTTTTTGCATTTTAACAAATTACTTACATTTAAAATTCTTTTTGTAAAGGATTCAAATGTACATCACATTTTTATAGTGTTGTTTTGATGTTTTTCCCAAAAAATACTTTTATCTTTCTTTTAAAGGAGTGAAATATTGTCTTTCTCTTACATTCTTATATGCTGGACGAATTAATCTTTTACTTGAGAAGTTCATCTCTTCAATACGGTGAGCTGACCAGCCTACAATACGCGCCATTGCAAATAGTGGAGTAAAGACTTCTGTTGGCAATCCAAGTGCGTCATAAACGAAACCAGAATAAAAGTCAACATTTACGCATACGTTACCTTTTGCAGTTCGTTTTTTTGCTTCAAGAAACATTTCTACTGACCTGCTTTCAATTAACTCCATAAACGCAAACTCGTCTTCACGCCCCTTTTCTTTCGCTAATTCTCTGGCCATCTCTTTAAGCATTCCTGTTCGAGGGTCACTTATTGTATATACTGCATGTCCTACACCATATATGAGACCAGTGCGATCGTAGGCTTGTTTATTCAGTATTTTTCTTAAATAATCATCTACCTGATCTGAGCTATTCCAGTCTGCTATTTCTTTTTTCATATCCTCTAACATTCCCATAACCTTTACGTTTGCTCCACCATGCAAAGGTCCTTTAAGTGAGCCAATTCCGGCTGCAATTGCAGAATATGTGTCTGTTTCAGTAGAACTTGTTACTCGTACAGAAAATGTTGAATTATTACCTCCTCCATGTTCAGCATGGAGTATTAAAGCCAGGTCAAGAATTCTTATGTCTAATTCAGTGTATTTATTGCTGCCTTTCATCATGTATAGAAAATTCTCTGCTACTGAAAGATCCGGTAATGGAAGACGAACGTGCAATGATCTGCCATATACGTCATGCCTGAGAACTTGATAGGCGTAGGCAATTATTGTTGGAAATTTTGAAATGAGGTTTATTGACTGCCTTATTAGATTGTTGGGTGAGATATCATCCGGATTAACATCATAAATATATAGTTCTAGTACACTTCTGGCCAAAATATTCATGATGTTCTTTCCTTGTAGTGAAAGAATATTCATAGTAGTTGTGTGATTTAAGGGCATTGTCTTTGCAATTAAATTTTTAGTTGCAGCCAACTCTTCTGTTTTTGGCAATCTTCCGGAAAGTAAAAGAAATATTGTTTCCTCAAAACCCAATCTATCTTCTTTCTGTATACCTTGAACTAGTTCTTCAACATCTAAACCCCTATAAAAAAGCTTTCCGGGAATTGGTAAAAGAGAACCATCCTCTTTACGTTCAAAACCTACGACGTCTCCTATCCGAGTAAGTCCGGCAAGCACACCTGAGTGATCATCGTTGCGAAGCCCCCTCTTTACACCCATTTTATCGAAAAGCTCCTTTTCTATGTTACTTGTAAAGTGTATGGAGTCTGAAAGGATTTTTGTTAATTCTTCATTTTTCATATTGTTCTATTTGTTTTTTTGATGCTTTTTGTTGCCTTCAGATATTGAATCAATTGCAATTCTAACATTGCGAGTATAACTTTTGTTTAGTGTTTTTTTAAATTTTGCAAAATTGTTTTAGCATATTGATAATTTATCATTTTTACTGTTTAAAAGTTTTCAATAATCTTGTTTGAGAACTCAGATGTTGAAACAGGTTTACCATTATCCATAAAACGTGTAAGATCCTGAGTTCCATAACCATTTTCGAATAGTTTCTCGATTGACTCAATTATTAACTTTCCCGCTTGGGCCCATCCAATATATTCAAGCATCATAACTCCAGAAAGCAACATCGAACATGGGTTAGCTATATCTTTGCCAACTATGTCAGGGGCTGTGCCATGTGTTGCTTCAAAAATTGCGTGACCGGTTAAATAGTTGATATTTGCTCCCGGTGCAATGCCAATTCCGCCTACCATGGCTGCAAGCTGATCTGAAATGTAATCTCCATTAAGATTAAGTGTGGCTATTACTGAATACTCTTCAGGTTTAAGGAGTGTGTTTTGTAAAAAAGCATCTGCAATTACGTCTTTTATAAACACTTTACCGGATTTTACTGAAGAATTATATATTTCAACTGCCTTTTCAAGACCCTTTTCAAGCTTTATTTGATTAAATCTGTGTTCTGTGAATGTTTGATTTTGAAATTCACGTTCTGCTAGATCATAGCCCCACTTTTTAAATCCTCCTTCTGTAAATTTCATTATGTTACCTTTATGTACCAAAGTGACAGAAGGTAATTTATTGTTAATTGCATATTCAATTGCTGCTCTTACTAATCTCTCGGTTCCTTCTCTCGAAACTGGTTTTATACCAAATGAGGATGTATTAGGAAAACGAATATTTGTAACACCCATTTCATCTTGTAAGAAATCTAGTACTTTCTTGGCTTCGGGTGTTCCGGCAGCCCACTCTATCCCTGCATATATATCTTCGGTATTCTCGCGAAAGATTGTTACACTTACCTTTTCGGGATGAAGAAGAGGTGTTGCAACACCTTTGAACCATCTAACAGGACGAAGGCATACATAGAGATCCAACTCTTGCCTAAGGGCTACATTGAGCGAACGAATGCCCTCGCCTACAGGTGTAGTTAAAGGTCCTTTTATTCCAATTATATACTTTCGAAAGGCTTCTATTGTTTCTTTAGGTAGCCAAACTCCAACTTCATTAAAAGCCTTTTCACCTGCAAGCACTTCCTTCCATTTAATCTTCTTTTTTTCGCCATAAGATTTTGATACAGCAGCATTAATAATTCTTTTTACATGCTGAGTTATTTCATTGCCTATACCGTCTCCTTCAATAAATGGTATAGTCAGGCTATCGGGGACTATCAATTCTCCGTTTTGTATTGTTATTTGCATGAATTGATTATTATAGATTTAATTACTATTTCATTGCATTTAATGCGCTGCCTGCTCTAAACCACTCTACCTGTTGCTTATTATATGTATGTGCTACTTCGAAAGTATCAGTAGTTCCATCAGAATGAAATAGTTGAACTGTTATATTTTTATCGGGGGCAAAATCTTTTAATCCAATTATGCTTATTTTGTCTTTCTCTTGTACTTTGTTATAATCATCATTGTTTATAAAAGTGAGAGCCAGCATTCCTTGTTTTTTGAGATTTGTCTCGTGAATTCGGGCAAAAGATTTTACAATAATAACTTTTACATTTAGGTGTCGAGGTTCCATGGCTGCGTGCTCGCGACTTGAACCTTCGCCATAATTATCTTCTGCTATAACAACTGATCCAAGTCCTCTTGACTTATATCTTCGTGCTAGTGTTGGTACCTCTGTATACTCTTTCGTTTCGGCATCGAGAACCGAATTGGTCATTCCGCCAAAAGCATTTACTGCTCCAATTAGCATGTTATCAGATATGTTATCGAGATGACCACGGAATCTGAGCCAAGGTCCGGCCATTGAAATATGATCTGTTGTACATTTACCTTTAACTTTTATCAAAAGAGGAAGATCAGTGTAATCTTCTCCGTCCCATGCTTGAAATGGCTCAAGCTTTTGTAATCGTTTAGACTCAGGATTGATATTTATATTGAGCTCATGACCATTTTTAGCAGGTGCAATATATCCTGCATCACCAACATCATAACCGTTGGGTGGCATTTCAATTCCTGTTGGTTCTTTTAACATAACCTTCTCACCTTTTTCATTCACCAATGTATCGGTTAACGGGTTAAAGCAAAGATCACCTGCTATAGTAAGTGCTGCAACAAGCTCAGGAGATGTTACAAAAGCATGCGTATTTGGATTCCCATCATTCCTTTTTGCGAAATTTCGGTTAAATGAGGTTACAATTGAGTTTATGCGGTCGTTACTTGTGTCTTCGTCGCGTTTCCACTGTCCAATACATGGTCCGCAAGCGTTTGCAATAATTGTAGCACCTGCCTCTTCAAAAACTTGAAGAATTCCGTCACGTTCGGCAGTATATCTAATTTGTTCTGATCCGGGATTTATAAGAAACTGTGCTTTTACCTTTACATCATGATCCCTTGCATGTTTTACAATTGAAACCGCTCTGGTTAAATCCTCGTATGAGGAGTTTGTACAGGATCCAATAAGTCCAACTTCCATTTTCCTTGGCCAGTTATTCTCCTTCACAGCTTTGGCAAATTCTGAAATTGTATATGCAGCATCGGGTGTAAATGGACCATTTATATGTGGTTCTAGTTCAGAAAGATTAATTTCGATCAGTTCATCATAGTATTTTTCTGGGTTGGCAATAACTTCAGGGTCCGGTTGTAAGTACTCAATTATTTTTAATGCTTCGTCAGCTACTTCTTTTCTGCCTGTTTGTTCAAGATAGTCAGCAGATTTTCTATCAAATGGAAAAATTGATGTTGTAGCACCAACCTCAGCACCCATATTACAAATTGTGCCTTTGCCTGTTGCAGAAAGTGTTTCAGACCCTTCTCCAAAATACTCTATTATGGCATTGGTACCCCCTTTTACGGTAAGTATTCCGGCCACCTTTAGAATTACATCCTTAGGAGCGCTCCATCCTGAAAGTTTTCCTGTAAGTTTAACTCCAATAAGTTTAGGCATTTTAAGTTCCCAAGGCATTCCAGCCATCACATCAACGGCATCTGCACCACCTACACCAATGGCTATCATACCCAATCCACCTGCATTTGGAGTGTGAGAGTCAGTTCCTATCATCATACCACCTGGAAAGGCATAATTCTCTAAAACAACCTGGTGGATTATTCCGGCACCCGGCTTCCAAAAGCCTATTCCATATTTATTAGAAACATCACGCAAGAAGTCAAAGACCTCGCGATTTGTAATATTAGCTGTTTCTAAATCAGTTTTTGCATCCTTAAATGCCTGGATAAGGTGATCGCAATGAACTGTAGTTGGAACTGCAGCGCTAGTTCGACCCGCATTCATAAACTGTAGAAGTGCCATTTGTGCAGTAGCATCCTGCATTGCTACTCTATCAGGCGAAAAGTTTACATAATCATTTGCTCTCTTATAATTTTTTAAAGGCTCTTCAGGAGAAAGATGAGAAAAAAGTATCTTTTCAGTTAAAGTTAATGGCCTATCTAGAATCTCTTTTGCCCGCCTAACTTTATTGGGAAGTTCTTTATACAGGCTACGAATCATGTCAATATCGAAAATCATATGGAAATTAGTATTAAAAAATTGTATTAGTCATCTCAATAACTTGAGATTCTTATTTTTAACAAAATAGGATAAGTAAATGTTCGTCTTGTATTAGGATATATTATTTTTTAGCCATTTCTTAAATTTGCATATTAAAGGGGGTATAAAAATCGGCAAACTTGTCTTAACAATTAAGTTAGGTGTTAAGTTCAATAATTCTTTTAATAATCACAAAAATATTCCTTAACTTTGCATTTGGTATGATTTAATAATGAAATAGTATTATTTACTTAGAATTCATGATTGAACACGAAGGAATTATCGAAAAGATCAACGGTAATAATATAACTGTTCGTATACTTCAAAAATCTGCATGTAGCTCTTGTCATGCTAAAGGAGCATGTATGTCAGCTGACTTTAAAGAAAAGCAGGTTGATGTATCAGACTTTTCAGGCAAGTTTGTTGAAAACGAACAGGTAATTATTGAAGGTAAAGAGTCTTTAGGATACAAAGCAATACTATGGGCTTTTGTTTTGCCTTTAGTAATTATCTTGGTTGCACTAGTACTAACATTAAATTTATGGAATTACAGTGAAACAGAAGCTGCATTAAGCTCAATAATTGCACTGATTCCTTACTATATTCTACTCTATTTATTTAGAAATAAAATGGCAAAGTCTTTTAAATTCAATATTAAAAAAACAAATTAATATATGAGCGTATTATTATCTGCCGTTGCAACTTTGAGTGTAATCGGTGCCGGAAGCGCAGCAATATTGTACCTTGTTGGACAAAAATTTAAAGTTGAAGAGGATCCTCGCATAGAGGAGGTTCAAGACGCTTTACCAGCCGCTAATTGTGGAGGTTGTGGTTTTCCAGGATGTGCCTCATTTGCTGCTGCTTGTGTGAAAGCAGACACTTTGGACGATCTTAATTGTCCTGTAGGAGGTCAGAAGACAATGGATATTGTGGCTGGAATACTTGGGCGGAAAGCCCCTGTTGCAGCTAAAAAAATAGCGGTTGTACGCTGTAACGGAACATGCGATAATCGCCCACGTCTAAATCTTTATGACGGAGTTTCAAATTGCACTATTGCATCATCTTTATATGGAGGTGACACAGGTTGCTCTTTTGGGTGTTATGGTCTGGGAGATTGTGTTGAATCTTGCACATTTGATGCCATTCATATCAACCCAAATACTATGCTTCCAGAGGTAGTTGAGGATATGTGTACTGCTTGTGGTGCTTGTGTAAAAGCATGTCCAAAAGATATTATTGAGTTAAGAAAACAGGGACCAAAATCTCGACGCATTTATGTTAGTTGCGTAAATGAAGATAAAGGTGGTGTTGCAGGAAAATCATGTGAAGTTGCATGCATTGGCTGCACAAAATGCCAGCAGGTATGTCCGTTTGAAGCTATTACAATTGAAAATAACCTTGCATTTATTATTGATGATAAATGTAGATTATGCCGGAAATGCGTACCGGTATGCCCTACAAACTCTATCTTAGAGCTAAATTTCCCTCCTAAAAAAGAGAAGGCTAATGCTCCTAAAGAAGAAAAAGCTTCAGTAACTGTTTAATCTGCAAGTAACAAAAACTATATGTTAAAAACATTCAGAATTGGTGGTATTCATCCTAAAGAAAGGAAAATATCGGCCGGAAAAACAATACAATCCATTGATATTCCGGAACAGGTAATCATTCCGCTTTCACAACACATAGGTGCACCTTGTCAACCTGTTGTAAAAAAAGGCGACAAAGTAAAAGTGGGAACACTGATTGGTAAAAGTGTGGGATATGTGTCAACAAACATTCACTCATCAGTATCAGGTACTGTTTTAAAAATTGATAAATGTCTTGATGCAAGCGGATACAAACGCGACTCAGTGATTATTAAAACTGATGGTGATGAATGGGAAGCATCAATTATCAAAAACGATGATTTAGTGAAAAATTGCAACCTCACTTCGAAGGAAATACTAGAGAGAATTGCACAAGCCGGAATAGTTGGAATGGGAGGAGCTACATTTCCTACTCATGTAAAACTAACTCCTCCACCCGGAACAAAACCTGAGGTTCTAATAATTAATGGAGTTGAGTGTGAACCATACCTTACTTCTGACCATGTATTAATGCTTGAAAAGACAGAAGAAATTATTGTTGGGACAACTATTGTAATGAAGGCTTTAAAGGTTAACAAAGCAATAATTGGAATTGAAAACAACAAGAAAGATGCAATAGATAAATTCAAAAAACTTGCAAAAGAATATCCAGGTATTGAAGTTCAGGCCTTAAAAGTACAATACCCTCAAGGTGGTGAGAAACAACTTATTGACGCTTTAATTGGACGACAGGTGCCAAGTGGCGCACTACCAATTTCTGTTGGTGCTGTTGTTCAAAACGTGGGTAGTATTTTTGCAATTTATGAAGCTATACAAAAGAATAAACCACTGGTTGAAAGAGTTGTTACAGTTACCGGAAATGATGTTAAGCAACCATCCAATATTCTGTCACGCGTAGGCATTCCGATTATAAATCTAATTGATTTTGCAGGTGGTATTCCGGAATCTACAGGTAAAATTGTAAGTGGAGGCCCAATGATGGGGAAAGCTTTAGCAAGCACAGAGGTTCCTGTAACTAAAGGCACTTCAGGTATTCTAATTATTCCAACAATTGAAGCAAAAAGAGCAAAAATGAGCGACTGTATACGTTGTTCTAAGTGCCTGAATGTATGTCCCATGGGATTGAACCCTACATTGTTGATGAATCTGACAGAATTTGAGGTGTGGGATAAAGCAGAGACTAATTATATAACTGACTGCATAGAATGCGGTTCGTGCAGTTACACATGCCCTGCACAGAGACCATTACTAGATTATATTCGTTTAGGTAAAGGTAGAGTTAACACAATTATTAGGGCAAGAAAAAATTAAAGCAGATTTTTAAGGATATGGAAAACAAATTAGTTGTATCGCCATCACCGCATGTGCATAGCGGAGATACTATTCAAAAAAATATGTATCATGTACTCATTGCACTTATACCGGCATTTTTGATGGCTTTGTATATTTACAGGCTTGACGCTTTGATTTTAACAGCCTGCTCAGTATTGTTTTGCTTGGGATTTGAATATCTCATAGTAAAATTCATAATGAAGAAAGAGCCTACAGTTTTAGATGGATCAGCAATTATAACCGGGGTTTTATTAGCTTTTAACTTACCATCAAACTTGCCAATTTGGATATTGGCACTTGGATGTCTGTTTTCTATTGGAGTTGTAAAACTCTCATTTGGAGGACTTGGCAATAATATTTTTAATCCTGCTATTGCAGGTCGTATTTTCTTGCTTATTTCATTTCCAGCGCAAATGACAACCTGGCCTTTACCGGCTATTGCAGAAACAACAGATGCCGTAAGTACAGCAACAGTGTTAAGTAACTTGAGATTTGCACCGGAAGCATTACCCTCTTTACAGAATATGTTTTTGGGGTTACAGGCTGGATCTCTTGGAGAGATGAGTGCAGTTGCATTGTTAATTGGACTGATATATTTATTATGGAAAAGAGTTATAACTTGGCATATTCCAATATCAATTATTGCAACAGTAGTAGTTTTTACTGGAATTTTATACTTAATTAATCCAATTGCTTTATATAATCCGCTTATTCATTTGTTTTCTGGAGGTTTAATGCTTGGAGCTATTTTTATGGCTACCGATTATGTAACATCACCAATGACAAAAAAAGGAATGATCATATACGGTGTTGGCATTGGATTTATTACGATAACAATACGCCTATGGGGAGCTTATCCTGAGGGAGTTTCGTTTGCAATTCTATTAATGAATGCTTTTACACCACTTATAAATAATTATACATCACCTAAAAAATTCGGGGAGGTAGTGAAAAATGGCTAAATTAAAATCAACTTTTAAAAACATGTTCCTCTCTCTGTCGATAATTTGCTTGTCGATAGCTGCATTACTGGCACAAGTGAACAAAATGACAGCAGAACCTATTGCTGAAGCCAAAGCTATGAAATTACAAAACGCAATTGGTGAAGTTGTTCCTGAATTTAATAATGATCCTATAGCCGAAGCATATAAAATGGCAGATGGTAGAGGTGATTCAATTTTGGTTTATCCGGCTAAAATGGATGATGATATTGTAGGATATGCAATGCTTAGTAATGCTAGCGGATTTGGAGGTGATATCCAAATTATGGTGGGTTTTGACATGGAGGACAAAATTATTAATTATGCAGTACTTCAGCATGCCGAAACGCCAGGATTAGGGTCCAAAATGGATGTTTGGTTTAAAGATGTTGAAAAACCATCGCAATCAATAATTGGCAAAGATCTTTCGCAGGGTTTATTGATTGTTTCTAACGACGGAGGCACTATTGATGCCATTACAGCATCTACAATAACTTCAAGAGCTTTCTTGGATGCAGTTAACCGTGCATATGCAGCATATATAGGTAGTAAGATTGATACAAAAAGTGGTGCAACTGGTGAAACAAACGACAATTCAAAAATTGAAGCAAATGAATTAACAGAGGAGGGAAGTAGCGATGAAAAATAATTTAAAAGTATTGTTCAACGGGATTATTAAAGAGAACCCCATATTTGTTTTACTGCTTGGGATGTGTCCTACACTTGCAACAACCTCATCAGCTATTAATGGTATGAGTATGGGACTTGCAACTACGTTTGTTTTGCTATGTTCCAATGCAGTAATCTCTATGCTGAAGAACCTTATCCCTGATATGGTTAGAATTCCGGCATATATTGTTGTAATAGCCGCTTTTGTTACAATTATTGAAATGCTTATGAATGCCTATGTGCCTGCACTGGCAGAAAGTCTTGGAATTTTTCTTCCTCTTATTGTTGTGAACTGTATTGTTCTTGGTAGAGCAGAAGCATTTGCAGCCAAAAATAGTGTTGTTTCATCAATTTTTGATGGTGTTGGTATGGGATTAGGCTTTACTTTGGCACTTACTTTATTGGGTTCGGTTAGAGAATTGATGGGATCAGGAAAAATATTCTCTATTGATATTTATCCTGAACAGTATGCTTCGCTTATATTTATTTTGGCGCCGGGTGCTTTTATAGTACTAGGATATCTAATCGCAATATTTAATAAGCTTCAAAATAGATAATAAATTTAAAGCTAACAATCATTATGGAACTAATTGGAATTATAATAGTAGCAATTTTTGTAAATAACGTTGTTTTCTCACAGTTTTTGGGAATTTGTCCTTTTTTGGGAGTATCAAAGAAAGTTGATACTGCTATTGGTATGGGAGTTGCAGTTATGTTTGTTCTAACAATAGCAACGCTTGTTACATATCTTCTACAAAAAGGGATTTTAGAGCCTTTCGAACTAGAATACCTTCAGACAATATCTTTTATATTGGTAATAGCAGCCTTAGTGCAAATAGTAGAAATTGTGCTTAAGAAAACCTCTCCTGCACTTTATCAGGCTTTAGGTGTTTATTTACCTTTAATAACTACAAACTGTGTTATCCTTGGTGTAGCTATACTTGTTATTCAAAAGGACTATAACCTGTTGGAATCAATTATATATGCAGTAGCCACAGCAACTGGTTATGCTCTAGCATTAATAATATTTTCAAGTATACGTGAGCAATTAGCGCTTACTAAGGTGCCAAATGCAATGAAAGGTATACCAATAGCTTTAATTACTGCAGGGGTTATAGCGATGGCTTTTATGGGATTCTCCGGTATTGATCAAGTGTTTAAATAGCTTACAATTATATACATTTTACAAAAGAGCTGTCATAAAAACATATGACAGCTCTTTTTATCCAATATTTTGTATTCGCACAATATGAAATGCGCTCGCAAATTATTATCAAGAGTGTTAAACCATTCTTTATAAAATTGGTCTGATTGTTAAATAACAGAAGTTCCACCCTTTAAAAAATATGGATATGAAAGCAAAAGCATTAAAACACCCAATCGTACTAGTGATAATTGCACTACTACTAACATCTTGCTTCTCTTCAAGAAATATGTACTCTCAAGGATACGATGATTACGAATTATATGAAGATAAGTATTACGCCAATAATAATGGCAATATAAATTTCAATGTGTTTTATAATGAACTCAGACCTCATGGAAGATGGATAAACAACCATAATTATGGTCGTGTTTGGATTCCTAATGCGGGAAGAGATTTTCATCCATATTCTAGCAATGGTTATTGGGTAATGACCGACTATGGTAATACTTGGGTATCCAATTATTCTTGGGGATGGGCACCTTTCCACTATGGGAGGTGGTACTTTGATGACTATTATGGATGGGCATGGATTCCGGGTTATGAGTGGGCACCTGCTTGGGTTACTTGGAGAAGTGGTGGAGGTTATTATGGATGGGCACCGATGGGTCCCGGTATCAATATAAATATTAATATAAACTTACCGGGTAGATATTGGACTTTCCTTCCACATAATAGAATGTATCATCGTAGTATGCACAAATATTACAAAAGATATTCACCTGCAATATACAACAGAACAACAATTATAAATAACACATATATTTATAACGATAATAGATATTATAGTGGCCCGACAACAAGTGAATATGAAAGAACAACCGGGAGAAGAACAGCAGTTCACAAACTTGAAAGCACAAATAACCGTTCAGCAAGATCTACCAGAGTAAGCAACAATGCAGTTAGCATTTATCGTCCCGAAAGCGGATCGACTAGAAATAGTAGCAACAGGAGCGCTACTACAGTAGATCAGTCAACAAGAAGTTCTTCAAGCAACAGGAATACAACTGTGAATCAGTCTACAACAAACAATAGAAGCTCTACGACAGTAAGATCAAGCTCTACAAATACCAATAATAATAATAATAGAAGCTCAAGCTCTACAAATAGTAATAGAAATTCCTCAACAAGGAGTTCAACAGAACGTAGATAATTTTAAAAGTGTGTGTTCAATGAAAAAAGCCGCCCAATAGTAGGACGGCTTTTTTATTTCAGTCATCAATCCATCGCTTTGTAAGATTTGAATACTTATCAATACGACGATCACGAAAAAAAGGCCACCATTGCCTAACATTTTCGGTTCTACCTTTATCTATCTCAACTATTTTTGTTGTTTCTTCTTGAGGTGCTTGATATAGTAATTCACCTTGGGGGCCACAAACAAAGCTATTCCCCCAGAAGTTAATTCCTCTAGTAACTCCGGATGGATCAGGTTCGAATCCGGTTCGGTTTACCGATATGACTGGAAGTCCATTAGCTATTGCATGCCCGCGTTGTATAGTTATCCATGCATCTTTTTGTCGTTGTTTTTCGTCGTCACTATCTGTAGATTCCCATCCAATTGCTGTTGGGTAAATCAACACTTCAGCACCTGCCATTGCCATTAACCGTGCAGCTTCCGGATACCATTGATCCCAGCAAACGAGTACACCAAGTCTGCCAACAGAAGTATCTATTGGTTGAAATCCTAGATCTCCGGGAGTAAAATAAAATTTTTCATAATAAGCAGGGTCGTCAGGTATATGCATTTTTCGATATATACCTGCTATAGATCCATCTTTTTCTATAACTACAGCTGTGTTATGATACAGTCCCGGAGCGCGTTTCTCGAAGAGTGATAGGACAATTACAATCTCAAGCTCTTTTGCAAGTATCCCAAATGAGTTGGTTGAAGGACCCGGTATAGTTTCTGCATGAGTAAATACATTGGGATCTTCTACTTGACAAAAATACAAGCTATTGTGTAGTTCTTGCATAACAATTAACTCTGCTCCATTATTTGCAAGTTCTTTAATATTATTTTCTAGCTTTAATCTGTTTTCTTTTAAATCTGAGCTATTTGTTTGCTGAATAATTCCTACTTTCATTTTGATTCATTTTTAATTATGAAACTTAGGGCTTCAAAGGTAGCCTAATCTCATCTTAAAATATTAATATAACAACTATTCTTTGTTGTTTATTATAGCTTTATTGTAAAAAAACTTTCAAATAACAAAAGTCCCTTTCACAAAAAACCTTCAGGAAATTGCATAGTTACACAATGGAGTGATCCATATTGCTTTATTAGTGCGTTAGAGTTAATCCCTATAATCTCTCTATCTGGAAATGCTTTTTGTAGCTGATGTTTTGCTATTTTATCTTTTGGGCTATTATAAAATGGCAACAAAACAACATTGTTTATTATTAAAAAATTCGCATATGTTGCAGGTAAACGAGAACCGTTATCATATATGGCATCAGCCATTGGAAGTGGCATAAGGCTGTATGGTTGTCCATTGTATGCCTTAAAGGACATTATCTCTTTTTCCATTGCTTTCAACTCGTCGTAATGTTCATCTAATTGGTCATCACATTTTACATACGCAATGGTTGTTTCATTACAAAAACGAGCTAATGTGTCGATATGACTATCAGTATCATCTCCTGAAAGATAACCATGGTTTAGCCAAAGAATTCTTTCTGCTCCAAGAGATTTTTTTAAATATAACTCTATATCATTTTTAGACAGTGGCTGATTCCTATTAGGAGCCATCAAGCATGCTGATGTTGTTAAAACCGTGCCTTTCCCATCTGACTCAATAGAACCCCCTTCAAGAATAAAATTATTGTGATTATGATAAGATACTTCAGAGTTGAATACAGATTTATTAAAAAGTTGTGCGGTAATCAAATTATCTTTATCGGCAGAAAATTTTAAACCCCATGCATTAAATCCAAAATCTAGGATAATAGGCTTGTCATTTTCAAATATTGAAATTGCTCCATGGTCCCGTGCCCAAGTGTCATTACTATCGGATTCAACTACAATTAACTTCTTTTGCTCATCAGAAGTAAAGTACTTTAATATCGCATGTCTGTCATGACATACAATAAGAAGTTTTTCATGTTTTAAAATCTCCTTAGAAAATAAGATATAACACTGTGTTACTTCTTCAAGAATACCACACCAATCAGTACCGGAGTGGGGCCATGTAATCTGAATACCACTCTGAGGATACCACTCAGGTGGAAAAAAAAGATCAGACATTTATCTACCCCTCCATATTGCCTCGTACAATTCCACGAGTTGAAATACGTATAAAGTCAATTACAGCTTGTCGATCTTCTGTATTGGGCAACTCTTTTTCTATTCTTTCAGTTGCCTGTGTTACGTTGTAGCCTGATTGATATAAATAGCGATAAATCTCTTGTATTGAGTTAATGCGTTCATTGGTAAAACCTCTTCGACGAAGCCCTACAATGTTAAGTCCCACAAAAATGATAGGTTCACGTCCTACCATTATATATGGAGGTATATCTTTTGAAATTTTTGAACCGCCTTGAATCATAACGTGCTCCCCTATACGTGTAAATTGATGAACAAGAGTTCCACCACTTAAGATTGCAAAATCATCAATTTCAACCTCGCCGGCCAGTTGGGTAGAATTGCCAAGAATAACATTATTTTTTAATACACAATCGTGTGCAACATGGCTATAAGCCATAATAAGACAATCTCTTCCTACTTTTGTATGTCCTCTAGAAGCAGTTCCTCTATTAACTGTAGCACATTCTCTAACTGTTGTATTGTCTCCAATTACAGCAACAGTTTCTTCACCTTGAAACTTCAGATCTTGCGGAACACCAGCAATTGTAGCATGAGGAAAAATAACGCAATTTTTCCCAATACGAGAACCATTAAGTATTGAAGAATGACTCATAATATGAGTTTCATCACCAATTTCAGTATTACGATCAATGAATGCAAATGGTTCAACAATTACATTATCACCTAGCTTTGCTTCAGGATGAACAAATGCTAAATTAGAAATACTATTCATATTTAAATGATTGATTGAATATATTATTTATTTTTTATTACTTGCGCTGTGAAATCTGCTTCAGAAATCACTTTGTCCCCAATGAAAGCTAATCCACGCATTGTTGCGATACCTCTTCTAATCTCACTTGATATCTCAACTCGGAAAATTAGTGTATCACCAGGTACAACTTTATGTCTGAATTTAACATTGTCAATCTTAAGGAAATAAGTTGAATATCTTTCCGGCTCATCTAGTTTTGATAGTACAAGTAACCCTCCGGTTTGAGCCATAGCCTCAACTTGCAATACTCCGGGCATAACAGGTTCTTGTGGAAAATGACCTGTAAAAAAAGGTTCATTGGCTGTTATGTTCTTAACTCCAACAATAAAATTATCTGTTTTCTGAATGATTTTATCAACAAGCAGAAAAGGATACCTGTGTGGCAACAACTCACGAATTCGGATGTTATCCATAACTGGTGTTTCGCTTGGATCATATATTGGTGGTTGAACTTCATTTAGTTTAATGTCCTTGCGAATTTGGCGAGCTAACTGATTATTAATTTTATGCCCGGGGCGTATCGCTAAGAGTCTACCAACAATAGGTTTACCAACTAAAGACATATCACCAATGATATCCAAAAGTTTGTGTCGTGCAGGCTCATTAGGGAAAGCTAGCTGGCGATTATTAAGATACCCCAACTCCTTTGCATTCTTTCGTGGAACATTTACTGCATCTGCAATCTCATCAAGCTCATCCTGAGGAAGTTCTCTTTCGTAAATTACTATAGCATTATCAAGATTGCCTCCTTTTATAAGACCGGCTTCTCGCAGTTTTTGTATTTCACGAACAAAAACAAATGTACGTGCAGGTGCTATTTCTGTCTCAAAGTCAGTAACGGAGTCCATAGTTGCCGACTGATTAGGGATATACTTTGAGTCAAATTCAATAAATGAATTGATGCAGAAAGAGTCATCAGGCAATAATGTCAATTTTGAACCACTTTTGGGGTCTGACACCTCAATTTTTTTTCGGACTATATAATAATCTTTATCTTTTTCTTGCTGCTTAACACCTGCTTTACGTATGGCTTTAACATATTCCATTGAGCTTCCATCTAAAATAGGAAATTCTGACGCATTTACTTCTACAAGACAGTTGTCTATTCCAAAAGCATATAATGCAGCCATTCCATGTTCAATAGTACTGACAGTAAATATATTGTTGCCTAAAACAGTGCCTCGCTGAGTGTTGACTACATTTTCAGCTAAAGCATTTATTACAGGACGATCATCTAGATCTACTCTTTTAATTTTTACACCATGATCAACAGGTGCAGGATTAAAAGTAACTTCAATATCTAAACCGGTGTGAAGTCCTATTCCAGTTAATGTAAAGCTATTCTCAATTGTTTGCTGTTTCACTTTATAATCAATTTAAATTAGATTTGACATGTATTGAAGTATGTAAATCTAAACAATTACACATTTGGCCCAAATTTGTGCAAATATACAATCAAAAACACAAATTACAGCCTTAAATTATAAAATGTTTGAGTTTTGTCATTAAAAAATTTGCTTAGTTTACCTTCTCAAGTCTGTTCTTAAGCTCGGCAACCTCCTTTTCCAAAGCACTTAATTGTTTATACATATCGGGAAGTTTAGGAATTATGATACTCGATTTAAAGAAATTTTTAACGGGAAAAGCCGGTGTTCCTATGATTTCAGACCCCTCCTTTGTATTACTTATTATTCCTGATTGAGCACCTATTTGGCTATTTTTGCCAATAGTAATATGTCCACCTATACCTACTTGTCCTCCCAAAACACAATTTTCTCCTATTTTAGTTGAACCTGCAATGCCAACTTGAGCTGCCATTACAGTATTTTCTCCAATTTCACAATTATGTGCAATCTGTATAAGATTATCTAGTTTAACACCACTTTTAATTATTGTAGAGTCCATTACTGCACGATCTATTGTTGTATTAGCACCAATTTCTACATTATCTTTAATAATTACGTTCCCAAGTTGAGGAATTTTGTGATAAACATTCTTTTCTTTGCTAAAACCAAAACCATCTGAGCCTATTACAGCTCCCGAATGTATAATACAATTATCGCCTATTTCAGAATTGTGATAGATTCTCACTCCGGGGTATATAATTGTGTTATTTCCTATTATTACATTATCTCCAATATATACATGAGGGAAAATTTTGCTATTATTGCCAATAACTGCATTTTCTTCTATATATGCAAATGCACCCACATAAATATTGTCACCTAAAACAGCAGTAGAAGATATAAAGCTCAATGAATCAATTCCACTCTTCTCTGGTTTATTTTTATCAACCAAATTCATTAATGATGCAAGTGCAGCATATGCATTATCTACTTTTATCATTGTTGTTTTAACAGGCTTTTCCGGTACAAAATCACTGTTGACTAACACTATGTTTGCCTCTGTCTCATATACATAAGATGTGTATTTGGGATTACCTAAAAACGTAATAGTGCCTGGTTTGCCATCTTCAATCTTTGAAAAACTTGAAACAGTAGTTTCCGGGTTACCCACAACTTCCCCATTCAGAAACTCTGCGATTTGTTTTGCAGTAAAAGTCATTTACAATATTTTATAAAGGTTACCCCTATAATGAGCCACCTATGAATGTTATTAATTTACCTAACTAACTCTATGATCTCATTTAACAATACAAATTAACAACTTTTTTTTTGTGAAATCATATATTTATCTATAATATTTTCTAAACTCATAAAAGTTTAATTTGTGAAGTACAAATTAATTAGGTAATTTTGCGGTCAGTTTTTCGGGATGTAGCTCAGTCCGGTTTAGAGTACGCGTCTGGGGGGCGTGGGGTCGGAAGTTCGAATCTTCTCATCCCGACCACTAATAATCAAGCAGTTATCAATAAAAAGATTACTGCTTTTTTTATTTAATAATTAACTGTTTTTTAAACCTCATTCAAACTTTGAAAATATCTATAAAAGGTTTAAATTTGTACTTTGATATGGATATAAAAACATTATTATTCAATCCATCATGACAAATACTGTACTTTTGAGTTAAATATAATACAATTGAAATAAAACATTATTCATGTCAAGCCACATTAGCCAATTTCACAAAATAATATTATAATAATATGGAGAATGGAAAACTGAACAGATATGAAAACACTATAGTAACTGGTGTTATAGGGTCTGATGTGCATGCTGTAGGTAATAAAATACTTACTTATAAGTTAGAAGAGGCAGGATTCAAGGTCGTTAACCTTGGAGTTATGGTAAATCAGGAGGAGTATATTGATGCAGCAATTGAAACTAATGCCGGAGCTATACTCGTTTCCTCTCTTTATGGACACGGCGAAATTGATTGTCGCGGATTAAGAGAAAAATGTGATGAGGCCGGCTTAACTGACATCCCATTGTTAGTAGGTGGAAATTTAGTTGTAGGCAAACAGGACTTTGAAGAAGTAGAAAAAAGATTTCTGGAAATGGGATTTACAAAAGTTTATCCCCCAGGCACAGATATTGAGGAAAGCATTTTAGATTTAAAAGAGTTATTAAATATAAAATGATAATACTTACAGCTGATATTGGAAGTACATATACCAAACTAACAGCTATTGATACTGTAAACAAATGCATTATCGCAACTTCTTCTGCATTTACTACAATAGAAACCGATGTAAGTGAGGGTTTGGAAAATGCATACTCAAAACTTAAAGAGAAAATAGGCAACTTTAGTTATGACAAGCTGCTTTGTTGTAGTAGTGCTGCCGGTGGTCTTAAAATGGTTGCTTTAGGACTTGTGCCTGAGCTTACCTCAAAAGCCGCAAAATTGGCTGCTGCGAGTGCCGGTGCGAAAGTAGTAAAAACATATGCATTTGAACTATCTAACTCTGAGCAAGAAGAAATTCAGAAAATAAATCCAGATCTAGTTCTATTATGTGGAGGTACAGATGGAGGTAATAAGGATGTAATAATTACTAATGCTAAACGTCTTTCTGAAATTAAGGGTTCATTCAGAGTGATAGTTGCAGGCAATAAAAGTGCGTCTCATGAGCTAGATATAATTTTCAGAACATCAGGAAAACCATTTGTAATAACTGAGAATGTCATGCCTGACTTCAATCAGCTAAACATTGAACCTGCTAAGAAGAAAATTAAGGAGTTATTTATTAAGCATATTGTTGAAGCAAAAGGGTTAAGCAAAATTCAAAAAAAATGCAGTGGAGATATTATTCCTACTCCCCTTGCAGTTTTAAATGCCTGTGAGCTAATTAGCAAAGGCTACAAAAATGAAGCTGGTATTGGAGATATCATGGCTGTAGATATTGGAGGGGCTACTACCGATATATACTCAATTGCTGAAGGGAAAGCTGCTCGTGATAATATAATCATGAAAGGTTTACCTGAACCTGTAAATAAACGTACTGTTGAAGGTGATTTGGGCATGAGGTATAGTCTTAGTTCACTTGCAGAAGAGTTGAATAAAGAAGGAATTCAAAAAGAGACAGGAATTGATAAAAAGGAAATTGATAATTGGGTAAACAGATGTATAAATAATCCAAATTTACTAGCAAAAACAAATTCATCAGAGCAAAAGATTGAAGAAGCAATAGCACGAAACGCAGTAAGAATAGGTGTAGAAAGACATGTAGGCAGGTATCAATCCGTATACACTCCTTTTGGACAAGTATTTACATTAACAGGGAAAGATCTATCTGAAATTCCATCAATTATTGGTATAGGAGGAGTAATTATAAACTCAAAAAAACCTGCCAATATTTTAAAAGGGTCAGTGTACAAGACGGGTGATCCAATTTACACAAAACCATTAAAACCAAAATATTATATTGATAAAAAATACATCTTTTCTTCTATGGGGCTTTTAAGTAAAGCAAATCCGGAATTGGCTCTATCCATTTTAAAGAAAGAGATTGTACAGATATCTATTTAATTTTAAAATCCATCTAAGTAATAAAAAAACAGAAATATGGTTTTTCAAATCATAAAAAGTAATTAAGCATAATGAAAATAGTCAATAAAAAATTATCCAATGACATATTTTTCGCAGAGCGAAAAGAGGTGTTAAATCAGTGGCCTACCGGAAAAGATGTTGATTTTACTTCAGCAGTTGAATTTCAAAAATCTATACCCACAGAAAAACGTTTCGGGATAAAAATGGCTGAAGCTGCAAAAGAAAAAATAACACTTATCCAACCCCGAGCAGGTGTAGCATTATATGAAGAACACATCAAACTGCTTCAATACCTTGAAAATGAAGGTGAGGCCGACTTGTTGCCTACAACAATTGATAGCTATACTCGTCTAAATCGCTATCAAGAAGCAGAAAATGGAATTGCTAAAAGCAAAGAATCTGGACGTTCAATGCTGAATGGATTCCCAGTTGTTAACTATGGTGTGGATATTTGCCGAACTGTAACCTCATCACTAAAAAAACCGGTACAAGTACGACATGGTACTCCAGACGCCAGGCTACTTACTGAACTATCTATTGCAGGTGGTTTTACTTCTTACGAAGGTGGTGGAATTTCTTATAATATACCATACTCAAAAAACCATTCTATAGAAAAAACATTGGCTTATTGGCAATATACAGATAGACTTATTGGCTTATACGAAGAAGCAGGTATATCAATTAACCGAGAACCTTTTGGTCCGCTTACAGGGACTCTAATTGCACCTTGCATTTCCGGGTCAGTGGCAATTATTGAAGCTCTTTTAGCTGCCGAGCAGGGTGTTAAAGACATAACAGTTGGTTACGGACAGTGTGGCAACCTTATACAAGATGTTGCTGCTATTAGTTCTCTTGAGATGCTAACTAGAGAATACCTAGATAAATATGGCTTTAATGATGTAAGAGTAACAACAGTTTTTCATCAATGGATGGGTGGATTTCCACAGGATGAAGCAAAAGCATTCGGTGTAATTTCGTGGGGAGCTGCTGCAGCTGTATTAGCCAAAGCTACAAAAGTAATTGTAAAAACACCACATGAAGCTATGGGAGTTCCAACAAAAGAGGCTAATGCTTCCGGCCTTCGCGCAACCAAACAACTAATCAACATGCTGCAAGATCAAGATTTAAGAACAATTCCTGCAGTTATGACTGAAAAAAGCATAATAATGGAAGAAGTTCATTGTATTTTAAATAAAGTCGAGGAGCTTGGAAATGGAGATTTGGCTATTGGTACAGTAGCTGCATTTGAAGCAGGAGTAATTGATATCCCTTTTGCACCAAGTCGCTACAATGCAGGCAAAGTAATGCCGGCTCGTGATAATACAGGAGCAGTGAGATTAATTGAAACCGGGAACCTTCCATTCACCCACGATCTAAAAGAATTTCACCGCAGCAAGCTAGAAGAGCGCGCTAAGTATGAAAAAAGACCTGTTAGTATTCAAATGGTTATTGATGATGTATATGCAATAGGTAAAGGGTTTCTTGTTGGCAGACCAAAAAAATATTAAAGCATATCATTTAAATTCAGCTTATATTTGTTCTTGATAATTAGAAAAAGAGTGAATAACTCCAAAACATTCAGTAAAATTGAAAACGCAATATTATGAAAATTAAAAAACTTATATGTTCCGCCGGGAAAACCGGTTATTATTTCGATGATCAACTTTCAATAAAAAAGGGAGCAAAAAATGATGGAGCATTCTATGAAGGCATCCCCTTAACTCAAGGTTTTACTTCTGTACGACAAGCTGGGGAGTCTATTTCGATTATTTTCGTATTAGAAAACGGTTCTTTTGCTATTGGTGACTGTGCAGCGGTTCAATATTCAGGAGCAGGAGGTCGTGACCCACTTTTCCTTGCCGAAAACTTCATACCGATAATAATGAAAGAAATTGCACCTTTATATATAGATAAAGAAATTGGCAGTTTCAAAGAGATGGCTGATCGAGTTGAAAAGGCAATCAATCCTTTAACCGGGAAACAGTTTCACACAGCAATTAGATACGGTGTAACTCAAGCATGCCTAGATGCAGTTGCTAAAAGTAAATCGATGTTAATGGCAGAAGTAATTGCTGATGAATATGACGTTAAATTGTCTAAAGGAATTATTCCAATATTTTCTCAATCAGGTGATGATCGTTATCTAAATGCCGACAAAATGATTATGAAAGGTGCTGATGTTCTTCCTCACGCACTTTTTAATCATCCAGAAAGTAAAGTTGGAGAAAATGGAGTCAAAATAAAGGAATATCTAGAATGGTTAACAGACAGAATTGTCAAGATGAAACCATTCACGGACTATAATCCAACAATCCATATTGATGTTTACGGTACGCTAGGTGTCGTATTTGATAATAAACTTGATCATATAGTAAACTTTATAGGTGAATTAGAAAATATTACAAAACCATTTGCTTTGAGAATAGAAGGTCCTGTTGACATGGGCGATAAACAAAGTCAAATAATTGCCTTGAGTACAATTCGAGAAATGTTAGAAGAAAAAGATATTAAAGCTGAAATTGTTGCAGATGAATGGTGTAATACATTACAAGATATAATCGATTTTTCTAAAGCAAAAGCAGGCCATATGATGCAAATTAAAACACCGGATCTTGGAGGAATCAACAACAGTATTGAGGCGGTACTTTATTGTAAACAGCATGGCGTTGGTGCTTATCTTGGAGGCACTTGCAACGAAACAAACCGTTCAGCTGAAGTTTGCGCACACATTGCTATGGCTACATCTCCTAATCAGATACTTGCTAAGCCTGGTATGGGAGTAGACGAAGGATATATGATTGTATATAATGAAATGAGTCGCATTTTAGCAATATCCTCAGATAAATTAGAGCATTAAATAATATTGAATTAGATTAAAATATGGAAGAGTTAAGAGTATTATCCCCAACAGCTATTCTTGGTTATGGATTTCCAATGGAATCATTCAAGGCCGGTATGGCTCGTAAACCACATGTAATTGCTGTGGATGCAGGTTCAACAGATCCGGGGCCATACTATCTAGGAGCCGGTAAATCTTTTACTGATAGAAATTCTGTGAAAAGAGACCTGGAAATTATTATTCCGGCAGCTCTTGAATCGGGAATACCGGTAATAATTGGCACAGCTGGCGGCAGTGGTGGCAAACCTCATGTAGAATTAACAGTGGAAATAGTTAAAGAGATAATTAATGAAAAGAAATTATCCTTTAAATTAGCAGTAATTGAGTCTGAATTTGACAAGGAATTTATAAAGGAAAACATCCGCATTGGCAATATATCACCTCTTCATCCTGCGAAAGAAATTAACGAACAAGATATTGAAGACTCAGTACGTATTGTAGCTCAAATGGGCGAAGAGCCCTTTATTGAAGCATTGGAAAATGGGGCAGATGTAATTCTTGCAGGTCGATCATATGATCCATCTGTCTTCGCATCACTTGCAATAATGAAAGGGTTTGACAAAGGGCTAGCCATTCATATGGGAAAAATACTAGAATGTGCTGCAATTGCTGCACTGCCAGGCAGCGGGAGTGATAGTATGTTTGGATATCTGAGAAAGGATCACTTTTTACTTGAGCCACTTTCACCATTACGAAAATGTACAACATTATCAATTGCAGCACATACACTTTATGAAAAATCAAATCCATATATCTTACCAGGTCCCGGTGGTGCAATAAATCTGCATGAGTCGAAGTTTGAACAGATCGACGACAACAAGGTAAAAGTAAGTGGAAGCCGTTTCGTTCCAACCGACGAATACTTTGTAAAACTTGAAGGAGTAAAGAAAGTTGGCTATAGAACAATTTCTTGTGCCGGGGTTAAGGATCCAATTATGATATCAAAAATTGATGATATTACACAAAGCGTAACAGAAAGAGTGAGAAATAATTTCGAAACCTATGGTTTTAACGATTTCTTTTTGGACTTCAAGATTTATGGCAAAAATGGAGTAATGGCAATGTTTGATGGCATGGAAGATGCTGTTGGCAATGAATTGCTTATCATAATTGAAGCAGTTGCTGATACACAGGAGCAAGCAGACACAATTTGTGGATTTGCTCGTAGTACTTTACTTCACTATGGATATGAAGGTAGAATATCTACTGCTGGAAATTTAGCATTTCCGTTCTCTCCTTCAGATTGCAAGATGGGTGAAGTATATGAATTTAATATTTATCACCTTATGAAGGTAAATGACCCAAAGTCATTGTTCCAAATTAAATACATTCAATTCTAAAAACATTATTAAAATCGTAAAAATGGAACATTACTTAAAAGACATAGCTTCGGTTATCAGAAGCAAAAACTCAGGTCCTTACGAACTTACATTTGATATTATTTTCAAAGAGTTCGAGATGTATGAAAAAGTGAAAAAATCAAACACTTTCAATCCTAAAATGTTTGCATCACTATACCATATTCCTGAATCAGATATAATTAGCCTAGTTTATTTTGACCCTGCTAAAGCAGTTAAAATTACAATAGTGCGCCCAATTCCATCAGGAACATTAGGTGAAACAGATGTATATGGAGCTCAACAACATGCTCCACTTATGAGTCTTAGATTTAAAATGTAAAATATATAGATTTAAAGAAATTGTAAAATCTGCAAATAAAGTTTCTAAGATATGCATAAATATATTCAAGAATATATGGTTTCTACCCAATACTTTGCACCTAGGGGCAAAGAAAGACTTATGTACCTTGGAGAGCATATTTCACATCGTCACTTAAATTACAACGACCTCTTAATTGGCGTAATTGGTGACACAGGGGCAGGAAAATCATCTTTGATAAAAGGCATGTTTCCGGGTTTACAGCTCTCTAATGATGATGACATAGTAAACCCGCGTAAAATTATGCAGGTTAGAAATGGTTTATTTGAAGTTGAAGATTCAACAACTTTTCATATAGATATCCGATTTCAGATGGCTTTTACACAAATGTATGAAATTATTGATCATGTCAACATGCTTTTGAGCCGTAAACGAAGAATTGTAATAGAGCATTTTAATTTAATATACCCTGCCTTAGGTAGAAATGCAGACATTATTGTTGGAATAGGTGAGGAAATAATTGTAACTCGTCCAAGTCTTTTTGGCCCCAGCCCCGATAGTGTTTATAAAATTGTACATGAATCACTTCGTTATCGAAAAATGGCTCATTCAGCCGAAGAGGTGGCTAAATCAATTTTATATGAAACATTTTTGATTGATGATAATGAATACTTTTTTTCTGATATTCGCAACGGGTTTGTAATTAAATTCTTAAAAAAACCTAATATTGATTTAGAATTGATGTCTGAAATGATGATTGAACGAATTGCCCAAAATTTAGACATCTCATATTATGATGAGGATCATATTCTTCTAGGAGATAAAATTCTTGAGTGCGACGGTCCTCGATTTCATGTTGGAAACACATCAGAAATTGAAGATTTTACTTTGATAAAAGAGCTAGTCTACGATTCACAGAACGATAATTATTGCCTTATAGGACTAGTTGACGACGAGAGAGGCGATCTACTAAACAGAAATACACGCTATTTCTTAACAAGAAAAAGTTTGGATGATGAAGAAAGTAAATACATCTGATATAACAGTTTTGGTTGAGAGACTTTGCATTGAAGCTTGCACAGTTTTGAGTCCCGACATTAACAACAAATTCAAAAGCTCACTGCAAACTGAGCTTTCTTCACTTGGCAGAGAAACGCTTGTGACTTTAATAGAAAATGCCCGTATTGCTCGTGAAGAGAAAAGTCCAATGTGTCAGGACACTGGAATGACTGTAGTGTTTGTAAGAATGGGACAAAATGTTCAAATAGAAGGAGGTTTCATTGAAGATGCAATAAATCAAGGTGTTCGCCAGGGGTACGAAAAGGGATATCTAAGAAAATCGGTAGTTAGTGATCCTTTTAACAGAATAAATACAGGAGATAATACTCCTGCAATTATTCATTACGAAATAGTTCCTGGTGATGACATCTTCCAAATAACTGTATCTCCCAAAGGCTTTGGCAGTGAAAACAAAAGTGCACTAAAGATGCTCACACCCAGTGAAGGCGTTGAAGGAGTAAAAAAATTTGTAATAGATACAATCTCTGATGCAGGTGGTAATCCTTGCCCCCCAATAATAGTGGGAGTAGGGGTTGGAGGCACTATGGAGCGAGCTGCATTTCTTAGTAAAAAAGCACTACTTAGACCAGTAGGTGTGCAAAATAGTGATCCTTATTTAGCAAATTTAGAGATTGAATTATTGAATAAAATAAATAAACTTGGAATAGGACCCTTAGGTTTTGGGGGAAGTACAACTGCTTTAGCTGTACATATACTTACAAATGCAACACATATTGCCGGACTACCGGTTTCTGTAAATATTGGGTGTCATGCAACACGCCATGCTGAAGGAGAAATAAAATGAATAATAGAAATATTTTACGCACCCCTTTCAATAATGAAATTATAAGTTCATTAAATGCAGGTGAAATGGTTTACATTTCCGGAACTGTTTATACAGCTCGTGATGCTGCTCACAAGCGCTTATTTGAAATGATTGAAAGAAAGGAATCAATGCCATTCGAATTTGAGGGACAAATTGTTTATTATGCCGGTCCGGCACCTGCCAAACCGGGAAAACCAATTGGATCAGTAGGTCCAACAACCGGGGGAAGGATGGATGCTTATTCACCAGCATTGATTTCACTTGGATTAAAGATAATGATAGGTAAAGGAACGCGCAGTACTGAAGTTATTAATGCAATTAAGCAACATAATGGAATATACTTTGCTGCAATTGGTGGAGCAGCTGCATTAATGGCAAAATGTGTAGAAAGCGCTGAAGTTATAGCCTTTGATGATCTTGGTACAGAGGCAATTCGAAAATTAAAAGTTAAGGAATTACCTGTTGTAGTTGCAATAGACTGTAGAGGTAACGATATTTATAAAATTGCACGAAAAAAATATGGAGCTTAATTATTAAATATTCAAGCTCCATATTAATTATTTTAGTGCTTTACACTCCAAATGTTTAATACTAAACAACTCTAACAATTTACTTCAAATTAAATTAGTGTTTTAATTATCAGAACTTAGTATACTTAGAAAAATCAACATTAATCATACTACCGGTTTCTATCAATGAGTGATGAAATGCGTAGCAACTGTAAATATCCTGAGGTATATGCCCTTTAACTCCCCTATTAAGATATTCATGAAGTAACGGGCGATAATCAGGGTGAGCACATTTTTCAATGATCTCCATAGCACGATTCCTTGGTCCTTTCCCCCTAAGATCAGCAACCCCATATTCAGAAACTATAATTTTAACAGAATGCTCATTGTGATCCTCGTGTGTCACCTTAGGTACAATACAGCTAATAGCACCATTTTTAGCAGTAGAAGGTGTAAGGAAAATTGAAAGATATGAATTTCGTGTAAAGTCTCCTGATCCACCAATACCGTTCATCATTTTAGTACCGTTTACATGAGTTGAATTCACATTTCCAAAAATATCAACCTCAATAGCAGTATTCAACGATAATATACCTAAACGACGTGCCAGCCCTGGATTATTTGATATTTCAGTTGGTCTTAATACAAGTTTATTTTTAAAGAATGACAAATCATTGTAAAATTTTTGTAGCACCTCATTACTTACAGTTAGCGAACAGCCACTAGCAAATGATATATTCCCTTGTTGCATCATATCAATAACTGCATCCTGTATAACTTCCGTATATACTTCAAACCTCGGAATATCAGGATTTTTGCCCATAGATCCAAGAACAGCATTTGCAATATTCCCAACACCAGACTGTACAGGAAGAAAGTGAGGAGGAATACGTCCTGATTTAACTTCTGAAGCAAAAAACTCAGCTACATTATTCCCTATCCTTGCAGTAACATCATCAACAGGAGCAAAACCACCACCTTCAGCTTCTTTATCTGTTTCCACAACATATATTTTAGCAGGATCAACTTTTACATAATCAAGTCCCACTCTATTTTGCACTTCAAATATTGGAATCTCTCTTCTTTTTGGAGGATCTTGAAGTTCATACATATCATGAATTCCTCTAAGTTTTGTTGGCACTTGCTTGTTAAGTTCAACAATAACAATATCTGCTAAGCGAGCTATAGTAGGAGTAATTCCTACACCTGTTGTTGGAACGATTTCTCCATTTTCTGTCACATCGCAAGCTTCAATAACAGCAACATTTATTTTCCCCAAAAAACCATAACGAATTTCTTGAGCTAATTGAGATAAGTGAAGATCAAAATAATCGAATTCGCCTCTATTAAGAGCATCACGTGTATCCTTGTTTGTTTGATATGGAGTGCGAAATTTTATAGCTTTTGCACGAGTTAGAGCCCCATCTATTGAGTCTCCGGTTGAAGCCCCTGTGAGGACTCCAATTTTGAAAGAATTTCCCTTTGAATGCTCTTCTTCAGCACGTTTTGCTATTTCAACCGGAACTACCTTCGGACATCCCGCATGAGTAAACCCGCTAAAGCCCACATTATCATTATCTTTAACAAGAGATGCAGCCTCTTCAGCGCTAATAAATTTTAATGCCATAGTTTCTATATTGATTTGATTTATTATTTATTGTTTTTATGATTTTAGACTGAATGATTTGATTTTCAATTTAAAAGGTTATTAATTTGTTTCATAATTAGTTTATCTAAAAAACACTGCAAAATTTAATATTTCCTATTAAACAGCTCACTATATATAATACCTTTAACAAACTCATTTTTTCTATTACTACCTGTAAGAGCTTCAACAAGAGGATGAGTATTTAAACTTTTCCTCTCCTTAACATCAGATAATTCTTGAGATTCAGAATCATCTTCATAGATATTTGAAGATTCAAGGTCTTGTCTATATAACAAATCGGTACCGTATTTTGTGAGGGAGTCTTGGATAGAAGACTCACTAGCAAAATTTGTCAATAATCCCAAAGATGACTGAAAGCTTACTTCTCCTTCTTTTTCATTCTTTTGTTTTTCCCACTTTTCTCGATCAAATTCCACTCTTAATCTCTCAAAGTCAACAGTTTTTTCATCAAGATTTTGGATAGGATGCGGAGGTTGATGAGAAGGTGGCACTTCAGAGTCATTATTCATCTCTTCTTGCTGTTGCTGCAATTTTTTCTTCCTGGAATCATTAAAAAATCCCAATATCATAAAAAGTACCAGAATGATTATATAAATCAGGTCACCTATTTCCATAATTTGTTTAATTTTGCAATAGTACAAAAATAATAAAAATTTACCTGATTAAGATTGTTTTGGCAATAAAAATCTCGGGAGCAACTTCACAGTAACTCCCGAACATTTAACCAAAACCTTAACTATGAAAAAAATTTTTATTTTTCCATACAACAAAAATAACATAAGAAAGACTACTATGCAACATTGACAATGTAAATTGCTCGTATTTAACTTTTCTTAGTCAGATTAAAATGTTAAGAATCACAGTTTTTAATAAAGATAAAAATGGAGACAACAACTAAAGATAAAAAATTATACATCGAAACCTATGGATGTCAGATGAATGCAGCAGACTCTGAAGTTGTAGCATCAATAATGGAGATGGATGGTTATAGTCTTACCGATCAAGATTCTGAAGCAGATGCAATATTTGTAAACACCTGCTCCATAAGAGACAATGCAGAACAAAAAGTTATTCAGCGATTAAATTATTTCCAATCTTTAAAACGAAAGAAAAAAGGAGATATTATAATTGGAGTTTTAGGATGTATGGCTGAAAGAGTGAAATCAGATCTTATTGACAAACACAATGTTGATCTGGTTGTGGGTCCTGATGCTTATCTCGATCTTCCCAATCTAGTTGGTGCAGCTGAACAAGGTGAAAAAGCTATGAATATTGAGCTTTCTAAAACTGAGACCTATAAAGATGTAATCCCTCTCAAAATGAATGGGGCAACTATTTCGGGATATATCTCAATAATGCGTGGGTGCGATAAATTCTGCACATATTGTATTGTTCCATTTACTCGTGGACGAGAACGAAGCAGAGAACCTGAGAGCATACTAAATGAATTAATTAACATGCAGCAAAAGGGCTTCAAAGAAGTAATACTTCTCGGTCAAAATGTCAACTCTTATCATTATATTGATGAAGAAAGGAACATTCATTTTCATGACTTGTTGGCAATGATTGCTGAAGCGGCACCAAAGATTCGTATTCGCTTTACAACATCACACCCCTGGGATATGAATGATGAAACCTTGAATACAATTGCTAAATACAAAAATCTTTGTAATTATATTCATCTTCCGGTTCAGTCCGGTAGTTCACGTATGATGAAGCTTATGAACAGGAGATATGACAGAGATTGGTATATGAACAGAATAGCTGCAATAAAACGTATCATTCCTAATTGTGGTTTATCTACTGATATAATGTGTGGCTTCCATTCTGAGACAGAAGAAGATCATCAAGAAACGCTTTCTTTGATGCGTGAAGTAGGCTTTGACTCAGCATTTATGTTTAAATATTCTGAACGACCGGGTACATATGCAGCCAAGAAACTTGAAGACAATGTTTCAGAAAAAATTAAAACCCAACGACTACAGGAAATTATTGATCTACAATTAGAACTTTCTCGTCAAAGCAATGAAAGAGACATGGGCAAAGTCTTTGAAGTTCTAGTAGAGGGGTTTTCTAAACGTTCAAGAGATCAGCTTTTTGGACGAAATGAACAAAATAAAGTAGTTATATTTGATAAAAAGGATCATAAAATTGGAAGTTTCGTAAACGTTAAAATAACCGATTTTACTTCTGCAACGCTATTTGGAGATACAATATAAAATTATCATAAACAATTTTTGATATAAAACGTTTTATCTTATATGTAACACGTAAAGCTGTTTTAAATAAAACTTACAAAGCAGTTAAAATATAAATCGAGAGAAATACAAAAACAACAAACTATTTAAAAAAGCAGAAAATTATGAAATCAGAAGCAAAATTATTATTAGGTTTAGGTATCGGTATAGCACTTGGCGCTGCAGTTGGTTATATAATGGGTACAGATAAAAGGGAAGAGTGGCTTGAACAGGCCAATGAGTTTGCAGATAAAGTAAGAGCTAATGTAAAGTCTGCTGTTTATAAAGGGAAAAGTGAAGTGCAAGACTTAAAAGAAGATATTGATGATATTGCAGATATCGCAAAGAAAGAATTAGCAAATCAATAATTTACATCAAAATCAAAAATAATAATGGAAGAAAAAAAGGTAAGTACGCTGTTCGAAGAGATGAGAGATGATATAAATAAGTTTATCACAAGCACATTCGAACTCGGAAAGCTGGAAGCACTTGAAAAAATCAGTTTAGGTTCATCTGCTATCATAATTGGCTTTATCTTGCTCAGTGTCTGCCTGATAACACTGTTATTTATTTCAATAACTACAGCATTATATCTTGGAGAAATACTAAACAGTCAATGGTTGGGATTTGGCATAGTTTCCGCATTTACTTTGTTAATTTTAATTATACTCTTATCTTTAAAAAAACCGCTTCAGAAGAAACTCACTAATAACATCGTACGTTTTCTGATGAAACAAGAAGATAATGAGGTTAAAAGAACCACAAATGAGCAAATATAAACTTACTCCACTTGAAGAGTTACGTTTGGAAAAACGTCGTCATAAAGAAGAGCGTACCATCGCAAGTAGGCGGTTGTCGTATCAATTACAATATCTAAACGACAATTGGGGAACATTACTTACTAAAGGTGTTACATCATCAGTCAAATCCAAAATATCAGAAACGATGGATAGTTTGTCTAGTGGATCTTCCACATCAATAACACCATTTGTAACTAAGCAATCCGGTAGCTGGCTTAACAACACAGCTATGAAGATTGTTATGGCCAACCTTCCGCTTATTAGTACTATCGTTTGGAAAATCTCCAAACCTGCACTTTTTGCATATGGAGCAAAAAAAATAACTTCATTAGTATTTACCAGAAAAAAGAAGAAATAATAAATTATTCCATTATTAGATTTTAGATCTGTGGACGGTACTTATGCCGTCCACTTTTGCTATCTTAGCACAAAGTTGATTTACTTCTTCTGCACTATGTACTTGTAAATTAAAGACACCCTCGAAAATACCATCTTTTGAAGAAACATCAACGTTCTGAATATTAACCACTACATCTTCTGCCAACTTCGCAAGAATTGAGGCCAAAATACCTGCTCTATCTATCCCTGTGAAAGCTATTGAAGCTAAGAATGTATACTGTCTATAATCGCCCCAAGAAACATCAATTATACGATCACCATAATTCGACTTTAATTTCAAACCGGTCTGACATGAGCGTTTATGAACTTCCACATCCTCATTTTCCGTAACAAATCCAAAAACCACATCACCCGGTAAAGGATTACAACATGTAGCAACAATAAAATTCTTCTTAAAGTTTTCTTCTATTAATTTATATATGCTACTTCTATCAATTTTAGATTTAATTTTAAGAGTAGACTCCAATGGGGCTTTAACATCTACATCAATATCCTCCTCTACCTCTTCTCCTGCTTTCTTTTTTATCTTATTTTCAACAGGAGGCTTCTTAATTACAGTCATAGCCTGTTTAACGTATCTCATAAATAGGTTATCTTTTTTCACAACCACATCCTTAATCTTCATAAAAGCCTCTTTATTGGCTGGAAGGACAACCTCATTACTCCCTATTAAATAATATAAATCTTCTTTGTTATCTGCTTTAAACATATGAAGAATCTTGTTAAAGGTAGTATTATCAATAGGTTCATGATCAAATAAAGCTTCAAGCATATTTTGCCCTCTTTCTGCTACACGCCTTCGCTGACGTCTAAGTGAAGCTTCAATTTTTGTCCTAGCTTTAGCAGTTGACACAAAATTCAGCCATTCGGGTTGTGGTTGCACCGACTGCGATGTAAGAATCTCAATTTGATCTCCACTTCGCAACTTCTGACTTAATGGAACAAGCGTATGATTAATTTTAGCTCCCAAACAATGATCTCCAATTCTCGTGTGAATTATATATGCAAAGTCTAATGCTGTAGCACCTTGAGGAAGGGTCTTAATTTCACCTTTTGGAGTAAAAACAAAAATCTCAGATGAAAAGAGGTTCATTTTTACTGTATCCAGAAAATCAATTGCATTAGGGTTTGGATTGGCAAGAACCTCTTGAATAGTCTTCAGCCATTTATCCAGCTCATTATCTTCTTCTACTCTCTCCTCTTTATATTTCCAGTGTGCAGCAAATCCCTTTTCAGCGATATCATCCATGCGTCTGCTTCGTATTTGTATTTCAATCCACTTACCGTCGGGTCCCATCACTGTAAGGTGTAAAGCCTGATAACCGTTGGCTTTTGGATGACTTACCCAATCTCTAATACGATCCGGACGTAATTTATAAATATCAGTAATTGCTGAATAAATATCCCAGCACTGTTTCTTTTCATCCATCCCCGGAGTAATCTCAAAAACAATTCTTACGGCAAAAAGATCATAAACCTCACTAAAATCAATTCCTTTCCTCTCCATCTTGTTCCAGATAGAGTATACCGACTTAACTCTGGCACGCATTTCATAATCTATACCCATTTTATCTAATGAATCAACAACAGGTACAGCAAAATTCTCATATACTTTATTTCTTTCTAGCGCAGTCTCCTCTATTTTTCTTGTTAACTCCTCAAAAACCTCCCGGTGCTCATATTTAAAGCATAGTTCTTCAAGTTCAGTTTTAATAGCAAAAAGACCAAGTCTATGCGCCAGTGGAGCATAAATATATAAAGTTTCACCGGTAATCTTATATTGTTTAGTAGGCGACATTGAAGAGAGTGTTCGCATATTATGCAATCTGTCGGCAATCTTTATAAGTATAACCCTTATATCATCAGACATCGTGAGAAGCAGTTTTCTGAAATTCTCTGCTTGAGCCGAAACATTCTCTCCAAACATTCCGCTTGATATTTTGGTCAATCCATCAACAATAGATGCTATTTTTTCTCCAAAAAGTGCTCTAATATCTTCAACTGTATAATCTGTATCTTCAACTACATCATGCAACAATGATGCAGAAATTGATGTTGACCCTAAACCCATTTCTTTTGACACAATACGTGCAACAGAAAGTGGATGCATGATATATGGTTCACCCGAACGACGACGTGCACCTTTATGAGCCTCCTTCGCCATATTAAATGCACGGGTAATAATATCTACCTTCTTCCGGTGATTAGAGTTCAAATAATCATTAACAAGAGCCTGAAACTCACTCTCAATCATTTGATTTTCGTCAATTAATTTATCCTCATCAATCATATTAGTTGCCAGTTCTTCAATTATCAGCTTTTTTAGACTAAAATATTAGTTTTCAGTTTAATTCAAATACATCCCTACATCTAACAACGAAATTACTAATAAATCCAGACATAAATAAATGAAAGTGGATATTTTTGAATTTGAACAAAAAGAGATTAACTTTGTTCCTAATATTACAACGGGGGTGTCCACGAACGGGCTGAGATCATACCCAAATCACCTGATCCGGATAATGCCGGCGTAGGGAAAATAAATTACCAATGAGTAATTTCTGGTATCAATCTTATTTTAATCCCCTTTTTTATTACACTAACCGGATGCATGATGAAACTAGCAATATAGTTATCATTGAGCATCATAAAAATTATGTAAATGAAAAAGGATTTTCTTTTTTTATCACTGATATTACTATCAGTATTAGGTTATCATTCACAAGTTCAAGCACTGGATAGCTCATTACAAACTGACACTCTAAGTCACATTCAACTACAAGAGGTTGTTGTCTCAGGCACACGTGCTAAGCAAAATACGCCGGTCTCCTATTACAATATTTCTTCTTCAGATATTAAAAAGCAGAATGCTGCCAGAAATATTCCTGCAATACTTCAAACAACACCATCACTGGTATCTTTTACAGAAGATGGACTTGGAGTTGGAAACACATATTTTAGAATTCGTGGAACAGATGCAACTCGTATTAATGTTACTCTAAACGGTATGCCTCTAAACAACCCTGAAACACAAGAGGTGTTTTGGGTGAATCTCCCCGACCTCTCCAACTCACTACATAACATACAGATACAGAGAGGAGTTGGCACTTCAACAAATGGTTCTGCAGCATTTGGTGCAAGCATCTCAATGCAGACCATCGGTGCTCACTCTGATCCCTACGGCGAATCTTCAACAGCAGTGGGAAGCTATGGCACATTTCTTTCAAATATAACTGTTGGCACAGGGATTTTAGAAAACGGACTTTCATTTGATGCACGTTACTCACGTGTCCTTGGCGAAGGGTATATTAGAAATGGTAGTGTGAACCACACTAACCTCTATGCTGCTTTATCTCATTACACTGATAGACAATTGATCAGGTTAAGCTACCTCAAAGGAACCCAACACACCGGAATCACCTGGGAAGGTGTTTCTGAAGAACAAATGGAGGATCCTGAATATGGGCGTAAATACAATCCGGCAGGTGAATACTATGATGATGCAGGCAATCGTCTTTATTACGATAATGAGACCGACAATTATTATTCTGACATCATCCAACTAACACTTTCCAGAGAACTTAACAGGCATCTTGTTCTTAACGCAGGATTGAGTTATAATCATGGTTATGGATATTATGAGAATTACAGATACAACAGAAAATTCTCAGACTTTGGTTTAGAGCCTCAAACTTTGGATGGAGTTACATATAGTAAGACTGATTTCATACGTCAAAAACTTATGAGAAACAATTTTTATGTAACTAATATTGGGTTAAACTACTCAAAGAATAAGTTAAATCTAATACTTGGTGGGATGTACAGTTTCTATTATGGCGACCACTTTGGAAGACTCCCATGGATAAAGCACAATGAGAAAATTGAGGACAACTATGAATGGTATCAAAATCTTGGTAAAAAAACAGACGTCAATTTTTTTGCAAAAGCAGACTATAAGATTAATGATTTAATATCACTATTTAGCGATCTGCAGTACCGATACGTTAATTATGAATTTAGTGGTACTGATGATGATTTAGAAAACCTCACAGGTGATTTCAAATACAACTTTTTCAACCCAAAAGCGGGTATCTCTCTACAATTTGACAATCAAAATCAGTTATATCTCTCAGTAGCTGTTGGTCAGCGTGAGCCATTGAGGGCCGACCTAAAAGATGGTATTAAAGGTGATGCGACTAATCCGATTCTACCTGAAATGATGATCGACTATGAATTAGGATATCGTTATAGGGGTGCCAATGGCAGCCAATTTGGAGCCAATCTATATTTAATGGATTACCACAATCAAATGGTACAAACAGGAAAGCTGACAGACATTGGCTACAAACTTATGGAAAACGTAAAAGACAGCTATCGTGCAGGACTAGAATTAGAGGCTGCAATACCATTCTGGGCCAATAAGTTTCGAATTGATGCCAACGCTACATTTAGCACCAATAAAATTAAGAACTACGTGGCATGGTTTGACCACTATGACAATCAAGACTACACAACTTGGGAGGGTCAAATTTCAAAGGAGTATGGTATAACTAATATCTCATTCTCGCCAAATGTCATAAGTGCAGCAAGCGCAACATGGCAACCTTTTTCTTCTTTTTACATCAACCTCATGGGCAAATATGTAAGCAAGCAATATATGGATAATACATCGGATGATTCAAAATCCATAGAAAGCTATTTTGTGAGTAATCTATCAGCAGGCTACACATTTAATAAAACACCAATTGGGACTTTCAACCTTCAAGTTTTTGCAAACAATTTATTTAATAAAAAGTATGTTGCAAATGGCTGGGCTGCAACAGATACTTTTGCTGATGGCAGTATTAAGAACTGGATTGGATACTATCCTCAGGCAACACGCAACTACATGCTTAGACTCACCTTATCACTCTAATCATCAAACATATAACCTATAGCATGATTAAAAAAATTGAATATTACATAACAACTATAATACATGCAAGCAATTGAAATAATAGGAGCAGTAATTGGGTTACTCTATTTATATTTAGAATATCATGCCAACAAGTGGTTATGGCCCATAGGTGTTTTAATGCCCATATTCTATATATACATCTTCTTTCAAAGTAAGTTTTATGCAGATATGGGAGTAAATGTATATTATTTTTTCGCAAGTATTTATGGATGGATCCATTGGAACAAACATAAAAACAACAACAATAATAATCTACCCATCACTCATACACCCAAAAGGCATATCTTACCACTTTCAATTATTGGAGTTATACTATTTGCAATTATTTCATTCATCTTAGTTAGATTCACCGATAGCCCTGTTCCTTATGGCGATAGTTTTACAACAGCCCTCAGTATATTAGGAATGTGGCTATTGGCTCAAAAACATGTTGAACAATGGTGGTTCTGGTTTGTAGTTAATATAGTATCATGCGGATTATACATATGGAAGGGGTTGTATCCCACATCCATACTTTTTGCAATATATTCTGTTATATCAATATTTGGATACTTCAAATGGAAAAAGATCATGGAAAATCAGCTTCAACCAACAATGGCATCTGATAGCTCTTCCACAGTGAATCCTGCAAAATAGCTTGTTGTATCAATTGAGGATAATGCTTTAGTAATATCTTCAGCTGAATATTTTACTCCTTTAAGCAGATCCTGCACTTCGGTTAAATCGCTTTTCACTCCAAAAAATGTTCCAAAGAAGGTTATATCTTCGATAACCCCTTTTTTTGTATTTATAAAAAGCTGTATCTTACCTCCTGGATAACGTCTTTCACGTACAATCTCAGCATTTGGATTAGAACCAAAATTCCAACTCCAATGACCAAACTTTTCTTCTCTATTTTTCTCAATCACATTCAGCTCCTCATCACCAAACTGATACTCAGTCATTTCAGGATATTTTTGTTTCATATGGTTAAGAATTTTGTCAGCAAACTCCTTAATTGTAATCTTATCTTTCAGATGTGGAAGAATATTTACAACTCTACTTCTAACCGACTTAACACCTTTTGCATCAACAACATCACTTGAAGTCTCAAGTGCTTTTGACAACACGCTTAAATCCACATCAAAAAGTAAACATCCATGATGCATTACTCTTCCATCAAGATATGCCTGAGCATTCCCACAAATCTTCTTCCCATTTATGGTAATGTCGTTTCTGCCTGAGAACTCAGCATCAACACCCAACTCTTTCAGGGTTTGTATAACAGGTTCGGAAAACGCTTTAAAATCAAAATTCTTACTCCCTCTACTCTCATTTGAAATTATTGTATAATTCAAATTATTAAAATCATGGAAAACTGCTCCCCCACCCGATATTCTCCTCACCACATTTATACCATGTTTTTTTATAAAACTTTCATTTATTTCTGCGTGTGTATTCTGGTTCTTACCTACAATAATTGAAGGCTCATTTATCCAAAGAATAAATATTTTATCAAAATGTGTTAGATACTTAAAACAATACTCTTCAAGAGCTATATTGTAATCCGGTTTATTTGACTCATTGATTATATATATCATCTTTCCCTACTTTATTTATTTTAAAAATATTATTTGAATATTTTAACCCGATCTGATTATTAAACAGACCGGGTTAATTTAAGCATATTAAATCTCAATAGACTTACAGTGTTACTATTTTCAAAATTATTTCTTTTTCTTAGGTATAATGTGAACAGCCTCACCAAGCACATCTGCAAATGCTTCAAATATTGCCTCCGAATAGGTTGGGTGCCCATATATTGTATTAACCACCTCTTCTACAGTAATCTCCATTTCCATTATCAAAGAAGCTTGAGTGATTAACTCTGCAGCTGAAGGACCAATAATATGAACTCCAAGCACCTCACCATAGCGACTATCTGCAATCACCTTAACAAAGCCATCCGATTCACTCGAAGCAAGTGCTCTTCCATTTGCCGAAAAGTTAAAACGCCCAGTACGAATATCATCACCATATTTATCACGTGCTTGAGCCTCAGTTAGCCCCACCATTGCAACTTCCGGTAACGTATAAACAACTGAAGGAGTAGAAAGTAGTTTTACCGAACGATGATTCCCTTTTACAGCATTTTCAGCTGCAACCTCACCCATACGAAAAGCCACATGTGCCAGCATCTTTATTCCATTGATATCACCTGGAGCGTAAATACCTTTTACGCTAGTCTCCATATACTGGTCAACCTTAATCCTACCTTTCTCTGTTTCAAACTTAACTTCACCCAATGATTCAAGATCAGGCACCCTACCAATTGCAAGCAATGCCTTATCAGCAATTACAGACTCCTTGCCTTCAAGCTTAATCTCCAGTTTATCTCCATTGTCAACCACCTCTTTAACCTTAGCAGAAGTCACAACTTCAATCCCCTTCTTCTTGATTAGCTTGGTCAACTCTTCAGTAATATCATCATCAAACATAGATACAATATGATCCTGCATCTCAACAATAATTACTTTAGACCCAAGTCCGGCAAATGAAAGTCCCATTTCGGCACCAATTACACCTCCGCCCAAAACAACCATTGTCTCGGGTACCTCCTTAATATCGAGCAAATCATCACTTGTAAGAACCTTATCATTCTTAATTCCCGGTATATCAATCATAAATACCTTAGAGCCACCTGCAAGGATAATCTTATCTGCTTTAATTATCTGAGTACCATCAACAACTACATCTTTATTTTTATTAATCTTACCAAATCCTTTATAAATATCAACACCGTTTGACTTCAATAAAGCCTCAACGCCACTGGTAAGTTTTCTCACCACACCGTTTTTAAACTCTACTACCTTATCCATATCAATCCTAATCTTGGGATTCTCAATAATAATACCCCTCGATGCAGCATTCTTGATATGCTCAACAATCTCAACATTTTTAAGATAAGCTTTTGATGGTATGCACCCAACGTTCAAACAAGTACCTCCAAACACTCCTTTTTCTACAATTGCCACCTTTGCACCAAGCTGTGCAGCTCTGATTGCAGCAAAATATCCTGCAGGTCCACCTCCAATAACTGCAACATTATAGCTATCTTCAAGGCGAATCATTCGTTTATCCTCTTCACTCTCTTCAGCACCTGTATCTTTAAACTCTTCGGGCATCAATGTATCCACCGATTCATTTTCATCCCCAATATATCCAATTACAGTAGTTACCGGAACTGTTTCATCGTCATGATGAACAATCTTCAGAAGGATACCCGTTGCCTCAGCCTCAATCTCCATACTAGTTTTATCGGTCATTATCTCAAGGATAATTTCTCCTTCTTGCACCGGATCACCCTCTTTTTTCAACCATTTCACAATTTGCCCTTCAGTCATATCGATACCTGCCTTGGGCATGATTATTTCAAAAGCCATATTTTATCTGTTAATTTCTGTTTTCATTTAAATCTTATATCTGCACACTACTTTATTTACATGATGGAAAATAATAAATTCCACCTGTTAAATAAATAGGGTCAATGGATTCTCCAATGCCGCTTTCAAATCAGTCATAAATTTAGCACCGGCAAGACCGTCAATTACTCTATGATCTGCCGTCAGACTTAGTTTCATAATTGGCCGCACAACAATTTCTCCATCAACAGGAACTGCTCTCTGTTGTGTAGATGAAACACTCAAAATTGCAGAGTTTGGTTGATTTATAATTGCTGTAAATTCATCTACACCATACATACCAAGATTACTAATAGTAAAAGTACTACCTGCCTGCTCATCGGGCAAAAGTTTCTTTGAGAAAGTACGTTCTGTTAAATCCTTCATTGCCACCACAAATTCACTAAGTGTCATCTTCTCTGCACCTTTCACAACAGGCACCAACAATCCCTCTTCTAAACCTACTGCAATTCCCAGATTAACATAATTATGGAAAGTAATTTCAGTAGCATCCTTGTTCAAACTTGAATTTATATATTTATGCCTCAATAATGTTTTAATAACAGCCATTGAAATCAGATCTGTAATAGTAACCTTTTTGCCTGTCTTCTCCATTATAGGCTCAATGAGTTGTTTACGGAGATATAGCAATTCAGTCATATCAATCTCCCAAGTCTGTATAAAAGTAGGTGCACCAAAATAGCTCTCAGACATACGCTTCGAAATAATCTTACGCATTTGAGTCATCGGAACTGTTTCGGTTTCTCCTTCTCTAACAGTTTCTTGATCTTTCACTGAACTATAAGCTGTTTGTTTTGCTGTTGCAGACTTCTCAACTTTAGGTGATGATGAAACCATTTGATAACCATAATCATCAAGCATAAAGCGATCTTTAATTTTGTGATCATCAATAAGCTCAAGAACATCATCTTTCATAATTTTATTTCTAAAGCCGGTACCTTTTACTCCTTTCAGATCCACATTATGCTCATCAGCAATACGTTGTGCAAGTGGTGAAATATGAATTTTATCTTCATAATTGAATCCGGCCACATCATCCTTGTGAATACGTCCTTTATAACCGGTACCGATTACATTAAACAAATCCACATCAAGACGCTTTGCCAATAATCTTGCAGCAGGTGTTGCTCTAAGTTTTCTATTTTCCATTCACTCCTATTTTATCGATTATTTACTAACCTAAGGATATATTTTTTAATACGATCAACGCTTGGAATCATTGCTGTCTCAAGTGTTTGATTATATGGGATTGGGACATCTTCACCTGCAAGTCTTAGAATCCGACCATCAAGATAATCAAATGCCTCACTTTCAGCTATAGTTGCAGCAACCTCGCCAATAAATCCACTTGTTTTATGTGCATCATTTACTAAAAGCACTTTACCGGTCTTCTTTACAGATTGAATAACTGAGTCTTTATCCAATGGAGTTAGAGTTCTTAAATCAACAACTTCCACTTCCACTCCTTCTGCATCATATACCTCCTCTGCAGCCTGCATCACTCTTTCAAGCATGCGACCATAAGTTACAACCGTTACATCTTTCCCCTCTCTTTTAATATCTGCCTTACCAATTGGCAGAACAAAGTCAGGATCAAGAGGCACCTCTCCCTTCATATTATACTGAGCTTTATACTCAAGGAATATAATTGGGTTATTATCACGAATGGCTGCTTTAAGCAATCCCTTTACATCTGCGGGAGTACCCGGTGCAATAACTTTTAATCCTGGTATATGTGTAAACCAAGCTTCAAGTGATTGAGAATGCTGTGCTGCTGAACCAACGCCACCACCTGCAGCTGCGCGAAACACAACAGGAATCTGCCCTTTTCCTCCAAACATATATCTTGTTTTGGCAGCTTGGTTAACAATGTTATCCATCATATACACTATGAAATCCATAAAGGTAACGTCAACAATAGGTCGTAATCCTGTCATTGCAGCACCAATTGCGGCACCGGAAATTGCATTCTCCGAAATAGGTGTATCTCGAATTCTTTCCTTACCAAACTCCTCCAACATTCCAACTGATGTTCCGAAATCACCACCAAAAATTCCTACGTCTTCTCCCAAAAGGAAAACGTTCTCATCGCGACGCATCTCTTCAGACATTGCCATAATAATTGCATCGCGGACAGACATTAATTTTGTTTCTTTTTCCATCTATATTTAACTGAGCTGTTTTTATTTACTAATTTAGTTTACTAAGTATCAGGGTGCAAAAATATCTTCAAAAGCAGATTCTAATGTAGGTTCGGGACTACTCAATGCAAATTTAACCGACTCTTCAACTGCATCTTCAGATGCTTTTTCAACAGCTTCTATCTCTTTTTTAGTTGCAAGCTTATTATCCAACAAATATTTCTCAAAGCGGGGAATCGGATCTTTCTTCTTCCACTCATCCACCTCTTCTTTAGTACGATATTTACCGGGATCTGATGTAGAGTGACCAAGATAACGATATGTTATTGACTCTACCAAAACAGGGCCATTGCCACCACGTACATATTCAACAAGTTCTTCAAACTTATTATAAACTGCCATCACGTCATTCCCATCTTCAATAAAATGTCCCGGGATACCATATGAGGCAGCACGTCTATAATTATAATCGATATTAATCACACTGCTTATTGGAGTACTAATCCCGTACATATTGTTTATTGAATAGAAAATAACGGGCAAGTTCCAAATAGACGCCATATTTAACGTTTCATGGAATGTTCCTTCATTAACTGCGCCATCTCCAAAAAAACAAACAACAATCTTACCTGTTTTCTTCATTTTCTGAGTCAAGGCAGCACCAATAGCCATTCCCATGCCACCTCCCACAATTCCGTTTGCTCCAAGGTTTCCACCATCAAGATCGGCAATATGCATGGAACCACCTTTACCTTTACAAGTACCGGTAGCTTTACCCATAATTTCGGCCATCATTTCATTAAGATCAATACCCAGTGCAATACTCTGTCCATGCCCACGGTGATTAGATGTAATAAGATCAGACCCTATATCTATTGCTGCCACTGCTCCCACATTAGCAGCTTCTTCACCCACCGAGAAATGTGTCATCCCCGGCACTACACCTCTTTTTACAAGACGATTAACCTTATTGTCGAAATTGCGTATATCAAGCATCATACGATGCATTTCCAAAAGCTTCTTTTTGGATAACTCCGTCTTTTTTTTAGCATTTGTTTTTGCCATATTTGCTCCTTTAAAATATTCTTTTTTTTATATTTTGTTAATTAGAATGAGTCTCTATAAGAACAGCTACCTGCCCCTATTGTTTGATAAAGCTCTCTATTTATGTTTTATTTACTTTCAAAATATGTTTGTTTCAGCAAGTCGAAAAAATATTTACGACTATTTTGTCTGAGATTAAAATATTAATATATCTTTGCTAATATCTAATTAATATTTTGCTAACATCTAATTGATATTTAAAATAGGTTCATTGATAACAGTTAAATTCAAAAAAGGTTCTACCTTATAATTAATAACAATGTTACATAAACGACAGGAGGTATAAAATATGTTTTCCAAAACTTGTGAATACGGCATAAAAGCCGTTTTATATATAGCTTCACAATCATTAGAAAATAGAAGAGTAAAAATCGGCGATATAGTACAACATATTAATTCTCCCGAAGCATTTACCGGGAAAATACTTGGAGTATTATCAAAAAACGAAATAGTTAGTTCTCATACGGGACCCAATGGCGGTTATGAAATTAACCAAGAAAACATTCATTCAGTGACTATAGCTGATATTATAAAAGCAATTGAAGGAAATGATTTCTTCGATGGATGTGTCTTGGGCTTAAGTCGTTGCAACCCGGACGATCCGTGCCCTATGCACAACACTGTATATCCTATTAGAACCAAAATGAGGGATGAATTACAAAGTAAAACAATTTACGAACTTGCTAATGGGATAAAAAAGAAAGAGTCAACATTAATACGATAAATCAATTAAACAATTCGACATAAAATTAAACAAATGTATTTCAGATGTTTTTGTCTTTAATAAGATATTTAGTTTATATTTCACAATTACATTCATGTAGTTCAACGTAAGTAAAACTAATATTACTAACTTTTAATTAATGATTCAATATGTCACAAAAAAAACTTTGGATTGCTTTAGGAGCTGTAATTCTGATATCGTTTGCAGTACTACTTTACTATGGTGCTGAGATCTATCAACAAGCTCCACCTTTACCTGAGCAGGTTGTAGACAAATCGGGTAATGTTCTTTTCTCCGGACAAGACATTAAAGATGGCCAAAATGTTTGGCAAAGTATTGGAGGTCAAGAAATAGGCAGTGTTTGGGGGCATGGTGCATATGTAGCACCGGATTGGACGGCCGACTATCTACATATGGAGGCTCAATTTCTTTTAAATAAATGGTCGGAAGAAGATCACGGTGTAATGTTTGATGCACTCAACAAAGACGAAAAAGCTGCAATGGAAAGCAGACTTCAAACATTCCTTAGGGTAAACACTTACGATGAAGCGACAAAAAGTTTGGTTATCGACAGAGAAAGATACGAAGCTTTTCTTCACATTTATGAATTTTACGGCAAACTGTTCATGAATGACCCCGAACTCAGTAAGTTGCGGGCAGATTATGCAATTGCAGAAAATACAATCAGAAGCGAAGAGCGAATGGAGAAAATGTCTCAGTTTTTCTTCTGGGCTTCATGGGCATGTGTTACAGAACGCCCGGGATCTGACATTACATATACTCACAACTGGCCTCCTGACGAGCAAATAGGCAACGTTGCCACCGGCGATCTTATTCTTTGGACCGGATTCAGCATTATAATGCTCCTTGTAGGAATTGGTATAATGATATTTGTACAGGCACGCACAAAAGAGGAAGAGATACTTAAACCGGTAGAAGACCCTTTAATGAATCAGGTAATAACTCCATCTATGTGGGGTGTAAAAAAATACTTCTGGATAGTAAACCTAATGATTCTCGCACAAATATTATTGGGTATTATAACTGCCCACTATGCAGTTGAGGGTGATGCCTTTTACGGAATTGATATTTCTAAATTCATCCCCTACTCTATTACCCGCACATGGCACCTGCAGCTTGCCATATTCTGGATTGCAACTTCATGGCTCGCAACCGGACTTTATATCGCCCCTTCACTTAGCGGTAGAGATCCAAAATATCAAAAAGCCGGAGTAAATGTATTATTTGTTGCACTACTTATTGTTGTAGCCGGATCACTCATAGGCCAATGGTTTGGTGTAATGCAAAAGCTCAATCTAACTAACAACTTCTGGTTTGGGCATCAAGGATATGAGTATGTAGACCTTGGAAGATTTTGGCAAATACTCCTTGTAGTGGGTCTCTTCTTATGGCTTACTTTAATGATTCGACCAATACTCCCTATTATTAAAAAAGGAACATCAGAAAAAGGACTACTTATCATGTTTCTCATTTCCTGTGCTGCCATTGCACTGTTCTATGCAGCAGGATTAATGTGGGGACAAACAACCAATTTGGCTATAGCCGAATATTGGCGCTGGTGGGTTGTACACCTATGGGTAGAAGGCTTCTTCGAAGTGTTTGCTACAGTAGTTGCCGCGTTCTTGTTTGTAAGACTTGGATTATTAGGCATAAAATCAGCAACAAACAACGTTCTGTTTGCCACAGTCATCTTCTTATCCGGTGGAATTCTTGGTACTTTCCATCATCTATATTTTACAGGGACCCCAAGCGGAGTAATGGCCGTTGGTGCCACATTCAGTGCACTTGAAGTTGTCCCTCTTGTAATAATTGGGTTCGAAGCTTATCACAATTACAGATTAAGTAAAGCAACAGAATGGCTTAAGGATTATAAATGGCCAATATATTTTCTATTATCTGTCGCTTTTTGGAACTTTCTGGGTGCCGGAATCCTCGGATTCATAATAAATCCTCCAATTGCACTATACTATATGCAAGGATTAAATACAACACCCGTCCATGCACATGCGGCACTATTTGGTGTTTATGGAATGCTTGGAATCGGACTGATTCTATTTGTACTTCGCAGTATGTACAGAAAACAAAAATGGAACAATAAAATTATCTCATTCACTTTCTGGTCTCTTAATATTGGTTTGATGTTAATGTTGGTATTAAGCCTACTTCCTGTTGGACTTATGCAGACTGTTGCCAGTGTTAAGGAGGGTATGTGGTATGCACGCTCTGCTGAATTTATGCAACAGCCTGTAGTTAATGTATTTAAATGGCTACGTACAGTTGGAGACACCATATTTGCTATAGGCAGCCTTACACTTTTCTGGTTTGTATATCAGTTAACAATCAAAAAGAAAAGAAAACCCAACGAAAGAGAAGAGAAATTTGAAACTGAGAGAAATAATAAAAAATGATCTATGATTTAGAAGATCATGAGTTAGTAACAATTAAAAATTCAATCGAAATGGAAATTAATAACCAAAGTATTATCGGAAACATTGTAGCAGAAAACTACAAAACTGCTTCAATATTCAAAAAACATAAAATTGACTTCTGCTGTAATGGTAATAGAACAATTGCAGATGCAAGCAGAAAAAAACAGTTAAATGAGGAAGAACTTATAAATGAGCTTAAAGATGCAGTCAGCCAAACAAGCCAAGGTGAAATTGACTTCAAGACTTTTCCACTTGATTTGCTTGCAGACTATATCGAAAAAACTCATCATCGCTATATTGATTCAAAAATACCGGAGATAACACCATATCTTCAAAAAGTTGCTAGTGTACATGGAGACAATCATCCCGAACTCTTGGCTGTGGAGCAACTATTCTTAGAGTCAGCCAAAGATCTATCAGCACATCTCAGAAAGGAAGAATTAATGCTCTTCCCCTACATTCGTCAGCTTGTAAAAGCTCAAATGTCGGGAGGAAAAAGACCTGTTACAAAAATGGGTGATGCTAAAGAATACATTGCACTCATGGAAGACGATCACTCGGCAGAAGGCGAAAGATTCAGAATCATTAGCGAACTGACAGACAATTACAATCCACCTGCCGATGCATGCAACACCTATCGAGTAACCTTCAGCTTACTTCAAGAATTTGAAGAGGATCTGCATCGACATATACATCTCGAAAATAATATACTTTTCCCCAAATCAATTGCTTTAACCGAGACAATGACGGAGTAACAATTGATTATAATCACTAATTAACTTTAAAGAGAGGCTTTTAAAAAGCTTCTCTTTTTATTTATATTAAGAAGGTGATTATATTTGTACATTAAAGTTTTAATAATGAAAAATCTATTAAGTAGAATTTCTACAGTGATAATTGCAAACGGTCAGTTTCCTACACACCCCATACCACTCTCATGTATCGAAAAGGCAACATATATTGTTTGCAGTGATGGCGCAGCAAATGAATTCATAAAAAGAGGCGGGCAACCAAATGCAATAGTAGGTGATTGCGACTCAATCTCTAACGAAAATAAAGAACTTTATGCCGATATTATATTTCCCAACAAAGATCAAGAAACAAATGACCTCACCAAGTCTGTACAATTTTGTGTAAAGCGTGGTTTAAAAGAGATAGTAATTGTAGGTGGAACGGGCAAACGCGAAGATCACACTATAGGAAACATCTCTCTACTGGCAGATTATACTTCAATTGTTGATATAATAATGGTAACAAACTGGGGTATTTTCACACCCATAAAATCCACAACAGAGTTTAAAAGTTACAAAGGCGAAAAAGTTTCAATTTTCTCAATTGATCAGGTTAAGTTAACTACAGAAAACCTAAAATATCCACTCAACAACCGACCTCTCAACAATTGGTGGGAAGGGTCGTTAAATATATCACTAACCAACAGTTTTAAAATTCACACCACCGGCAGAACAATTATCTACCAGGCATATTAAACTAGTTCACGTAAAACATCCAGCGATTTAATTTTAGGAAAATCATACATGTGAAGTCTATAAAAAACCAACAAATAATCAATAATTAAATTTCTATCACTCCTGCTAAACTTAAAAAGATGCATATTGCTATAATTCATCCTGCTTAGATATTTCAAATAGACACTTTGCTCCTTATTAAGATAGTATGAATGTGCCGGCTGCATTAGCTTGAACTCCCCTTTAAGTAAATCAAAAAAACAATTTTCCTCATTAATATCCCAATTTGGATAAATCCCTAAAAAACGAGTTAAACCAATCATGCAAGCAATATGAAAATTGGCTGAGCTTTTCTCATTAATCTCCAATGCCTCAACAGAATTTTTCAGGAAGTCAAACAAAAGCACATTATCATCTGCCTCACGAAGAACTTTATTTAAAAACTCCGAAAGAAAAAAAGATAGAGACACCTTCACCATATCGGTACACACTTCATACAATGGGATCAGTCGTTCAGCATCTTTAAGCCTCTGAATTTCACGTAATGGCATATGCTCCACCTCCAAATTCAACAATGAAAGTGGAAAAAAAAGCGAACTCTTAATCTTTGCTTTCTTACTTTTAGACAAAGGAAGAATATAAGTAACTCTTCCAAATTCACGAGTAAAAATATGAGTCAAAGAGTATCTATCGTTATACTGTGATGTACCTAGTACAATACCTTCAGTTTTGTGGAGCATAATTTAATTTAGAAGAAAATAATCCTTTAAATACTATATTTCCAAAAGATTACAACATCAAATTTAGCAATTAAAACTAATTGAGGAAAATTTGCATAAACAAAAAATGCCTCGAAAAATCGAAGCATTAATTATCCTAATAGTTTAAATCTTAATATTAAACAATACTTTCTAGAAAGATTTTTTCTTAATACGTGCAGCTTTACCACGTCTTTTTCTCAAATAGTAAAGTTTTGCTCTTCTCACCTTACCTACACTGTTAATGGTAATACTGTCAATAAAAGGTGAATTAATAGGGAAGATACGCTCAACACCAATATTATCAGACATTTTTCTTACAGTAAAACGTCTATTATCTCCTTCTCCAACAATTTTGATAACATCACCGCGATACTGCTGTATACGCTCTTTGTTACCCTCAGCAATACGGTATGCTACAGTGACTGTATCACCACTCTTAAATTTGGGAAAATCTTTTTTTTCACCGGCGAAAGCTTGTTCCGCTATTTTTATTAAATCCATTTTATAAAATGCTTTATGTTAATTATTAACCTTGATTAAACGCAATATAACGGAATTGTACCGACAGAGATTGCGCAAAGCGGATGCAAAGGTAATAAATTTATTTCAAACTACATACAAATAATAATTTAAAGTTTATTCTTTACTTCTTATTGATTCAATAAGGAAAAAAGTGTATTTTTGACCTGTTTAATAAATATCACCACTTCATATCAAGGTTAATATCGCTGGATTAAATTATATATTTATATGAAATACAAAATTTTATGGATTGCAGTATTAGCAATCTCACTGCTTTCATGCAAATCGCAGTATCAGATTTCAGAGATGAGAGGTTCCATTATAGAAATTGATTCCACATTTGATAATTATCAGCACCCTAAAATGCATAATCTTGTACATTCTTATAAAGTGGAACTCGACAAAGAGATGAATCAGGTGATTGGATTTTCTGCTCAGTTTATGGATTACAAACGTCCTGAAAGCTTACTTACAAATCTCACATCCGATGTTATGAAGATTTATGGTGACGAGCATCTAAGCGGCTCCGGCAGCACCGTAATTAGCGTAATGAACGTTCATGGTCATCGTGCCACCCTACCTCAGGGAGATGTTACAATGGGTAACTTATATGAAATTTACTCCTTCGATAACACAATCACCTTTCTTGAATTAAAGGGTATCGATCTAAAACGCATATTTGATTCATATGCCGAAATTGGAGGTGCCGGAATTTCATCAAACGTAAAACTTGTTATTAAAGATAAAAAAGTACAGTCAGTCACAATTGATGGCAAAAATATTGATAACAACAAAATCTACAATATAGTTACACTTGATTATCTCGCTGATGGCAACGATAACATGGGTGCATTTCGTGATGCATTATCAACCGATAACAAGGGCATAACACTACGCGATTTGATGATAGATTGGACAAGGGAACAGACCCGCAGAGGCAACAGCATAGAGTCAGCACTTGACGGTCGAATAACAGTTGAGAAATAATAATAACAATACCAGATAAAGTAATGAAAAGAGTAAACAAGCTTATTTTAACGGTTCTGCTAATATCGATATCCCTCCCTACATTAGCACAGAAAAATATTGTTGTTCTTCACACAAATGACACTCATAGTCGGATTGAGCCCCTTCCGGAAACCGATCGTACATTTCCTAATCGTGGAGGAGTTGAGCGCAGAGCAATCTTTGTAGATCAGGTTAGAGAAGAAAATAAACATGTACTCCTTTTTGATGCAGGAGATTTTCTGCAAGGAACACCATACTTCAACATGTTTAAAGGCGAAGTTGAAGTTGAAGCTATGAATCTTTTGGGATATGATGCTGTAACCTTGGGTAACCATGAGTTTGATTATGGTATGGGCATACTTGAAAAAATAGTAAAAATGGCCAAATTCCCTGTCATTGCCAGCAATTACGATTTTTCAGACACACCCCTATCGGATAAGATAAAACCATATATTATAATTAACAAGGGAGGTATTCGTATTGGTGTTATAGGCATCAACATAAACCCTAAAGGATTAATAGCTTCTGAAAACTACAAAGGGGTTAAATACGTTGATCCTTTAAAAACTGCAAACGAAATATCAGCATTACTAAAAAACAAATTCAAATGCGACATGATCATTTGTCTCTCACATCTAGGACATGGACAAGACATAAAGCTTGCTGAGTCGTCGCGTAACATTGATTTGATAATTGGAGGACATAGTCACACATACATGAAACAGCCAAGTGTTATTAATAACCTTGACAATAAAGAAGTAATGATTCAACAAACAAATGGAAGAGGAGTATTTGTTGGCAGATTTGATATTGAGTTCGAAAAATTAAACAAAAATTGAAAATAGAGATGAAAAAACCAATCAACATGAGAACAGCTATATATTTATTAATTTCTTTACTATGCTCAGTATCGGTATCCGCACAGGTTACAACAAACCTATATAAAAACGCCGATAAAAAAAGCATGGAACAGTGGGTCGACTCTGTCTATGCAACAATGTCGACAGACGAGAAAGTCGGACAGCTATTTATGCCAATTGTTGACTCAAACAGTAGCTGGAAGACTAGAATATCGGGTTATATCAAAAACCAGAAAGTTGGTGGTTTATTATTCTCAAAAGGCACATTGGCTCAACAAGCCGAAACTACAAATTATGCTCAGAGCTTAGCCGAAATCCCCCTAATGATATCACTTGACGGAGAGTGGGGTTTGGCAATGCGACTTAATGACGCTCCTTTATATCCCAAGAACTTGATTGTAGGTGCTATTCAGGACGAAGAGATTTTGAAACTGTATGGGAAAGAGGTCGCTCGTCAGTGCAAAGCAATGGGTATTCATGTTAATTTCGCCCCCTCAATAGATGTACATAGCAATCCCAACAACCCAATAATTGGTAGCAGATCATTTGGCGAAAACCCAAAAAGTGTAGCGAAAAGTGGAATAGCATATGCCAAAGGACTTGAGGAGAATGGTGTTTTGGCGGTCGCCAAGCACTTCCCGGGTCACGGAGACACTAACGAGGATTCGCACAAAACACTACCAACAATCACTCATAACATTGATAGACTTGAAGAGATAGAACTATTCCCTTTTAGAGAATATATCAAAGAGGGACTTTCGGGAATCATGATTGGTCATTTAAATGTTCCGCAACTGCAAACTAATGGACTGCCTTCAACCCTCTCACCCGAAGTAGGAGTAAAACTTCTCAAACAAGACATGGGCTTTACAGGACTTGTATTCACAGACGCAATGGCAATGAAAGGTGCATCCAATCAGCCTGAGTCAAGTGTAAAGGCATTACTTGCAGGAAACGACATCCTACTAGGAGTATCCAATCAGAGCAAGGAGTTTGAATCGGTAAAAAATGCTGTTGAAAACGGTACTATTACCACAGCTCTTCTCGAAGAAAAAGTAAGAAAAATTCTTACTTACAAATACATACTTGGAGTTCACAAATTCAATCCAATTAATAGTGCACATATATATAATATTGTTAATTCGCCCTCTTCCGAACATACACAGAGAAAAATTTATGATGGTGCATTAACTCTGATTAAAAATGAAAACGAATTGCTTCCTTTCAAAGAACTTGATAAGACAAAGATCGCATCCGTTGCAATTGGTTCATCAGACAACACATTTCAATCCTATCTTAAAAAATATGGTGAAGTAACAACCTATAATATTAATTCAACAAATAACATCTCTCAAATCGAAAACCTGAAAGACTATGACATTGTAATAGTATCAATACATTCAGATAAAATTGGAGATACTGCCGAACTTCAAAAGCTTGCCAATGACAAAAAGGTAGTACTAGTAATGTTCACCTCACCATACAGACTTAGCAATTTTAAGACAACTGCAGAAATTGCCAAAGCTCTTATTGTGGCATACGACAATAGCTCGTTTGCACAAATGAGTGCTGCGCAAGGGGTTTATGGGGGTATTCAAATAACAGGCAAGCTACCTGTTTCGTCGGAAGGTTTTGTTGAAGGAACCGGTATCAATACAAGCAAAACAAGATTATCCTACTCACTACCGGAGGAAGTTGGAATCGACTCTGAAAAGTTAGGTGATATCGAATCTATTGCGCTCGAAGGTATTCGTCAGCGCGCTTTTCCCGGTTGTCAAGTATTAATAGCAAAAGATGGGGTAGTTATTTATGACAGAGAATTTGGTGAATTTGATTATGGTAACAGTAGTGACGTTACAAGCGAAACTGTATACGACCTTGCCTCAGTAACCAAGGCATCTGCAACACTCCCCGCAATTATGAAGCTTTATGATGATGGCAAAATCAGAATGCAGGATCGATTAGACAAATTTGTTCCTGAAACTAAAGGCAGTGATAAAGCAAACATTCGAATCAGGTCTCTTCTGTTGCATGAATCGGGGATTGCATCATTCATTCCGTACTACATGACAGCAATAGACAGTACAAGCTTCACGGGAAATATTTTTGGCCCACGCTCCAATAAATTCAATGCCTATTATGCAGGTGCGTGGGGGCGAACCGACTATAAGTTTCATCCCGATATGATATCTTCAAAACAAAGTAATGAGTTTTATTTACCGGTTGCTGCCAACATGTATGCCAGCGACAAAATGATTAGCACCCTGCTTAAAGACGTAATCGACTCTCCACTAAGAGGTGTAGGCAGATACAGATATAGCTGTCTCAACTTCATGCTATTGAAAGAGATAGTTGAAAATGTGGAAGGTACAGATCTTAATCAATTCTTACAACAAAACTTTTATGACAAGCTGGGAGCAACAACTACAACATTTCAGCCACTAAAACACATGTCGGTTGATGTTATAACTCCTACCGAGAATGACCCTTTTTTCCGCAAACAACATCTCAGAGGCCATGTTCATGACGAAGGTGCAGCACTATTTGGAGGAATATCAGGAAATGCAGGACTCTTCTCAAGTGCAAACGACCTTGCAAAGCTCTATCAAATGTGGCTTAATGGAGGAGAATATGGAGGAGAGCGATACTTAAGCGAAAAAACAGTCAGCCTGTTCACATCAACCAAAAGCAGTATTAGTCGCCGTGGCCTTGGCTTCGACAAACCGGATCCAAAAAACAGCAAATACAGTCCTACAAGTCCCGGAGCCCCAATATCAACATATGGTCATACCGGATTTACAGGTACATGCTTCTGGATAGACCCGGACAATAATATCATATACATTTTATTGTCTAACAGGGTCAATCCAACAAGATCGCCCGACCGCCTCTCTTCACTTGAAATAAGATCAAGAATTCAAGAAGAGATATACAAAGCACTGAAATAAGATAAATAATTCAAGAAGAGAATTATAAAGTACTGAAATTGAAGTTATAACTATGCAACAGATTTTAAAAAGCAGCAATCTTACAGGAGACGTTGATAGCGCAATAAAAAACATCAAACAGGATAAACTATTTATTATCACCGATGAGCACACTCATATTCATTGTCTGCCTCTTCTTGGTGATTCCACATCTTTAAGCGAAGCAACAGAAATCATAATTCCTGCTGATGACAAGAATAAAACACTTCAAACATTAAGTTATGTTTGGAGTGAGCTCACTAACAAAGGGGCAACCCGTCACTCACTTCTAATAAATCTTGGCGGTGGAATGGTAACTGACCTTGGAGGATTTGCAGCAGCAACATTTAAGCGCGGCATAAAATACATAAACATCCCAACCACTCTATTAGGAGCAGTTGATGCTGCTGTTGGCGGTAAAACAGGTATTAATTTTGGTGGTTATAAAAATGAGATCGGAGCATTTAATCCATCAGAAATGGTTATCATCTCCAGCGACTTTTTCCATACACTCAATCATGAAGCAATTCTTTCAGGTTATGCCGAAATGATTAAGCATGCACTTATACACTCGGCAGTAGATTTAGAAAAACTACTTAATTTTCCTTTAGAAAATATTGATTACACCATTTTAAATGAGCTGGTATTTCGTTCTGTTGGTATCAAAAGAGGAATTGTGGATCGTGATCCTTACGAACAAAACATCAGAAAAGCTCTTAATCTGGGACATACAACAGCACATGCATTCGAAAGCTTTGCACTATCAAAAGACAAACCGGTCCCGCACGGATATGCTGTAGCCTGGGGTTTGATTGTTGAATTATATTTATCACATCGTCTTTGTGGTTTATCTAAAGAGAGGCTACTCAAAACTGTTAGATTTATAAAGGAAAATTATGGAGCACTACCAATATCATGCGATGATTACGAAAATTTATATGAGATAGCTAAACATGATAAGAAAAATCAGGGTGATGCAATTAACTTCACTCTTCTTTCGGCAATAGGCAATGTACAAATAGATCAGACAGCTGACAAAAAGCTGTTTTTTGAGGCATTGGATTTTTATAGAGACTCAGTTGGGTTATAATAAAACCGGGATGAAATAAATAAAATTTGTTTTTCTTTCCTAAAAAAACATATCTTTGTAAGAATTCAAAATCAAACTCTTACAATGAAACCAAAAACTGACTTAAAATCACTCAAGAAAGAGTTAAAGTACTTGGAGCTTTTGGCTAAAAGCTTTCCAAGTGTCCCGGAAGCAAGTACCGAGGTAATAAATCTAAAAGCAATACTACAACTTCCCAAAGGAACTGAACACTTTTTGGCAGACATCCATGGCGAAGATGAAGCTTTCAGGCATGTACTTAAAAATGCATCCGGAACAATCAAAATTAAAGTGAAAGAGCTGTATGGTCAGACATTAAGAGAAAGTGAAATCAAAGAACTATGCTCTCTGATCTACTACCCAAACGAAAAACTTCAGCTGATAAAACAAAAAGAGCACAATATCAACGACTGGTATCTTGTAACTTTAAATCAGCTGATAAAAGTTCTTCAAAAGGTTACATTAAAATACACTCGCTCAAAGGTTCAGAAATCTCTGCCTCCCGAATTTGCTTACATAATTCAGGAACTCTTGCATGAGTCTACAATCAATCCACATAAATCGGAATATATTAATGTAATCTTTAACTCTATAATATCAACAGGTATTGTAGACGACTTTATTATCGCGGTATGCAATTCAATTCAGCGTTTGGCTATTGACAGGCTTCATGTTGTTGGAGATGTCTACGACAGAGGCGACGGAGCTCATATCATAATGGACACTCTTATTGATTACAAAAATTTCGACTTTCAATGGGGCAATCATGACATATTGTGGATGGGTGCTGCAATAGGCAATCGAGCATCTATGGCAAATGTAATTCGAATAGCACTTCGTTATGCCAATCTCACTACCCTTGAAGATGGGTATGGCATAAACCTTATGCCGTTGTCAATTTTGGCAACTGATGTTTATGGCAATGACCCATGCAGTTTGTACAAACCAAAAATAAGAAAAGGCGACAAACTATATGATGATATATCAATTGAGCTGCTTGGTCATATGCATAAAGCAATTTCAGTTATCCAGTTTAAGCTTGAGCATAAGATAATTTCCAGACGACCGGAGTTTGATATGTCTAAAAGAGACCTACTTCATAGGATCAATTTTGAAAAGGGCACAATTACTCTTTATGATGGTAAAGAATATGTGATGAAAGACAGCAATTTTCCTACAATCGACCCCAACAACCCATATAAGCTATCTGATGCAGAGGCTGATGTTATGGATAAAATTGCTCGTTCATTTATGCATAGCGAAAAACTGCAAACTCATATCGAGTGTCTTTACTCAAAAGGAAGTATATACCTTATATGCAACAAGAACCTGCTTTTCCATGCCTCTATTCCACTAAACAGAAATGGGAAGTTTAAAAGGATAAACATAAATGGCAAACAGTATCAAGGCAGGACATTTATGGATAAGGTGGACCGACTTGTTCGCACAGCCTATTTTGAAAAGAAGGATAATGAATTAAAGGATTTTGCAGTTGATTATATGTGGTATTTGTGGTGTGGTAAAGACTCTCCTTTTTTCGATAAAAGTGAGATGACAACTTTCGAGCGTTACTTTATTGAAAATAAAGCTACTCACCACGAAGAAAAAGGCTACTACTTTATCTTCCGTGAAAAGAAAGAGACCTGCGACATGATTCTTAAGGAGTTCGGACTAGTTGATCCTGATGCTCACATCATAAATGGGCATGTTCCGGTAAAAGCAAGTTATGGCGAAAATCCGATGCGAGCTGATGGGAAACTACTTCTAATTGATGGAGGTTTCTCAAAAGCATATCAATCTACAACCGGAATTGCGGGCTACACCCTTATTTTCAACTCACAAGGATTACAACTTGTTCAACACGAACCGTTTACTTCCGCCAAAGAGGTAGTAGAAAAAGGTGGTGATATTCAATCAGTCACTGTAATTAGAGAATTTATTTCTCATCGCATGCTGGTAAAAGAGACCGACAATGGTAAAATTCTTGCCGCACAGGTAGAGGACCTTAAGAAGTTGTTGGCGGCGTATCGATTTGGATTGATTAAGGAAAAAATCTAATTTTTTTTATTTGTTGTAATACCACATAACTCCTTTATGAAAATATCTTCAGCACTATGCACCCAATCTCTGAAGTTTTCATCAGGATTATAATCGGGAATAAATTTAAGAAGGCTACCTAAACTAAATTTCTTCCCGGTTATACCTGCACCCGAAAGTCCGGCATCATATGCATTAAACTCCTGTTCAACATGCACAGGAATCATAAGAATTGGCTTTCTATAGTAAAGTGCCTCACAAACAGACTCAAATCCGGATGTTGTAGCATAAGCCATACTTCCGGCCATGCTTTTTAGAAACTTCTCATCATTGAGTGTATATAATACAAAGTTATCATTTATTTTAGTTGCTTCATCAGCATCTTTCTTATCCCAGAAAAACCTCAACTGAACCTCCGGATGCTTACAGTGCCAACTCTCCACCTCCTCCAGATAACCCGTATTCAGCATATATCCATGAATATAATCACCCTCAGTAGGTTCAATTTCAAACACCTCTCTTCGAAGTAATGGAGGAACGGTTACAATCCTTCCACTGTTGGATAAATCTCTAAAGGAAAGTGCCAATATTTTTGAAGCTCTACGTGAAGTAATACGTGAAAGCATTCTTATCAAATAATACTTCACATCCTGTTCTGCACTCGTCTTATAGTTAGGATTGAGCAAAACATACTGATGAGCTATACACACCATATGGATACCCAACCTCTTATCGAATTTAAAAATTTGGTATGCCATACCGGTAACCATTTCATAAAAGTTAACCACCACATCCGGACGATATTCATTAATACAATCCCTTACAATATGCAAGCTTTTTCTGAAAACTAACGGTCGTGCAGCATTGCGAATAATGCTCAACAATATACTTGGTCGCCTCTTATTATAAAAAGAGGTGAAATTAGGACTACTATACTCAATAATGGGAGAGTTAATCTTATTTTTAAAGAAAGCAGGTGTTTGTCGGCTATCACTTGTTCCAACCAACACAGCAACAACCTCATGTCCATGTTTTCGAAGAATAGAAGAGAGTGATAATGCTTGTGTAAAGTGACCCCTACCCTCTCCCTGAACAGTAAACAAGAATCTCATATTATCTTTCAAACTCTAGTGCTTTTCCTAAAAATTGGTCAGAGACAACTCCATTTTCATAAACGATCTTACCATTTACAAAAGTTTTATCGATGGAGTTTCTGAAGGTTATACCTTCAAGGGGCGACCATCCACATTTGTAAAGTATATTCTCCTTGGTAACTTCATAACTTTTTTGCGGATCCAATAATACAATATCAGCAAAATAACCTTCCCTTATAAATCCACGCTCTTTAATATTAAATAAGCGTGCAGGTGCATGGCACATTTTTTCAACAACAAGCTCTTTTGAAAACACTCCCTTTATGGCGAGCTCCATCATAAGTTGAAGTGAATGTTGTATAAGTGGACCACCCGAAGCGGCTTTTAACGCTCCACCCTCTTTCTCTTCCGGTAAATGTGGTGCATGATCTGTTGCAACCACATCTAATCGGGCTCCAATAAGCGCAGATCTCAAAGCATCTCTATCACTTCTTGTTTTGATAGCCGGATTCCACTTAATATTAGCACCCAGATTATCATAATCTACATCGGTAAACCAAAGATGATGCACACACACCTCTCCTGTAATCTTTTTATCTTCAAGTCTTGAATCGCTAAATAAACTCATTTCGCGTGCAGTTGAAAGATGTAGCACATGCAAACGTGATCCATATTTATCAGCCAGTTCAATTGCTTGAGCCGACGATTGATAGCAAGCCTCGTCACTTCTGATTAGAGGGTGATACTTAATTGGTATATCATCTCCAAATTGCAGCTTATACTTGGCAAGATTATCACGAATCAACTCCTCTTTTTCGCAATGAGTTGCAATAAGTGAATCAACCTCAGCAAATATCTCTTGCAACGATCTTTTATTATCAACCAACATATTACCGGTTGAAGCACCCATAAACACTTTAACTCCGCAAGTATGTTTAAAGTCAACCTTTTTCAACTCACGCAAATTATCATTTGTTGCACCAATATAAAAGGAGAAATTTGCTGCTGATCTCCCCTCAGCCATCTCAAACTTTCTTAAAAGCGAATCATTTGTAATAGTTTGAGGATTAGTATTAGGCATATCCATAAAAGAAGTAACACCACCGGCAATGGCAGCTCTACTTTCTGTAGTTATATCACCTTTATGCGTAAGTCCGGGATCTCTAAAATGAACCTGATCATCAATTACTCCGGGAATTAAAAATAAACCGCGAGCATCAATCACTTTTTTAGAGGCATTTAAAACTCTTTCAGGGACATCCTCTCTAAAAATTTTAGAAATTCTGTCTCCTTTTATAATAAGAGAACCAATAAAAGACTCTCCCTCATTAATTATATTTGCCCTATGAATTAGTATCATCTCAATTCCGCTCAATTTGTTTAACTGACGGCTTTATTTTATTTGTAAGTTTACGCCATCTAAGCACAATCACTCCAAAGAAAGCCTCCCCAAATATACTTGTATTCATTTTAGAAGTACCCAAGCGTCTGTTAATAAAAATAACTGACACCTCCTTTATTTTAAAACCAAGTACATGAGCAGTATATTTCATTTCAATCTGAAACGCATAACCCTTAAATCTGATTTGCTCAAGATCTATAGTTTCCAACACCTTACGTCTATAACAAACAAAACCTGCGGTTGTATCATTTATCTTCAAGTTTGTAATAATTTGCACATATTTGGTTGCAAAATAGGACATAAGTATACGACCTATTGGCCAGTTAACCACATTTACGCCTGACACATAGCGTGAACCAATCGACACATCATACCCTTCATCATAACAAGCAGAATATAAGCGAGGCAAATCATTAGGGTTATGAGAGAAGTCTGCATCCATCTCAAAAACATACTCATAGTCGCGTTTCAATGCCCATTTGAAACCATGAATATAAGCAGTGCCGAGCCCTAATTTTCCTTTTCTCTCCTCAAGAAACAGTTGATTAGAAAACTCCTCCTTAATCAAACCGCTCACAATTGCAGCTGTTCCATCAGGCGAATTGTCATCAACAACTAATATATGGAATTTCTTTTCAAGCGAAAATACTGTTCGAATTATATTTTCGATATTCTCTTTCTCATTGTAGGTTGGAATGATTACTATACTGTCTGACATAGATTGTGTGATATTTGTTTCAAAATTACATTTTTTAAGTGCAAATAAAAAGTTTTTGTCTATAATTTGTTTGTTATTATAATTAATGCTATCTTTGCACTTCCATTAAGGAAAAAACTATATCGCGGAGTGGAGCAGTGGCAGCTCGTTGGGCTCATAACCCAAAGGTCGTAAGTTCGAATCTTGCCTCCGCAACTATTAAAAAAACCGATTCTTTTAGAGTCGGTTTTTCTATTTTACATATACTCTGTATGCTACTCTTACTTTGTTTCATTAGAAAATGAATAAGGTGCATCGCTCTTTTCAACACCCCTCTTCTCATTTGGCTTAGCAGACATACCAAACTCTATAGTAGCACCCTCAATTAAATCCGAATGCTTAAAATAGTTTTTCGAGTACTCCTTTCCATTTAGTTTAATACTATCAATATATCTTGTCTTATGAGAATTGCCCGGGGCATTAATTTCAACCCTGTTCCCATTTTCTAAATGAATTATCATCTTCTCAAACAGAGGTGAACCAATTATGTATTCATCACTGCCCGGACAAACCGGATAAAATCCGAGTGCCGAAAACACATACCATGCAGAAGTCTGCCCATTATCCTCATCACCACAATATCCATCGGGATTAGGATTATACAACTTATCCATAACCTCCCTATTCCAATACTGCGCTTTCCATGGTTCAGCTGCATAATTATAAAGATATATCATATGCTGAATTGGCTGATTGCCGTGAGCATACTGACCCATATTCATAATCTGCATTTCTCTAATTTCATGAATGGGAAAACCATAATAACTATCGTCGAATATTGGAGGCATAATAAACACAGAGTCAAGCATAGATGTAAACTCCTTATTGCCACCCATAAGATCGATCAAACCTTGAGTATCGTGAAAAACCGACCAGGTATAGTGCCAGCTGTTACCCTCAGTAAATGCGTCGCCCCATTTTGTAGGACTAAAAGGAGACTGAAATTCACCATTCTTGTTTTTCCCCCTCATCAGCTTATGTTCGGGCGAGTAAAGATTCTTATAATTCTGACTCCTCTTTGCAAAAAGATCAATCTCCGCTTGCGGCCTCTTCAACTTCTTAGCCAACTTATAAATTGTCCAATCTGCATAGGCATACTCCAAAGTACGCGCTGCATTTTCGTGAATCCCAACATCATAAGGAACATAGCCTAAACTGTTGTAATACTCATGACCAAGTCGTCCCGTTGACGACACCGTTGGATGCACATTTTCAGTTCCATGAAGCATAGCTTCATAAAGAGTCTCTATATCATAACCACGCAAACCTTTAAGATAGGCATCGGCAACCACCGATGCAGAGTTATTGCCAATCATAATACCTCTGTGTCCGGGGCTTGCCCACTCGGGCAAAAAGCCACTCTCTTTGTATGTATTCACCAGCCCCTCTTGTATCTTCTGATTCTCCGATGGGAAAACAAGATTCAGGAAAGGGAAAAGTGCACGAAATGTATCCCAGAAACCTGTATCGGTATACATATATCCGGGTAAAACTTCTCCATTATAAGGACTATAATGTACTACATCACCTTCTGAATTTATTTCAAAAAACCGGCGTGGAAAGAGAACAGTTCGATAAAAAGTTGAATAGAAAGTTCTTTTCTGATCAAGGTTACCTCCCTCAATTTCAATTTTGCCAAGAACCTCATTCCAAGCATCTCGTCCCTCTTTTTTTACAACATCAAACTCCTTATCTTCAACCTCTTTAAGGTTTTGCCATGCCTGTTCGTAGCTGATAAATGATGAAGCCACCTTTGCAATTATCTTATCTCCTCGCTCTGTATCAAAACCTACAAAAGCTCCGGTGTGATCAGCTTCAGCCATTTTCCCATTAGCGACTAATTCACCATCAACCACAACATGATTTTCCTTAAAAGGCTTGTTGAAGACAACAACAAAATAGTTTTTAAAATTATCAGGAACCCCCCCACTATTACGGGTTGTATAACCAATAACTGCATTCTTGTCAGGCAAAACCTCTACAGCTGACCCTCTGTCAAAAGCATCAATCAACACATACGAACTATCCGATTCAGGAAAGGCAAACCTGAAAATTGCTGCTCTCTCTGTTGGAGTAATCTCTGCAGTAATATCATAATCTGCCAAATAAGCACTATAATAATATGGCTTTGCCACCTCTGCTTTATGCGAATACCAACTAGCTCTAGCCTCCTCATCAAACTCAAGCTTGTTTACCATCGGGAAAATGGAAAACTGACCATAATCGTTCATCCACGGACTTGGCTGATGCGTCTGTTTAAATCCATTAAGTTTGTTATCTGTATAAGTATACTGCCAACCATCACCAATCTTTCTTGTTTGTGGTGTCCAGAAATTCATTCCCCATGGTCGCGCCACTGCAGGATAAGTATTTCCATTTGACAACAAGAATTCAGACTGAGTACCCATCAGAATATTCACATAATCCACCGGATCTTCGTAAACCCTTGCAGACAGCGACTCAATTGATATTATTGACAGCAGGAGTACTATTATTGTACTTGTTGTTTTTTTCATAATCATAATATATTAATAAGAATCGAGCTAATCATTCAAACTATTAACCAGATTCATTTTACCTTTAGACTCAAGCTCAACAATCAACTCTCCAAAAAGCGTATTAACCCAAGCAAACCAGCTTCTTGTAAACTTAGCAGGATTATCCTTATGAAAAGACTCATGCATAAAACCTGTATCGGCATCAGTATCTCGTAACATCTTAATGCAATGTTTTATCTCATCATCATCCCTGCTTGTTTGTGCACGCATAATAATACTCATAGGCCATACCATATCATAACCAATATGTGGCCCACCAATACCCTCCCCTGCAGTACCTCTGAAGAAATAAGGATTATCTTCACTCCACACAAATTTTCTTGTATTCTGATAAACCCGGTCGTCCAAAGCAATCGTATCAAGATACGGCATAGCAAGCAAGCTTGGTATATTAGAATCATCCATAAAATAGGTGTTTCCAAAACCATCCACTTCAAAAGCGTAAACTTCACCATATTTTGGATGCTCTACTATAGCATATTTATGCAAAGCCTCCTCAACCTCTTTGGCGAGAGCTAAACCCTCTTTAGCCAGCTTTTTATTACCTACAACCTTCTCTGCAATTTCTGCCATTTGCTTGAGAGAGGTTACAGCAAACATATTAGATGGAACCAAAAAACCAAATGTGGTAGCATCATCCGACGGTCGGAAAGATGACACAATAAGTCCAACGGGATTCACAGGATTTCCATAACCAACATTATTCAACGTATCCAACTGACGGTCAGTAACCCTCAAAAAACTGTAGGAGCCGCGACCATCCTTACGCTGCTGATCCCTAAATGTTTTTACAACCAAAAACATCGCTTCAACCCACTCATCATTAAAAACTGAAACATCACCTGTCGTTTTCCAATAATTATAGGCCAATCTAATAGGATAGCATAGAGAATCAATCTCCCATTTACGCTCATGCAACATAGGGTTCATTTCTGTGTTATCGCTCTGCCAATTTCCATCGGGATTTGGTTCTGAATAAAATGCATTAGCGTAGGGATCAATCAATATACAGTAAGTCTGTCTGTTGATAACTCCCGCTATCAACTGCCTTAGCTTCTCGTCAGATTTTGTAAGAGGAAGATAAGGCCACACTTGAGCAGAAGAATCTCGCAACCACATAGCATCAATATCGCCTGTAATTACAAACGTATCCGGTCGCCCGTTTCTAATACCAAGCTTTACAGTTGTATCTAAAGTGTTCGGGAAACAATTCTCAAACATCCATGCTAATTTATCATCACTAATCTTGGATTTCACTCTCGAAATTGTACTCTCTACAGCTTCAGAGACAAAATTCCGATCCTTAATACCCGGACGCTTTGATCTGTAATTGGTATGCTTTAATACTCGGTTGCTTGCAGTTTCACTGGTAAGTGAAGCCGCTTTTGAAGGGTTAATTGCAACTGCAGCTAACCCTAAAGCGGCTTTTTTAAAAAAACTTCTACGTGTTGTCATATAGTTACACTTGTCATAAAATTACATCTATCATATAGTTACACTTCTTAAATAGCATAACTATATGATACTCGGATTAATCTTCGAGTAAATGTATCACAAGGCCCGAACGCAATTTAGGTTCAAACCATGTTGTTTTGGGAGGCATAATATTTCCTGTATCGGCAATATCCATTAACTGTTTCATTGACACCGGATACAAGGCAAGTGCAAGTGCCATTTCGCCGCTGTCAACACGAGCTTTAAGCTCATCTAAGCCTCTAATTCCGCCAACAAAATCAATTCTGTTATCGCTTCTCAAATCTTTTATGCCGAGTATTTCATCCAAAATCAAGTTAGATGTAATCGTAACATCAAGCTGTCCGATAGGATCATTATCGTCGTAAGTACCGGGCTTAGCCAGTAAACTAAACGAACGTCCATCAAGATATATTGAGAAACTATGCAAATTCTTTGGTCTCATAATCTCAGAACCGGTAGGCTCAACAACAAAATTTTTCTCAAGCTTCTTTAGAAACTCATCCGGAGTAAGACCGTTTAGATCTTTAACAACACGATTATAATCGATAATAGTCAACTGACTATCCGGGAAACATACAGCCATAAAATAGTTGTACTCCTCATCACCCTTATGGTTAGGATTATTTTTTACTTTCTCGGCACCAACCAAAGCTGCTGCAGCCGAACGATGGTGACCATCTGCTATATACAAAGCCGGGATTTTTGCAAAAATCTCGGTAATACTCTTAATATCATCTTCATTATCTATCAACCAAAGATGATGACCAACACCGTCAACCGATACAAAGTCATATTCAGGTTCACCTGTTTTCACTCTATCAACAATAGCGTTAACCTCACTATTATCAGGATATGAGAAAAAAACCGGCTCCACATTAGCATCAGTAATCCTAACATGCTTCATTCTGTCCTCTTCTTTATCACGACGAGTTAATTCATGCTTTTTAATCTTACCGGTCATATAGTCCTCAACATTAGCACCTAAAACCAGTCCATACTGAGTCTTGTTATTCATGGTCTGTGCATACAGATAATACATCTCTTTATCATCTTGCACCAACCAACCTTTTTCTTGGAACATCTTAAAGTTTTCTGCAGCCTTCTCATACACATCTGCATCATGTTCATCCTTTCCTACCGGAAAGTCAATCTCCGGTTTAATGATATGATACAACGATTTTTCGTTACCCTCAGCCTCTGCACGTGCTTCTTCTGAGTTTAATACATCGTATGGACGAGAAGCCACCTGTTTCACAATAGATTTTGGCGGTCGTACGCCTTTAAAAGGTTTTACTTTCATAGAATTTTTGCTTTAAAAAAGGTTTATACTACAAACTTAATTAATTTTCTTGAAAAAATAGGCATAGTTTTCAACAACAAGTGAAAAATTTTTTGATAAGTTGTAAAGTTAAATGCAAATAATCACCTCTAAATCATCATTTAATTAATCAAATTGTTATATATTTGTGTAATCATGATTATTTAAAACATAAACTTATGCATAACGAACTAGTTAACCGTTCAGGCTTCGCTACCAAATCGATACATGGTGGGCGACAAAAAGATAGTTTTGGTTCTCTTTGCGAGCCTATCTATCAAACTTCAGCATTTACTTTTGAAACTGCCGAGCAAGGAGGACGTCGTTTTGCCCTCGAAGAGGAAGGATATATTTATACTCGTTTAGGAAATCCTTCATGTACGACTGTTGAGCAAAAAATTAGTCTTCTTGAAGGAGCTGAGGCGTCTGTTGCATCGGCTTCGGGAATGGGAGCAATCACATCTGCAATCTGGTCGTCAGTCAGGCAAGGTGACCATATCGTTGCAGGCGAAACCCTCTATGGCTGCACATTCGAATTTCTTAGTCATCAAATATGCAAATTTGGAGTAGAGGTTACATTTGTTGATGTGCGCAACCCCGAAAACATTAAAGCTGCAATGCGACCAAACACCAAAGTGGTTTATATTGAAACACCGGCAAACCCCAACCTCTATATTGCTGATATCAAAGCTATTGCTGACGTCACACATCAAAATCCAGATGCAATTCTAATGGTCGACAACACCTTTGCCACACCATACATTACCCGTCCAATAGAGCTGGGAGCCGATGTAGTTCTGCATTCTGCTACAAAATATCTTAATGGACATGGCGATGTAATTGCAGGATTTGTATCCGGTAAGAAGGAGTTCATAGACATGGTAAGACTAGTTGGAATAAAAGATATGACAGGTGCCGGACTAAGTCCATTCAACGCTTTTCTTATTTCGCGAGGACTTAAAACATTGTCTATCAGAATGGAAAAGCATTGCGATAATGCTCAAAAAATAGCAGAGTTTCTCGAATCGCACCCTGCTGTAGAGACTGTTACATTTCCCGGTTTACCTTCATTTCCTCAATATAAATTGGCTGAAAAACAGATGTCTCTTCCCGGTGCAATGATATCTTTTGAAGTTAAAGGAGGTATAGAAGGAGGTAAAAAACTACTTAACAACCTTGAACTTATTGCAATATCAGTAAGCCTTGGCGACGCTGAGACACTTATTCAGCATCCTGCCAGCATGACCCATTCGACCTATTCGGCCGAAGAACTAAAAGAGTACAATATAAGCGAAGGGTTAATTCGTTTATCGGCCGGACTCGAAGATGTAGATGATATAATTGCCGACCTCAGACAGTCGCTCAACAAATTATAAAAATACCTTAAATCTATTTATTTAGTTATACATTAGTTTTTTCTGTTTTGCCCTACTCTGTTTCCAAGAGCAGGGCAAAACTTTATTGAGTAATCTCTCCTGTTAAGCAAAAGAATTCAACTATATTTGTTCAACGAAATATTAATTATTAGCATGATGATAAAAATTGAGGAGAACAAGTTGATAGACGCTGCCGAAAAAGGGATGGACGAATTCCTTAAAGTATTTACAGATGCATATCTTGAAGAACTTGGCGGAGATATTACTGATGAGAATATTACCAAATTAAATGGCTTTCAGCACACACTCCTTGCTCTCCGATTTTTCTCGGAGGAGGTTAACGAAGGTGGCTTTGTACAGTTAATACAAAATGGCTATGGAGGATACATATTCAACAATCCGGTTGCCAAAGCCCTTAAACAGATGGGCGCAAAAGGATTCTCTAAAATCCTATATAAAGCCAAAGAAATTTATGATGCTAATAGAGAAGACCTTGAGAAAGAAACCACCGAAGAAGAGTTCATGGCAATGTATGTAGATTACGAACAATTTGACGAACTTGAAGAGAGGTTTTTCTATTCAGAAGAAGAAGAGACCGCTATTGTAGCACAATATGTGGATGAAAACATTGAAGACTTTGCTGAGATTGTATCCTGATTGCTTTATAGACATATACAGATAAAATATTTTAACTCACTTATAAATTAGGCTATCAGATTATTTAGGTTCTAACCTCAATGATATTATAGCTATATCTTAGACCTTATCTCCTCATATACTCTTCATAATTTACTCATAATATCTTCATGTTTTTATGAGGAGATTAAAGTGCTGCTATCATTGTAAATCTCACTAATTTTAGCTATATTCGTTAAAATCAATACTAGCAATATGGCTCGCACAAAAAACATTCTGTTAAAGGGTGCTTCAGGGAAAATTGGTGATATAGTAACCTTTGAACGAAACGGCACTCAGGTAATTAGGGAGTATGTAATTCCTAAGGACCCAAAATCACCGGCTCAATTGGCTCAGCGAATGAAGTTGGAACTGGCAAACAAAGGACTTTCTCCCCTTAAATTTATTATTAGACGAGGTCACATAGGCAATAGCAAAGCATACAGATCTTCGATTAGCAAAACAATGAAAGGTTGCATCATTGGTACATATCCTAATTTGACTTTGGACTACAGCAAAGTTAAATTGGCAGAGGGTAAATTGCAACTCCCTGAAAATGCTTTAATACGCTTTGACAATAAAACCAATACCATTAATTTAACCTGGAGAAGCAGTTTAACATTTTCGGACCAACCGGGAAGGTCGGACGATAAAGTGAATATATTTTATCTAAATGAAAAACTGTTAGATGCAAATCAGATATCAAACACACCTATTCGTTCAGACGGCAAGGCATCCTTTAAGCTCCCGGATAATTGGGAAATTGCAGATACTCACTTTTGGATTTATCTAACCTCTTATGACTTACTTCAAAACTCGAATAGCCTGTATTTTAAGGAGGGGTAAGTTTAATTGAGGTCTGATAGAAAAATCAAAAACCTCAACAGTTTCATTAGAATTGCTGATCTTTTGAGGGTGTGATAATGACCTGAAATTTTTAGTCATCAAACAGTTCTTCAATTTAAATTGTGTAATTTACTCAAAATAATTTGGTGTTAATAAAATAATTTGTACTTTTGCAACCGCAATTAAGCCAATTGGCTTAGTAAAACATTTCGGGGTGTAGCACAGTCCGGTTAGTGTACCTGGTTTGGGACCAGGGGGTCGCGAGTTCGAATCCCGCCACCCCGACGAAATATATAAAATCCTGATAGACATTGATTTGATGTTTTCAGGATTTTTTATTTAAATCTTAATTGGATAAAACGGTTTGATTTGCACCAAATTTGACGAAGAACCAAGTTCATATCTTATATATTCTTAGTGTTAGTTACTTGATTTATTCCGCTTCTCTTGCGATTGAATTTCAATGGATTTTCACCGATGAATTTTTCAGTAATAGGGTTAAGGATAGCCCACATAATGAATATCTCCAAGAATTAATTGCCTTAAATAAAAAAACATAATATGGAATTATATCATTGCATTGTTTGTAGTTGTAATTCCTGCTTTTTCAGCGGCTGGCTGTCTATGGATTATTATTACAGTTTTTCTTCAATTTACACTCTCTAAAAAAATTCAATATGAGATGGAAAATTACTTTCTTTATATTATTTGCATCTTCATTTGTTTATTCACAGCAAAAAACAATTTATATAAAAGATAGCCTCACAAAAGAGTCAATACCATTTGTTGCCATACAATTTAGTAGTAAGCAAGGTGGAATTTATGCTGATGTGGACGGCAAAGCTACTATACCCGACAGTATAGACCAGATTTTTATTTCGCAAATTGCTTATCAAAGTAAACCATTGAATTTATTAACGATTAATGATAAGGAAACAGTAATATTAACTCCTGTATATAATCCACTCCCGGAGATTATCGTTTCGAACATTTCTTCAAAAAGAAAAGAAATTGGTTATCTACATAGAAAAGGACATAAAAGTCTAATAGCGCATCCTAATATGAGCTTTGCTGTATTTATACCCTATGACAGTACATGGTCTGCACAACCTCAAATCACATCTATAATTTCATTTTTAGACGACATAGAAGGCAGCAAAAATTATCCTTCCTCAAAATGTAATATATGTTTCGATTTACGGCTGCCTGATAAGGATGGTACACCAAGTAGTTTAACTATTCTCGACGAACGCATCATAAACAATTCTAGTAAATTTTACTCCGGCAAAGAAATAATCAAAATAGATGTACCGGTTTTATTTCCAAAAGACGGGGTTTTTATTGTTATTGACTTTGTTACACCCAATACTCCAAATCCTCGTTTGTTAATAAGTCCATCGTTGAACGTTACCGGAGCTGAGAAAGTAGCTCAAACATGGAGCCGAGCAATTTCTAACGACTTTAAGTGGAGAAAAATGGATAAAAATGATCCTAGCTGGAACTCTACTATTAAAGATTTTTATGGAAATAATGGTGTTATGAATTTACGAACCGGGTTAGAAATAATTTATTGAAAGCAATAATACCTATGATATTCCCTAGTTCTTGAATGTTTAATTTTAAAATTTAAATGTAGAAAAAAAATTGATGTAGAAAAAATGGTCACAATTAGGGGCGGTAAGTTTTTTGGATCAGCAACGAGTTGTTGTGTATTTCGGTCTGATAGGGTTCTTCTCAAATTTCAAATATTTTAAGTTGAAATGTTTTCAGCTGAAAACATTTCAGCAATTTAACTATCTTTGTTTCAAATCTCCCTTTTGTTTAAGAGGTTTTAAAAATTACAGATTATTATAATTAATGAGTGTAAAACAAGAGAGTGCCTCTAAGTGGCTCGGTAAAAGGATGTCCGGCGAACGAGGTACTTATGCTATTGCTTCGCTGTGTACCCTGTTGAGTGCAAGCAGTTTTGTGGTTTTTAGCTGGTATTTATCAATTTTTGCCTCTGAGTGGCTCGATAATGGAGTGGTAAGACCTAATACATTATTATTAGCTTCTGCTTTTCTTGCCGGAAGGTATTTGTTTGCTTACATGGAATCGAGATTAAATTATCGTGCCGGTAACGCAATTGTAGCCGATATTAAGAAGAGGCTTTATCCTGTATTGTTGAAAAACAGTAAACTTGACTCTACTTCGAGTGCGCTGTATATGACTAAGATTAGTGATGACCTTAAGCCATATTACGCTTTTTTTGTGCCCTACTCTGTGGCAACAGTTGTTGTGAGTTTATTGCTTCTTGTAATCTGTTTTTGGATTGAAAAATGGGTTGCAATAATTCTTATGGTTTCACTTTTGGTAATCCCAATGCAGATGGCAGTTATTGGGATTGGTGCTGAATCAATTCATAAAAGGCATACACAGTTGTTTTTGAAGTATTCTGCAGTGTTTTATAACCGACTAAAGACTATTGCAGAGATTGTAAATCTGAATAATTTTAAATCTCAATACAATTTTTTGTCACGCAAGAGTGATGAGCTTAATAAGGCAACTACTAATGTGATGAAAGTGGCTATTTTATCTTCGGCAGTTCTTGAGTTATTTGTAACCATTGCTATTGCAGCAATAGCAATTTACTTAGGGATGAGCTTGTTGGGCATTATGAATGGACCTAATTACGGAAAGGGTTATGATTTTGGAACAGCTCTGTTTTTGCTTACAATTACTCCCTATTTTTTCTTTTACCTGCGTAAGTTTGTTAGTGCGTATCATGATAGAAATAGGGCATTGGCATCTGCAGATCTACTTATGCCCTTATTAGTAAAGGAATCAGAGCCTTTTGTGGCAGACATTAATGAGGAGTTTGAAGTTCTTAAAATTGAGGGGCTCAACTTTTCATATCCCGATTCACCGGTTAAGGTGCTGCATAACATTCATCACACTTTCCCACAGAAAGGGTTGGTGCTGATTAAAGGAATTTCAGGTTCAGGCAAATCAACATTGCTTAAGATTTGTACGGGAAGTTTATCCGCAGAAGAGGGTGTGGTGTCGGTGAATGGGAAGGACAACCAATGGTCGCGTCAATGGCTGGATACCAACTCTTCTTATATGAATCAGTATCCATTTATTCTTGATGGGACTTTAAGGTATAATCTGTTTTTAAAAAAGGAGGCTTCAGGGAAGGAGGTTTTTCCTGATTTCATGAACCTGATTCTTTCAAAAAAAGAGAATGGATGGGATACGGTTTTGAGTCACAACGGGACACAATTGTCAGGTGGAGAGCGTCAATTGGTGACTCTTGCCAGAATGATGCTGCACCCCGCACAGATTGCAATTTTGGATGAGCCTACTGCTAATTTGGATGAAAATACGACTGAGATTATTATTAATGAGATTGTGAATATGTCTCGCAATAGGTTGGTTATTGTGGCTTCTCACGAACAGCGATTTGAGAGTGTTGCAAATACTATTGTTAATTTAAATTGGGGGGAGCAGATGTCTTATGCGTGATTTTTTTGTTGCATATATTGTGAATCCTTTCAGGGATAAATGGTGGAGAGGTTTTCTTTTGTTGGCCCTGTGGACGATTGCCTTTGTTGCACTTCCGGCAATTTCAGGTTGGTTTTTAGCTATTTGCAGCGTTGTTTTTGTTACTGCTAATACTGCATTCTCTTACCTTATCCCATCGGCATTTATACGATTGATGTCACTTATACGTACTGCAACTCGCTACTTTGAACGTTTGGAGAATCATAAGACTACTTTGAGCGTTCAACAAAGTTTGCAGTTGAAGATATTCAGGTCGGTTGCAAATTTTCCTTATTTCAGAAAGCAGGTTAATAATAATTCATCACTGCTTGAGAATAGTACGCATGGGACTGATCTAATCTTGAATCATATTTTGCTTTGGTTATTACCATTTGCAACTCTTATTCTTACTGTTGGAGTTTATTTTGTCTTTTTGGCGGTTTTTTCGAGTGTGATTGCGATTGAGTTTCTGTTTTCATCGGCAATTCTTCTGTTTCTTGTACCTCAATTTACCTTCAGGAAGAATAAATTGTTGTACGAACAACTTAAAGCACTTCGAGAGGAGAATCACCAAGCTTTAATTCAAGGCTTTAGAGGTAGAATTGAGATATCTAAATATAAATTAGAGGATATCGCAATTGAAGGTCACGAAGGTGTTAGACAAAAATTAGAGAAGCTGGAGAGTAAGATTCAGATTAATTCTTTCTCTCTTCAGATGATTATAGGGCTTGGCTTCAGTTACATCGCTGCATTTTTGCTTTGGCACTCAAGCTTACACAACATTGATGCTCCAATGGCAATCGGTATCTTTTTTGGAATAATGGCTCAGTCTGAACTGGCTGAAATGTTGTTTTCCGGGAAATCGGAGAAGAGTTCGGTGCAACATCAGGTTAGCGATTTGGAGAAGATTATTGAAGATGGCAGTGTATCGGCCGAAATGACAACTGCGGCATCATCACTTGAGATGTTGCGGATGACAGATATTAAGGCTTTTATTCCTGATACTGATGTGTATGTTGGTCCGGTTTCAGTGGAGATAAAAAAGGGTGAGATGGTGGCTTTGTATGGCGAAACAGGGAAAGGTAAGAGTACGCTGCTAAACAGTCTTTTGTATCCCGAATATAGAGAGAGTGGCGTGATATCATGGAATGATGAAGTAGAGCTTTTGAATCTTCCGGTTCCTAAAGCAATTTATGTGACTCAAAAGGCTTATTTGCTAACTGGTACACTGCGTGAGAATTTTGAGGGTTACGCCGATGAGGAGATTGAAGAGGTTCTGAAAACTGTAGATCTGGCTACATGGCGCAATTCACTTCCCGACGGTTTGGGGAGTTGGCTGGGTGAAAACGGTGAGACTTTGAGTGGCGGACAGAGAAAGAAATTGCTGCTTGCACAAGCTTTATTAAAGAGACCACAGCTTTTGGTTGTGGATGAACCTACAGCAGGTATTAGCACGGAAAACGCGATAGAGATTTTTAAGAATATCCAATTGCGTCATCCCGGAATCACTATTTTGATGGCTACACATCTTAAAGAGTTTGAAAAGGTAGCGGATAAAGTGGTAAGTATTTTTTAATTGTGTACATTTGTAGTCGAATTTTTAACGCAAAACAACGAAAATCATTTATGTACAGAAGCTACACATGTGGTGAGCTTAGGCTGACCGATGTTAATAAAGAGGTTACTTTAGCCGGATGGGTATCTAAAATTCGCAAGATGGGGGGGATGACTTTTATCGATCTCAGGGATCGTTACGGAGTCACTCAATTATCATTTAACCAGGAAGTTAACCATGACCTTTGCGAAAAGGCCAACAAGCTTGGGCGTGAGTGGGTGATACAGGTTATAGGTACTGTTATGGAAAGAAGTAGTAAAAACAGTCATATTCCTACCGGCGATATTGAAATTATTGCATCTGAGCTTAAAGTTTTGAATGCTTCCAAAACTCCACCTTTTACTATTGAATCTGAAACGGATGGTGGTGATGATATTCGCATGAAGTATCGTTATCTGGATTTGCGACGTGATGTGGTTAGACGTAATCTTGAAATGCGACATAAGATGGCTTTTGAGACGCGTCGTTATCTCGACGAGAGGAATTTCTTGGAGGTTGAAACGCCAATTCTTATTGGTTCAACTCCCGAAGGTGCACGCGATTTTGTGGTTCCATCGAGAATGAATCAGGGTGAGTTTTATGCTCTGCCTCAATCACCTCAGCTTTTTAAACAGCTGTTGATGGTTTCCGGTTTTGATCGCTATTTCCAGATTGTTAAATGTTTTCGCGATGAGGATTTAAGAGCTGACAGACAACCGGAATTTACTCAAATAGATTGTGAGATGTCGTTCGTTGATCAAGAGGATGTGCTAAATACTTTTGAGGGTCTGACAAAACATCTTTTCAAATCACTTAAAAATATTGATATACCTGACTTCCAACGCATCAGTTATGCTGACGCTATGAGGTTGTATGGATCGGATAAACCGGATATTCGTTTCGGAATGACATTTAATGAGATTAAAGATCTTACAACAGGTCAGGGATTTGTTGTTTTTGATTCAGCAGAGTATGTTGCCGCAATTTGTGCAGAGGGATGTGCCTCTTATACACGTAAGCAGTTGGATGAGCTAACTAATTTTGTGAAACGTCCGCAGATTGGCGCGAAAGGACTTATATATGTACGCTATAATGAAGACGGTTCAGTAAAATCGTCCGTTGACAAGTTTTATAATGAGGAGGTTCTTAAAACATGGATTGAAAGATGTAATGCAAAACCCGGTGACTTGCTGCTGGTGCTTGCGGGTGACACTGAGGATACCCAAAAGCAGTTGTGCGAGTTACGCCTGGAAATGGGCAATAAACTTGGCTTAAGAGACAAAAATAGTTACAAATGTTTATGGGTGATTGATTTTCCTCTTCTTGAAAAAGATGAGGAGCTGAATCGTTATTTTGCTAAGCATCACCCGTTTACATCTCCAAAGAGTGAAGATATTCCACTTCTAGATACCGACCCGGATGCTGTACGCGCCAATGCTTATGATATGGTGATTAATGGTGTTGAGATTGGTGGCGGTTCTATAAGAATTCATGATAGCAACTTGCAAAAGAAAATGTTTTCTGTTTTAGGTTTCACTGAAGAGCAGGCTGAAGAGCAGTTTGGATTCTTGATGAGTGCCTTTAAGTATGGTGCTCCACCGCATGGGGGTATTGCATTTGGACTTGACAGGTTTGTTTCGATTTTTGCAGGACTTGATAGTATAAGAGATACAATTGCTTTTCCAAAAAACACTTCGGGAAGAGATGTTATGATTGATGCTCCTTCAAATGTAGCTAATGAGCAGTTGGATGAGTTGGGGATTATGATTAAACCCAAGGAGTCTAATTAAAAATCAAACTAGTCGTTCTAGTTTATTTCTGTCTAACACTGTAAGTTCTTTTCGGGAAATTGATATTAATCCTTCGCGAATCATATCACCAAGTGTTCGAGCAAGGGATGGTCTTTGAACACCAAAATATTCGGCTAGCTGCGCTTGTGTTCTTTTGAGGGTAAAAGTATTGTTTATAGGTGATGTGTTTTCTAGTATGTATAATGAGAGTTTGCCTTTGAGAGTTTTAACAGACATCATCTGAACTTTTTTTGAAAGAAAGACAGTCATGTTTGAGATTAATTTCATGAAATTGGTCATGAGCTGTTCATTTATCATCATCTCCTTAAGCCAAAGCGTTTTAGGAATAATATAGAAAATACTTTCATGCATGGTTATGGCATCTACAGGATAGCGGTTGTTTGATGCAACAAGGAAAGCGGGTGCCAGTGGTCTGACCGGTTCAATAAACTCTATTTCAATTATATTCCCGTCTTTAGTTAACATTTCAGTTCGAACCAAACCATCAACAAGCAAGTAAAGGGAGTGAATTTTATCATTCTGTCTGACAACATGTTCGCCTTTGTCAATTTTTTTTACTTCTACGACAGATCTTTCTAATATCCCTTCAAGCTCACTTTTTTCTATTTCAAAAAATAGTGGACATTTAGTTAAATCAATAGACATCTCTTTATAATGATATCAAACAAAATTACGAGAAAATAAAACCATATCCAATAATTTGTAACATTTGTTACAGAATTACCCTTAAAGATTAGTTACTTTTGCCATTAACAAGTTAAATCAAACAATATTAAAATATTGAGAGTTATGGAAAATATGTTTTGTTACCAGTGCCAAGAGACAAGCAAAAATGAAGGCTGTAAGATTATTGGTGTATGTGGGAAAACAGCCGATGTTGCCAATCTGCAGGATTTGCTGATGTTCCTGAGTAAAGGGATTTCACACTATATGGTTAGATTAAGGAAATTGGGCATAGAGATTCCGGAGATTGATCGTTTTATTGTGGACAGTCTTTTTATGACTATCACAAATGCTAACTTCGATAAGAGTAGATTTATTACAAGAGTCCTGATGGCTTATGAGATGCGCAACGCAGCTAAAGAAAGATTGATTGCAGCAGGTGGTAGTGTTGATGACATTGTTTTTGAAGGTGCTCATTGGGTAGGTGAAACCGAAGAAGAGATGGCCGAAAAAGCATTAGAGGTTGGTGTTTTAGCATGCGAAAATGAGGATATCCGCTCACTTAGAGAGCTTACAATATACGGATTGAAAGGTATGGCGGCCTATGCCGAACATGCATATAATCTTGGATATACAGATAAAGAGATTTATGGTTTTATTCAACATGCATTGGTAAGCACTACAGATGACTCACTTTCGGCTGATGAACTTACTGCTCTTGTTATGGAAACAGGTAAGTTTGGGGTTCAGGTGATGGCTTTGTTGGATAAGGCAAACACTTCAAGTTATGGTAATCCTGAAATTACAAAGGTTAATCTTGGTGTACGTAATAATCCGGGTATTTTGATTAGTGGCCACGACATGAAAGATATGGAAGAGCTGCTTAAACAGACAGAAGGTACCGGTGTAGATGTTTACACTCACAGTGAGATGTTGCCTGCGCATTACTATCCTGCATTTAAGAAGTATGAGCATTTTGTGGGCAACTATGGTAGCTCATGGTGGAATCAGATTAATGATTTTGAGACTTTCAATGGTGTCTTCCTGTTTACTACTAACTGTATTGTTCCTCCAAGAAAGAACTCTACTTATGGTGACAGAGTTTATACAACCGGTGCTTCAGGTTTTGAGGGTTTTCCACATATAGCCGACAGAGAAGATGGTAAACCTAAAGATTTCTCTGTTATTATTGAACATGCAAAAAAATGTGCCGCTCCTGTTGAGATAGAGTCAGGTGAGATTGTTGGAGGTTTTGCACACAATCAGGTGATTGCACTTGCAGATAAGATTGTAGATGCAGTAAAAAGTGGTGCTATTCGCAAGTTCTTTGTAATGGGAGGTTGTGATGGCCGACTAAAAGGGAGAAGTTACTACACTGAGTTTGCCGAGAAGATGCCTAAGGATTGTGTTATCCTAACTGCAGGTTGTGCTAAATATAGATATAACAAATTGCCACTGGGCGATATTAATGGAATACCACGCGTTCTTGATGCCGGTCAGTGCAACGATAGCTACTCGTTGGTTAAGATTGCTCTTGCTTTGAAAGAGGCATTTGGGCTTGAAGATTTGAATGATTTGCCTATAGCATATAATATTGCATGGTATGAGCAAAAAGCGGTAATTGTTTTACTTGCACTACTATCGCTGGGTGTGAAAAACATTCATCTTGGACCAACTCTACCGGCATTCCTCTCTCCTAATGTTGTTAATGTGCTGGTTAATATGTTTGGTATATCAGGTATTACAACTGTTGACGAGGATATGAAGGTTTTCCTTGAGGCATAGTTTTACTGAAATTGAATCAAATTATTAAAATGAATAAACCGACCAACTTGTTTGAGTCGGTTTATAAAAATATATGAGTGAATTTATAAATAATTCATCACAGCGTAAAGAAAAGTTACGCAGCCTTCTTATTGAATTACATAATGGAGGTGATCCTATATTATTGAGAGAAAAATTAATTAAAGTTCTAAAAAATATTCCCTACAACGAAGTGGTGGAAGTGGAGCAGGAGCTGATAAACAGCAATGCTCTTACAGAGCAAGAGATTTTAGAGTTTTGCGATCTGCACACTGCTGTTCTTGATGGCAGTATTGATCTTGAGGATGCAAAAGCAATTCCTGCAGGTCACCCTGTTGATACTTTTAAAAAGGAGAATATTGCATTAAAGGAACAGATTGATTTATATAGAGATGTTTGTAAAAAGATTGAGACTATTAATGATTCTGAGGTTACAGGTTATTTGCTGCAGCTAAGAACAATATTCAACAATTTTTCTGACATAGATAAACATTACAAGAAGAAGGAGTATCTGGTTTTCCCGTTTTTAGAGAAACATCTTATTACCGGACCTCCAAAGGTGATGTGGGGCAAACATGATGAAACTCGTGAACTACTTAAAAAGTCTCATGAAGCAATAATATCCTCAACTAAAACTGCAGATGATTTAAGGAGAGTGATTAATGAGTCGCTCAACCATACAGTGGCTATGATTGAAGGTATGATTAAGAAGGAAGAGGAGATTCTTTTTCCAATGGCAATGGATACTTTAACTGAGGATGAATGGTATAAAGTGTATCAAGAAACCCCCGAATTTGGGTATTGTTTATTTGATCCTGAAGATGAATGGAGGCCTGAAGGTGTGAAGGTAGAGAAACATGAGTATTCTGATTCAAACGGAATTAGACTTTCTTCTGGTGCTTTCAGCTTGGATGAGCTGGAGGCATTATTCCAGTTTCTTCCAATTGATATCACTTTTGTGGATAAAAATGATAAGGTCCGTTTTTTCTCTCATAGTCCAAACAGAGTATTTGAACGGAACAGATCAATTATTGGGCGCGATGTAAGAATGTGCCACCCACCCGGCAGTGTGCATGTAGTTGAGCAAATTCTTGAAGATTTCAAAAGTGGCAAAGAGAATAAAGCTCTGTTTTGGATCTCCGGGTTTCAAAAAAGCAGATTTGTACTTATTGAGTATTATGCTGTTCGCGGAAAAGAGGGGGAATATCTTGGTGTAGTGGAAGTGACACAGGATATTACCAAAATTCGTGAGCTTGAGGGTGACCAACGACTATTGTCGTATGAAAGGAAATAAAATTAGAAAAGTCAGCTCATTGAGCTGACTTTTCTAATTATTATCCTTATTATTACCTGATTGATTTATTATAGGTTAGGATTAACACTGTTCCATTTGTCGATTGATGGAATAATTCCCATTGAGATTACTTCATCACGAAGCTTTACAAGATGACCGTAGCTCTGTTTTAGTTCCTCGATTTCGGCATCTGTTCCCTTAATTTCGCCAAAAGAAACTCCATTTTTATCGAGATTTGTTTCCATAGCCATCATGATATGCTCAAAACCTTGACTGTTTACATAACAGCCTGAAGGCCAACGGAAGGAGTCACCACCCATAGCTGCACGTATCATTTCAACTGATGTGTATGCAGGGCTTTGGAAAGATGAACGACCACGAAGTTTAATTATGTTGGCTCCACCTTTTGTTACACGTACTTTCAAATCAGCCCACTGTTCGTCTGTTAAAGCATCAGTTCCAATTAGATCGCTCAATAGTTTACCATCAACTTTAGCAGTTGAAGCAAATACTGCCATCTGCTCACCATGTCCGCCATATGTACGAGCACCGGTTACTTTGCTTTGCTCTACACCAAAATGCTTTGCAAGCTCACTTTGCAATCTTGTGCTGTCTAACGCCGCTAATGTAGTAACTTGTGATGGTTTTAGGCCTGAATGAATTAAAGCAACTAAACCAGTAATATCCGCAGGATTAAAAATGATTGTCAAATGCTCTAGATCAGGGCAATAAGATTTGATGTCTTTGCCAAGCCGGGCCGCTATTTCAGCGTTACCCTTTAGAAGATCTTCGCGAGTCATACCATCTTTACGAGGTGCACCACCTGACGAAATCATGTACTTTGATCCGGTAAATGCTTCTTTTACATCTGATGAGAAAGTAATATTCAGTCCATCAAATCCACAGTGACGCATCTCCTCAACTACTCCTTCCAACCCTTTTTCAAATGGGTCGTAAAGACAGATGTTTGGGGTTAAACGCATCATGGCAGCTGTTTGTGCCATATTTGAACCGATCATACCGGCAGCTCCTACAATAGTTAGTTTGTCGTTCGTTAAAAAACTCATATTTATTATATTTGAATGTTGATATTCTAATTTAACAGTGTTTTAATTTGAGTGTCAAATATACAAAATAGTATCGTATTCAACTACATCAAATATAATAATAATCACTAAAAAAATACTGCTAAATAAGACTCCATACTACTGTAAGACCAGCCATTACAATTGAAACCATACTCATAAGCTTAATTAATATATTCAATGAGGGACCGGATGTGTCTTTTAACGGATCGCCTACGGTATCTCCTACTATAGAGGCCTTGTGAGCCTCACTGCCCTTTCCTCCAAGATTGCCCATTTCGATGTATTTTTTTGCATTATCCCATGCACCACCTGTGTTTGCCATAAATACAGCCATTAGAAATCCAGAGCCTAGACCACCGGCCAATAAACCCATTACCCCCGAAACTCCCATAAGCAATCCGGTTACTATTGGTACTAAAACAGCTAATATGGATGGTAAGATCATTTCACGCTGAGCGCCTTTAGTTGATATTGCAACGCATCGGGCATAATCGGGGGTTGCTTCACCCGTAAGAATGCCTTTAATCTCTCTAAATTGATTTCGGACCTCTTCAACCATGTCTCTTGCAGTTCTGCCAACTGCATTTATTGTTAATCCGCAGAAAAGAAAAACCATCATTGATCCTAAGAAAATTCCTGCTATCACTTTTGGATTCATTAAGGTTACCTGATAATAGTTCATGAAGTCTACAAATGATGCATGTGACACTTCTATCGTGTCTCCATTTGCAAATGTTAGAATACTGTCTCCTGTTCTGAGTAACGCTACTCTTATTTCTTCTACATATGATGCCACTAGTGCCAGTGCGGTTAGTGCTGCTGAACCAATAGCAAAACCTTTACCTGTAGCAGCAGTTGTGTTGCCAAGAGAGTCAAGCATGTCTGTTCGCTCTCTAACTTCAGCATCCAATCCGCTCATTTCTGCTATACCTCCGGCATTGTCTGCAACCGGACCGTATGCATCTGTAGCTAAAGTAATGCCTAGGGTTGATAGCATTCCAACGGAGGCTATTGCAATTCCATATAGCCCCATGCTAACATTTTGAGCAGTGAGCATATTTGCAACATCAAAATGTATTGCAGATAGATATGCAATAAGTATAGCCGTAACTATGGATAGTACCGGTATAAAGGTTGAAATAAATCCGATACCCATTCCGGAAATTATGACTGTTGCAGATCCTGTTCGTGCACTATTGGCGATATTTATTGTAGGTTTGTGCGATGAGGATGTGAAATATTCAGTGCCTTGTCCAATTATAATACCTGCAAATAATCCTGTAATTACAGAAAATGAAAGTCCAAGCCAATTAGCAAAATCGAGTTGATAAAGTATGAAAAAGGTGCCGATAGCAATTAGTATTGCACTGGTGTTAACGCCTCTGTTGAGCGAATTCATTAGCTGTTTAACAGTAGCATCTTCCTTGGTTTTTACAAGAAATATTCCAATTATTGAAAGAAATACGCCAATTGCTGCAATTATCATTGGTGCAAAAATGGCATTCCTCTGCATTTCAGGATTTAAAACAAATGCTGAAGCACCTAATGCAGCTGTTGAAAGTATTGAGCCACAGTATGACTCATAAAGATCGGCACCCATTCCGGCAACATCCCCAACATTGTCACCAACATTATCAGCAATTGTTGCAGGATTGCGAGGATCATCTTCAGGTATACCCGCCTCAACTTTGCCTACAAGATCAGCACCAACATCAGCAGCCTTGGTATAAATACCCCCTCCCACACGTGCAAACAGAGCTTGAGTTGATGCACCCATACCAAAAGTTAACATTGTAGTAGTGATCATTATTAGCTTGTGACCGGTATCGGCATCTTCAACAAAATAATCCAAAATAAGATACCAAGCTGAAATGTCGAATAGTGCAAGACCAACTACTACCAACCCCATAACTGCACCTGAACGAAATGCAACTGTTAACCCACTATTGAGCGATCGACTTACAGCATTTGCTGTTCGGGCAGAAGCATGTGTTGCTGTTTTCATACCAAAATATCCGGCAAGTCCTGAAAAAAATCCTCCAGTTAAAAAAGCAAACGGAACCCAGTTATTCTGAAATCCGAAATATGCCATTATCCCAAATATAATTGCGAGGATTATAAAGACCATAATTACAATTTTATACTGTTGTTTTAGGTAAGATATGGCCCCTTCGCGAATGTAGCCGGCAATCGTTTTCATCTTGAGAGTACCTTCACTCTCTTTCATAATATTTTTGTAAAAATAAAATGCAAAGCATAAGGCAACGATTGAAGCAACTGGAACAATAAAAAAGTAATTCATAAGCATTTATATTTTATTGTTATAATGTAATTAAGAGCAAATTGTTCTAAAATTACCAAAAAAATATAAAAACAGTACAAAAAAGCCACCCTGGTTTAGGGTGGCTTAAAACTGTTATTTAAAATTACTTAAGTGTAATTTAAATATTGATCTTATTTTATTTTTTTATAACCGTATCTTGCTCTATCGCCCAATTCCTCTTCTATGCGAAGTAGTTGATTGTATTTAGCCATACGATCTGAACGGCTTGCTGAGCCTGTTTTAATTTGTCCTGCGTTAGTTGCAACAGAAATGTCTGCAATGGTAGCATCTTCTGTTTCTCCTGAACGGTGCGAAGTTACGCTGGTATATCCGTTTCTGTGAGCCATTTCTATGGCATCAAGAGTTTCTGTAAGTGTTCCAATTTGATTTACTTTGATAAGGATTGAGTTTGCACTTCCTTCTTTGATACCTTTTTCAAGGAAATCAACATTAGTGACAAACAGGTCATCACCAACAAGCTGGCATCTGCTGCCAATTTTGTCAGTTAGAAGTTTCCATCCATCCCAGTCGCTTTCGTGCATACCATCTTCGATTGAATCAATAGGATATTTAGTAATTAACTCTTCAAGGTAAGCAACTTGCTCTTCGCGTGTGCGTTTTTTGCCATTCACTCCTTCAAATTTTGAGTAGTCGTATACTCCATCAACATAAAACTCAGATGCAGCACAGTCTAAAGCAATTGTTACATCTTCTGCCGGCTTATATCCTGCATTTTTAATTGCAGTTAGGATTGACTCAAGTGCCTCTTCTGTTCCACCGGCTAAGTTTGGAGCGAAACCGCCTTCGTCGCCAACAGCAGTACTTAAACCCTTGTCATGCAATACATTTTTAAGTGAATGGAATACTTCTGTTCCCATTCTTAGTCCTTCCTTAAATGATTTTGCTCCAATTGGTCGTATCATGAATTCTTGGAATGCTATTGGAGCGTCTGAGTGAGATCCACCATTAATAATGTTCATCATAGGAACAGGCAATACATAAGCATTGGTGCCACCAATGTATCTATACAGAGGTAATCCAAGATAGTTGGCAGCTGCTTTAGCTACTGATAACGAAACACCTAATAAAGCATTTGCACCAAGATTGGATTTTGTTTTAGTACCATCAAGCTCAAGAAGTTTTGCGTCGATGGCGGTTTGTTCTAATACATTAAATCCAAGTAAAGACGGTGCAATTATATCATTGATGTTTGCTACAGCTTTTAAAACACCCTTCCCAATGTAACGAGTTTTGTCGCCATCGCGAAGCTCTAAGGCTTCGTTTTCACCTGTTGATGCACCGGAAGGTACAGCTGCACGACCAAATGCACCTGATTCTGTTAACACATCAACTTCAACTGTTGGATTTCCTCTTGAATCCAAGATTTCTCTACCTAAAACAGAAATAATTCTCATGTTGTTGCTATTTTTATAATTATATTAATATTGGACTAATTGATTAAGATATAATCTGATACCTATAAACTAAATCTTATTTTTTATAACTGCAAATATACAATATTTCCTGTAATCTGCCTATTTTCAGAAAGGAAAGTCTGAATAAATTACCTGAGATGAGAGTTATTATGTTATTTTCTAGCCTCCTGCGCTTATTGTTTCTATGAGCGCATTCATATTTGATGTCAGAAGTTTAACTGAAATTGCCATAAGAATTACACCAAAGAATTTTCGAAGTATATATGCACCTGTTTCACCTAAAATTCTCTTTACTTGACTTAAATACTTGAGAACAATGTATACAATTAGCATATTTATTAATACAGCTATAATGATATTTAAAGTGTGGTACTCTGACCTCATGGATAGCAAAGTTGTAAAGCTGCCGGGCCCTGCAATTAGAGGGAATACAACCGGGAATAAGGTTGAGGAGTTGTCTGATGAAGGATTGTCATTCTTGAAAATCTCAACTCCAAATATCATCTCAATTGATAGAATGAGAAGTACTACAGCACCTGCAACGGCAAATGATGATATATCAACTTGAAAAAGTTTTAATAACCACTCACCTACAAAGAGGAAGCCAATAAGCACCAGAGTTGAGTATAATGCAGCTTTTTCAGCATCTATAGATCTCTTTTGGCTTTTTAGGTTTAGAAAAATTGGGACAGATCCTGTTACATCTATGATTGCAAACAGGACAACAAAAACGCTAACAATTTCTTTAATATTAAAAGCCATAGTATAATATGATTATAGAATAATGAAAGTATTTACTGTCAAATTTTCCACAAAAGTACAATATTTTGGCAAAACAACAAATATACTTTTATATTTTGTCAGTAACTGATGTTATTTTCTCAAACATAAAAGGTTCAGGGTGTACAGAGTTAAGATACTTAATTATTTTAAAAGTATTGAAATGATGAAAAAAACGCTTTTTAAAAGTTTTAAGTGAAGCGCTATTTTCATTGCAATCTACAATTGATTCTAAAAAGAGTGTGTCATTTAAAAATTCTTGCAAAGCTGTGTGCAAATTAGAGATTAAATTGATTATCTCTTCTCCGGTTTTTTTATAAAGTTCATCTATTATTTCAAAAAACGCTTTAAGTACAGTAAAGGAGTGTCTAGAATATACTTTTAATATTTGATCGGGTTCTCCTATTATTCTTTGTAATGCCGGTCCGGTTCCAAAAGGTACACGATCTGAGAATCTTGCCAATGGATAAACAAATGTGTCTTTTAACTCTTTTGTATTATCTAATGCGAAAATCTTTTGCAGAAAATAAAAATCCTCTCCACCTTGCTGTCGACCCATTCCACCAACCTTTACGTATGCACCTGCAGAAACTGCAAATGCAGATCCAATTGTTTGGTAATAGTATGGGAATCCTATGTTTTTAAGACTGTCTCTAAAATAGCTTAGATATGCTTCATATTGACGAATTGCTTTTTCAATCTGTACATTGCCATCCTCTACTAGATGCCTTATACTATGTATGGTGCAGTTTAGCTTTTCATTTTCTTTGAATGCAGAATAGATTGAATAAAGGAAATTTTCGGATAATAAGCAGTCTGCATCTAGAGAGACAATGATTCCATTGTGATTATTACTTTCTATGAAGTGTTTAACAGCTATATCCATTCCAATTTTCCGAGCTAAACCAACTCCTGAATGTTTTTTTGGTAGTTTTTCAAATAATATGGAGTGAAAGCTTAGTCTTTGATTGTTTGTTCTGTTTGCAAAACTATTAACCTCTGCATCAGTTATGCGATTTTGTATTATTGATAATCTATCTGACTGTACTCCGGAATTAAGAATAATTACCACTAATATTGTTGCATCAGGCTTCCGGCATTTACAAAGACTTCTCAATGTTTCCAAAAGATTGGGTTCGTTGAAGCAAGGAATTACAATAATTATATCTGCTTTAACTTCCGAAGGAAAAGAGAAGTTTACAAATTCAGGTTTTTGTCGTTCAATATATGTTTCCCACTTTTTCATTTGAAAATATAATCTCAATTATAAATTTGAAGTTAAGATTGTAAATTAACAAAAAAAATAGGGCTCTTGAAAATAAGAGTCCTATTTAATTATAACTAATTGCGAGTTATATTACTCGTTGCCTGTAACACCAGCGGTTGCAGGCCCATATTTACTGTTCATAAACTTAAGGACTTCCTCAGTTATGTCATATTTATCTTTTGCATAAAGTAATGAGCTGGTAGAAATATTACTGAGAATAATTTCGTAGTTTTTGGTCTTGTTGAATTCTTTGATACTAGCCTTGATAGTATCCTCCATCTGAATATTCAACTTTTGCTGCTCAATCATAAAATCATTTGATAAACGCTCTGCCAATTGCTGATATTCTTGATTCATTTTCATGATTCGCTCTTGCTCTTGCTGAGCTCTTTCCTGACTCAAAAATGCGTTGTTCCGAAGCTTGCGTTCAAACTCTTGAGCGGCTGAATTAATTTGATTCTCGCGCTGGTTAAGAGTGGCACGTGTACTCTCCTCTTTTCTTAAAAGCGATTCGTTTAAATCCTTGGCAAAATTGTAATTCATTAATAGGGTGTCGACATTCACATACGCTATAGGTAAAGTAATAGACGAATCATTTAGTAATACTGAAAGATTCTTATCTCCTTCTTTACTACCTGAAGGTTTTGAAGTAAAAAAGAGTATAAATAAAACGATTATTGCAATAGCTAGCAAACCGCTTACTATTTGATTTGTGTAATTCTTCATTTGAGATGATTTATAAATTATCTTTTTTCATTAAATTTCTGACCGGACTCTCTTTATAGCGATATTCTGTGTCTTGAGAAGTGGCACAGTTTATTCCTCTGTCTTGCATGGCTTTGCTAGCTCCAATATGAGTGTTTGGAAATTCTCCGTTTTTAGTGAAGAAAACACGTACTCCCATTAGTAAAACGACTATGAAACCAAGTGCAATCCCTATAATTAATGTTTGTAGCATAATGTTCAATATTTTTGTCGCAAAGATAGTGGAATTCGTCAATTAAACATGAATATTCTTATTAAAGATGCTAAAATTATTGCACAGCCACTTTTTTTCTTGTATTTTTAGCATTTATAAACTTCTTAATTTTATTAACTGATTATGACTATAAAAGACTTACAACCTTCGGCTATCTGGGGCTATTTCTATGATATAACTCAGATTCCAAGACCATCGAAAAAAGAGGAGAAAATACTTGCATATTTACTTGATTTTGCAAAAAAAAATAATCTTGATGCAAAACAAGATAAAGCCGGAAATATTCTCATTACAAAACCAGCCACACCCGGTAAAGAAAATGTACCTACTGTGATTCTTCAGTCACATGTGGATATGGTTTGTGAAAAAAATTCTGATGTTGTGCATGATTTTGATAATGACCCTATTGAAACGATAATTGAGGGCGATTGGATTAAAGCTAAAGGCACAACATTGGGTGCAGATAACGGAATTGGTGTGGCAGCTGAATTGGCAGTTCTGGCAGCAAAAGATTTTGAGCACGGAAAAATTGAGGCCTTCTTTACAGTAGACGAAGAGACAGGGCTTACCGGGGCGAACTCTTTGGAAAAAGGATTCCTTACAGGCGACCTTCTTATAAACTTAGATACTGAAGAAGAAGGTGAAATTTATATTGGTTGCTCGGGAGGAAAAGGTACAAAAGCCTATTTTGATTATAAAGTAAAAGATGCTCCACAAAAATATTTTTGGTTTAAACTTATTGTGAAAGGGTTGCGCGGAGGGCATTCGGGCAGCGATATTGATAAAGGTTTTGGAAATGCTAATAAGATTCTGACACGTTTCCTTTATTCTCTTGCAGGGAAGAAGTATGGAATGTGCATCTCTGAAATAGAGGGTGGAAACCTACATAATGCAATTCCTCGTGAAGCATATGCGGTAGTTGGTGTTAAGGAGAAATATAAAGAAGATATACGTGTGAAGTTAAACAATTTCCTTGCTGATATCCAAAATGAGCTTCATCATACAGAACCAAATGTGGATATTCAAATGGAGTCTGTGCAAATACTTTCAAAAGTTATTAAGAAGGGCGCTGCAAAAAGATTGATCCTGGCACTTCATGCATGTCCACATGGTGTTATCGGAATGAGTAAAGATATTCCGGGATTGGTAGAAACTTCAACTAATCTTGCATCAATTAAAATGTTGCCTAATCAACAGATTGAAGTTGGTACAAGTCAGCGCAGCTCTATTGAATCGCAGAAAAAGCAGATTATCAACACTGTGGCTTCGGTGTTTGAATTAGCCGGTGCCAAAATTATACAAAATGAAGGGTACCCGGGTTGGCAACCAAATCCAGATTCAAAATTGCTAAAACTTGCTCAAAGAGTTTATAAATCTCAATACGGAAAGGATGCAAAAGTAAAGGCTATCCATGCAGGGCTTGAATGTGGATTATTTCTGGAAAAATATCCTAATTTAGATATGATTTCTATAGGACCGGATATGACAGATGTTCACTCTCCGGACGAAAAGATGAAGATTTCATCTGTTGGAAAGTTTTGGGATTATCTGGTAAATATACTTGAAAGTATTCCGGAAAAAAAGGACTAATAAGCAAAAGAGAATAAAAATTGTTCGAAAGAGTATTCATAGTTTCATGTATATTCTTATTGATAATTGTCACCGGAGCTCACTCACAAAGTGAGCTCTGTGTGATGTTTTATAATGTTGAGAATCTATTTGATACGAACGACGACCCGCTAAAGGATGATAATGATTTCCTTCCTGATGGTTTCATGCGCTGGACTCCATGGAAATATTGGGAGAAATTAAAAAACATTACGAGAGTTATTACAGCTGTAGGTGAAATGTACTCACCGGCTCTGGTGGGTTTATGTGAGGTGGAAAACGACAGTGTTATTTTTGACCTGACCAAAAGATCAGCTTTAAGGAATCAAGGTTACAGTTATATCATAACTAACTCGCCCGATAATAGAGGTATTGATGTGGCTTTGCTATATCAACAACATCAATTTAATTTATTGGAATATACAGAGTATGAAATAACATTTAGTAATAAGAAAAGAAGACCTACACGTAATATTTTGCATGCCGTTGGTGAAGTTATTAATGGAAACTTGATTGATGTATTTATATGTCACTTCCCATCCCGAAGTGAGGGTGTGAAAGAGTCTGACCAAGCTCGTAACGAAGCTGCTGCTTTATTAAAGAGTAAAGTAGACAGTATTTTTTTATTAAGAGAGGATGCAAATATTTTGATTATGGGTGATTTTAATGATAACCCGGACAGTAATTGCTTATCCGAGGTTCTAAAGATAACATCTGCGAATAATAAGAAGTTTGAACATAATCAACTTTACAATATGCTTTATCTTAATGCTGATAACAAAGAGATGGGAACATATAAGTATAAAGGAAGATGGGAGGTTATTGATAATTTTATAGTTAGTGGAAACTTGCTTGTTGCCGGTAATAAAGTTTATATTAAAAATGGTGAAGCTAAAATCTATAATGAGAGCTTTCTGTTAGAAAAGGATAAGAATTATTATGGAAAGAAGCCTTATAGGACTAACTTTGGACCACGATACAATGGTGGTTTTAGTGATCATCTTCCTATATTTATGAACATAATAATTAGTGAATAAGAACTGATAGTGGTTAACTGATGTTTTCAAAGTTTATATTAAAACAATTGGCATTAATAAGAGATTAATCATATATTTGCATGTCCTAAACTTCAATAAAATAAACTGATTACAAACTTTCTAACATAAATACTAATGAATCCATTACTTATTAATTTAAACGGTTGGGAAATACCGATAATTATTCTTGCATTTTTAATACTTTTTGGAGGAAAAAAGATTCCGGAATTCATGAAAGGTCTTGGAAAAGGAATCAATAGCTTTAAAAAAGGATTAAATGATATTGAAGAAGATATAAAATCTGACTCTACAGAGAATAATACAAATAATAGTAAAAATTAATTGTCAAAATAATTCATATAACTTATACAATCTGATTATCATCGGGTTATAAAAAATTATAGCACAGGTTTATAAATGGCAGAGAAAGAAATGTCCTTTTGGGATCATCTAGAAGAGTTCAGATGGACTATTATTCGTATTATTATTGCTGTTTTTGTTCTATCTATAATAGGATTCATTATTATTCCTGAGATTTTTGACTCAGTTATTCTTGCTCCTCGCAATTCCGACTTTGTTACTTATAGATTTTTTGAAAAAGCGGGTGAGTTTATTCCATTTTTACCGGATTTCTCCGGAGAGTCATTTAATGTTGATATTATTAATATCAATATGACTACTCAGTTTATGACATATATCTCAACTTCATTTGCTTTTGGTGTATTATTTACAATACCTTACATACTTTATGAGATTTGGAGGTTTGTAAGACCGGCACTTTATGAGAATGAAGCAAAAGGTGTGAAGACTGCATTCGGTTTTGGGGGAATTATGTTTATAATTGGTTGCTTGGTTGGATATTTTATTGTATTTCCATTAATATTTAGATTCCTAATTACGTTTGCCTTAAGTGATTCAATTATTAATACAATTTCACTTGATTCATATATGAGCAATTTTTATATGCTTATACTGATAATGGGGTTGGTTTTTGAAATGCCATTGCTTTTCTGGCTACTTTCGAGTCTGGGCTTAATATACAGATCCTTTTTCAGAAAATATAGACGACATGCAATTGTTGGATCTCTTGTGGCAGCGGCACTAATAACACCTTCAGGCGATCCCTTCTCACTATTTATAGTAACTATCCCAATTTATGCTCTTTGGGAAATTAGTGCTTTTGTAGTTAAGAAAGACCCGCCTGAAGAAGAAGAAATTTTACCAACTATAATTGATTAAATCCGTAATTAACTCTTCACTGCTATAACTTCTATTTCTACAAGTGAGTTTTTTGGTAGTGACTTTACAGCAAAGGCCGATCGTGCAGGAAACGAATCTTTAAACTGTATCTCATATACCTTATTCATATCGTTAAAATAAGACATATCTTCCAACAAAACAGTTGTTTTTACTATTTGATCAATATTCATACCTGCTGCTGAAAGAACTGCTTTAATATTGATGAAAATCTGAGCGGTTTGCTCTTTTATTCCACCAGGTACAAAGTTGCCTGTTGCAGGATCAATAGGAAGCATTCCTGAAATAAATAGCATTCCATTAATTTCTATTGCTTGGCTATAAGGACCAATAGCCTGAGGTGCATTTTTTGTTGAGATTACTTTTTTCATTTTATATAAATATTTAGTTGTTTGTTTTGATTGTATTGAGTTGTCATGTTTAGTTAACTTCTTTGACGGAGTACTTCATAAATTAATACACCGGCTGCAACAGATACATTAAGGGATTGAATTTTTCCAAATTGAGGTAGTTTTACCAGCTCATCACTTATTTTTAAAAGCTCATTAGAAATGCCTATATCTTCTGAGCCCATTAATAGAGCAACAGGTGTTGATAGTTCTGTATCAGTATAGAGCTCTGCTGCTTTTTCTGTTGCTGCAACAACTTTAACTCCACTATTTTTCAAGAAGATAACTGCAGACTTTAAGCTGTTTTCTCTACATACAGGTATAGTGTGAAGTGCCCCGGCAGATGTTTTAATAGCATCGGCATTTACTGACACACTCCCTCTTGAAGGAATTACAATTGCATCTACTCCTGCAACTTCACAGGTTCTGGCAATAGCACCAAAATTGCGAACATCGGTAATTCCATCCAAAATCAAGATGAAAGGAGTTTTTCCTTCTTCATAAAGCAAAGGGATAATATTTTCAAGCTTTTGATAAGTTACAGCTGATGTAAAAGCAAGAACACCTTGATGATTCTTTCTAGTAATGCGGTCGATTCTCTCAACCGGGACTTTCTGCATCGGAATATCGTGATATTTTAGCAATTGCACTAACTCCATAAATAGTTCACCTGAAAGCTCACGCTTTACCAATACTTTATCAATATCCTTGCCGGCTTCAATTGCTTCGATAACTGCACGAATTCCAAATATCATCTCTTTATCTTTCATTCTGAATTTTATAAATTTTATTTTTGTTTAAATACTTGTTTAAAAACAATTAAAAATCTTATTCTCCAAGCATTACTCTGGCATTATCAATTGCTTCAGCTGATATTTTAGCACCACTAAGCATGCCGGCTATCTCGTTTATTCGTTCAGATTTTGAGAGTACTTTTAAATTTGTTATGACTTCATTTTCAGTTTCTTCTTTAAAGACTTTGAAATGATAATGTCCTTTAGAAGCAATCTGAGGCAGGTGTGTGATAGTGATAACTTGCATTCTTTTACTTATCTCTTTCATTATGCCCCCTACTCTGTCGGCAATATCTCCGGAAGTTCCTGTGTCAATTTCATCAAATATTATTGTTGGAAGCTCTGATGCTCCTGCTATCATTGCTTTTAAGCATAACATAAGCCTGGAAATTTCACCTCCGGAAGCAATCTCAGAAACAGGTTGCATTGATGTGTTTTTATTTGCTGTAAACAAAAACTGAATATTATCGATACCCGTAGAATCAGGGTTGTTTTTTGAAGTGAAATCACATTTGAATTTACTATTTGTGATTTTTAAGTAGAATAATCTTTCAATTATCTGTTTCTCAATTGTAGGTGCTGCTGCTTTACGTTTTTTACTGAGTGCTTCTCCTTTTTTCAACATTTCTGAACGCTTCTCTGATGTTTCCTTTTCAAGTGACGACAATTTATCATCAAGCGAATCAATGGTCAATAGTTGTTGCTTCATATTTTCCATTAAAATCAAGAGTTCTTTAACCGTAGAAACAGAATGCTTCTTCTGAAAATTGTAAATAGTGCTCAACCTATCTTCAATAAACTGCAGACGTTCAGGATCTAACTCAACCTCCTCAAAAAATCGAGATGCTTCTTCACGTATATCTTTTAACTCTATGTAAGCAGATCTAACCCTTTCGGTTATATCATTTATCTTAGGGTAGACATTTTTAATGTTTTGTAATGTATCAAGAATTAAACGTAAATTTGACTCTACATTTTTATCGTCATCAGTTAAAATTGAAGTTGTTGTGAATAGTGCTGATTTTATTTCTTCGGAATGTATTAATGCCTCTAGTTCAATTTCGAGCAACTCTTGCTCATCTTCTTTTAATGAAGCATCTGTCAATGCGCCATACTGAAATCTCAGATAGTCTTCCTCTTCCTTATTTGCTCGATATTGATCTTTAAGTTCATTTAATGCTTTTACGGATGATCGAAATTCGTTATAAGCTTTTTGATATTCTTTAAGCTCAAAATAACTGTCAGCAATTATATCAATAACATTTAATTGAAATAGATTGTCATTAAGTGAAAGATTTTGATGCTGAGAGTGTATATCAATAAGTCGCTCCGCTAACTCTTTAAGGTCATTTAAGTAGACTGGCGAATCATTTACAAATGCGCGAGATTTCCCGGTACTCCAAATTTCACGTCGAAGAATGCATTCACCTCCATCATATACCCAGTCTTTTTCCTCGAATAGTGATTTGAGTTTATAATTTGTGATATCAAATACACCCTCTATAATGCACCTTTTTTTTTCTTGTTTAATAAACCTACTGTCGGCTCGTTGTCCAAGAATTAGAGATAATGCACCCATAATAATCGATTTGCCTGCTCCTGTTTCTCCAGTTATAACAGTTAGCCCGGAGTCAAAGGAAATCTGCAACGAGTCGATTAGTGCATAATTTTCTATAGATAATGATTTTAACATGCAGTTTTGCAATACTATTTTTAAGTAATTACTTTCAAATAATTAAATTCAGATCAAAAATTGACAATCATCATTATTATTTTTAATTATTAGAATTCAAACAAAAATACATATAATTTTGAACAATGTCATTATTGAATACTCAAATTCATTATTGAATTACATCCAAAATAATGAACTCTGTACGACGGTTGATACGATCTGCAACTTCTTGCTGGTACGGTTCTAATTTATTTATAAACTGCTCATCTAGAACATCACCTTCTTTTAAAAAATCATAAACTTCGGCTATTCTCTTGGGGATTTTCTTGGGGATTTCTTTTCCATAACCATAAGCCCTTAATCTGGATTTGCTTATCCCATTTTTCTCCAAATAATTTTGAACAGACTTAGCGCGTTTAAATGAGAGTTCGTAGTTATAATCTATAGACCCTTTTCGATCCGTATGAGATCTTAATTCAATATTTAATTCTGGGTTTTCATTAAGCAGAATTACTAATTTATCTAGTTCTTGAATTGATTCGGAGCGAAGGGTTGAACTATCAAAATCATAATATATATATTCCAAAACTATCGGTTTATTATATGGAATCATTTCGAAATCAACGTATATAAGTGTGTCATTTTTTATAGATCCGGTAAAAAGTGATTTTTTCTGATTTAGAAACCCTTTAGCTGATGCCAGAAAAATATAGCTTTTATCCTCGTCTGCATCAAATTCATACTTACCATTTTTATTTGTGATAAACTTAAATTGCAATCCATCGTTTACAGCAATAGATATAGTTGCATCCTCAATAAACTCGTCTTCTGAATCTGTTACAATACCTTCAACTTTAATTTTCAAATTAAGTAATTCAAAAGTATATATATTGTCATATCCTCTTATGTTATCTCTATTAGAACTAAAAAAACCTTTTTCGGCGTTTTTATAAAAGGTGATTCCAAAATCATCTGCAGATGAGTTAATTGGTGACTTCAGATTTTCAACTATCCAATCATTTGTATTTGGAGTATACCGGGCGACAAACAAATCAAGTCCACCCATTCCCGGATGACCATCGGAGGAAAAGTAAAGGGTTTCATCGTTTCTGATGTATGGAAACATTTCGTTCCCGGGAGTATTGATTTGGGGACCAAGATTTTCAATCTCGGTTACTTCAAATGTTGATGTAAGCTTAGCACGCCAAATATCCTTGCCTCCATAACCACCGGGCATGTCTGAAACAAAATAAATATATTTGCCTGAAGTAGATATTGCGGGATGAGCAAAAGTTGAATTAGTGTATTTAGAAGCAACATCTAAATGCTTACCGGCAGTCCATATGCCATTAATCCTTCTGGAATAATAGATATGAGGAGTGGTTGATTTATTTTCATCATAATGACTAAATGTGAAAAACATATACTTTCCATCAGGAGTAAAAGAGGGTGTTCCTTCATCAAATTTACTGTTAACTTCTGATACAAGTTTTTTAGGTGCCTGCCACTCCCCCATTACATTTTTTTCAGATATGAAAAGATCATTATACTTAACTCCGGTTATTAAACTTTTTTTATCCCCGGTGGAAGTGTCTCTTGACGAAGTAAAATAAAGTATGCTTTCATTAATGTATAGCATCGGACTAAAATCAGCCCTATTCGAATTAAATAAGTCTGCTCTCGATACTTTGTATCGGGTCGGATTATTTATCCATTCTATTGATTGTTCAGAACCTTTCAATCCATTTAATGCAAGTATGTCTCCTTTAGACATTAATAGATACTTTTCATACGCATCAATTGCTGATGTATAGTTTCCTTCACGATGAAGCATCTGAGAATAATAAAGGTAAATTAAACTATCAGGATATCCAAAACGAATTGCATTTTGATAGTAGTTAAGTGCCGGTATTGTTCGATTTAGACTCCTATATGCTTCAGCGATTTCATAAGAAATGATGCCTCTTTTTACTGGTTGGTCACGGGGTGTTCCTCTATATAAATGCTGATATGATTCGGATGCAGAATAAAATTCTCCATTAATTAACTGGTTCCTTGCATCACTTAATTTGACCTGATTGCATGAAGAAAGTGTGTGAATGCAAAAATACAGACACATTATGAAAAAAGGATATCTGCTCCGTTTTATAAATGAAGTGTAAAAACTGAATAGTTCTTCCAAAATTATACTACTGATGTTCGGTTCTCAACAAATCATTAACTGTCTTAACAGGATTAAAAGTAGATACAGGGACTTCTACGAATATTGTATTCCAATCACTCATTGCCCCATTCCATAATCCAGGTAACTCAAGAGCTTTTAATTCTTTCCCGTTTTTAGATTTTTGGGATATAAAACCAGTGTTTTTATCAACATACTTGGTGAGATCGAATTTATTACCTTTATAACATTTTACACTACACACTAGATCTACAGGATTGAAGTGTGAGCCGTGATTAAAAGCATCAACTGCCTTTGGATTATTTTTATCAATTTGAGAACTTTCTAAAATTTGTGGAGAGGCAGTGTCGTCAGAATTAACTACGATAAATGGACCTCCTCCCGGTTCTCCAATATTTTCCACCATTCCGCAAACCCGGAAAGGACGATCAAGCTTTCTGATTAGATATTGTTTTAATTCACTTTCTGATTTAAACATGGGTGAGTTATATATTGATAGTTCATCTTCAACAAAACTAAGAATTTCATTTAACATATCACTATTAATTTCACCTGAAGCAAGTTTCTGAAGATATTCGTGCGCTTTTTTTTGCAGAGTGACTAAAACTCCTGCCAATATTTTCTTATAATGAGCCTCATTTTCTTTGTATTTGTCGGGTACAACATTGTCGATATTCTTGATAAATATAATATCCGAATTGATGTCATTAAGATTTTCGATTAAAGCTCCATGACCGCCTGGTCTAAATAGCAACGACCCGTCATTCTCTCTAAAAGGCTCATTGTTTAAATCAACAGCAATTGTATCTGTATTAGGTTTTTGAGTACTGAAGGAAACAGAAATTAAAGTGTTTAGCTTTATTTCATAATTAAGCTTCCTCGCTGCTACCAATACTTCAAACATTTTTAGATGCTCTTCGGATACGGTAAAGTGAATACGCACTTCATTATTAAAGTTCTTAGCATACAAAACAGATTCGGTCATATGTTCACCAACCGGAGTGCGATTTCCTTCAGGATATTGATGGAACAGAAGTAGTCCTTTTGGCATATTGCCATAATCTAGTCCATTTTCGGAAAGTAGAGCTTGAATTACTTGTTTGTATTTTCCGCCTTTACACAAATCGGAGACATTTTTGCCATACATTTTTTCGCACTTTTTGTCGAGAGATGAAAAAAATGCAAACTTCTTTATTTCGTCGAAAAATTTTCCTTCAAATTGTGTTGTTGGATTGTCATAATCAGACTCAAGAAAACTAAACAAATCTTTGAACATCCTACTAGCAGCCCCTGATGCAGGGACAAACTTAGTAACAACTTTGTCACTTTTCAGAAACATGCCCCAATTTTGCAGATAAAGATCTTCATTCTCTTTATCTATCCTCAAAATTCCATTACCAACAGAAGCTGCTGAAACGATAGTTAAAAAAGGGAAGCCAGTTCTAAAGCTCTCCAACTGAGTGTTTATTTCTTCTATTGAAACTCCTTGTTTTTTAATTAAAGTCAAATCTTGTTCTGTATACATAAGATAAATGAGTTTATACGATCCACATAATATGAGGAATAATTTAAGTCATAGTTTCAAAGGTAGAAAATATTTTTTAAAATGATAATTATTTTGAAATAATGCTTAAAAAATGGTTGATTTTTGTCAGTCATATTGGCAGAGATAATACTTTTTGAATTTTTGGCACAACATTTGAAAAGAGATAGTTGATATAAGTAATTTTGAAATCAGATATAAATAAATTGATATAAATCATGGGAAAAATAATCGGAATCGACTTAGGAACAACAAATTCATGTGTTTCTGTGATGGAGGGCAATGAGCCAGTTGTAATTCCTAATAATGAAGGAAAACGTACTACTCCTTCGGTAGTAGCGTTTATGGATAACGGAGAACGTAAAGTTGGGGATCCGGCTAAACGTCAGGCTATAACTAACCCAAACAATACTGTTTACTCCATAAAAACATTTATGGGTGAAACATTTGATCAGGTTCAAAAAGAGACAGGTCGTGTACCATATAAAGTAGTAAAAGGAGATAACAACACCCCACGTGTTGATATTAACGGACATTTATACACACCTCAGGAAATTTCAGCTATTGTTTTACAAAAGATGAAAAAAACTGCTGAAGATCATCTTGGACAGGAGGTTAAAGAAGCAGTAATTACTGTCCCAGCTTATTTTAGTGATGCACAACGTCAGGCAACTAAAGAGGCTGGCGAAATTGCAGGACTAACAGTTCGTCGTATTGTTAACGAGCCAACTGCTGCTGCACTTGCGTATGGCTTGGATAAGCAAAACAAAGATTCAAAGATTGCAGTTTTCGACCTTGGTGGTGGTACTTTTGATATTTCTATTCTTGAGTTGGGAGATGGTGTTTTTGAAGTTAAGTCGACAAACGGTAACACTCACCTTGGGGGCGACGACTTCGACCATCGAATTATTGATTGGCTTGCTGATGAATTTATGAGTGAAGAAGGTATCGATTTACGTAAGGATCCTATGGCACTTCAAAGATTGAAAGAAGCTGCAGAAAAAGCAAAGATTGAACTTTCGAGTGCTACAACTACGGAGATTAATCTTCCATATATTATGCCAGTTAATGGAATACCAAAACACTTGGTTAAAACTCTTACTCGTGCAAAATTTGAACAGTTAATTGACGATCTTATACAAAAATGTAAGGAGCCAATTCAAACAGCAATGAAAGATGCTAAAATGAATAATTCTGACATTGATGAAGTTATTTTAGTTGGTGGTTCAACACGTATACCTGCTGTTCAGGAAATGGTAGAACAACTTTTTAATAAGAAACCTCATAAAGGAGTGAATCCTGACGAAGTAGTTGCAATTGGTGCTGCAATTCAAGGTGCAGTATTAACTGGAGAAGTAAAGGATGTTTTACTGCTTGATGTAACTCCACTTTCTTTAGGAATCGAAACGCTTGGAGGTGTTATGACTAAGCTTATTGATGCAAACACAACTATTCCGACAAAGAAAAGTGAAGTGTTTTCAACTGCCGCAGACAACCAACCTTCAGTACAAATCAATGTATTACAGGGGGAGCGATCTATGGCACGCGACAATAAACAAATTGGAGTTTTTAACCTTGATGGAATTCCACCATCCCCGCGTGGAGTACCTCAAATTGAAGTTACATTTGATATTGATGCAAATGGTATCTTAAATGTTGCTGCAAAAGATAAAGCTTCGGGTAAAGAACAAAAAATCCGTATTGAAGCATCTTCTGGATTAAGTGATGAGGAAATCAAACGCATGAAAGAAGAAGCAGCTGCCAATGCAGAGACAGATAGAAAAGAGAAAGAACGTATTGACAAACTAAATCAAGCAGACTCTACTATTTTCCAGACAGAGAAACAGCTTAATGAACTTGGAGACAAAATTCCAGCTGACAAAAAAGCACCTATTGAGGCTGCACTTAATAAGCTTAAAGAAGCACATAAAGCACAAAATCTGGATGATATTGATTCTGCAACAAGCGAACTAAATAATTCATTTCAAGCAGCATCTCAGGAAATGTATAATGCATCAAATGCACAACCGGGCGCCCAAACCGGTGCTGACGGGAGTCAGGAATCATCAAACAACAGTAATGATTCATCAAATGATAATGTTACAGATGTAGATTTTGAAGAAGTGAAGTAATTATATTAAAACAAACTACAGATTAGAGTGTGAGTGTGGATTACATTGTAATTCACACTCTTCTACTTAAAATCAATGTAACTTTTTGCTCTAAATGAACTGATAATAAATAATTATTGTTATATTTGCAGCCCAAATTGAAAGGAGGTTATTGTAAATTATAAAAAAGAAAAGGAAGTAAAATATAAAATCTTATGATTCTTTATAAGGACATCAGTTAGTGACCTTATAGCTTTACATATATATAATATATATGTGATACAATAATTACAATAATTAATCCAATTAATAAATAAATAAATTTCAGATAATGATAGTAGTACCATTAAAGGAAGGCGAAAATATTGAAAGAGCCTTGAAAAAATTTAAACGAAAATATGAAAAAACAGGTGTTGTAAAAGAACTTCGTAGACGTCAGGCGTATATGAAGCCATCAGTACAAAAACGCAAGCAAAAACAACATGCTGTTTATGTACAACAATTACAAGAAAACGAAGAATAAAATTCATTTATTCTAAAAATATATTTATCTTCGTAGTTACAATAACTCATTGCGAGAACTACGACATGTATAAAGAAAAATTTATAGATTATCTCCGTTATGAGAAGAATTACTCTTCTCTAACGGAGATAGCTTATTTTAAAGACATATCTCAATTTGAGGATTTTCTTAAAAATATTCACAATGAGTCTAACCTTTCACTAGTTGATAGCGAAGATATTAGAATGTGGATTAGTAGCCTTATTGAACAAAACATAAAGCCAAGCTCAGTAAACAGGAAACTCAGTGCATTAAAATCTTTTTTTAAATATTTAAAGAAAAAAAGAGTTGTGGATATTAATCCTGCTGAAACAGTAACGGGACCCAAAACCACCAAAAGACTTCCAGCTTTTATTACAGAAAAAGAAATGATGAAAATTCTGGATGATGAAGACAATTACACTGATGATTTCAGTGGAATTCGCAACAAACTAATTATTGAACTTTTTTACGTAACTGGAATTCGTCTTTCTGAACTGATAGGACTAAAAGATAATGATATAGACCTCAACACTTGCTCATTGAGTGTAATAGGGAAAAGAAATAAGCAACGGATGATCCCTTTCTCTGAATACACGAAGAATAAAATTAAACATTATTTGGAAGGAAGGGACGCTTTTATAAAGAACAAATCTTCTTTTCTATTTGTTAGAGAAGATGGAGAACAGATGAGCTCTGCTCTTGTTTATAGCATTATTAAGACGCATTTAAACTGTATACCTACGCTATCAAAAAAAAGTCCGCATGTGCTTCGACACACATTTGCAACAGTAATGCTAAATAATGGTGCTGAAATAAATGCTATAAAAGAAATACTGGGTCATTCAAGCTTAGCTTCAACAGAAGTCTATACTCATGTAACATTTGAAGAGATGAAAAAAACATATCACATCGCTCATCCAAGAGCAAAAAAATAAAAAGGAGGAAAAGTATGGAACTAACAATTCAATCTGTAAATTTTGACGCTACCGAACAATTAAAAACATTTGTAGAGAAAAAAATAAAAAAACTTGAACGTTTTTCTGACATCATTATTCAGGCTGAAGTAATATTAAAAGTAGTAAAACCAGACTCCATTAAGAATAAAGATGCAGCGGTTAAACTAAACCTCAAACATGGAGAAGCATTTGCTAATAAAACTGCAGACTCATTTGAAGAAGCAATTGATTTGTGCACTATGGCTCTTGAAAAACAGATAATTAAAACTAAAGAGAAAAAAGAAAGATAAAAAGAAGAAAAATAAGGATGAAATGTTTTGGCATCAAAAAAAATATCACTACCTTTGCGACCGTTTCACCTCCAAAATATTGGAGATAGTAGCTAGAATTAAGCATCCAAGCCTCTTTAGCTCAGTTGGCCAGAGCACGTGATTTGTAATCTCGGGGTCGTTGGTTCGAATCCGACAAGAGGCTCACAAAATTTTTCGGGGCAGTTACCAGAGTGGACAAATGGGGCTGACTGTAACTCAGCTGGCTACGCCTTCGGTGGTTCGAATCCATCACTGCCCACCTTTCATGATTTACTGATTCGACAATTCGAATTCTTAGTGATTGATAATTTGTATGATTAATCACTTTTCAATCGAAAGATCATTAAATCTATTTTGCGGAAGTAGCTCAGTTGATAGAGCATTAGCCTTCCAAGCTGAGGGTCGCGGGTTTGAGTCCCGTCTTCCGCTCTAATGAGCACAAAGCTGCACGGGTCAAAAAAGATTATCCCGAAAAATACGGGAATTCCCGTATTCGCTTTTTTGCCTATGTAGCTCAGGGGTAGAGCACTTCCTTGGTAAGGAAGAGGTCGCGGGTTCAATTCCCGCCATCGGCTCAACTATTTATGGATCGATATATAATCAAGAATTTGGCTAAACTGCCTGTGTCTTGATGTTCTCTCTGTTTATAGGAATATAAATTTATAAGGAATACTTAATTTACATAAACTAATTAATAGGACATTTTATGGCAAAAGAACATTTTAACCGGACGAAGCCGCATGTGAACATTGGTACTATTGGTCACGTGGATCACGGTAAGACTACCCTTACAGCCGCTATTACAGCTGTTTTAGGCAAGCGAGGCTTCTCACAAACCCGGTCGTTCGATTCAATCGACAACGCCCCGGAAGAAAAAGAGAGAGGTATCACTATTAATACTTCGCACGTTGAATACGAAACTGAAAATCGTCACTACGCACACGTAGACTGTCCCGGTCACGCTGACTATGTTAAAAACATGGTAACAGGTGCAGCTCAGATGGACGGTGCTATCATAGTTGTTGCAGCTACTGACGGCCCAATGCCTCAAACACGCGAGCATATACTTTTAGCACGTCAGGTAAACGTTCCAAAGCTTGTTGTATTTATGAACAAGGTTGACTTGGTTGACGATGAAGAGATGCTAGAATTAGTTGAAATGGAAATGCGTGAATTACTTTCATTTTATAACTTCGATGGTGATAATACTCCAATTATCCAAGGTTCAGCTCTTGGAGCACTTAATGGTGAAACCAAATGGGAAGATAAAGTGATGGAATTGATGGCTGCTGTTGATTCTTGGATTCCACTACCTCCTCGTGATGTAGACAAGCCATTCCTTATGCCGATTGAAGACGTATTTTCAATTACAGGTCGTGGAACTGTTGCTACAGGTCGTATCGAAACTGGTATCATCAAAACAGGTGAAGAAGTACAGATCATTGGTCTTGGAGCTGAAGGAAGAAAGTCAGTTGTGACTGGAGTAGAAATGTTCCGTAAAATTCTTGATGAAGGTCAAGCAGGAGATAATGTTGGACTATTACTTCGCGGTATAGATAAAGATGAAATTAAACGTGGAATGGTTATTTCACACCCCGGAAAAGTTACACCACACTCTAAATTCAAAGCTGAGGTTTATATCTTGAAAAAAGAAGAAGGTGGACGTCACACTCCATTCCATGACAAATATCGTCCTCAATTTTACATCCGTACACTCGACGTAACTGGAGAAATCATGTTGCCGGAGGGAGTAGAAATGATTTTGCCGGGTGACAATATTACAATTGAAGTTGAATTGATTTATCCTGTAGCATTAAACGTAGGATTGCAGTTTGCAATTCGTGAAGGTGGACGTACTGTAGGTGCTGGCCAAATCACTGAATTGATTGAGTAATATCATTAAAATAAAAGTTCTATCCTTTAACTTGTTAATATAAATAATAAGAAATAAAGGATAGACTTTATACGGGTCTAGCTCAGTTGGTAGAGCACTGGTCTCCAAAACCAGGTGTCGGGAGTTCGAGCCTTCCGACCCGTGCTAAATGATCTAAAGTAGATGAAAAAAATAGTTGCATATATCAAGGATTCTTATAATGAGCTAGTTCATAAAGTATCCTGGCCATCCAAAGAAGAACTTTCCGGTAGTACAATAATTGTATTAATTGCTTCCATAATAATTGCTCTTGTTGTATTCGGAATGGACTCTTTATTTGAGTGGATATTAAAACTCTTATACGGTATTTTATAATCCTGAGGACAAGAAATCATGACTGAAGAGAGAAAAAAATGGTACGTGTTGCGTTCCGTTAGTGGTAAGGAAAATAAAGTCAAAGAATATCTTGAATCAGAGATGAGTAAAACCGATTTGGGTAATTATATCTCTCAAGTTCTCATCCCCACTGAAAAGACTTATACTGTACGTAACGGAAAGAAAGTGATGAAAGAACGCGCTTATCTTCCCGGATATGTACTTATTGAAGCTGAATTGACAGGGGATGTGATTCACGAACTAAAAAACATTAACTATGTAGCAGGATTTCTTCCTAATACAGATAATCCACAACCTTTGAAGGATTCGGAAGTTAAACGAATTCTAGGAACTATGGATGAACTGGAAGAGGCTGGTGAAGACATGGATATGAAATACTATGTTGGGGAAAATGTTAAGGTGATTAGCGGTCCCTTTAGTAGTTTCTCAGGAGTAGTAGAGGAAGTGAATGATGAGAGAAAAAAACTCAAGGTAATGGTTAAAATTTTCGGGAGAAAACAACTCCTTGAATTGAGTTATATGCAAGTAGAGAAAGAATAATCAGATATTTGGTTACGCAGATACTGTTGATTCTTTATTGTGTTTCTAAAAATCCCAATTATTTAAAATCAAGAAAATGGCTAAAGAAGTTGCCGGACAACTAAAATTACAAATTAAAGGAGGAGCTGCAAATCCATCACCTCCCGTAGGACCCGCATTAGGTTCGAAAGGAATTAATATAATGGATTTCTGCAAGCAATTCAATGCCAGGACTCAAGACAAAGCGGGGAAAGTATTACCTGTTGTAATTACTTATTATGCCGACAAGTCTTTTGATTTTATTGTTAAAACACCACCGGTTGCTATTCAATTGCTTGAAGCTTCTAAACAAAAAGGAGGTTCTGCAGAACCAAATCGTTTAAAGATTGCTGCAGTTACCTGGGAACAAGTGAAAACTATTGCTCAGGATAAAATGACTGACTTAAACTGCTTCACACTTGAATCAGCAATGAAAATGGTTGCCGGAACTGCCCGGAGTATGGGTATCACAGTTAAAGGAAAATTTCCTGAAAATATTAATATTTAAAACTTCAATTAAAACATGAGTAAACTGACAAAAAATCAAAAGTTAGCTACCGCAAAGATTGAAGTGGGAAAAGCCTATTCACTAAGAGAAGCATCACAATTGGTTAAAGATATCACAACAACCAAATTTGATGCATCTGTTGATATCGATGTACGCTTAGGTGTGGATCCGCGAAAAGCTAACCAAATGGTAAGAGGCGTAGTGTCTCTTCCACACGGAACAGGGAAACAAGTAAGAGTTCTTGTATTGTGTTCTCCAGAAGTTGAAGCTGATGCTAAAGAAGCAGGTGCAGACTATGTAGGACTAGATGAATATATCGCAAAAATTAAAGGAGGTTGGACAGATGTTGATGTTATTATCACACAACCGCAAATTATGGGGAAAATTGGTGCTCTAGGCCGTATTTTAGGTCCGAGAGGATTAATGCCAAACCCAAAAAGCGGAACTGTAACACCCGATGTAGCTACAGCCGTAAAGGAAGTAAAACAAGGGAAAATCGACTTTAAAGTTGATAAATCAGGTATTATTCATACTTCTATTGGAAAAGTATCATTTACGCCAGAACAAATTAGAGATAACGCTAGAGAATTTATTCAAACGTTAATCAAATTGAAACCAGCAGCGGCAAAAGGTACATATATTAAGAGTATTTATCTTTCTAGCACTATGAGTCCTGGTATTAAGCTGGACACTAAAGCATTAGAAGAAACTAATTAATGAAGAATTCAATGAAAAAGGAAGATAAACAACGAATAATTGAACAAATATCAACTGATCTTCAGGAGTATGAGAACTTCTATCTTACTGATATTGCTACTCTTAATGCAGCAAAGACCAGTATTCTAAGAAGAGAATGCAACAAAGAAGATATTAAGCTGGTAGTTGTTAAGAATACCTTATTGCAAAAAGCATTCGAGTCGTTAGACATAGATTACAAAGAGCTATATCCTATTTTAAAAGGGAATACAGCAATTATGTATTCTAATGTAGCAAATGCTCCAGCCAAGCTTATTGATAAACATAAAGCTGACAAAATACCTGTATTGAAAGGTGCTTATGTTCAGGAAAGTTTCTTTATTGGTGCTGACACCTTAAAGACACTTGTAAATATCAAGAGTAAAAACGAGCTTATTGGAGATGTTATTTCATTACTACAATCTCCGGCGAAGAATGTTATTTCTGCACTTCAATCTGGTGGAAATATACTCCATGGAGTATTAGAAACTTTATCGAATAAGGAAAATTAGTTCAATAAAAGAGAATGAATAAATTTATTTGAATATAAATTTATCGCACTAACAACAGAATAAGTAATCAATTAAAACAAATACAAAAATGGCAGACTTAAAAAAATTTGCTGAAGACTTAGTTAACTTAACAGTAAAAGAAGTTAACGAACTTGCTGAAATTTTAAAAACAGAATACGGTATTGAGCCCGCTGCTGCAGCTGTTGCAGTTGCTGCTGGTCCTACAGCTGGTGCTGAAGATGCTGCTGAAGAGAAAACATCCTTTGACGTAGTACTTAAGAGTGCCGGTGCAGCTAAGCTTGCTGTAGTTAAAGCAGTTAAGGAACTTACCGGTCTAGGTCTCAAAGACGCCAAGGATTTAGTTGACGCTGCTCCAAGTGAATTGAAAAAAGGTGTATCAAAAGACGAAGCAGATGCTTTGAAAAAACAACTTGAAGAGGCTGGAGCAGAAGTTGAGCTTAAATAACAATTACCTAAATTAGGTTAATTCGGTTAGGAATCTTCAGTATAGAAGGTTCTTAACCTTTTCTGTCAATATATATTAGGTTCATAAACTCATTCCCATGTCTTCAAATAAAACCAATCAAAGAATAAATTTTGCGTCGATTAAAAATCCGCTAGATTTCCCTGATTTTCTGGAAGTTCAGTTACAATCATTTCAGGATTTTATACAGCTCGACACACCTCCCGAAAGTAGAAAAAAGGAAGGATTGTATAAGGTTTTCACTGAGAATTTTCCAATTACAGATACCCGCAACAATTTTGTCCTTGAGTTTTTGGATTACTATGTTGATCCTCCTCGTTATTCCATAGAGGAATGTATAGATAGAGGACTCACATATAGTGTTCCCCTAAAAGCTAAACTCTATTTATATTGCACTGACCCTGATCACGAAGACTTTACACCGGTAATACAAGACGTATATCTTGGAACAATCCCTTATATGACCGAAAAGGGAACCTTCGTAATTAATGGGGCTGAACGTGTTATTGTATCGCAACTTCACCGTTCACCTGGAGTATTTTTCGGACAAAGTGTACACGCAAATGGTACTACACTATACTCAGCAAGAGTTATTCCATTCAGAGGATCTTGGATAGAGTTTGCTACCGATATAAACAGTGTCATGTATGCATACATTGACCGTAAAAAGAAACTACCTGTAACAACTCTGCTACGAGCTATAGGCTATGAGAATGATAAAGACATTCTCGAAATTTTTGATTTAGCAGAAGAAGTTAAAGTAAACAAAACAAATCTCAAAAAAGTTCTTGGACGTAAATTAGCTGCACGAGTTATAAAATCTTGGATGGAAGATTTCGTTGACGAAGGAACTGGTGAAGTAACATCAATTGAGAGGTTCAATATTATTATTGAACGAGAAACAGTTCTTGAACAAGAACATATTGATGAAATTATTGAATCTGGAGTTTCATCAATACTACTACATAAAGAAGCAGCTAATACAACTGATTACTCAATTATATACAATACATTGCAGAAAGATCCGAGCAACTCGGAAATGGATGCAATTCGTCATATATATCGTCTTCTAAGAAGTGCTGAGCCTGCAGATGATTCCAGTGCACGTGATGTGATTAATAATCTGTTTTTCTCAGAAAAGAGATATGATCTTGGTCATGTTGGACGATATAGAATTAACAAAAAACTCAACCTTAATAGCGATGATGAAGTTCGTGTACTTACAAAAGAAGACATCATTGAAATTATAAAATACCTGATTGAATTATATAATTCCAAAGCAATAGTAGATGATATTGATCACCTTAGTAACAGGCGTGTAAGAACTGTTGGAGAACAATTATATACTCAGTTTGGCATAGGATTAAATCGTATGGCACGTATAATTCGCGAAAGAATGAACGTTCGCGATAACGAAGTCTTTACACCAATCGATTTGATAAATGCTAAAACTATCTCTTCGGTAATTAACACCTTTTTTGGCACCAACGCCTTATCTCAGTTTATGGATCAAACAAATCCATTGGCTGAAGTAACGCATAAACGCCGTTTATCAGCACTTGGACCGGGAGGACTCTCTCGTGAACGTGCCGGATTTGAGGTCCGTGACGTTCATTTTACTCACTATGGACGTCTTTGTCCTATTGAAACTCCTGAAGGGCCAAACATTGGTCTAATCTCTTCACTTTGCGTTTATGCTAAAATAAATAGTCTAGGATTTATTGAAACACCATATCGTAAAGCTGAAAATGGAGGTGTTAATATTAATAATGAAGAAATTATATATCTTGCAGCTGAAGAAGAAGAAGAAAAAATTATTGCTCAAGGTAATGCACCATTGGACGATAATGGGAAGTTCATTAATCAGCGTGTAAAAGCAAGACAAGATGCAGATTATCCTGTAGTTTCTCCTGAAGAAGTGGAACTTATGGATGTATCCCCTATGCAAATTGCATCAATTGCTGCCTCATTAATTCCATTTCTGGAACATGATGATGCGAATAGAGCATTGATGGGATCTAATATGATGCGTCAAGCTGTTCCATTAATGAGGCCTGAATCGCCTATTGTTGGAACTGGTATCGAAGGTAGAGTAACCAAGGACTCTCGTTCACAAATAGTTGCAGAAGGCAACGGTATAATCACCTACGTTGATGCAACAACAATTAAGATTAAATATGATCGTAGTGAAGAGGAGGAATTTACAAGCTTTGAAGATGCTGAAAAGACATATAACATTCCTAAATTCCGTAAAACAAACCAAAATACTACGGTTGACTTACGTCCAATTTGTAGTGTTGGACAAAAAGTGAAGCCCGGTGAAATCCTTACTGAAGGTTACTCTGCAGAAAATGGTGAACTTGCACTTGGTAAAAATCTTAAAGTAGCATTCATGCCTTGGAAAGGCTATAACTTTGAAGATGCAATTGTTCTGAGCGAAAGGATGGTAAGTGATGATGTTTTCACTTCAATTCATGTTGAAGAATTTTCTCTTGAGGTTCGTGAAACTAAGAGAGGTATGGAAGAACTCACGTCAGATATACCAAATGTAAGCGAAGAGGCAACCAAAGATCTTGATGAAAAAGGAATTGTACGTGTAGGTGCAAGAATTAAGCCAGGAGATATTCTAATTGGAAAGATTACACCTAAAGGTGAATCCGACCCATCTCCTGAAGAAAAATTACTCCGTGCAATTTTTGGAGATAAGGCCGGTGATGTTAAGGACGCTTCTTTAAAGGCTTCTCCATCTTTGAAAGGTGTTGTTGTTCACACAAATCTTTTCTCAAAGGCAACTAAAAAGGGTAAAACTAAACTTTCAAATAAGGCTATTCTTCCTAAAATAGATGAAGAGTATGAAGCTAAACTTGAAGAGTTAAGAAAGGTTCTTATTGAGAAACTCTTGAAGCTAACCGATGGTAAAACATCATCCGGAGTTAAGGATTACACTAACATTGATGTCGTACCAAAAGGTGCTAAATTTACTCATAAGGTATTATCTGAGATCGACTTCCAGTCTGTTCAATTAAATAAATGGACTAACGATACTCATAAAAATAAACTTATACGTACTACAGTAATAAATTATCTTAGACGATTTAAAGAACTTGATGCTGAATTAAAACGTAAACGTTTTGATCTTACTATCGGTGATGAACTACCTTCAGGTATTTTACAAAGCGCAAAAGTATACGTTGCTAAAAAACGTAAAATACAAGTTGGAGACAAAATGGCCGGACGTCACGGAAACAAAGGTATTGTATCCAAAATAGTTAGACAAGAAGATATGCCATTCTTAGCAGATGGTACACCTGTTGATATTGTATTGAATCCATTGGGCGTTCCTTCACGTATGAACCTTGGTCAGATTTTTGAAACTGTTCTTGGATGGGCAGGAAAAAATCTCGATTTAAAGTTTTCTACACCTATTTTTGATGGTGCACAACTTGATGACCTAACAGTATGGACAGATAAAGCAGACATACCGGCATTTGGTAAGACTTACTTATATGATGGAGGTACCGGTGAGCGATTTGACCAACCTGCAACTGTTGGCATTATATATATGCTAAAACTAGGACATATGGTTGAAGATAAAATGCATGCACGTTCAATTGGTCCTTACTCATTGATTACTCAACAACCATTGGGAGGTAAAGCTCAATTTGGAGGACAGCGATTTGGTGAGATGGAAGTGTGGGCACTCGAGGCATTTGGTGCTTCTCATATACTACAAGAGATTCTTACTGTTAAATCAGATGATGTTGTAGGTCGTTCCAAAGCATATGAAGCAATTGTTAAGGGCGAGGCAATGCCAGAACCTGGTATCCCAGAATCTCTTAATGTATTAATTCATGAACTTCAAGGATTAGGACTTAATTTAACTCTAGACTAAAATTCTCTGGATCAAAAGACGAATAAGCTTATAGAGTGGTTTATTCATCTGGCCGAGAAACAATATACTATATCATATAACTCTTTATAAAGATAATTATGGCATACAGAAAAGACAATAAAATAAAGAGTAGCTTTTCAAAAATTACAATTAGTCTTGCTTCTCCTGAAAAGGTTCTTGAAACCTCATACGGTGAAGTTTTAAAACCGGAAACAATAAATTATCGTACTTATAAACCAGAACGTGACGGTCTGTTTTGTGAGCGAATATTTGGTCCGGTAAAAGATTATGAATGTCATTGCGGCAAATACAAAAGAATTCGCTATAAAGGAATTGTTTGCGACCGCTGTGGAGTGGAAGTTACCGAAAAAAAGGTTAGACGCGAACGCACAGGTCATATTCATTTAGTAGTTCCTGTAGCACATATATGGTATTTTAGATCTCTTCCTAATAAAATTGGTTATCTATTAGGAATTGCAACTAAAAAGCTGGATTCAATTATATATTATGAACGTTATGTAGTTATTCAAGCCGGTGTTCTGGAAGATAAAGTATCAAGAAGAGATCTTCTTACTGAAGATGAGTACCTTGAGCTGCTAGAACAACTACCAAAAGAGAACCAAATGCTTGATGACAGTGACCCGGATAAATTTATAGCCAAAATGGGTGCTGAAGCACTTCTTGACTTACTTGAAAGATTAAATTTAGATAAACTTGCACATCAATTACGTCATAAAGCTAGCACGGATACTTCTCAACAAAGAAAGAATGAAGCGCTTAAACAACTTCAAGTTGTTGAAGCATTCAGAAGTTCGAAGAATATAAATAAACCGGAATGGATGATAATGAAAGTAATTCCTATCATCCCACCTGATCTTCGTCCTCTTGTTCCTCTTGATGGAGGGCGTTTTGCAACTTCTGACTTAAATGACCTATACCGTAGAGTTATTATTAGGAATAATCGTCTTAAAAGGCTAATTGATATTAAAGCACCTGATGTAATTTTACGCAATGAAAAAAGAATGTTGCAAGAGTCAGTTGATTCACTTTTTGATAATTCACGAAAATCAAGTGCTATCAAAACTGAGTCTAACAGACCTCTAAAATCACTTTCTGACAGCCTTAAAGGTAAACAAGGACGTTTCCGTCAGAATCTACTTGGAAAACGTGTTGATTATTCAGCAAGATCTGTAATTGTAGTTGGTCCTGAACTTAAAATGCATGAGTGTGGTATCCCAAAAGATATGGCTGCAGAGCTATATAAACCATTTATTATCAGGAAACTTATCGAAAGAGGAATTGTAAAAACAGTTAAATCTGCTAAAAAGATAGTAGATAGAAAAGAACCTGTTGTTTATGATATTCTTGAATATGTGATGAAGGGTCATCCTGTTTTATTGAACCGTGCACCTACCCTCCACAGATTAGGTATTCAGGCTTTCCAACCTAAACTTATTGAAGGTAAAGCAATACAATTACATCCATTAGCATGTACAGCGTTTAATGCTGACTTTGATGGAGACCAAATGGCAGTACATCTTCCGCTAGGAAATGAAGCAATACTTGAAGCTCAATTACTAATGCTTGCTTCACACAACATACTTAACCCGGCAAATGGTGCGCCAATTACTGTACCCTCTCAGGACATGGTGCTTGGGCTCTATTATATCACCAAAATAAGACCCGGGGCCAAAGGTGAGGGTATGACATTCTACGGTGAAGAGGAGGCTATTATTGCTTATAATGAAAATGCTGTAGATATTCATGCTCTCATAAAAGTAATTGTTGATGATATTGATGAAGATGGAAATCCTGTAAGGAAAATGCATGAAACATCTGTTGGAAGGGTGCTCACAAATGAAGCAATTCCAAAAGAAGTTGGTTATGTAAATGAATTATTATCTAAGAAATCACTTCGAGACATCATTGGTAAAGTTATAAAGATATGTGGAGTAGCACGTACTGCTGAGTATCTTGACGACATCAAAGATTTAGGATTCAATATGGCTTTCAAAGGTGGTCTTTCTTTTAATTTAGAGGATGTTATTATACCAGTTGAAAAGGATTCACTGATACAAGAAGGATACAATGAAGTTGAACAGATAATGGATAACTACAATATGGGTTTTATTACCTATAATGAGCGTTACAATCAAATTATCGACACATGGACCCATATCAACTCCAAGCTTTCTAATATTCTGATGAAACAATTATCTGAAGATGATCAAGGTTTCAATTCTGTATACATGATGCTCGATTCTGGAGCTCGTGGATCGCGTGAACAGATTAGACAGCTTTCCGGTATGCGTGGATTGATGGCTAAACCTCAAAAAAGTGGTGCTGAAGGAGCTCAAATTATTGAAAACCCTATTCTTGCTAACTTTAAAGAAGGGCTCTCTGTTCTTGAGTATTTCATCTCTACTCACGGTGCTCGTAAGGGGCTTGCAGACACAGCTTTAAAAACAGCTGACGCAGGTTATCTGACTCGCCGTTTGGTTGATGTATCTCAAGATGTTATTGTAAAAGAAGAAGATTGCGGTACATTGCGTGGACTTACTGCAACAGCTATAAAAAATAATGAAGAGGTAATAGCTTCACTTTACGAAAGAATTTTAGGACGAGTATCAGTTCATGATGTCCAACATCCTAACACTGGTGAAATTCTGATATCTTCCGGTGAAGAAATAACGGAAGATATTGCAAAAAAAATTGATGAATCACCAATAGAGCGACTTGAAATCAGATCCGTACTTACTTGTGAATCAACTCAAGGAGTTTGTGCCAAGTGCTACGGTAGGAACCTGGCAACAGGACGAATGGTTCAGAAAGGAGAAGCAGTGGGTGTAATTGCCGCTCAATCAATTGGTGAGCCTGGGACTCAGCTAACTCTCCGTACATTCCACGTTGGAGGTATTGCTTCAAACATTGCAGCTGAGAGTAGGATTTCAACAAAATATGATGGAGTAATCGAATTTGATGAACTTCGATTCGTTGAATCAACAGATAGCGAAGGAAAAACCTATAAAGTTGTTGTTAGTAGATTATGCGAAATGCGCATAACTGACCCTAACACCAAAATTGTTCTTGTTTCTCATAACATTCCTTATGGTTCTAAACTTTATTTCAACCAAAACGACAAAGTTAAAAAGGGAGATTTAATTTGTGAATGGGATCCATTTAATGCAGTTATAGTCTCAGAGGCAACAGGTAAGATACGATTTGAAAACTTCACAGAGAATCTCACTTACAAAGTTGAATCTGATGAACAGACCGGATTGAAGGAAAAAGTTATCATTGAGTCACGAGATAAAACTAAAGCTCCTTCAGCTCACATTGTTGATGAGAATGATGACATTCTTCGTACATATACGTTACCATTAGGATCACATATTGTAAAAAACGAAAACGACGAAATAAAAATTGGAGATACGCTTGTTAAAATTCCACGTGCAGTAGGTAAAACAGGAGACATCACTGGAGGACTACCTCGCGTAACTGAACTTTTTGAAGCTCGTAATCCATCAAATCCAGCGGTAGTAACTGAAATTGATGGAGAGGTATCATTTGGCAAAATCAAACGTGGTAACCAAGAAATATCTGTCACCAGCAAAACAGGTGAAACAAAGAAATACATGGTGCCTCTTTCCAAACAAATATTAGTACAAGAAAACGATTATATTCGTGCCGGGATGCCACTCTCTGAAGGAGCTATAACTCCTGCAGATATATTAGCTATTAAAGGGCCAACTGCAGTTCAAGAATATATTGTAAACGAAGTTCAGGATGTATATAGATTACAAGGTGTGAAAATTAATGATAAACACTTCGAAGTAATCGTAAGACAGATGATGCGTAAGGTAGAGGTTGTTGATCCTGGTGATACACGTTTCCTAGAACAACAATTAGTAGATAAAAACGAGATCATGGAAGAGAATGATCGCACATGGGGCAAGAAAGTAATAATCGATTCGGGCGATTCACAAATATATGAACCCGGGCAGATTGTAACAGTTCGTAAGCTTCGTGACGAAAACAGTTCTCTAAAACGTCGTGACCTAAAATTAATTGAAGCACGTGATGCCATACCTGCAACTGCTAATCAAGTACTGCAAGGTATTACACGAGCTGCTCTTCAAACCACAAGCTTTATGTCGGCTGCTTCTTTCCAAGAAACCACAAAGGTTTTAAATGACGCTGCTATAAATGGTAAAACAGATACACTTGATGGTCTTAAAGAGAATGTTATTGTAGGGCATCTTATTCCGGCAGGTACCGGTCAAAGAGAATATGAAAGATTAATTGTAGGATCAAAAGAAGATTTTGATAAACTGAACGCTAATAAAAGGAGTAATCTTTTCCAAGAATCAATAGAATGATAGTTGTTTCGAAGATCTCTTAATTAAATTAGATGAAAAACCCGTGCTTGAGTTTCTTGCACGGGTTTTTATTTATAATCTAACTTGTGCCATATCACAATTAATCATTTACCATTGTGACTCGTAGACTTCTTAAGATACTCATATACTGCCTCCTGAGCACGTATTGGTTTTGAGTCTTCAGGAACCAAGTCTCGTTTGAAGATATTATTCAGATCCTCGTCAAGCAAAACAGCACTAAGATTATCATCAAGCTGGATTTTCAGAATATCAATAATTTGCCTTTTAAGAATCTCTGAATAAACAGGAAATGCTACTTCAATGCGTCGATGAAGATTCCTCTGCATCCAATCAGCTGAAGTTAAATAAACAACTTCTTCACCTTCATTAAAAAAATACCAAACTCTAGCATGCTCTAAGTAAGCACCCACAATCCTTATTACAGTAATATTCTTACTATATGACTGATTTGGAATAAGGCAACATATTCCTCTAACTACTAAATCTATCTTTACACCTGCTTCACTTGCTTTGTAAAGGGCTTTAATCATCCCCTTATCTTCCAAGCTATTCATTTTTAAGACAATATAACCTATTCCTCCATTCTTAACATTTTCAATCTCTCTTTGAATCATTTTATGTATTTCAGGTAGTAGATTGAATTGAGTAACCAATAAATGTTTAAATTTATTAGTGTGTGGCTTGCCTTCTAAAACATGAAACACCTCATCAATATCTCTAATAATCTCCTTATTAGATGTCAATAATCCTTTATCAGAATATATACGGGCTGTTTTCTCATTAAAATTACCGGTTCCTAAATAAGCATATCCCTTTATAGGATCATGTGGATCATTACTCCTTTTACGAACATACGCCAATTTGGCATGCACTTTAAGCTCTGGCAAACTATATATAATTTTTACACCGGCTTGCTGCATAAGCTCTGATGAAAGGAAATTATGTTCTTCATCAAAACGTGCTTTTAATTCAACAAATACAGTAACTTTTTTCCCGTTTTTGGCAGCACTAATAAGGCTATTAATTACTGCTGAGTTTTCAGCAACACGGTATTGTGTAACTTTTATTTCAAGTACTTTAGGATCAAAAGCGGCCTGCATCAAAAAGCGAAGCAAATAATCAAAAGATTGATATGGAAAATGTAATAGCACATCTTGTTTTCTAAGAACTCTTAAAATAGAAGTATTAGATTCAAGTTCAGGAACGCGCAATGGCTGAGGTAACTTTTGTTTAAGGAGATCTCCTACTGGATTAGGTAGATCTGCCAAATCCGCCAAATTTAAATACTTCCCCGATGGTAGCAGCTCTTCATCTTCAATCTCATAGGCTTCAGTAAGATAATCTAAAAAATAATCAGGCATATTTCTATCATACTGAAAACGAGTAACAGCACCAATCTTCCGTTTACGCACCTTTCTTAATATCTCTTCAGCAATATCATTTCGATCTTCTTCCTCAAGAGAAAAATCTGCATCACGTGATATTTTTATACTAAAACAATCAACAATATCATAACCTGGAAACACACTTTTCATATTTGCTTTGATTACATCATCTATAAACATTATATAATGATTTCCTTCAAATGCCGGTAATTCAATAAACCTAGGAATTTTAGTATAAGGAATTTTCATTATTGCATATGTGTAATTTAAAGGATCATCTTCAATTTTCTTCTTTTTCTTCAGTAGACTTATTGTTTGATAAATACGTCCATCCTGTATAAACGAATGAATATCATCCTTCTGAATAATCATAGGCTGCAGAAATGGGAACACCTCTTCATTAAAATACTTTTCAATATAATCCTTATGAAATTGTTCAACCTTGTGAGTTTGATAAAGCACAATACTATTCCTTTTAAGTTCGGGAAGAATCATATTATTAAAAATATTATGATACTCTTCCTCTTGAGACGTCACTTCATTATTAATTTGAACAATTGTCTTTAAAGCCTCCTCCACTGATTCATCATGATCTATGCTTTCAAGTAGAGAACTGTGATAGCTTGATACACGTACTTTATAAAACTCCTCCAAATTTGAAGAGTAAATTGCGAGAAACTTAATACGCTCATAAACCGGCAAGCGTTCATCCTTAGCCTCCAGAAGTACACGATAATTGAATGAAAGCCAACTAATATCACGTTTATGATAAGAATAGTGATTATTTTTCATTGTAATAAGTTTGGATATAAGTATTCTGTATCAAAAATACAAAGTTTATTTGAATTTACTCTAAATTAAATATGTTTCAACAAGCAAAAATTGTTTTAGTGAAAATTAAAATTTTCCTAAGATCGAAATTAATTACCTTTGCTGTTTATAAGCAATATAATATGAAAAAAATTGGTTTACTTTCAGATACACATGATTATTGGGACAATAAATACAAGGTCTATTTTGAGACTTGCGACGAGATTTGGCATGCCGGCGATATTGGATCACTTGAGCTAGCAAAGAAGTTTGAAACATTTAAACCTTTTCGTGCTGTATATGGCAATATTGACGATTATAAAACACGTAACTTTTATCCTGAGAAATTGCGTTTCGAAATAGAAAAAGTCGATGTTTTAATGACACATATAGGAGGTTATCCCAATCATTATTCACCAAATATAAAATCTGAAATATTTTCTAATCCACCAAAACTATTTATTTCTGGGCACTCTCACATACTTAAAGTAATGTTTGATAAAGAAATTGAGTGCCTTCATATAAATCCGGGTGCAGCAGGATTATATGGATTTCATCATGTTCGCACACTTTTGAGGTTTGTTTTGGATGATGGTAATATAAAAGATTTAGAGGTAATTGAAATTGAAAAACGTGTCTGAAGATATTTTCTCTGTCAATATTTAAAAACAAGAGAGCTTAAAACAGTAAAACTAGAACACCTCCAACCCCTATTAGAGTAAGTATTGATCCTATAATACGGTTTAGATAAATTAAACCTTTCCTATTAAACCTTCCTCTTAATTTGGATACAAGAGAAGTTAAAAGAAACCACCACAAGAATGCGGCAGACACAAAACCAATCATCCCAAAAATGATGTAATTAAGTCCGCTCATCAATGGATTGAATGAAAAGCGAACAAATAAACCAATAAATACAAGAATAATAGCAATATTTGAAAATGTAAGAATAAAAGAAGAAATAAAATATTTAAAATACTTGGTGTCATTCGGAGTAGCCTTATGCGACCACTCTTTTAAAGGGTTTGTTCTAAACACCACTATACCAAACAGAGTCAAAATTATGCTCCCAATTATTTTAAAAAAAGTGTCATTTTTCACAAGGAAGTCAGATACTAAATTCATACCCAACATAGTAATTAATGCATAAATTAAATCAGACAACATTGCCCCCATACCACTTGCAAAACCATGCCATCTTCCTCGATTTAAAGTACGCTGTATTGTCAGCATATTTATAGGGCCCATTGGAGAAGACACGAATAGACCTATTATAAATCCTTTGCCTAAAGTCACTAACATTATAAAAATATTTCAGTGTGCATCTAACTGTAATTTGCAAAGATACATAAAGTTAATAATTAGTATTAATAAAAGATAGTTGAAGCAAGTTTGACATGTAATATTGACTTAACGAAAAAGTTTTCTAACTTTGTATATTCAATAATGTTGATTAGGTTACACACACAATTTACATTAACAATCTTATTGAATCAGAATCTATTAAAAATCGATCTAAAAACAAAGATATGATTTCATTTTTCAAAACTACTTCAGATAGCATTATTGCCGTTGAGGCTGAATCAAGCTTTTCAGCTGAAACATCTAGTAAATTAAATTGGCTTTTCGGAGAAGCAAAAATGCTTGAAACTGAAAAAATTGACAATCCCTATATTGGTCCTCGTCGCGAATTAATTACACCGTGGAGTACATGTGCAGTTGAAATAACAAAGAATATGGGAATTGATGGAATAACTAGAATTGAGGAGTATATTCCAAGCACAGAAGACAACAATGCTAATTTTGACCATATGCTGCAAAGAAAATATGACAAGCTTGATCAATCTATTTTCGCAATTGAGGGGCAACCGGAAGATATTAAATATATAGATGGTATATCTTCATATAACGAGTCAGAAGGTCTTGCATTAAGTAGTGATGAGATTGAATATTTAGAATCACTAAGCAAAAAAATAGATCGTAAATTAACTGATAGTGAGGTGTTTGGGTTCTCTCAAGTAAACTCAGAACACTGTAGACACAAAATCTTCAATGGCAAGTTTATTATAGATGGCGAAGAAAAAGAAATGTCTCTTTTTCAACTAATTAAAAAAACATCATCAATTAATCCAAACTCACTTATATCTGCATATAAAGATAATGTAGCCTTTGTTCTAGGTCCAAAAATAGAGCAATTTGCACCTGAAAGTGGAGACAAACCCTCTTATTTCTCAATTAAAGAGGTTGAAAGTGTACTATCGCTAAAAGCTGAAACGCATAATTTTCCTACAACAGTAGAACCTTTCAATGGCGCTTCTACCGGAACCGGCGGAGAGATACGCGATCGTCTTGCAGGTGGTAAAGGTTCACTCCCAATAGCAGGCACAGCAGTATATATGACATCCTATCCTCGCATAGAGGATGGACGACCATGGGAAGGAAGCATAGCACCACGTAAATGGCTTTATCAAACTCCTGAACAAATTCTTATAAAAGCCTCAAATGGTGCATCTGATTTTGGCAACAAATACGGACAACCTCTTATTTGCGGTTCAGTTCTAACTTTTGAACATACCGAAAACAATAAACAATATGGATTTGATAAGGTTATCATGCTTGCTGGAGGTATAGGCTATGCAAACAAGCGTGATGCTATAAAAGGAAACCCACAAGAAGGTGAGAAAATTGTTGTTATGGGAGGTGATAATTACAGAATTGGAATGGGTGGTGGAGCTGTATCTTCTGTAAACACAGGTGTATACTCAGAAGGCATTGAGCTTAATGCTATACAACGAGCTAATCCTGAAATGCAAAAAAGGGTCTCTAATGTTATCCGCTCTCTTTCTGAGTCTGAAGACAATCCTATAATATCAATTCATGATCATGGTGCAGGAGGTCATCTCAATTGTCTTTCAGAAATAGTTGAAAGCACAGGTGGAGTAATTCATATAGATAAATTACCTGTTGGAGACAAAACACTTTCGGCAAAAGAGATAGTTGGAAACGAAAGTCAAGAGCGAATGGGGCTTTTGATTGGAAAAGAAAATATTGAACGTATTGAACGTATTGCTGCACGTGAACAGGCACCGCTTTATATCGTTGGAGAAACAACAGGTGACATGAAATTAACATTCAGTCTGCCTAATGGTACAAATCCAATTGATTTGGATCTGGATGATTTCTTTGGAAAGACCCCCCCCACAATTATGACTGATAGCACAATATCCGAAAGCTATGCTTCAATTGAATATAATGAGCAGCTGTTGGAGACATATATAAAAAATGTATTAAAACTTGAATCGGTTTCTTGTAAAGACTGGTTGACTAATAAGGTAGACCGATCAGTTAGTGGAAAAATTGCCAGACAACAAACACAAGGTGAAATTCAATTACCTTTAAGCGATTGCGGGGCTATTGCACTTGATTATAGAGGATATGACGGAATGGCAACATCTATAGGACATGCTCCTCAAGTAGCTATGATTGATCCTGCAGCCGGCTCAATAATGGCAATATCAGAAGCTCTGACAAACATAGTTTTTGCACCGTTAACAAACGGGTTAAAAAGTGTCTCTCTTAGTGCCAACTGGATGTGGCCGTGCCGTAATCCCGGAGAGGATGCGCGACTATATAAAGCAGTTGAAACATGTTCAGATTTTGCATGTGAATTAGGGATTAATATACCAACCGGCAAAGACTCCTTATCAATGACACAAAAATATGAAGATGATAAGGTTTATTCTCCTGGAACAGTTATTATTTCGGCTGCTGCTGAAGTAATAAACATACGTAAAATTGTATCTCCGGTTATAGCCTATATAAAAGGCACCTATATTTACTATATAGACTTTTCATTTGACACTTTTAAGCTTGGTGGTTCTGCAATTGCACAAACTATGAACAAGATTGGTGACGAGGCACCCACTGTTACAGATGCTGAGTATTTTAAAAATGCATTTGCCGCAGTTCAAGAACTTGTAAGTCGAGGTTTAATACTTGCAGGTCACGATATCTCAGCCGGCGGAATGATAACGACAATGCTTGAAATGTGCTTTGCTAATCCACAAGGTGGACTAGAAGCCCGACTTGATAAGATAAGAAATTCTGATTTAATAAAAATTCTTTTTTCAGAGAATCCCGGTGTCCTGATTCAGGTTAAACATCACAGGCTTGTTGAAAAAATTCTACAAGATTATGGTTTAGGTTTTGCAATTGTTGCCAGACCTATTGAAGATCGCAAATTGATAATTGCTAAAGATGATTTCTATAGTGAATTTGATATCGATGAGCTTCGAGATGTATGGTACAACACTTCTTATCTTCTTGATAAAAAGCAAAGTGGAAATGAATATGCAAAACAAAGATTTGATAACTACAAACATCAAACACTACAGTTTGAAATCAATCCTGAATTTACAGGAAAAATGAATGACTTAGATCTTAATCCTGATAGAAAAGAAAAAACCGGTTTAAAAGCTGCAATAATTCGCGAGAAAGGAACAAACGGTGAAAGAGAAATGGCCTATTCACTCTATCTTGCAGGATTTGATGTTAAAGATGTACATATGACCGACCTTACATCTGGTCGCGAAACACTTGAAGATGTTCACATTGCAGTCTTCTGTGGAGGATTCTCAAACTCAGACGTACTTGGGTCTGCTAAAGGATGGGCAGGTGGATTTAATTATAATGAAAAAGCAAGAACAGCACTAAAGAATTTCTTTTCTAGAGAAGATACTCTAAGCCTTGGTATTTGCAACGGGTGCCAACTTCTAATGGAGCTTGGACTTATTTTCCCAGAACTAGGAGCAAATCACCCTAAAATGCAGCAAAACTTATCAGGGAAATTTGAATCAACATTTGTGAGCGTTTCAATCCCAAAAAATGAATCAGTTATGTTAAAATCCCTTGAAGGTAACAAACTTGGCATTTGGGTAGCTCATGGAGAGGGACGATTTGATTTGCCTGATCATGAAAGCAAATACAATATAGCTGCTAAATTTGTATACGATGAGTATCCCGGCAATCCTAATGGTTCTGATTATGCTGCAGCCGCTGTTTGCTCAAAAGATGGAAGACACTTGGCAATGATGCCTCATCTTGAGCGCACAATATTTCCATGGCAAAATGCTTACTATCCATTTGCTTACCGCAAGCATGATGTTACTCCTTGGATGGAAGCATTTGTAAATGCAAGAGAGTGGTTGAAAGAAAAGATTGCTTTAAAATAGCCGGATAATTAAAAAACTATTATTGAAAAGGTTACTTGAATTTATATATTAATTATTGAAAAGAAATTAAGTGGCAGCACCAATTTTTGAACACGAAATGAAGGTACGCGATTATGAATGCGATACCCAGGGGCATGTAAATAATGCTAATTATCAACACTACTTTGAAGTAGCACGCCATGAATTTATGGAGAAAGTGGGACTCAACTTTCATGACCTCCACATTAATGGGATTGATGCAGTAGTTTCACGCGTTCAAATACGCTACAAAATTCCTCTTCTTGGAATGGATAAATTCAAATGCACTATAATTAGAATTGAGAAGGTTAGCGTTAAATATATTTTTCATCAAGAAATAATTAGACTTTCAGACAATGCCCTATGTGCAAAAGCTAAAATTGAAGTTGTAAGCTTGATTAACGGAAAACTTTCAAATCCTGATGTTTTTGACAATGCATTTAAAGGTTATATTTAAAATATAACTACTTATAATACAGATCATCTAATAAATTGACCAACAAATCTTTATATCAAATTGCACTCACTCAAATAAAGGGTGTGGGTGTAACTATAGCTCGAAACTTAATGGAGGTGATGGGTGATGAAGAGGAGATTTTTAAAGGCAACATTTCAAAGCTTGAAAAGATTCCACGAATATCAAAACGACTAATTTCAGAAATTAGGAACCCATCAGTCCTAAGAAGAGCTGAAAAAGAATTAGAATTTGTCATAAAAAACAATATTCATCTATTATTCTTTACAAATGAAAACTATCCACAACGAATGGCTAATTGCGTTGATGCGCCGGTGTTAATCTACGGAAAGGGTAACGATGATTTTAATAGAAAAAAAGTAATAAGCATTGTTGGAACCCGCAACTCAACTAGATATGGACAAGAATTTTGCAATAATCTTGTTAAAGAGCTCTCATCTTTATTCCCTGATATTCAAGTTATAAGTGGACTAGCCTATGGAGTTGATATTTGCGCACATCGAGCTGCATTAAAAAATGGATTATCAACAATTGCCGTATTGGGTCATGGATTAGACAGAATTTACCCACATGTTCATAGGCAAACTGCTGTTGAAATGATTGAAAATGGAGCTTTGTTAACAGAGTACCCAAATGGCACCAACCCTGATGGTCACAATTTTGTAAGACGAAACCGAATCGTTGCAGGTATGTCTGATGCAGTTATAGTGATAGAGTCTGCCTCAAAAGGAGGTTCCATGATTACTGCAGATATTGCAAACTCATACTTTAGAGAAGTATTCGCCCTTCCAGGTAGGATTCATGATAAATTTTCAATTGGCTGCAATAAATTAATATCCGAAAATAAGGCAATATTACTTCAAAGTGCTGAACAGTTCATATCCCACATGGGCTGGAAAGAGGACCAAATGGAGCAAACAACACCAAAGCAGCAAGAGTTATTTTCTGAAGTTACAGATGAAGAAGAAAAAATAGTTATCCTGCTTAATCAAAATGGATCAATGCAAATAAACACACTATCCATAGAATTAAACACACCCCTTTCGGAGCTACAAATGACTTTACTAGAATTAGAAATGAAGAATATTATAAGAGTTCTTCCGGGCGGTATGTATCAGTTAGTATAAATATTTTGCTTATCTTTGATTTGGATAAAATATGAATATCAAAATAAAAATAACAACCATATAAATCATATAAGTGAGGAGATGAACGACATGACTGATCTAAAAGACAAAAACAAAAACAGTGAGAAGAATGCTGAGAAAAATAGTGAAAAACTGAAAGCATTACGGGCTGCAATGGATAAAATTGAGAAAGCCTATGGAAAAGGCTCAATAATGAAATTAGGCAATGATAAAGTAGATAATATTCCAGTCATCTCTTCAGGGTCCATAAGTCTAAATGTAGCTTTAGGAGTTGGTGGATACCCCCGTGGACGAATTATTGAAATATATGGACCGGAATCTTCAGGTAAAACAACACTTGCACTACACGCCATCGCGGAAGCTCAAAAAACCGGAGGGGTAGCTGCATTTATTGATGCTGAAAATGCATTTGACAGGTTTTATGCTGAAAAGCTGGGTGTAGATATTGATAATTTAGTTATTTCTCAGCCAAATAGTGGAGAGGAAGCACTGGAAATTACTGAACAACTCATAAGATCTGCTGCAGTTGACATAGTTGTAATTGACTCTGTTGCAGCGCTAACACCCAGAAAAGAGCTGGAGGGTGAAATGGGTGATGCTAATGTGGGTCTTCAAGCAAGACTAATGTCTCAAGCACTCAGAAAATTAACTTCCGCAATCAGCAAAACAAATACATGTTGTATATTTATTAACCAGTTGCGTGAAAAAATTGGAGTAATGTTTGGTAACCCCGAAACCACAACCGGAGGTAATGCACTAAAATTCTACTCATCAGTTCGTTTAGACATTCGCGGCAACGGCACCCCCATTAAAGAAGGTGAAACACAAATTGGAAAACCAACTCGCGTAAGAGTTGTAAAAAACAAAGTAGCGCCTCCTTTCAGAAAAGCTGAGTTTGATATAATGTATGGTGAAGGTATTTCACGAACTGGTGAATTAATCGATATAGGCTCAGAATTAAACATAATCACCAAAAGTGGATCTTGGTATAGCTACAAGGACACAAGGCTTGGACAAGGTCGCGATGCAGCTAAAATTGCCGTAAGAGATAATCCTGAGTTGTACGAAGAGCTTGAAGGGTTAATTTATGAAACACTAAAAGAGAACATCTAACTTGTTTTAATCTAGTGATCATTATATATAAGATTCCTCTAAAGGGAATCTTTTTTTTGAACTTCAATTCATCTGGGTTGTTATATTTATGTTTATTATTATGAGTGTATAATGGGGAAGATACAAGCACATTATGCAACCAACTTATTGATAAAATTAAAAACATTAAAATGACAAACAAGACTATTGAGCTGATTAATCAGTTCAATCCAGAGCCAATAGATATCCCCATAAATAAATGTGAATTGGATGAAGCCATAGATTCAATATACATATCAATGTTCCCAATTTGCAAATGCAATAATTCATCTGAAGAAAACGATGAATTAATGGATGCTGCCAAGAAACTTCATCGCAACATCATGAATCTAACTAGTGAAAATGATGCTGACAAAATCATGGAAAGTTTTATTGAAAAACTCCCTGCTATTAGACAACAACTTTATGAAGATGCTCATTGCTACTTAGAGTCTGATCCTGCTGCAAAATCTTTAGAAGAGATTATAATCACCTATCCGGGTTTTTTTGCATTATCTGTACATCGCATAGCACATGAGCTTCACAACCTCGGAGTCCCTTTAATCTCGAGACATTTCTCCGAACATGCACACTCAAAAGTTGGCATCGATATACATCCCGCTGCTAGAATTGGCAAAAACCTTTTTATGGATCATGGCACAGGAATAGTAATTGGTGAGACAACAGATATAGGTGATAATGTTAAAATATACCAAGGTGTAACATTAGGCGCACTATATGTTGAAAAGAAACTGACCAATACAAAACGACATCCAACTGTAGAAAATAATGTTGTAATATATGCAAACGCCACAATCCTTGGAGGAGAAACAGTTATAGGGCATGACTCCATAATAGGTGGAGGTTCTTGGCTCACACAAAGCGTTATCCCTTACTCGTTAGCATACAACTCTGTAGACATTAAAATCCGAACAATAAAAGATTTTGATGAACCGCACAATTTTGTTATTTAATTAAGTAATAATTTATGTCGTCAATATAACTTAACTGCTTATTAAACTAATTACCTGTATCTAAAATCAACTGATTAAATTTGTATTTATCATTTCCTCAAGTACAAAAATAGCAGTTTCTACATTTTCAATATTCTTTATTAAAAGGGATCTTTTCTTATTATTTTCTCGCAACTTACAATTACGTGGATACTTTTGGGCATAATTCAACAACTTATCAAATGCCGTTGATTGATAATATTGCGAATTATCATCTGAAATTAAATTAAGCGACATACTCCCATTCTTAAGAACAATTTTCTCAATACTCAAGGACTTGGCAAGTCGCCTCAATCTCACAATTCTTATTAACTCAATACCTTGCTTTGGAATCTTTCCAAACCTATCCTCAATTCGTTTAGTAAAATCTAATATATCTGTTTCCGACTCCAAACTATCCAATTCACGATAAATTGCTACCCTTTCAGAATCATTTGGAATATACATAACCGGAAACATCAATTCCAAATCACCCTCTACATGAACATCTTGTACAAACTCTACACTCTTTTCTTTACTATCTTTCTCTGTCTCATATAAATCAGAAAACTCATCTCTCCTCAACTCTTGAACAGCCTCAGTAAGAATCTTTCTATATGTTTCGTATCCCAAATCTGCAATAAATCCACTCTGCTCTGCACCCAATAAATTACCTGCACCTCGAATATCCAAATCCTGCATTGCAATGTGTAAACCACTTCCCAAATCTGCAAAATTTTCAATAGCTTGAAGGCGTCGTCTCGAATCACTACTCAACGAATACAAAGGAGGTGCAAGCAGATAACAGAACGCCTTCCTATTACTCCTCCCCACTCTACCCCTCAACTGATGCAAATCACTTAAACCGAAGTTTTGAGCATCCAAAACAATTATAGTATTAACATTGGGCATATCAATCCCTGATTCAATAATTGTTGTAGCAATCAAAACATCCTGCTCATGATTCATAAAATCAGATATAACCTTTTCAAGCTTTTTAGGATCCATTTGACCATGCCCAACTGCAACCCTGACATCAGGTATTTCACGCTGTATAAGCTCAGCCAATTCATAAATATTCTGAATTCTATTATTCACTATAAAAACCTGACCATTCCTACTAATCTCAAAATTAATTGCATCTTTTATTATCTCTACATCAAACGTATGAACCTCTGTTTGGATAGGATATCTATTTGGGGGAGGTGTGTTGATTGTCGAAAGATCACGAGACCCCATCAAAGAAAACTGCAAAGTTCTTGGGATTGGTGTTGCAGTCATAGTGAGTGTATCAACATTCACCTTCATCTGTTTCAACTTTTCTTTAGTGGAAACACCAAACTTCTGCTCCTCATCAATCACAAGAAGTCCAAGATCCTTAAATTTAACATCCTTACTCACAATTCTATGAGTACCAATAAGAATATCAATTTTACCCTCCTCAAGATCACTTAAAATATCTTTCTGCTCTTTTGATGTTCTTGCTCTACTTAAATAATCAACTCTAACAGGAAAATTCTCCAATCGGCCATTAAATGTATGATAATGTTGAGTTGCAAGTACTGTCGTTGGTACTAAAACTGCAGTTTGCTTTCCATCTATTGCAGCTTTAAAAGCTGCTCTTATAGCAATCTCTGTCTTTCCAAAGCCAACATCCCCACAAATCAGTCGATCCATTGGTTGCTCACTCTGCATATCAGCTTTAATATCACGAGTAGTTTTTATTTGATCAGGAGTATCCTCATACATAAATGATGCCTCCAACTCAGTCTGTAAATATGAATCTTTAGAGAACGCAAAACCCTTCTGCTGCTGACGTTCAGCATATAACTTAATCAGGTCACGAGCAATATCTTTTATCTTCGACTTAGTCTTTGATTTTACTCTTTCCCAAGCCCCACTACCAAGTTTGTTTAATTTTGGGGACTCTCCCTCTTTTCCTTTATACTTAGAGACCTTATGTAACGCATGAATAGATACAAATACGGCATCATTATTAAGATAGGTCAACTTGATCACCTCCTGCACTTTGTCACCTATAGGAAGACGAACCAAACCCGCAAATCTACCAATACCGTGATCCATATGTACAACATAATCACCTGTCTGTAATTGATTAATCTCTTTTAAAGTAAGCGCCACCTTACCTGATCGTGCCTTATCAGATTTTAGGCTATACTTATGAAATCTATCAAAAATCTGATGATCCGTAAAACAACAAATCTTTAAATCTGAATCTGAAAATCCTTCATGCAATGTTTTAGTTACCGGTATAAAAGGAATCGGATCATTTCTATCCTCAAAGATATGAAACAGACGTTTCTGTTGCTTATGACTGTCACTCAATATATAAATCTTATATCCATCATTTATAAACTTGTGCAGAGACTCTGATAAAAGGTCAAAATTCTTATGATAAAGAGGTTGTGTCGAGGTGTTAAAATTCAGTACAGCATCTGGTATATCAAGCATTTTGGTATCAAAGCGAACCTGTTTGAACTTGTTTATCTTCTCAACAAGCTCATCCTTTTTCAGCAAGTCAGCCTTTACATAGTCAACATCTTCAGGATTAACATCAATATGAAGTTCATCTTGGTTAAGAGATTCAACTCGACTAATTATCCAACGCAGATCATCAATGCAAATTATTGAATTTGAATACAATGAATCAAAAAGCGAAGAATTTTTCGAACTCTTATGTCCAAATTCAGGAACTATCCTAATCTCACTGAATTTCTCTTTAGAGAGCTGCGACTCTTGGTCAAAATTACGAATTGTCTCCACCTCATCACCAAAGAAATCTATACGATATGGATACTCGGATGAATAGGAAAACACATCAAGGATACTACCTCTCTGTGCATATTGTCCCGGTTCGTAAACATAATCTACATAATCAAACCCGTAACTTTCAAGCACCTCACCAACAAAAGAGGAGTCAATCTTTTCACCTGCCGATACAGATAAAGTTTGCTCCTTCAACTGTTCACTTGAAACAGTTTTCTCTACGAGCGCATCCGGATAGCTCACTATAATAACGTGATTGTCCTTATCTTGTAAACAGCTTAATGTTTCGGTACGAAGTACTTCATTCGCGGCATCTAACTGTCCAAATTTTGAAGCTCTTTTATATGCTGAAGGGAAAAAGAGCACATTACTTGAACCAATAATTTGGGTTACATCGTGATAAAAATATCCCGCTGCTTCAGCATCATTAAGTATGTAAAGATATGTTTGAGGATTTTTATTATAAAGAGAAATAGCAAACAGAGCACGCGAAGAACCCTGTAAGCCCTTAACCGACAAAACCTCTGCCTCATTCAGTAATGAACCAATTGCTGAAATATTTGAATGCTTTTCAACCAGCTTCTGTAGTTGAATTATTTCTATTGCTTTAACCATTTGATTGAAAGTACAAATGTAGTGTATTTTATTTATCTTTGTAACTAAGAGATTGTAAACATCCAAAGATAAAACAAATAGAATAAAATAATACTATATGCAAGCAGAAACCAAATTTACCCCTGATTATATATTCGAAAGCAGCTGGGAAGTATGCAATAAAGTTGGCGGCATCTACACAGTGCTCTCAACCCGTGCAAATTCTCTCCAAAAAATACATAACGACAAACTGTTTTTTATTGGCCCTGACATTTGGGAAAACGATGAGAGTCCTTGGTTTAAGGAAGATAAGAGTATGTTTTTAAGCTGGCGCAATCATGCTTATCAATCTCAAAACATCGAAATACGTGCCGGCAGATGGGATATACCCGGACAACCAATAGTTTTTCTTGTAAAGTTTGACCAATTCCTTGATCGACATAACGAAATATATGCAAATATGTGGATGGACTATGGAGTTGATTCTCTAAACTCATATGGTGATTATCAAGAGTCCATAATTTTTGCATATTCAACAGGACTGCTCATAGAAAGCTTTTATCGCTTCCATCATTTAGAGTCATCTAATGTTATTGCACACTTTAATGAATGGATGCTTGGAGCTGGGGCTTTATATATAAAAAAGTACGTTCCCAAAATTGCAACAATATTCACAACACACGCCACCTCAATTGGTCGTTCCATTGCAGGCAACAATCTTCCATTATATGGTCACCTTCATGAATACAATGGAGATCAAATGGCTCGTCAACTAAACATCACGGCCAAACACTCCATCGAGAAGGCTGCTGCAATCAATGTCGACTGTTTCACCACCGTTAGTGATATAACCGCAGAAGAATGTGCACAGTTTTTTGGTCGCAAACCCGAGGTCACTCCAAACGGTTTCGAAAAAGATTTTATTCCAAAAAGCAAAGCATACGAGAAAGCACATTTAAGAGCGAGGAAAACACTCATTAATGTTGCTGAAAAAACAATTGGACACTCAGTACATCACGATTCGCTAATTGTAGGAATTAGCGGAAGATACGAGTACAAAAACAAAGGGATCGACATATTCATTGATGCAATGAAGCATCTAAATTCAATGAAAGAGTTAGATAGAGATGTGATTGCATTTATTATGGTACCGGGGTGGACTAAAGGTCCATGTAAAGATCTGCAATCACTTCTGACCGAAGATAAAACAAACAATAAACCGGAAAGCTCTAATAAGCTCAGCAAGTTCGTCACACACGAGCTAGTTGAACCTCACAACGATAGAGTAGTCAACCATATAATGCATACCGGACTTTGCAATAAGCCTAACGACAGGCTAAAGATTATATTTGTTCCATCTTATCTAAATGGAGATGATGGCATTTTCAATCTTGATTATTATGATTTGCTTATAGGAATTGACATCTCAATTTTCCCTTCATATTACGAACCGTGGGGTTACACTCCTCACGAAAGTATGGCCTTTTCCATACCCACAATCACCACCACATTATCAGGATTTGGTATATGGGCAAAGAAAATTGGCGACCATAAACAAGATTTAAGTGATGGTATAGAGGTTGTTTATCGTAATGACGACAATTATTCTGAAGTTGTAGAAACGATTGCATCAATTATTTATGACTTTACATTAAAAAGTGATGAACAAATTAAACTGCTTAAAAAAAGTGCTGCTAACCTATCTAATCAAGCGGATTGGGCCCATTTTATCACTTATTATATTAATGCATATAGCAAAGCATTGCATAACTCATTTATCAGGTTGTCTAAACCCTATAAACTTAAATCAAATTAAATACACTATATTTGCACTTTAAATACTATTGTTTTAGAGGCTTATCATTAGCATTCAGAAAATAATTATTAAAGCGATTAATAATGATTAAAATTAATTATTCAAATAATCCTGTGTGGAGAGACATCCATGTTCACACCGTTCTCCCAACCGAGCTCAAACCTTTAGAGGAGATAGCCCATAATCTTTGGTGGGTATGGAATGAAGAGTTTAAAGCAATTCTGGAAAAATTAGATCCCGAAGAGTGGGAAAAAAGTGAGAAGAATCCGGTAATTATGCTCCAAAACTTGAAATCAGACGTAGCAGAAAAAGCAGTAAAGAATACAGAATTGATAGAGCGTATACGAAAAGTTTACGACCACTTCAAAAAATATATGAACGAACCTTATAACAGTAAGCGTCCAAGTATTGCTTACTTTAGCATGGAGTATGGTTTATCTCATGTATTAAAAATATATTCCGGAGGGCTTGGAGTGCTTGCAGGCGATTATCTAAAAGAAGCGAGCGATAGCAATGTAAACATGACCGCTGTAGGTTTTTTATATCGCTATGGATATTTCACACAAACACTATCGGTAGATGGGCAACAAATAGCCAATTATGAGGCTCAAAACTTTGGAAACCTGCCAATAACTCAAGTCATGAATGATGATGGCACTCCAATAATACTAGAGGTGCCCTTTCACGACAGAAGTATTTACTCCAACATCTGGAAAGTTGCAGTTGGTCGCATCAATCTTTATTTGATGGATACAGACATTGAACAAAACAGCAAATATGATCGATCAATCACACATCAACTTTATGGTGGTGATTGGGAAAACCGTATGAAGCAGGAGTTTTTACTTGGAATTGGCGGAATACTACTTCTTAAAAAACTAGGTATAAAAAAAGATGTCTATCACATGAATGAGGGGCATGCTGCATTTATTAACGTACAGCGCCTAATCGATTATGTTAAAGAAGAAAGTCTTTCATTTCATGAAGCGTTAGAAGTTGTTCGCGCTTCATCACTATACACTGTGCACACACCCGTTCCTGCAGGTCACGACTATTTCGACGAAGCCTTAATTGGAAAATATATGACCCCAATTATTCATGAGCTGAATATACCATGGCAACAATTCATGGATATGGGACGTGCCAAACCCGGTACAAACGAAAGATTCTCAATGAGTGTATTTGCGCTTAATACTGCACAAGAAGCAAATGGTGTAAGTAAGCTACATGGTACTGTTTCGCAAGAGATGTTCCAACCGATATGGGAAGGTTATTTTCCCGAAGAGCTTCATGTTGGATATGTTACAAACGGAGTTCACTTACCAAGCTGGGCAACCTCTTCAGTAAAAGCTTTATACGAAAAGCATTTTGATAAAAATTTCTTTAAAGATCAATCAAACACCGATATTTGGAAAAAGATATACGATGTAAGTGATGATGAACTATGGGAACTTCGTACGCACCTAAAAAAGAAATTAGTAGACTATATAAAGGATGAATTTGAAGAGGGCTGGTTAAAAAATCAAGCCGTCCCTTCAAGAATTATGGCAATCCTCGAAGAAATTAATCCTAATGCATTACTAATTGGTTTTTCTCGTCGATTTGCAACTTATAAAAGAGCACATCTTTTGTTTGCCGATCTAGACCGATTGGCTAAAATATTAAACGACCCAAAACGTCCGGTTCAAATCATTTTTGCCGGTAAAGCGCACCCTGCCGATGGTGGAGGACAAGCTTTAATCAAGCAAATAGTTGAAATATCTCGACGACCTGAGTTTCTTGGTAAGATAATTTTCCTCGAAAATTATGATATGCGATTAGCCAAAAGATTAGTTTCCGGTGTCGACATTTGGTTAAATACACCAACACGAGCACAAGAGGCTTCCGGTACATCCGGCGAGAAGGCAGAGATGAATGGAGTTCTAAATCTTTCAGTATTAGATGGCTGGTGGTACGAAGGTTATAAGGAGGGTGCCGGGTGGGCATTAACCGAAAAACGCACATACGACAACCAATCATATCAAGATGAACTGGATGCATCAACAATCTACTCAATGTTAGAAAACGAAATCATTCCACTCTATTTTGCACGCAATAGCAACGGCTTTTCGCACGAATGGATGCAATACATAAAAAAATCAATGGCAGTAATTGCTCCAAAATGTACTACTAAAAGAATGATGGATGATTACTTCAATCATTTTTACAATAAATTGGCAGAGCGATCTAAACTACTGCAAGCAAAAAACTACGCAAAGGCTAAAGAGATTGTTAAATGGAAAAATGAAACATCTGCAAATTGGGACTCTTTTGAAGTAGTTAAGTTAGATTTCAACCCCAACCAAACCATACATATAAATAATGGAAATGGCGAAGTTTATGGTAAGATAGTTATTGATAGAAAAAATCTAAAATGTGACTTGGCTGTAGAATGTGTAATTGTCAATCACGACACAATGAATAATGCTCCACAGTTTGTTGAATCATATGAATTTGATCTTGTCAAAACTGAAGGCTCACTTCAATATTTCGAAACTCGCAAAGTATTGAATGATCCCGGAACACATCAATATGGTCTAAGAGTTTTTCCAAAAAACTCTGATTTACCTCACAGAATGGATTTCGCATATATGAGATGGATTTAAAATATGCACAAATTAAAAGCGTCCCCCAAAAGGAGACGCTTTTTTTAATGTTACTCACAAAGAATATTATATTATAAATTCACTAATAAAGATTGTCGTTAAATTGCATCTAATAATCTGCTCTTAAGTGGTGAATTTCCATATCGTTTGCTATACAAATTCACCAAGTGTGACACACTCTTAAAATCATACATCTTAGCGATATCGGTAATACTCATATCTGAATTAAGAACAAGTGATTGGATCTCCTCCATTTTACGATCGAGCATCCATTGATACGGAGTCTGTCCAAAGCTCTTCTTAAAATGACGAGTAAACGTTCTAATACACTCATAACTGCACATTTCAGCTAAATCGGTTACATTTTTTGCAGACATATAATTCTTAAGAACTTTATCCTCAAATGTTTTTGATTTAGTTGAGTGAGGAATCAATTTAACAAGTACTATTTCATTTTCAGCTGATGGTTTAACCTTACTTGTCAGCCCATCTGAAAAAGTAAATGTACATGACTCTACATCCGTAAGTAAGTACTTGCGAATACTATTTCTTTTATTATTTATAATGTCCATTTTTCCCTTTATTAAAAGTTCCTGAAAACACTTCTGATCCTAATGTAATACGAATATTATACTCGTCTGCACCAAGCCCCGACATACTTATTACGTCAAATCCCATATCATATACCTCAATATAAGTTTGCTTTGCCCCCTTAGCTCCGTATATTTCAACCCATGCACCACCACGATAGTTTAAAATTGAAATAGTTACAACATTGTTTGAGCAATATGCCTCAACCTCTGGTTGTGCAGCAACTGTCTGAGCACCAAACAAAGTCATGCCCATAGTAGTACTTCTGTTACCAACTGCTCTTGTAGTTCCACCCTCCTTACTTAATGCAATCTTGTCTTCTAAGTCATCTTGAACTTTATTTGTATTTGATAAGTCTGACGAGAAAGTTAGTGTACAAGTAGTGAAAATTAATAATAGAATCAACCCTGTCTTTTTCATATCGTTTTGTTTTAAAAATGTATTAGAACTGCTTTTTTTTAAATTGTGTTATAATAATGACACAAAGTAAATCACAAAAGACATCAAAAACAATACTCCTTACAGCATTTAACGGCACTTACAACACTAATACTCTGATATTACAGGACTTAACAATGTCCATTTTAACGGCATTTAATCACCAAAAACATCTATATTATAACCGTTTTCTATCATTTTTTTCTTCAACTGCGATTTTCTAACCCTTACACTATCGGTTGTAGTGTTTAAAAAAGTAGCCAATTGTCTATTATCCGCATCGCATGCCAAAAGCATTAACAACATCTTTTCATTCGAATTTAATACATCATTATTATCATCTAAATGAGTATATGCAAAAAATGTTTCAGTATCAGGAGCCAAGGTTTTATTTATATCACGCAAATCTGTATCAGTATTTTTCAGAATCAACTGCATATCTTTATAAACTTTGGGATTACTTGACACGTATCTCTGTGTAAGCTTTTCAAACTCTCCTTGCAGAAAAGTGAGTCTATCTGATATATTACTATAAAGCAGTAGCAACCATTTACGCTTATTCTCCTCCGTTTCCATCAATTCTGCCTGCATCGCTTGTTGTTGTACTCTATTTTCGGCCTCTATCAACTTCATTCTAGACTCCTTTTGAACTTTCAGTAAATACATCATCAAAACAGCAACTGCGAGCAAAACAATTAAAGAGAGAATTATTATTCTTGAGCTTTGTTGCTTGGTTCTCAGTATGACATTCTCAGCTTCAGAAAGATCATACTTTTTCTCCAACTCAGCTATCTGAGTATCTAATCTCCCTGAAACGCTACTTTTATATAGTTCAGAAGCTTTTATTCTATAGATATTTGCATACTCAAAATTCTCTTGCTTTTCAGCAATTTTGGCAACATTCTCAAAATATAGGTGGTTATAAACATAAGTAGAATCTTCAATTATATCTATTGCCATTTGAGCATAAATCATAGCACTATCCAACTGATCAAGACCAACAAATCTATCAGATATATTAAAATATACTCTTGACAAATCGATATTTTCTTCCTGCGATCTTACTATTAATAATTTTTCCTTTTCCTTTTCCAATGCAATCTCTGGTTCATCCATTATATCATAATAGATTGACTGTGCATTTAAAATGTAATAATCCTTGCTTGGAAATTTGTTTTGAAATGCCGATAAAGTATCTAAATATATTTTACCTTTTTCAAAATCCTTACTCTGCATCGAGTTCCAATAAATAGCTAAATATGTATCAAAGATATGTATTGAATCTCTTTCTGCTCTGGCATAACCTAATGTTCTTATAAAATAATCGTTAGCAATAGGGTAATTTCGACTATTATAATGTATATTCCCAAGAAAGAAATTAATCAAATATCCTAAAGATGGATTTGGATCAGACATAGAGGCCAGCAATCTATCAGCCTCTCTTAATGGTTCATAAACAGTACTATCCCTAACACCCATACGAGTCCTAACAATACCAAGATACGCTAAAGATCTAATCAGATTTGGACTTTTAGGATCGTGACTGCTATAGAAGTTTACAACACTGGTAATGAGGGAATCACTTGTAAAGTTTACATAAGTTTTATCGTCCGAAATAACCTTGAGTAAATTATAATATGACTTGTTATTTCGACTTAAACTCACATACTCAATTGTCTTTAAACTATCAGACACGTCACTTGGTCTGTAATCAATCATCTTGTCCCAAGCAGCAAGAGTTTCAAACACACGCATATCTTCTGCTCTATTACTACATGAATTCATTAAAAGCAGATAGATCAAAGACAGAAATAAGACAGAAGTTCTATACATTAAGATAAAATTGTCCGCACTTGACAAAGATACAAATTTACTAGAAAAAAAATGAATATAAATAGAGCCTTTCACCAAATTCATGTTAAATAAAACATATGGAAAGTGTGGTTGAATATTGATAACTTTGGATAAATGTTTACCCTATGTTTACCCCAGCAAAAAAGCACATATAGAAATATTTCTTTATGTGCTTAACAATCAACGTGACCCCGGAGGGATTCGAACCCTCGACCCATTGATTAAGAGTCAATTGCTCTGCCAACTGAGCTACGGAGTCATTTTTTGTGACTGCAAAGGTAAATATTATTTTCTTTTGGCAATGAATCGAGCAAATAAAAATTAAAAAAGGAACAAACTTTTTTTAAAAAATCTGTTCCTTCCCAATTCTTCTACCATAAGACTTTTAGAGATTTGATAATTCCGATCCTGGTTTAAACTTAGTTGTTTTCTTAGCTGGGATATCTATTGGTTGTTTTGTGCGAGGATTAATACCTTTTCTAGCACTTCTTTCGGAAACTGAGAAAGTACCGAAACCTACCAATACAACTTTTCCACCGGATTTAACTTCTTCACCGATAGCTTCTAAAGTAGCATCTAATGCTTTTTTAGAATCCACTTTGCTAAGGCCAGATTTTTCTGCGATAGCGTTAATTAGTTCTGATTTATTCATAAGGAAACTTAATAAAAAAAATTAAACATACTATAAGTCAAGGCTGAGCCCCAATTTTGTCGTCAAATATAGATTAATAATTAAGAACAATCAAGAAAAAAGGTAAAAAGTATTTGATTTTTCCAAAAAAAACCTATTAATGTAGCAAAAATACTCATTTGCTGCGAAATAATACGTAATTTTGCGCATCAACAGTAGATTTGAATAATGAACAATTATAGAAGTAGTTTTGGGGGAATGTTGCCAACGGTAACAAAAAACCTATTAATAATAAACGTAATAATATGGTTAGCACAGTTTGTGCTACTTGGTAGAATCGGAATTGATTTAACCAGACATTTCGGTCTTCACTTCCCCTTATCAGATCAGTTTCGCATATACCAGTTGGTAACCTATATGTTCCTTCATGATCCCTACTCATTTTCGCACGTATTCTTTAATATGTTTGCTGTATTCATGTTTGGCCGAACATTGGAGCAAGTTTGGGGCCCTAAAAGATTTCTAACCTATTACCTGGCTACAGGTATTGGAGCCGGAATTGTGCAAATTATTGTCATGTACTTTAGAATTAGCGCAGCGGTAGGCCCTGAAATGTTTTATGCCGTAAACAGTGTTACAGTTGGAGCATCGGGTGCAGTTTTTGGTATTCTTCTTGCATTTGGAATGCTTTTCCCAAATGCTCAACTATTCATCATACCATTTCCTTTCCCAATTAAAGCAAAATGGTTTGTAATTGGCTATGGCTTACTGGAGTTAGTTTTTGGTATATCCAACCGCACAGGAGATAATGTGGCTCACTTTGCACATCTTGGGGGTATGATATTTGGAATATTTATGATCTTATATTGGAGGAATAAGGATAAAAAAGATGGCAGATTTTATTGATAATATCAAGCTTAAATATAGAACAGGCACAGTATTGACTAGGTTGATACTCATCAACATATTTGTCTTTATTTTGCTCAAAATGATTAATGTCATAATTGTCCTGTTTAACATTCATGCTTTTGACCCAATAGCTTACCTAAGTGTACCATCACACATACCTATTCTTATAAGGAGACTATGGTCGCTAATCACATATATGTTTGTACATGAAGGCTTTATCCATATCCTATTTAATTTACTGTGGCTATATTGGTTTGGAAAGATATTCATGCAATACTTCTCAGGGCGCACTTTAGGAAGTTTGTATGTGATTGGCGGACTGGCCGGTGCATTATTATACATCATTGCATTTAACACAATACCATATTATGTTGATATGGGTAATGGCTTGATGATTGGAGCATCTGCAGCAGTTATGGCAATAGTTATGGGTGCAGCTTTTTACAGACCCGACTTACGTTTAAATTTACTCTTTTTAGGCCAAATAAAAATTGTATATATTGCTATATTTGCTTTTATACTAGATTTCCTTTCACTCGGAAGTCCGGTCAACCCCGGTGGCCATGTTGCTCATATAGGTGGCGCATTATTTGGATACTTTTTTGCAACTCAGTACAAAAAAGGGAAAGATATAACTCATTGGATGAGTGTTATAATTGATTGGTTTGTAGGACTATTTAAGCCGCGCACAAAAAAACCAAAAATGAAGGTTGAGCATGTGCGAAACGAATCTGACTGGAATTACAATGCTCGAAAGCATAATGAGCAGGAGGTGATTGATGAAATATTAGATAAATTAAAGAAGTCAGGATATAGTGGATTAACATCAGAAGAAAAAAAGAAACTTTTCGATGCCAGCAAGAAATAAAAAAAGTGGATTAAGAAAAGCAATTAAAACATTAATATTTGCTACAAATATTGTAGCAATAATTTTACTTTTCAGTTCCTATCTTTCGTGGAATGTTTCAACTCTTAAGACCAACCTGTTTTCTTATATAGGATTGGGATTTGGTGTTATACTTGTAGTAAATATTGCATACTTATTATTCTGGATTTTTATTTCTAAATGGAAGCAGGCAATTGTATGCATAGCTGCAATCTTATTATGCTTTAAGCCGGTAACAACATATTTCCCACTCAATATTCATTCACCCAAACCTCCTCAAAGTGCAATAAAGGTGCTCACATACAATGTACAGGGTTTTAATAATGAAAGAAAAAAAAGCTCTGACAAACATCCAATACTCGACTATATTGTTGAGACTGATGCAGATATTGTCTGTCTGCAGGAGTATTTTGTCAGCAAAACCGGACAATCAATTTTTTCACAAAGGGATGTAAACAGAATACTTAACAAGTACCCTTATAATTCAATAACCGGTTTGGAGGCTTCAGGTAAATATCATATCTTCGGATTGGCATGCTTCTCAAAGCACCCTATCGAACATACACGTGAGGTGGTTTTTGAGTCATCATTTAATGGTGCAGCAGTATATACAATTAATATTGGCGGTAAAAAATATACAGTTGCCAATATTCATTTAGAGTCGAATAATATTCAGTCGGAAGACAAAAAACTATATAGTGATTTCCTTCAAAAAAGCGATTCGATTGGCATTGAAACCATTACATCAAACATACGAAATCGATTGGGAGGATCTTATCGTATGAGAGCTAAACAGATAGAAAAGGTTAAAAATATTATAGATAAACAAGGTACGCAAGGCACTATAATTTGTGGAGATTTTAATGACACACCAATTTCATATGCATACAATCAGATGAAAAAAGGATTAAATGATGCTTATGTCACCACCGGATTTGGACCCGGCATAACATACAACGAACATCTGTTTAAATTTAGAATTGACTACATTATGCACAGCAAAAACATTAAAGCATATCGTGCAAAGGTAGATAAAAAGAAATATTCTGACCACTACCCGCTCAGAACATGGTTAGATCTGGATGTTACGAACTAGTAGCCGAACAAAAAGTAAAAACAGGAGAAAAAGATGTATAAGATAAGTAAAGAATTTTCATTCTCTGCGGCTCATTCATTATTTGGGTTGGCAGACAGTCATCCATGCACTCGCTTACATGGGCACAATTATGTTGTAACTATTCACTTACGTTCCCAAGAATTAAACCACAATGGGTTTGTACGCGACTATAATGAATTAAATTTAGTAAAAGATTATATAGACAATACACTTGATCATCGCAATCTAAATGATATTCTGGCACCACTAAATTCGTCGGCCGAAAATATAGCAAAAATGCTTTATGACGTATTCAAACCTCATTTCCCTGAACTTTATGCAGTTGAAGTGAGCGAAACACCCAAAACATCAGCCATTTATGAACCTTAATGTAAATGAAATATTTTACTCTCTTCAAGGAGAGGGAGGCAGAACAGGTCATGCTTCAATATTTATCAGACTAGCCAAGTGCAACCTGGCCTGCAGCTTCTGCGACACCGATTTTGAGAGAGGAGTAAAAATGAGTATTGATGAGGTGCTTGAAGAGATAAAGCAATATAATTGTAAATGGATCATTTGGACCGGCGGAGAGCCCACATTGCAGCTTAATGATGAGGTTGTTTCACTGTTTAAAGACAAAGGATATCTACAGGCAATTGAAACAAACGGAACACGCAGAGTGCCCTCCGGCATAGATTACATTACTTGTAGCCCTAAACAAAATTTCGATAAGGTTAAAGAACTCATTCCTGAAGTAGACGAACTTCGTTTTCCAATTCAGAAAGGAGATCCATTACCTGATATATCAATATTACCCAAAACAGAGCGCTATTTTTTAAGCCCTATTTTTGATAATAACATCATAATTCAGGAAAATGTAGACTACTGTATTGCACTTGTAAAAGAAAATCCAAACTGGACGTTAAGCTTACAAACACACAAACTCATCGGCATAAGATGATATGACAAGATTTCATATTACTATACTTGGTAGCGGTTCGGCAATGCCCACCACAATGCATAATCCTCCATCACAACTGGTAGATTTGAATGAAAAACTTTTTTTGGTAGATTGTGGAGAAGGAACTCAATTACAGATGCGAAAATACAAAGCACGTATTGGCAGGCTCCACTCAATTTTCATTTCACATCTTCATGGTGATCATATATTTGGATTGCCCGGACTACTTACCACGCTCAGTATGATGGGGCGTACGGGCGATATTAATCTTTTTGCTCATAAAGATATTGAGCAGTTATTGAAACCTCTATTTTCATATATGGGCAACAACTTGTCATACAAACTCAACTTAGTTCCACTCAATCCTCTTAACAGTGAAGTTATTTTTGAAAATAAATCAATCAAAATAACTTCATTCCCTCTAAACCACAGAATAGATACAAATGGGTTTATATTTGAGCAGAAAGAATCTCCTCTGCATATTAAAAGAGAGATGATCGATTTTCATCAGATCCCTTTTAAATTTATTCATGATATTAAACATGGGGCCAACTATATAACTTCCGATGGCACTGTAGTTAAAAACGAGCTGCTCACATATAGAGGTTCACCTGCAAAAAAATACGCATACTGTTCAGACACAGCTTATTTCCCTGAGATAGTTCCATATATTAAAAATGCAAATATTCTCTATCACGAAGCTACATTTGCCGAGAGTGAGCTGATTAGGGCAAAAGAAACATATCATTCAACAGCTCAGCAAGCGGCCAAAATTGCTGCTGAAGCAGAGGTTGAACAACTGGTAATTGGTCATTTCTCATCTCGTTACAAAGAGCTTGAACCACTATTAAATGAGGCTCAAGCAGTTTTTCCTAAAACCGAACTTGCATCAGAAGGTAAAATTTATCAACTTTAGCACAAATGAGAAATAACGGCAGAATATTAATATTAATCGGATTTTTGGCAGTAAACCATATCGATGTTTACTCTCAGAGAACTGATTATCATTATACTGATGCTACAGAAACCTCATTTACATTATCCAACCAAGACAGTTTAAGTATTAAATTTGTTGATAGTCGATTAATTGTAGAGAACCTTAAAAAAGATGAAACTCTAGAAATTTTCAACATAATGGGAGTTAAAGTCTTTAGCAGAAGAATAAAATCGGGCACCAACGAATATCATATTTCATTGCCAAAGGGATATTATATCATAAGAATTGGTAAACTAACAAAGAAAATTATTATAAAATAAACAGTCTCCATGCTTTCAATATAACACATTATCTTACTTTTTTCTATCTTTGTGTTCTAAATAAACCAACATTATGAATATAGCAATTGTAGGCACGAGCGGAGCGGTAGGTCAGGAGCTGCTTCAAGTACTGGAAGACAGAGACTTCCCACTTGACAAATTATATCTGTTTGGCTCCTCAAGAAGTGCCGGATCAACATACACCTTCAAAGGCAAAGAAATAGCGGTTAGAGAACTTAAACATAATGACGACTTTAAAGATATTAATATTGCATTTGTATCTGCCGGGGGCAGTACATCAAAAGAATTTGCAGAGACAATAACAAAGCATGGAACAATTATGATTGACAATTCTAGTGCTTTCAGAATGGATGATGATGTACCTCTTGTTGTTCCTGAAATTAATGGTATGGATGCGCTAAACAGACCAAAAGGGATTATAGCAAATCCAAACTGCACAACATCTCAATTGGTTGTTGCTCTGCAGGCAATTGAAAATATTAGTCACATTAAAAAAGTACATGTGGCAACATATCAAGCTGCTTCCGGAGCCGGTGCAGCCGCAATGCAAGAGCTTGAAGATCAATACGCGCAACTTGTTAGAGGCGAAGAAGCCACGGTATCAAAATTTGCATATCAACTTGCATACAATCTTATTCCTCAGGTAGATGCATTTACAGAAAATGGTTACACCAAAGAAGAGCTTAAGATGTATTATGAGACTCGAAAAATAATGCACTCAAGTATTGAGGTTAGCGCCACTTGTATTCGTGTTCCCGTAATGCGTGCTCACTCAGAAGCAATTTGGATAGAGACTGAGAGACCGGTTTCTGTGGAAGAGGCTCGTGAGGCTTTTAGTAAAGCTGAGGGGGTTGAACTAATGGACAATCCGGCAGAAAAGAAATACCCGATGCCACTGGGACTAGAAGGTACTGATCCGGTTTACGTTGGACGTATTCGTAAGGATATCTCTAATGAAAACGGATTGACGTTTTGGACTGTTTCCGACCAGATTCGTAAGGGTGCTGCATTAAATGCAGTTCAAATTGCAGAGTTCTTGCTAAAGCACCAATAATGTTTTTGGTGCGTCAGACAAATTAATGACGTTCCGATGAAAATAATCCTATTTGACGGAGTGTGCAATTTCTGCAACTCCACGGTCAACTTTATCCTTAAGCACAATAGGGATAAAGTTTTCCATTTTGCAGCTCTGCAAAGCGAGAAAGGGAGGGAGCTGCTGGTAAGTAATGGGAAGTTAAGCAGCGATCTAAATTCAATTATTTTTATTGATGATAATTTACTTCTCGAAGGTATAGATGCCGTTATTGCTATTCTAAAGTATTTAAGAGGCTTCAAATTAATTTACCATATTCTAAGGTTTGTCCCACGAAAATTAAGTAGTTCGCTATATACTTTTATTGCTAAAAATCGATATCGATGGTTTGGCAAAAGAGATACCTGCAGAGTGCCCAACGATAAAGAGAAAGAGCTCTTTTTGTAGTATTAGAATCCCAAACTTCGCTTTGCTGCAAAACAACCTACCCTCCCCTTTAGAACAACAATATTGATTGTCTGAACTTCTTAAGAGCCACAAAAACAGTCCAATCACCTTTAAAACAATAATATTAGCAGTAATAATATTTTTCCAGACCCTTAAAATGAAATAATAACAGTCTTGATAAAAAAGAAAATTATAAAACCTACAGAAATAATTTTTAAAAGAAGCCCCAGCAGATAACCTGCAAATGCACCGGATGCTTGCTTAGTGGCATTTATCAACCTATTACCCGAAGCAATTGCACCAATAAAAGCACCAACAAATGGCCCCATAATAATACCCCAAGGACCAAGAAAGAAGCCAATCAACAACCCTATTGTTGCACCCCATACAACCTGTTTATTGCCACCTGACTTTTTTGTACCCCAAACAGGAAGAATATTGTCCAACAGAGTGATTACTAACATTATCACACCAAGAATTACAACTGTTGTCCATGAAATATTATCACCCGTGGAAGGCAAAAACTTAAGCACTAGCAATCCCGCCCAACTCAATGGCAGTCCGGGTATTATAGGAGCAATTACTCCAACAGCTCCAATTAGCATCAACAAAGCTGCAAGGATAATCCAAATTATATCACCCATAACTATCGCTCAATGTTAGGTGCATGCTCTATATGATCATGCTTCATCAATACTCTATGTGGCAGTGAGCCGTGGCCAATAATCTCAATCGGACAAGATTCATACGCGCTTGTAAGCCACTCCTGCGATATATCGCCACCTGAATGATAATGAAGTTCTCGGTTTACACATGCAATGTTTTTGACCAACGAAATTATTGTACCAACATCATGAGACACCAGCATAATTGCAATATCCTTATTAATATCACCCAGAAGTTTATAAAAATTGGTTTCAAACAACTTGTCTACATACGTACTTGGTTCATCAAGAATAATAAGCTTAGGGTTATCGATAATAGCCCTACCCAGAAGTACGCGTTGCAATTGTCCACCCGACAATTCTCCAACGGGCCTGCTCAATAGATCTTCAATACCCATTCGCTCAGCAACCTCTTTCACTTTTTGTTTGTCACCACTACTATATTTTCTGAAAAATCTCTTCTGTGGTGTCAGACCTGACAAAATAACATCTGTTACTGCAATGGGGAATTTTTTATCAACCTGATTTATTTGAGGAAGATATCCTATATTTATTGAGTTTACTTTTAGCCCTTTGTCATAAAAACTTATACTACCGGAAAATGGCTTGATTAGTCCTAATATTGATTTTAGAAGAGTTGTTTTGCCACCACCATTCGGACCAATTATTCCTAAAAAATCATCTTCATATATAGTCAGAGCAACATCATTAAGCACATTGGGTTTATTTTCATAACCAACAGTAAGATGTTCTATTTCTATAAGTTTATTCATTTATCTCTTCCAATAATTGAAGCTATACGAATTAGCTCTTTGTCCCAATCATAACTAAGAGGGTCAATTTCAAATACATCCGCATCAATCTCCTTTGCAATAACTTCGCCATTTTTTACATCAAACCCTTTCTGCACAAAAACTGTCGTGATATTTTCTTTTTTAGCCAAATCAACCAGTTGCTTAATCTGTACAGGCGATGGATTTTTGCCTTCAAACTCTATACTATGCTGATGTAAATCATAATCTTGAGCAAAGTATCCAAGTGCAGGATGATATATAATAAAAGATTTTGGTGCATTCTCCAAATATTCTCTGATAACTCTATCGACACTATCTACCCTATTTATAAAGTTGGTAAAATTAGCTAAATACTCATCTTCATTTTCACGATCAATAGAGATTACGGCATCTAGCATATTCTCAGCAAAAATCTTAATTGCTGATGGCGAAGACCATACATGGGGGTCTAATGCTCCATGGTTATGTCCTTCCGCATGATTATGATTGTGATCATGATTATGTTCGTGTCCCTCCATAAGCTCAATCCCAACTGAGCAATCAACAATACCAACATTAGGATTAATGTCACCCATACGACTACTCCAAGCCTTTTCAAATCCCAAATCTCCAACTTTAAAATAGAGACTGCTGTTTGCCATATCCACAATAACAGAAGGAGCGGGCTCATAAGTCTCAGGGCTTGTTCCGGGAGGTACGAGAGTATTAATTGTAAAATTATCGCCAACTATCTGATCCAAGAAATAACGTTGTGGCTCAATAGTGACTGTAAGAACTTTTTTCTGCTCAATCTCTTCAGATTTTTTTGAAAACGAGTTACAACCTAAAAATGTTGTAGCTAGTAAAAGCAATAATATATTTTTCTGCATGTTATAAATTTGATATACAAAAGTAATAAATTCCCTCAGTAGGAGGAAATAGTAAACAATAAATTGCTATTTTTGTTTTGAAACCCCCGAATTCAGCTGAAATGGATTTAATAAATAGGAAAGTGAACCATATTCTAAAAACAACAGAAGATGGCTCAAACACATTTTTTGTGCCTGAGCTAAATGAGCATTATCACTCCACTCATGGAGCAATACAGGAGTCAATGCATATATTTATCAATGCCGGTTTACTCCATTCAATTCAAGAAAACAATAAGCAGAATATTAATATTTTGGAGATAGGATTCGGTACCGGACTTAATGCATTATTAACCCTACTCCAAACTATAGAAACTCCTTTAAATCTGTTTTATAATAGTCTTGAACTCTACCCTATTTCTAATGAAGAAGTTAACAAGCTAAATTTCTCTACCCAACTGAGTAGAAGTGATTCGGACGAATTAGTAATATCCGATCTGTTCCTAAAGCTTCACTCCTCACCATGGGAGGAATCTGTTAATATAACATCTAACTTTAAACTTCTCAAGCAAAAAATCGATTTCAGCAGGCCCGCCTCATTTTACACAGATAAGAAATTTGCTATTATTTATTTTGATGCATTTGCCCCTGAGAAACAGCCTGAGATGTGGACTCAAGAAATCTTCAGCACAATTTACAATCTATGTAAAGAGGGTGCCGTACTTACCACCTATTGCGCCAAAGGTGCTGTCAGGAGAATGCTTAATTCTGCCGGATTTAAGGTGGATAGACTCCCGGGACCTCCAGGCAAGAGGGAGGTTTTGCGCGGACATGTTGTTTAAGTTAATTTGTAAACCGGGTAGATAAACATTTTCTCTTATATAGACCTGTCGAACATCGTTTTAATAATACTTTGATCCAACTCCTAGTAATTCCAGATCAATTACCTAACATACCCGGAGCAGGTCCAAATTATACCCAAACTAAATACTGTATCGTCCTTATTTTAATTTATATTTAGTGTAAACCTATTTGGTTCTTCTTCAGGACTAGACACATTAAATGTTTGTTAAGACGATGCAATAATAATTTTATATATTTGAAGTCTGTTTATTTAAAACTAAAGTAATATGAAAACGACCCCAGAACATAACGAACGAATTGCAAAAATGACATTTGCATCAGTTTACCCTCATTATGTGACTAAAATTGAAAAGAAAGGTAGGAGCAAAGAAGAGCTGCTTGAAGTGATTGAATGGCTAACCGGATATAACGAAGAGGAGCTACTGAAACTGATTGATCAGGAGGTTACCTTTGAAGCATTTTTCAAAAATGCTCAGCTCAATCCTAACGTACACCTTATAAAAGGGGTAATATGCGGATATAGGATTGAGAATATTCAAAACCCAACTACAAGGCAGGTAAGATACCTCGACAAACTGGTTGACGAGCTGGCAAAAGGGAGAAAAATGGATGAAATTTTACGATAAGTATGGGTCAAATTATAAAATAAAGCCGCAGACCACTATTGCAAAAAGTGCAACTCCTTCTATAAGTGCAGCAGAAATTATCATTGAAGTGCGAACATCGGATGCTGTTGCCGGCTGCCTTGCAATTGCTTCTAAGGCCGATTTTCCAATTCCACCGATACCAATTCCTGCACCTATAACAACTATTCCTACACCCAAAGCGGCACCAAATGTTCCTAACGAAGGTGTGGCTTGCAATAATATTGACAATATGCTCATGATTCTTTATTGTATTTAATATATTTTTCCATTTTAAAGTAGATATGGGTTTCCCACATCAGGTTAAATAAATAGTAGATAATGAAAATTAAAGCGAAACTTTTTATACTTTGTGAGTGAATAAACCAATACACTACCATGATAACAGTGGAAGTAAAGAGCTTAATTATGCGCATGAAAAGATATAAGTTTACCACATAATCTGCACTTAATATTGGAGAATGATTGAAGCACCATATATAAATCAAACCTTCCAAGTAGAAATATAAAGGGATAATCAAATAGCCATTTACCAACAATTCTGATATAAAGAATTTCAAAACAAGCCACATTCCAACACCAATTAAGATTGTCATGACTGTATGAAATATCAGGAAGTACTTCGTAGGACTTTTCATTTTCATTGAAAAACTACTTTTAGAATAACCAGTGCAAATTTCGCAAAATTGAAGTCACTTTATATAAACGAAGATACAGCAATGGCACTACACTTAACGCACAAATAATAATACATTTACATAATTATGTGATAAAATAGACCCTACAACAGTACTACACCTTAAAAAAACAGATGCCCGCACTTTGCTATAAACCAATGTATTACAAGTCGTACCTATGAGAACAATCTAATATATTGATCTAGGTTAACTTCTGAAGATAAATTCATTTTTTTTCTCAGTCGGCTCCTATTAGTTTGAACAGATCGATGTTGTATAAAAGTATATTCAGCAATCTCCTTTGCAGAAAAATTCAGAAGAATCATTGCGCATAGCGTAAATTCAGATTTGATTAATCCGGGATGCTTTTTCAGAATATTTGTGGTAAATATGGGATAGGCTTCTTTGAATCTTTTGATAAATATGGGGTCGTTCTTAATGACCATTTTCCTCAACTCCTCAAAAAACATATCCGGTTCCGTTATATGATGCTCGACAACACGATCAACTACATGGTTGTTTTCGTGGTCAAAATTGTGGATATAGTTATAATCATGAATATGCTTATGATTTTGGAGGTGTTCATGATCTTGGGCATGCTTATGACCTTTGACGTGTTCAAAATCATGCAAATGATCTTTTTCATTCTGAATATGATTTGCTGTATGGCTACTTTTTGATTTTTTTTTCGCATTATAAATAAGTAAAAACTTTGGCAAAAGAGCTACAACTATGATTGCCAATGCCGTTACAGATGAACTTATTGCTTTTCTCCTATTTTGAGAAATATTTTGAGGTACAACACTCTCTGTATTGCCTTCAGACTCATCAACTTCTGATGAAGTCATTGCTTGTTGCGCTGTGGTATTATTTAATTTTGAAGTAGCTTTAACTAGTTGTGATGCATTAACTTGCCGCGATGTCTAAACTAGCTGTTTTTGAGTTTTAACTAGCTGTGAAAGAGTTTTAATTTGATATAAAAAATCAGTTGATTCTTTATTAGTTGATGTTAATAAAGAGGGAAACGATAATTGAAGTGATAAATAAAGAATAATAGTATAGTACATATGCATTAAAAATAACCTAATCTTTTTACAGATTTATTTAAACAGTTTAAACTGAATAACAAAATGTATTGATTCGTTTGCAAATGTCGGGAAAATAATTGATTTTCGATTGATTTTTTTTTCAATTATTTAATGCTTATAATTGTACTATGAAAAATAAATAGAGAATTTATGAATTTACACTAACCTAGTTTATGGAAATTGCTGCAAGATTATCTAAGGCAGGAAAGGAATATAAAACGGGAGAATCAACTATTGTTGCCTTGCAACCTACAACAACTGAATTCAAGAAAGGTGAAATAACACTATTGGTGGGTCCTTCAGGTTCAGGAAAAACAACATTACTATCACTTCTGGGTTCTGTAATCTATCCCACTACAGGAAAAGTGTGGGTTGGAGACACCTGCGTAAATGATCTTTCTGAAAAAGAGCTGGCTAACTTGCGACTTCACAATATTGGGTTTGTATTCCAGGGCTTTAATCTCCTTGCACCTCTAAATGCTTTGGAGAATGTTATGGAGCCATTAATGCTTCAGGGTGTGAAACGAAAAGAGGCTAAAAAAAAGGCAATGGAGCTGATCCTAAAATTTAATATGGAGGATAGAATCAATAATCTCCCAAGAAATTTGAGCGGAGGTCAACAGCAAAGAATTGCAATTGCAAGATCGCTGATTACAAACCCTCAGCTGATATTATGTGACGAACCTACCGCCTCATTGGATCATAAAAGTGCTAAAATGGTAATGGAAATGCTTAGCCAGCTCTCTCTTGACAACCGAGCTGTTATTGTAGTTACACATGATGTAAGATTAAAGAAGTATGCCAACCGCACTATTTATGTATCTGAAGGAAGAATTAGCGAAACAGCTATTGAGGATGATTTTTGATTGGGAATAGATAGCTGAGAGAAGTTAGTTGAGAGAAGATAATCGGGAAAATAAAGAAAACTGTAAAGTATTTATACATGAAGAAATTAATTGCACTCTTTTCATTTATTCTACTTTTATATGGCTGTGCCAATAAACAGACAAACGATACTCAGATAAATGCTGAGATTACACCATCAATTATTGTGGGTATCGGAAAAGTAGTGCCTCAGGGAGGAGTTATTGAACTTGCAGCTCCAAAATCGGGCATTGTAAGAGAAATATATGTAAAAAACGGCGATAGCATAAAAAGTGATAATTTAATTCTTACACTATATAGTAGCGACGAAGAACTATCGGTACAGGAAGCTGACTTGCGACTTAAAACTCAAGAGTTGAGTGCTAAGTCGGCCAAAATAGCTTTGGAGCAAGGACAGGTAGAGCTTGAGGAGCAGCAAAGGTTGCTGAATGATGCGAGAGAGTTGCTGAAAGTCGGTGCAACTACAGGTGAAAATGTGCGTACTCTTCAGAGCAAATTTAACAGTGGAGCTGAACAGCAGAAAAGACTTGAAAACGACTATTTGATGCAGCAGGCTCTTTTAAACGAACTTAAAGTGCAGCGTTCGTCGTTTGCAAGTGAGCTGAGTAAAACTGAGTTTAGAGCCCCTATGGATGCCGTATTGCTGGATATTAATCCACACGTGGGCGAGGCCGTAAGCCTTCATCAGCAGTATGGACGCATCTCTCCAATCAAACCTTTGGTTGTAATGGTAGAGGTTGATGAGCTGTATGCAGATAAAGTAATGATGGGACAGCATTGCACCATTTATTTTCACGGAGACCCTGAAGTTGCCGCTACAGGCGAAATTGTGCGCATATCACCTGACTTGAAAAAGAAATCTCTATTTTCTGATAGTGGAACCGACCTTGAGGATCGTCGCATTCGTGAAATTGAGGTTGGTCTCAACGATATTAATAAAACACTTTTTATTGAGTCTAAAGTAGAGTGCAAAATAGAATTAAACTAACAAAATATGCTATCAACAGCCTATAAATTTGTTCGTTTCGAAAAGTCTAAGAGCATGGGTATTTTGACCGCTATTATAATAAGCATATATCTTATTGGTATTGAGCTTGGTATGTTCTTTTATCTTGCAGACATTATTGGTGGTATTGTAGGCAATTCTAACCCTAAATATGCTCAGGTTTTTGTAGTTAAAAAGCAAACTGAGAATATAAATCAGCTTTCACCGTTTGATGTTCGTTGGGTAAACCAACTTCGTAGTATTGAGGGGGTAGGTGATACACATGGTTTTGTAATTACAAACGTCAATACAAGATTCCCTAACGGAAAAGATGCACCTGCAATGATAATTGGCAGTGATTACCCCACTCTAGCCGCCGGCCCGTACGCCGATCTGATCTATTCCGGCTCAATTGAAAGTCTTGCTGCCCCCCAAATTGTGTCAACCGACTTTTATGATAATAAAACATTGCGTTATGATGTGGAGCTTGGTACTCGTTTCGAAATTAATGGCAAATCTGCTACCGCAGGAGTCATTACGCGTGACGCTAAGGGTTTTACATCTCCGTTAATTTATACTACAACCGATAAGGCACGTTACTACACCGGTATGTCTCCATCAATGGTAAGCGGAGTTATTGTTACCGTATCAGATCCTGCAAAAATCGATTTAGTTGTAGACAACATAAACAATATTGCTCCCGACCTTAAAGCTTGGTCGGCCGAAAAGATAAGAACAACAACTATTGTGAACGTGATGACGGCAAACAATATGGGAATGAGCTTTGCAACGCTTGTTTTGTTTGGCATAATAAGTGGGTTTTTTATAATCGGACTAACCATGTACTCCGTTACTTACGATCGCATAAAAGATTATGGTACCCTTAAAGCGATAGGTGCTTCGGGCAAGTATATTACACGACTGGTAATTACCCAATCAATTATATATGCAATATTGGGATATTTAGTTTCGCTGCTATTGCTTATAATCTCAAAAATTGGAATGGCAAAGGGGGGACTAATCATAAGTCTAACTCCGGGTTTACTGGGGTTTTTATTTTTTACCACCCTAATAATTTCAGTAGGAAGCTCCTATTTTTCGATACGTAAACTTAAAAAAGTAGAACCATCCTCGGTTTTCAGATAACATAATTTGAAGTGATTTATACAATGAGAAAAATATTATTCTTATATGTAATTCTTTTTTCAACTGCTGCATTTGCCCAGAAGTCTGAAATGTTGCTCACCCTGGAAGAGGCATTGGATTATGCAGTTGTTCACTCTCCCACTCTAAACGTTGAAAGGATAAAGCTGAAAGAGGCGTCAATAGAGGTTGATGAAAAACGCTTGCATCATGTACCGGATATATTCTTGTCGGGTGATTTAAGACGAAATCTTATAATTAGTGCAACTCCCGTTCCCGCTCATGCTTTTGACCCTACAGCACAAGAGGGTGAGCTAATATATTTAAAATTTAATACAAAATGGAATTCCTCTACAGGCCTAAATTTAAATTATGATCTGTTTAATCCGGAGAAAATAAACAGTGTGGCAGAACAACAGCATCAATTGAATATTCAGGAGTATGACACACAAATATCGGAAGAGGAGCTAAAAGAGAGGGTGGCTATTGCATATGCAGAGTGTGTGATTGCAGAAGAACAAATGCAAATGCTAAAGAGTGATACTGCTTATTATTCTGAATTTCTTAATAATGCTAATCAACTTTTCTATAAAGAGAGAATCAGCTTATCTGAAAGGAATGACGCTCACAGTAGTTACAACGAGTCTATTATGAATTTCCTAGAAGCCGAAAAGATCGTTAAGGAGAGGAGAGTTCAACTACTATATTTGTTAGGTATAGATGTAACAAAAGATAATATTGAATCACTTTTATTACATGAAGATATTTCGGCACTAACTGAAAAGATGGAGGAAAATACTTCTGTTGCTTATACTATATCTAGCTTAGAGGAGTTGCGACAGCAAGAGGTGGTGGATCTTGCAGGTATGCGAATTAAATCTGCTTCATTAAAATATGCTCCTACAATTTCGCTGCAAGGATATTATGGCACTAACTTCTACGACAACGAGTTATCTCTTTTCAACAATAACTTATGGAGGGGTAACAGCTACATAGGTCTCTCTTTAAGAGTTCCTATTACGCAATCTTTAAGTACCTCAAAAGAGGTGTCACGATTAAGACTACATAAGCAGATTGAAGCAGAAAATTTACGTGATATCAGAAATAGTGTAAACAAAGATCGACTCAACAATCTCTCCCTTTTGCAAGTGAGAAAAGAGAGTTACAGACTAAGCAGAGAAAACTGGCAAATGAGTATGCAAAACTCAGAAGCAATTCAAATGCAATATGAAAAAGGGTACATTCAGCAGGCCGACTTGCTGAATGAGAAGCTCAAAATACAACAGTTCAGGCAAAAATATCTACAGTCGGCCTACGACCTGTTCAACAGCTTTGTTGCAATTAAATAATTATTGTAGTACCTCCAACGCTTTGTCTGTTGCATTGAGTAGTGGCTCAATAGATATTGGTGATCCTACAGCATTTTTCATCCAAATCTGCGGAACAATACTGCCTTGTGTGTACATTCTATCTATCTCTGCTGCAAGGTTTTTACCTCTAACCTGTTGTTCAATCTGAAAATCAATCAGATGCCCCATTGGATAGTTGGGTAAATAAAGCGGGTAGTCTATCATATGTGAATAGATGCCGAGAAGCATTTCATCCTCACCTCCAAGTACATCAGCGTAATATTTGTTCCAAACATCTTTTGCAATAGCAATTAACGACTCTTTCAATTGGGCAGGTGTTGCATTAGGATTTGCGTATAACCACTCCCACACCTGAATGTCTACAAGAGAAACTCCCATAATTTCATAGGTATTCCAGAATTTTGCCAAGGCCTGATAATATTCATCTTCCGGATTAGGATTTTGAAGACCAAGCAACTCGAGGTCGCGTTTTTGAAACAAGAAAGCTACGGCTTCTGTAAATGATGTATTTGGCACACCGTTTAGCATATAGAAATCTACATCATTCATGGTTATAGTTTGCTCCACATTATGACCAAATTCATGTACAGCTATGTTGTATCCCTTATAGTCCATGCCGCCCTCTCCGATTCTGGTGCGCAGTCGAGCCACATCGTTACGCATAGCCGAACCCCAAGCGTGACCTGCACCTCGAGAAGAGTCTACTGTAATAAGTGAACAGATCTCTTTAGCTTTCTCGGGTGTCCATCCCAATTTAATTAATATATTAGGCAAGTCGGCCTCCAGAGCAGCAGCATTTGGATATTTGAGTGAAGTAATAGCCGTAAGCTCATCCTCATTTATACCTTCACCTGCGCTAAAACCATTATACCATATATCAAAAGGTTCCAGTTTGCGTTGTAATCTCTTCTCGATAAAAGCAGCTGCTTTTCTGACTTGTGGTGATGAGACTAATCCAACAAATAACTCCTCAACATCCTTTTTTGTAATTTCCATTGTAGCATCAAAAGCTCTATCAATTTGAGTAGGATAGTGAGGCGAATAAGAATCGCTCATGCTTGCGACCTGAAAATTCTTTAAGAAATATTGATATCTAACAGTTTCTTCAGGCGTAACAGCAACCTGATCTCCATTACTAAAAACTTCATTTGTGTATGGATTCCAGCTAAACTCGCCACTATTAATAACCTGTATAGGAATAGACTGATCAATTATTCTTTGCATAACGCGATAAATCATCCTTTGCTTCTCCAATCCATTTTCTTTATCGGAATAGTTTGATTTTATCTCGTCCCTTAGACCCCAATGTGAAATTAATTTCATATTATCGGGGAATAACTGCATGCCATCATCGTTCCTTAATTTGTCCATAAAAATATTATAGTCGGATATATACGCATCTGCCTCAGTTGTGGTTTTAGAAATGTGTTGCTGTATTTCTGCAGGTACACGTGAGATAAATCTATCACCCATACGGACATATGCCCATTCCTTACGGCTCCAATTTTCGCCCAACTCAGTTTTTTCGTCAAGTGAGTAGAATGGGAAGTTAAGTGCTGTAATAAAAGCAATCTTATTTGAATAAAAATCTTCTGACAGATGTGACGAGGCGCTGTAACTGCCAAACATCATATCCACAGATTTAATATCCGGACCAACAAGCTGTAATGGTGCTTTAAGCTCTACATTCATTTTGTGGAAATATCCGTTAATCACCTCAAAATTACGTTCCAACGTATTGTAGAGCGATTCAAGCTCTCCCTCATCTGCTACAAATGAAGATTTGCAAAACTCTTCAAAATCATCTTCAGATCCGTCTGACTCATGCCATAAATCGGCAGCTTGCTGAACACCTCTCTCAATTCTAAAAGTTGCAGCGTTGTCAAAAGAATTTTTTAATTGCGCAATAACATTTTCCGTGCGTGCTTCTGATATAAACTTTGTTTTAGTCATATCTCTTTTTTCACTTTTGCATGCTATCAATCCCACAAATAGTATTGATAGAGCGAATAATAAAATCTTTTTCATGATTTACAATATTATAAAATGATGTGTCTCTGTAAGGTATAGTATTTTTTTTACAAATATTTATACAAATATAAGTAGATAATTAAAGAATTGCAAAACATACAACGATTGTTTTTCCTCTGTTTTTTGTATGTTTGTAATGTTTAAATTTATGTAAAAACAAACAGATCAAAAAAATGAATGAAATTAACACGTATGTAAAGACCCATGAAAAGCGTTTCCTTGAAGAGCTTTTCGAGCTAATTCGTATCCCCTCAATCTCGTCATTACCTGAGCACAAACCAGATATGTATCGTGCTGCTGAGTTGTGGAAAGATTATCTGTTGGCTGCCGGAGCAGACAAAGCTGAAGTGATGGAGACTGAAGGTAATCCCGTTACTTATGGAGAGAAAATTGTAGATAAAAATGCACCAACAGTTTTAGTGTATGCGCATATGGACGTGATGCCTGTTGATCCTGTCGAGCTATGGAATACAGAACCATTTGAACCGGTAGTTAAAGATGGGAAAATATGGGCAAGAGGAGCTGACGACGATAAAGGTCAGTCCTTCATGCATGCAAAAGCATTTGAATATCTGGTACAGTCAGGTAAGCTTGAGTGCAACGTAAAATTCTTAATTGAAGGTGAAGAGGAGGTTGGTTCGCCAAGTCTACCTAAATTCTGCGAAGACAATAAAGAGTTGCTAAAAGCTGATATTATTTTGGTATCAGACACCTCTATGATTGCTCCTGACGTGCCATCTATAACAACCGGATTAAGAGGATTAGCCTATTGGCAAGTTGAAGTTACAGGGCCCAATGTTGATCTCCACTCAGGTATCTTTGGTGGTGCTGTTGCAAATCCTATTAATGTTCTTTCAAAAATGATTGCACAGACAATGGATAATGATGGAAGAATCTTGATCCCCGGCTTTTATGATGATGTTGTGGAGGTTTCTGAGAAAGAGCGCGAGTTGATGGCGAAAGCTCCATTTTCATTAGATAATTATAAAAAGTCACTAGATATCAAAGAGGTATTTGGTGAAAAAGGGTACACTACCAACGAACGAACAGGAATAAGGCCAACCTTTGATGTTTGTGGTATTTGGGGTGGTTATACAGGTGAGGGTGCAAAAACTGTATTACCTTCAAAAGCGTATGCAAAAATAAGTTCACGTCTGGTTCCAAATCAAAATCATAAAAAAATTGAGAAGCTTTTTGTTGAATATTTTGAATCTATTGCTCCTAACTATGTTAAGGTTAAAGTGGAATATTTGCATGGCGGACCATCTTATGTTTGCCCAATAGACCTACCTGCATATCGTGCAGCAGAAAAAGCATTTAAAGATGTTTATGGTAAAGATCCTGTTCCGGTACGCTCTGGTGGAAGTATTCCAATTATTGCCACTTTTGAAGAGATACTTGGAACAAAATCTGTTCTTATGGGCTTTGGTTTAGGGTCTGACGCGATTCATTCGCCCAACGAAAATTTCCCACTAGAGCAGTTTTACAACGGTATCAGAACAATTCCGCTATTCTATAAGTACTTTGTAGAGGAGATGAAGAAATAGCTTTTTATGAAGTTTTAAGTTAACTACATGCTATTAATATAAAAACTATGAACTAAGAAAGTAACAGACTGTTTATTAATTGTAAGGTCACACTTTAAAATTAATGGTATGGGAACTTATTCAACTTTATCAGAAGCTATTAATGATTTGACAAAAAAAGGATATACTATCAATTTCAATATAAAAAATGACTTTATAGAATGTACCGAAAATTCGCTCTTACTGAGTCCCGATGAGTTTGAAATTGATGAGGTGTTTAGATTCCAAGAGATGTCTGATCTGGATAATGAGAGTATTCTCTATGCAATTTCATCTCATGACAACAATCTAAAAGGATTACTTGTAAATGCTTACGGGATATATTCCGAAACGGCAACTTCAGAACTTATTGATAAATTATCCGAATTTGAGAAAAGAAAGAAAGGTAGAATATAGGTAACTATATAATTACATAAGCAATGTAGTGTGTGTTATTAGTAACGGGAGTAAGCGCAAGGTAACCGGATTCAATCTTATTATTTGCCACATTTAGCGTCGACTCCCGTTGCTTTTTTTTATGAAAGGATAAAGCACTACCAGGTCTTTTAAAGTATTTTATTTTAAAGACTCCTTCTGCATTCGGTTTTACAAATCTTTTGTAGAAAGTATGAGCTACCACTCCCATATTCATTCGCATATTAATTTCGACACAAGGCTGAACACTGTTTGTTATTTGGATTGAATCACTATTCTTGCAAATCATCATATCGACACCGAGATATCCTGTATAATCGGTAAATCGCGCGGATAGTTTGTCATGCAACGAGTCTCTCAAATAATGTATTATGTTGATGGAAACATATTCAGACAACCGCTGCTCAATTTGGTTGTCGCTCATTAGCTCATTCCCAATATATGAACCGGAGGATGCTGATTTGAACAGAGAGTAACCTGTGAAACTAACTAACCCTTTGTCGATATAAAACTCTAATGCAAAATCTCTTACTTTGTTGAGTTTTGGTTCAGCAACGATGCCACCCTGCTCACGTATGACTCTGCGACTCCAGTCTGTCTGTTTGTCAGTTATATCACCCAAAATCCATATCAACCCCCTGCCACTTCCGGAAATAGGCATCTTAAGTGCCTTATCACCCGGTGTTGAGTTCAAATATTTAAGTAGCTCATCCAAATTGTCAAAATAGTATGACTCTCCACAAAGTGTTTTAGAGTTTCCAATATTTATTGATGATTTTATGACATGCTGATTAGAAAAATCTACCTGCAATTCTCGCAAAACCTCAACCGCATTTTTCCTGTCTGAATATTGCCTTAATTGTTTAAGTTGCTCCATGTTGGGCATTTGCTGCTCATTTGCACCATGTTTTATCAAAATTCTTTTGAGTGCCGGGCTCCATCCCCATGGTAAGATTTTCTCTTCAGGATAGGAGCTGATTGTTTCTAGCGAAATCAGCTGACAGCTTATATTAAATAAATCTTTTATCTTTTCGAGATAGAGTCGATTGTGATCTCCTTCAGCAATTACTATCTTACTATTGCCATACCAGATTGGCAATAATGACAAATCCTCCGACAACTTTATGGAAGAGGCCGGAGGAGTATAGTTAGCTGCAAAGTTTGCGAGCGATAAATCATGCCAGGGATTAAATAAAATCATCCCTCAAAATTAATACATTTTCTTTAATAATTTCTAATTTCAATTTCACCGTTTAGTGCAAGAATAGCATTTTCGGCCAATGCAGACATCTCATCCTCTCCCGGATATAAATGAATTGGTGCGATACGATAAACTCTCTCGCTAATCATGTTACAGAACCATCTACTATTGGCAATACCACCCGTGATAAGAATAGCATCAACATCACCATAAAGAACAGTTGACATTGCACCAATTTCCTTGGCAACCTGATATGCCATTGCTTCTAAAATCTCTTTTGACTTAGTATCGCCATTTTTAGCATTTTCTTCAACTATATGTGCATCGTTGGTGCCTAGATATGCCATCAACCCACCTTTGCCAACAACCATTTCATACATCTGTTCATAGGTGTATTCACCGCTGAAGGCCATCCTCAGTAGATGTCCTACAGGTAGTGTACCGGATCGCTCAGGTGAAAATGGTCCATCACCATCCAACCCCTGATTAACATCAATCACTTTGCCTTTGTGATGAGCTCCTACAGTAATTCCACCTCCCAGATGTACAACGATTAAATTGAGATCTTCATATTTCTTCATAATCGATTTGGCATGCGATCTAGCAATAGCCTTCTGATTAAGAGCATGAAAGACGGTTATATTTTCGAAAGCAGGGTGACCGGTGTATCGAGCAATTGGCTGCAACTCATTCACAACAACAGGGTCGGCAATAAAAGCTTCGCCTGAGGGTATTAGTTTTGCAATATCAGCAGCCAACAGAGCACCAAGATTGCTTGCATGCTCTCCTCTTTTACACTCAAACAGGTCTTTCCTCATCTCCTCATTTACACGATATACACCTGAGTCTATTGGTTTTACCAGGCCTCCCCTGCCTATTACTGCATCAATTGTATCCTCTGATATGTCAGCACCTCTTAGCTCCTCAAAAATTATATCTTTGCGATATGTATATTGATCTGCTACCCGCTTAAACTTTATTAGCTCTTCGGGGGGATGTTTTATTGATTTCAGAAATAGCACCTTCTCTTGTTCAAAAAGAGCAATCTTTGTGGAGGTTGATCCCGGATTGATTACCAATACTCGTTTATTTGTTCCCATTTTAAGTATTATTATTTAATGATTATTTGACATTAAACTTAGCCGATACATGCAGCTAAGGCAATTGACAAGAGTTTACTCTGGTCATCATCAGATCTAGAAGTAAGTACAATTGGTGCTGCTGCTCCCATTATAACCGCAGCTGAGTGTGCACCTCCAAGAAAATTAAGAGCTTTGTAAAACATATTCCCGGCTTCAATATCCGGAGCTAGAATTATATCGCAATCGCCTGCAACACTGCCCTCTATACCTTTATGAAGTGCGGCATCCTTATTAAATGCAATGTCAACAGCAAAAGGACCATCAATAATGCAGCCATCAATCTCACCCTTCTGATTCATCTCTTTTAATGAAAATGCATGAAGTGTTGCCTCCATCTTTGGATTAACTACCTCAACTGCTGCAGCTACCGCCACTTTTGGATTCTCAAGACCAAGCTTATGATATACACTTATTGCATTTTTTAATATCTGTACCTTATCTTCAAGGCTCGGGGCTATATTCATTGCAACATCGGTTACTCCAAATACTTTGTGGTAGTAAGGCGAATGGAATAGGGCCATATGACTCAGTAACATGTTGGTGCGTAATCCAATCTCCTTATCTAGAACTGCCTTGAGTAGCTGACTTGTTGAGACCCTACCTTTCATAAGTACCTCGGCATCTCCATTTTTAACCAATTCAACCGCAACACGAGCAGTATCAACACTATCTTCAGTGTTAATAACGTCAACTCCTTCTAGATTGAAGTCGACAGTAACTGCCACTTTCTCAATTTTTTCTCTATTACCAATAAGCACGGGTGATATAATTCCCTCATTCATGGCACCTTTTAAGGCTTTAAGCACCTGTTCATCATCGGCAGATGCAACCGCAACCCTTCTTTGCGGTCTGCTCTTTGCCATTTGTATTAATTCAGTTAAATCTTGCATCATAACTATTAAATTGAAGTTATATGCTTACAAATAAACAAAAAAAAATGCACATAATGACGTTTTGAAGCGTTATTTTTGACATATAGTTTAAAAACAGCTATTATAAATCATTTCAATTGCATAAAATATCTAGTTTTTAGAAGTTATACAAATTATAGTGATGATTATTCCTAAACAGTTGTTGTTTTTGAAAAGTATATATCGAAAAGTAAACATAGATATATTAGAGTTCAAACTTAATCCGGGAGAATTTTATTATGTATTTTACAGTTTCATTTGAAGATAAATCAGAAGACAGGCGAGATTCACAACACTTTCTTTATTATAGCCACCGACGCCAATCTTACAATGGCTGAGATTCATAGTACAAAAAAACGGACAACAATTAACAACATGCTGTTTTAAAAGATTTTACCCCTGTTGTCCTCGATCCTGACATTTATAGCCATTCCTTTTTCTATCTCAATAAAAAGATGTTCTTCATAAGTTGATTCATAACCCATATCTATATAATTGAGTAGCTCTCCTTTTTGTATTAAAAGTTCACCCGTAAACCACTCTGCAAAAACTTTATCTTGCTCGGGGAAAAGATTATCCATGGTCATAATTTTTTCTCCCTCTTCGTCGGTAAAGCAGGGAAAAACATCTACGAGATAAAGTTTGTTATCAATTAAGTCCCAATCGGACAAATACCCATCCCAACAACTAGTACAATACCCTTCAATAGTGATGTTATTGATATCAAGATAATAACCAAGTGGGTTGGCTGCCAGTTGATGCTCCTTTCCGTCAATAATAATATTATTTGTTATCTGTGCTGACATAATTTCTGGCATTTAAATTAATAATAGACAAAGATATATAGACTTATTGACAACGATAGTCAATTATTGAAGTTCTTATTTATAGTTAACCTGTACCCAAAACTAAGATCTTTGTCATTTCGAAACCACACAGATGCATAATGTTATTTTATTTGCGTTTTTATTGGCTCCAACCTTTGTTTTATCGTCTTTTTGATATATATTTGAGGAATTAATACCTAAAACAATTAAAAACTCATTATGAATCTAAAAGAATACCCGGCAGAACCGTTTCGTATTAAAACAGTAGAAACAGTTAAAATGATTTCTCGCGAAGAGCGTATAAAAGTTATCAAGGAAGCAGGCTTTAATACCTTCCTTATTAATTCAGAAGATGTATATATTGATCTGCTAACCGATAGCGGCACCAATGCTATGAGTGATAAGCAGTGGGCGGCTATGATGGTGGGAGATGAAGCTTATGCCGGAAGTAAAAACTTTAAACACCTTGAACAAACAATTCAGGAGCATTTTGGCTTTAAGCATATTGTGCCAACTCACCAAGGACGTGGAGCTGAAAATCTTCTTTCACAAATAGCTATTACACCGGGTCAGTTTGTACCTGGAAATATGTATTTTACTACTACTCGTTATCACCAAGAGAGGAATGGTGGAACTTTTGTTGATATTATTCGTGACGAAGCACATGATGCAGGCTTAAGTATTCCTTTTAAGGGTAATATCGATATTAACAAACTACAGACGCTTATTGAAGAAAAAGGTGCTGAAAATATTGCATACGTATGCCTGGCAGTAACAGTTAACCTGGCAGGTGGTCAACCTGTATCAATGAAAAATATGCGCGAAGTAAGGGAACTTACCAATAAACATGGTATTAAAGTGTTTTATGATGCTACACGCTGTGTTGAGAATGCATATTATATTAAGGAGCAAGAGGAGGGATATGCCGACAAGTCCATTAAGGAAATTGTTCATGAAATGTTTAGCTATGCAGATGGTTGTACAATGAGCGGGAAGAAGGACTGTATCGTAAATATTGGTGGATTCCTTTGTATGAATGATGAATCGCTTTTTGAGAAAGCTAAAGAGCTAGTTGTAGTTTATGAAGGTATGCCTTCGTATGGCGGTATGGCCGGACGTGATATGGAAGCTATGGCAGTTGGACTGAAAGAGTCTATGCAATTTGAATATATTGAGCACAGAATTAAACAGGTTAGATATTTGGGAGATAAACTCAGAGCTGCAGGTATTCCAATTGTAGAGCCTGTAGGTGGACATGCTGTATTTATTGATGCAAGAAGATTCTGCCCACATTTAACTCAGGACGAATTCCCGGCACAAAGTCTTGCTGCAAACCTATATATTGAATCGGGCGTACGTAGTATGGAGCGTGGCATTATATCTGCCGGTAGAGATAAAAAAACCGGGGGAAATTTTCATCCAAAATTGGAGACCGTAAGACTAACAATTCCTCGTCGAGTTTACACATATCGACATATGGATGTTGTTGCTGATGGAGTGATCAAACTATTTGAACATAAAGAGACTATAAAGGGTCTAAGGTTTGTTTATGAACCTAAACAATTACGTTTCTTTACTGCACGTTTTGAAGAGATAAAATAGATTTTTAAGGGGCTATAGGTTGTAGCTCTTTTCTGAAATAATTTGTGGGCGCATTTATGTTATTTTAAAATAATAATTACCTTTGCACCCACAAATTTATTCGGGATGTAGCACAGTTGGCTAGCGCGCCACGTTCGGGACGTGGAGGTCGGAAGTTCGAGTCTTCTCATCCCGACCCTTTTTAGTGCTAACATAAACCTATTATTGTGCTAATATGAAGTTTGCTTGGTTTATCCAATACTTTTCTTGAATAAACCAAAAACCTCTTTTACAACAAAAATATTGCAAATTATTCCTTTACAATTGGAATCTCACGCTTAACACTCTGACTTAGTGATATCATGGTTTCAGTTGCCACAACTCCCGGTATTTCCTGAATACGGTTATTTAACAAATCCATGAGATGTTCATTATCTTTTGCATAAAGCTTAATTAGCAAAGTGTAAGGTCCGGTTGTGAAATGACACTCTGTTACTTCAGGAATTTTATCAAACTCAGGGATAACATTCTTGTACATTGAACCTTTCTCAAGTTTAACACCAATATATGCGCTTGATGCATATCCAAGCACTTTTGGATTTACGTGATAGCCTGATCCGGTTATAACTCTGCTTTCTATCATTCGCTGTACTCTTTGATGAATTGCTGCACGAGAAACGCCACATTGTTCTGCAACATCTCTGAAAGGAATACGAGCATTTTGGGTAATAATCTCCAGAATTTGTCTGTCTAATTTATCAATTTTTTCCATGGGTAGCATGTATAAATTAATTCTTTATACAAAAATAGTCTTTTTTTAGCATTAAATGACAAAATGCAAGGGAAATTTTGATTAAAACGTACATTTTTTAAGCAAAATGTGGAGATTTTACAGTTTATCTAACGTTTTGCTATCATTCTAAAATAATATTCTGCAAGCTTTACATCAAATAAAGTTGTGATTTTTATATTGATATTATCACCATTTACTAATTGAATCTTTATACCATGCTTTTCGGCAACTGATGCATCATCGGTAAATAAGCTATTATAGTCTGTCCGGTATGCCTCTTTTAGCAGGGAAGCAGGGAAGACTTGCGGAGTTTGTACAATCTTAAGCAATTCTCTGTCTAACATGCGACTACCACTCTCTGTTATCTGTCTAACACTATTCACCTCATCCACCACAGGTATAATTCCACATTGGTTTTGAAAAGATTCATCAAAACATCTACCAATAAGTTGAGGGCTAACAAATGGTCGAGCCGCATCATGAATTCCAACTATTTCTTCATTAGAAATTTCAATTAATCCATTTCTTACAGAGTGGAAGCGGGTTTCTCCTCCAACCGTTAATTGGTGAGGGATAACAAAATGATAGTCGTTGCATAGCTGTTTCCATATTTCACTATAGCCTTCGGGTAGAACTACCACAATACGCACTCTGCTGTCGTATGCATAAAAAGCTTCAATGGTATGCATTAACATTGGTTTACCTGCAATTACTATAAACTGTTTAGGAGTTTCTCCTCCCACACGATAGCCTCTGCCGCCTGCTACAATTATTACACTATATTTTTTCTCTGATGTCATTTATTAAACTATTCAATTTCGTCTAATATCTTCTGCAATTCTTTGTCAGTGACGGTAAGTTTATTTTTACAAAATGTAATAAGTTCTGATGCTCGTTTAACTTTATCAGTTAACGCATCAACATCCAGTTCACCTGATTCAATAGAGGTGACAATTTCTTCAAGTTCTTTCTTAGCTTGTGTGTAAGTTTTTGCTGCTTTATCAGTTCCCATATTAATAATCCTCAAATTTTACATTTTATAAACTACAACTTACTGGTTTTCTCAACTTTTGAGATAGAAGCTCCATCTCTGAAACGAGTTTGAATTTCTTCTCCAACAGCTAAATCATTAATTGAGGTTACAATTTTACCATTCTTTAGCGTAAGAGTATATCCCCGTTTAAGGATAGTATCCGGAGAGACCATCTTAATAAACTGTTCTTTACCCTCAATATAAAATTGCTGTTTCTGCAAAAATTGACTAATTTGATTTTTTATTGAAGAAAACGATTTATCTCCCCAACTACTCTCTTTCTGCAACTTCATTTTGGATTGATGTATTAAGTCTTTAGAAAGTGAGTCAATTTTAGTTCGTTCTTTAATAACCCTGTCTGAGCTTTCTTTTACTACCCTATCTTTAAGATCGATTAACGCAATTGCTGTTTTATCTATATTAGTGATAAAATACTCTGCAACAGCTGTTGGTGTTTTTTCTCTAGTGTGAGATACAAAATCAATAACTGTCACATCTCTCTCGTGACCAATACCACTTACAACCGGAAGAGGAAATTGAGCCACATTTGTAGCCAGCATGTATGAATCGAAACAATTCAGGTCGGCCGAAGCACCTCCACCCCTAATTATTGCAACTGCATCAAATAGATCTTTGTAAAAGAATATTCTCTCAAGAGCTGAGATAATAGATGACTCGGCTCGGTCGCCTTGCATGATAGCAGGAAACAATTTTGAGTAAAAAATAAACCCACTAGGATTTGCTGCCAGTTGGTGCTTAAAATCCTCATAACCTGCTGCTGTAGGTGATGATATCACTGCAATACGATTTGCAAGCTCAGGCATTTGGAGCTCTTTGTTGAGAGTTAAAACCCCCTCTTCTTCAAGTCTGTTAAGTACCAACTGCCTGTTGCGAGCAATCTCTCCCAAAGTAAATGATGGTTCAATATCAACAACAGTAAGCGAATAGCCATAGAGTTCATGAAAACTAACAGTTACACGCACAAGTACACTTAGTCCGGATGTAAACTGCTGTTTCGTTTCTTTTAAAAAATACTCCGAAAGCATCTCAAAAACATTAGACCATATTACTCCCCTTGCTTTTGCAATTATTGACTGTGTGATGGAATCTTTTTCAATGAATTCTAGATAACAGTGACCATTACGATTGCGACGAACATCACTGGTTTCGGCTCGCAACCAATAGCTATCGGGCAAATGTTCTTCTATAGCAAACTTTACTTTACTATTTAGTTCTGACAATGAAAAAGACTTTTCAGTCATAGCTACAACTTTATTCTGTATGTAAACTGTTGAATTGGGTTATGAAGTACAAAATGAAGATAATCATTTCGCCTTCTTATCTCTTTAGGAACAGGCACTTTTACAGCATTCCCTTCATTAAATGAGCTTTCTGAGATAAATTGACCTGACTCATCAATTAGTCGAATTGAATATATATCACATATGAATTCGGGATCAATTAGCTCAACCTTGTAATCCCCAAATGGCTTAGGATTAATGCTAATCTGACAATTCTCAACTTTTTTGTCGTGCGACGGAATAGTTTTGAGAACCTCACTTAAAGCTTTATGATAATCAGGAATCCCATATCCATAAATTGAATCGGGTAATGAATATCTATCTGTCGAACGCATTATAATATCAATAAGTTTAGAGCGATGCAAATTTGGGTTGACAGACCAAAGAGAGGCCACTAAACCTGCCATGAATGGGGAGGACAAAGAGGTCCCACTTGTATTGCCAATTGTACCATTGCTACCTATAGTCACTGTACTTTTACCTACAGAAACAATATCGGGCTTTATGCGACCATCAGCCATTAGTCCGTACGAACTAAACGAAGCGATTATACTGTCCGGTCCTATTGCTCCCACAGTTATTATATTTTGAGCATCACTGGGTGGTGTAGATTTTTGCCATAGTTTATTTCCTTCGTTCCCTGCACTTATTACGTTAATTAAACCTTTATCATACGCCATATCTGCAGCTAATGACATGATAGAAACATCACCTGTCAGATCCGAATGACTATAATTGAGCAACTTATCATCAAATTCATTATAACCCAATGAAGTATTCACTACATCTAAACCGAGACTATCTGCAAACTCAATTGCCCGTATCCAATAATCTTCTTCTACCGGGAACTCACTTTTTACATCTTCTGTACGAAACAGCCAATACGATGCATCCGGAGCAGAACCAATCATTAGTCCGGGGATTTCAACAGCCATTGTTGATAAAACTTTTGTTCCATGATCGCTTGTTGAAAAAATATCACCTTCAGGTACAAAATCCTTATAACCATGAAGTCTTACTCTATCAAAAATAGGAATAACATCAAAATTTGTAAAACCGGCATCAATTACTCCAACATGTATTCCCTTGCCACGGTATCCGGCATCTATCATTACATTTGCGTTATGCATATGAAACTGTGTTTCAGTAAGCCCATAATATGACTCATTGGAAGTTCCATTAGGTGACTGTTTATGTAAACTACTGTAATGAAGACGTGGACGAGGTGTATTAAGATATGAATTTATGTTACCTTTCCATACATATTTTACAGAATCAACAAAACTGAGAGATTTGATATTTTCGATTTTTGAGCTGTCACTTATTTGCACAACAAATGTTTTAAACCATTTGCTGTAAGAAATAACATCTCCACCTTTCATCTCAACGTAATTGAAGTAGTCTTGTGAGATTGGAAAATCAGACTCATCAATCTTTACATTCTGAATCTTTTTCCTTTCTATTGCCTTCTCTGAGAGAAACTCTAAAGGATTGTCGACAGAATAATCTACTGACCCTTTGTCTTTAAGAAAAACTCTGAATTTATAATATTGAGTTTCGATTTTAGATTCACCATAAAGCAAAAGAGAAGAAAACAATATAACTATTGAAAATATGATTCTCATTGATTATCTGTATATTGATTATTTATCTCTTGTATATTTATCTCTGACTCTCTGTTGCCTTTTTAGTACAAAATAAAGAAGTATTGCAATCAGTATGCAGAGACCAAGAATGATTAAAAATTCTTTCCAGTTACCTGACTTCTCATACTTTGGGTATGATATTACAGCCATAACTGCAACATAAATAATCAGAACCAGCGGAAAAAAAATGTGTTTTTTTATTTTTTTACTCATTTAATTAGAAGTGCCCTTTGTTGTTGAAAAAATTTTGGCTTAAGAAGTGTTTTTAGTTGTAGATAGTTTTTCCACAAAACGAGTTATCTTTTCTTTTGATAACTTCACTATCAATTTATCTTGTTTGATAATTTGTTTGGTAATAATGCGTTCAAAATAATTTAATTTGGACTCATTAATCTCACCGCCAAAGAAGTCTCGAACAACAGCTTTCTCATTAAGTTGAGAAGGGAAAGCGCTATTGAGCTGTTTTTGAGCTTTTGAACCTGAATATAAACAATTTATAAAAAGGCCTAGATGTTTATCAACAAGTACATCTAAATTATTAATACAAAAATCTTTTACTACAGACTGAATTTTACCTAGATGTATTGATCCACCTATAATAACTGTATCATATCTAGTTAGATCGGGAATAAGCATACGTTTATTCAAGTCACACAAATCCACTTTCCCCTCTATTTGATGAAACAATTCTTTCGCACACTTCTCAACCGTGCCATGTTCAGATGCAAAAACGATAAGTGTATTTCTCATTAATCTCTTTTACAAATTCTCTAAAATATCAATCAGATAATCATATGATTTTTCAACAGACTTTATATTAACCGCTTCGTCCGGTGAGTGTGCACCAACGATTGTGGGTCCAAAAGATACAATATCAAGCTTCTGCTCAATATTGGATTGAATAATTCCGCATTCAAGACCGGCATGAATAATCATAACTTTGGGGCGTTCATTATATTTCTCTAAATAAATAGCCTCCATTGTTTTTAGCAATTCAGAGTCCGAGTCGGGTTGCCAGCCAGGGTAATCTCCTCCAAATTCAACTTTAGCACCTGCCAACCGGAAAAGACTTTCGAGCGACGAGCATATCCAGTTTTTACGACTTTCAGAAGAGCTCCTAACCAATAGTTTTACCTCTATACTATCTTCATTTGATTTAACTAAAGCAAGATTCAGAGAACTCTCAACTGTATCAGGGAAATCGGCAAAATAACTAATCACTCCATCAGGAGATGCTTCAATAGCATTGATAAGGTCATCTTGTACTTCAACAGGCAATAGGCTTGAAGGTAATTCAACTTTTTCTGCCTTGAATATTATTCCGCTTTCAATTCCAGCATAATCTTCTCTGAACAATTGTTGATATTCATCTACAAGATCCAGCAAATCCTCTGAAAGTTGTTCGGGTATTGTTAGCACTACAAACGATTCTCGGGGAATAGCGTTTCTAAGTGATCCACCATCAATACTTGCCAGGCGAGCTTCGTAGTCTGCTACAACATCTTTTAAAAAGCGATTCATCATCTTGTTGGCATTACCGCGACCAAGATTTATTTGCATTCCTGAATGTCCGCCTTTTAATCCGCTCAGACTGATTTTATAAGCAATATCGCCTATTTCAATTTCTGTGTCCGGTTTGAATTTAAATGTTATATTAGCATCTCTACCACCTGCACAACCAATACAAAGCTCATCATCCATCTCTGTGTCTAGATTGAGCATAATTGTTCCTTCGACGAACCCATTCTCTAAACCATTAGCTCCGTCCATGCCAACCTCTTCGTCAATAGTAAAAAGAGCTTCTATTGCAGGATGTTTTAATGTTTGATCTTCAAGAACAGCCATCATCATTGCACAACCCATACCATTGTCGGCCCCGAGGGTTGTTGAACGAGCTTTTACCTGATCTCCATCAATATATGTCATTATTGGATCAGTGGTGAAATCGTGGTCTACATCCGCATTCTTCTGTGGCACCATGTCTAGATGTGACTGTAATACTACGGTTTTGATACTTTCATATCCTTTAGATGCGGGCTTTTTTATTAAAACATTCCCAACCTTATCCTGCTTAACTTCCAGATCCAGTCCTCTTCCGAAATCAATTACAAACTTAGTAACCTCTTGCATATGTCCTGTTGGACGAGGTATTTGAGTTAAATCATAAAAATGCTTCCAAACTCTTTTCGGATTTAAACTTAGAATTTCTGATGTAGACATAATATTGATATTTATTTATTTTGATTAAATGATTCTTTTACGGATGCCATATTATTATTATCCCTCTTAACTAAAGGCATTGCCAGTACTCCAAAAAGGCCATATAGTATTTGCCAAACAGATTGAACTGCAAAAACAGCACCTGCAAACGCTAAAGCCTGAGTATCTGCAACTCCAAGAATTAGGAGTGATGAGGAAACTACGAAATGCCAAGGACCTATTCCGCCCTGTATAGGAACTGAAAGTCCAATATTAGTCATCGCAAATACTATTAATCCGGCCAAAGGTCCTAATCCTTTGGTGAAATCAAATGCGAAAAAGCAAATGTAAAAATACAAATAAAAACACAACCATACTAAAATTGTGTAAATTATTATGCGTTTCTTTTCTTTCATTTTTGATATTAACCTTAAGTCATACTTAACCATATAAAGGAATTTTCTGACTTTCAGCATCACCCATGTCCTTTTATATACTGTAAACATTAGTATTATTCCAATAGTTATCACTGCAATAACTACATATAACCATACAGATGAAAACAATTTGGTTACACTTAAAGCAAATTCAGGGTTACTATTGATATATGAAACGAAAAAATCGATATATAAGACTACGCTTAAAAATATTAATGAAAGACCTGCAATTACATCGACAGCTTTATCCACTAAAAAAGTTTCGAGGGTTTTAGAGAATGGAATCTTATCATATTTACTGACTACACCGCATCGCCAAAAATCTCCGGCACGGGGAAGGACAAAGTTGACGGCATAATTACCTAATGTTGAATATATTATACTTGATCGGGGGGGATGGTATCCAAGTGATTTAATAAAAAGCTCCCATCTGAGGCCTCTGATGGTATTACCTATAAGACCAAATATTAATGATGCGGCAATAATACCAATGTTTGCAGTTTTAGCAATATCCCACAATTCTCCGAGATCGGTTTTCCGATACATTGCCCAGATTATTAATAAACCAAGCATTAATGAGAGTAGTGTTTTTAAAAGATTCTTCCCAAATTCTGACTTCATTCCTTCAAATTAACAAAATAAATTGATCTGTTTATTGGTCTCCTTTTTAATATGATCTATCTCTGCAGTATAGTTAAGCAATATAACATTAACCCAATATCCTGTTTTTTAGTGTAAGTATGACCTATTTTAAGTAATAAATGTTACCTTTGCGGCTGTAAAGATAAGGAATAAACGGCATATAGCAATGTTCCCGGTAAGAGCAAAGAAAAACTTCGGCCAGCATTTTCTTAAAGATGAAAATATTGCCAGCCGCATTGCAGAGACTATTGATGGTTTCCCCGCATTGCCTGTATTAGAGGTGGGTGCAGGCACTGGTATGCTTACAAAATTCTTGCTGCAAAAAGGCAAAGATCTAACTGTTGTTGAAATAGATTATGAGTCGGTTGATTACCTGAAAAAGCATTTCCCTGATCTCAACGATAGAATTATTGACAGGGATTTTCTGAAATTAAATCTAAGAGAATTGTATAGTGGAGAATTTTGTTTAATTGGAAATTATCCTTATAATATCTCCTCGCAGATTTTCTTCAAGGTAGTTGACAACAAGGATATTATTCCTTGTTGTACCGGTATGATTCAGAAAGAGGTTGCAGAGCGAATGGCAGCTTTACCCGGCAGTAAGACATATGGCATCTTGAGTGTATTACTGCAAGTTTGGTATGATATAGAGTACCTATTTACAGTTAATGAAAATGCTTTTATTCCTCCTCCTAAAGTTAAATCGGCAGTTGTAAGACTTACTCGCAACGATCGAGAACAACTGAACTGCGATTCAAAACTGTTTAAGAGAGTTGTGAAGACAAGCTTTAATCAACGCAGAAAGATGATTCGAAATTCAATTAAGTCATTGCTTTCAGAAGATTGCATTTTACCTGACAACCCAATTTTTACTAAAAGACCGGAACAACTATCGATTGAACAGTTTGAAGAGCTTACTAATTTGATGGAGCCATTGGTGAAGCAATAATAGAACATATAACATGAAGTGATTTAATCGATTTTTAGACTAATTTTAATCACGATTAAAATAAAAACAACATGGCGGACATAAAACTTTTTTATCATAAAGACGGGATCGTGAGATTAAGTCGCAGCCTGGACTTCCTAAAATCTAATCCAATTCACAGCTTCTTGTGGATCGACCTTAATGATGTGGACGAAGAGGTTGAGAATGAATTGGAAGATTTTCTAAAGATCTACATTCAAGAAGAAGAGGAGATGATTGAAATTGAGATGTCATCGCGATACATAGAAACAAGTGATACTCTAGTTGTAAACTCAAATTTTCTTCTTTCTAATTTCGAGACCGATCCGGTATCTTTTATTCTCAAAAACAATATACTTGTAACTGTAAGAGCAGAAGAGTTGATATCTTTTCACGAAACAGTGAAAAAGATATCGGCAAACCCAAAGAATTACCCAACCGGATCGCATGTTTTGGTTGCTTTACTTGAAACTAGGGTAGATTTTGATGCTGACATGATTGAGAATATGACTCAAAAAATCACTCATCTCAGTAACTCGCTTTCACTTAAAGAGGCTGATGAAGAGTTGTTATCGGAAATCAAAGACTTACAGGAAAAAACGATGTTACTCAGAGAAAACATTATTGACAAACAACGGGTTGTATCAAGCATGTTAAGAAGTGAGTTTATATCAACAGAGCTACAACCAAAGCTTACAATTATAATTAAGGATATAAATTCACTTATTGAGCATATTAAGTTTAGTTTTGACCGCCTAGATTATTTACAGGACACATTCTTGGGTTACGTTAACATCGAACAGAACAAGATAATTAAAATATTTACAATTGTTTCTGTGATTTTTATGCCCCCCACTTTAATTGCAAGTATATATGGGATGAACTTTGGTTTCATGCCCGAATTAGATAAGAAGTGGGGTTATCCCGCAGCACTTCTTTTAATGGTGCTCTCTTCTCCTTTTTATTTTATACTACTTTAGGAAGCGAAAGTGGTTATAACCCTTTAAATCTCCCTCCTCCCAAACATCTTTCCTATTCAAGCATGTAATTCATTTGGGGTGTTTTTTCCGGGAAGATGGTATTAAGTGGCTCATTTCTTTCTGAAGCATGATACCCCATCAATAGTTGAGACATATCTCCAACATTAACATCAATAGCTATAGCGCTATCTAAAACAGTAAAAGTCCTGTTGTTTTTTTCAATAAACTTGTCATTAACAGCTGTCGAAAAGCTTGCTCCCGGGTATTTTGCAGCAAAGAGAGTTAAAAGCGTCTCAACATTTATTATACGTGCCATTCCCGGCAGATTCATTTTTGGGGGAAAATTGAAAAGTCTCGCCTCGTCAACTATTGCTTTAAAATCATCAAACGACTTCTGCACAGTCATATCTTTAAACCTGTAAAGAGCATCAAACTTGTTATAGGCTGAACTAAGATTATTGCAACTATCTTCAATCAATCTGTTTATAGAAGGCAACTTTTCTTTTCCGGAATCGAATGTTTGTGCAAAACCAAGTTTTTCATAAAAGTTGAAAAGCCAATCCTCTTGAGGCACCAACAATATTAATGGAATATTTCTTTCTGCAGCAACTTCAAAGCTTTTAATCAAAAGCTTGCTACTATACCCTCTGCCTCTATAGCTAGGCAAGGTACAAACTCCCGAGAGATATATTATTGGTATTTCTGAGCCACAAAAGGTAAAATTATAAGGTAGCATCTGCAGAGAAGAGACAGCTTTGCCATCATTGATATATAGTAATGTATTTTCGTTTCTGTATTTATAACTAAAATACACCTCCATATAGTTATCCGGGTCACCAAATACGATTTTCCACATCTCTCGTACTTGCTGTGCTGTAGAATTGTCGGCAAATTTAATCATATCAGCCTTTTTTTGTACGCACTAATTACTACTCCTTAAATCTAGCATTATACTTTTCAAGAATGATATCAGGCTGATAAGAAAGCTTTGCCTGTCTTAAATTTTCAACACCCATATCTTCTTCGCGATTAATATACTTATACCCATCCGCTTCATGTAATACAAATTGTTGATTGATTATATTGTATGCACCATGAATTGATGTAAACGCCTTTTCAACATGAACCACCATTGTATCTTCTGTAAGGTGCTCGCCAATAGAAAATGCAGCTATTTCATTATTAATACAAATCAATCCACCTTTAAGATTAAGATATTCAAAATTCTCCAGCATAGTTGTAGTTGCAAAATTATCATGTACCAATGTTGGATCTTCATCTTCTTTATTAATCTCCATCCACTTGCTTAGCATCCCTTTACACTCTTCAACCAGCTCCTGATTTCCGGTAAGGGTCTTATATTGCCACCTGTTTTCTCGCTTAAATCGATTTATATGATTCCGTTTACTTTGAAGCTTTTTCCCGGTAAGATTTATCAGCTTCTCGCTTGTATAGATATAATCCGACACACTTCGGTTTAGTTTATAATCAAATCTACCCGGCATAGCATCTTCAATTTCACTGATCATAGCTTCAGTTACCCCTCTCATCTGAAAAACAGTATCAAACTTATGATCGTCCATTATAATCTCAATAGCCTCTTTTAAATTACCTGTACCAACCGGTTTGAGGTAGGAGTTTCTACCATTATTGTCTTTAAACCTAATAAACAACCAGTCATTTTCAATTGCAAACTGAGTATTAAATTTATTGCCCCATGCATAAAGATTAGTAAAGCATAGATCTGAGGCCCTGTAGTTTTGTTTATTTAAATGGAAATTTATAGCATCTCTATCCGCAAGTTCTATAATTCTGAAATCAAGCATAATAAATAAGCATCTAAGATTAAAACCTTTTAAATCCTACAATCTCTCTTACGTTCGCTATTGTTTTTTTGGCACTCTCTCTTGCCTTTTCGGCACCTTCAGTAGTTACTTTTCGGAGATACTCATCATCTTTTTCAATTTCAATAATTCGCTCTCTAATAGGTGTAGTAACCTTAATAATATCTTCGGCAAGCTGCTTTTTAAAATCACCATATCGTATCTCACAACTATTCCATTTATCTTCATAAAACTGCACAACCTCGGGTGTAGAAACAACTCTAAGGAGTGTAAACAGATTCTCTATATAATCCGGTTTTATTGAGTTTGGAGATGTAGGGCCTGAATCTGTAAGTGCCTTTTTAACTTTCCTCTCAATCTCTTTAGGAGAATCGCCAAGATAAATAGCATTACCTTCAGATTTACCCATTTTACCACTTCCGTCTAATCCGGGTATCTTAACAAGTTTTTTTCCGAAATTATATGCCACCGGCTCTTTAAAATATTCTACTCCATAGAAGTTATTGAATCGACGTGCAAATCGGCGGGTCATTTCTAGATGCTGCTCCTGATCCTTTCCAACCGGCACTTTATCTGCATTATGAATTAGAATATCTGCCGCCATTAATGTTGGGTATGTAAGCAAACCCGCATTAACATTATCCGGCTGTTTACGGGCCTTTTCTTTAAATGAAGCTGTTTTTTTCAGCTCACCCAGATAAGCATGCATATTTAAATACAGATAAAGTTCGATGGTTTCGCGAAGATCGCTCTGTACATATATTACCGATTTTTCGGGATCAATTCCTGATGCTAAATAATCAACTAAAACATTTCTTACGTTTTGATGCAATAATTTTGGTTCGGGGTGTGTTGTGAGCGAATGAATGTCGGCTATAAAAAAGTAACATTTATTCTCCTCTTGCATCATTGTAAAATTGCGTAGAGCACCATAATAGTTACCCAAATGCAATTTACCGGTAGATCTTATACCGCTTAATACTATATCCATAATTATAAGTAAGTTTCTGTTAAAGTGCAAAGGTAATAAAATAATTATAACTAGAGTTTTGTTATCTATTGTAAAGTAATGTATATTTGTCTCAATTTAATGAGAAGCTATATTACAAAACAGACCAATTAAAGAAATATTTCTTTAAATCTTTTTTATGACGTTTAAAAGTAGTACTTTTGTGCTACAAAAATACAGACCCTGCCAATACTCAAATACAAAGTATGGGTTATAATATCTTAAATACACTATTGATAAATTAATTTTTTCTTTAATCATTAAATAATAGAACTTTATGAGTTGGTTAATCAAATCATCTATTGGACGGAAGTTTATACAAAGTATCTCCGGACTCTTTCTGATTCTGTTCTTGTTGGTTCACGTATCAATGAACCTGGTGCTTATTTTCAATTATGAAACCTACAACTTTTTAGCAAATGAAGTATTGGGTGCAAATTGGTGGGCAATAGTAGGAACAATTTTGATCTTTTTCGGTTTTGGGGTACATATTGTGTATTCTATAATCCTTACATTACAGAACAGAAAAGCAAGAGGCAACATCAGGTATGAATCTTCCAGTAAAACACCTGCAGCATGGTCATCTAAAAACATGTTTGTGTTGGGGCTGGTTATAGCACTATTCGTTATTTTGCACTTATATCAAATGTGGTATGAAATGCAATTTAAAGAGCTTTTTGGAATTGCAGGTGCAAGAGTTGACAGCGCACAGCTAGTTGACGAAGTGTTTTCTAACATATGGATAGTAATCATTTATGTTATTTCGTTTGTTGCGCTCTGGTTTCACTTAACACATGGTTTTTGGAGTGCGCTTCATACTGTAGGATGGAATAACGACATCTGGATGAAACGTATTAAAACCTTTGGAAATATTTTATCTACATTTATTTGTCTGGGATTTACTGTTGTTGCAGTACTCATTCATCTCGGATACTCCAATATTTTAGCATAACTACAGAAATTAAATATTATGAATAAAATTGACTCTAAGATACCTAAGGGACCACTTGCCGATAAATGGACAAGTTATAAAGCTAATCAGAAGTTAGTAAACCCGGCCAACAAACGTCGTCTAGACGTTATAGTTGTTGGAACCGGTCTAGCAGGTGCTTCGGCAGCTGCAACATTAGGCGAGCAGGGTTTTAATGTACTGAATTTCTGTATTCAGGACTCACCTCGTAGAGCTCACTCAATTGCAGCTCAAGGTGGTATAAATGCAGCAAAGAACTATCCTAACGACGGTGACTCGGTTTACCGTTTGTTTAACGATACACTAAAAGGAGGCGACTACCGAGCCAGAGAAGCTAATGTATATCGTCTCGCTGAAGTTTCAAATGAAATTATCGACCAATGTGTTGCACAGGGTGTACCTTTTGCAAGAGAGTATGGTGGTTTGTTGGACAACCGTTCTTTTGGTGGTTCACAAGTATCGCGTACCTTCTATGCACGTGGTCAAACCGGTCAACAACTACTTCTTGGTGCATATTCAGCATTAAGTCGTGCCGTTAATAAAAAGCAAGTTAAGCTTTATACACGCTACGAAATGGTTGATCTAATTTTAATAGATGGACGAGCACGTGGTATAATTGCAAGAAATCTAGTTACAGGTAAACTTGAACGTTTTGGAGCTCATGCTGTTGTAATTGCAACAGGAGGATATGGCAATGCCTTCTTCTTGTCGACCAACGCAATGACCTCTAACGGTTCCTCTGCATGGCAATGTTACAAAAAAGGTGCATATTTTGGCAACCCATGTATGACGCAGATACACCCAACTTGTATACCTGTTCACGGAGAATTCCAATCGAAACTAACATTGATGTCTGAATCTCTTCGTAACGATGGTAGAATTTGGGTACCTAAAAATATTGAAGACGCTAAAGCTATACGTGAAGGCAAGCTTAAGCCTACACAAATAAAAGAAGAGGATAGAGACTATTATCTAGAGCGTCGTTATCCTGCATTTGGCAACCTTGTTCCTCGAGATGTAGCTTCACGTGCTGCAAAAGAGCGTTGTGACGCAGGTTATGGTGTAGGAACAACAGGACTTGCTGTATATCTTGATTTTGCAGAAGCAATTGAAAGACTAGGAAAAGATGTTGTAGAGGCTCGTTATGGCAACCTGTTTCAAATGTATGAAAAGATTGTTGATGACAATCCATACGAAACGCCAATGATGATTTATCCTGCAATACACTATACAATGGGTGGTATTTGGGTTGATTACGAACTGATGTCAACAATTCCCGGATTATTTGCAATTGGCGAAGCCAACTTCTCTGATCACGGTGCAAACCGTTTAGGTGCATCTGCACTTATGCAGGGATTGGCCGATGGATATTTTGTACTTCCATACACAATTCAGAATTATCTATCAGATCAAATTAGAGTACCACGTATATCTACTGATGCTCCTGAGTTTGAGAAAGCAGAAAAAGAGCTTGATCAAAAAATTGATAGTCTTATGAGCATAAAAGGCAAACACTCTGTTGACAGCATTCACAAAAGACTAGGAATCGTGATGTGGGAACTTGTGGGAATGAGCAGACATGAAGCCGGACTTAAAGAGGCAATCGAAAAAATCAAGGAAATCAAAAAAGATTTCTGGAGCAATGTTCGTATTCCGGGAGAAAAGAATTCTCTTAATATGGAACTTGAAAAAGCATTAAGGCTAGCAGACTTCATTGAAATGGGCGAACTAATAGCACATGATGCACTTGATAGAGAAGAGTCATGTGGTGGTCATTTCCGTACAGAACATCAAACAGAAGAGGGTGAAACATTGCGTCACGACGACAAATTCTCTTACGTATCTTGCTGGGAATATAAGGGAGAAAATGAAGTGCCTGTTATGTACAAGGAGCAACTCGACTATGAATTTGTTGTTCGTCAGCAGAGAAACTATAAATCATAAAATACAAGCATCATGGATAAAGATATCAACATAAAAGTTAAAGTTTGGCGTCAGAACGGCCCTAAAGATAAAGGACATTTTGAAACCTTCCCGCTAGAAAACATTTCACAAGGAAGTTCATTCTTGGAAATGCTCGATATCCTTAATGAGAAACTGATTAATGAGGGCAAAGAGCCTGTTGTATTTGATCATGATTGTCGTGAAGGAATTTGTGGAATGTGTAGTTTATATATCAATGGACACCCACACGGTCCGGACGAAGATATTACTACCTGTCAACTACATATGCGTACATTTGATGAAGGAGACACAATCACTGTAGAACCATGGCGTTCAACCGCATTCCCCGTTATTAAAGACCTGATTGTAGACAGAACTTCTTTTGATAAAATCATTCAGGCGGGGGGTTACGTTTCAGTTAATACAGGTGGTACACCTGATGCAAACTCAATTCCTGTTCCACACGCTGATGCTGAAATGGCCATGGATGCTGCCGCATGTATTGGATGTGGAGCTTGTGTAGCTGCATGTAAAAATGGCTCTGCCATGCTATTTGTTGCTGCAAAAGTAAGTCAATTTGCACTACTTCCACAAGGAAAGATTGAAGCTACAAAACGTGCAAAATCTATGGTTGCAAAGATGGACGAGTTAGGTTTTGGCAACTGTACAAATACAGGTGCATGTGAAGTTGAGTGTCCAAAAAATATCTCTATATCTAATATCGCAAGACTAAACAGAGAGTTTTTGAAAGCTAAGTTTAAAGACTAGAACAGTATTCTAAACAACTATATTAAAAGCGTTTCTTCTCTTTAGCGGAGAATAAACGCTTTTATTTATTAACACCTCTAGCTATTTGTACATCTATTTATCATCACATTTAATCATATTTAACAACCATATATCAAACTATTTTGTTTAAATGATATCTGAGTAAAACTGTATTATAAAAACAAGTTGATATGAAAGCAAAACAAATCATTAAAACGAGTATTGTTGTAATGTTATTATCACTGCTTACTATTCCTGTTTCATCCCAAGTTAAATTTGGGATAAAAGGAGATGTAAGCCTAAACAATACTGACTTCTCAATTTCAGAAATAAATGAAACATTTAATATAGAAAACATGACCTCTTATAGTATTGGTCCTTCTATCGAAGCAATGTTTCTTCCATTAGGATTTGCTGATTTTGGTATTGAGGCAGCTCTTCTTTACAACGATAATAGAATGACAATTACACCACCTCCGGGTCAGGATACAGGTTTTAACACAGACGTTTCCAGCCGTTATCTAAATTTACCGGTTAACGTCAAATTAAAATTTGGAGTGGGAATGTTGCCACTTAGATTATTTGCAACTGCCGGACCATGGGCCGGATATTTGATTGACGGTGATGAGTTTGATATAAATGGTGTTGCAAGCGATATTAAGTCTAAGGAGTTTCAAGCGGGTGCCAATCTTGGATTTGGTATTGAACTGTTTAAAATGATACAGGTTGGATTAAACTACAGTGTAAAACTAACCGATAATTATTCTATTGACGAACCTAACTGGAATGATCCACTAAATGGTAATAATGATACCTGGAGCATTACCGGTGCGATCTATTTTTAGTGAATGTTTGCTGATGTAATTCTCCCACTACCTTTATCTGATCTGTATACCTACTCTATCCCTGTGGACATACAGGACAAGATAGATATTGGACATAGAGTAATGGTCCCTTTCGGGAAAAAGAAGTATTACACAGCAATAGTAAAAAACATCCACGATAAGGCTCCTATCAAGTTTAAAGCAAAAGAAATTCACTCCCTATTTGACTCATACCCTGTTGTGAGTAAGCTTCAGCTAAAGTTGTGGGATTGGATTTCTTTTTATTATTTATGCCCTTTAGGAGAAGTGTGCAAAGCTGCACTGCCATCCTCAATGAAATCAGAAGACTTCAAGCAAAAATTCACACCCAAAACCGAACTCTATCTTCGCATAAATACAATAAAGGAAATAGATGAAATCCAAATAATCATTGGAAGAGCAAAAAAACAGCAACTACTTTTTAATGAGATCTCAGAAATTATTGCAGATTATAGCGGAAAGGCAGTAAGTAGAAAAGAGGCAACAAAACTTAAAAACTACTCCCCGGCTGTACTCAAAGGTCTTATAGACAAAGAGATCATAGAGCAGTTTGCTATAGAGGTAGGAAGATTAAATAATAATATTAAAACAACACGTACACCCTACCCTCTTTCTCAAAATCAAAAACAAGCTCTTAGCGATATTAACAATTGTTTTAAGATAAAAGAGAGTTGCCTATTGCATGGAGTAACATCAAGCGGAAAAACTGAGATTTACATTCATCTAATTCAACAGCAAATCAATGAGGGAAAGCAAGTTCTCTATTTAGTACCTGAAATAGCCCTAACAACGCAACTAACATCAAGGCTGCAAGCCGTTTTTGGAAATAGATTAGGAATATATCATTCAAAAATAAATGACAACGAAAGAGCTGAGATCTGGCAAAAGATGCAATCTGACACTCCTTTTGATATAATTATTGGAGTACGCTCATCAGTATTATTACCGTATAATAAACTGGGACTCGTCATTGTTGATGAAGAACATGAAGCCGGTTACAAACAACAAGACCCTGCACCTCGCTACAATGCGCGTGACACTGCAATAGTTTTGGCAAGCTATTTTAAAGCCAAAACCTTACTAGGATCGGCTACTCCCTCTTTCGAATCTTATTACAACACTCAAATAGGTAAATTTGGATTGGTTGAGCTTAAAGAGCGTTATGGCAACATATTATTTCCTTCAATTCAGATTGAAAACACATATGAACTAATCAAGAGAAAGAAAATGAAAACCCTTCTCTCTCCGGCTCTACACCAACAAATGAATGACACCCTTAAAAATGGAGAGCAAGTAATCCTTTTTAGAAACAGACGCGGCTTCTCATCCTTAATTGAATGCAAAGAATGTGCGTGGACTCCAAAATGCAACAACTGCGATGTCACCCTTACCTATCACAAGCAGAGAAACAGGCTTATTTGCCACTATTGCAACTCTTCCTATACAATACCTGCCAATTGCCCCTCATGCAGCTCAGAAAGCCTCAAACCCCTTGGTAGAGGCACAGAACAAATAGAACAAGAAATTGGGCACATATTCCCCGAATATATGGTTGCCAGAATGGATATGGATACTACCCGCAACAAAGATGCACATAGCCAAATCATCAACTCCTTCCAAGAAAACAAAATTCAAATACTAGTTGGTACTCAAATGCTCTCCAAGGGATTGGATTTTGAAAACGTAGGAGTTGTAGGGATAATATCTGCAGACTCTTTATTAAACTACCCCGATTTTAGATCTCACGAAAGAGGCTTCCAACTAATTATGCAAGCGGCCGGTCGAGCCGGAAGAAGAGAGAAACAGGGAAGAGTAATAATTCAAAGTGCCGATCCGGATCAACCTGTTTACCATTATGTATTAAATCACGATTATAGAGGATTTTATGAGTCACACATCTCAGAAAGAATACTATTTAGATATCCTCCTGTATATCGATTAATCAAGGTAATTATAAAACACAAAAACACAAAAACAGCTGAAGCAGCCTCAAGTTATTTGGCCAACAACTTAAGAAAATCACTCAACGAGCGAGTTTTTGGACCGAATAAAGCAGTTGTAAGTCGCGTACAATCATATTATATAAATGAAATAATATTGAAGCTTGAAAACAGTTTCTCACTAAAAACAGTTCGTGAACTAATAATAAATAGCGAAAGCTCTTTAAGAAAGAGAGAGAACTTTAAATACGTACAAATTTATTACGATGTAGACCCACTCTAGGTTATACAGTAGCAAATCAGGAACTAAATCTGTGGCTATAATCGTAATCTGTAGAATAAAAAATTGTTATATGATCTAAAATCTTAACTGCAAATAAGACTCTAGTCCTCCAAATCATAAACTATAAAAAAGGAAAACCGGTACTCCTCTCGAAATACCGGTTTTCATAATATTTGCAACATCGCCTAAGCGACATCACTTCATTTCAATCTCTTCCTTCAGGTCGATCTCATTTCCCTCATTATCGTAAAACTCATATTGCAGGAAACCAAGTTTTTGATTAGGTGTTATTTTTAGGCCTGCATTATATTTTTTCTTCCATTTACCACTTAATGAGAAGAGACCTTTCTGAACATACGCTGCAACATAGGGATGTATATGCAGACTGAATTTCTTCACTTTCAGCTTGTTTACCAAATAATCAATCTTTCCTTCCAAGGTATCAGTGAAAAGGATAGATGATTTTATTTTTCCTTTACCAAAGCAAGTGGGGCATACCTCGCTTGTAGCAACTTCTATTTCGGGTCTCACACGCTGTCGTGTAATTTGCATTAACCCGAACTTACTCAATGGCAAAATATTATGTTTAGCTCTATCAGTCGACATCAGCTCCTGCATTTTATTAAAAAGCTTATTGCGATGATCAGACTTATTCATATCGATAAAGTCTATAACAATGATGCCACCCATATCTCTTAGTCGAAGCTGTCTTGCAATCTCTTCTGCAGCAGCTATATTAACCTCATAAGCACTATCCTCTTGTCCAAGTTTAGACTTGTTACGGTTTCCGCTATTAACATCAACCACGTGAAGTGCTTCTGTATGCTCAATAATTAGATATGCACCATTTTTAAAAGTAACAGTTTTACCAAAGAGCGATTTTACCTGTTTTGTAATGCCGAAATTATCTAAAATTGGCAATGCACCTTTATACTCTTTTACGATATTTTTTCTATCGGGTGCAATCAAGCTTACATATTCAGCAACTTGCTTAGATACAGCAACATCATTTACATGTATCTGTTCAAAAGATGGATTAAAGATATCTCGTAATATTGCTACAGTTCTACCTGTCTCTTCATAAATTAGCGAGGGAGCTTTAGCTTTTTGTATCTTTCCGATACAATCTTCCCATCTTTTAATTAATACCTTTAATTCGGCGTCCAGCTCAGCCACTTTTTTACCTTCTCCATTTGTTCTAACAATAACCCCATAATTTTTAGGCTTTATACTTTGAACTAACTTACGAAGTCGGGCCCGCTCTTCGCGCGACTTAATTTTTTGTGATACCAACACACGGTTAATAAATGGTATCAGCACCATAAATCTTCCCGCAAATGAAATCTCGGATGTTAATCTAGGTCCTTTTGTAGAAATTGGTTCTTTGGCAATTTGCACCAAAATATCCTGACCTACTTTTAAAATATCTGAGATTGATCCATCTTTATCGATATCCGGTTGCAACTTCATCTTCTGAAGCTGCGGAATTTTCTTTTTGTCTTCAGCAAGCTTCTGAAATGACAAAATAGAGTTAAATTCTACCCCTAAATCCAAATAGTGAAGAAAAGCGTCCTTTTTGTGTCCCACATTGACAAATGCAGCGTTAAGGGCGGGCATAAGTTTTTTTACTTTACCCATGTAAATACTTCCAACCGTAAAAGACTCATCTTGACTTTCCTGTTGCAGCTCTACCAACTTTTTGTCTTCCAGAACTGCAATTGTGATCTCTTTCGATTGAACATCTACAACAAGTTCGCTTGTCACAATTGTTTATTTTAAAATGTTTTTAATAATTTTGGCCTTCTGTCGTCACAACAGAAAGAGTGTTCACTCTTGAACACTTCCTTTTTATTTATATACAAAGAACAAACTTATATCCCAAATGGTTTCAAGTAAGTTTGTTCCTGTATATAATAAAAAAAGACTATCGGCCTACTTCCTCTTTTTATGTCTATTTTTTCTTAGTCTTTTTTTCCTTTTATGCACCGACATTTTATGCCTTTTTCTCTTTTTTCCGCTTGGCATGTTTTTATCTCCTATTAGTTAATTAATTAATCTACCTTTAACTTTTTTACCTGAGAAACAAATGTTTTTGAAGGTTTAAAAGCTGGAATATTGTGTGCAGGTATTATTATTGTTGTATTCTTTGATATATTTCTTGCTGTTTTTTGAGCTCTCTTTTTAACAATGAAGCTACCAAAACCTCTTAAATACACATTTTCATTTTCGGCCAACGAATCTTTTACAACTTCCATAAAAGTTTCAACCGACGATAATACCGATGCTTTATCAACACCTGTCCTCTTTGCAATTTCGTTTACAATATCTGCTTTAGTCATTTTTTTATATTTATTTATATTATTAAAATAGTAATATTTATATTGTTTCTTGAATAGTAAATTTTTGAATTGCAAATATATAGCTTTTTTTTCAACCCTAAAAATAAATATATGAAATTTTTCTGCTTTTGATAATTTAAAACAAAAGAGATAAGGCAAATACATATTTGCGGGCACAAAAATAGTATAAATTCTGATAATCAAGAAAATTATCATGATTTTACTATTTGTTATATATAAAAATATGATTAATTTTGCTTTGTAGTGTAAGCACTATTAATTAAACCTAATAAAATTTTAAATATGTCGGTTAATAAAGTTATTTTAGTTGGGAATGTAGGAAAAGATCCTGAGATGAAGTATTTTGACAATGATGTTGCAGTAGCAAACTTTTCTGTAGCAACAAACGAAAGAGGCTATACAACTTCAAACGGCACACAGGTTCCGGAAAGGACCGAATGGCATAATGTTTCATGCTGGAGAGGCTTAGCTAAGATTGCAGAAAGATTTGTAAAAAAGGGAACACTAGTTTATATTGAAGGAAAGTTACGTACACGTTCGTATGATGATCAAAGTGGTGTTAAAAGGTATGTTACTGAAATTGTTGCCGACAACCTGGAATTATTGAGTCGTAAAGACTTTAATGAAGATCAATCGACAACACAGGAAACATCAACTCCCCCCAATCAAACTGTTAAAAACAACGATTTTGAAAGCAGTTCAGAAATAGATGATTTGCCATTTTAAATAAAACGTATTATTTTTACGAGAGAATGTTTTATCCCCTATACTAAAAATCAAGCGTTAAAACATTCTCTTTTTTGTTTAATTAAAAAAATCTCACTTGGACCCTGACCCGTTATCTCTATTACAATTAAGCTCATTGGTCTTCACTCCGACCGATTATGTATTAACAGTATTACTCATTCTGCTAATCATAATTAATTCTATTGTATCAGGCTCTGAAGTAGCCCTATTTGCATTAGACCAAAAAACATCTGACAACCCACTCACAACTTCTAATTATAAAAAAAACAGAATAAGATTGCTTCTCGAAAAGCCTGAGAAAACAGTTGCTTCAATTGTTATAACATACAACCTGCTAAATGTCATAATAACAGTATTAGCTATATATTTAATTAATAAAATACCCTATTTTGGTGGAGACATTACTAACGCTCTTATTCTTGAAATTTTAATTATAATATCAATCCTGCTACTATTTGTTGAAATACTACCTAAACTTTACGCATCTCACAACCCATGGCGGTTTGCAGACAAACATGCTTCACTAATTGGCATGATAAATAACATTATGCACCCTCTCTTGGCAGTAATTGTAAAAAGGACCTCAACATTCAATCAATCAGCTGTCCGCCTAAAGCATGAGATATCGGTTGACGACCTTTCAAAAGCACTTGAATATACAACCGACGAAATTGCATATGAGCAGGAAAAAGAGATGCTTGAAGGCATTATACGCTTCAGAGAAAAAAATGTAGATGACATCAAAATATCCAGAAGTGATATGATAGCCATTGATATTAAAGCAACATTCCCAAATGTTATTGAGTTTATAGTAAGTGCAGGTTTCTCAAGAATACCTGTATTTGAAGAAAACCCCGACAATATAAAAGGGATACTATACGTAAAAGATCTGCTGCCACATCTTGGCAAAGCAGAAAATTTCAAATGGCAATCATTATTAAGATCAGCATATTTTGTACCGGGCACCAAACGTATCGACGATCTGCTTGAAGAGTTTCGTACAAACAAAATCCACATGGCAATAGTTGTCGATGAATATGGAGGAACATCCGGACTACTCACAATGGAAGACATACTTGAAGAGATTGTGGGCGATATTAGCGATGAGTATGACGAAGACCTCTCATTCTACACAATGTCGGCAGACGGCTCCTTTATATTTGAAGGTAAAACCCCACTTGAAGATTTTATAAAAATCACAAATGTCGATGAGAAAGACTTCGAAGAGATGTCGGATGAAGTTGATACACTAGCCGGCCTACTTCTTGAGCTAAAAGGTGATTTCCCAAAACGGAAAGAAATTTTCACTTACAAAACTTACACTTTCCAGGCCGACGAGATGAGTAAAAAAAGGATTATCAAAGTGCGATATGTACCCCCCAAAGTAAAGATAGATATAGCAGAAAAATAGCTATGCTAATCAGAAAAGAGAAAACTTCAGAAGGTGGACTAATTGGAATTTGGAGGATGAATGAATCAAAAGACGAACTTCTATCCCTTTTCTCTGAGCCTCTCCGCTCCGAAGTAGAAGAGTATATAAAAGAAATAGGATCTCACAGACGCACAATAGAACTGTTATCCACAAGAATTATGCTACTTGAAATCTTAGGAGAGGAGAAGAACATATATTATCGTGAAGATGGTAAACCATATCTCGACGACAAAAGCTATCACATAAGCATCTCACACACCAAAGATTACGCAGCCATATTTCTGCACAACACATTATCTGTAGGCATCGATATTGAAACCAGATCAGAAAGAGTAAGAAAAATTGCTAATAGATTCATCTCTGAAAAGGAGTATATCGACCCAACCCAAAAATCGGTACATCAACTCCTACATTGGTCAACCAAAGAATCTCTCTTTAAACTAATGAATGAGCAGGGAGTCGATTTCAAAAAACACCTTCATCTTGCACCATTTACTCCGGTCGAAAAGGGAATATTAAAAGCGTGGGAAACAAAAACCAAAAAATCACATACATTTAATGTAAACTATGAAGTTCACCCTGAGTATGTATTAACTTGGGTTGTAGGCTAAGCCTATGGGCATCAGACATAAAAAAACGCCTCTAATAAGAAGCGTTTTTTATAAATTATTTAAAAAAACCTGTAATGGTTATTTACGTCTAGTCATTATCAACTATCAATAACTTGACAACAGACTAAATTAAACGGTTAGTGAAACACGTTTAAACTCAACAACCTCAAGTTCTTTATCACTATCTTTAAGGAATTGCTCAATAGTCTTTTTAGAATCCTTCACATACTCCTGTTGCACCAATGCATACTCTTTAAAGAATTTCTGCAAAGCACCTTCTGCAATTCTATCAAGTAAGTTTTCAGGCTTACCTGCTTCGCGAGCCTTATCTCTTGCAATCTCAAGCTCTTTCTCTTTAACATCCTCAGGGATTGCATCAGCTGTAACTGCTATAGGATTCATAGCAGCAACCTGCATAGCCAAATCCTTAGCCACATTCTCATCAACTTCAGTTTTATTAAAACCAACAATAGTAGCTAATTTATTTCCCAAGTGGATATATGACATCACATAAGGAGCTTTAATATACTCATAAGACCCTAACTCCATCTTTTCACCTGTTGAAGCCATCTTGTCTGTAATCAACTGCGATACAGTTCCTTTTGGAAGTTCCAAGGCAAGCAATTCTTCAAGACTTTTAGGCTTATTACTGATAGCAGCATCTAAAATCTCCTCTGTAAGAGCAATATAATCATCGTTCTTTGCAACAAAATCCGTCTCACACTGCAATGCTACTACAGCGGCAAAACTTCCATCTGTTTTAGCTAGAACACAACCTTCAGACGCATCACGATCTTCTCGTTTCGCTGCTACTGCCTGTCCTTTTTTACGGATAATCTCCATTGCTTTATCGAAGTCACCGTTTGCTTCGTTTAGTGCATTTTTACAATCCATCATCCCTGCGCCGGTCATTTTGCGCAAATGCTGGATATCTGCCATTGTTACTGCCATATCTTATATCTTGTATTTTATATTTTCTTTTATTTATTAATCCAAATCGTCAACATCCTCATCTTTAGCAAACTTGCTCACTACAGCGGCTTTCATTGCTTCAGAATCTTCTTTCTTGACACGCTCTTTTTTTGCGGCTTTAGATTTTCTCTCTCTACGGTGAGGAGCCTCTTCTGATTGATCTTCAGCTGCAGCTGCATCGGCTTTTTCCACCTTGCGTTCTTCCAGACCCTCTTTTACAGCATCACAAAGTACGCCTAATATCAAATCTATTGCTTTTGCTGCGTCATCATTAGCAGGAATTACAAAATCGATATTTGAAGGATCAGAGTTTGTATCAACAATACCAAAAACAGGTATTCCTAAACGCTCTGCTTCTCTAACTGCAATCTGCTCTTTCATAACATCAACAACAAAAATTGCTGACGGCAGACGAGTCAAATCCTGAATAGACCCCAGATTCTTCTCAAGCTTAGCACGTTGACGAGTTACTTGTAATTTCTCACGTTTCGAGAGAGTATCAAAAGTACCATCTTTAATCATTTTATCAATACTACTCATCTTCTTAACCGCCTTGCGGATAGTTGGGAAGTTTGTAAGCATACCGCCCGGCCAGCGTTCAATCACGTAAGGCATATTTATGCTCTGTGCTCTAGCCTCGATAACAGGCTTAGCCTGCTTTTTAGTTGCTACAAAAAGGATCTTCTTGCCTGATTTAGCCATCTGCTTAAGAGCAGAAGCAGCCTCCTCTGTTTTTGCAATTGTTTTATGAAGATCAATAATATGAATACCGTTACGTTCCATAAATATATATGGAGCCATAGCAGGATTCCATTTTCTTTTTAAGTGGCCGAAGTGCGCTCCGGCATCAAGAAGTTGGTCAAATTCTAATATTGCCATTTTTGTTTTAATAATTAAATCGTTTACATTCTTTGTCTTTGGTCGAACCGCAAGGTAAATCATCAAAAAAACATATAGTTAGTGACAACGTCCTTACGATTTAGATACTAAACGGAGCGGTCACGCAGACCGCTTTTATACACTTCTCCAACACCGTCTGCAAATCTGCAAACACAATTGGATAAGATTTCCAATAAAATTAACGTTTAGAGAACTGGAATTTCTTCCTTGCTCCCGGTTGTCCGGGCTTTTTACGTTCAACAACGCGAGGATCGCGTGTAATGAAACCTGCAGCTCTTAAAACTGATTTATCTTCAGGATTAATTTTCACTAATGCGCGTGCAATTCCTAATCTCACTGCCTCTGACTGTCCTTTGTAACCACCACCATCAAGATTAACTTTAATGTCATACTTCTCAGCAACATCAAGCGTATTTAACGGTTGTTTTACTATGAACTGTAGAATAGAAGAAGGAAAATAATTTTCTAATTCACGTTTATTAATAATGATTTTGCCTGTTCCCTCTGTTACAATAACTCGGGCAACTGCAGCTTTACGTCTTCCTATTGCATTTACTGTTTCCATCCTAATTATTTAAGACTGTTTATATCAATTTTTTTGGGTTTTTGTGCCTCATGCGGATGCTCACTTCCGGCATACACAAATAGATTGCCAATAATTTTATCACCTAACTTATTTTTAGGCAACATTCCTTTAACAACCTTTCTGAAAAGTCTATCGGGACCTTTAGCCATTAAGTCAGCCGGAGAAGATTCACGTTGTCCTCCCGGATATCCGGAATGACGATAATATGTACGTTCTGTCCATTTATTGCCTGTCAGCTTCACCTTGTCAGCATTCAGTACAATAACGTTATCACCACAATCAACATGCGGAGTAAAACTAGCCTTGTACTTGCCTCTCAGCAACTTGGCTATTTTTGAGCAAAGTCGTCCCAGAGTCTGGTCTGTGGCATCTATCTCAATCCATTCTTTCTGAGCCGTTTCTTTATTGACAGAAATGGTTTTATAACTAAGCGTATCCATTCTTGTTATTTAATTTTTTAATTAGTAAGTAATGTGAAGTTGATTTTTCCTTGCTTCCTCTTTTGTCTTGCTAAGGGACAGAATAGGCAAATAAAAAGCTTAAAATCAAACTCTTAATTGATAAAAACTAATAATCGGACTGCAAAGTTACAATAATCCAACAAATTAACAAAGAGTTTAATACGATTTTCTTTTTATAAATATTGATAATTATAGGAGATTGAAAATAATTGGGCAATAATGGCAGTTTGAGATTGAGTGAAACGGAGACATAGATAAGATATAGTAAGATAAAAAAATATTAGTAAAAGAGATACAAAAAAATCCGGACTTAAATTAAATCAAGCCATACATAAACAACACCAACAACAAATATCAGATAAAAGGCTAACGGTCCACTATTTAAGCTTTTTTAAATCCAACTGCTTAAAAACGCTTTCCAACTCCTTCAAATCCAAACCCGATGCATCAAGAGACACAATATACCGATCGGCCACCAAAGCACTAATCTCCGAATCCACCCAATCGTCGCCCCTATTCTCTTCAACTGTAGCGCGATAGCCATCCAACGTCGTAATCTTACTAAACCCCGTCTCTGTCTCCTCCTCCATATTCATCGATAGAGTCATATAAAACATAGAAACCATTGCAGCACCAGTCTCACCGGCACCATCCATAATCGAAAGCTCCACCTTTTTATTCTCCTCGTCAGAATAACCCGCCTGACCGGTTATAACACCCATCATATAACCATCGCCCACCGATAAGCTAGTGCGCTTCATTCCGGCCAGCGACTCAGGCAACATAGCCTTCAGCTCATCATTAGTCAGCGGCGTTTCGCCCACCAACTTCTCTTGAGTCTCCTCCCAGTCGCTCAATGCCTTAGTAGCCTTACTAATATTTTTAATACCGGTAATCGACTCAGCCAAGCCCGACTTGCTCTCTTCCCCATCGTTAGATTTATTTCCACCACACGATAATAGTAGAACAGAAATTGAAATTACAGAAAGTAAAATTTTAAAGTTCATGTTGAAAAATTTTAAAGTTTATATTGAAAACGCTCAAAAGCTCAAACTATAATCTTGATTTATAATACATCAAAAACATTTATACTATAACATCAATCTCCTCTTTTGGTTTAAGATTTATTACCTTTTATTTCACTTTCCGCATAATTACTGCAAAAAATCATAATTTCTATATAACTTTACCGCTTCAAAATAGAACACCAAATGCGCAAACAGATAAATATAATACTCCTCACGCTCCTCACTTCCCTCACTTCCCACACAATACAAGCACAAGAATACAGTTGGAAAGTGGGACTCAACTATTTTTTCGACAACACAGAATACAAAAAGTCATCATTCATAGACTCCGAATCCATGAATGGAATATGGCTAACCCCACAAGTGGGAATCTCCTGGAACAACAAACACTCAATCAATGGGGGAATCAACCTATTTAAAATACCGGGCATGGATAAAGCAATCGACAGAGTAGATATCACAATGCACTACCAATACCAAACCCCAAGTATCCTATTCAAAGCCGGCTCATTCCCTCGAAGCGAAGTACTAAGCCACTACAACAACTTCTTTTTTAAAGACTCCATAAACAACTTCACACCACAAATGCTAGGCATATTCTTTCAGATAGGAGACAGCAACAACTACTTCAACGCCTGGTTTGACCGTACCGGATACGCCACACCAACAAAACATGAACACTTCTTCGTAGGCCTATCAGGCAAAGCCTCAAAAGGAATGGTATACATCGATTTTCAGTCGTATATGTACCATCTAGCAAACACCAAGCCCGCCACCCCCGGCGAAGGAGTCAGCGAAAACCTGCAACTTCAAACTACATTGGGCATCAACTACAGCCACAGCAACGGCTTCAAAGGAGTTATAGCAGTAGGAGCACTACTGGGATATGAAAGAGACCGTCGATTTGAGGATCAACGATATAAACCGGTTGGATTAGTTGTAATAGGAGACGCCGAAATATGGGGAATTGGCACCAAAAACCTCTTCTACGTGGGCGATGCACGCATGCAAATGGCCGACACGTTTGGCGGAAGACTATACTGGGGTACACAATTCTTGCAATCGAGTCCCTACCAAAAAAAACGAATGGTATATAAAACTGATCGAGTCCAACCTAGTCAAACTACGCTTCAACCTCAACCTACACTACAGCGAGAAAAATGTAATGCTTCAGCAAATGTTAACACTCTCTGCATCAATAGACAACAAAGGCATTAAAAACAAAAACAGCACCAAATACCCATGGATGAAAATATTTAACAACTAAGAGAAAATCAAACTATTTGCAAGCGCCACCTCATCTTCAGAAATAATATGCAGACGATGCTTATAAACCCTATCCGTCACATCAGCATTCAAACCCTTAATAATTTTGGCCGACTCCTTTACCCTGCTCAAAGGAACATGAAAATCAGGATCTCCCGTACTCAATAAAAACGGTGTACCCATAAAATCACCACTATAACTAGCGTTCCTAAGCACCTCACCAATCAATCCACCCGTAAAAGCCACTACCCCACCATATCGCTTAGCATTACGAGCAACAAACTCAAGCACAAGACAAGCACCTTGCGAAAAACCAAGAAAATAAACATTCTCAGCCTCAATCCCATGCTTCGTTACAACATCAACTGTATCACCAATAATATCCAAAGCCGATGTTAGCCAAGGCTCGTTATCACTAACCTCAGCAAGAAAAGAGTTCGGATACCACGACCTGCCTGTAGCTTCAGGAGCCACCAAAGCAAAGTCAGACAAACTCAAATACTCTGACAACGAAAGGATATCCTCTGCAGTGCCACCCCTACCGTGAATCATAACAACAGCCTTCTCAGCATCTTCAAGTGGAACCCCACTGAACTTCAAATCTAACCTATGCATAATAAACTACAACTTTGGTAAGAAACTCTCAATCTCAACCCTTCGACCCTCATACTGCTTGGGAAGCCTTAGCGAACTGCCCAAACCATCCAAAGACTCATCAACCGTAAATCCCGGATTATCAGTAGCCACCTCAAACAACACACCACCCGGCTCCCTAAAATAAAGAGAGAAAAAATAATCCCTATCAATCTTAGTCGTAATATCCAACCCCGCAGCCAACACCCTCTTGCGGAACTCCATCAACACCACGTCATCCTTAACCCTAAAAGCAATATGATGATTAGTACCTGCAGCATTCCTACCCCTCGGAGCAGAAGCATCCTCAATAATATCAATAATATTAGCCGTACTCACCGTATCAATCTCAAAACGAAACCTATTACCTACCTTCATCACCTGCCTATAACCCAAAACATCAGTCAACACGCCAATAGTAGCCCCTGCATCCCTTAGAGTAAGTGTAACGGAGTGAAACCCCCTAATAGCAACCCCCTCGTTGATCTCGCTAGTAACCCAAGGCTTCCTGTCATCAACCTTGTTAGGAACAACCAGCTGCAGCTGCATACCATCCGGATCATTAAATGACAAAAGCCTCTCACCAAAAATCTCACCTTCAGCAGCCTCAATACCATACTTAGCAAGCCGATCCTTCCAAAAATCGAAACTCCCCGAAGGTACAGCATAACCGGTATGAGTAGCCATCCCTGCACCATTCACACCACGACCAATACCCTCCCACGGGAAAAAAGTAATAATTGTGCCGGGCGACCCCTGACCATCACCAAAATAAAAATGATAAGTACTTGGATCATCAAAATTCACAGTCTTCTTCACAAACCTTAGTCCCAACACTGAAGTATAAAAATCTGCATTTCTCTTTGCATTATCGGCAATTGCAGTAATATGATGCAACCCTAATATATCTGTTTTCATCTATCATCTAGTTTCTAGTATTCATACCATCTATAACGCAAAGAAAAGTAAAATGTTTAAAAAATGGACTATTCGCATATGAATCAAAAAAAACAGGGCAAGATTTTGTGATATTCTGAAATAAATGTATCTTTGCACTTCCAAAATCGGCCCCGTAGCTCAACTGAATAGAGTATCTGACTACGGATCAGAAGGTTCCAGGTTTGAACCCTGGCGGGGTCACTGTTAACTACGCAGATATCTCCCAACAACAATCCCCATCACAATAAACAATAGAGTGCAGATATTAATCAATCTGTTATTACTTCTCTTTTTCTTGGTATCAACTACACTGCTCAGTGTGCTCATTTTATCAATTTTATGTTGCAAAAAGATCGGAAGGGATGGCAACTTTTGAGCTCCCAACCGGATAGGTTTTAAACAAATTGCATTTTTGGATGTTTTTGTCTTAGAGGGATTTACAATTAAATTCTGACAGCGTGTATGTTAAAATTTAGTAAATAAACATATCTTTGTGATTATGAGGAGATATGGTGGTTTAGTTATTATATTATTTATTTCACAAGCATTTTTATCATTCTTTATAAATGCTCAAGTTATTCATTTTACCCCTCCCGTTTATAATTATTCTACAAAGAACTACGATGCTGATAATCAGAACTGGGCAATTGCACAAGATAAAAATGGAGTTGTTTATTTTGGAAACAACAATGGTCTCTTAAGTTTTGATGGTGTAAATTGGGAGCTTCACCCACTTTCAAATAATCTTTCTGTTAAATCTATCTTTATTGATGATCATAATAATAGTGCTGAAAGGATTTATGTGGGTTCTTTTGAGGAATTTGGATATTTTGAGCGAAATGAAATAAGAGAGCTTATTTACCACTCTCTAAAAGAAAAAGTGATGGATTATAATTTTCATAATGATGAGATATGGTCTATTCATTCTTTTGGTGATAAAACATATTTCCAATCTTTTTCCAGAATTTTTGTATATGATGGTGATGATATAGATATTATTGACCCAAATCCTGCTGTGCTTTATTTCTTTCATATTGGGGATAAGATGTATGCTCAATTGATTAACTTCGGTTTAGCATTATTTAACGGGGAGAGCTTTGTGGAGGTTGTTGACAGAGAAAGTGTTGGCGATGATGATATTGTTTCGATGCTTGAGATTGATAATGAGCTTCTTCTTACAACTTCAAAAAGTGGTATTTATAGATTTTATGAGGATGTTAATGTTGTTGTCCCTTGGGAGACAGATCTGGATGATGAACTTAAAGAGGCGGTAATCAATAGGGCCGTGAAGATGGATAGCTCGCAGTTTATTGTTGGTACTATTAATAAGGGTGTTTATGCTTTAAATGGCAAGGGAGAGATTCTTTGGAATATAAATAGGAGTACCGGGCTTAATAATAATACGGTGTTGGCATTGGCCGGTGGCAGTGATGGGAGTGTTTGGGCTGCGCTTGATAATGGTATTTCTAATATTAGAGTTTCATCGCCATTTACAATTTTAGAGTCTACAGATTTGCAGATTGGTCTTGTAGAGGATATTCTTTTTTATAATGACGAGGTTTATCTGGCAACAAATCAGGGTGTTTATCATTACTCGCCTTTTAATAGTAATTTCGACTCGCATCCATTGCTTGATGCTCAGACATGGTTTATAAAGAGGTTTGATGAGCAAATTTTTATTGGTCACAATTTTGGCACTTCGATGTTGGTAAATAACCGTGCTGTGCCTGTGTATGGTGCTCATACCGGCGGTATGGATATGAAGCAAGTCACTATTAATGGGCAAAATATTTTGCTTGAAGCTTCTTATACTTCTTTGTATGTGTATAAGAAGAATAGCTTGGGGTTGTGGAGTTTTAGTCATCCCATAGAGGGTTTTTCTGACTTGATTAAGGGTATTGAGGTTGATCATGCCGGTAATGTTTGGGCCGATCATATGTATAAGGGTGTGTACAGATTAAAGCTTGATAAGGATTTAAATAGTGTGGCAGATGGTATGGTTGAGTCATTTCCGCAAATTAATTTGATGAAGCTGAAGGGTAGGGTTGTTTTTACGGATGGGGTCAATTTTTATACTTATGATGATATCAGGCAGGATGTTATTCTTTTTGAATTGATTAACAGCAGCTTGCCCGGACTGGCAGATACTTATCGTATAGTGCCTGTGGCAGACGATATTTTTTGGTTTATTCGTAATGATGAGTTTACTCTTGTCAGGTATACAGATGGCAGGTATGTAGTTGAGGATCGTATTCCATTTAGTATTCTTAATAATCCTCCCAACGTGGGTAGGGCTAATGTTTTTGTTTCGGATAGTGGTATTTCTTATTTTAGCTTGAATGGGGGGCTGGGCAGGTATATTTTAAGGAGTAAGGAGGTTGCTGAGGTTGTTCCAACTTATTTGCAGTTTTCATCTATACGCTATTATAGCAGAGATGATGAGGAGTATAAGCTACTGAATCCTAACCTGAAAGGTGTGCTGGAGTTTGAGTTTAATAATATCGATTTTCATTTTTCTTATCCCGAGTTTTCAAAATCGAAGTTTAGAGTTGAGACTTTTCTTGAGGATTATGACAATAGGTGGATTAATGCTGATCCGTTTCTTACGGTTTCTTATAATAATCTTCCTGCAGGCAGTTATGTTTTATATGCAAGGGTATTTGACAGTTCGGAGAGTGTTGTGTCGTCTATCCAATATTCATTTGAGGTGAAAAACCCTTGGTATAAAACTTGGTATGCATATCTGTCATATATTTCTCTTCTTTTATTTATTGTTGGTATTGTATCAATAAATCATATAAAGAAGATTATTCGCAAAAAAAGTGAATTTTTTGCTAAGCAGGAGAGTAGGCGTCTTATTGAGATTGAGCAGAAAGACAAGCAGATTATAAAACTCAGGGCCGAAAAGCTGGAGGCTGATCTTACTTATAAGGGCAAGGAGTTGGCGAGTGCAACTATGTTGATTATTAATCATACGGAGTTTTTGAAGAGGCTGAAGGAGCATATTCAGCAGTCTACTCTTCAAGGTAAAATAAATAGATCGGAGAGTGTTGTACTTCAAAATATGATTGAAAGTGATATTTCTGAAGATGATGTTTGGACCGTTTTTCAGGAGAATTTTGACCTCATTCATGAAAATTTCTTTAGAAATCTTAAACAGGCATATCCGTCACTTACCCCTATTGATCTGAAGTTGTGTGCTCTTTTGCGATTAAATTACTCTACCAAAGAGATTGCCGGTTTATTGAACATTTCAGTTAGAGGGGTTGAGTCGGCAAGATACAGGATTCGCAAGAAATTGGAGCTGGATGAACATGACAATCTTATAGAATTTTTTATTAATTTCAAATAAACCCCTACTCCCCCTTTACACTTATTAGCATCTGTATACAGCTGGTTATCTACATATTACCTAGCGTAAGTGTATCAAATAAGTATACTCTGAAAACATGTTAGAAAACATAACGTATTTTTAGAGGGGTGCTAAATTTCTAAAATGAGCTTTAGAATGTTTATTTTGTTTAATAAACTGTTTTTAAACATTAATAAAAAAATAATATTCCATGGAAATTAAAGCTACTATTATTTCATGCTTTCTGTTGTTGTCCTTTTTGTTGTCTGCCCAAGAGCAGTTGACAGTTAGCGGTAATGTTACAGAAGCAATAACCGGAGAATCCGGAATAGGAGTCACCGTGTTAGTGAAAGGGACTAGCAACGGAACTGTTACCGATATAGATGGAAATTATACACTGAACAATGTTCCTGCAAACGGTACGTTAATTTTCAGTTATATTGGAAAGACAACCGTTGAAGAGCCGGTGAACGGCCGAACCACTATAAATGTGATTCTTAGCGAGGATGTACATGCGCTTGAAGAAGTTGTTGTTATTGGTTATGGCACTGCACGTAAACGCGACCTGACAGGCTCTATTGCTAGTATTGATGCGGATGAGATTGCTAATCGTCCCTCTTCAAATCTTTTGGCTTCAATTCAAGGTAAGGTTGCGGGTGTGCAAGTGGTGAACACGGGTAGAGCTGGACAGGATCCTGAAGTTAGGATTAGAGGTACAAACTCTATCAATGGCTATTCTCCTCTGTATGTTGTGGATGGTCTATTTTCGGATAATATCAATTATCTGAATCCTGCTGATATTGAATCGATGGAAATTCTTAAGGATCCCTCTTCTCTGGCTATTTTTGGTGTTAGAGGGGCTAATGGTGTTATTATTGTGAATACTAAGCGTGCAAGAATGGGGCAAACTGTTGTTAATTTTAATAGTTCTATTGGCTTCAAAGAGGTTATTCAGCGCATGGATATGACAAACGCAGCACAGTTTAGGGAGCTGTATGATGAGCAGCGTATAAACCAAGGTTTGGTCAGTTTTAATTATTCAGATTGGGGCGCTGATACCGACTGGCAGGATGTTATTTTCCAAAAGGGTGTTATGACTAACAATAATATCAGTATTACAGGCTCAAGTGAGAAGAGTAGGTTTTATCTGGGTGTTGGTTATACATCTGAAGAGGGCAGTATTATTCATGAAAAATATTCGAGATTAACTCTTAATTTGAGCAGCGATTATAACGTTAGTGATGTTCTTAGATTTGGATATCAGGTTAATGCTTCACGCACAAAGCCAACCGACGCTAAAGGGGTGAGCGGGGCAATTAGAGCGGCACCAATTGGGCCGGTCTATGATGAAAGTGGTACTTTATTGCATACGTTGCCCGACTTCCAGAGGGCGCAGGTATGGAATCCACTGGTTGATGCTGAACTAAGAGCTAATCATAACATCGGCATAAATCATAGAGCGGCTGGTAATATTTATGGGGAACTCGATTTTTTTAATAATTTCAGCTTTAAGACAACGCTGTCACTCGACTATGGTGTTGAGGAGAGCAGGGCATTTAGTCCTATTATTACTGTTTTTAACCCTGATGTTGGAGGAGCAGAAGATTTAACCACAAATGAATCTATTTCACAATCAAAGTCTACCCGCATTGTTGCTCAGGGGGATTATATTCTTAGTTACAATAATAGTTTTGGTAGTCATAGTATATCGGCCACAGCCGGTTTGACTACTAACTTCACGGAGTTTTCTTCGTTGGGAGCTTCTCGCAGTCAGAATATTGAAGATATTATTTTTTCTATTCCCGGCAATGATATTGATAAGTGGTGGATATCAGCAATTTCTGAAAAGTCGACAAGCAATAGCAGTAGCCAATTTAAAAGGTTTACGATGTCTTATTTGCTGCGAGCTTTATATAATTTCGAGAATAAGTATTTGTTGAATGCCTCTTATCGTAGGGATGGCGCTTCGGTGTTCCGCTCTGTTGGCAATACATGGGATAACTTCTACTCTTTTGGTGCCGGATGGGTTGTTACTGAAGAAGATTTTATGAATGAGCAGGAGGTGATTAATTACCTGAAGATTAAAGGGTCGTGGGGTGTATTGGGAAGTCAGAATACAGGCGGATTTAATTATCCAACCTATCCGCGCTTACAAAGCTCGGGCAGTGCCGTTTTTGGTGATAATATCATAACCGGATATTCTATTAACTATCTGCCTCAAAACCTCTCGTGGGAGAAAACATACGCATGGGAGGCGGGATTTGAGGTTAATCTTCTTAATAATAGACTTCGACTGGAGCCTGTTTATTATAGCAAGATTACTAAGGATATTATTGTTTTGCTTTCCGGCTTTTCCGGTGCACGGAATGCTCTAGAGAATTTGGGCGAGATTAAGAATCATGGGTTTGAAGTGTCAGCCACCTGGAGCGACAAAGTTGGGAGTGATGGTTTAAGTTACTCTCTTTCGGCTAATCTGACTACTATAAATAATGAGGTTTTGTCGCTTGGCAGGGGTGCCGAAGATGCAATTTTTGCAGCAGGGGGAATTTCAAGAACTATGGAGGGGTATCCTGTTGGACACTTTTTTGGTTATAAGGTGGCAGGTGTTTATCAAAATAGAGAAGATGTAAAGACCTACTTACCAAATAGCGTGGGTGGCGTTGCTCCGGGCGATTTGAAGTTTGCAGATGTAAACGGAGATGGCGAAATTACTCAAGACGATAGAACTATGATTGGTAATCCGACACCCGACTTGACTTACGGTTTTAATGTGAGTTTGAATTTTAAAAACTTCGACCTGGGGGTTGATATGATGGGGGTTTATGGTAATGAGATTTATAGAACATGGGATGATCCAACCTTTGCTCAGTTGAATTATCTGGAAGGTAGAATGGATAGGTGGAATGGTGAGGGTACTTCTAACTGGGAGCCTATTTTGAATCCATCAAGGTCGATTAATCTTATTAATTCCAATTATTTTATTGAGGATGGGAGCTTTTTCAGAATTAGAAATGTTCAGCTGGGTTATACGGTTGATGATGACGCTCTTAAAAGAGTGTATCTAACTTCTTTGAGGATTTATGCAAACGTACAGAATTTGAAAACATGGACTCGCAATACCGGATATACACCCGAGATTGGGGGTTCTGCTCTTGCTTTTGGAATTGATGGAGGTACTTACCCAATGCCAATGATTTATTCATTTGGAGTTAATCTAACTTTTTAAATAAAAAGACAATGAAAAATAAGATATTATATATAGGTTTAATAATCGCTGCAGCTATGTTGTCGCTTGGTGGTTGCACGGATTTACTCGACCAAAGACCTCAAGGAGAATGGGTGGAAGGAGATGGCAGCGGAGGATCATTCCAGTCGGACGTATTTACCCTCTATGCCAGAGCTAGAGGTTTTCATATCACCTCGGGCACTACAGCTCTGGCAATTCATAATTTCAGATCAGAAGATGCCGAGAAAGGGAGTACCGCATCTGATGGTGCGGCAGATGGAGCGATGTATGACGATTTTGCATATATTGCAACGAACGGACTTATTGCTAATTACTGGACAGCAAATTATGAAATTATAAATCTTGCTAATAAGATTTTGGATGATATTGAGGTGCTGGAAGCGGAAGGTGAGGAGCTTTCGGAGGGGAATTTGGTTAATAAGTCGGAAGCGCATTTTTTCCGTGCTTTCGCTTTTTTTAATCTAGTGCGTGCTTTTGGGGAAGTTCCGAAGATCGATTTTAGTATAGAGAATGCGGAGGAGGCAAATATTCCAAAGTCGCCCGCGTCAGAGATTTATGCTCTTATTGACGCAGATCTTGAAATTGCTGCTCAAAACTTGCCAAGGGAGTGGTCTTCTATTTACGTTGGCAGGGCAACATGGGGAGCAGTCCGCTCATTGCATGCTCGTACTTATATGATGAGAAACGACTGGAGCAATATGAATGCTGCTGCAGTGGAGGTTATTCAATCAGGGATTTACAATCTAAATACGCCATTTAATCAGATATTTCGCGAAACGGGCGAAAATAGCAGCGAGTCGGTATTCGAACTTCAAGCAACTGCAACTGCATCTCAACCAAGTGATAATGAAATTGGCAGCCAGTTTGCTCAGGTGCAAGGTGTGCGTGGTGCAGGCGAATGGGATTTAGGATGGGGTTGGCATACTCCAACCGAACATATGGCTAATGCTTTTGAACCGGGGGATCCCAGAAAAGATGAGACTCTTTTGTATTTTATTAAAACCGGTGGGGATCCGGCCTCAATACCTCCTAATGAGCCATATGGCGAAAAGCCTATTTCGAACGGTGATGTGATTAATCTGTATTATAACAAGAAAGCATATACAAACCCATCTTTGCGTGCAACTTATAGTAGAACCGGACATTGGTTTAATATCAGAATTATTAGACATGCAGATGTTGTGCTGATGGCTGCCGAATCGGCAAATGAGTTGGGAAGAACTGCCGATGCGCTTAATTATCTTGAGATGGTTAGGGCGCGTGCTCGCGGAGGCAATAATGCTGTTCTGCCTGAAGTTACTACTACCAACCAAAGTGAGTTGCGTGATGCTATACGTCACGAAAGAAGAGTGGAGCTGGGTATGGAGTTTGACCGTTTTTACGATCTGGTGCGCTGGGGTATTGCAAGAGATGTACTTCATGCAGTGGGCAAAACAGGTTATCAAGATAGGCATGAGTTGCTTCCTCTTCCTCAAAATGAAGTGGATAAATCAAATGGTGTACTTGTGCAAAATCCAAATTATTGAGTGAGATTATAACTGATGATTACCATAAAAAATAAATATAAGAATGAAGAATATAAGATTTATCTATATAACAATGACGAGTCTGCTCCTAACTTCCTGCTTCCAGGATTTGGATCAGGATCTGCCTTTTGATTTTCCCGAACAACCTACCCCACCACCCATTGGAGCAGACGGACAGATGTTTTATTTGTCATTTGATGAAGATGTGGAAGACTTTCAAACTCTTTTGGATGCAAGGATTGTGGGTAGTCCAACTTTTGTTGAAGGGAAAAGCCAAAGAGCCTATGCAGGTGCAGCAAATAGTTATCTGACTTTTGATGCTGCAAATCTAGCAGCTCCTCTTTCGACTGAAATGACTTTTACTTTTTGGTATAAGTTAAATGGCACACCCGATAGAGCCGGCTTGCTTGTAATTAGTCCGCCACATGCCGGACAACCGGCAAATGCACAGAACAATAGGACATCGGGAATAAGGATTTTCAGAGAGGCTGCTCCACCGCCTATTCCGTTTCAAAGGGTGAAGGCAAATATTGGAAACGGACAGTCGGATATTTGGCTTGATGGCGGAGCAAATGCTGACATCGACCCATTGTCAACCGATTGGATTTTTATTGCTTTAGTGTTGGAGGCCGACAAAGCTACATTTTATATGGATGGTGCGGTGGTTTCAACAGCCAATTTTACCGGTGTTAGCTGGAATGGTTGCGATTTAATTTCAATTGGGTCCGGTGTACCGAGGTTTAATGAGTGGGGGCACTTGTCTGACCAAAGCTTATTTGATGAGGTTAAGTTTTATAATAAAGCTTTGCCGGCATCCGAGATTGCAAGAATTGCGGCACTTTAATTCTCTATAAATTATTGACATCAAACTTATTATACAATAGTTATACAATTGTGAAGAGTTTCGTAAACATACTGTTTTGCCTTATATGTTCCGGACTACTTTGGAGCTGCAGTAAAGACAAAGAGGAGCCCCGGCCTGAAACATTTTACTTGGTAAGTATTAAGATTGATGACAAAATAAATTTAGATCTATTTACTGATGTAAAACCTGAATTTGAAGTTGAATTACAATTTAGTGAGCCGGTAAACCCTGAGTTACTTAAACAAAATATTATTTTAAAAAGGTGGTCGGGAGAGCAGGTAGAGCTGCTGTTTAGCACTAACAACAACTTGGTATTGATAAAATCAGCAGTTCCATTAGCACCTTCCAATACTTATCAGCTTGAAATATTACAAGGTTTGTATGCAATATCGGGAGCTAAGATTGCAACCGGAAAGGTTTATACGGTTGACACCGGAATGGACCTAAGTGATAAGTTTCCTCGAATACCTGACGATGAGCTGCTTACCTTGGTTCAACAACAAACATTTAAGTACTTCTACGATTTTGCACATCCGGTGAGTAAAATGGTTAGAGAGCGCACAACGTCGGGCAATACTGTAACAACAGGTGGTACAGGTTTTGGGGTTATGTCTGTGATCGTTGCAGTTGAGAGGGGATTTATTTCTCATACAGATGGCTTGAATCATATACAATCAATTGTAACTTTTCTTAGTACAAATGCCACAAGGTATCATGGTGCATTTGCTCATTGGATAAATGGCGAAACAGGTGAAACAGTTCCGTTTAGCATGTATGATAATGGTGCGGATTTAGTGGAGACATCTCTTTTATTTCAAGGGTTATTGGCTGCGAGGCAATATTTTAATAATTCTTCTGCGGAGGAAATTAAATTAAGAGATGATATTACCAGGCTGTGGGAAGAGGTTGAATGGAGCTGGTTTATAAAAGATGACGAAAATGTGTTGTATTGGCACTGGAGCTCAATTTACGGATGGCAGATGAATTTAAAGGTTTCGGGATGGAACGAGAGTTTAATTACTTATGTGTTGGCTGCATCATCGCCTACCTACTCTATCAGCAAAGAGGTTTATGATCAGGGGTGGGCGCGAAACGGTGAGATGGTTAATAACGCTACATACTACGGACATAAATTGCCTTTGGGACCGATTATGGGTGGTCCACTGTTTTTTGCTCATTATTCGTTTCTTGGTTTAGACCCCGGCAGACTGCAAGATCAGTATGCCAATTATTGGGAGCAAAATAGGAATCACACATTAATAAACTATAGTTATTGTGTTGATAACCCAAAACATTATACAGGATATAACGAAAACAGCTGGGGATTAACCGCATGCGATGGCAGTGAAGGCTACAGCGCTCATTCTCCAACAAACGACAGAGGGGTAATAGCACCCACAGCCGCACTTTCATCTATGCCTTATACACCAGAAGAGTCGATGAGAGCATTGCATTTCTTTTATTATAAGATAGGGCACATTATATGGTCGGATTATGGTTTCATTGATTCATTTAACTTAACCAATGGCTGGTTTGCTGATCAATATCTTGCTATTAATCAGGGTCCAATAATTGTAATGATTGAGAATTATAGAACAGGTTTGTTGTGGAATCTTTTTATGGATATTCCGGAAATTGAACAAGGCTTAATTAAACTGGGATTTCAAATTCAGTAATTAGGATTTAAGTTAAGGTTAAGGTTAAAGCTAGGGTTAAAATTAAAGTTAAGGCTAAAAATTTAGGGCTAAAAGCCTCATAATGCAGGCTTTAAACTAAGGTTTTAAGTTAATGTTAAAGTTAAAGATTTTAGATTATGATAAATAATATAACTCAACTTGCAACCATTGCAGCATGTTGCATCATACTAAGCTCTTGCTACAACAGCTCGAAAAGTAAACATACTTCAGAGGCATCTGAGAGCCGCTCAACAAACTTTGCTTCAGATGGAGAGTTTCTCGATTTTATTCAAAAGACTCATATAAACTATATGTGGGATGGCGCAGAACCTACATCCGGACTGGCTCCTGAGCGTATGCATGTAGATGGTATTTATCCTCAAGATGACGCCGATGTGATTACAACCGGAGGCAGCGGGTTTGGTATTGCAGGATTGATTGTAGGTATTGAACGTGGCTTTATACCGCGTAAGGAGGGTGTTGAGAGGCTTCATCAGATTTCAGATTATTTGGCTAAAGCAGATAGATACCATGGTGTTTGGTCGCACTGGATTTATGGTCCAACAGGTAAGACTAAACCGTTTGGCATGAAAGATAATGGTGGAGATCTTGTGGAGAGTGCGTTTCTGGTGCAGGGTCTACTTATTGCACGTGAGTATTTTAAGGATGGTAGCGAGTATGAAATGTTGCTGGCACAGAAGATTGATATGTTGTGGAGAGAGATGGAATGGGACTGGTATTTGAACGATCAAGATGTGCTTTATTGGCATTGGAGTCCCGATTATGGATGGGAGATGAATTTTCCTCTTGAAGGGTATAACGAGTGTCTTATCACTTATATATTGGCTGCCTCATCGCCTACCTACCCTATTCCTGCATCGGCATATCATAACGGCTGGGCTAGAGGTGGTTCGATAGTTAGCGATAAAGTGACTTATGGCTATCCACTTGTGCTGAAACATAACGGTGCAGAGAAGTTTGGGGGTCCATTGTTTTGGGCGCACTATTCGTATATCGGACTTAGTCCGAAGGGTTTAAGTGATAAATATGCCAATTATTGGGAGCTTAATCGTAATCATGCTCTTATAAATTATTCTTATTGTGTAGACAATCCCGGCGGGTATGAAGGGTATAGCGAAAGTAGTTGGGGGCTTACGGCAAGTTATACCGTTGATGGGTACACGGCTCACATGCCAAGTAACGACCGAGGTGTTATTACTCCAACTGCTGCTCTTTCGAGTTTCCCGTATACTCCCGAAGAGTCGATGATGGCTCTATATAATTATTATTATAATTTGGGCGATAGTTTATGGGGGGAGTATGGTTTTTATGATGCTTTTAGTGTTCATTATAATTGGTATCCAATGCGATATTTAGCAATTGATCAGCTTACCATAGCGCCAATGATAGAAAATTACAGGACAGGTTTGTTGTGGAACCTTTTCATGAATGCTCCGGAGATTAGGGAGGGGCTTGACAAGCTGGGGTTTACCTACAATTATTAACATCGACATAAAAACATCAAGATCAATATCTACACAAGACATAGTTTAAGAGAAGTTTCGCGACTATTAATATCAATATATAACATCGACATAAAAAAGAAACTATGAGAAGTATCATATATATAATTGCCTCAATCACTTTGATAATTTCAACCGGTTGCGGCACGAGCAACAGTAGCGTGAGTATGACGCCTGCCAATATTGATATGGTTGGTCCCACTTGGCAAAGTTACAGCGGCGATGCCGGGGTGATGGCTAGGGTGGATTCGTTATTACAACTTATGACGCTTGAAGAGAAAATTGGTCAGATGACTCAATTTTCTGCCAATTGGTCTGTTACAGGTCCAATTATGAGTAATGACTTTAAGCCTTATCTGGATAGAGGTTTAATTGGTAGTATTTTTAATGCTACCTCGGTGAAGGGTATACGCGGGTTTCAGAAGTATGCGGTGGATTCTACCCGATTGGGGATTCCAATTCTTTTTGGTCAGGATGTGATTCATGGGTATAAAACTATTTTCCCGATGCCACTTGCCGAAGCTTGTTCATGGGATCTTGAAATAATGAGAAGGACAGCCGAGATTGCAGCAATTGAGGCCTCTTCTGATGGGATAAATTGGACGTTTGCTCCTATGGTTGATATTGGCAGAGATGCCCGCTGGGGGCGTGTTATGGAAGGTGCAGGCGAGGATCCATACCTAGGGAGCAGGGTTGCTGAAGCAAGGGTCATTGGTTTTCAAGGCAGTGCGGATGGCAGCAGATTGGGCGATTTAAATACTCTTCTTGCAACAGGTAAACATATGGCTGCGTATGGTGCTGCCGAAGCAGGGAGGGATTATAATACGGCCGAGTTATCGGAGCATACTTTAAGAAATGTGTATCTTCCTCCATATCGGGCAACTGTTGACGCCGGTGTGGGTACATTGATGACCTCCTTTAATGAGATTAATGGGGTGCCTGCAACGGCCGACAGATGGTTGCTTACTGAGTTGTTGCGTGATTATTGGGGTTTTAAAGGTTTTGTGGTTACAGATTATACTAGTATTAATGAGCTGGTTCCTCATGGTGTGGCTGTGGATGAGAAGCATGCTGCTCAATTGGCCCTGAAGGCGGGTGTGGATATGGATATGACTGGTGCAACTTATATAAAATATCTGAAGCAATTGGTGAGCGAGGGTGTTGTTTCGGAAGAAGATGTGGATTTAGCTGCTAGACGTATTCTTGAAATGAAGTTCCTTCTTGGACTTTTTGATGATCCATATCGTTATCTGAACGAGGAGAGAGCTTTGCAAAATACTATGACTCCCGAGTTTATGGAGACTGCTCGCAGAGCTGTTGCTTCTTCTGTTGTGTTGTTGAAGAATGATGATAATACACTTCCAATTACAAAAGAGAGCGGGAAAACTGTTGCGTTGATAGGGCCGTTGATGAACGATTCTATTAATCTTAATGGTGAGTGGGCAGGTTTGGGCGACAGAAACAGGAGTGTTCCAATATTTAAGGGGTTGAGCGATAAATATAAAGGTTCTTCGGTGAATCTTATCTATGCAGAGGGCAGCAAGCTCTCAGAAACATCGGCCGAGCAGATTAAGGAGGCGGTGAGTGTGGCAGACAGTGCCGATATTATTATAACTGCAATGGGCGAGAGCTTCCATTGGTCGGGAGAAGCAGCCGTTAGAACTGATATTCGTTTGCCTAAACCTCAGCGTGAGCTACTTAAAGCATTGAGAGAGACAGGTAAGCCTATTGTTTTAATTTCATTGAGTGGCCGACCGTTAGATTTGTCTTGGGAGGATGAGAATATGGATGCAATTCTACAGGCATGGTTCCCGGGCACACAAGGCGGACATGGCATTGCTGATGTGATTGCAGGTGATTATAATCCTTCGGGACGTTTGGTTATCTCTTTTCCAAGGAATGTAGGACAAGTTCCTATTTATTATAATCAGAAAAATACGGGTCGCCCCGTTGATCCTGCAGATGAGAGTGTCGATTACAAATCAAATTATCTTGATGTATCCATTACTCCCTTATATCCATTTGGTTATGGGCTGAGCTATACTACATATCAAATTAGTAATGTCAAACTTGATAAAACTAGTATGTACGCCATGAACGATAGTATTATTGTTACGGCTAATGTGCAAAATAGTGGTAGCAGGGATGGTAATTTGGTGGTTCAGTTATATGTACGCGACCTGGTGGGTAGTACAACTCGCCCTGTAAAAGAGCTGAAGGGTTTTGAGGTTGTGCCTCTTAAGGCCGGCGAAAGCAAAGATGTTACATTTAAGTTGGCCTCAGAAGATCTTGCATTTTATGGTATTGATATGGTAAAAAAAACTGAGCCGGGTGTTTTCAAATTGTGGATTGCGCAGAGTTCAGCGGATGATTCTAACGAGGTTGAATTCTCGGTCAAATAGAATATTACTCTGAGGTAGAGCGGGAAAGAACGGTACTGCACTTTCATTTTACGCTCCTTATGAACGGATGATGGTTAAAGATATACAGAAGTTGACAGGAAAGAGGATTAATACTTTGTTGAAGGCCTAACCAGATCTTCGTCTAGCACAAGTTCTCCTTTATCTATCTTAAATCTAATTACTTTAAGTATTTTGTCGTCGCTCCCGACGTTCTCGTTGCTCTCGTTATTATCGCTCAGGGTATTCTTGTTACTCCCGGCGCTCTCGATATTCCCGATGCTCCCGGCACTATCAACCAAATCCACCAAACGATAAGACTCTTTTACTTTAAACAACCGTGCAAGCCTCTCCTCTATCTGCTTATACTCATATTTGGATAGTCCGATCTCATTCTTTTTAAGGCAGATGTCGCACCGTCCGCAATCTTTGGCGTCCTGCTCACTAAAGTATGTTAACAATATCCTGCTACGGCAAACATCACTATTCTCGGCATAATCTATCATAGAAAAGACTCGCTTCTCGAATCGCTGTTTCCTATCTCCATATACCGAGCGGGGTATAGTGATAAACTGCTTGTCTTCTCTTGAGGTTGTGTAGATTATGAATGGTGTTTTCTTTGCCGGTATGTAGCTTATATAACGCAATTTGGAGAGCGTGTTGAGCATCTCGTATATCTCCTGCCTGCTTTTACCCATGTGCTTTGCTAACATCGACTCGTCTATATAAACATCATCTGAGAAGACTCCTGTATAATTTCTTAAGATTATGTGGAGTAATTCATTCATGTCATTATCCAGATGTAATGAATACATCTCGTCGCGATATATCAGAAAACGTATTCTGGAGCGTGCATCAATCTCGTCGGTATATTCTATGTAGCCTGCCAATTCTAATATCTTGAGTGCGTGGTGTGTTTGAAGTGAAGGAAGCTTGAAGTGAAGGCTAAAGTCGAACAAGTCAAAGTCGAACGCCACTCCAAATCCTGAGCCTACCGCCACCTGAAGATAGTTGCCAAGCGCCTCATATACACGGAGAATAAGCTCTCTTTTGGGGAATGAGTCTGATAGCCTTTTTTTAAGTTTGGTGCTGTCGGATTTTGTGTATAGAACTACAGAATAGGAGGTTTTGCCATCGCGACCGGCGCGACCGGCTTCCTGGAAGTATTCTTCGGGTGAGTTTGGCAGATCCATATGCACCACTGTGCGCACATCGGGCTTATCGATACCCATGCCAAATGCGTTTGTAGATACTATTACTCGGCATTCATCAGATTTCCAAGCATTTTGCCTATATACCTTATCTTCATAAGAGAGGCCTGCATGAAAATAGTTGGCCGATAATCCAACCTTTTGCAGTGCAGTTGCTATCTCTTTTGTGTTTCGCCTGCTTCTGACGTATACTATGCTTGAGCCGGGTACTGATTGCAGTATTTTTATCAGCTCGTTTATTTTATTGTCAGAGTAACGAATTACGTATGATATGTTTTCACGCTCAAAGCTGGTGCGAAATACATTTCGTTCTTTAAAAAAAAGCTTCTCTTGTATGTCTTCAACAACATCGGTAGTAGCTGTTGCCGTGAGAGCAAGCACCGGTACGCCTTCGAGTACTCTTCTAATTTCTGCAATCTTAAGATATGATGGTCTGAAGTCATATCCCCATTGCGATATGCAGTGAGATTCATCTACAACTAAAAGGCACACATTCATTGCATGCAGCTTTGCTATAAAAATATCAGAAGAGAGTCGCTCAGGCGACACATACAAAAATTTGAAGTCGCCAAATATACAGTTGTCGAGTGTTGTTATAATCTCGTTGCGAGACATGCCTGAATAGACTGCAGCAGCTTTTATGCCCAGTTTGTGAAGATTGTCTACCTGGTCTTTCATTAGGGCAATGAGAGGGGTGACAACCAGACAGATGCCCTCCATGCCCATTACAGGTACCTGAAATGTTAGTGATTTGCCTCCACCGGTGGGCATCAAGCCAAGGGTGTCTTTTCTTTCCCATACCGATTGTATAATCTCCTCTTGGAGATAACGAAAGGAAGTGTATCCCCAATATTTTTGAAGTATTTCGTGAAATAATTCCGATTGCATAAGCTGCTACAATCCTGAATGTTTTAAAACTTTATGTCCTTAACCATCAATTGTGTAAATGATCTACTACCATGCCTGTTCTCCTCAATTGTGTAACAAATATCAAAAGGCACTCCATCTTTTATTCGTTCAAAATGATTGCGCTGAGAGAATGCAATTCCCTGCATTAGAACAGGTGATGATTTATCTTTTATTTCAAGTCTAATATGCTTGCCGGTTTTACCAACAAGTTTACTGTTGCCGGTGTCAGTGACATTTTTTGTTAGAAATATTGGAATCTCATTCTCCGGTCCGAATGGGTTAAAAAGCTCTAGCCCTTCTGTTATTTCTTTAGATATTTGTGAGAAGCTGATTTCTGAGTTAATATTGATTTGAGGTGACATCATTTTTGGCTTCATACCATCAAAGGAGAGGGAGTAAAAGCGCTCTTTAAACTCTTGGAGGTTTTCCTCTCTGAGTGTTAGTCCGGCCGCATAGGTGTGCCCCCCAAAGTTTTCTAAAATGTCACGACAAGACTCGATTGCTTTGTAGACATCAAAACCGGGTACTGACCGCGCTGAACCTGATATCATACCACTTGATTTGGTGAGTACAACTGCAGGGCGGTAATATTTTTCGCTTAATCGTGAGGCTACTATTCCAACTATGCCTTTATGCCAGTTTTCGTTGTATAGTACAATGCTTGTATGATTTTCTATGTCGAGGTTGTTCTCTATATAATCAATTGCCTCTTCTGTGATTTTCTTATCAAGCTCTCGCCTATCAACATTATACTTGTCGATGTTTTTACTCTTCTCGCGAGCCAAGGTCATATCGGTTGCCAACATCAAATCGACAGCCTCTTTTCCATTCATCATCCTTCCCGACGCGTTGATACGGGGACCAATTTTGAATACTATGTCGTTTACGTTTATGCTTTTACGTGTTAAGCCACATGTTTCTATTATGCCTCTTAAGCCGAAGCTTGGATTAGAGTTTAGCTGTTTCAATCCATAGTGGGTCATCACTCTGTTCTCGCCCGTTAAGGGAACTATATCCGAAGCTATGCTCACCGCTACAAGATCTAAAAGAGGTTCAATATCGGAGAATGGATAACCATTTCTTAACGAGAAGGCTTGTACAATCTTAAAACCAACTCCGCATCCCGACAATTCATCGTATGGATAAATGGAGTCGCTTCGTTTTGCATCTACCACTGCTATTGCATCAGGCAGCTCTGCATCGGGCACATGGTGGTCTCCAATAATAAAGTCAATGCCTTTCTCTTTAGCATATTGTACTTTTGTAATGGCTTTAATGCCACAATCTAGAGAGATAATGAGTTTTACACCTGTTTCAACGGCATAATCAATTCCTTGAAAAGAAATGCCATACCCTTCATCGTACCGGTCAGGGATATAATAATCAATGTTATTAGTTATCCCGCGAAAGAATTTGTATACCAATGCCACGGCTGTTGTGCCGTCAACATCATAATCCCCATAAATCATGATTCTCTCCTTTTCGCCCAGAGCCTTTTCTATGCGTCGGATTGCTTTATCCATATCGGGGAGCAAGAAAGGATCATGCAGATCCTCTATGCTTGGATATAGATATTTCATTGCCTCATCCTTTGACTCTATTCCTTTATTAATGAGCAGTTCGGCAAGTACGGGGTTAATATTTAATTCTTTCGCTAATTCATCTCTTTTATTTTTTTGGTCGTCTGTTAGGCTTGAATAATTCCATCTGTAAGTCATTTATATATATTATTTTTCAATTCTCTTGAGTATCCCGGTTCGCATCGGGGCAATTGCAGATTCAGTTTCAAGTAATTATAATCTGCATAATCTCGGCAGCAGTTTGCAATGTACGGACTACTCCGAAAATGTAAAGATAGTATTATTTTTTTTGAATGAACTGATTTGACATCAAATAAACTCTAATTTAATTGGATCTGTTTTGAGATTTACATTGATGCTCAATTTTCACAGTTTCAATACAATTGATTAACTTTGCACCTCAAAAATAAAGGAAAGAAAGTAAATATGAAAATAGCGGCATTAGTTTCCGGAGGAGTGGATAGCTCGGTTATTGTTCACAGACTAAAGGAAATGGGGTACGAACCTACCATATTTTATATAAAAATTGGGATGGAGGACAAAGATGGGTATATTGATTGTCCTTCGGAAGAAGATATTGAGATTGTTACTTATATTGCAAAGAAGTATGGTTGCAAGCTGGAGGTGGTATCTTTGCACGAGGAGTATTGGGATAGTGTTGTAAAATATACTATCGACTCGGTAAAGCGAGGGCTGACTCCAAACCCGGATATGATGTGTAATAAGTTGATTAAGTTTGGCGTTTTTGAACAGAAGTGGGGACATAATTTTGATAAAATTGCAACCGGTCATTATGCCACTACAACTGAGAAAGATGGCCTGACATGGTTGTCTACAGCTAAAGATCATATAAAAGATCAGACATATTTTCTTGGGCAGATTAGTTACATGCAGGTGTCAAAGTTGATGTTCCCGATAGGAAATCTGTTGAAGTCGGAAGTACGTGAGATTGCATCAACCCAAAGTTTACCTTCGGCCAAAAGAAAAGATAGTCAGGGAATATGTTTTCTTGGCAAGGTTAACTATAACGAGTTTATAGAAAGATACTTGGGACGTAAAGAGGGGCTTATTGTTGAGCTTGAAACAGGAAATATTAAAGGTAAGCATCAGGGTTATTGGTTTCACACTATTGGACAGCGTAAGGGGTTGGGACTTAGTGGTGGACCATGGTTCGTAATCAAAAAAGATGTGGATCGGAATATCATCTATGTTTCTAAAGGCTACGATACTAAACATCAATATGGTAATAATATTAATCTTAAGGGGTTTGAGTTTATAACTGAGGATATGTGGGGTGATTTTGAGGGTGAAAAGGATATTACATTTAAAATCAGACATACTCCTGAGTTTGCGAAAGGAAAAATAACCAAAAACGGTGGCATGTACAGTGTCCAATCGGCTGAGCCTGTTCAGGGTATTGCGGCCGGTCAGTTTGGGGTGATTTACGATACAGAGAGCAATTTATGCCTTGGGAGCGGAATGATTATATAGTTGAGGTTGATTGTTGTTATAAGCTCATTAGACAAAGCAATCGCCACTGTTTGTCTAAAAAAGAAAGTATTGAATTTCTTTGATGTTTTTCCGACTCATTTAAGTAACTTTGCTTAATAATTATGAACAATATGAAGAAAACCTTACTTGTTATATCTTTTATTTTATTATTTGCAAGCCCAAAACTTTTTGCTCAGTTTGAAGGGACAGTTGGGTTTGGAGTGCACACAGGATATGGTGCAGAAATAAATAGCTTGGGTCTTGGTGCACATATTCATTATTACAGAACTAATAATTTACGTTTTGTTCCCTCTTATACCTATTTTATAGAGAGAAAAAATGAGAGGATGTGGATGGTGGATGCCGATGCTCACTACATTTTACCTGTTTCGATTACAGCATCGCTTTACCCAATTGCGGGATTACATTATTCACATTGGACGTTTAATGAAGCTCCTGACCAAGTGAGGAAGAATCGTTTGGGCTTAAATTTAGGCTTAGGGTTTCAGCATGATATTAGCTACAGAGTGAGAGCTAATATTGATATGAAGTATCAAATGATTAGAGATTATTCTCAGCTGGTTTTGATGGCCGGGTTTGGTTTTTGGTTTTAAATATCATTGTATGAAAGATTTTATTACACAAGAGATAAAGAATGAGAAGGCGGTTTTGGTGGGATTAATCACGCAAGATCAGAACGAAGAGAAGGTTAATGAGTATCTTGACGAGCTGGCCTTTTTGACTGATACGGCAGGGCTGATTCCCGAGAAGCGTTATTTGCAACGAATGGAAATGCCTAATACCGCAACATTTGTTGGGAAAGGAAAGCTAGAGGAGATTGAAGAGTATGTAAAGGATGAGGATAATGAGATTGGGGTTGTTATATTTGATGATGAGTTGTCGGCAAGACAGTTAAGAAACATCGAGAAGGTTTTAAAGCTGCGTATCATGGATCGCACCAGCTTAATTCTTGATATTTTTGCTATGCGCGCAAAGACTTCGCACGCAAAGGTGCAGGTTGAGTTGGCACAATATGAGTATTTATTGCCGCGACTGACACGGATGTGGACTCACCTTGAGCGTCAGCGAGGGGGTGGCGGAACAATTATGCGTGGGCCGGGAGAGACTCAGCTGGAGACCGACCGACGGATTATTCTTGATAAAATTACTCGTCTTAAGAAGCAGCTTAAAGATATTGATAAGCAGAAAACTGTTCAGCGTAAGAATCGCGGAAAGCTTGTGCGTGTTGCCTTGGTGGGTTATACAAACGTTGGTAAATCTACTTTAATGACTCTGCTTAGTAAGAGTGAGGTTTTTGCAGAGAATAAGCTTTTTGCTACTCTTGATACTACTGTTAGAAAGGTTACAGTTCATAATTTGCCGTTCCTGCTTACAGATACTGTAGGTTTTATTCGTAAACTGCCCACTCACCTTGTAGAGTCGTTTAAATCGACTCTGGACGAGGTGCGCGAGGCCGATATCCTGCTGCATATTGTGGATATTTCACATCCCGCTTTTGAGGAGCAGATACAGGTGGTTGAGAAGACTCTTTATGAGATTGATAAAACTGAGAAGCCATCAATTTTAGTTTTTAATAAAATTGATGCTTTTACTCACACTGAAAAAGATGAGGATGATTTAACTCCTAAATTAAGGGAGAACTACTCACTGGAAGAGCTTAAAAACAGCTGGTTAAGCAAAATGAACAATAAAGATACAATCTTTATATCAGCTCTTGAGAAAGATAATATCGATGAGCTGAAAGAGCTTATATACGAGAAGGTGAAAGAGATACATGTCACTCGATTTCCTTACAACGATTTCCTTTTTCAAACTTATGATGAGGAGGATTAATCCCTTTTGCAAAGTGCGTCATTTAATGCTATTACAGCATTTTCGTAATATTCACGTTTGATTACAAATTGCATATTTACTTGCATTAGCGATAGTGCAATGCTTTCTATATTAATTTCGTTTTCGTAAAGTGCTTTTGTTGCTTTGTAGAGGAATCCGGGCATGGCAATATTTGTGCCCATAGCACATACCAATGCCATTGGCTCGGCTGTAACCTGATAGAATATCTCTTTTAAGACTTTAATCAGCTCTTTGCTTTTTTCGTTATCCCATACTACCATTGTGATTGAGTTGGCATTGGTAGATTTTAGTATATAGCTGACATTATACTTCATGAAATATCCCATTATGCGTGCATCATAGCCAACCTCTCCAACCATCATTGGGTCGTGAATTTCAATAGCGATAACTTTACGTGAGCCGGATACAATTTCAACTCTTGGTTCGGGCGATATATAGTTGTGCGATATTATTGTGCCGGGATGTTCAGGCTGAAATGTATTTTTGATGCGTATGTTAATGCCCGACAGCTCAAGGGGTTTGGCCGCTCTGGGGTGAATTGCTTCCATGCCGATGTCGGCCAACTGATCAGCAACAATATAGTTTGTATGCCCAACAGGTATGCTTTTTTCTACTCCTACAATTTTTGGGTCTGCACTTGATAGGTGATACTCCTTATGTATTACGGCCTCGTCTGCTTTAACATCAACAGCAATTTTACTAAAGGTGACTTCGCTATATCCACGGTCGAAAGCCCTCATAATACCCTCAGTACCTTTTGTGTAGCCGGTAGCGATACATAACACTTTGCTAAAATCTATCCCGTCGAACTCTCTATGTATGCGCTCGTCGATTGTTAATGCTTCGTTGTCATGAAATCCGCACAAATCGATAAAGCGTGCATTTACTCCATTGTTATTTAAGATGTTTACGGAGTTCCACCCCGAATGTGCCTCTCCTATAGATGATAAAATTTCTCTGGCAGCTAAATAGATATCTACTCTGTTGACATATCCCGAAGCTAATACTTTTCGTAAACTGTAAAGCAATGTTTTGGCTTGGTCTACTCGAAACCGTATAAAATCACGCGCCTCTTTGAGATCTAAACCGTAGTCGGCAAACCCATCATTAATAAGAAGTAACCGCTGACAAAATGAGTCTAAGGCGCTACTATAATCTTCGCCGTTTAAAAACTTATTGTAGATGCCCGGCTCCCCTGTGCTTTTATGCTCTAGCAACCAGTTAGTTACATTATTATATGCCGATACTACAAAAATGCGGTTGTAAAGCTCGTCGCCTTTGCGCTTGCCAATGATGATGTTTTGCATAACATCCTGAAACTGTGACATTGAGGTGCCGCCTATTTTCTCTACTGTAAGCATAAAATGTTATTTATGAAACTAGAACCTGCAACTACTGTGAACAATATTAGAACACATATTAGAACGCAAAGATAAATTATTTATTCCGATCTCAAAAGAGTTTCAATGCACTATAAATCTTGTGAATGGGGAGTCCCATAACATTAAAGTAGGAGCCCTCTATTTTTTCAACTGCCACATAGCCTATCCACTCTTGCACACCATACGCACCTGCTTTGTCAAGAGGGCTATAGTTAGTGAGATAATACTCAATCTCTTCATCGTTCAAAGGGGCGAAGGTAACATAAGCAGTATCAGAGAATTGATGTTTTTTGCCGGAAGTGAGCATACATACACCTGTTATTACTCGATGCTTCTTCCCTGAAAGCTTGTGTAGCATTTCTGCCGCTTCATTTATATCGTTTGGCTTGCCAAGTATCGTTCCATCCAATAAAACAATTGTATCTGCAGTTAGCAGCAACTCATCCTTTTTTAGATCAGGTAGGTATGCTTGTGCTTTTTTACATGCCAGATACTCTGCTACATCTTCGTGAGGCATATTGTTGGGAAATGACTCATCAATATCCGGAAGTGTACGTAACTCATACTCCACATCAATACCCGACAATAATTCTTTTCTTCGTGGAGAGTTTGAAGCAAGTACTATTTTGTAATTCGTTAATTTCATCTGTTTCTATAAATCCCTTTTATTTATGACTTCACCTTTTTTATTTATAATATAACATCATTAGTTTTCTATGTAACTACTTTTACTTAGGAGCTATATTATTTTTTACACTAAATAACTTCACATATTTCAATAAAGCTCGCTCTATTTCCGAAGTAATATCATTAATTAGTGCAAAGATAAAACAACTAAAGACAATGCGAAGTGGCAAGAATTACATTAATCGTACATTATTGTTATATTTGCATAAAAAAGATGATACTCGATTTATGTCCCTCGCCTGCCCTATACCCCTATTATAAGTCTGAAAAAGACACTGTTATTGTTGTTGATGTTTTTAGAGCCTCGGCTACAATGTGCGCTATGTTAAATAATGGTGCCGCAGCAATAATACCTGTTGCTGATACAGAAGAAGCTAAAATGTATAAAGAGAAGGGGTATCTTGTTGGAGCTGAACGTAAAACAAAGAGGTGTGATTTCGCTGATTTTGGTAATTCTCCTTTCGATTATAGGAGTGATATTGTGGAGGGCAAGGAGGTTGTTTTTACTACAACCAATGGAACAAGGGCTATTGAGGCAGCAAAAGATTGCAGAGAGCTTTTGATAGGTACTTTCACAAACATTGATGCAGTTGTTAAAAGGTGCATTGCCGAGAGAGCCGAGAGAATTGTGATTCTTGCGGCAGGTTGGAATAACCGTATTAGCATAGAAGACACTCTATTTGGTGGTGCTTTTGCAGAAAAAGTTGTTGATATGGCAGAAGTGAAGTTAGACTCCGACTCAATTAAAATGAGTATGGATTTATGGCTGAAAGTAAAAAACAACTTTATGGAGTATGTTGAATTGAGTGACCATTATAGGAGATTAGTTGATAACGGCGCAGAAGGAGATGCTGCTTATTGCCTTACACCCAATAGCTTATCGGTAGTTCCTATTTACAATAAAAACGATAAAAAGCTGTATACCCTATAAATTAGACGGCTAAATAACTAATTCCCAAATTTATAAAAACGGTTACTATTTCCGAATTATCAACCCAACTGTTCTGCCTGATTAATCAACCCGACTATTCGCCCCAATCAAAATTGTCGAAATTAAATGTACCGGTAAACTGCTCCAAGTCGCGCCTCTCCTTCTTGGTTGGTCGCCCCGTCCCTCTTTGTCGGTCAACATATCCACTTAGTTTGTTGAGTTCCATCAACTCATACTGATCGGGAGGAGTGATGTTTTCCATAAACTGCGGAACCAGCTTAGCTCCCATCCGCTTATCAGCTAAAGCAATCACCTTGAACGTAAATGTTATGGGAGGTTTTTTAACATTGATAACATCTCCTACTCTTATGTCTCTTGATGGCTTTACAGCTACATTATCAATTAATACACGCCCCTTTTTACATGCATCTGAGGCAATTGTTCGTGTTTTAAATATACGTACAGCCCACAACCATTTATCAATTCTAACCTCTTCCATCATCTTCAATTTATGATTATTTGTTATTGAACTGATTCATTGTAAAATTAATTCCTGAGAGACAGAAGGTTTTAATTATTTCTCCGGCTGTTTCTATTCGCTCTGCCAACTGCAATTTCTCATCATTATCAAACTCTTCTAGTACGTAGTTGACTTGAGAGCCTCGAGGGAATTCATTTCCAATACCAAATCTTAAACGAGGGTAGTTCTGGCCAATTAGATCCTGAATATGTTTTAGTCCGTTATGACCTGCATCACTACCTTTAGATTTAAGGCGCAATGTGCCAAATGGCAGTGCAAGATCGTCAACCACAACAAGAAGGTTTTTATTCTCTATTTTCTCCTTCTGCATCCAGTATCTTATAGCATTTCCGCTAAGATTCATAAATGTAGATGGCTTGAGGAGTATGAGCGATTTGTTTTTTAGCCTCATGTTAGCAACAAATCCATATCGCTTATCCTCAAAAACAGTATTGGACGCTTTAGCAAAAGCGTCCAATACCATAAATCCAATATTGTGGCGGGTTTGCTCATAATCGGGTCCGATATTGCCCAATCCCGCAATCAAATATTTCATCTCTAATTCACTATTCTTCAGTTGTTGTTGCTTCTTCTCCTTCTGTTTCTTCTTCATCCTCACCGGCAGCTACAGCAGCCTCACCTCTAGCGGCGCGAGTAAGTTGAACGCGACATACAACAGCGTCTTTAGAGTTCAATAATTCAAGTTCTTCAAAACTCAAATCACCAACCTGAATTGATTTACCTAACACCAGATTTGTTACGTTAACAACCAACTCATCAGGCAGTTTAGAGGCAAATGCTCTAACTTTAAGCTTACGAGAGTCAAGCGACAACTTACCACCGGCTTTAACTCCGGCTGCAAGTCCTTCTAAACGTACAGGTATGTCAATTACAACAGGTTTGTCTTCAAATACATGTAGGAAGTCGATGTGAAGTACTGTGTCTTTTACCGGATGAAACTGCATATCTTTAAGGATTGCCTGCATTTTCTTTTCACCCAAGTCTAGATTGATCAAATATACCGAAGGAGTATAAATTAATTTTCTAACATCACCCTCTTTAACAACAAAGTTGATGTTCTCCCCCTCACCTCCATAAATAATACAAGGAATTAATCCTTGATTACGATAGCTTCTTGAGGCTTTTCTACCGAAATCATTTCTGATTTCACCTTTTAAATCAAATGTTTTCATTTTAAAATTGTTTGTGTTACTCAAAATAAAGCGCTTTCTTTATTTCCCATCACACGGGAGCTTTCAAAAAAGCGGGGCAAAGTTAGTGATTAACTTATTACTGTGCAACTTTCTATCTAGCCCTTTTTCTTAAATCTTCTATAGGGATGTTCATTAGTCGTCCAATTGGCTTATCTCCTCTGTATGAGATTATTCTCATTATATAAGAATCTCTTGGCACAAGCAATGGTTCTGTATACTTTGGATAAAAATTATCGGGTGTTGATGCATCAAAACTTGCGTATATATCCAAACCACTAATTTCAGGAGTTAAAGTAACATAATAATCATCTCCATCCTTTTTTACACTTACAATTGGGTCATACATTGCAGGTGAGTATTTTGTCTTTGCATAATCGAAGCGGATAAAGTGATTCTCAATTTTAGAAATAAACCAATCCCAATCCTTCTTTTCAAGTGGCGACCAAAGTGATTCTGCTACAGCAAATCCTCTTGGCCATACCATGTACTCGGCCTGACGAATGTTATAAATCTGCTCGGTCCAAAGGTTGGCCTGCCCTCCCAGGATGTAGTCAGGATTTGCACCTTCGGGCACAGGGTTAAATTTATATGTTTGATTTAATCTTAATGATGAGTAAACGAGAGGATCGGTTGATGCATCGCCCTGCATTAAATCGACATACACATAATTAGAAGGGCTCATTACAACATAGTGATTGGAATTGGATGCTTCGATTCCATAATTCACACCACGCCAACTCATTAACGCTGTTGAAGGAGAAATACCTCCTTCTAGTATCTCGTCCCAGCCCATCATTTTTTTACCTTTAGAGAGGATAATTTCTTCCACTCTATGTCCAAAATAGGATTGCACCTCAGCCATATTGTTTAGACCTTCGCGTTTCATCAGGTTTTTGACATCGTCACTCTTATTCCAAAATGTATATGGAGCTTCGTCGCCTCCTGTATGAATATAATCGAATGGAAATAGTTGGGCAACCTCAGTCATCACCTTATCCAAGAATTCATATACCTTTTCATTTGCGGGATTAAGCGTGTTCTCATAGATGGCTCCCGGACGTCCACCGGTGGTCCAATCAAGAAAAGGAGCGCCGGTACGAACAAAATGATCGCCACTTCCGGGGAAACAGGCAAGCTCGGGATATGCTGCAAGGATTGCTGAGCTGTGTCCGGGTACATCAATTTCAGGCATTACCTGAATATTGCGCTCCATTGCATAATTTACTATCTCTTTAATATCTTCATGTGTATAAAATCCTCCATAATTTTTTGGGGCATCGGGTGCAGGATTTGACATACTGCCAAATCTGCCAATCTGCTCAGTACGCCAAGCACCAACTTCAGTTAGCTTTGGAAGGCTCTTTATCTCTATTCTCCAACCCTCATCGTCTGTAAGGTGCCAGTGGAACATGTTGAATTTATATTTCACCATGTTGTCTATGTACTGCTTAACTTCATCAACGGTGAAGAAGTGACGTGAAACATCGAGCATAAGACCTCTCCAGCCCATTTGGGGATAATCAACTATCTCTACTTGTGGCACTTGCCAAGAGACATTTTCCTCTACCTTGTCGCTCTCAATTTGTGGAGGGAAGAGCTGAAACAGTGTTTGTACACCATATAATAAACCGGCTGATTCGTTTGCCTCTAGGGTTATCTTATTGGCGGTGACCTTCAAAACATATCCCTCATCTCCTATTTCTGAGTTATTCCTTTTATTTAATATCAGTTCTATATCTGCCTTTGAGCCGTTCTTGATAAACTCTACCTCTTTCGCAGGAGCCAATGTTAGCTTCTCTTTGAGCATATTATTTACTAAGGCTGTGTTTTTGTTAATTGGAGATGATATCACAACTTTATTTGGCAGTACATAATGTCCACCCTTCTTGACCATCGAAACCGGCTCCGGAATGATTGATATCGCACGCTCATATTCCTGAGCACTAACCGCTAAACTTAACATAATTGTTCCAATTATGAGAAATATTTTATTCATTTTCATAGTTCTATTTTTTTGTTTAGATATTAATTTGAACAAAATTACAAAAATGTTTGCGATTGTCATCTCTTATCACTCAACATATCGCTACTTTCCCCTAATATCAGTTATAGATAGCTTATATATAGCATATTCTTCTATAAGCTATATATAAGCTATCTATAAGTTATCTACGCAGATAGAAATATTTAGCACCTTTTCAATATCTACAGTTTATATTGATGAAAAAAATGACTACTTTTGCAGTTCAAAATGTTCAATTGTAACAAAACTATACATTTGAAACAGAAAAGTTCACTGAAACAATGATAAACAGAAATTTGATTCGTATTAGAATAGTTCAGATTGTCTATTCGTGGTATCAAAACAGGAATAAAGATTTGCAAAACATTGAGAAAGAGCTATTGTTTGGCATGCAAAAATCATACGATCTTTATTATTATATGTTGATTTTGATGTTAGAGCTTACCAAAGCTTATGCAAATAAGATTGAATCCAAAAAGAATAAATTTTTACCTTCAGAGGAGGATTTAAATCCAAACACCAATCTTATTAACAACAAATTCATTAATCAGCTAAGTGATAATCTTCAGCTGAAGAAACAGATGAGTGGTCGCCCGCAGTCTTGGGATGATAATGAGGCGTTTGTTAAATCTTTACTTGAGAGAATACTTGAATCAAATACTTATTCTGCCTACTCACAGATAAATTCACCCACTTATGATGAGGATAGAGAGTTTTGGAGAAAAACCTTCAAGCAGTTTATCTATACAAATGAGGAGCTGGACGATATCCTTGAGGATGAAAGCATATACTGGAACGATGATGTGGAGATTATACAGTCGTTCGTTTTGAAAACGATTAAAAGATTTTCTGAGGATAAGGGAGAAAATCAACCTCTACTGCCTATGTTTAAGGATGATGAAGATAAGGAGTACGCTCTTAAACTTCTACATGATACAATTCTTAAAGAAAAAAAATATAGAGAGCTTATTGAAACCCATACCGATAAATGGGATTTTGACAGGATTGCATTAATGGATCTTGTTGTAATGCAGGTAGCTCTGTCTGAAATATTTACGTTTGAATCGATACCTACAAATGTGTCTTTAAACGAGTATATTGAAATTGCTAAATCCTATAGTACGCCTAAAAGCGGTACATTTATTAATGGAATTTTAGATGCTATTGTGCAAGATATGAAAAAAGAAAATCTTATCTTTAAAAATTAATTTATAAATACAAAAAAACAGCTTATATGAATATTTTATTACAAGCAACAGGTGGTGCAGCAGGAGGAATGGGTGGCACATTTATAATGCTCATTGCAATAATTGCCGTATTCTATTTCTTTATGATTCGTCCACAGCAAAAGAAACAAAAAGAGCTTCAGAAAAGTCGTGAAGCGATGAAAACGGGCGATAGAGTAGTCACTGCAGGTGGTATACATGGTAGAATTAAAGAGGTTGGTGACACATGGTTTCTTGTTGAAGTTGCCGATAACGTAAGAATTAAATTTGAAAAATCGTCAGTGTATGCTTCTTCTGCAGATGCAGCACAAAAATAAATAGCACTTACCCGCGATGGATGTAAAAAATGTCATCAGGGATTGGTTACCGAAAATAAAAGTATATTTCTCCACATTTCCGTGGAGGAATATGCTTTTATTTCTTGTTTTCTTAATATTTGGCTTTGCATTTTGGTTGATGCTTTTCTTCCAAAAAGAGAATGTTGAGGGTACATACAGATTTCCAATAAAATATATAAATATTCCGGAAAATGTTGTGTTTGATAATCCACTGCCCGACTTTGTAGATATTAGTATCTCGGACAACGGTTCGGAGATTTTCAAGCTTGATGTTAGTCGGAAGGATTCAATTGTGATCGATGTTATAGAGCTGAAAAAGAGTGGAAACACTGTATTACAAGGGGATCAGTATCGTCAGCTTATAAAAAATCAACTTTCTACAAGTACTAATATTAGGGGGTATTTCCCAATGAATATTTCACTTGCAACTTCTGAGCTTGAGAGCAAGGAGCTGAAGGTTACTTTTGATGGTGAAATTATAACCAGTAGGGCCAATTTAGTGGCAGAGAGTGCTACATTTATCCCTGAAACTGTTGTGGCTTATGGCTCTGAAACATCTTTAAGGAACCTAACAAGTGCCGTAACCGAACATACAATATTCAGAAATCTAAATGCTACTTCACAGCTGCCAATAAAAATAAATTCTATAGAGGGTGTCAGATTCTCACCTTCGGAGGTTGAAATTTATATTCCCGTTGTTGAGTATACCGAGCACTCTTTTGATGTACCTATTATCGCATCCAATGTACCAAATAATCTGGATGTTAAGTTTTTCCCATCTAAAGCAACTGTCTCTTTTTCGGTGACACTTAGCGAATACAAGAAAATAATTCCCGAAGATTTCTCGATAATTGTTGATTACAGGGATTTTCACAAGAACGATGATGGCAGGGTGACACTGGAGTTGACGAAGCACCCTTCATCTATTGTTGATCCGCGAATTTCTCCATCTTATGTAGAGTTTCTTTTTGAAAATAAGGCAACAAGATGATTATAGGGATAACGGGCGGTATTGGAAGTGGGAAATCTGTTGTATGTGATATTTTTCGCATGCACAACGTTCCAATTTTTGATGCAGATAATGAGGCTAAAGCTCTAAATGACAGTTCGCCTATAATTCGCGAGAAGCTGACTGCTCATTTTGGAAGTGATATTTACAACGAGGGGAAGCTGGATAAGAAAAAATTCGCCTCGTTGATTTTCAACAATGAGGATAATCTTAAAATAGCAAATTCTATTATTCATCCCGAAGTGGCAACACATATGCTGGAGTGGTGCAAAAAAAGGGAGAACCATCCTTTAGTTATTATTGATGCAGCAATATTAATTGAGGCCGGGTTTGATAAATATGTAGATAAAATCATTACAATCTATTCACCCACTGAGCTCAGAACTGAGAGGGTTGTAAAGCGCGACAACACAAGTAGAGATCAGGTTGAATCTAGAATGAAACGACAAATACCTGAAGAAGAAAAGATTAAAGCCGCTGATTGGGTAATTATTAATGATGAGAAGGATTCGCTTATCAAACAGGTTTCTACGATTTTGGATGAAGTACAAAGTATGATATAGTTATAATCAATTTTATTTTTAGTTGTTATATTTCTTTGTAATTTTGCTTCCCCTATCAATAATATACAAGAAGAATGACCGAAAAACAATTATATTCTAAACTTACTGAGATTTTAAGTAAGGATCAGGTTTTCACTGATGAGCTATCTCGTTTAACAAAAGGGACGGATGCAAGCTTGTACCGCCTAATACCAAAAGCTGTTGTTCAAGTGAACAGCGAAGATGATGTTATATGCCTTTTGAACTTTTGTAGGAACGAAAATATTCCTGTGACTTTTAAAGCTGCAGGAACAAGTTTGAGTGGACAGACTATTTCCGATTCAATTCTGATGGAAACAGGAAATGGATTTCAGTTTTCGGCAGTAACAGATAACGGACTCACCGCAACGTTTGGCAGTTCATTGACAGGAAATGCTGCAAACAGGATATTGATGAGATATAAACGTAAACTTGGACCAAAGCCTGCTTCAATCAATTCGGCAAAGATTGGGGGAATTATCTCTAATAATGCAAGTGGATCAAGTTATGGCATTAAGTACAATAGCTACAATACCATTAAATCGATGCGTATTATTTTTGCAGATGGTACTTTGCTTGATACAGGAAATAGTGAGAGTCGCGAAAGTTTTAAAGCCTCCCACTCGCAATTTATCTCTGAAATCATGTCTATTCACAAAGAGGCAGTAGAGGATGAGGAGATAAAAAATAAGATAACACATAAATTTCAATTAAAAAACACTTGTGGATATGGTGTGAATTCGCTTGTCGACTTTGAAGATCCTATTGATATTATTCAGCATTTGATGGTAGGATCAGAAGGTACACTTGGGTTTATTTCACAGGCAACCTTTCAAACTGTTCACGATCCTTCTCTTAAAGCATCGGCAATGATCTATTTTAAAAATCTGCGCGATGTTAGTGAAGCAATTATGCCGCTTAGAGATTGCCAAGTTAGTGCTGCAGAGCTTATGGATAGGAATGCTTTGCGAGCGGTTGAAGACCAACCGGGAATGCCCGAAGAGTTGAAGTCGCTGCCTGAAGGTGCTGCCGCTCTTTTGATTGATACATCGGCCGATGATGAGGAGACTTTATTGCATCAGATGAATGAAATTGAGCAGAAGCTGGCTAATATCAATACGCTTACTCCAATTAAATTTACTACTGATAAGTATCTTTATAACCTATATTGGAATGTTAGAAACGGACTTTTCACTTCTGCTGCTGCAACACGACCTCCCCATACTGCCAGTATAATAGAGGATGTTGCTTTTCGTGGCGAGGTTCTTGGAGAAGCTTTAACAGACCTGCGTGAGTTGTTGGTTGACACAGGTTTTGAGAATGCTGTTATGTGGGGGCATCTGCTTGATGGGAACGTCCATTTTACAGTATTCCCCGATATAAACAGTCAGAAAGGTATCGACAAGTATGCACGGTTTATGCATGAGCTTGCAGAGCTTGTTGTTGAAAAGCATGATGGCAGTTTGAAGGCCGAGCATGGTACCGGTAGGAATATGGCCCCATTTGTAGAAAAGGAATGGGGTACAAAAGTGTATGGATTGATGAAGCGAATAAAGCAATCGTTTGATCCAACTGCTGTTCTTAATCCCGGGGTTATTATAAATGATGATAGTGAGATTTTTATCAAAAACCTCAAAAGAATTCCTGCAGCAAATCCATTAATAGATAAATGTATTGAGTGTGGATTCTGCGAAGTTGTTTGTCCATCTAAAAACCTTACCCTCACACCTCGTCAGCGTATTGTTGCTTATAGATATATAGCTGACAGGTCGACAGGTAAAGATAGGAAGAACGAGATTTTGAAGCAGGTTAAGGATATTTCATATCCTATGGATGAGACCTGTGCTACAGATGGTTTGTGTGGAATTGCTTGTCCGGTGGATATTGATACGGGTGTTCTTATTAAGGAGTTGAGATGGCAACGTAATGGTAAGACATCAAACAAAATTGCAAGCAGTATCGCCAACCATATGGCCGGCACCACATCACTTATTAGAGGTGTTTTAAAGATACCGCATGCAGTTGCCGGTGTTATTGGCTATAACAGCTTTGAAGGTATCACAAAGGGGCTCTATAAGGCGGGTGCAGGCATGTTTCCATTGTGGACTCGCTACACCCCTTCGGGAAGTAAACCTATAAAAAGGAACATCTTCCCTGCAAACAGCTCTGATGCTCCAATGGTTGTATATTTCCCGGCATGTATTTCGAGAGCAATGAGCGGTCCGTCGTACGGATACGAAGAGAAAGAGGATCTCCCTCAAAAGATGCTTTCGGTTCTAAAAAAAGCAGGATACACAGTTATTATTCCTGAAGAGAAAAACAAGCTTTGTTGCGGAATGGCATTCAGCAGTAAAGGGTTTAGAGATCAAGCAAAACAAAAGGAAAGTGAACTTAACGAGGCACTGCTCAAAGCAAGTAGAAATGGTGAATTACCTATAGTTTGCGACTTGAGCCCATGCCTTCTTCATATGCGTGAAACACTGGACCCGAGATTAAAGCTTTATGATCAGGTTGATTTTATTAATGACTTTTTGCTTGATAGGCTCAACTTTGTAAAACAGCCGGTTTCTGTTGCAATTCATACTACATGCAGCTCTACCAAAATGCAGCTTGAGGAGAAGTTATATAACGTTGCCTCACACTGTGCAGAGAAGGTGATAGTGCCTGAAGATGTAGATTGCTGCGGATGGGCAGGCGATAGAGGCTTCTTCTATCCGGAACTAAACAACTCGGCACTCTCTGAGCTTAAAAAAGGTGTTTTAGATGCTACTGAAGGCTACTCAAATAGTAGAGCTTGCGAAATAGGATTGTCTATAAATAGCGGAATAGCATATAAGTCTCTAGTATATCTGGTTGATAAAGCAACAACCGCTAAAGTTTAAGCTTTAATTCTGTCAAATCCTTGTCCATAAACTCCAACAACATTTGTTTGAGAGATAAATGCTTTTGAATCCAGAACTTTCACTATACGAAATATTGAGTTAGACTCACTTCGTTTGGCCATTACAAGCAGCACTTTTTGAGATTGCTGTGTGTACCAACCTGTAGCATCAAAAACTGTGCATCCTCTGCCAAGCTGTTTATTTATCTGTGTTGCAATCTCTTCATATTCGTGAGACACTATAAAAAACTGAACGGACTGCCTTATTCCACTCAAGACCCAGTCGACAGAGGTTGACATTACCGCAATTATTATTAACCCAAATACAACTATTTCAATACTATTGAATATTAGATATGAGGATGAAACAATTACAAGGTCTATAAAGAGCATAGTCCTGCCGGGAGTTATATTTCTGAACTTGTTTATTATCAACACAATTATATCGGTTCCACCTGTGCTGCCATTTACAGACATAACCATCCCTACACCGGCCCCGGCTACAATAGATCCTAAAAGACCGGCTATTAATGGGTCGTCGGTTAGTATAGGAGTTAACTGCAATCTTTCAAACATCCCAAGAAAGAATGTGAGAAAGAAGGTTGCATAAATAGTTTTTATCAAAAACTCTGTGCCTAATATCTTGAAGGACAACAGTAATAGTATAGCGTTTATACATAATACTGTTACAGAAACCGGCCAGTTAAAAGCATAGTTAAGCAGCACACCAACACCGGTAATTCCACCCATAACAAATTGGTGTGGCATTATAAATTGAGTAACCCCCAATGAATACATAAAAACACCCAAGACAATTACTAGATAATCTTTCCAGTAAAATTTTTTAAGACTTAACTTTGGCAATTTATTCATTTATGATAAAGATTTTGTTATTGTTCTCAATATACAATATTTTGCTGAGTTCGCAATTTTGATTCTGCAGACTTAATTTTACTAAGTAAATATTATTTCCCTTTTTGCAAGCAATATTTCCTCCAACCGGGAGTTTGTTGTACATCAACTGATTTAATATACTGAACTGATTTATTATATTGATTTAAACTACGACATTAACAATTTTTTTGGGGACAATTATAACTTTTTTAGGTGTTTTCCCGTCAAGCCATTTCTGTGAGTTGGGATGTTTTAATACCACTTTCTCAATTTCTTCTTTGGTTGCATCGGCAGAAAATTCTAATACATAGCGAGATTTGCCGTTGAATGATATTGAGTATGGGAATGAATCCTCTTTGAGATACTCTTCGTTCCATACGGGCCAATTTGCATCGCAAACTGAGTTGCTGTTTCCTAATGCCGACCATAATTCTTCAGTTATATGTGGGGCAAAGGGGGCTAAGCATATTGTAAATTCACTTAGTATTGATCTCTTATTACATTTAAGTGATGTGAGCTCATTTGCGCATATCATGAAGGCAGAGACTGAGGTGTTAAAAGAGAATTGTTCAATATCGCGACTAATTTTCTTGATGAGTTTATGGAGTGACTTAAGCTCTTCTTTTGTTGGATTTTCGTCTGAAAGCTTCAAAATGCCATCTTTATAAAATAGTGACCATACCTTTCTTAAGAATCGGTGAACACCATCTATACCGTTTGTGTCCCAGGGCTTCGACTGCTCAAGCGGTCCTAGAAACATTTCATATATGCGCAATGTGTCGGCTCCATATTTATCTACAATGTCGTCAGGATTAACTACATTGTACATTGACTTGGACATCTTTTCTATTGCCCATCCACAGATATATTTGCCATTTTCGAGAATAAATTCTGCTGATCTGTAATCAGGACTCCAATTTCGGAATGCTTCAATATCAAGAATATCGTTACTTACAATATTAACATCAACATGAATAGGAGTAACATCGTGCTGATCCTTTAAATTATGAGATACAAATGTATTGGTCCCTTTGATTCTGTAAACAAAGTTACTTCGACCCTGTATCATGCCTTGGTTGACCAGTTTCTTAAAGGGCTCCTCTTTGCAAACTACTCCAATATCATATAGGAATTTGTTCCAAAATCTACTATATACGAGGTGACCGGTTGCATGTTCAGTGCCTCCAATGTAAAGGTCAACATCGCGCCAATAACTATTGGCTTTTTCTGAAACTAGAGCCTTGTCGTTGTGAGGATCCATATATCTTAAGTAGTATGCAGAAGACCCTGCAAATCCGGGCATTGTATTTAACTCGAGCGGATATCCATCTTTGGTGGTCCAGTTTTTGGCACGACCAAGAGGAGGTTCGCCCGTTTCGGTAGGTAAATACATATCTACATCGGGTAACTCAAGCGGCAGTTCGCTTTCATCTAACGTGTATGGCATACCATCTTTGTAATATATAGGAAATGGTTCGCCCCAATAGCGTTGACGTGAGAAGATAGCATCGCGTAGTCGGTAATTTACCTTCCTATATCCCAATCCCATTTTCTCAACTTGGTCAATCGCTGCAGGTATTGCCTCCTCAATAGTTAGCCCGTTAAGAAAATCAGAGTTTATCATGATTCCCTCTTTAGCGTCAAAACTCTCTTTGCTTATATCGCATCCCTCAATTAAGGGGATTATTGGTAAATTAAAATGTTTGGCAAAGTCATAATCTCTGCTGTCGTGAGCCGGTACCGCCATTATAGCTCCTGTGCCGTATCCGGCCAATACATAGTCTGATATCCAAATTGGCAGTTTATCTCCGGTAAAAGGATGAGTTGCACAAGATCCGGTAAAAACTCCGGTAACAGATCGATCAGCAATTCGCTCACGCTCAGTTTTTTTCTTGGCTTTTTCTATATACTCATTTACTGATGATTGCTGCTGAGCAGTAACAACCTGCTCTACCAATTCACTCTCGGGTGCCAGCACCATAAATGTTACGCCAAATATTGTATCTGCCCGGGTTGTAAATATATCAAATGACACCTCATTGGTTGTTTTAAAATGCATCACTGCACCTTCGCTCCTACCTATCCAGTTGCGTTGAGTCTCCTTAAGAGAATCTGACCAATCGATTTTATCAAGCCCATCGAGCAGTCGCCCTGCATATGCTGAAACACGAAGACACCATTGCAGCATCTTTTTTTGTTCGACAGGATGCCCGCCTCTTATTGAAAGACCTTCGCTCACTTCATCGTTTGCAAGAACGGTTCCAAGATCGGGCGACCAGTTTACCATCGTTTCTCCAAGATAAGCTATTCGATAGTTCATAAGAACTTCCTGCTTTCTCTTATCAGAAAAGCTGTTCCATTGGTTGGCAGTAAACTCTAACTCCTCGCTGCAGGCTATGTTGAGACCATTTGTTCCCTGTTTTGAAAACAGTTCTACTATTTCAGAAATTGGACGTGCCTGTTGAGCCTGATTGCAATAGTAGGAGTGAAACATTTTGATGAACACCCACTGTGTCCATTTATAATAATTGGGATCGCAGGTACGTACCTCTCTGCTCCAATCGTAAGAGAATCCGATTTTATCGAGCTGTTCTCTATATCTTTTGATATTATTCTCTGTGGTAACGGCAGGATGCTGACCGGTTTGAATTGCATATTGCTCTGCCGGAAGCCCATATGCATCATATCCCATAGGGTGCAGCACATTGAAGCCCTGTAATCGTTTGTATCTAGAGTATATATCTGATGCAATGTAGCCAAGTGGATGCCCAACGTGAAGCCCTGCTCCTGAAGGATACGGGAACATGTCAAGCACATAATATTTTGGCTTTGAACTATCTTCGGTTACTTTGTATGTGTTGTTTTCAACCCAATACTGTTGCCATCGCTTTTCGATCTCTTTGAAATTGTATTCCATCCCAAACTATTTAAAAAAAACGATGCAAATATAGCTATTATTAAACTAGCATGAAAGTTCAAACAGAAGTTTTAGTTTTGGTACATTTTATCAATAACATCGGCATAACGCTCGAGAATGACCTTGCGCTTAAGTTTAAGTGTGTTAGTAAGTTCACCCTCTTCGACACTAAATGGCTTTGAGAGTAAGGCAAATCGCTTAATTTTCTCGTAGTTAGTGAATTGTGCTTGCAGAAGCTCTATTCTGCCAAAAATAAAATCATAGATTGTTTTATTATTTACCAACTCTTCGGTAGTTGAATAGGTGATTCCATGCTCTAAAGCGTATAATTTCAATGCTGGATAATTTGGTACTATTAATGCACTTACAAACTTGCGTTGATCTCCAATAACAGCTACCTGTTCAATGTATTTATCCTCAGACATTCTGGTTTCGATCATTTGGGGAGCAATGTATTTACCATTTGAAGTTTTATACAGATCTTTGATACGTTCGGTTAGAATTATCTCATTGTCAGGTGTAAGCGTACCGGCATCGCCTGTCCTGAAAAAGCCATCTTCGGTAAATACCTCTTTTGTGGCTTCAGGCTTATTATAATAACCGGACATGACAGTGCCGCCTTTTATAAGTATTTCATTATTATCGCCAATCTTAACTTCGACATCAGGCATAACTGTACCAACGGTTCCAATCTTAAAGCCTTTTGAAAGGAAACAACTGACCGTGGCAGTGGTCTCTGTTAAGCCATATCCATAGATTATATGTACATCAATGGATTGAAGAAATTCATTTATATTGTCTGATAACGGGGCCCCTGCAACCGGAAAAAAGTTTCCTCTGTCAATTCCTACAATACGTTTTATCATATAAAAAACTGTATGTTTATAAAGAAAGAACTTAATCCTGTTTCCTAACGGTGCTCTTTTACTGTTATTTTTGTATTCCAGATTGTGTCGTTTACCGGTTTTGACTGCATCATTAAATAACCATTTGACAATTCCGGAAGCGTCGCTGATAGTGTCTTTAACCCCTTCATACACTTTCTCCCAGAAACGGGGAACATTGCTCATTACTGTTGGCCTGACCTGCTTAATGGTTTCACGAATCTCGCTTGGTACTTTGTTGATTGCTACGGGTGCTCCCTTATATAAGCAATAGTATGTCCATGCTTTTTCGAAAATATGAGTTAAAGGAAGGAAACACATCGAGAGATCTTTCTCAGAAAAACCTGGAATTCTAATGTCATGTATGTAAAAGGCTTTGTGATAGTTGGCATGAGTTAGCATGACACCTTTTGGCTCACCCGTGGTGCCTGATGTGTATATGATTGTTGCCAGATCAGTGTCCTTTAATTGCCTCATTCTGGCTTGAACTAATGCTAGACACTCCGAGTTGTCACCGATTTTAATAAAGTCATCAAAATAAACTGATGTTTTGTCATCCGAACGCAATACAACTGCTCTATCAAAAACAATCAGCTTTAAAGGCATCTTGCTTTCTTGTTGCACTTTATAAGCATTGTTGTATTGAAACTGCTCGCCAACAAATATTAAGCTTATACTTGCATCTTCAACAATGTATCTTACCTGTTCGGGCGATGATGTTGCATACATCGGAACCATGACTGCTTGATTTGCGTAGGCAGCAAAATCTGCATAAAGATACTTCTCCATGTTTTGGGAGTATACGCCAATTTTGTTGCGAGGTTGCACACCCAGCTCAGCCATAGCTTGAGCAGTATTCATAACTAGTTCAGAAAAATTTATCCAAGAGATATCCAGCCAATCTCCATTTGGATCTTGATGTTTTAATGCTGTTCTTTTTTTAAATTTCTGAGCTTGCTTGTGAATTAATTCACCCAAATGATAATATGTCATCTTTTTATTTGCTTGTAATTTTCAAAAGTAACTCTTTTAATTCTTAAAAGTTATAACAAATGGATTATTTTTATTTTTTATCTTAACATTCTTAAAGCATGAACGTTAATTAACTAGACTTAACGAGAAATTATTTTCATATTTGAAACGACCGATTATCTTTGCGGTGTTATGAAAAGACATGGTCTATTTTTAATTACTCTGCTAACAATGCTCTCATCCTCAATATTGAAAGCACAGGAGTATTATGCCGTAAACAGCAGCCCGGACGGTCAAAATCCTCTTTCAAAAATCTACTTGGCTCCTAACGTGTATCCTGCAGTTGTTATGGAAGGAGATACGGTGGCGTGTATGTGGCTAAATGACTTTATAAAATATTCTCCAATATCATTTAGAAACACAAAAGAACAATCAGCATATTCAAAACTTATACGAGACGTTAAAAAAACATTACCCTACGCAAAAGAGATTGCTGCTATTATTATAGAAACGTACGAGTATATGGAATCTATGCCTGATGATAAAGCAAGGCAAGCACACCTTAATAAGATGGAGAAGTACCTGAAGTCTGAATATACCCCGGCGATGAAAAAAATGACAAGATCACAAGGGCAGCTGTTGATGAAGCTTGTTGATAGGGAAACAAACTCATCATCATATTATATTATTGATGCATTTATGGGTAGTGCAAAAGCGTGGGGATATAATCTGTTTGCCAAAATATTTGGCAATGATCTTAAAATCCGATATAATCCATATGGACAAGACCGCGTTACAGAGCGTGTTTGTGTACTTGTTGAACAAGGAATTGTGTGATATTTTTATTATCTTTGCAGCTTATACACAGTTTCTTAATATAGAATATGAAATTAGATTTTCTTAAGGATTTTCAGCCGGCGTTATTCAAATCACTAAAAAACTACAGTAAGGAAAAGTTCATGGCCGATCTTATGGCCGGACTGATTGTTGGAGTAGTTGCATTGCCACTTGCAATTGCATTTGGAATTGCTTCGGGAGTAACTCCCGAGAAAGGTATTTATACTGCTATTATTGCAGGTTTTATCATCTCATTTCTAGGAGGCAGCTCAGTGCAAATTGGCGGTCCCACCGGTGCATTTATTGTAATTGTTTATGGGATTGTTGAGTTGTATGGAGTTCAGGGACTTGCAATTGCAACTGTTATGGCAGGTATTATGCTTGTTTTAATGGGGGTCCTGAAACTGGGGTCAATTATTAAATTTGTACCCTACCCTATTGTTGTAGGATTTACAAGTGGAATTGCTCTAACAATTTTTTCTACTCAAATAAAAGACTTCTTTGGACTGACAACTCCTGTATTGCCATCCGGATTTGTTGAAAAATGGAGTATATACTTTCAACATTTTGGCTCAATTAACTGGTGGGTTACTCTTATATCTGTTGTAAGTGTTGCGATTATTGTTCTTACACCCAAAATATCAAAAAAAGTTCCGGGTTCACTTATTGCAATTATATTTATGACTTTGGTTGTTTACTTGATGAGGACTTACGGAAATTTTGAAGGTCTTGAAACAATCGGGGATAGATTTAATATTCAGACTAATTTACCTCAAATGAAAGAGATAACTATTAGCCTTGAAAGTATACGAGTTTTATTCCCTTCTGCTTTTACAATTGCCATGCTTTGCGCAATTGAGTCTCTTCTGTCTGCTACGGTTGCAGATGGCGTTACAGGTAAAAAACACAATTCAAATATGGAGTTGATAGCACAAGGAACTGCAAATATTATTGTCCCATTTTTTGGAGGTATTCCCGCTACAGGTGCTATTGCGCGTACAATGACTAATATTGATAATGGCGGAAGAACTCCTGTTGCCGGTATTATACACTCGATTGTGCTTCTATTAATTGTACTTTTCCTTGGTGACCTTACACGACATATTCCAATGGCATGTTTGGCGGGGATATTGGTGGTAGTAGCATATAATATGAGTGAGTGGCGAACATTTGCTTCACTTATGAAACAACCCCGCTCAACAAAAGCTGTGCTTCTCACTACTTTTCTGTTGACAGTAGTTTTTGACCTTACTATTGCTATAGCTGTGGGTCTTCTGCTTGCAGTATTCTCATTTTTGAAGCGTATGAATGAATATACAGAGGTTTCTCACTCTACAGGAAAACTTAATTTAGATGCTGATAGCGAACTGCACACAACTAGCGAAGATGATGAGGTTTTACATCTGCCCGATAGTGTTGAAGTGTACGAAATTAGAGGTCCGTTCTTTTTTGGTGTTGCCAATAAGTTTGATGAGAAAATGAGAAATATTGGGGAACATCATAAAATACGTATTATACGAATGAGAAAAGTTCCTTTTATTGACTCAACGGGACTTAACAACCTTGAAACACTGTGTAAAAGTTCTAGGAAAGATAAAATTGAAGTTATCCTTTCGGGAGTTAATGATAGTGTGAGAAATAATATTATCAATTCAAGTATTCCGGAGATTATTGGTGAGAATAATATTTTCTCAAATATTCACTTGGCAGTTGATAGAGCAAAGGAGCTGGATAAAGAGCTGACACAAAAGGAATAAGAAAACAGATTATTGATGAGAGACCCAAAAGGGAATAGTTATAAAATCACCGACTGGTTGCCTACAACTGTAAAAGAGATGTCTTATCATGGTTGGGAGAGTGTTGATGTTGTCCTTTTTTCGGGTGATGCCTATGTTGATCATCCCTCTTTTGGAACTGCTGTAATTGGCAGACTGCTAGAAAGTGAAGGGTTGCGTGTTGCAGTTGTGCCTCAACCAAATTGGCGAGACGACCTTAGAGATTTCAAGAAATTTGGTGAGCCTGAACTGTTTTTTGCTATTACCGCAGGGGTTATGGATTCGATGATTAATCATTATACTGCAAACAAACGACTAAGATCTAATGATGCATATACTCCCGATGGTCGTTCCGATATGCGTCCCGACAGAGCTGTTACAGTATATTGTAGGATTTTAAAAGAGCTTTTTCCTGATATCCCAATTGTTATTGGTGGCATTGAAGCGTCGTTGAGAAGAGTAACGCACTACGATTATTGGGATGACTCGCTCCATAAGTCCATTCTTGCTGAAAGCAAAGCAGATTTATTGATTTACGGAATGGGTGAGATGCCTCTAAAAAAATTAATTTCAGAAGTAAGGAAAGGTCGCAAAATTAATGAGATTGATGATATCAGACAGTCAGCTTTCTTATCAACAAAAGAGAGTTTACCGGAAAATATTTTTGATGAGGAGATAAAACTCTATTCGCACCAAGAGTGCCTCTCAGACAAATTAAAACAAGCAAAAAACTTCAAATCTATTGAGGAGCAGTCTAATAGAATTTCGGCCGCAAGAATTTTACAAGAGGTTGACGATAAAATACTAGTAGTAAATCCACCCTACCCTCCAATTTCTGAAGATGAAATTGATGCTTCATTTGATTTGCCTTATACTCGACTTCCTCATCCGAAGTATAAAAGCAAGAATATACCTGCATATGAGATGATAAAATTTTCGGTAAATCTTCATAGAGGTTGTTTTGGTGGTTGTGCATTTTGTACTATATCGGCTCATCAAGGTAAATTTATTGCTTCCAGATCTAAAACCTCTATTATGAAGGAGGTAAACAAAATAATCGAGATGCCTGATTTTAAGGGATATATCAGTGACCTGGGAGGTCCATCAGCAAATATGTACAAAATGGAAGGCAAGGACCTTAATATTTGTGCTAAATGCAAGAAGCCTTCATGTATTTATCCGAAAGTTTGCTTTAATTTGAATTCGAGTCACTCTGCACTACTTGATATTTATAGATCTGTTGATGCTTTACCGGGTATTAAAAAGTCGTTCATTGGAAGTGGAGTTCGTTATGATATGCTGCTTAATGAGACTAAGGATGAAAATGTTGATAGGATAAACAGAGAGTATACAGAGGAATTAATAAAGTATCATGTGTCGGGTCGACTAAAAGTTGCACCTGAACATACATCAGATAATACGCTTAGCTTGATGAGAAAGCCCTCATTTAATCTTTTCTACCGTTTCAAGATGGTTTTTGATGAGCTGAATAAAAAAAATAATCTAAAGCAACAGTTGATTCCCTATTTTATATCTTCTCATCCGGGTTGTACAGAAGAGGATATGGCAGAATTGGCTGCAATAACAAAGAATCTGAATTTCAGACTTGAACAGGTTCAGGATTTCACTCCTTCTCCGATGACTTTGGCGACAGAGATTTACTATACAGGTTATCATCCTTACACTTTGAAAAAAGTATATACAGCTAAATCTGAATATCAGAAAAAATCGCAGCGCAAATTTTTCTTTTGGTATGATTCGAAACAGAGGAATTCAATTATTAAAGAATTGAAGCGACTGAACCGAGCTGACCTTATTGAGAAACTTTATCCCAGTTCCGTTAAACATCGTTAATTACTTCTTTTTATTCAAAATTGATGCAGCGTTTTTATTATTCCTGCATCTTACATGTGTATTCTGTTACAACAGATGATCAAAAACAGAAAGTTATGTTTGATTTGAATAAAAATATCTACATTCTCTGTATTGTAATTATCGGAATTCTATTCACAAATATCTCATGCGACGATAATACCAGGTCGTTGAGAAATTTCGGTATAGATATTGCAACTGTTGTGCCTCAAGGTTATAACTCATATTATCTGCATCTTGACAATGGGGTCAAACTTTGGCCTGCTTCAACAGATATTGAATACATGCCAAAAGAGAATCAGAGAGTTTTCCTTAACTATACTATACTATCTGAAGAAAAAGATGGTTTTGATCACTATATTAAAGTAAATGATGTTTGGGATATTCTTACTAAGCAAATAGTAAGGTTAAATTCTCAGAATGAAGATATGTTGGGTAACGACCCTATAAAGACGAATGCAGTTTGGGTGGGAGGAGACTATCTTAATGTGTCGTTTATGTTTAATTATGATGGAGAGAGACCGCATGCGATAAATTTAGCAAGTATCAGCTCGTATTCTGATAGCTCTCAATTGGGTGCTGAATTAACATTAAGACATAATTCATATAATAGCGGGAGTAGTAAGTTGTATGAAGGATTTGTATGCTTCGATCTTAAACCTCTGAGAGTTAATGATGCTGACTCAGTGCATATTTCAATTAAAATAAATGAATGGGTGGATTTACCCGGAAATGATATAAAAGAAAAAACTTATGATGTGATTTATAGATATGGTAATTCGGATTTGGCAAATAGAACCGAAATGCCTATACCTGTAATATCATCAAAGGAGTACTATTAATCAAAAAAACCACAATAAATTAGTTCTATTTCTTATATGACTTTTTGATTTTCCAAGAACCGGATGAACTCTGTGAAGTGATCATCCGGTTATTTTTTTATTACTCCTTTAAAGAGTATTTTTGTAATCAGGCTGTTTGAAAAATAATCCTTTTATATGTGTAAAAATTTGACGTTTTTATCATTTTTAATTCTAATAGTTTCTTCTTGTGGGTCGGCTGATTTAAACCGGCAAGAGCTTAACTTGATGTACAAAACACCTGCAACTGTTTGGGAGGAGACTATCCCACTGGGTAACGGCAGAATTGGCATGATGCCCGATGGTGGTATTGAAAATGAACATATTGTTTTGAATGACATTACTATGTGGTCGGGCAGTACTGACCCGGAAGCGCTCGATCCAAAAGCTATTGAATATTTACCGAAAATAAGGGAGTTGCTTTTAAAAGGTGATAATAGTAGCGCACAAAAAATGATGTACAAACACTTCAGATGTGGGGGTTTAGGTTCAGCTTTTGGAGGTGGCAAAGATGCACCATACGGAAGCTTTCAGTTGCTGAGTGATTTAAATATTGAATATATTTACACCAATTCGTCAAATGCAAGTGAGGAGGTAACAGACTATACTAGAACGTTATCTCTAAATAATGCGGTTGCATCTACACAGTTTAGAATTGATGACACAAACTATAAAAGAGAATATTTTGCTTCACATTCTGATGATGTTTTAGTAATTAGAATTGCTGCAGACAAGAAAAAATCAATTTCATTTGAATTAAATTTGAGTCGCCCCGAACGCGCAAATATTTATATCGATAGCAACAATCTTGTTATGGAAGGACAATTGAATGATGGGAAAAACAGTGATTCGGGTGTAAGATATTTCACTAAATTGGAAATAATAAATAAAGGAGGGGTTATTTCTGCAGGTAATACAACTCTCAAACTTTTGGATGCTGATGAGGCATTGATTGTAATATCAACATCAACAGATATGCTTGATAATAAATACTTGGCAACTGTTGAAAGTTTGTTATCCAACGCTAAAAAAAGCAGCTATAGCAAGCTTATAAACTCACATATAAAAACATATAAAGAAAAGTTTGACAGGGTTGAACTAAATTTAGGAGAGCAAAGTTCTTTGCCTACAGATGAGCGATTAATTAATTTCCAGAAAGATAATGACCCTTCTTTTGTAGCGCTTTATTTTCAATATGGAAGATATTTAATGATAAGTGGAACAAATGAAAATAGTCTGCCGTTGAATCTGCAGGGATTATGGGCAAATCAAATACAATCTCCTTGGAATGGGGATTATCATCTTAATATAAATCTACAGATGAATTACTGGCCTGCCGAGGTTTGTAATCTGCAGGAGTTGCATAAGCCACTTATTGATTTTACAAAATCGTTGGTTCCTTCAGGTGAAGAGACAGCTAAAACATTTTATGGTGCAGATGGATGGGTGGCTCATATGATGTCTAATCCCTGGAGTTTTACCGCTCCGGGCGAACACGCTTCGTGGGGAGCAACAAATACCGGAGGGGCTTGGCTGTGTCAGCATCTTTGGGAACACTATGCTTTTTCGGGTGATCTAGAGTATCTAAGATCCGTTTATATGGTCTTTTCCGGTGCTTCTGAGTTTTTTCTAAGCAGTATGGTGGAAGAGCCAAAAAATGGGTGGCTAGTCACCTCACCATCATCTTCACCGGAGAATGCTTTTTATCTCCCGGGAAGTAAGGAGCCGGTTTTTGTTTGTATGGGTCCAACAATGGATGTTCAGATTATCAAAGAACTATTTACAACTACTTTGGCTGCTGCTGAGCTATTAAGCATTAATGATGAAACAGTGGAGAGAATAAAAGAGACTCTCCCTAAGCTGCCACCCATGCAAATTAGCGTCAATGCCTATCTTCAGGAGTGGCTTGAAGATTATGAGGAACAGGATCCTAAGCATAGACATGTTTCACATCTTTATGGGTTGCATCCATCAAATCAGATATCACCGGATATAACTCCTGAGCTTGCAGAAGCTGCTCGTATTACATTGGATAGACGCGGAGATGCAGGTACTGGTTGGTCACGTGCATGGAAAGTGAACTTCCGGGCTAGGCTGCATGATGGTAATAGAGCATATAAACTTCTTAAAAGCTTGCTTGAGCCGGCTTTTAAGGAAGGATCTAATATTGCCGGTAGTGGAACATACCCTAATCTGTTTTGTGCTCATCCTCCTTTTCAAATTGACGGGAACTTTGGAGGAACTGCAGGTGTAGCTGAAATGCTATTGCAGAGTCAGAATGGGTATATTCATCTATTGCCCGCACTTCCGGATAATTGGGCGGACGGTAGTTTTAAAGGATTACGTGTTCGCGGAGGTGCCGAAGTGAATGCTGATTGGACAAATAATATCCTTACAACTGCGTCAATACATGCAAATAGAGATAATATATTCAGCGTGAAAGCACCTGAATATGCAAAGTCGGTCAGAGTTGATGGAAAAGAGTTACAGGTTATTGATGGCTACATCAATCTAGATTTGAAAAAAGGTGATAGAGCTAAAATAGAATTTTAAATTTTATCATATGGAAGCTGAGCCAAAGCATCAGAAATCCTATCAACTGCTTCTCTAATAGGCTTTTCCACAACACCCCTCATAAATGGGTTAAGATTTGAGACAACTTTCAGCATCATAGCAGTACTCGTTTCAGAAATTGATGTTAATTCTATCATTAAAGAAATATCAAAAGGGAGCTTTACAGAGTTAAATTTAACAAGTCTGTCAGGCTCTCTTTCAATTACTTCAAATCTCACTTTGCCGATTGCGTCAACTACAAATGAAACACTATCTGTATCAAATGAAAAATCTTTTATCTTATCCTCAGGAATTAAAGCCTTTACTTGTTCTAGATTTCGTAAATCAGAAAGGACTCTAAATATATCACTATCACTATGAGCAATAGTTTTTTGATCTCCGCTGAACTCTATCATTTATTTCTATTTTTTGGTAGACTGTCCCCATGCTTCTGGTTTTTTACGCCAATCTTGTAGGGTTTTTAACTCAGATTCATCTATATAATCTGTTGCTAGCGCCTCATCAAGAATAGCATCATAATTACACAATGATGTTAATTCTACTCTGGCTTCATGCATATTTGCGGCTGAGAGTTCAAAGCCATATGTAAATATAGACAACATCCCTAAGACATCAGAGCCATTGTCACGGATAGCTTCTACAGCTTTTAGGCTGCTGCCACCGGTTGACACTAAGTCTTCAATAACAACAACTTTCTGTTTTGGTTTTAAATCACCTTCAATTAAATTCTCAAGCCCGTGATCTTTAGGTGTAGAACGTATGTACACAAAAGGTAACCCAAGAAGGTCTGCTACTAATACTCCCGGTGCTATTGCTCCTGTTGCCACACCTGCTATAGCTTCTGTTTGAGGATATTTTTCTAAAACTATTCGTGCAAATTCAACTTTTAGAAAATTGCGAATTGCGGGATATGACATCAACTTCCTGTTATCGCAATATATTGGTGATCTCCAACCCGATGCCCATGTAAATGGATTGGACGGCTGTAGTTTAATTGCTTTTACTTTTAATAATTTTTCTGCTGTTAATTTTTGTACTGTTTCCATTTTGTTATTAAATTGATCGGAGATTGTATGCAAAAGTAATGTTTTTAAATGAAAAATAAGCAATCAAGTTGAAAATGCTGTTTAAATAACCTGTCCAATTGTGGCAATACTTAACTTTAAAGAGTCACATCTTTGTAGTGCAACTCCGCATGCCTCAATTGTTGAGCCGGTAGTAATAACATCATCAACCAATAATATATGCTTGTTTTCAAATTGGGTTATATCTTTAACTTCAAAAATATTTTTCACATTTTCCCAACGTTGATTTTTCAACATTTTGGTCTGCGTAGGATTGTATATAAGACGAAGAAGATTTCCGGTTGAAAGAGGAATTAATGTTTTATCTGATATACCTTTAGCAATAATTTCTGATTGATTGTAACCTCTACTTCTTAATCTTTTTGGATGTAAAGGAACAGGGACTATTAAGTCTATTGGCGCAAGAAACTCACTATCAACAAGATCTGCAGCAAACAGCCGTCCTAAAAGTGTTCCTATATCACTTCTATTATAATATTTGAGATTATGAATTAGGGGTTGCAATATTCCTCCTTTAGAGTAAATGCAATATGATGCTATTCGCTCAAAAGGAATTCTACCTGCCATAAACTGTTCGACTTGATTATCGATTATTTTATAGTTGTTTGTTTTAGGAAGCTTGTACATACAGTTTAGACAAATACCGATTTCTTCTTCAAGAAGTTCGTCGCCACATGCAACACAAGCTTCAGGAAAAAAAAGTCGTAATAACCTCTTAATAGGTTTATTAAATTTCACAGTATTGAGGGTGTTAATATATTAGATGAAGCCGGAAAGGTTCATATTTTTCAAACAATTTAGTATCTCATTCATCTCAAATCCTCTTCCAAGAGCATATTTAATTAATTTGCCGGTTTTTTCATATTCGGAATTACCTTTTACAGTCTTCCATTTATTCTCTAGGAGAGGTTGCAGTGATTGATTAAGTGTAGAGTCAGAATATTCAGAGAACACATCGTTAATAACATTATGAGGAATCTGTTTTTGTCTTAAGTTTAACTCAATTTTCTTTCTGCCCCATTTATTAAAACGTAGTTTATCATTCACATAACTTCTTGTGTAACGCTCTTCGTTGAGGTAATTATCTTTTCTTAATTGATTGATAATCTCTTTCCTTACTTGCTCAGAAAAGCCCAAAATTAAAAGCTTCTGAGATATATCGAAGGTAGAATACTCCTTTTGCGAACAAATTCGAGCCATTCGCACATATGCTTGTTCTTTGGATATTATTTTATTTTTTTTGCTCATTTGACTATCAGCCCATTTTATACTATTTGTCAATGTTGTGCTTTCAACATTCTGTTGTTTCCTGAGATATCTTTACGCAATTCGACAGATTTAAACCCTTTCTCATAAAGTAAATTGGACACTCTTTCTCCCAAACTAAAATTTATTTCAAAATATAATTTCCCATTGTTATTAAGCCGCTTAAGAGCAAAGTCTGCTATTATATCATAAAATATAAGAGGATTATTGTCTGGAACAAAAAGAGCTTCTTCAGGTTCAAAAAGCAGAACATTATCCTCCATTGTGTCTTTTTCCATTTCCCTTATATAAGGGGGATTACTAACTATAACATCAAAATTTAACCCTTGCTTAAAGATTTCCAACTCAGTCAGCACGTCGCATCTTTCAAAACTCACTTTGACATCATTAAGTTTTGCATTATCAATTGCTATGGCAAGGGCCTTTTCAGAAACATCTAATCCGTAAACGTTAGTTCCCGCTGTTTTTTTTGCTATTGTAACAGCTATACATCCGCTTCCGGTGCCAATGTCAATCATTGATTTTTTGTTATTAGAGTCATTTTTCGCAAAATCCTGAAGTATCCATTCAACAAGCTCCTCTGTTTCGGGACGTGGAATTAGTACATCTGGTGAAACTTTAAACTGTAAGCCATAAAATTCTGCCTTACCAATTATGTACTGAATTGGTTCCTTATTCTTTAATCTGGCTACAATTTCTTTAGCTTTACGAAGCTCTAAACCAGATAAATTATTAATTTTGTCAATAACTAGTTCGGGATATGAATTGCCACAAACTTCTTCGATAACAATTCGGAAAAGAGTGGAAATCTCTGAAATAGAATATACATCTACCAATTCTTCTTTAATATATTGAGAAAATTGTTGCATATTGGGTATTTTTTATTTCCGAATTATATAAATTAAACTTGACGATAGTTGATGTATATGTCAGAATAATGACAAACAAAGATAATTAAAATGGAGCTAAATCCGATTTTTATGGAAAGATGTCTTCAGCTTGCACTTAAAGGTGAAGGTTTCACAATGCCCAATCCTATGGTTGGGGCAGTAATTGTACATAAAGGAAAAATAATTGGCGAAGGTTATCACCATAGATTTGGTGAACAGCATGCAGAGGTACATGCTATTAATTCAGTTAGAGATCAATCACTTTTAAAGGAATCAACTTTATACGTTTCTCTAGAGCCTTGTTCTCATAAGGGAAAGACTCCTCCATGCGCTAATTTTATTGTATCAAAAGAAATACCTAATGTAGTAATTGCAGTTAGAGATCCCAATCCAAAAGTTTCAGGAGGAGGTGTTGAAGTTATGAGGAAAAATGGAATAGTGGTTGCAGAGGGTGTCTTGGAAGAGGAAGCACGCAATATTAATAGAATATTTTTTGTTAATCAAATATATTCAAGACCTTATGTTATTCTCAAATGGGCACAAAGTAAAGATGGATTTATTGATCAATATCGCACTCCTTTTGACAATAAACTTCCTACTAAAATATCAAATAGGATTACTCATATAATAGCTCATAAATACAGAACTAGGGTTCAGGGAATTATTGTAGGAACAAACACCGCAATTTTAGATAATCCTCAACTTACATCAAGAAAATGGTATGGAGAAAGCCCTACAAGAATCGTAATTGACAGAGAAAAAAGAATCCCTTTAAATTCTTCTTTTTTTGATGGATCTGTTGAAACAATTGTATTCACTTCAGATCTAACTGATCATAAATATGATAATTACTTAAAGAGCAAGATGGTAAAAATCATTGAATTAGATTTCACAAAAGACACTAATTGCCAAATTCTTAATCATCTATACAATGAGAAGATTTACTCTTTGATTGTTGAAGGAGGTACTGTCTTATTATCATCCTTTATAGACAAGTACTTATGGGATGAAGCAGTTATTGAGAGATCTGAGAAAATGCTTTATGAAGGTGTAAAAGCTCCTGTAATTGAAGGTGTTGAAATTAAAGCAAATAAGTATCTTAATTCTACACAGTTTCATTTAAAGAGTAAAATAACTCGAAATATTCTATAAATATTCATTTTAATATGGTTAAAGAGAAAAATCTTCCTACTTTTGCATATCTTAAACGAAGTGTACAATATTATTGAAACAAATGGTATCTAAATATTTCCTCCGGTCATTAGTTCTTATCATGAATCTACTCCTGTTTTCCTCATGTCTCAATACAACAGAAGAAGGAGAATTTGAGTATTCAAAAAACGCTCAGATATATTCAATTTCAATCGCATCAAAAGCTGACACTTTAGGTCTTTTAAGCAAAACTGCATTTACAATTGATCAGATTAATGGCAAGTTATTTAACAAGACTCCATTACCCTATATGTTTGACGTAGATAGCGTAACAATAAACATTTCCGGTGCAACAAATATCAACTCATTTAGTGATGTAACGTTAAAATTGACTCCGGATAGTAGTTTCTCATGGACACAAAATGATTCAATTCCAATTAAAAGATTGTACCAAATTGTGACAACAGCACCCGATGGGCTAACTAAAAAGACCTACAGTTTTCAACTTAATATATATGAACAAAACCCATATATACTACAATGGGAGAATCTAACAACACAGAATTATATTACTCCACAAATTGACAAACAAAGAACTATTGAATTCAATGACAGGTTTATAACTTATTATGCTTCAAATGGATCTATAAATGCTAAATTTTCTGCTAATGATGATGGGAAAATATGGATTGATGCCAACTTACTTGGTATACCAACAAATATTGAATTTGAATCTATATCAAGGTTAGGCAATTCACTTTTTGTAATAGACAACACAAACAGGGTCTACAAATCTTCAGATGGATTTAATTGGGTTGAAGTGCAAACAGATTTTCCTGTGGCTGCAATTTATGGAAATTTACCATCAGCTTCAAAAGGAGGTCTTTTAGTTATGGTAAATGACAATGATGAACTTAAGTTTGCAGAGACTAATGATTTCACAGATCTGCAGATAATTGAAGCAAAATCAACAATTAACGAAAATAATTTTCCTGTTAAAGATTTTTCGACTGTATCTATCGAAAGCTCCTCCTCATACTCTATAAAGTATATCATTATAGCAGGAGGTACAACAATTAATAATGAAATTAATAAAGATGTAATCCTACTTCAAGAGAAGGATGGAGTAATAACAGGTTTGAGACCTAACTTACCTGAATCCATAAATATTAATGGCGGCAGTTTGTTTTATTATGACGAAAAAACTTACATAATAATTTCATCAACTGACAAAAACTTATTATTATTTTCAGAGAATTATGGTTTGAGCTGGAGTGAAGTAGACGACAATCAATCATTCCCAACAAACTTCAACAATAGAATAAATACATCGGTTATTACCGACGATAATAATTTTATATGGATATTCGGCGGAGTATCCTCAGGGCAAACTCAACTCATAGATGTTTGGAAAGGCAGACTCAATAAATTTGCTATGAATTAAAGATTCACTGTATATAGTAATTTTTTGAGCTTTTTTGCGTTAAGAAATTAATGAACTTAATAGCATCAAAAAATGAAAACAGTAAAAAAGAGGTTCTTAATCATTTTTGTCTTGACATGGTATCTCTTTTTCCAAACATATGAATCATATTCTCAGGAATTTAAATATGAGATAGGGGGAGCAATCGGTACTTCTTTTTATATTGGTGATGCCAATAAAAGTAAATTGTTTTTTAACCCGGGCATTACCGGAGGTGCGCTGTTTAGATACAATACCTCTTTCCACTGGGCATTAAAAGTTAGCCTGATAGCGGGAAAGGTGTCAGGTATGAGTGAAAATGAGGACAACAGCTTTCCTTTTCAACAAAAGGCTGAGTTTGAACGTATATTTGGTGAAATTGGCACACAGGTTGAATTTAATTTTTTGCCTTATAGTGACAAGTTTTCCTATATAGGGACAAAGAAATATACACCCTATATATTTACCGGAGCCGGTTTAACTTATGCAACAGGGGAGAAAAACTATTATGGATTGAATGTACCGTTTGGTGCCGGGTTTAAATATAAATTAAAAAACAGAATGAATATCGGAATAGAGTTTTCGATTAGGAAACTGTTCAGAGATGATTTTGATGTTACTAGTGGAAACAATGAATGGAATTTAGATAATCCATATGGTATAAATAGTAGTATATTCAAGAATCAGGATAGGTATTCATTAACTATGATTTTTTTGACATGGGAGTTTAGTTCACGAGATGAACCATGTCGTTAAATCTAACAATTTAGCTGTAAATAAAATGTCGTTAATTGACAAAATAGATCAAAACCGCGTTCCTGCTCATATTGCTATTATAATGGATGGCAACGGCCGTTGGGCTAATAAAAGAGGGCTGGAAAGAGGTGAAGGACATAGAGAAGGCGTAAGGACTATTAGAAGAATGGTTGAGGCTGCTATTAAAGCTTCTGTTCAATACCTTACAATTTATGCTTTTTCAACAGAGAACTGGAATCGTCCGTCCGCAGAGGTAGAAGGACTGATGGATCTTATGGTGTATGCTATTAGTGAAGAGGCTGAACAATTAATTGCAAACGATGTCAAAATATTATGTATTGGGGATATTGATCGTCTCCCCAATTATGCACGTACAGCACTAGAAGATTGTATAAATAAAACAAAAGATGGTACTAGGCTTACATTAATTATTGCATTAAGTTATTCTTCAAAATGGGAAATAACAGAAGCAGTTAAAAAAATTGTAAACGATGTTGAGACCGGAGTTTTAAATAAGGAGGATATTTGCGAAGATACAGTTAGCAGTAAATTAACTACACATGCTATTCCGGATCCCGACTTATTATTACGTACCGGTGGTGAACAAAGGATTAGTAATTTTTTATTATGGCAATGTGCTTATACAGAGTTTTATTTTACAGATATTTATTGGCCCGATTTTGGTGAAAATGATTTGTATAAAGCAATAATTGACTATCAAGGTCGCGAAAGAAGATTTGGCAAAATAAGCGAACAAATAGAATTTGAGCAAAAGAAGTCAAAAGTTAACAAAGAGCAGTAAGCGAAAAGAAATTATCACAATGTTGAAGAAAGTATTCCATTTACTTCTGTTATTTTTTATAATATCACAGTCAGTGTCTATGGCACAAACCAATGATACTATTAAGACTCCAAACATGGGAGACCTTAATGTGAACTATACCGCACCTCCAAAAAGATTTTATATTGCAGATATAATTGTTACAGGAGTTGAAGAAACCATGTATGCGGGGCAGGAGTTTGTGCTCATAAATTTCGCCGGTTTATCAAAAGGGCAGGAAATACAGATACCGGGAGATGATATCACTAACGCAATTAAAAGATTTTGGCGCCAAGGGCTTTTTTCTGACGCCAAGATACTGCAAAATAAGATATTAGGTGACAGCGTTTGGCTTGAAATTCAGCTAAGAGATCGCCCTAGAATTACAGACATTCGTTATACAGGAATGAAAAAGGGCGAACAGGATGATATTGAGGAGAAAATTGGTTTTGTAAAAGGTATACAGATAACTCCTCCTCAAATTGACAGAGCTGAAATACTAATAAAGAATTATTATGATGAAAAAGGATTTGGAGATGCCGAGGTTATGCTTTTGCAGCATCCGGATACTACAGGTAAAAATCAAGTGATTCTTGAAATTATTGTTGATAAAAAAGAGAAACAAAAGGTCAATAACATACAAATTACAGGTAATGAAGCTTTATCAGATCGCACCTTGAAGCGTGCTATGAAAAAAACCAATGAAAAAGGTAAACTTTGGAACTTATTTCGCACAAAAAAATACGTTGAAGACTTATACGTTGAAGATAAAATCAATCTTATAAATAAATACCACGAAAAGGGTTATCGCGATGCAGAAATATTACGTGATACTATATACAAATATGATGAGAAAACTGTTAATATTGAGATAGACCTTGAGGAAGGTCCACTCTATCATATTCGATCTATAAACTGGGTAGGCAACACTCAGTACCCTTCTTCTCAACTCACTCAATTACTTAATATGTATCCCGGAGATATTTATGATCAGAAGAAGTTAATGGACCGCCTAATTATCGACGAAGATGCAGCAATTAATTTATATCAAAACAATGGTTATCTATTTTCGAATATTGATCCCATTGAGATAAATATTGAAAAAGATTCTGTAGACTTAGAGTTGAGGGTAATTGAAGGTCCTAAAGCTACAATCAAAAGGGTTATCATTCAAGGTAATGATCGTTTGTATGAAGATGTAATTCGTCGCGAGTTAAGGACGAAGCCCGGGGCAGTGTTCAGTAAAGAGGATTTACTACGCTCTGTGCGAGAAATTGCCCAAACAGGGCACTTCGATCCTGAGGCTCTTTCAGCAGATATTGGTCAGGGTATTACTCCAAATAGTGAAGATGGAACTGTTGATATTACCTACCCTCTAACATCAAAAGGTAATGACCAAATTGAATTCTCTGCTGGTTGGGGAGTAACCGGATTAGTTGGAAAACTAAGCCTAAAGCTTAATAATTTCTCATTGAGAAACATGCTAGACCCTTCTATGCGTAGAGGCATTATTCCTCAGGGAGATGGTCAGACACTCGTTTTAAGTGCACAAACCAATGGTAGGTACTATCAATCTTATCAGTTCCAGTTTATTGAGCCTTGGTTTGGTGGTAAAAGACCTAATCACTTCTCTGTTAATGCATATTATTCTCGCTATACCGGAATGAATACTGACTACTATCAGCAATACACCTATAATAATCCATACATGTATGGAGGCTATGGTGGTTATCCCGGCTATGGTGGTGGTGGTTATGGAGGATATGGAGGCTATGGAGGCTATGGTGGTTACGGGGGTTATGGATATCAAGATATGGCAGAATTAGCAGCCGACCCTGATCAGGTATTTAACATTTTTGGTGCTTCGATAGGTTATGGAAAAAGATTGGAATGGCCTGATGATTATTTCCAGATTATGGCACAATTGGGATATCAGCGCTACGGGCTTAAGAACTGGACATACAATTATTTCGATTTCAGTACCGGAGTAAGTAATAGCATAACTTTAGGCCTTACATTATCTAGAACATCAATTGATAATCCAATTTATACAAGAACAGGTTCTGAGTTTACATTGAGTGTTAATGCAACTCCTCCATTTTCGCTTTGGGATGGAAAAGATTACAGCAAGATGGAGAATAGCAATCCTGAAAAACACAAGTGGAATGAATATCATAAGTGGAAACTCAAAATGAGGACTTATACGCCACTTACACCACTTACCATTACAAGAACACCGGTTATCGCAACAAGAGCCGAGTTTGGGCTTCTAGGGCACTACAACAAAGATAAACTAACTTCATTTGAAACCTTTGATGTTGGGGGTGATGGTATGACAGGTTACTCTGCAAGTTTTGCTACAGAAACTGTTGCACTGAGAGGTTATGAGAACAACTCAATTGCTATGCAAGCTCGCGCATATACCCGTTTGGGAGTTGAATTGCGATATCCATTTATTTTAGAACCTAACTCCACAATTTATGGTGTAGCTTTTCTGGAGGCAGGTAATGCCTGGATGCAAATAAAAGATATCAATCCTTTTGATTTAAAGCGTTCGGCAGGCGCCGGAGTACGTATATTCCTTCCAATGATTGGATTAATGGGGATTGACTGGGCTTATGGATTTGACACTGTTTATGGAAGAGGAGCAAGAGAAAGAGGAGGAAGCCAGTTTCACTTTATTATAGGACAAGAGTTTTAGTGGAATAGGTTTAATTTGAGACTAATTTAATAGACATCTCTCAATTTAACATTATTTACCAGCATAATTATAAACGTTTCTCAATTAATACCGTCTTTAGATTACAGACATAAAAATTGACAAATTATGAAAAAGACATTGTTATTCATTACCTTGTTCATGTCGTTCACGATAGGGAATATATTTGCTCAGCAATATGCATTAATTGATATGGAGTATATTCTTGAAAGAATTCCAGAGTATGAGAATGCAAACGAGCAACTTACAAGTTTGTCACAACAGTGGCAAAGCAAAGTAGATAAAGAGGTTGAAGAAGTAAATGCTATGTATAAAAAATACCAGGCAGACATAGCTTTCCTTACAGGTGAGAATAAAACAAAACGCGAAAATGAAATTGTTACAAAAGAGAACTCAATACAGGAACTTCGCAACCAGTACTTTGGACCACAAGGAGAGCTATTTGAGTATCAAGAAAAGCTAATAAAGCCAATTCAGGATAATATCTACGAGGCAGTAAAAAACATCTCCACCGAAAGAGGTTATGGGATGGTAATTGACAGAGCATCTGCAACTACCATCATTTTTGCCTCGCCAAGCATCGATATAAGTGATGAAGTGCTCTCAAGGTTAGGCTATTAGAAATATATCACATATCTTTGTATCCGATTTTTTAAAGAATTATAAACTATAAATTATAAAACAGTAATCATGTTAAAGAAATTATTAATCTTTTTTATTGCACTGGCACCTATAGCAGCTGTTGCACAAGATGCAAAAATTGCATACATCAATGTGCAGGAAGTTTTTACATCAATGCCGGAACTGAGTGCCATTGAAACTCAATTGGCCGAAAAACAAGAGCAAATAAACAATAATGGTCAAGCTTTAATAAATGAGTTCAATAAAAAACTTGAAGAGTTTGAGGCAACAGCTGAAACAGCATCTGATGCACTAAAAATTGATCAGCAAAAGCAATTGGAGTCTATTCAGGAAAGATATCAGCTTTTCCAACAAAATAGTCAACAAGAAATGGGTCAACTCCAACAAAAATTATTTATGCCACTTCAGCAAAAAGTAAATGATGCTATTAAGGCAATTGGAGACTCAAACAACTTTACTTATGTTTTGGATGTATCTACAATGCCTTCGCCTATTGTCTACGTTAATCCTAATGCAAAAGATATAACACAAGAAGTAAAAACAAAATTAGGTATATAGTTAGATTAACTTATAATAAAAACAAAAGGATCTCGATACAAATTAGAGATCCTTTTTTTATGGATATTAAGAAAGAACTTTGATAAAATCTTCACACAAAATAGCTACATCCTCATACCCTTTACAACCAAAATTGGAGTGTCGGAGTGGAAAAGCATCTTACGAGCTATCCCCGGATTAAACATCCTGGCAAATATATTTCTCCTTGAACTCGACAATGAAATTAAATCAATATTATTATTTTCCACATATTTTTCGACTGTCATTTCAAGACTCTCCGACTGATCTATGAGATTATATTCTATCTCTAGTTGTGGGAATTTCTCTGAAAGACGATTCCTTAGTCCGGAAAGTTTAATCTCATTCCATACATCCTCCTTCTTTGCAATATGTGCAAGGAAGAGTTGAGTTTTAGCTGTTTTAAGAAAACTCATCATTATGTCAAATGCCTTAAACTCTCTCTCTTGAAAATTGGTAAGAAAAGCAATTCTTTTAATCTCAGAGATACTCCTCACTTTTGAATCTTCAGGAATAGCAAAAATTGGAGTCCTGCATCCATCAATAACTTCAGCTGTTATACTTCCAATCAGATCCAATTCCTTTGCATTCTTACCTCTGGTACCCATTACAATTGCAACAGGTTTAATTTTCTTTGAATAAGAAATTATCTCTTCTTCAGGTAATCCCTCTACCAATGATGTTGTGTACTCAACTTTAGGAATAGTCCCTTGTTCTATATAATCATCCAGCTCTTTAACTAGATGACTCATATCATGCTCTGTTTTGCGTTTTACATCATGATACATATCCTGGTCGGTTGATTGCAATGTAAATGATTCGCCAAAAGGAACAGCAGTTGGATAAAAAGGAGTAAAAAAAACATGCATCAATTTTACTTTACAGTTCATATCGTAGGCTAGCTTAAAGCCAAATTCACATGCTTTTAATGTGTAATCTGAAAAATCGACAGGGATAAGTATTTCATCTATGGCTTTAAAAGATTCTTCAATATCATCTTCATCTTCTACATCAACATTAACTTTAGAGGTAAAGTCAACCTGCTCAATAATTTTTAGTGCTTGAGTAAGATCGCTTTCATTAATTCTAACTCTTACACTGCCGGGAACTGTAGGTTCAATCAAATTTATTCCATGAATTACTGTTTGAATCCCTTTGGACTCGAGGATAGACTTTAATATTTGAGCTTTATCATATGAGTGAATCGCAACAGTAACCAACTTATCTTCATAACCTTCGCTTTTCGAACTATCTTTTTTCATAATACTTTGAGTTTAAAACCTATGACTTAACCCTTAAAATGCATTTTAAAAAAACATTAAGAATAAAAAACCCAATCATTGTACATATTGTTCAATATTGGGTTCTATATTAATTATTCCGCCTGACTTGTATCATCCGGATCGGGCTCCGGATAATCTGTTAGTCCTAATATTTTCAATGCTTTATCAAAAATTGTGGTATCGTCGAGAACAACAATACCACCATTTGGACCGGGTTCAATATGTATTCCTACACTATTGCCCTCTTTGTAATTGTATCCGCCAAAATAGTTCCTAACGGTTTCAGGCTGCATCTCCAGTTCCGTTGCTATTCGACGGATACTTCCATCGGGTAGTTTATCCTTAAGCTCCCTTAATTCATTAAATGTGATTGTTCTTGCCATGGCTTGCTATTTTTTATATTTATAATATCATTTAGATTTCATATCATGCCCTAAACTTAATCAAAAAAAAAGAATTAGCAAATTATTGAATGATATTATTTCGAAAATGTTACTTCATAACTTAATAACATAATTCAATGTGGCAATGTTGATAAAAATGGACTAAAAATAATCAATATTAAAGAATATGACAGTACCAACATAGCTAAATACTTACCTTGTTTCCGGTTGTATAGAATATCTTCTCCATTAATTAAAACATTTTTAAATGCTACTCTTTTTGTGGTTTTATAAATATAATACAAGATAAATGCTAGTACAGCACCAACAATCATACCTGCAATAATGTCTGCAATGAAATGTACACCAAGATATATTCGGGTATAACTATTTAAAGTTGCCCATAAAAGTGATGAAATTGTCACCCACCGATATTTGAACACTAAAGAGATAAATACAGATAATCCTAATGAATTGGTTGCATGCCCTGATATAAATCCATACTTCCCACCTCTATACCCTTTCATAATATCAACCGTATCCATAAAGTCGGGATGATGTGTAGGTCTGAATCGTTCGAATAATGGCTTAAAGATTGATGATGAAACCTGATCACTTAGTACGAAAACAAGAATAAAGAATACTGTCACGAGAATTGCTTCTTTTCGCGATGTTTTATAGAAAAACAGGAAAATAATAACAAGAAACATCGGAATCCAAACAAGTCGTCCGCTAAGTGTCCACATTACATTATCTAGAAACATGGAATCACTGCCATTAAGTGCGAAAAAAAGATCGCGTTCTAATGGCAAGAGTCGCTCTACAAACTCTTTCATAAATTTAGGTACTATATTATTTCGACATTCTCTTTCATTGTCCAACCGACACTCCCATTCTCAATCTCAATCTCATACCAATTGCCGTCTTTGCCTCTTACTCTAACCTTGGTTCCCTCATGAAGCTCAAACAATTCATTACTATTAATATCAGGTGATGCATTTACTCTTGCAGCACCAACCATTACAATTGCAGAATCACCACGTAGTCGCTCTCTTTTCTGACTGAAAGCAAATACATTTGCAACAATCATGAAAATGAAAACAACAATTCCCGTATAAAAAGCACTCTTCCTAGCCCAAATTTTGCTTACAAAAAGATATATCGCAACAGAAATCAAAAAAAGCACAAATAAAACAACACCTATTGTTGCCCAAGTATCTGAACTAAAAAGATTGCGTACAGCATTAAACCAGTTTGAAAGAAAAATATTACCGGCCGGATTTATCCTATCTACAGTTTTATTATTAGCGAAACGCAAATTATGTCTTATATCTCCATCGCCCGGATCAAGAAGTAATGCTCTCTCAAAATTCAAAATAGACTTACCCAATTGATTATCTTTAAAATAAGCATTACCCAAATTATAATATATTTGAGCAGAAACTTTGCCTTCATTAACTCCTTGCTCAATTGACTTCTCGTATAGTTCAATGCTCTTTTTATAATCCCTGTCTCTAAAAGCTTGGGCAGCAGAATCAGTCAGGTTTGCATTTAAAAGCAAATCTTTAGTTACCGGTAAAAGATCTTGAGACTGTTCAGTCAAATCAGTCTGCTCCTGCCCTAAAACTATTGTGAAAGTAAAAAACGTAATCAACAATAAAAGTAAATACCTTAACTTATCCATCTGTTATTTATTTATTTTCTTTAGACTGTTCTCCATTTCACCTATTGCACTAATAGAATCATTGTAAATCCTATCCATCTCAGCATCACTTTCTGCAGGTGCATATCTTGCAAACTCACATGTGTCAAGTATGTTGATAAACTTATCTATCAAAGCTTCATTTACACCAAGTTTGGATAGCTCTACTTCAATATTGTTTTTTGAAAGATTGGCTATCGGAATTGATAATTTATCACTAAAATAACCCCATATCGCACGTAGCACCTCATCATAAAAGCTCTCTTTGTTTTGCTCTTTGAGATATTTCCCTGCAAGTCTCAATCTCTTTATAGCCATCTTATTAGCTTTTCTGTTTCGCATCAAAGCAACATTAGCATTTTCACGAGCCTGCTTCCTATTGATTAAGAAAAACAGTACTAATAACAATGTAGGCACTACATACCATAGCCAATAAAAAAGTGATCCAACAAAGAAATCGCTTATAGAAACATAAGAAGGATCACCGGTTTTAAGAAATCGAATATCCTGCTCTACCTTAACATCCTGACGATTCACAAAATTAGTTGAGGCTGCACTAGAAGGATCACCCTTTGCAACATGAAGCTCATATGCTGATGTAGTGAGTGTTTTAAAGCTATTTGAATTTAAATCAAAAAAGCTAAACTCAATTGATGGAATTGAATAATCTCCCTCATAACGCGGTATAAACATATACTCAATAGTCCTAATACCTGTAAGTCCGTTGCTAGTAACATTCAGTGAATTATTAATAGTAGGATCATAAGCCTCAAAATTACTTGGCAGCTCAACTTCAGGTGTTCTTATAAGCTTCATATTTCCAGTACCTGAAATATCTAAACGCAAAGTTATAGCCTCATTTGCTTTAACTTGAGTGGAATTAATATTTGCATTTAAAGTAAATGTACCAACAGCATTCGCATAATTTGCAGGTTTATTTCCGGGCAATGATCTAACATTTATTGCAACCGGATTAGTAACCATATTTTTATTAACATCAACCATCAACTCTTGCGAGCCAAAAAAAGTAGAAACCTTCTTTCCGGAAGGCACAGAAAACACCATTTCCAGATTACCGCTCGGAATGGTTATTTGACCTGAACGTTGAGGGAACAAAAGAGTTTTCCTTAAATCTGCAGTATAATAATTGCGTCCTCCATAACGCTCCATTTTCAATTGCTGATTAGAAGGAATATCTATCTCTTCAACCATAAACCCCTCAAATTCAGGAAACTGAATCCTCCCAAAATTCACTATATTCAAAGTAGTATATAAACGAAATGTTACTGTAAACCCCTCTTGCTCATAAGGATTATTCTTAGAAACTATAGCCCTGATAAATGCATCTTTTTCAGATACAGAAGGTGATGCAGATGAAGTCGAGCTTTCTGAACGTTGACCTCCTCTACTTCCCTGTTCCGACTGTGATGTTTGATCAGGCGGCAACACTTCTATTTGAAGCGAGTTCGATTGATAATTACTACCATCAACGTTTATGGTAGCAGGCTTTATCGTAAAATCACCAACTTTCTTAGCAGCCAGTATGAATGTGTAAGTAACAGATCTCTCAGAAGTTGTTTGACCGTTAATAGTGCGCTGACTGAAGCTTGTGGATGTACTTGGTCCAAATAGAATATCAAAATCAGCAATTTCGGGAAGACGCAAATCTTTACCTTCCTTATTTAACACATAGCTTAAACGAAACTGCTCTCCTTCAACCACTGTAGCCGGAGCTGTGGCCTTAAAAGCAACCTGAGCTTCAGAAACAGTTATATTTACTGAAAACAATACTGCTAGAAGAATAAAAAATTTGTTTATACTCTGTTTGTGACTCATTGTTATATAATTCTTAACCTAAATCATTTACCAATTTTTATTTCTACGTCTATTCTCTTCAGCTTGCTCCTCTCTTTCTTGAGCTTTAATTTGCTGAACCTTTTCCTGAGTTTCACGCTCATCTTGCTCTATAGCTTGCAAAAGTTGCCGTGCATTATCGCGAGACATTCCCTCAGGCTCTTCAGGCTGCTCAGCTTTTTTCTCTTTATCTTGTTGAGATTGTTGCTGCTCCTGTTGCTGCTCCTGTTGCTCCTGATCTTGTTGTTGCTCCTCATTCTCACCTTCACCCTGCTCCTCCTCATCTTTGATCATCTTCTGTACAACTGCAAGATTATAACGCGCCTCATCATCATCTGGATTAAGCCTAAGAGCCATTTTATAAGCATCCATTGAAGCCTGCAGATCCTTCTTTTTCAACATTGCATTTCCAATATTATGCATTCCTGCTGAAACTTTCAAAGGATCATCTTGCTCTAAAGTATTAAAATGATTGTAATATTCAACTGCTTTATCCCACTCCTTTTGGTTATAAAATGTATTCCCAAGATTATAGTTAGCTTCTTTTGATGAAGGATTCTCTTCAACTGCATTACCAAAATATTCAGAAGCTTCTGAATATTTTTGTTCCATGTACTCCTTATTACCCTTACGGATGTTTTTCCTAACATCCTTTTGAGCACTTACCGCAAACGGTAATAAAATAAGAGTCAGTAAAACCAATATATATTTATTAAACAATCTATTCATAAGAAAACCACCTTGAGTTATTTAAAATCAAACTACTCAAAAATCCTAATATTTTTAAATAAAAGATTTTTCTTATCATATATCAAAATCTCTAATATAAGTATTACAAGCAAAATCCATGCAAAAACGGGAAACTTTTCATCATACTCTGAATAAGACAAACTTGATGTGGTTGTAGTTTCTAATTCGTCCAGTTGCATTTCAAGTGCCCTAACAGCAGAATTTGAATTGTCGGCACGAACATAAAGCCCTTCACCACTCTGTGCTATCTCCATACCCATTTGTTCATTTAACCGAGATACAACCACATTACCTTCATTATCAGTCATGAAGTTAGTACCATACTCAACTGACGGAATAGGAGAACCTTCGGGAGATCCTATCCCAATAATGTTAATTTGCACGCCTGCTTTTGCTGCATCTGCAGCAATTCCTACTGCATTTCCTTCATGATCTTCGCCATCTGTAATTATTACCATAGCCCTGCTTGACTCCTGATCACTTGAAAAAGAGGTCATCCCTAAATTAATAGCCTGACCTATCGCGGTACCCTGTACCGGCACTAAACTTGGATCAATAGTATTCAAAAAAATCTTTGCTGATTGTGTATCAGAGGTTAGAGGCATCTGAACATATGCTTCACCTGCAAATACAATCAAAGCCACTTTATCATTCTTTCGAACATCAATAAGTCTCGAAAGTATCATTTTAGCACGAGCCAATCTATTAGGATTAATATCTTCTGCAAGCATTGAGTTAGAAACATCAATAGCTACAACAAGCTCAATCCCCTCTTTCTCAACAGTTTCCACTTTAGTCCCAAATTGAGGACGCGACACCATAAATATCCCAACACACAAAGCTGCAAAAATAAGCCAAAACTTCAAGTAAGATCTCTTTAATGACAGCTCAGGCATCATACTCTTTAGAGTTGACAACTTCCCCATCTTCTGTACATCCTTACGTTTTTTGATGTTCAGGTAAACATACAACACCAGCAGCAAAGGTATTGCAAAATAAAACCACAAATATTCAGGGTTCCCAAATCTAAACATATATCAGTATATCAGTTTTCAACTTCATCTATTTTCCTTGCAGTTATTCAGATTATTATGGAATTGTTCTCAACCATGTTCTCCTTAAAAGGAGCTCAATCAAAATCAAAGCAAGTGCACCCAATCCAAATGGAAGAAACATCTCCTTACGTTGAGTAACATTTTGCACACTTATAAGATATTTTTCCATCTCATCAATCTCTTCATAAACCTGTCGAAGACCCTCAGTATCCTCTGCACGAAAATATTGACCACCTGTCATAGCAGCAATCTCGGTAAGAGTTCTCTCATCAATATCAACCGGTAAATTTTGCATCCTCACCCCAAAAGGAGTCTGCACCGGAGTAGGCGCCATTCCCTTAGTACCTACCCCTACGGTATACACACGAATACCATATGAGCGCGCCATATCTGCAGCAGTTAAAGGAGCAACCTGTCCTCTATTATTTGTTCCATCAGTAAGCAGAATTACAACTTTCGAATCAGACTCACTATCTTTTAGTCGGTTAACCGATGTTGCCAATCCAAGTCCAATAGCTGTTCCATCCTCAATAAGCCCAAACTCAATCTCATTAAGCAAATTAAGAAGAACTTTATGATCGGTTGTAAGTGGGCACTGAGTAAAACTCTCTCCTGCAAAAACAACCAATCCTATATTATCATTCTGTCTGTCAGTAACAAATTCTGCAGCTACCCTTTTGGCAGCCTGCAACCGGTCCGGTTGTAAATCTTGCGACAACATCGACCCGGACACATCTAAAGCAAGAACAATATCAATACCCTGAGTTTCTGTCTCTTCCCAGCTGCTTACCGACTGTGGTCTGGCAACAACAACTATTAAAAGTGCAATTGCAATTAACCTCAACACAAACGGAAGATGCCTCATATAAACCCTAAACCCGGGCTTAACACCCTTAAATGCATTTATAGATGCAAGTTTAAACGAAGCCTGTGTCTTAGATAGACGAAATATATACCATGCAATAAGTGGTATAAGCAACAGCAACAAATAAAGATATTCAGGGTGTAAAAAAATCATTATTTTTTGTTTTAACTTAAATCTATTCTACCATCAGATAAACCATTTTGCTCAAGCTTTTCCATCTCTTCTTCTGTAAGAATTGGATCGGGTTCTTTTGTCTGATTCACAAAGAAATATGCATTCACCATACTCAAATCATTCTCATCGGGATAAGGCTTATACTTTGCAAACTTAACTAAATCTGAAGTTGACATAATCTGCTTTAAATTCTCATACACTGATTCCACCTCCGAGACCTTTCTCACCTCATTCAAAATCTCTCCGGAAGTCATCTCCATCGCATTAATCCCTTCCCGTTCATATATATAGTGACGTAAAACATCAGTCAATTTACTGTAAAACTCCTTTTCTCGTCCTTGCTGCCAAATTCTCTCAGCCTTTAACTTATCCAGCTCACTAATTGCTCTTATATGAGGCGGCAAAACTACAGGTGGTTTAAACACATAACCCTTTTTCTTTTTCTTCATTATCATATAGATAATCAACCCAATTAATGCTAGACCCAACGCAATACCCAACACCAAAAACAATATCCATAGATAATCAGTCCACACGAATGGTGCTTTTTGAATTGGTTTAATATCATTAAGCTGCAGCTGCACAAAATCAATCGAATCAGTTTCTCCTCTGTTTATCTTATCAAGATATGCAAGAGTAGAATCAGTTAAATCGGGCGAATTAACCTTTAAGCCAAACGAATTAGAATATATTGTATCAGCCCCGTCAAACACCGGGATAAATGGAACATGATATAAGGTTGAATCAAAAGAGGTGACAACATATTTGAAATTAAGAGTCATAACATTATTTTCAATCAATGTGTCGGGTGGCAACATAGCAACAACCTCAATCCCGGGAACTATCTCCTGATCATAAACAGGAAAATGTATTACTCTATCTTTAGGAGTAATAACCTTTAGATTAATTAATGCTTGTTCACCAATCAAAATCTCGGTAGGCTGAATTGTAGCATGAGCCGATGCCTTCTGTCCAGCAACATGCAGAATTGACAACAGAACAAAAGCAATCAGAAATGCCAACCTATTATATATATTACAACTATTCAAAGCCACTTTCAGTATTAAATATTTATCTTAATCGTCTTTGCTTAAAAAGTTTAAGTAAGAACTTAACATAATCAGTCTCAGTAGAAATTGACACATTATCTACACCGCTTTGCATAAATGCTAAATCCTTATTGGTTTGCATCTTATTCCACCATAACATATATGCGTTTTGAACACTCTTTGAAGATGTATCAATCCAACGCACCTCCCCTGTTTCAGGATCATTAACTTTCATCAGTCCAACAGGCGGCAACCTCGTACTAAGCGAGTCATAAACCTGTATTGCAACCATATCATGTTTATTATTTGCAATCTGTAAAGCCTTATTGTAATCATTTGAATCTACAAAATCAGAAATCAAAAATGCTGTACACCTCTTCTTTATAGCGTTAGTCATGTATCTAATCACCATATTAAGATCTGTACCTTTACTTTCCGGCTCAAACCCTAATATTTCGCGAATAATGAAAAGTATATGCTTTCTTCCTTTCTTGGGAGGAATAAATTTCTCTACTTTATCAGAGAAAAAAACAACACCAATCTTATCGTTATTCTGAATAGCAGAAAAAGCGAGTGTAGCAGAAATTTCAGCAACCATATCACGCTTTAACATTGATTTTGAGCCAAACCCCAAACTTTGCGAAACATCAATTATCAGCATCACTGTCAGCTCGCGCTCCTCCTCAAAAATCTTTACAAAAGGTTTATTATAACGAGCTGTAACATTCCAATCGATATCTCTTAAATCATCACCAAACTGATATTCTCGAACTTCCGAAAAAGCCATACCTCTACCCTTAAAAGCTGAATGATACTCACCCGCAAATATATTTCGGGATAAGCCACGTGCTTTTATCTCAATATGTCTTACTTTTTTTAGTAGTTCAGTTGTTTCCATCTGTAAGTTAAATCTACCTGAAATTAAGGCACCTCTACTTTATTAAGTATCTCACTAATAATCTCTTCGGAAGTTAAATTATTTGCTTCAGCTTCGTAAGTCAGACCAATACGATGGCGAAGCACATCGTGGCATACAGCACGAATATCTTCAGGGATAACATAACCGCGACGTTTGATAAATGCATAAGCTCGGGCAGCCAATGCAAGATTTATAGAAGCACGAGGTGACGAACCAAACTCAATCATCTCTTTAAGATCTGCCATACCATACTGATCAGGAAATCTTGTAGCAAAAACAATATCCACAATATACTTGCCAATCTTTTCATCTATATAAACCTCTTGCACAACTTTACGTGCATCAATAATATCCTGAATAGAAACTATTGCTCTATCAGCTTTAATCGGCTCAAAAATATTTCGTTGAATAATAAGTTTTTCTTCCTCTTTAGTTGGATATGAAATCACAACCTTTAGCATAAAACGGTCAACCTGAGCCTCCGGCAATGGATAAGTGCCCTCTTGCTCAATAGGATTTTGAGTAGCCATAACCAAAAAAGGATTTGGCAAACTATATGTCTGATCTCCAATCGTAACATGCCTCTCCTGCATAGCCTCAAGCAAAGCACTTTGAACTTTTGCCGGAGCACGGTTAATCTCATCAGCAAGAACAAAGTTTGCAAACACAGGTCCATGCTTAACAAGGAACTCTTCGTTACGCTGACTATAAATCATAGTACCAACAACGTCTGCCGGTAGCAGGTCGGGCGTAAACTGAATTCTATTATACCTTGCATCTATCAACTGAGCAAGAGTTTTAATTGCTAATGTTTTTGCCAGTCCCGGCACCCCCTCAAGTAAAATATGCCCATCAGACAGCAGCCCAATAAGGAGCGACTCTACAAGGTGTTTTTGACCAACAATTACCTTATTCATCCCATTTACGAGCAACTGAACAAATGCACTTTTTTGCTCTATTTTTGCATTCAACTCTTTAATATCTACTGTTTGGCTCATATGTTTAAATTGTTAATTTTGGTATCCATTTCATGAAATACAAATTTAGGAATGTTAAATTGGTTTTATAAAGATTTGTGGTTAAAAAAGCATAAGTTTAAATCACAAATTCATTCCAAAAACATCTGAAAAAGACCTCTTCATTATCTCCGAAACTTCTTTAAAATCCAACCTCGCTCCCAACTCCTTCTCCATAGATGTAACACCTCTATCGGCAAAACCACACGGATTGATATAATCAAAATATGAAAGATCACTATTAACATTAAGTGCTAGTCCGTGCATAGTCACAAATCTGCTCGCTCTTACACCAATTGCACAGATCTTACGTGCCCTCTTAGGAGCGTCTGCATCAATCCATACCCCCATGGCTTTTCCATCCTTTCCTCCTTTTATCCCATAATACTTTAAAGTTTCAATAACAACATCTTCAAGCATCAAAACATACTTCTTAACTCCGACACTAAACTCTTCAAGATCAATAATTGGGTAGGCTACCAACTGACCCGGTCCATGATACGTAATATCTCCCCCTCTATCAATTTCATGAAGATCAATACCCCTGCTATCGCAAAGACTCCTGGCAATAAGTAGATTACTTTTATTTCCACTTTTGCCTAATGTATATACATGCTCATGTTCACAAAACAGAAGATATTGCTTTTTATCTTTATCACCCTCTTTCTTACACTTCAAGACAGACTCAAAAAGCTCTTGTTGATATTCCCAAGCCTCCTTATAGCGAACTATACCCAGATCTTCAAAAACAACAGTCTTACCCATAACAAAATATTAAACTTCAATTATCATTAAATCAGATCTGCCTCTCGGCATGATATGAAGAACGCACTAATGGTCCACTTTCAACAAACCTGAAACCTTTCTCCAAAGCTTTTTCCTTATAGATATTAAACTGTTTGGGCGTTACATACTCCTCTACAGCCAGATGTTTTTTTGTTGGCTGCAGATACTGTCCAATTGTAAGAATTTCGCATCCCACACCAATTAAATCATCCATAGTTTCGAGCACCTCCACCTCCGTTTCACCTAAGCCTACCATGACACCTGACTTAGCTCCCGTTTTACCACTATTTGCAACAATCTGTATTGTTTTCAAACTAACTTCATACTTAGCCCTACTTCTAACCTTAGGAGTCAAACTTCTAACTGTTTCCATATTATGCGATACAATATTCGGACCGGAATCGATTACCGCATTAATATGCTCCTCAACCCCATTAAAATCGGGAATCAATGTCTCTATAGTCACATTAGGATTAACCTCTTTGATACGTCTTACAGTCGTAGCCCAAAACTCAGCCCCTCCGTCAGGCAAATCGTCTCTATCAACACTTGTAAGTACGATATGCCTTAAATCCAGGCTCTTAATACTCTCAGCCAATCTATCCGGTTCATCCCAATCAACCACCTGCCCGGGATTACCGGTCTTAACATTACAGAACTTGCATGCTCTAGTACACACATCTCCCAAAATCATAAAGGTAGCTGTACCCCTACCCCAGCATTCAGCCATATTAGGACATTTGCCACTAACACAAATAGTATTTAGTTTTTTCTTTGCAACTATATCTTTTATACTTAAATACTCTTTCCCACGAGGAAGTGAAATCTTTAGCCAGTCGGGCTTTCTTTGAGCAAAACTCGGATTATTTTCCATAAAAAAACAGGTTTTGAAATTGAGACCTTTATTACTATCTACACAACTACACTTGTGCTAAACATAACAATCTTGTGATTCTTCTAATGTATATAATATTAATTTTAGTAATGCAAAAGTAATAATATCTACAACTCAATACTAATAAAACATCCGGTTTCATTTTTTAAACGCTTACTTTTCCTTTTGTAACAGCAAAAACTTTATCTTTGTTCTTTTAAAACTAGACACAAAGGGAGCAAATTGGACTTCAAACTCATCCATACAGATAAAAAATCTAGTGCCCGGGCAGGGTTTATCACAACAGACCATGGTGTGATTGAGACACCTGTATTTATGCCGGTGGGCACAGTAGGCAGCGTTAAAGCTGTACACATCAACGAACTAAAAGAGGACATAGAAGCTGAAATAATTCTTGGCAACACTTATCATCTCTATCTCAAACCGGGACTTGAAATAATCAGTCAGGCAGGAGGATTGCATAAGTTTAACAGTTGGAATATGCCTATGCTAACCGATAGCGGTGGGTTTCAGGTATTTTCACTATCAGAAAACCGAAAGCTTACTGAAGAGGGCGCCAAGTTTAGATCTCACATCGATGGCTCGAAACACTTCTTTTCGCCTGAAAAAGTAATCGACATACAGCGAATAATTGGGGCCGATATTATTATGGCTTTTGATGAATGTACACCGGGCGATGCCGACTATACATACGCAAAAAAATCACTCGAACTTACAGAGCGATGGCTCGATCGCTGTATAACTCGTTTTCGCGAAACCGAATGTCCATATGGTCACAAGCAAACACTTTTCCCAATAGTACAGGGATGTGTATACCCTGACCTTCGTCGACGTGCCGCAGAAAATGTAGCCTCCAAAGAGGCAGACGGAAATGCAATAGGAGGCTTGGCCGTAGGCGAGCCAACAGAAAAAATGTATGAGATGGTGGAGCTTGTAAATGAAATCCTGCCCAAAGACAAACCAAGATATTTAATGGGAGTTGGCAAGCCGGAAAATTTGCTTGAAGCAATTGAACGAGGTGTTGATATGTTTGACTGCATCATGCCCACACGCAATGGTCGTAATGGCCAAATATTCACCAAACAGGGTATAATGAATATGCGCAATCAAAAATGGAAAAACGACTTCTCTCCAATTGAAGAAGATGGCGCCTCATATGTTGATACTCTTTATAGTAAAGCCTATCTTCGTCATTTAATAAACAGCAACGAGATATTGGGCTTGCAGATAGCCTCAATCCACAACTTAGCATTTTACATTTGGTTAATGAAAGAGGCAAGGAAGCATATTATTGCAGGCGATTTCTCAGATTGGAAGCGTTATATTTCAGGAAACATAACAAGACGATTATGAAGCTAATTGACGGACTCAAAATAAAGCGTTTAGACTGGTATATCATCAAGAAATTTCTTGGCACCTATGTCTTCATGATTTTACTTATAATCTCAATTGCAGTTGTATTTGACATCAACGAGAAGATTGACAAATTCATGACAAACAACGCCACTCTTGAAGGAATTATATTCGACTATTACTTAAACTTCATTCCTTATTACACCAACCTTTTTAGTCCGCTTTTCGTTTTCCTCGCAGTAATCTTCTTCACCTCCAAAATGTCCAATAACTCAGAAATAATTGCCATTTTATCAAATGGAATTAGCTTCAAGAGATTTCTCAAACCCTACATGATATCGGCAATGGTAATAGCGATATTTACCTTTATCTTTGGAAGCTATATAATTCCAAAAGCCAATGCAACACGAATTGAATTTGAATATACATACATAGACCCAAGAAAGAAAAAGACCGGCGATCGTGACATTCAGTTTAAAGTGGGACCCGGCACAATAGTCTATTTTGGTAATTATGACATGGCAAGCAGCACCGGTTACAACTTCTCGATAGATCACTTCGACAGTCTGAAGTTAACCTCAAGGCTCACAGCACAATCAATTCGCTATGACTCAACATATCACTGGACAATTCGTAACTATCAGATTAGGAATTTTGACGGATTAACCGAAAAAATAACCACCGGAAGCTCAATAGATACAATCATTCAAATAGTACCCGATGATTTTATAGTAGCTGCATCTGATCAACAAATGTTAACATCGCCCGAACTACGCAAACATATTAATAGCCAGAGGGAGCGTGGCCTTGGAAACATTCAACCATTCCAGATTGAATTTCACTCCAGAATTGCAATCATATTCTCTGCATTCATATTAACAATTATTGGAGCATCTCTTTCGGCCAGAAAAGTTAAAGGAGGAATGGGATTAAATTTGGGGATAGGACTTGCACTAAGTATGGGATACATCCTTTTTCTAACTGTTAGCTCAACATTTGCAATAAAAGGAGGGATGAGCCCCTTTCTGGCAGCATGGATTCCAAACATTTTTTTCAGTGCAATTGCATTTTTCCTATACAAGCGTGCTCCAAACTAAATATCGGAATAAAGCGATAAGCTAACACACCGAATATTAAATACAATAAATATGAAAAGAAAAATATTAATACTCCTCTCCTTAGTTTGTGTTACATTTATAAATGCACAAACCAACTATCCAAAAATTGTAATTGAAACCAACTACGGCACAATGAAAGCTGTACTTTATGATGACACTCCAACTCACAGTGAACACTACATCAATTTAATCAAACAAGGTTATTTTGATGGTACACTTTTTCATCGAGTTGTAAAAAACTTCGTAGTTCAGGGTGGAGCGCAAGATTCACGAAATGCTCCGGCAGGTATTCAGATAGGTAGTGGAAGAAGAGACATGGAGCTGGCACCCGAGTTCAGAGAAAACAGATATCACAAAAAAGGAGCCCTTGCAGCTCCAAGAAGAGGCAATAACGAAAACCCCCAAAAGAAATCTGATGCGTCTCAATTTTATATAGTACATGGTCAGATGTACAGTGCAGGCAGATTAGACTCAATGGAGATGTCAGTAAATGTTCCAATAAAGAACGAATTAATTCGCACACATTACAACCCCGTCAGGGATGAGCTAAACAGGCTTAAAGAGATAAACGACCGTCATGGCTTTAACAATCTGCTCGACTCTGTATTAGGTTTAGTAGATTCACTATATGCAATAGCACCCGGCAAACACTTCCTTCCCGAAAATTTAAAAGAAAATTATTCAACAATAGGTGGATTAATGCATCTGGATGGCGAATACACTGTATTTGGTGAAGTAACGGAAGGACTTGAAGTTATTGATAAAATAGCAGCGTTGAAAGTCGACGAGCGCAGCAGACCCCACACAGATGTTAAAATCATCAAGATTTACATTGAGTAAATAGTCAAATATTTAGATTATACAATTTGATTATAGCTATATTTTAAAACTACTGCAACAATTAAATAATATTACTCCTAACCTCAGTCAGAAAACTCTTCATTCTATCGGAGTCTTTATGATCAATAATATCAATCAGCTCTTTTAATCTTGTTCTGATACGTTCAACCTGCTCAATAGTATAAGGATTAAAAAGAATCTCCGTCAACAGAAAATCATCTTCCGACAATAAGCCTTGAGCAATATTCATATGCTTTTTGAAGGTTGTACCCGGTGCATCCTGATGCTTCATCACTGAAGCAAAAACAAGCGTTGATGCAAACGGTATAGATAAAGAATATGCAATAGTCTCGTCATGCTCCCTGAAAGTATATTCAAAAACATTAAGCTTTAGGCCTTTATACAGATCTCTAAAAAAAACCTTGCCAAGGTGCGAAGACTCCGAAATAATAATAGCATTTTGTGTACTCAAATCGTTTAGTGAAGCAAAGGTAGGACCAAACATTGGATGAGTAGAAACATATTGTCGCGAGCTCTCCTTATAAAACTTCTCAAGACCGTTCTTAACCGACGCAATATCGCTCAGTATACAATTTTCGGGCAGATAAGGGAGCACTTTACTAAACGCTTCAATTGTATATTTTAGCGTAACGGCATTTATAACAAGTTCAGGAGAGAACTCCTTAACCTCATCATAATCTGTAAACCGAAGAGTGTTATATGTAAACCGCAACTTTTTAGGATCAGTATCCATTACCGCCACCTCATGATCAAAACTTAACACATCGGCAAAAAATGAACCCATCTTGCCGGCTCCTAATATTAATATCTTCATTTCTATTCTGTTACTTATTCTGTATCAGGCACTGTATCACCTTCGCTCACCGAATCCTTCTCTCTCTCCATTACAACCATTTGTTGGCGAACCGACTCAGAATGTATCGCCTCTAAAACCTTTTTAATAAAATCGCCCGACATCTCCATCCTCTCGCCTTGATATGCCCTGTCGGTAAGGATTTGATCATATCGCTGAGTTTGCAAAATAGGCATATCATGCTCTAATTTATAATAACCTATCTCGCGCGACACTCTCATCCTTTTTGCAAGCAGTTGCAGCAACTCATTATCAAGATCATCTATCTGACCACGCAATACCGACAAGTCTTCGGTAGATTGCACCTTATCGCGAACAACAATTGATTTTAGAATATCTTTAAGTGCTGCAGGTGTTATCTGTTGATCTTTATCGCTCCAAGCATCATCGGGCGAATGGTGAGTTTCAATTATTAAACCCGAAAAGTTTAAATCCATAGCCTGCTGACTCAACTTAAAAATCAAATCTCTACTTCCACCAATGTGGCTCGGATCGCAAAGTATTGGAAGTGAAGGGAATCTTCTTTTCAGCTCAATTGGAATATGCCACTGCGGTAAATTTCTATAAACAGTTTTATCGGTAGAGCTAAATCCTCTATGAATGACACCCAGCCTTTTAATGCCTGCATTGTACAACCTCTCCAAAGCACCAACCCAGAGCTCAAGATCAGGATTAATAGGATTCTTTATTAAAATTGGAATATCCACACCTCTCAGAGTATCGGCTATTTCTTGCACTGCAAATGGATTAGCAGCAGTTCGTGCACCAATCCACAACATATCTATCCCATACTTGAGCGATTCATAAACATGCTTCTCAGTAGCAACCTCAGTAGCCATATACATCCCTGTCTCCTTTTCAGCCTGCATCATCCATTTCAATGCTTCACTGCCAACACCCTCAAAACCTCCCGGCTTTGTTCTAGGCTTCCAAACTCCTGCCCTAAAAATCTTTACTCCGGCAGCAGCAATTTCTCTTGCAGTAGTCATCACCTGCTCTTCTGTTTCAGCACTACAAGGCCCTGCTATAACAAGTGGTCTTTTAGCATCTATCCCGGGTAATAAAATTGATTCAAATTCCATAATATCTATTTTTCCACCTTCAATATTAAAACTCACTTAAGAATCTTAATACTGAAATTTCATTTATTCCTTATCTATATAATTTTTAATTCTATTAAATGCCTCTTCAAGCTTAACCACCGACGATCCCAGTGAAATTCGTATAAACCTCTCTCCATTACTGCCAAATATTGAACCGGGAGTAAGAAAAACTTTTGCGTTATACAAAACATCATCAATAAAAGACTCACTGCTCTCAACATCATCGGGTAGCTTACCCCAAACAAATAGTCCAACCTGACTCCTATCAAAAGTACAATTAAGCAGCATCATTATTTTTTCTGCCCAAACTCGCCTTTCTGTATAAATCTTATTCATCTCTGCATGCCACTCGTCCGAATTTGAAAGAGCAGCAACTGTTGCAAGCTGCATTGGTCTGAACTGACCACTGTCGATATTTGACTTAGCCTTCAAAATCCAATTAACAAACTGCCAATTAGAGGCAAGCATCCCCATTCGCCAGCCCGACATATTATGAGACTTACTTAACGAATTCAACTCAACACAAATATCCTTGGCTCCGGGTACTGATAAGATGCTCATTGGGCTGTTGTTCAAGATAAAACTATATGGATTATCGTGACAAATTACAATACCATGCTTTTTCCCAAAAGCAACAAGTTTTATAAACAGCTCTTCTGATGCAGGGGCACCTGTGGGCATATTCGGATAATTTACCCACATAAGTTTAACATTCGACAGGTCAAGCTTTTCAAGCTCATCAAAATCAGGCTGCCATCCACAATCCTCCAACAAATCATACTCAATCACATCAGCTCTAAGCAAATTAGAAACCGATTTATAAGTAGGATAACCCGGATTTGGCACCAAAACAGAATCGCCAAAATTCAGGAAAGCCATCGAAATATGCAATATCCCTTCCTTAGAACCAATCAACGGCAACATCTCACTAAATTCCAAATCAACATTATAAATCCTCTTATACCAATCGCAATATGCCTGTCTCAACTCAGGAATTCCTGAATATGGCTGATACGCATGCACATCAGCAAGCTGAGCCGTTGCACATAAAGTCTCAATAGTTTTGTCTGAAGGCATACTGTCAGGTGCGCCCACTCCAAGGTTTATAACATCCTTCCCTTCGCTGTTCATACGGGCTACTTCTGCCAACTTAACAGAAAAATAGTACTCCTTTAAAGATTTTATATGTTCGGCAGGCTCTATTTTCATAATCGATGTTTTTATAATAAGATGTCTACACTTCAAGCTTAAATTTATGCTTCTCTTCTCTATACTCCCCCAAAACCTTCAAGTTACTTACCAAAGGCATAATAGCATCAACCGACTGCTTATATCTGCTGTAGTCTCCGAAGGTCAGATCAATATAAAATTGATACTCCCACTCCCTGCCAATGATAGGGAGGGACTGAATTCTTGTTAGATTGATATCGTAAAATGATAATACTGATAAAACTTTGGACAAGCTACCTTTATCATGTGGCAGTAAAAACACAAGTGACGATTTATTTATATTATTCTCTTTCTGAATCTCCTTCTGCATCTCACCTTTTGAAAGAACTAAAAACCTTGTAAAATTTCTCTTATTCGTTTCTATGCCCTCAGCAATAACCTCCAAACCGTATAGCTGAGCAGCTAGCCCACTACAAATAACCGCTGTCGCTTCAAGCTCCCTATCCTTTACCTCTTTAGCAGCAAGTGCAGTATCTTCATGTTCAATAACTTTTACTTCATGCAGTGTATCCAAATAATCCTCACACTGCATAAGAGCTATAGGGTGCGACATAACCTCTTTTACATCCTTAAGTGATACACCGGGTAATACTGCCAGCGAATGTGATATCCTCAGCTTATGCTCACCAACAATTTGCAAGCTGCTTGTTCTCAGAAGGTCGTGATTTTGCAACAAACTCCCTGCAATGGTATTTTCAATAGCCATTATCCCAATAAGATCCGGATCAATTTCAGACTGTTTAAAAATATCCTTGAAAGTATTGCAAGGCACAATCTCCAACTCCTCACCTTTAAAATACTCTCTGGCTGCTATTTCGTGATATGCCCCCGGTCCTCCCTGAATTGCTACTCGTTTCATATATTTACGCTATCATATATCCAAAAAAAGTCCTGTCGTTTTTGTTCGACAGGACTTTTATTTATTTGATATGTTATTATCTTTGTTTTTTGCATATAAAATCCTGCCTTCACCTACTAAAGTAAAAGTAAAAACCGAAATAAAATGCAAAACTTGAATTGACCACTTCTAAAATTCTTTTTTTAAATATGACGCAAATGTACTACTTTTTTTATATAACCAAACAAAAAGTCATAAAATAGTTCAATCTTTAACAGAAAGAAACAAAGATTGAACAATTAATATTCGTAGACAAAATGACTCAAAGAGAGCCAATATTATTAAATAAAACAAAAATTCAATAAAAACACCATATGTTTGAATTGTTATAACTCGAATTTATAAAATATTGGTATATTTGCACATCTTAAAAACCGAAGCTAATATAACACATTCTAAAATAATAAACAATGTTCAAAAATCATCCAAAAGGCTTGCTTGCTGCTTCGTTAGCAAATATGGGAGAACGATTTGGTTTTTATACCATGATGGCTATTCTCTCACTGTTTATAATGACAAAATTTGGTCTCAATGAGACACAAACAGGTGTCATTTACTCAATCTTCTATGCTTCAATCTATCTGCTTGCATTAGTGGGCGGATTGTTAGCCGACAAAACCCGTAACTACAAAGGAGTTATTTTAACCGGATTGGTTTTAATGGCAGTCGGCTATGCAATCATTGCAATCCCCACAGGAACACCGGTTCCCGCAGATAAATATGGACTAATACTTGCATTAACTTGCTTTGGTCTACTTGTTATCGCATTCGGGAACGGTCTTTTTAAAGGTAATCTTCAAGCATTGGTTGGACAAATGTATGATAACCCCAAATACAGCAAAATGCGAGATTCAGGGTTTCAGTTATTCTACATGTTCATCAATGTGGGTGCAATTTTTGCTCCATTCCTGGCATTAGGTGTTAGAAACTGGTGGGTTCAGAAAAACGGCTTTACATATATTGCTGACTTGCCCGACCTTATACATCAATTTCTTGGCAACACAATTACTGCCGATGGAACAGCCAGACTTCAACAATTGGCATCTGAGGTTGGACATACAGATATATCCATCTTTGCTAATGAGTACCTGAATGTATTTACAACAGGGTTTCACTATGCTTTTGCAGTAGCAATTTTTGCCATGCTTATATCGTTGGTTATCTATTTAGTAAATAAAAACAGATTCCCGGACCCTGCAAACAAACAAACCGCAGAAGAAAACGGTAGTCAGCCGGTTGTAGAAATGGACGTTAAAGAGGTAAAACAAAGACTTTATGCACTTTTCGCAGTATTTGCAGTTGTTATTTTCTTCTGGTTCTCTTTCCATCAAAACGGACTTACACTAACATATTTCGCGAAAGACTTTACAGATCTTAGCCAGATAAAAATAAATCTTGGAATAACTACCCTTGAGGGAGTTGAAATATTCCAATCAATAAATCCATTCTTTGTTGTATTCCTTACTCCAATTATTGTTGGATTCTTTGGTTGGTTAAGAGCAAAAGGCAAAGAACCATCCACACCACGCAAAATAGCAATAGGTATGGGTATTGCCGCATTAGCTTATGCTGTTATGACAATTGGCTCTATGGGTCTGCCTCTAAAATCGGAAGTTGATGCAATGGGTGGTCTGCCTGATGCAGCACGTGTAACACCATGGTTGCTTATTGGCACATATTTTATACTTACTGTAGCCGAACTATTTATCAGTCCACTAGGTATATCATTTGTTTCAAAAGTTGCACCTCCCAAATATCAGGGAATTATGCAAGGTGCTTGGCTTGGAGCAACAGCAGTGGGTAACAGCTTACTGTTCATTGGAGCAATCTTCTACACAACATTCTCAATGTCTATAACCTGGATGATGTTTGTGATTGCCTGTCTCATCTCCATGTTTACAATGTTGGCAATGGTAAAATGGCTTGAAAGAGTCGCAAAATAGATTTAATTAAAATATAATATTACATTACAATAAGGGGGAAACGATTTGTTTCCCCTTTATTTATTTATATGAATTACGCAAAATGCGCAATCTGTATACCCTCCCCTCATTAAATGTATCGTCCTGCATTTAGTTTACATTTACTGTAAACGTATTTCAGGACTAGACAAGGACTAGACAGACCAACTCCTTGTCAACTACCAACCAACTCCGTACCAACTCCTAATCAACACTGTATAAGTACAGAGTTAATTAGGAGTTGGTACGAGCAAGGTAGGGAGCATATAGGTCTGATATTAGGCTAAAGTCTTGCCTGTTTTTGATTAAAATAATATCGCTTTATTGTTTTTGAAAGGTAAGACGGAAAATAGTCCATTCTTTTTTGGAGAAGTGAGTTAAAGAGCCATTGTGCAAGCGCATAATGTATCGTGAGATACTTAATCCGATACCTGTACCGGTTTCTTTAGTAGTGAAAAATGGAACAAAAATATTGGGCAATACCTCTTCGGTGATAGGGTGACCGTTGTTGCAAACATCTATGTGTATTTTATTTATCTCTTCAGATAATTCAACTTTAATCTGTTTTTTATTACTAAAAGTCGCTTCGGAAGCATTTTTCAATAGATTCAATATTACCTGCATAATTTGAGATTCATCAAGTAATTGAAATCTGTTTTTCCTCAAAATAAGTTGCATTCAATTTAATACCCCGATTAATTAACGATTGTACTGAAACAGACTTCATTTGAGGTTTGGGAATAACAGTAAATTCCCGGTATGTTCTGACAAAATTAATCAAACCTTTGGCAGTTGTATTGATGGTCTGAAGTGCTTCAATAGTGTTTTCTCTTAACAAAACATCTTTTTCAGCTAAGTCTGTTTCTTGTGAATGAATTAAATTGTCTGAACTTTCATTATTGTATGCAGTAAGAAGTGTATCGGTTAGTGATGTTATCGGTGCTATGGAATTCATAATTTCATGAGTCAATACACGAATCAGTTTTATCCAGGAATCCATTTCTATATAATCAAGCTCGCTACCAATATTAGCTATAGTTATAATCTTCAGGTTTTTGCCTTTTATTGTAATTTCTGAAGCCCTTATAATCAGCTGTACATCTTCACGCTCATTGGCAAACTTAATGGTTTTAGAATCCCCCTCCTTCAGATTCAGGAATATATCAGGAAGAGATTTATCAATATTACCCAACTGTTTGATGTGAGTAAATACTGGCAATCCCAGCAGTTTGTTAACGGCACTGTTTACCTGTACCACCATATTATAATTATCCTGTATAATAATACCTGTGGAAACACTTTCCATAATTACACTCAGGAATTTCTCATTTTCAATAACCTCCATACGCGCCTTAGACAGGATTCCCTTAATACGATTCAACATTCTATTAAGCTCCCTTTCACGTCTTGAAAGTTTGGTCTCCCTAAAATTGAATGTGAAATCATTATTTTCTAACGCATTCAAAAGAAAGAGTATGTTTTTATTAAATTGATTATAATTACTTCGAAGCCTATGAAGAGCTATCAGAACAATAATAGTTGAGAGTGACATATAAACATATTCAGTCTGAGTTGCAAAATAAGTGCTCGCAATAACTGTAATAATCAGCAGTATTATATTAAAGTATAACTTATATTCTATTGATTTAAACATACATGGATTAGTTAAAAAATAAATACTCTTTAAAGTGCTTAATGTTTTCGGAATCTATAAACCATATTTTTTGATTTTGCTGTAAAGTGTGGGTCGAGAAATTCCTAAATCCTTGGCAACTGCAGATATGTTATTTTCATTATCAGCCATACATCGCTCAATAAGCACTCTTTCCATTTCCTCAAGAGTTAAATTTTCTGTATGAATATTTTTATCCTTTTTTATAGGCCGTAGAAATAGGTCAGATGGTTCTATAATATGATTGTCTGACAATATAACTGCCTTCTCTATAGTGTGTTGCAGTTCTCGCACGTTACCCGGCCAGTCATATTCCTGCATCTTTCTGTAAGAATCTTTACTTAACGAGGTTACCCTTTTATTGTATTTTGTACTATATCTTTTTAAAAAGAATTGAGCCAACGCGGGGATATCTTCAACTCTTTTACGTAAAGGCGGTACCTCTATCTGAATGGTACTTATTCTATAAAGAAGATCCTCCCTGAAAAGACCATTCTCCACATCACGCAAAAGATTATGATTAGTAGCACAAATTAGACGTATATCAACAGAAAAATGTTTGTTGCTCCCTACCCTAACAATTTGTCTGGATTGTAACGCATTCAGAAGCTTTGCCTGCAAAGGATAGCTAAGGCTTCCTATCTCGTCAAGAAAAAGCGTTCCATTGTCGGCCACCTCCATCTTCCCGGCCCTGTCACTATGAGCATCTGTAAACGATCCTTTTACATGACCAAATAGTTCGCTTTCGAAAAGCGTTTCAGTAACTGCCCCCATATCAACGGTTACGAGCGATTCCTCTGCACGGAGCGAAAGTTGGTGAATTCTGCGTGCAACTATCTCCTTCCCGGTTCCATTTTCTCCGGTTATTAAAATATTTGCATCGGTAGCTGCTACCTTATCAACTATTCGCAAAAGTTCCTGTATAGCTTTTGAGTTGCCCCAGCAAACACCTCTTCCGGTATCATGTTGAGACTTAAGCACTTTTTGTTTCTCTTTAAGTTTTGCTACCTCTTTGCGAGTTAATCCCAGCTCCATAGATGACCGCAAAGTAGCCAGAAGTTTTGCATTATCCCATGGCTTAACAATAAAATCGGAAGCTCCATTTTTCAATGCTTTTACCGCTAAATCAATATCTGCGTAGGCTGTAAAAAGTACTACCGGCAAATCGGGATACACCTTTTTAATTTCAGTAAGCCAGAAAAGCCCCTCATTACCTGAATTAATGCCTGCCGAATAGTTCATATCTAGCAACACAACATCCGGATTCTTCTCTTTTAATGTGTTCATTAATGTGTTGGGTGACGGTAAAAGAGTTACTTGATTGAAATAGGTGTTTAGTAAAATTTTTAGTGCGCTGAGAACATTTTTATTGTCATCAACTATAAGAATGTGACCTTGCTTCATTTATTGCTTTTTTTCTATGTTGTTAACATTCACTACAAATGTAATCATTAGTGTCAAAATATCAACATCACTGTAAAGTATTTTTACAATTAATATTTAGTGCGGCAAACTGCCTCTTCCTAGTTATCAACATATTAACTGCTTTGGCACGGAATTGGATTGTAGTTTGTCAAAATATGTAATATATGACTAAATATTTGACAATAATATTATTGCTCCTTTCAGTTTTTGACCTGAGAGCCCAGAAACTTCAATCTGATCAGAAAAAACAATGGTCTCTTAATGAATGCATCGGGTATGCGGTGGAAAACAGTCCGAGAGTTAACAAACAGGTAGCACAGAACACGATACACCATCAGGAATATCGTAATGCTATTGGCAAGCTGCTTCCTTCTTTGAGTGCGGGAACAAACAGTTACTTTAATTTCGGTCGTGGCGTTGATTCTGAAACGAACCTTTACACCAATATAAACTCTTTCAGCAATGCTTACTCTATTTATTCAAACCTGACAATCTTTGATGGTTTGTCAAATATCTACAAAATAAAAATGGAGAAAGCCAATAAGTTCATGGGAAAAAAGATGTTAGAACAAGAGCGTGAAATGGTTGCGTATGATACCATGGAAGCATTTATAAATGTACTTTACTACAAACGAATTGTGCAATTAGCAGAAGAGCAAGTATATGAGAGTGCTAACAACCTGAGACAGACTAAGCGAATGGAGGAGTTGGGAATAAAAGCCAAACCCGATGTTGCAGAAATGGAGGCAAAGCATGCTGCTGATAATTATAATTTGACAAAACAAAAAAATCTTAAGACAATAGGAATTATTATACTTAAAGAAAGAATGAGCTTTCCGATAGACGAGGAGTTAGAATTTATTGATGCATATGATGATATGCTTATAGCTAAACCTGAAGCAGCCGCTCAGGAAATTTATGAGTCAGCAAAGATATTTAATCCTAAAACATTGTCTGCAGCATATGCTTTAAAAGTACAGGAGATGAGTATGAAAACTGCCGGAGCAGGGTTCTCTCCTGTAATATCTATAGATGCTGGATTCTCAACAGGATTTGTCAGATACCTTGATGGAAGTGATTATGACTCGTTTGAAGAACAGCTTAAAAACAAACGTGGATCATATATTGGTTTTACTTTATCAGTTCCAATTTTTAATGGTTTTTCCAAATTAACAAACTATAGAAAGAAGAAAGCGATGGTTGATATTGCTAAAAATGAGTACGATGAGACACTTCGTGCAATTTACAGTGAAATAGAACAGGCAATTGCTGATGTAAAAGGCCAAGCAGATGCTCACAAACAGGCGTTACTTCAAAGAAAAGCGATGGAAGTTGCTCATGAAGCAAATCAAAGGAAATATGAAGAGGGATTGATTAGTCCACTTGAACTTCACACGAGTGCAAACCGTGTTGTTGGAGCTAAAGCAGAAGAGGTGAATGCTGAATTGCAATACAGGCTGAAAGCGAGACTGCTTAATTATTACAGGGGTGAATCATTTATACAATAAGATAATACAAGCAGAATGGATAAATATATTGAAACTAAAAAGGGTTTAAAAAAGAAGCATGTTCCTATTGTAGTTGGCATAACGTTATTATTATTGCTAGTATTATGGCTTTTTTTCGGTAACCACAAAAGAAAATTGAATGTAGAGACTGACCGGATTTCTATTCAAACTGTAACTTATGGTGAATTTAATGATTACGTTCGCGTGAACGGTCAAGTTCAACCAATCAGTACAATACAACTTAGTGCAATTGAAGGTGGTATAGTAGAATCAAAAATGGTTGAAGAGGGAGCAAATCTTAAAAAAGGAGATGTAATAGTTAAGTTGAGTAATCCCATGCTTAATCTTAATATACTGGATAGTGAAGCACAACTTGCCGAAAAGCAAAACTTCCTTCGTAATACTCAGATTGCAATGGAACAGGACAGGCTAATGCTTAGAAAAGAAAAGTTACAGCTTGATTTAGATGTTACTCGCAAACAGCGCAATTATCAGCAATATAAAAAACTGTATGAAGAAGAACTCGCTTCGAGAGAAGATTATCTACTTGCAAAAGAAGATTATGAATTTGCTCTTGATGGACGACAACTTGTTATGGAACGTCAGAAACAAGATTCTATTTACAGGAGCGTACAGGTGAATCAGATGGAAGAGAGCCTGCACAACATGCGCCAAAACCTTATGTTAATACGCCTGCGAAGTGATAATCTTAACGTGAAAGCACCTGTGGACGGTCAACTTGGTCTGCTAGATGTAGAGGTAGGACAAAATATTCCTACCGGAGGTAGAATTGGGCAAATCAGTATTTTGTCGAACTTCAAAGTGGAGGCATTAATTGATGAGCATTATATTGACAGGGTGAGAGTGGGCTTGGATGCCACATTCGAGAGGCAAGACAAAAACTATGATTTATCTGTCAGGAAAGTATTTCCGGAAGTAAGAGAAAAGCAATTTAGAACGGAATTTATGTTTGAAGGCGAAAGGCCGGATAATATTCGTGCAGGACAAACCTATTACATTAACCTACAGCTTGGACAGCCTATTGAAGCGATACTTATACCTCGCGGACCATTCTACCAAACAACAGGAGGACAGTGGATATTTGTTGTCACAACTGACGGAAGTAAAGCTCTGAAACGAGAAATAAGTATCGGGAGACAAAACCCAAACTTTTATGAAGTAACAAGCGGACTTGAGCCGGGCGAAAAAGTAATTACTTCTAGTTACGAGACCTTTGGTAATGCTGAAGAGTTGATTTTGAAATAAAAACACAGATTATAAATAAACCAACATGAATATCTTTAGAAATTTCCTATCCCTAATAAAATCATTTAAATCGTCGTCCATAATAAACATTATAGGACTAGCAGTAGCATTAATTGTTTTCTTTATTGTAGCTATAAAGGCGTATTACGATTTTACTTACGATAGATCTTACGTAAATGCAGATGAGATTCTACAATTTAACTTGTACCATGTAAATTCCGGAGAAACGAGTACAAATATTAATTTTCAGATACCGGCTCAAGTTGCACAAAATATTCCGTAAGTTAAAAAGTATTGTATGGTTGCTTTTTGGGGAAAAGAGAAGTTCGATATTGATGATGGGAACTCAACTACTCATACCCACACAATACGAGTATCAGCAACAACATCCGATTTTTTAGACATTTTCACTCCGGAGATTATTGCCGGTGATGCAAACACTATTTTCTCAGAGCGGGGAAAGGCTATGATTTCTGAAAAAACTGCTCATTTAATTTTTGGAGATGAAGATCCTATTGGAAAATCTATCCGTTACCGCTACTCCAATAATGTTGAATTAATAATTAATGCTGTTTATAAAGATTTTCCTGAAAATAGTAGTTTGACCAACGGTATCTTCACCTATTTACCGGAATATGACCAGAATGAATGGGGTTTCTTATCATATTTTTTGGTGAGCAAGGATAAACAATCAAATCTTATTGAAAAGCTGAATAGAAAAGAAGTAATAGGAGAAGAATGGTTCAAATACTTTGAAGAGAATCCCGATGTTCTTGCTAAATTTAGGTTGACTTCACCTAATGAACTTTATCTGAATATCCCGGGAAAGGGTGGCAGCAAACGTGTCAACATTACTTATACTCTGATGGCAATTGGAATCCTTACAGTATTTATCGCTTTTTTGAATTATGTTAATCTATCTGTTGCAATGGCTCCTGCGCGTGTACGAAGTATTAATATCCATAAAATTCTAGGGATAAATAAAACTAAATTAAAGCTAATTATTGCATCGGAGAGTGTACTATTTACTCTGATTGCAATTATACTTGCATTAACTGCAATATTCTACCTTAGTACAACTACGTTAGCAAAAGATGTCTTTGCCGGAGATTTATCAACCGAACATCATTTTCCATTACTTATAACAATATCATTAATTCTATTACTAGTATCCTTTACTGTAGGGCTCTCTACGGTGCGTTACTCTACTTCTGTTGACGAATCTAATGCAATTAAAGGTTCTTTTTCTATGACCAAAAAAAGTGTTAAGCTACGCAACACACTTATGTTTTTTCAGTTTACAGCGGCAATCTGTTTAATTGGTGTAACTATATTTATTAAGCAACAGAATGATTACATGCTACATTATGATTGGGGGATACCAAAAGAAAATATTGTTTATGTCCCCATTGCAGGGCTTCGTAGTAATCCACAAACTTTTGGGAACGAATTGCTGCAAGATTCACGAATAACGGACTATACCATGACAAGAGATATTCCGGGAACAGTAGCAATGTATTGGGGAAGAGAGTTTGAAGGAAAAAATGTAAGTCTAAGAGTATGGTCGGTAGACGAAAGGTTTTTTGACTTTTTCGAAATTGAGATTATTGAAGGGAGAAAGCCTGAACAAATGGACTCATTAGCATCGCAGATAGTAGTCAATGAGACGTTCTTGAAAGAATATGAATTCACAGAAGAAATTGTAGGAAAAGATTTCTATGCATTCGGACCGGGACGCATACAAGCAATATCAAAAGACATTAATTTTGAAACGTTGCACGAAAAAATTTCGCCAATGGCTATAGGTGTACTTAACAAATATCAAAATTTTAATGTTCTTTTTATTAAGCTTTCGGGAAATGACGTTCAAGGGAGCATAGATCACATTGAAAACACCTGGAAGAAGTTCAGTGATGACACTTTCGAAATGCATTTTCTGGACACAGAGATGGATAAGCAATACCAAAACGAAACAAATATGGCTTCACTTATAGCTGTTTTTGGATTAATAATTGTAGCAATAGCTGCTATGGGGGTGTATGGTTTGATTTTATTTGACACTAAATTAAAATCAAAGGAAATAGCTATCAGAAAAATAAACGGATCTACTACAAAAGAAATTCTGATGCTCTTAAATCACACTGTTTTAATACAACTTTGTATCGCCTTTGTCATCGCAACACCAATTACATATTTCGCAATTATGAAATGGTTGGAGAATTTTGCATACAAAGCACCTTTACAGTGGTGGATATTTCCACTGTCAGGAATAATAGTTTTAATGATAGTAGTATTAACTGTAAGCGGGCAAACTTGGCGTGCTGCAACGGCTAACCCGGTAGATTCTTTAAAAACTGAATAATATAATAATCAATATTTACAATTATGATTAGAATTGAAAATTTAAGTAAAGTATTTCGTACAGAAGAGATAGAAACAACTGCCTTAAACAACATCTCTATGGAGGTTGAAGATGGTGAATTTGTAGCAGTTATGGGTCCTTCGGGATGTGGTAAATCCACACTTCTTAATATCCTGGGATTGCTTGACAACCCTACATCCGGTGAATACAGTCTAAATGGCCTTAAGGTGGGGTATCTAAAAGAAAAAAATCGTACAAAGACACGTAAAGGCAAGATTGGGTTTGTTTTTCAAAGCTTTAACCTAATTGAAGAAATGACAGTTTACGAAAATGTAGAACTTCCTCTCACTTATCTTAAAGTTAAGAGTTCAGTTAGAAAAAAAAGAGTTGAAGAAGTTCTTAGACGCATGAATATAAGCCACCGAAATGGGCATTTCCCTAATCAACTTTCGGGAGGACAACAACAGCGTGTAGCAATTGCTCGTGCAGTGATTGCCAATCCAAAACTGATTCTTGCAGATGAGCCAACAGGTAATCTTGACTCCAAAAATGGTAAGGATGTGATGGATTTACTCACAGAGCTTAACAGAGAGGGAACTACCATAGTAATGGTCACACACTCACAACATGATGCTTCTTTTGCGCATCGTATAATCAATCTTTTTGACGGACAAATAGTTGACGAGACACAGTTGTAAAGATCCGGTGATATACGAATATCTTGTATAGAAACAAGGTCACTTATATCTCTTTCAATATAAATTTCAATATAGTTTGGATAAAAATCTGCAGGTGAAATATCTCGGTCATAAATTGCAGGGTAAAATCCTTTGATTAGTAGATTTGCATATTCCTCTTCTAGTAATTTTGCATTCTTCAATTCTTGAATATCAAAAAGGAATAACCTGAATATTGCAACTCTTCCAGACAGACTCTGTGTGATATTTTGCGAAAGCAACTGAAGATACAGTTGAAGAAAATTCTGATAATTGATTTTCTGATAGATAGCTTCACACGTTTATAACTTCTGCCAATATTACAATACCCTTGCAATTATTTTGAGTATATTTGTCATGTACTTCAGACTGAAACATACTCTTTTAATATGCAACCATTTGTACATCTACACGTTCACTCTCAATATTCACTGCTTGACGGGCAGGCAAGCATTAAACGACTAATTGACAAGGCTGCCGGAGACGGCATGAAGGCTATTGCGCTTACCGACCATGGTGCCATGTACGGCATCAAGGAGTTCCTTAATTATGCAGAGAAGAAAAATGCTCCTGTAAATGCCGAAATAAAGAAGATTAAAGGAGAGATTGCGGTATTGGAGACGAAGAGTGGTGTAAATGGCAGTGATAAGATTAACACACTGCAAAACAAACTTGCTGAAGCTGAGAATAAGCTTTTTAAACCAATAGTTGGGTGCGAGTGCTATCTTGCTCGCCGCGACAGGTTTCAGATGAATGATAAGGTTGATGGCAGCGGGTGGCACCTGGTAGTGCTTGCAAAAAATATGCAAGGATACAAAAATCTCATAAAGATTGTTTCAAAAAGCTGGACCGAGGGGTTCTATTATCGTCCAAGAATAGACAAAGAGCTGCTTGAAAAGTACAGCGAAGGGCTAATAGTTTCGTCAGCATGTTTGGGTGGCGAGATTTCAAGAAAGATTGACAGCGGTCAGATTAATGAAGCAGAAGAGGCCGTACAGTGGTATAAAAAGGTTTTTGGTAATGATTATTATTTAGAGTTGCAGCGACATAAAACTGACAGGGCGGATGCTGATCAGACTACTTATCCCAAACAGGAGAGGGTAAACAAAGAGCTGATTAGGATTGCCAAGAAGTATGATGTTAAACTGATTGCAACTAACGACGTGCACTTTGTGAATGAAGAGGATGCTGAAGCGCACGACCGATTAATATGCTTAAGTACCGGCAAAGACTTTGATGATCCGGACAGGATGCGTTACTCAAAACAGGAGTGGCTTAAGACTACTGCTGAGATGAATCAGGTTTTTGCAGATATCCCCGAAGCGCTTTCAAATACTCTTGAGATTGCAGAAAAGGTTGATTTTTATTCAATTGACAACCCTCCACTTATGCCTTTCTACCCTATCGACCCTGAGTTTGGTACAGAGGAGGAGTACCGACAAAAATATAGTGAGCAAAACTTGATTGATGAGTTTGGAGAGGATGCATTTCACCGACTTGGCGATTATGATAAGGTAATTAGAATAAAGCTTGAAGCTGATTTTCTGAAACATCTTACTAAAATTGGTGCTAAAAAACGTTATGGCAATAATCTTTCGGATGAGATTGTAGAGCGATTAGAATTTGAGCTTGATACAATCAAAAACATGGGGTTCCCCGGATATTTCCTTATCGTACAAGATTTTATTAATGCAGCGCGCGCGATGGATGTGGCGGTTGGTCCCGGTCGCGGGTCAGCAGCCGGATCTGCAGTTGCTTATTGTCTTAGAATTACTGATATAGACCCTTTAAAATATAACCTGCTGTTTGAGCGTTTTCTGAACCCCGACCGTATTTCTATGCCTGATATTGACATCGACTTTGATGATGAGGGACGAGGAAAGGTCTTGAGATGGGTTACAGAGAAATATGGCAGCGAAAGAGTGGCACATATTATCACTTATGGCACTATGGCCACTAAAATGTCTATTAGAGACGTTGCACGTGTGCATAAGCTTCCTCTCTCGGAAGCCGATCGCTTGTCTAAGCTGGTGCCTGATAGAATTCCGGACAAAAAGATTAACCTCAGTAATGCTATAGATTTTGTTCCTGAACTCAAGGAAGCTGCAAATAGTAGTGACCCACTTGTCAGCGGCACCATTAAATATGCCAAAATGCTTGAGGGCAACGTAAGGAGTACGGGTGTTCATGCATGTGGTGTAATTATTGGTCAGAGCGATATTTCTGATGTTGTACCAATTAGTACAGCCGAAGATAAAGAGACCAAAGAAAAGCTGCTTGTCACACAGTTTGAAGGCTCCGTCATTGAGGAAACCGGATTAATTAAGATGGACTTCCTTGGACTAAAAACTCTTTCAATTATTAAAGATGCTCTGCTTAATATCGAGATAAACAGAGGTATCAAGATTGATATTGATGAGATAGATATGGAGGATAAAACAACTTATCAGTTATATTGCAACGGACAAACTACCGGCACATTCCAGTTTGAATCAGCCGGCATGCAAAAATACCTGAAAGAGCTTCAGCCAAGCAAGTTTGAAGATCTCATAGCTATGAATGCCCTCTATCGTCCCGGTCCGATGGAATATATACCGGAATTTATTAAACGAAAACATGGAGGTCGAGTAGAGTACGACATTCCTATTATGGAGAAATACCTAAGTGAAACTTATGGTATTACGGTTTACCAAGAACAGGTGATGCTCCTTTCGAGATTGTTGGCCGGCTTCACCCGCGGAGAGTCGGACGAGCTACGCAAGGCAATGGGCAAGAAGCAGATTGATAAGATGATGGCCCTAAAAGGGAAGTTCCTATCCGGAGGTAAAAAGAATGGATATGAAGAAAAAACTCTTAATAAGATATGGTCCGACTGGGAGAAGTTTGCCTCATATGCATTTAACAAGTCGCACGCCACCTGCTACTCTTGGGTAGCCTACCAAACAGCATGGCTCAAGGCCAATTATCCATCCGAATATATGGCTGCTGTACTCTCTAACAACCTTAACAACATAAGCGAGATTACTAAGTTTATGGATGAGTGCAAGTCGATGGGAATAAACGTCCTCTCGCCCGATGTCAACGAATCTCATCTAAAATTTTCAGTTAACTCCGATGGTGATATTCGCTTTGGCTTGGGTGCAATTAAGAGTGTTGGTCAGGGTGCAGTTAATGATATTATAGAAGAACGAACTAAAAACGGTTCTTATAAAGATATATTCAACTTCATAGAAAGGGTAAACCTTTCGAGTGTCAACAGAAAAATTATTGAAGCACTATCACTTTCAGGAGCATTTGATTCGCTCAATAATTTGAAGCGTGAACAGTTTTTTGCAAAGAACAGCAAAGGAGAAGAGTTTATAGACACCCTGTTGCGCTATGGCAGTAAGTTTCAGCTTGATAAACAGGAAACAATGACCTCCCTATTTGGAGATGACACATCATTCTTGATAAGTCGACCCGAAATACCACAAGCCGAAAGCTGGTCGGAGCCGGAGCGTCTCAACAAAGAGAGAGAGCTAATCGGCATCTATTTATCAGCTCACCCACTAGACGATTATGAATTCATACTCAGACATGTCTGTTCTGCCGACACACTAAAACTTCAAAATTTAGAGAAATTAAACGGCAGAGAAATCACTTTTGGAGGTATGGTAACTTCTACACGCGAAGGTCAGACAAAGCGAGGCTCGCCATACACAATTTTTAAGATTGAGGACTTCTTAGGTAGTTTTGAAATTGCTTTATTTAGTGAAGACAGTATTACCTTTGGAAGGTATGCTCGCCTTGGTCTGACAATATACATTGAAGCTAAAGTGCAGCCAAAGAGATACAAAAAAGAAGAGCTTGAGATCAAAATTTCATCAATAAAGCTACTATCTGAAGTTAAAGATAAATTAGTCTCAAAAATCACACTGGAGATACCACTTTCAAGTTTAAATGACACAGTGGTAACTGAATTATCAGCATTAATTAAAAACAATTCAGGAGATTCATTGTTATATTTTAATATTTTGGGAGACAACCCTCAGTTCAATCTCCGGCTATATTCGAGACCATCTAAAATTAAAGTAAACAAAAGATTTATCGATTATCTAGATGACGACTTAAATATAAGTTTTATAATAAATTAATTACAAATAAAAAAAGGAACAAACATGGCTTTACAAATTACAGACGCTACAGTTGAAGAAGTGTTGCAAACAGACAAATTGGTTATAATTGATTTTTGGGCAGAGTGGTGCGGACCATGTAAGATGGTGGGACCAATCATTGACGAAATTGGCGAAGAATACAAAGATAATGTTGTTGTAGGAAAAGTTGATGTTGATAACAATGACGAAACTACAGCTAAATATGGAATACGAAATATTCCAACTGTTATTTACGTTAAAAATGGAGAGGTTGTAGATAAAGTAGTGGGCGCCGGTCCAAAGAAATTATTTACAGACAAAATTGATAAGCTGATTCAACAATAATAGAGTAACAAACCAAAAAAGCATCCCAACCATATATGATCGGGATGCTTTTTTTTGTTCTTAAATGCACAAGTTTTAATACTCATCTTCATTGAAAAAGAAGTCATCTTTGGTTGGATAATCAGGCCAGATATCCTCGATAGATTCAAATATCTCACCCTCCTCCTCAATTTCTTGAAGGTTTTCTATAACTTCCAACGGTGCGCCCGATCTTTGAGCAAAATCAATAAGCTCGTCTTTTGTCGCGGGCCAAGGTGCATCTTCCAACTTCGATGCGAGTTCAAGTGTCCAATACATTTATATAAATATTTGAAATTTCTACTTTTCGGCAAATGTATAAAAATTTTTCATATATACTACTTTTCCCAGTATATTTCTTCTGAAGTTCTGTTATTTTCCTGTCTGGAAAGTATAAAGAGATAATCTGAAAGTCGGTTCAAAAAAACCAACACCTCTTCAGCAACAGGGTAATGCTCTGCAACAACATACACATTTCTTTCTGCGCGACGTGCTATTGTACGACAAATATGAGCACGCGAAGCAGCCTCATTACCTCCGGGCAGAACAAATTTATTTAGAGGCGGCAGCTGGCTGTCAATAACATCAATCTGATCTTCAAGCCTTTTTATATCATCATCATGAATAATACTTGCTTTATTTGGCTCTCTTTTTTCTGTTTCCGTAGCAAGATAAGAACCCACTGTAAAAAGTTTATTCTGAATAAATCGCAAAAACTCCTGATTCTCCTTACTTTCAATCGAACAATTTAGCCAGCCAATATGACTGTTAAGCTCGTCGATAGTGCCATATGCCTCTAAACGAATATGTGTTTTAGGCACACGAGCCCCACCCACCAAAGCGGTTGTCCCCTTATCACCTGTCTTAGTATATATCAAACTTTTTTTCATTTGCCTTTAACTTACTTCTTAATCTAACACTTTAAAGTGTTTAAACAAAATAGTGTAACTTATGAAACGAGTCACTTAAAAAAGCAATACCTGTTTCGTTTTTTACATCGAATGTCATACTAATATTCTCATCATTAACGATACTTCTCCATAATTGTTTACTCTTCTTGAAATTAATGTTATTAATCACCCAAAAGGTCTGCTTAGAACTATGCTTTAGTAAACACTCAATATCGGGTAAGCAATAAGTATGCCTTTCTATATTTATGAAAATTGCGTCATATTTTTTTGACATATCCGACATTTTTGGCACATCATGCACTTCTGACTGAATCTCTACTTCTGACTGACCCGCTAAGCTATGAATATCCGACATATCAATTCCGCAATATGAAATACTTGATGCGTAAGACTTTATAAATAGAGAATTTAATCCATCTCCCGGATATATCTCTAATATGGTTTTCGGTTTAAAATGATTCACTAGTCGAAATGACAGATGATTAAAGCTTTTTATTTTGGAGATGTTGTTTCTACATTTAGAGTTATTTTTTTCATAAACATCATCTTTCTTAACAGCTATATCTTTAAATGCATAATAACTATATGGTGAATAGATTACATTTGTAATTAAATTAAAAGCAAACGGTGAGTGTACTCCATGACCTTTAGACTGCTTCTTGCGTATAAACCACCTGAAAAGTCTCATTTTTAAACTTATCCAACAATGTTATTAGATTAAACATCCTTTTGTATCAATACAACTGCATAAGCTGTAATACCCTCCTCGCGACCAACAAATCCCATCCTCTCGGAAGTAGTGGCTTTAATTGAAATCATATTATAATCGATATCCATCACACCGGAAAGCTTCTTTTGCATTGCCGGTATATGTGGATTTAATTTGGGTTGCTCTGCGCACACAGTGCTATCTATATTACTCACAAAATAGCCATTCTGTTTTAGTAGTAAAACAGTCTTTTCCAGAAGAATTGAGCTGTCGATATTCTCATAAACTTTAGATGTATCGGGAAATTGATATCCGATATCTCTAAGATTTGCAGCTCCAAGCAGTGCGTCGCAAATTGCATGAATCAACACATCAGCGTCCGAATGGCCCTGTAATCCTTTATGGTAATCAATCTTCACGCCACCAATAATAAGGTCTCTACCCTCAACGAGTTTATGCATATCATAACCAAATCCAACACGTATTTGCATAACCAACTAATTTAATAAGTTCCTGAGACCATCAATATCAAATCCCAAAGAGATTCGAAGAGTTTGATCAAGAGGATTTGATTGAGTTGTAGACACCAAATATGCTGCATCAATCTGCAATGCTTTCATTTTGAAACCGGCACCAAAGGTAACATATCGCATATTCCCTTTATATTCGTTTTGATGAAAATAACCTGTACGCAGCGAGAATTGGTTGTTATAGACATATTCTGCACCGAGCGACCAAGCAATCTCCTGCATCTCCTCTTTAAATCCACCCGGGGCGTCTCCAAACGACTTAAAGATTCCACCTATCGAAGAGGTGTTATTATAACGGTATATTCTATCCTCATACTCTTCAGGATCTAAATCAATACTTGGGATATCGGGAGTTGGAACCATCAATTTATTAAGATCTACACTAACTGTTATGGTATTCTTTAGATCAATAGGGTAACCCAAAGATGCGCCTACCCGTAAATTTGCAGGCAAAAACATTGTTGAGCTTCCACCATCGAAAGATATCTTGGTGCCAATATTTGAGAGATTAAATCCAACTCCAAACAGAGCTTCGGAGCGACCCAGGTAAAAATATGTTTCGTTATAACCTGCTATGTCAGCTGCAAATGCATTGCCCGGAGTTGTTTCTCCGTCGCCGGTTGAATAATCTGCACGGAGATAACGCAGCGTAACTGCTCCGGAAAAAGTCTCACTAAGCTTACGAGAATAAGCTACATCAAGCGCAAGTTCATAAGGACTCACACTCTGTGAAAATTCTCCTCCAATGCCAAATACATCTACATCACCCAAAGTGAAATACCTTAACGACCCACTTAAAGCATTTAGATTATCATCCCCAAATTTCCAAAAACCGGATGCATATAAAAGGTGAATATCATTAACAATCTTGCTGAGCCATGGAGTGTATGAGAAGGCGAGCCCCGACTCTGAGGTAATAAAAGAATATTTTGCAGGGTTCCAGTGTTGAGAATAGACATCCGGCATTGTAGCCGCACCAATATCGCCCATTCCACCTCCCCTGGCATCAGGTGCAAGCTGCAAAGAAGGCATAGCGGTTAAGATTGGATTATACTCCTGCTCCTGAGCTTTTAACCTATTTGAGTGAAGCACTAAGGCAGTGCAAAACAGGACCAATACTATTTGTTTATACATGTTACTTAGAGTTTTATAATATAACTGCTTAAAAGCAAAAGTTAAATTCACAAGCTATAAAACAGGTCTGATGCTATTTAACCTTGAAGTCAAGCAACTTTTTATCCTCAATATATCCCTGCAGATGATCGTTAATGGAAACCGGACCTACACCTGACGGTGTTCCTGTAAAAATCAAATCACCAATTTTCAGGGTGAAGAATTTGCTAATATATGAAATTATCTTGTCCACAGAATAAATCATATCTCCACTATTACCTTGCTGCACCATATTGCCGTTGATATCAAGATGAAAATTGATGCTTCGCATATCAGAAAACTCACTCTTAGATATAAAATTGCCAATTGCAGCCGAATAGTCAAAACTCTTTGCAATCTCCCATGGCATTCCAAGCTCTTTTTGCTTCTTTTGCAAATCGCGAGCAGTGAAATCAATACCTACAGTTATTTCATCAAAATATCTATAAGCAAAACGCTCTCCAATATTCTTTCCCAACCTGTTAATCTTAACCACTAATTCAGCCTCATAATGCATATCTGTCGAAAAATCGGGCAGCATAAAAGGTTTACCGTTGTTAAGCAGCGCAGTGTCGGGTTTCATAAAAACAACAGGCTCATTACTTTCAAACGTACTTTTCATCTCTTTATTGTGAGATGCATAATTTAGGCCAACCGCAAATATTTTCATTAATTCATTCTGTTAAACATAACAGCAAGATGAGCATATAACGATGTGTTTTGTAAAACAATACCTTCCGGCACGCGAATTCTGAATGGCGTAAAATTCCAAACAGCCTTTACGCCACACTCAACCATGTAGTCTGAAACATCTTGTGCTATTCCGGAAGGAACAGTCAGAACACCAATATCAGCATTCATCTTCTTGTTAAGCTCCATAAATTTATTTGAATGATAAACCGGTATTTGATGTATCTTGGTGTTAACTATCGACTTGTTGATATCAAACCCTGCAATGATCTTTAAACCATACTGTTCAAGCCCGGAGTCTGACAAAAGTGCTGCCCCTAAACTGCCAACACCAAAAACTACCGCTCTATGAACATTTCTGAACCCAAGGAATGTATCTAAAACTTCAATCAGTTCATCAATATCATAACCTACTCTGGTTTTCCCGCTAATGTTAACATACGAAAGATCTTTGGCTATTTGTGTTGCGGAAACATCAATCTTCTTTGCTATTTGTGTAGTTGAGACAAACTTTTCTCCTTGATTTTTAAGTAGTTTTACATAGGATAAATACCAAGGCAATCTCCTAAGTGCAGGTTCGGGGATTTTATATAAATGTGTCTGATCGGACATATATTACAGTATATTACAGTGACTTAATTTATCGCAAAGATACTTCCTTTTCGGAGAAATTTGAATATCTTAACCCATATTTAAGGATAAATTTATTTAATTGCAATCAATTACGTAATCCGGTTGCACTTTTCAACACTGCCCTTACCGACCCAATCTTAAGATGTGTGTCGATTATAACCGGAAGTCGGTTCTTATCATTTGTAAGTGAAGCCTTCAAAGCATCTCTCTGATTAGTAAAGGCATCATCCAGTATAGTCATTGTTATATTTATAACCTCATAAGTATTACCATCATTAACCTTGACAGATGAAACTCCATTATAATTAACATACATATTAACAGCCCTCTTTCCTGAAATAAATTGAATATGCTTTCTATCACCTTCTTTCAAACCGCTAAAATCCATATTCCTGATAAGCGATAAGACAGAAAGATAGTCGTAGGTACACTTATCTGTTGTAAAAATCTCATCAAACCTCTCCTCTCCGTTGCGATGGCGAATTGTACGTATATCTATCTTATCATTTTCGTACGAAAACGCCTGCGTTTCTACAGAATAATCACCACCCTCTCGTGCCTCTTTTGTGAAAAGCAATGGCCGCATGTATAGGTCTACATAAGATGTAAGCGTATCGTTAACATTGTAAAAACTACCTGCCAAACCGGATGTGTTAAGCATCATCACCGTCTTTAGTGAATTCACCCCCTTATAATTTGAATCGGTAATTGATAGAGATCCGTTGCCTGCCCTTGCTCTTATAATACCGAAATTGAAATAAAGATCATACTTTATATCTTCACCACTGGCAAAAGCTTTATTTGTAATCTCACACTGAGTACTTGAACTCTGAGCATTTACAACTGTAGATACAGTTAAAATAATCAGAAGTGAGAAAATTAATTTTGTTATTTTATTCATACAAACATAAGTTTAAATTTTTTATCTCGTAGGTCTGCTAATCCCTCCACCGGTAGCACCTCTACCTCCGCCTCCGCCTCCAAGACCGGAGAATGGAGATCCCTGTTGCTGTTGCTGCTGTTGCCTGTCTCTCTCCTGATTTGGATCTCTTCGTTTTTTCTCCTCAGGCTTATTAATAGTAATATCCAGAGGTTTTTGTTTAATTAAAGGAGTAGAACTTATATCCCACTCTTCAAGATGGTCTGAATATGCCCTGACAACAAACATACCGGGGTAATAATAGACCTCCTCGGGCTGTTTTCCCTCATGATAGTTACCGGTAGTCCAAATTCCATCCTCATTTTCATCAATAACAAGTCGAGCATATATATCACCCGGCAGGAGATCTTGAAACCTAACTATGTTTTCTTTGACAAAACTTTTCCTTAAAGGTTTACCCGACTTATCCAGCAGCTGCACAAAGACTTGCTTTCCTTGCGGCAAACCATCAATTGTAATCTCAAGATTACCATACTGATCAATTGGCTTAATGTTAAACTCCTGTTCATACCTATTATTCCATATACCATAAACACCCGTGACAGCCGCTGAATCGATTGATATCCTGTATTTTCCACCCGGTATCCATCTAGGACGCAAGGTAAACTTTCGGGGATTCAACGAATCCGCTTCTAATTTAAACGGGACAGGATTAAAAACAGAATCAATCTCAATCTCCAAATTAACATACGAAGAATCAAACTCCACTACAGGATGCTCAAACTCAACTCGTACCGGGTTAAACAGTTCAAAAGTAGACTGCACATTGGTTATTATTCTTAGAAAATCTATTTCGGGAACCTCCTCCTCTCCCTCTTTGCTCTCCTTCTTGTCCTTTTTTTGTTCTTTCGATTTCTCTGCTTGTCTCCTGAAATTAAAATCAATTGTATCTGTTACTAAAACATTATTATTTAGAGTATCGGTCTCAATAAAATGAACCTGCATTTTAATTGAATCTTCGCGGTACACCAGCGAATCGGTTATCCACAACAACAATGTATCATTTTTCAAACTTCGCTCGGCAACATACCAGTCATCACCGGAAATATCGGGATTTAGCAATCTGAAATTTGCCCTGTCGGTTGGTGCACCAAAAACAACGCTAAGCTTATGCTCCTCAGGACGCTCGGCTCTCTGAAGAAACTGTCTCTGAAAATCAGAAAGAAAAGCTCGCAGCAAAAGATCGTCAGGTAAAAATCTTGTATACTCAACTGTTTTAATTGTATCAATAGTCAAACTATCCACAAACACAGTATCTTGACGTACTGCCGACATTGTGCTCGGAACAACAATTGAGTCGAGAAAAGCAACTGCCTCTTGTGGATTATCATACTTATAATCTCTGTTCAAATCCTGTAAAGCAAAAACCCTATACTCACCGGGAGCAACACCTCTTACAGTAAAATCGCCACGAGAATTTGTTCTCGATATTCGCTCAAAAGGAACATTTGTAAAAACTGTATCATCAAAATTTGAGTGAATCCCCACATAAATACCGGTTATCGGCTCCAAATCCTCAGCATTTAACACTCTGCCCGAAATTGAAAGCGTATCCAACTGATCGCCTGTTGAAAATGAATAAACAAAATTCTCAAGAGGATTACCCTCGTTATTATCCACAATTGCATCAGTAAAATCAATAGTATATGTTGTATTTGGCAATAAATCATCCTTTAGCTCCACAACAGCTTTCCTACCAATTGATCTTATTACCGGCATATTCAGCTGTGGTGGAGTAATTATCACCTTCTCGCTTGGAGTCTCAATTTTAATATTCTCATCAAACTCAATCTCTATCCTTTCGGGTGAGGTATTTAGTGAATTAAACCCCGGTGATGCCCCTCTGACAACAGGAGGATCCACATCGTAAGCTCCACCTGTTGGAGCTGCAATATTTGCACAAGAGTGACTCATCACAATTATCAGCAACGATACAAACAGTAGGGATATAATTGAAAATATCTTATTCAGCATATTTCACCTTTAAAAGAATAGCTTCAAATGAAGTACAAAAGTACAATTATTTAGTTAATCATCAACTCTATTAGGATTTCAAATTTGATTAAGCTTTAGATGAAAGCAATATATGCCCAATTCTGCAATAAAAACACCTCCGCTCTTCGCAACACCCCTTCTCAGTTGAATGAGAAACCGGCCCTCTAAAGCATTTTGAAACATTTACACCTCATTTTGATAATATAGTAAGCCAATTATCTGAAGAAATTTTTGTAAATTTGCAAAACAAATCATTTAGGTTATTCAATATAAGTATTTTGCAGACACAAAGAGAACTGGACTTCCAGACCAAAAGGATTAATAAGCTTGTCTGGGACTATGCACTTCCCGGCATCATTGGCACAATGGTCAACATGTTATACAACGTTGTTGACCGAATCTATATTGGGCAAGGTATAGGAGCATTAGCTATATCCGGTCTTGCAATTACTTTCCCCGTAATAAACCTTACATCTTCGCTGGGAATGCTGGTTGGCTCAGGTGCAGCAGCTCGTATCTCTATCGCCTTGGGAAGAAGTGATAAAGAATCGGCCGAAAAGATTCTTGGAAATTCACTCCTACTTACTGTCCTTTTAAATGCTATTTTTATAACATTGTTAATGGTCTATCTTGATCCAATTCTTTTAGCTTTTGGAGCAAGTGAAATGACACTACCCTATGCACGCGACTATCTTCAAATAGTACTTTTAGGAAATGTGCTTGTGAGCCTCACTTATAACTTCAATGCAATGATGCGCGCTTCTGGCTATCCCAAAAAAGCAATGGCAACAATGCTTATAGGAGCTATACTTAATATAATACTTTCTCCAATTTTATTATTTGTATTTGATATGGGTATTGCAGGAGTTGCATGGGCAACGGTTATATCCATGTTCATTGGACTCCTGTTTGTGATGAATCACTTCACACGAAAGAGCAGTGTAATACGACTGAGGTGGAGAAGAATACGAATGGATAAAGATATTATACTATCTATTATATCCATCGGATTATCGCCGTTTAGCATGCAAATTGCAGCATCGGCAGTAGCTGTCCTCATGAACACTTCACTTATGAGGCATGGAGGAGATCTTGCAGTTGGTGCTTACGGAATCATCAATACAATTATGGGCCTTTTACTTACAATCATACTAGGGCTCAATCAGGGCACTCAACCAATTTTAGGCTATAATTATGGTGCGGGCAATTACAAAAGAGTCAGAGAAACTCTCAATTACACAGTCAAAATTGCGACACTGTTTACAACTACGGGGCTTATAATTGGAATATTACTCCCTCGACAAATATCAATGGCGTTTACAACCGACCCGGAACTGCTTGACATAACTGAAAGAGGAGTCAGAATCGCCGTTATAGCACTACCGTTGGTAGGGATGCAAATTGTAGCTTCAGGCTTCTTCCAAAGCCTTGGCTATGCATTTAAATCACTCATTCAGAGTTTAAGCAGGCAGCTAATATTCCTCATTCCGGGTATTCTAATCCTACCTCGTTTCTTTGGACTAGATGGCATCTGGATAGCGATACCTGTTTCAGACACCTTGGCTGCTTTACTATCATTTACTTTGCTTATAAGCCAGATTCGTCTATTAAAACGCATGGAAGATGAGAAAAATAATAGTATCTTTAAACACAAGATAGCAGAAAGAGATTAAAAATTTATAGTTTTGTAGCATAAGTAGAATAATATAAATATCAATTTAATAAACAATCAACGTATGAAAAAAGTAGTTTTAATTCGCCACGGCGAAAGCGTATGGAACAAGGAAAATCGCTTTACCGGTTGGACTGATGTTGATCTCACCGATAAAGGTGTTGATGAAGCACACAAAGCAGGTAAATATCTTAAAAAAGATGGTTTTCATTTCGAAAAAGCCTACACTTCTTACCTAAAAAGAGCAGTTAAAACATTAAACGTAGTTCTTGATGAAATGGATCTCGACTGGATTCCTGTTGAAAAAACCTGGCGTTTGAACGAAAAGCACTACGGTATGCTTCAAGGCCTTAACAAAGCTGAAACTGCAGAGAAATATGGCGACGATCAAGTACTAATTTGGCGCAGAAGCTATGATATACCACCAAGCCCTCTTGCAAAAGAAGATGAGCGCTCTCCATTTCAAGAAGATCGCTATAAAGGAGTAGAAGAAAAAGACCTTCCTCTAACAGAATCGTTAAAAGATACAGTGGAGCGTATACTACCCTACTGGAACGATGTTATTGTACCGGAAATGAAAACCAAATATAATGAAGTTATTGTTGCAGCTCACGGAAACAGCTTGCGCGGTATCATCAAACACTTAAAAAACATCTCAAATGAAGATATAGTAAGTCTAAACCTACCCACTGCAGTACCTTACGTATTTGAATTTGATGACAACATGAATCTTCAAAAAGATTACTTCTTAGGTGATCCGGAAGAGATCAAAAAACTTATGGAAGCTGTTGCAAATCAAGGCAAATCTAAGTAAAACGAACTATTTCGTTAAGCTAAAAGAGCAGAAGCCAAGCAAGCTTGGCTTATGCCTTAGCGAGAAATAGTCTAACTCTAGTGAACTATTTATAAAGCAGTAGATCTCTGCTTAATAGATTTAAAAAAACGCTAAGTCGAACTTAGCGTTTTTTTTAACAATTATTCTTTATTTAAATATTTCACTCTATATTGAAAACAAGTAGACAACCGAATTGTAGTTTAACATTTCTTTTTTTTGTAAATAAATTGACAATAAAGTGATATTAATAATTGCAAAATAAGAATAAATCATTTAATTTTACCTACATCTTTATAACACAATAACCGCAAATTGACGTTTTAATGAAGAAATTTTATTGTTTGTTATTGTTTGTCCCGTTATTAATATCAAATTGTAACAATAAAGATAATTTCGATGACAAAATTGATATTAAAGTTACCTTTACTTCAATAATCAATCAAAACCAAACCGGTATCCATGAAATAGCAACAAGCTGGAACCCAAACGATCAGATTGGTATGTTTGTTGAAGGGTACTCTAAGTATAATAACGTACCATATACCAACACCGGCGCAGGCTTCTTCAGTTCATTCACACCAATATATTATCCAAAAGCATCAACATCATACAACATCACAGCTTATTACCCCTACAAAGCAACATTACAAAACAATAATATTCAAATAGATCTAATAAAAGATCAAAGAAATATTAGATTCAGCAACAATCTAAAAGGTCTAAATCGTAACAACAGAGCCGGACTCAACCGCCTTGAGTTTAACTCTGTACTACCAAAGATTTATTTAATTGTTAACCCCTCGAGTGAAGCTGACAAAAGCTTAAATATTGAAGCAAGTATCACACATCTTACAAAAGGAGAATTCTCAGTAAAAGATGGGAGCCTCAAAATCGACGAAAACTCAACAGGAACAAACCCCCTTAAAGTAATTGATAAAGGGGAATACAAAATAATAAAAGGGGTAACAATGCCCTCCAATCCCAATAAAGCAGAGGTGACCATTAAAGTAAACGGTAACAGCTACAAATGGGAAATCCCTAATACTCTTAAGGGAGGATACATCTATCCTTACACTGTTGAGCCATCTGACAACAGCATAAGTATCTCCTATCTCCACTCGCCTAACATCCGGGGAGAGACTTACATACTGCGTCCTATTGAAATTATCACGCCACCCGATTTGCCGGATAACCCGGAAACACCCGGTACACCTGCTATCAAAACCTACATGGAGACACCTGTACGAACATCTGAATCAACCTCTCCAAACGGTTATCAGGTAACGCACATGATCACTAACCTCAGTTGGCTCAACAACAGCAACGCAAATAATGAAGACCGAAACTACACAATACACTTCGATACAAAAGAAAAATACCCTGTCTGGATTGCATATCCATTACATATTTCTCATATGACTTCGGGCAACAGAACTGACGATTGGCAGTATGACCCTCTCATACCCACATGGTTTCAGCCCGACCTGTCATCAGGATGGCAAAGCAGGAACCTTAGCAGAGGGCACATGCTCCCGAGTGCTTCACGCAGTGCCACCCGAAACCTAAATCGCACAACGTTTTACTACACCAATATGGTAGCGCAAAATAGCGAGTTCAATTCATCAACATGGAATTCACTGGAGGAAAAAGTAAGATATTGGAGTAAGCAGACATCGCAATACGATACACTATATGTAGTAACCGGCAGCATACTGCCTACACCTCCCGAATCGGTCAGTTATACTTATGATGTATCCGGTCAGAAGGCTGCTATACCAAAATATCTCTACAAAGCACTCTGCCGTAAAAACAATAAAACAGGTAAATATTATACTATAGGATTTAAAATGGAAAACAGCTCCACCGGAGTTGATTATATACGAAGTGTTGTTCCTGTTGAAAAGCTTGAGGAAGAAACCGGGTTTAAGTTCTTTCCTCAGCTCCCGGACAGTGATGCCGGAAATATAAAGAAACAAACAAACTTAGGAGATTGGAGTTAACTGAATTATTGATATAAATGAAAAAAAATAATGAAGAGAATTAATAGAATATTGCTAATACTTATCTCTGTTGTTATTTACGCTTCTTGTACACAAACAGACCATGAGAATCAACTTTCGCAGAAAGAAGTAACTGTTCAAATATTTGCCAAAATTGACAATAGCAGTAATTATAAATCAACTCTGCGTGCTTCCGGAAACTCGTGGCAACAACAAGATATAATTGGGATATATACATATCAGGGAGCAAATCTGTTGGCAGGAGTTTATAATAACTATTCCAATGTTCCTTACATAACAAATGATGGTAATGGAATCTTTACCGCCTACACAGGTTCTAATCCTATTATATTCCCTAAAGATGGCAGTGACATTAGTTTTGCAGCCTACTATCCACATAGCTTGGATATTGATGCTGAATACAATTTGAGTCTCGACATAACCAATCAACAATCACTCCCGGCAATTGACTTACTATACTCCTCTGCAATTGACTATAACAGAAGTAATCCGCATGTTAGCCTACTGTTCAATCACATGCTCTCTCAAATAATAATCAACTTATCATCTGTAAACGAGACTGTATCAATTGAAGGAGTAACAGCAACACTCAAAAACATTTATCCAAAAGGTAATTTCAACCTTGCTTCCGGCAGCATAGATGCTTTAGATATCACACAAACCGCTATCAATATTAACCCATTTATAGAAGAGCCGGAGAATGAAAGCATTATAAAGGCTAGAGCAATCCTAATACCCGGTCAACCATTAAATGATATTCAGGTTGAAATCAAATTAAAAGATGGATCTAGATACACTTGGTCGCCCTCACAAGCAGGGTCTATGCTAAGCGGCTATCAATACAGCTATCAACTTCAACTTGATACTGATGGGCGCATCAGGCTTCTTCCGGAAGGCGCCTCTATAAATCCATGGGGAGACGGACATCACGAAAATGTATATATCTCACCTTCACAGCCTATAATAGAGCATGCAGGTTACATGGAAATACCTGTGCCCACAAGCGGGTCACAACACCCTGATGCAATACAGGTAACACATATGATTACAAACAGAAGCTGGCTAAATAACAGTTCCGCAACAATGCCTGTACGCAACTACTCAATCAACTACGACAAAAATGAAAGATACACCAAATGGGTAGCATATCCGTTGCACAGCGCATATATGACATCGGGCAATAGAACCAACGACTGGGGATGGGATCCACTTATTCCTCAGGAGTATCAACCTAACCTATCAAGCGGATGGAGCAACAATACATACAGCCGCGGGCATATGCTGCCAAGCGCATCAAGAAGTGCAACACGCGATCTTAACAGAACAACATTCTATTACACCAATATGGCAGCACAAGAAACTAAAATGAACAATGGTGTGTGGAACGAACTGGAGCAGAAGGTGCGGGTATGGGTGGAACAAACCGGATACGACACGCTTTACGTGGTAACCGGATCGATATTGCCCGCCCCACCTAAAACGATACAGTACACGAATGATAATACAGGGAAAAAATCGGCCGTCCCCGAGTTCATGTACAAAGCGTTGCTACGTAAACATAAGACGACCGGTAGCTACTACTCTATCGCGTTCAAGATGGAGAATCGCGATACCGGTGTGAAATATGCCAACAGCGTCGTCTCGGTAAAGTCATTGGAAAGAGAGACAGGATACACCTTCTTCCCTATGCTGCCACCGGAAGTAGCAGATGAAGTAAAACAACAGACCAATACAACATATTGGAATTAATCTTAATTTTTTTATTCTTTAAATTTTTATCAAAATGTTCAAAATGAAAAACTTATTGTTAATCATTACAGGATTAAGCCTACTATTTACATCCTGTGTAAAAGAGGAAGTTAATGTAGTGGAAGACGGAATAGAGGCATCGTTTCGCACATACATTAATGAAGCCGGAACAAGAGCTTCAGGAACTAATTGGGATGCCGATGACGAAATCGGTATATATGCATTGAATCATGGACAGACACTTTCTACTTCAGCAATATATGATGGAAAAGCAAACATACAGTACAAAAACAGTACTGCAGGTTCTGCTGCTGATTTTTCTCCGGTAGGAAACCCAATCATGTTTCCGGGAGATGGAGCTGAGCTTGATTTTGTTGCATACTATCCATATTCAGCAACAGCTGTAAGTGCAGATTATAAGCTGGCTGTAAACATATCAAATCAATCGCCACTTTCTGCAATCGATTTGCTTTATGCTACAGCTTCAAAGCAAAGCAAAGCCGATCCATCTGTGAACCTTGCATTCTCACACAGAATGACGCAAGTTGTTTTTATACTTACTGCAGCAGAAGGCATTGACCTTAATGGTGTTACAGTAACTCTTGAGAACGTCTTAACAGAAGGTACAATGAATCTTGTCGATGGAGTAGTTACTGCCGGCACTGCTACAGGTAACGTTAAATCTGTTTATGATGCAACAGCCAACACGGCAACTGCAATATTACTGCCGGGACAGCAAATGTCGGATGTAGTTGTACAGATTGAATTAACAGATGGTACATCCTACACTTGGAGCCCCGCAGCTTATGTACTCACTCCAAATACAACAAACAGCTATACACTTAATTTTACAAAAGGTGAAGTTGAAGCTATTGTTGATGGCTCCACAATTGGTGACTGGGGAGATGGCAATGACAGCCCATCAGAAGACCTAGACCCTAACGCTCCCGCTCCGGAAGCACCTAAAGCAGAGGTCACAGCATCTGAGCTTGATGCAACAGGTGGAACAACAACTCTACAAATTACAGCACCTGCCGGAACAGAATGGACAGCTTCAACAGATGCAGATTGGCTGACACTTGGAACCCCAACTGCAGTAACAAGAAGCTCACAAAACTTCACAGGAAGTGCTGACATTGAAGTTACAGCAGAAGAAAACACAACAACTGAAGAACGTACAGGCACCATCACAGTGACAATAGGAACAGAAACATTAACTGCAACTGTAACACAGGCAGCAGCTGAAGCTGACCCAACACCGGAGTTTTCTGTAGATGTTGATGTTTTATCATTTATAGCAGATGGAGAAACTAAAAACATAGCTCTTACTTCAAACATTGCATGGACAGCAACAAGCAGTGAAGAATGGCTGACAGTTGACCCGGCAAACGGTACAGAAGGTGCAACTATTGCTGTTACTGCAACAGAGAACACTGAAACTACAGATCGCTCAGCAACTGTAACTTTGACTCCTGATGCATCAAGTGAGCTCGCTGCAATTGTTATTAATGTTACGCAAGCAGCAGCTGACAACTATGCTACAGAGCTTTTTATCTCAGAGTACGTAGAGGGCAGTTCATACAATAAGGCAATTGAGATATACAATGGTACGGGCGTAACTGTTGATTTAAGCATCTATTCAATTAAAAAACAAGCAAATGGTGCGGGTGATTACAAAGACGCTTTAGTCTTAGATGGAACATTAGCACATGGAGAAGTTTATATATTGGCAAACAGTTCATCAGTTGCTACTATTTTGGAATTAGCTCAAAAGATAGGTGGGAATGCTTTAGACTTCAACGGAAATGATGCAGTAGGTCTATTTAAAAATGATACTCTAATTGATGTAGTAGGAGTATTTAACCAAGTAGCTGATTGGGGTAAAGACAAAACTCTTCGCAGAAAATCAACAATCAGATCACCTAAAGTTCCTTATAATGCAGAAGATTGGGAAGAATTTCCAACAGATACATTCGATGGCTTAGGGTCACACACCATGAAATAAAATCCTAAAACAAAAACATAGAAACAATGAAATTATTTAAACAAATCTCACTAATGATGCTGGCAATTTTTGCTATGGCATCATGTACAACTGAGGATTGCCCTGATAATCCTTTAGAGAAGGATTCTAAGCTTACATTCTTTTCTACTATAGGGGAGCCTAATCAGTTGCGTGCAACGGCAACTTCGTGGGAGCAGGGTGATGCTATTGGTGTTTATGCACTAACGGCAGGCCAATCTCTTCCCGATGGTATTTACAATGACAGGGATAATATAAAGTATACTACGGCTACAACAAACGGTCTGTTTAAAGCAGCTAGTGTGGGTATATATTTTATGGATCCTGCGGATAAGCTGGATTTTATATCTTATTATCCTTATAAGGAGAGTATTACAGATTTTAAGTATCCTATTAATGTAGCTAATCAATCTAACCCTGCAGCGATAGATCTGCTTTATTCTGATAATGCAAAGAATGCAGAGTCTGCAACTCCTATGGTGAATCTTAATTTTCAACATATGCTGTCGCAGCTGGTGTTTTCAATTACTGCAGGCGAAGGTGTTGAGTCGCTTGAAGGGCTTACTGTAAGCAGCTCTGACTTTATTGTTGATGGTACGTTTGATCTGAGAACAGGAGAAACAACGTTAGGTACAAATAAACAAAAAGTGGATCTTAAGGTAACATCTACCGGCCAAAAGTCAGCAATTGTTACTTCAATTCTTCCTCCGGGACAGACACTTAACAACGCTGAGATATTATTTAATGTTGGCGGGATGGTTTATAAGTTTACGATTGCTGAGCTTCCACTAAATGCTACTTATAAGTACACATATCAGTTGATTTTGTCAACGGACGGACTAACTGCTGTTGATTTTAATGCTACCATTTCAGACTGGAACGAAGGTAATCCGGGTGGAGAGCCAATTACTATTACTCCTGATGAGGGTGGTACAACTGATCCTGATCCGGACCCTACAGGACCATTCCTGTACGAGCCTTTTGATACCGGTTTGGGTGATTTCACTATTTATGATGCACAGCTTCCCGAAGGTGGCACTTATGTTTGGACATGGGACGAATACAACAATGATGCATATATGAAAGCTAGTGCCTTTATTGCCGGTTCTGCAAAGGCATCGGAGAGCTGGCTGATTTCACCGGCCATGAACCTGAGCGAGACACCAAAGGCTACGCTTACCTTTGACCATGCCATCAACTTTGCAGTTGCAATGAGCAGCGAGCAGACGGTGTGGATATCTTCCAACTACAGCTCGGGAGACCCGGCGACCGCCGCATGGACACAGTTAACGATTCCGACCTATCCCGCAGGAAACAGCTGGGCTTTTGCCGCTTCGGGAAATATGGATATCCCAACGCAGTTTATCGGCCAACCGAACGTGCGGATCGCATTTAAATACATCTCTACCACTGTCGGCGCGGCAACGTGGGAGGTGAAAAACGTGCGGGTCACGGACGGAACGACTCCGGATCCTGATCCTGACCCCGATCCCGATCCTGATCCCGATCCTGATCCTGATCCTGATCCAACACCCGATGGACTTCTGTTCCCGGGAGGCGATTTTGAGGACTGGAACGGGTTCGTTGCTTCTCTTAGCACCCATGGACTAAAGAACTACGCCATACAAGTGGATGGCGGAAGGAACGGCTCCAAGGCGATGTCGCTGATCGGGGATCCTCTGACAACAGGGAACGATTATGTCTTTACAAATGTGGTGCCGTCTTCCGGTTCGCCGCTGATCGGCAAAAGCCGCATCGTGTTCTACATCAAGGGAACGTCGGCTAAGTCGCTCTCTTTGAACATCTATGAAAATGGAGGAAAGACCGCAAACGGTTATTACACCCTCAATCTGGGAACCTATAGCGAAGAAGGTGTTATAACAGCTTCTCCAAGCAATCAATACACGGGAACGATTGATACGGGCGGAGCATGGATGAAGGTCACGCTGGATATTTCGGAACTGACCGATTTGGAAACGACCCCAGGCAGCAGTTTCTTCGCACTGAAAGTGGGTGGCAGCGCAGCTTACAACCTGCTTTTGGATGATTTCACCGTGGAGTGAAGTTAATTATTAATTCTCTTAGGGTGGTGGTAGACATCACCACCCTTATTTTCTATTTTTGACTAATTATTATGAAGTATAGACAGTGGATATGGTTATTCTTGCTGATTTTTGCAGTACCTGTTGCCGCGCAAACGAGTGATAGTATCCGTGCAGAGATACAGCAGATGAATCAGCAGTTAGTGGGGCTGATTGATGAATCGATGCTCAATATAGATACTGATGAAGAGGGTCTCTCGCAAGATGTTAGCACCATGGTAATCTTCTCTAACGATGTTTTTCTAAGAAATGCGGGGTATCAGTTCTCGCAGTTTAGATATCGAATTAGAGGGTATCAAAGTCATTTCGAAGATAGATATATCAACGGAGTTAACTTTAATGAGCAGGTTAGAGGTGTATTCAACTATTCTTCAATTGGGGCACTTAACGATCTTACACGCAATGGAGATGCAGTTAATTACTACTCTCCTTCAAGCTACACATTTGGCTCTATTGGAGGGTCAGAAAATATAAATATGCGTGCCGGCAGCTATACTCGAGGAGGCAAACTAACTGCGTCATTAACCAATCGCAACTATTACTCCAGATTAATGTACTCCTATTCCACAGGAATGCAAGATAACGGATGGGCATTTACAGCTTCTGTGGGAGGAAGATATTCACACGAAGGAGCAATAGAAGGTGTATTCTATAAAAATATATCTTATGCCATCGGTCTGGAAAAGCAGTGGAACTCAGGCGAACATAGCTTATCATTAATAACATTTGGTTCTCCCGTTGAAAGAGGACAACAAGGTTCTTCGTATCAAGAGGTGTATGACCTGACAGGAAATAATCTTTATAATCCCAACTGGGGATATCAAGATGGAAAGAAAAGAAATTCTCGTGTGGTGAAATCATACGACCCTACGGCAATATTATCGCATGTGTGGAAATTTAATGAAGAGACCCGACTAACTACCGGATTGGCTTCACATTATAATCGCTACGGCCGCTCCAGGCTTAACTGGTATAATGGTCCGGACCCTAGACCTGACTATTACAGATATATCCCATCTTATCATGAAGATCAAGCTTCCTTTGATTACTATACATATCTGTGGCAAACATGTAATAAAACAAACAACATTTCACAGGTTAATTGGGATAAGCTTTATGAAATAAACCATCTTAATAATTTGCAAGGTAGCGGTTCATCGATATATATGGTTGAGGAGCAGAGGTCCGATCTGTTCGAGACTGCTTTTAACTCAACCCTAAATGCAGATATTAGCAGCAGAGTAAAACTCGCAGCAGGTGTTGGGTATAAGTATTCACTCTCTAAGCAGTTTAAAACGGTTGATGATCTGCTTGGCGGGACTCATCTTTTTGATGTGGATAAGTTTGCCGAACGCGACTTTCCCGGCGACAAGGAGGTGGTTCAGAATGATCTAAACAAGCCCAACCGCACAGTTTATGAGGGAGATGTTTTTGGATATGATTATCGATATAATATTCATTCGGCAGATATTTGGCTTCAGCAGGAGCATAGCTATAGATATATCGATTTTTATTATGGTACAAAATTAAAATATACCGATTATCAGCGTGTAGGTTTCATGAAAAATGGACGCTACCCTGACAATTCTTACGGTGATGGTAATCATCATCAGTTTATAAATTATGAGTTGAAGGGTGGAATAACATACAAAATAAGCGGACGCCACTTCCTCAGAGCAAATTTGGGGCATCTGACTAAAGCTCCGCTAATAAATACTATATATATATCGCCCAACATAACTGATTTGGCTATAGAGAATCCGGAAGAGACAAAGATTTTCTCGGCTGATCTTAATTATGTGTTCTCGACTCCAACGGTTACAGGAAGATTGACACTATTCCAGACAAACTTCAATGATGAAATCAAAAAGGTGAGCTACTATCATGATAGTGAACGTACATTTGTACATCATGTTCTACAGGGGTTGAATTCAACTCATCGCGGAATTGAAGCAGGGGTAAACTATAAACTAAACGATAACTGGAATTTTGATCTTATTGGATCAATTGCTGAGTATTATTACAATAATAATCCAACAGGGGTGATGAACTCTGAGAATGGAAAGATTCAAAATATGCAGGAAAAAGTTTATATGAAGGATTATTATATTGGTGGTATGCCTCAGCAAATGGGTACATTGGGTATAAACTTTTTTAGAAACTATTGGTTTCTTAACCTTAATATAAATGGTGTTGGTGGAAATTATGTGGAAATAGCACCATTAAGACGATTATCATCCAACTATACATCAGTGCTTCCTCCGGGAGCAAATGGTTATGATGAAGAGTTGTACGAAGCATATCTGCATCTTACCAATCAAGAAAAATATGATGGAGGTTTTACTCTCGATTTTAGCGTTGGCAAAATATTCTATCTGCCTAATAGGAAGCAGATTAATTTAAACATCACTGTAAATAACATATTAAACAATACCAAAATACGTACAGGAGGTTATGAACAGGGGCGTATCAATCTGGAGTATCCCGAAAGATTTGCCTCAAAATATTTCTATATGCAGGGTATTAATGCCTTCTTAAATGTTAGTTATCGATATTAAAAAAAAATTACAAAATATGAAAACCTATAGTTATATAATTGGTGTCATTTTGCTGGCCATCACTGCTTGGTCTTGTGAACGTGAATTTGAAGCACCACCGCTATTTGAACCTGAGTACACCGGACCCGAGGCGAATATTACAATCGCAAAACTAAAGTCGTTGTACAACAATATATCAGATCCTACTCTTATTGATGTGGATTATATAGTTCGCGCATATGTGTCGGGAAATGATGAGTCCGGGAATATCTATAAACAGCTTTACATTCAGGATGAAACAGGTGGAATAAATTTGGGAGTTGATCAGAATTCTGTTTATACCGATTTTCGTGTAGGGCAAGAGGTGTATGTTGCTGTTAAAGGTTTGTATATGGTGAAGTATGGCAATCAGCTTCAGATAGGATTCGATAAGACCAATGCTAACCGTATCTCGTGGGAGGTTTTTAATTATCATATTTCTAAAAAAGGGTGGCCTGATGCAGATAATGTGGAACCAAAAGTAGTTAAGCTGTCGGAACTTGACCAGAGCATAGCTAACACACTTATTCAGCTGGATGGTGTTTACTTTACCGATGGCGGCAAGCTTCCTTTTAGTGAGCCGGAGGTTACTGTGAATAGGACGCTTAAAGATGCCGACGGTAATTCAATTATTGTAAGAAACAGCGGATATGCAACATTTGCAAACGACATCCTACCCGAAGGGGCAGGAACGGTGGTGGGTATTTTATCAAAATTCAATAATGACTGGCAGCTTTATTTAAGAACAGTTGATGATATAATAAACTTTGGTCAGCCACTTCCTCCCGGTGCCGAGCAGGGGAATGGTGGGAATGAAGATCCCAACCCTCCAACCGGTGATGTTATTTTTAGTGAGAAATTTGATGCCAATCAAGGTAGCTTCACTATTGAAAATGTAGTGCTTCCTGAGGGGAGCAGTTTTGTGTGGTCGTGGGATTCATACGGATATATGAAAGCAAGTTCGTTTGTTGGAGGGAGTGCTAAAGCATCAGAGAGCTGGTTGATATCACCCGCAATAGATCTAAGCAAATCAACATCAGCTAACGTCAAATTTGAACATGCAGTAAACTTTGCAGGTACAATGACTGCCGACCAGACATTAATGATTTCATCAAACTATTCTTCAGGGGCTCCGTCAACTGCCACATGGACAAAGCTTACTATTCCAAATTATCCTGCAGGCAACAACTGGAGCTTCTCACCTTCAGGTACTATAGCAATTCCGGGAGATTTTGTTGGTAAATCAAATGTTCACGTTGCTTTCAAGTATGTTTCCACTACTTCAAATGCAGCAACTTGGGAGATTAAGAATGTTGAAGTTAGATAATTGATTATAAGGGAAAGATTGATAAAAAACTGATTGTTGATTAGTGGGAAATTATAGATAATAATGTCAGATAATTGATTAGAGAGGAATCTACAGATGAAAAATATCAGATTAATAGTAATACTCCTTTTATTAACTACGTCTTGTGCCTCCAAGCTATCACCCGCCATCTCATCGGCACTCTCACCACAGGATAGAAAGTTTGAGGTATATTCCCTTGCTTACTACAACCTGGAGAATCTTTTTGATGTGTATGATGACCCGGAAAATAGAGGTGATGATGAATTTCTACCGGAGGGGCCTTACAATTGGACGCAAGACAAGTATGAAAAGAAGCTGGACAACCTGGCACTTGTAATTAGTCGACTTGGGCGAGAATACAGCCCAATGGGACCGGCAATTATTGGAGTTTCTGAAATTGAGAACCGAAAAGTTCTTGAGGATTTAGTGGCACGACCTGCCATTGCCGATATGAACCTGCAAATTGTTCATGAAGATTCGCCCGATAGACGTGGTATTGATGTGGGGCTGCTATATAACCCTAGTCTATTTAGTTTGACCGGTTATAGTTTGGTTCCGTTTGTAGGGGATGATCCCAATTATGTTACACGAGATCAACTGGTGGTTACAGGTAACCTTGCAGGCGAAGAGATTCATGTTATAGTGGCTCACTGGCCTTCAAGGTATGGTGGAGAGGCATCATCTATATTGCGAGAGACGGCTGCTGCAATTGCAAAGGAGATAAACGACTCAATTTGTGCGGCAAACAATGATATTGCAAAGGTTGTGTTGATGGGTGACTTGAATGATGACCCCACAAACAAGAGTGTGAAGGATGTTCTAAAAGCAAAGAAGAACGAGAAGGATGTTAGAGAGTGTGGTTTATATAACCCAATGTGGCGACTGTTTAGTCAGGGTGTTGGCTCACTTGCTTATCAAGGAAAATGGAGTCTGTTCGATCAAATTATAGTATCACATGGATTATTACAAAACTATGATGAGCTCCGTTTTTGGCGACCCGAGATATTTAATCGCGATTTCCTGGTGCAGAAGGAGGGCAATAATAGAGGATACCCCCATCGTACATTCTCAAATAACACTTTTATAAATGGATATAGTGACCATTTCCCGGTGTTAATCTATCTTATAAGAGAACAAAAAAAATAGAAGTTATTGAAAGTGAATTTTAGTCACCGCTCACTTTAGTATGTATTAAAGTGAGCGGTGATTTAATATTATTTCTGAATAATCACTATTGCATTTGCAACTGCTCTCTCCCCTTCGGTATCAAAAAGCTTGTTGTCGGAAGGATGGTTAACAACTCCTATATCTTTTACCCAAGCAGTGGATGATCCTCCACCGTCAAGATTCATAGCATACACACAACCAAGGGCCTTCATTGTCTCGGCAAGTTCTGCTATCGACATTCCATATGATTCTGAAGAGCGACCATCTACAACTAGCAGTATCAGCTTATTGTCTTTTGTGATACCTGCTGCAGTGCGAGGGTGACGGTTGTTGTTAAAAGGATTATCGTGCTGCTGAACTATTTCACCGCTATTTATTAACATCGGTCCCGATGTTAACAGATGCTTTGCATCCGGAGACTCCCAGCCGGTATCCGGTTTTTCAATAATAGAGGCCTTTCCCGTTTTATCTACCATAAATCCACTATTTTCTCTGTAAGGATTAAAGCCTTCTCGGGTATGATTTATATTCTCACCATCTTTCCTGAAGAAAACAACTGAGCCTCCTGTTTTAGTGTCAAAGAAACTGCCATTTACTGCAGCAACAGCTTTCAATTTTTCGGCAGTCTTACTTGTTTTCATAAATCCCTCATTTAGATAAGGAATGTCAATATCAATATTACCATTCAGGTCGACTTCAATTACTGAGATAAACTGTTTGGCATTAAAAAGGTTGTCGAAATGAAAACTCTTCCATATTACATTGTCAGAGACTGAATTTGTATCCCAATCAGTGTTTTTTATCTTTTTTGCATGATGAGTTAACTGCTTTGTGTCAATTTTTAATATCTGCCTAACAATCTTCTCGTATGCATCGGCGTAGGCCTGCATACCCAAATCGTTGGGATGTATATTATCTACTGCTCCATCTGTGGGGAAGTTGATGTCATCGATGTGTAGGTGGTAGAGGTTTTCTACACCTGCCAATTTGAGCGAATCGATAACCTCTCGTGACAAATCATTCATCCTGTTGCCCACATGCTTTGTTGAGCTGTTCATTCCTGCATTCATCATCCCTATGTGGTCTGTAATCAGAATTGGTACATTACCTTTCTCTCTGATTGCCGCTACCCCGTATGCTGTTCTCTTTTTGATTTCATCGTCCGATAGGCCTTCCATATTTGGCAAACAGTCGTAAATTATCAAAGAAGCATCAAGTTCATTTATAAGATTTACCATCTCCTTTTCGAGTGGTCCATTACCTGAAAAAGCAAGATTTGTAACAGGGCGGTCAAGCTTACGCGATAAAATATTAGTCCACCCCATGGCCGGTCTGGAGGCACATCCACCCTGAGCAATTGAAGTGCCATAAACTATAATAGGCTTCTCCTTTAGCTCAGGAACAAATGAGAAGTTGGTACCTTCAGGCACATCAATCTCCATCCACTTTACCGTGTTGTATAGAGGCAGAAACAGTCGATATTCAAACCCAAGGTTATTTTCGCTTTCAATAATGTTATTATAGGTGTATGTGACAGTATCAGAAAAGCTATATCTGCCCGACATAATTCGCCAATTTCCATTTGAGTCGATGGCATATAGATCGAGCCCCGATTTGCCTGTAGCCGGCATATGATTCATAGCAAAACTCTCACTTACTCCATATCTGATTTGAATTTTTTGTGCATTTGTATGAAAATGGATAGCTAATCCGGCAGAGTTCAATGATAAATTCCATACACTTGGTCTGAGTATACTTTTAGCTCTATCAGGTATCCGCTGATAACTATTAACTATCTCGTCATTCCACCCACGGTTTTGTATAACCGGGAATTCGGTCTCCATGGGGTTGTACCGGGTTGTTTGACTCTTCAGGGTGAGCGTAAACAACAAAAGCAGAGCAATAACTACGGTTTTTTTCATACAATACAATATTTTCAATTATGTTTTAGGATTTTAATCTTGTATCACTCCACTTCTCTTAAGCAGTGCATCAATTGAAGCTTCGCGACCACGGAAGTTCTTATATAATACTTCGGGTTCTTCGGTATTACCGAGCTCAAGTATGTTACGACGGAACGAGTCGGCAGTTTGCTTATCAAAGATTCCATTCTCTTTGAAAAGAGAAAAAGCATCTGCCTCCATAACTTCAGCCCACTTATAACTGTAATATCCGGCTGCATATCCACCGGAAAAGATATGGTTGAATGATGTTGACATACATGCTTCGGGAACATTTGGCAACAACTGTACACGCGCCATTGCTTTTTTCTCAAAATCGCGAACCGGTGAAGCAGAATAGGCTGTATCAAATGGTTTCTCGATAGAGTGCCATGCCATATCCAAATACCCAAATGACAACTGACGAAGTGTAGCGTAACCCACATTGAAGTTAGATGCATCAATTATATTCTGGAGCAACTCGTCAGGCATCTTCTCTCCTGTTTGATAGTGAAACGCAAACTTATCAAGATATTCCTTTTCGGTCAGCCAGTTCTCCATAAAATGAGAAGGTAGTTCTACGAAGTCGCGGTAAACACTGGTGCCGGATAGCGATTTATATGTAGTGCGAGTTAGCATACCGTGTAATGCGTGACCAAACTCATGCAAGAATGTTTCCACCTCATTAAATGTCAATAATGCAGGTGTTGTTTCGGTGGAACGAGTGAAATTCATTACAATGGTAACGTGTGGGCGGCTATCCACTCCATCCTTAATAAACTGATCCTTGAAGGATGACATCCAAGCACCCGAACGTTTTCCTTCACGTGGGTGAAAATCGGTATATAGAACCGAGAGAAAGTCACCATTCTCATCTAGCACATCAAATGCCTCCACCTCAGGATGATAAACATCAATATTATGGTTCTTTACAAACTGTAGTCCATACAGATCAGTAGCCAATGCAAAAACTCCCTTTTTCACATTCTCCAGTTCGAAATAAGGACGTGTCATTTCATCGTTTACTCCAAACTTGCTGTTTTTAAGTTTATCGGAATAATAGCTCCAGTCCCATGGCTGTATCTCAATTGGTTGCCCTTCCATCTTTGTAGCGAAAGCTTCAACATCTTTAACCTCTTTACGTGCAACGGGAGCAAATGATTCTGCCAATTTATCGAGAAGCCCGAATACCCCTTCGGCACTTTTTGCCATTCTGTTCTTCAGAACGTAGTCCGAATAACTATCGTACCCAAGAAGTTTGGCAATCTCAAGTCGGATGTTAACAATATTCTGAACATTTTCTATATTATCATACTCACCTCCCCTGATATTTTTGGTGTTATATGCCATATAAAGCTTTTCGCGAAGATCTCTGCGTGACGAATACTGCATAAAGCCAATATAGCTTGGAGCAGTAAGGTCAATTATCCAACCTTCCTTACCCTTCGATTTTGCTTTTGCTGCTGCTGCATCAATCAAACTCTTAGTCAATCCTTCCAAATCGGCCTCATTAGTAAGCAGCATCTCATATGCATTTGTTTCTCGCAAGGTGTTTTGTCCAAACTCCAGAGTTGCCTTGCTGAGCTCCATAGACAATTCTCTGTACTTCTCCTTACCCAGGGGCGAGAGTGTAGCACCACTATTCTCAAATCCTTCGTAATACTTCTCAACCAAACGCTTTTGCTCATTGGTGAGACCGGACTCATTACGATTGTTATATACCATCTTAACTCGCTCAAAAAGCTGCTCATTGAGATTTATGTAATTTGAGTGAACGGACAACTTAGGACTTACTCTTTGTGATATCTCCATCATCTCATCATTACTCTCGGCACTAAGCAGATTAAAAAACACACTGCTCACTCTGCTAAGAAATTCCCCGGCATCTTCCATTGCTCCGATGGTGTTTGCAAATGTTGCATCAGACTTATTGCCGGCAATTGCATCTATTTCCAACTTATGCTCGGCAATTGCCTTATCAAAGGCAGGTTCAAAATGCTCAATCTTTATTTTACTAAAAGGTGCCGTTCCATACGGTCCGTCAAATGGCTTAAAAAATGGGTTATCACTAGCCGCAACAATAGTTGTCATCATTACAAAAAATATTAATATTCCTTTTTTCATATAGTCTCATTTTCAATAATAGAAAACTTATAATAAACTCTTTCACAAAGATAATAATTATGTGCAATTTCATGAATTAGAAATCCTATAACTAGAACTCTATAACCGGAACTCCGGAACTGGAACTCTAGAACGAGAACTTTGGACCTAGGACTTTGGACCTAGGACTTTGGACCTAGGACTCTAGAGCTAGAAGCACAGACCTGGAAATATAGAACTAGAACTCCGGAAATAGGACTCTAGAGCTAGAAGCACGGACCTGAAAATATAGAACTAAAACTCCGGAACTATTACTCTAGAACTCGAAGCTCAGACCTGGAAATATAGAACTAGAACTCCGGAACTAGGACTCTAGAACTAGAAGCACAGACTTGGAAATATAGAACTATTGCTCCGGAACTAGAGCTCTAGAGCTAGAAGCACAGACCTGGAAATATAGAACTAGAACTCTGAAATTTGAAGTCTGAAATTAGAATCTGCAGCTGAATAAAACAACTATCTCATAAAATGTTCCAACTGCTTTTTCCTCTCGTTCCAATCAGGCATAAATTCCGAAAGAAGTAAATAGTAGCTTTTAGAATGGTTCATCTGAATTAAATGACATAGCTCGTGAGCTATAACAAACTCAATGCAATGTTGTGGAGATTTAACCAGTTTGGTGTTAATAGAAATATTCCCTTTTGAAGAGCAGCTTCCCCATCTCGACTTCATGTTTTTCAAGGTTATTTTTACCGGTGTTTTGTTGTAGGCTTCTCTAAACTGATCAACTATAGGTTTTATGATATCGGGTATAATTTCATTTGCTTTCCTTAAATACCACTGCTTCATAAGTGGTTCCGCGTAATCATAATTCTTGCACTCAATATCAATAAATTGATCGTTTTGTACGACTCTGTTATGTGGTGCCAATTTTATACGAAGTGTGTATTCAGCTCCAAGGAGCAAATGCTTCTCACCATCAACAAACTCTCTTTCAGAATAGGCCGGCCCCAGCTCCTTAAAATTTCTTTGATGTTTTAAAATCCAGTCCATTCTCTTGCTAACAACCTTCTCAATCTGATCATTGGTGGCACAACGAGGTGCACGAACCACTACACTGCCATCGGGATGAATAACAATCCCTATAGTTTTACGGGATGATCGTACAAGAGAATATTTTATTGAAGCTGTTTTGCTATTTATCACGATAACTGAATCTAAATAAGATATTACAAATCTAAATCAGCAATTATTGTATTTCAAAAAATCTACTCTTCGAGCTTTTTGCCGGAATCAATTCTCTAAAGGCATTATAAGCCTCAACAGGATAGTCGGTAGAAAGTATGTCTGAACCGCTACTAATTAAGTCGCGATAAATATGTTCACCCCTGACTTTTGCTCTATTGTCAATATTACCCATAGTTCCAAGAATTGTAAAGATCCCCAGTTCGTGCAAAGCTTTGTTAAACGATTTATCTCTGGCGGAAGTACCTGTAAAAGCAATTACCTTGCTTAGGTTAATATTCTTGTCCATCAACCTTTGAAGCTCTTCCTCATTTCTGACGGTAATCGACAGGTATATTTCAGGATAGCTTTGGTGAAGCCTCTCTGCAACATCTAAACTATATGTAATTAGCACAGAGTAGAGTTCAGCATTTTTATCCATTATTATTTTGGCAACTTCATCTAGATCGCTTTCAGCTTTAACATCAACGGTAAATACAACCTTGTCTCTACCCCATTCCAAAACCTCATCTAACGTGGGAACAACACCAACAGCATAATCACCATTATAGTCAATTAATTGCAGCGCCCGGATCTCTTCTAAAGTAAGATCCTTTATGGGGTAATCTTTGTTTGTAGTACGACCGGTTGTGCGATCGTGCATTAATACCAACTCTCCATCCTTGCTCCTTCTAACATCAAACTCAATAATAGCGGGAATATGACTAATTACATGCTCAAACATCTCAATTGTGTTTTCGGTAAAACCTTCGTAATAAACACCTCCTCTATGTGCAGATACCATCGGAATACGATCCTTCGACCAGGAAAAAAACTCATGCACATCATTGGAGCTTTCAATATTTATATAATTTAGACTTTGTTCGACTCTATCCGTACAGCTATTTAAGGCAATAACAACTGATAGGGGCACAATTAGCAAATAACTAAATAACTGTAAGTGTAATTTTCTCTTCATAATGTTTCATTAAATGTAACAAATATCAAAGATAAAAACTTTAAATAGATTTTTACAACTTAAATTTCATATGAAGCATAATAACTGATAATATATTTTATAAATATTTTCTTAAATATACTTTTTTTATCCATTAATTGTATATATTTGTGTTAACACTTACTTAATACCAAAAAAATATGTCACAATCAATGATTGAGCGAATGTTGCGAATTATGAGAATGCTGACAGCAAACACAATGTATACCGTGAATGATATTGCAGAACGTCTTGAAGTTTCTCAAAGAACAGTTTATCGCTATATTAACGCATTTCGTGATTCCGGATTTGCCGTAAAAAAGCAAGGAAGTTTTCTGCAACTTGACAAATCGACTCCATACTTTAAAGAAATCAGTGAGTTAATTCATTTTTTCCGAAGAAGAAGCCTTTATACTTAAGTCGGCCATAGAAAGTATTGATGATAATAATATCATCAAACAGAATCTTAAAAAGAAACTTTATACTGTTTACGACTACAAGATTCTAGCTGAAACTATTGTTAACAAGAAGGATTCTAAAAATGTGAAGCATCTTGTGGATGCCATTGAGAACAAAAAAAAGGTGATCCTGAAAAGCTACTCTTCACCCCATGGTGAAACAATACGCGACCGTATAGTGGAGCCATTTAGTTTTACTACCAACTACGAGCAAGTGTGGTGCTATGATACAGAAGAGAGGAAAAACAAACTGTTTAAAACGGTGCGCATAAACTCTGTGGAACCACTTGACGTTCAGTGGCAAAACATGGATCTTCACAGAAAAGGCAACATCGATATTTTCCGCTTCAGTAGCGATTTAATATTTCCCATTCGCCTAAAACTCAACCTGCAGTCATATTGCCTTCTTGTAGAAGAATACCCCCTTGCTGCTAAATACACTAAAAAAATATCTCAAAACCAATGGATACTGAAGGCAGATGTATGCTCTTTTGAGGGGGTAGCACGCTTTGTAATGGGACTTTGGGAGGACATTGAAGTTATTGAGTCGCAAGATCTAAAAAACTACATCCAAGCTAAGGTTGAAAGAATGTACAACTTTATAAACTCTAAAGGTCAAAAGAGCATTGCCTCATCTGATAAGATGAAAGTTATTGAACCAAATATGAATTAATAGCTTACAATGTTTTGATAAATGCTTTAACGAGTTGATTAATCTGTCAAAAATAAAGTTTGATTTACAGTCGGAGCTATAGATGAGGTGATTGCAAGAATTAAGAGAAGATAGCAGTATTAAAAAATAAAAGCGACCTAAAGAAGGCCGCTCCAAATGTTTTCACAACGGAATAATCCTTATTGTGAATTGCTTTCAATTACAAATATAGGAAATAATATTACAAATGACATGCTTTTTTGTTAATTTTTCAATATATTTGAATTTTAGTATGAAAAACATATAAAAATCAAGAGAAATGGGTGGAAATATTTTAGGCCTTGACCTCGGAACTAATTCAATTGGGTGGGCATTAGTAAAAGAATCGGAAAACAATAATGAAGTTTCTGAAATTATTAAACTGGGGGTTAGAGTAAACCCATTAACAGTTGATGAACAAACAAATTTTGAAAAAGGAAGACCTATTACAACTAATGCGGAAAGAACATTAAAACGTGGTGCTCGCAGGAATCTTCAACGATATAAATTAAGAAGAAATAATTTAATTAAAATCTTGATTGAAAATGGTTTCATTAGTAATGAAACACCTTTAACTGAGGTAGGTAAAAACACAACACACCAAACATTACACTTAAGAGCTAAAGCTGCACATAACAAAATTGAGTTGGATAATTTTGCAAGAGTGCTACTTTCAGTTAATAAAAAGAGAGGCTATAAAAGCAGTAGAAAGACAAAAAGTGATAATGATGGTATGGCAGTTGATGGTATGGCAGTAGCCAAAATCCTTTATGAAGAAGATGTAACACCCGGTCAATATGTTTACAGAACTCTAAGTAAAGGTAAGAAGTATATTCCTGATTTTTATAGTTCAGATTTACGCAATGAGATAAAAAAAATTTGGGACAAGCAAGCTGAGTTTTACCCTTCTCTACTTTCAAAAGAACTTTTTCATGAAATTGAAAATAAAAACAGAGGTCAGACTTATAAAATTTTAGAAGAGCCGCTAAATTTAAAGGGATTTAAACAAGCAGGTAAAAGAGATGAGCAAAGACTTGAAAGATATAAATGGAGACAACAGGCATTATCAGAAAAGCTAGAATTAGAGGTAGTGTAAATTAAACTGTGTCAGGTTTCATTTTTATAATTAATTTGGCATCATTTATTAATGGGTAATGCCGAGACCTGAGTTTTAGTTGGTCAAAAACGGTTAGGGGTCGATCCCCTAATCGTTTTTAACTATCAATGGTTTCAAAGCTTCGCCATCGTTTTGTTGGTCATCAGCAAAACTAATTAAATATATTGAAATCCTTGTATTATTATTTAATTAAATCAATAATTTAAATCTTTCAGGAAAAAGAATAGCCAGTTGCTGTGCTGTCTGACCCCAGTTGTGTAGTGGCATTACCATTTTTTTCGGATATTTCGATAAGCCAGGTAGACTAGTTTTTCCAATGCGGTATATCGTGGTGAATACTCCCTTATTTTTGGGTCACCTTTCTGTATTTGGCGATGATACCCTTCAACTATGTTTGGTAGTATATATAAGACGCCTGATTGAGTCTGTATATTGAAAATAAGATGATAATTTATGCCAGTTGTCGCGCCAAGATTTAATAACCAATGGATATTGCTCACCCCAGTTCACCTCTAAATTGTCTAATTCATCTTCTGCTGTTTCACGGTTTATAGCCTGATAAACCACGTTGAGGTCTTTCATGAAAGCCTTTTGATACTTACTGGCAACATATTTAAGTGAGTTGCGTATCTGATGAACAATGCAGCTCTGAACAATAGTTTCAGGAAAAACGCTATTAATGGCATCGAGAAGCCTGTCAGATTATCGGTACTGGCTATTAAAATATCTTGTACTCCACGAGTCTGCAAATCTGTAAGGACAGATAGCCAAAAATTGGCTCCTTCACTCTTGGAGATATACATCCTAACAGGTCTTTATGTCCGTTGCGATCAACACCAAGTAATTAATAAATAGCACGAGTAGCAGGACGATTCTTGTACACCATCACTTTGTAATGAATAGCTCATCCATCCTACAAGGGATAAACCGGATCAAGTGGACGAGTACCGCAGGACTGAAGCTCAGGTAGCACACGGTCAGTATGGAGCTTATTGTGTCGGCTGAAACACGATTGCCAAGGTTCTCCTCCATCCAGTCACTGATCTCTCTCGGTGCTGTTTCCAAGAGCGTATACACCGATGATACGGATCGCTCACCCTTCTGCCAATATACGTTCGCGCTTCTTTATAAACTCAGGTTCAAACCGAGATTCTCCGTCACGAGGGGTTTGAACCGTTACCTCGCCAAGTGAGGTCTGAACTTGTTTACGGTTATAACCATTGCGGCGGTTACCACTTAAACGCTCTTCATCATCCATGTGAGCATCATTCACCTTCAAGAGCAGCATTAAGAAGGTTTTCCAATAAAGGGGCAATATGCACCGTCTTTGCCCAAGAGAGGCTTGCCCGATTTTAACTGCTCCAGCGCCTTAGCTTGAAAGGACTTGTAATCAAAATCTTCCATAATATAAACTGTTTAGTAAAAGTAATAAAAAATTGTTTTTATTCTTTGACACAGTTTAATTTACAGTCTCTCAGTTGTTGTTTATACCAAAGGTACTGAATATGAAAGCAATTCACAACTCATTAACTGGAGTGGTCTATTTATATATCGTTGTTGTTTATACCAAAGGTACTGAATATGAAAGCAATTCACAACGCAATTACCTCATCCTTATAACCATTTAAGTTGTTGTTTATACCAAAGGTACTGAATATGAAAGCAATTAACGAACTAAACATAAGATTCGCTAGGGTATTGATATGGGAAAATAAAACTATATAATCAGACAGCTATATTTTTGATACCTCTTCTTATCATACCTGCTTTCTCGGAAAATTCTTCTATATGACTAAATGAGAAGAGGCGTGACACCTCAGTACTGCATATTTTACATCTCCCATTAATCCTGATATCATTTTGTTTGGTTAAAAATATTTCGTCGACAAATATACCTTTTACTGCTAAGCCACGACAATGGCTGCAGTAGATATTATTAGAAACTATGCAATTGAAGAATTCTTTGTTGATTTTTGTTAGCAACGCTCCTAGTTGAAATTTATTTATTTGTATTTCTTTAGGCCTATTCATTCTTGCATAATTGAAATTAGTTAATATTGTTTTATGCAAAAATATGAGTAATTTCTCTAATATAATAATATTTAGGTGAATAAAACATTATACAACCAAAACAAGCTGTAATTAATGACAACTCATGTCAACTTGTGTTAACTGCTCTAGTTAGCTCCTTTCGACTTTGGCAAGATTAAGTTCAAAAGCACTCCTATAAGGGCAGAAAGGCCAATTCCTGTCATGCTGATGTTGCCAACCTGTAAAACTGCACCTCCAATTCCGGTAGTGAGTATTAGTGATACGATTATGAGGTTTCGGGTGTTACCCATGTCAGTTTTGTTATGAATCATATTATTGACACCTGTGGCAGCAATCATTCCAAACAGTAGAAGCATGATTCCACCCAGCACGGCACTAGGGATGGATCTGAGAAATGCACTTACTTTGCCTATCATTGAGAATACAATACCGGTTACAGCTGCAATGCGGATTACAGCGGGGTCAGTTACCTTAGTTAAAACCATAGCACCGGTTACTTCAGAATAAGTTGTTACGGGTGGACCTCCAATGAGTCCGGCAAAAATACAAGCAAGACCATCGCCAAACATTGTGCGGTGGAGACCGGGTTTTCTAACAAAGTCTTTTCCGGCTACCTGACTAACTGCATATACGTCGCCCACATGCTCAATTACCGGTGCAATAGCAACAGGTATCATAAATAATATGGCCTCCCATGAGAATTCGGGCTTTACAAATTGAGGGAGACTAAACCAGGCTGCATTAGAAATACCAGTATAATCTACATGTCCCATTATCATTGAGGCTGCATAACCTACAACAATCCCTGCAAAGATAGGAATAAGCTTGAGTAAGCCTTTGGCGAACATGCTTACTACTATTGCTGTAGCAAGTGATATGAGCGCCAACACCCAGTTTTCGGATGCCATATTTACGCCTGTACCTGCAAGCGAAAGCCCTATAAGCATGATTACGGGACCAATAACAACGGGTGGAAATAAACGCTTAATTAGTTTTATACCTTGCCACTTAACAAGTGCGCTCATGAGGAAATATACAAGCCCCACCGCTGCCATTCCTGACAGCGTTCCAGCCAATCCGTATAGCTCGGTTGCTTTTACTATTGGGGCTATAAAAGCAAAACTGCTACCCAAAAAAATAGGAACAATGCCTTTCGTTACCAAATGAAAGATCAATGTTCCTACTCCTGCTGTAAAGAGCGCTGTGGAAGGGTCGAGCCCAACTAAAAGAGGTACTAATACTGTTGCTCCAAATGCAACAAAGAGGAATTGAACGCCGACAATTGTTTTTTGTGTCGGGTTGAGCTGTTTGTTCGCCATCAATTGTTAAAATCTAATTTGAGCTGCAAAGATAAAGGTTTTTTTTCTTCAAATACCTGAGTATTCAGAATAAAATTCTTTGACTTTTTGATTTAACATTTGATAAAAGGCAGTTATTTCTAATTCACTTGGCGTTTGATTGCGCCAGCTGTTGAGTTTCTCTTCTGTAACATTAAATATCTCCTGTTCAACCGGCTCAATAAGCTGTGTAAATCCTGTACCATCTACATTGATTAGAGCAGGCACGTATAAATAGTTGTTTCGTTCTGAGTGTTTAATAGGATATGCTGCTTTTTTCCATTCTTTTGCAAGATGGTTGAGAAGACTATTCTTTAACTCTTCGTTATACTGTAGTATCTGAGGAATGTTATCTCCGCCACCTACCCAAAGTGGCATTGCAATACAGGTACGTGGGAACCCTACCTGCCCCCATATTGTACTCATTCCGGGTGATTCTCCCTCTTTTACACCTTGAACTATTATTGAGGATGCAGAGCTATATCTTGTAATCAGATCAGTAGACATTATAAAATCTGATTCAGCATTATTGGTTTCATATAATTCACGATAATCGAGACCAAAAATGGGATGGTATAAATTACGTGTGAATTTCTGAATTATAGTTTGATAATTGAGCTCATCAGCATTTTTTGAATCTGCAAATATTTTTTCTGCGATATCACGTCTTACAAACCCATAACCTTTATCAAGAGCACCCGACTCAGAATAGTTTGAGCGAATAATATACCCCTTTGGATCATGAGTTGCATCAAATTTGACCCAGGTCTGATTGTCAACTTCATAATATGCAGCTCCACCATGTGCATCAATAACTCCAAAGTTGGCAGCTAATCCACGAGGTTTAGGATATACGTCAAGTAGCTTTTCAAGGTCTTGCAAAGTGGCACAGGTTTGCAAAGCAAGCTTCATAAACACCCCTTCCATATCAATCAATGAGGTTGTATCGCCCACATTCACATTATACGATGCACTGTTCATTATGGCAAATCCGGCACTATTTGAACCTCCCCAAACATGCTCCCCCTCAAGATCGTTTGAATTCATTAATCCTACGTAGCTATATTTTCCATCATCAAAATACCTGTATATATTATCACGATCGCCGGTGTCACGCAGTTTCCAGATGTAACTTCTTCCATCGGATGATGCTTTGCCCGATATTACGGCTGTTGTACAGGGGTATAAGCATAATGATATAAGCGAAGTCAAGAGAATTAGAATAGTTATTTTCTTTTTCATATATGATTGTTATTTTCAATTGATTCGCAAACTTACAAAAAAATATCCGGACAAATTATATTTCTATCCGGATATAAGAATAATGAAAAGCTGAAAAAGTGAACTATTTCGTTAAGCTAAAAGAGCAGAAGCCAAGCTTACTTGGATTATGCCTTAGCGAGAAATAGTCTAACTTTAGTTAACATTAATCTAAAAACTAAACTAACTTATCTAAAAACCTATCTTAAACACAAACGACATATCAAAAATAAGATATGACATATAAAAGAATAGCTCTACAAAACTATGTGACAATTAACTTTACAACAACCCCCTAAAAGGGGTTAATACCATAATACTCAAACACTATCTTTGATGCAAACTATTTAGTTAAACAAAAAAACAAGAAGTATTAACTACTGTTAATGAATTTAATTGTAAATTTACGTCTTTATAGAATTATTAATACGATGAGAAGAAAATTGATATTATTATCCCTTTTAATACTTGCTATTTATAAGACTGTGGGTCAAGACTTAGATTCGTTAGAGTTGCTGCTTAAAGGAGGTGGTTTGGAATTGAAGGTTGAGGATAGGCTCAGGCTATTTGATGATTTGTCTTGGGGTTATTTAAATTCGGATTTTGAAAAAGCGATGCTTTATGGCGAAAAAGGTGTTGAGCTTGCAGAGAAAGAGGGAAATATCGATTACCTGGCCACTTTTAAGCGCAATATTGGTGTTACCTACTATATGGCGAGCAGGTTCGACAAGGCTCTAGAATATTTAAATGAGGCTCTCGACTTGTCAATGCAGATTGGCAATGAATATTTGGAGGCTCGCATATATGGTGCTATAGGCAATGTTTACAACAGATGTAGTGATTACACCTTGGCTCTGGATTTCTACCTTAAAGCTCTTGTGCTTTATGAGAAGGGTGATAATAGGTTGCAGATTGGCCGACTTAGCAGTAATATTGGTATTGTTTACCAGAAGTTGAGAAATATTGATACGGCTATTGAGTATTTTATGAGAGCAGAGACTATCGCAAAGCAGCTAGATGATAAAAGCAGCCTGGCCAGTATTTACGTTTCTCTGAGTGATATCTATATTGATATTGATAGAAATAAAGCAATTTATTATGCCGAGGAGGCAGTGAAAAATTTCCGCCAACAGGATAATAAGTTTAGTGAAGTTGATGCAACTCTTGCTCTTGCAAAGATTTATTACTCGTTTGAGGAGTACGAAAAAGCGATTAATGAAGCTGAGAATGCTTTGATAATCTCGGAGAAATTGGAGTCGCCTTTTCTTATTTCACAAACGTATCTGGAGTTGTCTAATATATTTTATTATCAACACAAATATGCAGAGAGTGAAGCGGCAGCCATCATGGCGTGGGAGAATGACTCTACCGACATCAATCTGACCAACAACATGTTGTACAACATTATACGATCAAACATCTATATGAACAATCCTAAGAGGGCTGAAGAGTACCTAGACAAGCTTCGTGAACAATTAAGCTTTTATGCTAATAGCGAGTACCAGAATGCGTTGTCTGAGCTTGAGGTTTTGTATGAAACTGAGAAAAAGGATATGAAAATTGATGCTTTAGAGAAGGAGAAGAGGCTTGTACGATTGCTAGTAATAGCAATTGGTACTACCCTACTTTTTGTTTTGGTCTTATTTGTTATGAGACATCGACTAGCATTGAGTATGCAGAAGTTGGCTGAGCAACAGGTGAAACAGTTAGAAAAAGATAAACAACTGGCAACTGTTCAAGCAGTATTGGATGGTGAGACTGCCGAAAGGAGCAGGCTTGCTAAGGATTTGCATGACGGACTGGGTAGCATGCTATCAGTTGTTAAATATAATCTCAGGGAGATGGAAACAGGTGTAATTATTGAGAAAGAGAGTGTAGATCGGTTCAAAAAAGCCATTGAGATGCTTGATGAGTCGATTCAAGAGTTGAGGCGTGTTGCACACCACATGATGCCTGAGTCGCTAATCCGTTTTGGATTAAAGACATCATTGACAGACTTTTGTGATGCAATTCCAAACACACATTTTCACTATTATGGAGATGAAAAGAGATTAGACAGTAGGTTGGAGATACTTCTGTACAGGTCGGTTCACGAACTTGTCAACAATGCTCTAAAGCATGCAGAGGCAGATAAGATTGATGTCCAAATAATTCAAGAATCCAACAGAATATCGCTAGTTGTGCAGGATAACGGCAAGGGGTTTGATACAAATACAGACCACAACGGTATGGGCATTAATAATTTACAAAACAGGGTGGATTCATATGGTGGAAATATGTTTATATCCTCTTCGCTCGGGAGAGGTACAGAGATACATGTAGAATTTGAACTTGCAGAAAATGAATGCGAAGATAAGGGTAGCAATAGTGGACGACCATAAGATGCTAGTTGAAGGTTTAAGGTCGATGATTAATGATTCGGAAATAGCACAGGTTGATTGGGTGGCTTACAATGCTAAGGAGTGCCGCAATTCTCTTTCGTTCAAAATTCCCGATGTACTTATGTTAGATATTGGATTGCCTGACATTAGCGGTATCGATTTTTGTAAAGAGTTGAAAAAAAATTATCCTGATCTGAAGATATTAACACTAACGAGCCATAATGAATTTGCCATTGTTAAACAGATGCTTGACAATGGCGTTTCGGGATATTTGGTAAAGAATGCTGAGACAAGAGAGGTGATGGAAGGGCTAGAAACAGTTTACTATGGTGATATTTTTCTTTGCCATGAGGTGGATATATTGATGAAAAAGCGCCCTGATAATGCCGTGTGGCTTACCGAAAGAGAGAGGGAGCTGCTGAAGCTGGTATCGGAGGGTTATACCAATTCTGAAATTGCCGGTAAAATTTTCTTGAGCCCGGAGACAGTTAGGGGCTATCGTAAAAACTTACTTTATAAACTTGATGCCAAAAACACAGCAATGCTAGTGAAAATTGCAATTGAACAGAAGCTAATATAAACTACGAACCAAAAAAACGGGCGTCGATTACTCAACGTCCGCTCTTAAAATGTCTCTTTCTTGATTACTTAAAGGATTGTCTTTAATACTTCAGGAGTAATGTTCATAGCAGTGATAACTCCATCTTCATCTATTAAGTAACTACGGAAGCCTCGATTCAGTTTAAACTCTCTATACAGTTGTGAATCGGTTCCGTTTACTTCACAAAATTGTGAATTTTTGTCGAGGTTATCCATTACTAAAGTTCTTTCAATAACATTGATGTTCTCATCAAGTGAAATAGAGAGAAAGTTGACATCCAAATTATTTATCTTTAAATAATTGTGCAAACGCACGTTGGATGCTCTGGATTGGGCATCATAAGAAGCCCAGAAGTTAACCACGACTTTTTTGCCTTTGTAGTTGCTCAGGTTTTTAGTGTTTCCCTCCAAATCCGTTAAAACAATATTCGGTATCATTTCTCCCGGATAATAACCTACTGTTGGAGCTGGATCCTTTATAGAACCTGAAGTCAATACTAGTGAAAATATCACCATAAGGCAAAAGTTCACGTACTTCATAAAATATAATTTTGGTTAGTAATTAGATTAGCTTTGCCAATAAGCAACAACTAACCTCTTCTTAATAAAGACTTTTCGCTAAAAGTCATATCATTTAACCGACAAAAGTACATTACTTTTTGTTAATATCGAACTTTTATGAGGAAAAACTTACTCTCAAATGTTAAAATAACCTGTATCTATCTGATTTCCACAATCATAAACGAATCTCATATTCAATATAAATTTTCTATAATACCGTAAAAAACGATTCAATAGCACCAATTGAAGTATCTTTTAGCATCACTTTTTTATCTTTATCAAAGAGATATAGTGTTGGAATTGCTTTAACATCATACAGTTTTTTATAGGTAATCTGCATGTTCTTATCATATGCATGAATCCAATTTGAAGGCATCTGCGGTAGGTAGGCAATCCACTCATCAAGGTCGTCATCGGGATATAGTGTAAGGATGGTCAGCATTGTACGAGTATTTGTATTTAATGCAAGTGCATCACTTAAAACTTTTGAGTTGCTGAGTTGCTTGACAACCTCCTTGCAAGTTGTGCAACCGGGATTTGAAAACATGAGAAGTGTATATTCACTTTGAAGGTCATGAAACGAGAAGGTATGACCATTCTCAAGAGTATATTCAAAGTTGTTGGATTTCTCACCCACTCTATTCTTCAACACCATTTCTTTTTGAAATTTATATGAGGAAATCTCCTCTTCTCTTAAGAGTGGCGACTTGACAAGCTCCTGCAATACAGGAATATAAAGCTCTTCGTTGCGAAATGGAGAGTTAGGCTCGTAAAAGTATTTCTCGAACAGACTCCCAAAATATGCATACATAACAGTGTCTGTTTCTGCTTTCTTTAGGGTGTAAACGAGCGACTTATTGGCTTGCTCCTTTGGCACATAATATAATATATTGATATAGTCTACAAACGCTTGCTCTGTTATATCGGGTCGTTGTATCAACTCTCTGTTATTAAAATCAAATCTATCCCAATAATGTATTGTAAGATAGTTTGCACGTTGATCTGTATCTGTTATACTTTCAGGAATAACAGGTAAAACAAAGGTGTCAGGAACAATGGTGTGTACAATCTCTTGGTGGACTATTGCAGTGGAATCCTGACTCGCTTGAGATTTTTTACTTGAAGTACAGGATGATGCTGAGAGTGCAATTGCCATTAAGAAAATAGGTATAAACAAGATAATATTTTTCATATTAACATCTAACTTTAATATCAGATTAATTATTCAAACTAATATATAATGGCTGTAAAGTTAAGAAAAAAAGCAATATTACACTATTTAGATACAATGTAAGAGATGGTAAAAACCGATTATTTTATTACATTTGTATTTTCACTGAAAGTCGGAATTTTACCAATGGATAATTTTATTGTTTCTGCAAGAAAGTACAGACCCGCTACTTTTAAATCTGTAGTTGGTCAAGAGGCGCTAACAACTACATTAAAAAACGCTATTGCCGGAAATAAGTTGGCACATGCATACCTGTTTAGTGGACCAAGAGGTGTAGGCAAGACAACCTGTGCACGTATTTTTGCGAAGACAATTAACTGCTTGAGTCTAACTTCGGATTATGAAGCGTGCAACAAGTGCGAGTCGTGCGTTTCTTTTAACGAGCAGCGATCATATAATATTCACGAACTGGATGCAGCATCCAATAATGGAGTTGATGATATTCGCTCTTTAATTGATCAGGTGAGGATACCACCTCAGCTTGGAAAGTATAAGGTTTACATTATTGATGAGGTGCATATGCTCTCGCAGGCTGCTTTTAACTCTTTCCTGAAAACATTGGAAGAGCCTCCTGCTCATGCAGTTTTTATACTAGCTACAACAGAGAAGCATAAAATAATACCTACAATTTTATCTCGTTGCCAGGTGTATGATTTCCACAGAATCAACATTTCGGACATTGTTAAGCATTTGCAATTTGTAGCAGAGGAAGAGGGCATTAATGCTGACCTGAATGCGTTAAATGTAATTGCACAAAAAGCTGATGGTGGAATGCGCGACGCTTTGTCTATATTTGATCAGACTGCAAGTTATTCGCAAGGTAATATCACGTACGAAGCAGTTATTGAAAACCTGAATGTTCTGGATTATGAATACTATTTTAAGCTTACAGATGCTATACTTGATGGCAGTGTAGTGGATTGCTTGCTCATATTAAACGACATTCTTAATCGTGGGTTTGAAGGTCAATATATTATTAGCGGTATAGCATCGCACTTCAGAGATTTGCTTGTAAGCAAAGATCCTGTTACCGCTGTACTTTTTCAGGTTGGTGCTTCTATCCGCGAAAGATATATTGAAACTGCCAAAAGATGTAGCAATGAGTTTTTGTATCAGGCAATTGAGCTGGCAAATGATTGCGACCTTAATTACAGACAAAGTAAAAACCGAAGATTGCTACTGGAGCTGACGCTAATTAAGTTGTGTCAGCTAAATGAGTCTCCAAAGGATAAAAATGAGGGAAATAAAACTTCTCTAAAGCCTATTGACAGTACTGCAAAAGCAGAAAACATTAACAATAAGGAAGTTAACAGAAAAACTGCAGAGGTCAAGAGTAACACATCAGAGGTTATCAGTGAGGCTACAGGGGCTAAAGAAACATCTCTGACAGAAATAAAAGCATCACAGTCTTCTCAGGCTAATGTAATTGAAGAAGATAACACTAATGTAACTCCTGAAAAAACACCAGTACCGAAAAGGAAAAGCGCCTCTCAGTTTGGAATGGGTATATCGCTAACATCACTAAGCAATAAGAGTGAAGAGGTTGTAGAAGAGACAGAACAGGAAACAGTTGATAATGGGAATAATCTGTTTACCGAAAAGGAGTTATTAGATGCTTGGATCGAGTTTACCAATAGTTTAAAAGAGGAAAAGCTTCTTAAAAACACAATGACCCTCTATAAACCCAAAATGAAAAGTGAAACAGTTTTTGAGGTGGGGGTTAATAGTGAGATTAATAAGGAATATCTGCTCAGTAATGGCGATTCGATAATGGCTTTCCTACGTATGAAATTAAAAAACGACGACTTGCAGATGTCTATAAAGATTACAAAAGGAAATGCAATTAAAAAGCCTCTTACCTCGCGCGAAATATTTGATGAAATGGTTAAGGAAAATCCATCTTTACAAAATCTTTCGGATGAGTTTGGATTGGAACTAACATAAAGGTAATGTTAATGACACAAATCTTTGTCAGATTGTTAAGGTTGTATATTCATTTCATATTGATTAACCTGCTCATCTCATGCACATTTAACAAGGGTGACAGCCGGTCTCACCCAGACACCATTGATACTTTATCAATTTTAAACTCAAATTCAATTCCTGACTTAAACAGTAAACCCGACACTATAATTGATGCAAACTATAGTTTTGAGGAGGCAATTGCAGGTTCTAATGCACCTGAAGAAATTATTAATCAACTGCAACTAATTGATGTTTACTATATTTCAACCGATGGAAAGATACACAGAGGACAAATATTAACAAATGAAAGTATAGCAGTTGAGATAGGCGAAATATTTGAATTTATGCTTGATTATGGATTTGTTATAGAGAAAGCAATCCCTATTGTTAGATATAATTGGAGCGATAGTCTATCAATGGCTGATAATAACAGTTATAGTTTTTGCTATAGAAATATTTCTTACTCGCATCATGCCACCGGAATGGCTATTGATATAAATCCAAGGTTTAATCCTTTAAGATGGAAGCATTTAGACAGACCAAATATTCCCGAAGGAGCAGTTTTAGACACTACCATTAACGGCACCTTATATCCCGGGCACCCTGTTGTGGATGAGTTTAGAAATAAAGGTTTCAGATGGGGGCATACTTTTAGTAAATATTACGACGACCATCATTTTGAAAAAAGAAAATAACTCTTAAACTTAAACCAATAAACAGAGCTACCCATTAGTATGCCCAATTTTCACTGTCAAGATTTCGGTAATTAATAGCTTCGGCAAGGTGAATTGGTTTGATCTCTTCACTTTTATCAAGATCGGCAATTGTTCGTGATACTTTTAGAATCCTATCATAAGCACGGGCAGATAAACACCTTCTCTCCATTGCAGTTTTCAATAATTTCAACCCTGCACTGTCGGGCGAAGCAAATCTATGCACCATCTTGCTTGTCATCTGTGCATTGCTATATACTCCTTTAATATTTCGGAACCTTTTTTCTTGTATTACACGAGCATCAACTACTCTTTCACGAATATCAGCACTATATTCTGCAGGTGCTCTGTCTGATATTTTATCAAATGGTACAGGTACAATCTCTATCTGTATATCAATTCTGTCTAGAAGTGGACCAGATATTTTGTTGAGATATTTAACAACTGTGCCGGGCGAACAAACACACTCTTTATCAGGATGGTTATGATAACCACATGGACAAGGATTCATGGCTGCAACCAGCATAAATCCGGCAGGATAATTAACATTATATCTTGACCGAGAGATTGTTATCTTTCTATCCTCCAGCGGTTGCCTCAACACCTCTAATACACTTCTATTGAACTCGGGCAGCTCGTCCATAAACAAAATTCCGTTGTGCGACAAGCTTATCTCACCGGGTTGAGGTGATGTCCCTCCACCAACCATAGCCACATCGCTTATTGTGTGGTGTGGCGACCTGAATGGACGCATGAACATTAGCGATGTGTTAAAATCAGCTCTGCCGGCCACGCTATGTATCTTTGTTGTCTCAAGTGCCTCATCAAGTGTAAAAGGAGGTAAAACCGTAGGCATTCTCTTTGCCATCATCGATTTACCTGAGCCGGGCGGTCCTACAAGAATAATGTTATGCGATCCGGCGGCAGCTACCTCTAATGCACGCTTTACATTTTCCTGACCCTTAACATCCGAGAAATCTAGCTCAAACGAAGATCTGTTATTTTTAAATTCCTCTTCGAGATTCACAATTGTGGGTTGAATGTTGGGTTCTCCGTTATTAATATTATTAAAGAGGCCTACAACTTCACTGATATTGCTAACTCCATAAACATCCAAACCTTCCACAACCGCGGCTTCTTTTGCATTACCCTTAGGAATTATAAGCCCCTTAAAACCATTTTCTTTAGCCATAATGGCAATTGACAATGACCCTTTTATTGGAAGGATGCTACCATCAAGCGAAAGCTCACCCATTATTACATAGTTGCCCAGTTTATCAGATTTAATAGATTCTGAAGCTGCAAGAATTCCAATAGCTAGAGGCAAATCGTACGCCGAACCCTCTTTGCGTAAGTCGGCAGGCGACATATTTATTACAACCTGCTTGCGGGGAAATTTCAAGTTATTTACTTCCAAAGCAGAAATTATTCTTTCGTGGCTTTCCTTAACAGAAGCATCCGGTAATCCAACAAGGAGAAAACGGATACCTCTTGAACAGTTTACTTCAATTGTTATTAGTGTGGCATCAATTCCCTGAACTGCTGCCCCATAGACTTTGACTAACATTTAAATTTTTTGGTTTTAACTCTCAGATGATTTTATAATCACTTCAGCTACATCTTGTGTGGGGATGTTTCTGACCTGAATAGTACCATCAGGCGATATTAATATATTATAAGGTATAAATTGAACATTAAAAATTTCAATAATATCTGCTCCCCATCCTCTTTTTTCCGGTATTACGAGCCAAGGTATTGAGTCATGCTCAATGTAATCAATTGGATATAGATCAGAATCAATGTAAATTGTGACAAACTGTACAGAATCACTGTTTAAGATTTCATATTCATGCTTAAGTAAATCCAACATTTCTTTAGAATCAACACCAGTGGTTGAGATAAAAGATAATAACAGGTGTTTTTCATTAAATTCATAAGAGCTTATTGACTTCCCCTCTTTATCTTGAAGTTGAAAGTAGGGCATCCTCGCACCTTCTGCAGATTGATTTATCTTTGCCGAATAGGTGAAGAGGTTTCTCGCTAATTCTGTTTTAGTAACATCACCTTCAAGATATCCCAGCACTCTTTCAAGTGCTTTTGAATTATCACTGCTGATGAAAAAATTGTTTATTAAAATAAGACTTGAAAGCTTTGTTGGATTTTCAACTATAAACTCTTCTGCCTGAAGTATCAATTCATGATTTAAGAGATTTAAATTTGCAGACTCCTCATTCCTGTTATTTGAGTTGTTATTCAAAGTGTCTGTAGCTCTATCAATTTGAAGATTTATAAGTAGTTGACCTCGCTGCTTTAGAAGATCTTCGTTTAACAACTTGAATTTTGTTAAATCATCATTTATTTCGTTGCCGGTTATCTTAATTAAATCAGGCAAAAGTGCATCACCTTTTACTTTCAATTTATCGCCATCATCAGCAAAAACAATTGCAGCACTTTCAAAATCATTCATATAAATTGAGAAAGTTGTCAACGTGTCAATATCAACATTATAATTAAATTTGCCCTTTTGATTAACCGGGATTGTATCGATAACAAGTGTGTCTGCAGATAGATACGCAGCAAGCACATAGGGATATTCTAGATTAGATATTTCTCCTCTAATATTTGCTTCTTCTCCACTACTGCAGGATGTAATAAGCAATAATAAGAATGAAAAAAACAATATAGAAAAAGTGTTTCTTATATTCATTGACTTGTATATTCGATTAATATATCATAACCTTTTAACTGACGACAAAGATATCCCATTTTTTTTAAATATTCAAAGTTTTTTACATTTTTTATTTGATTGTTTTAATTGGATTAAGGTATTTAATAAAATTGCGACAAAACAAAAGATATTTGTTAGTTTTGTAATATAATAAAATTGTAGTTTATGTACTTTTCTATCATAATACCTTTGTTTAATAGGCCTGATGAGATTGATGAATTGCTTTCCAGTCTTTGCAATCAAACAATTGGACAGTTTGAAGTCATAATTGTGGAGGATGGCTCAACTGTTAAAAGTGAAAAAATAGTTCAAAAGTACACCTCTAAGCTATCAATAAAATATTTCTTTAAGCCAAATTCCGGACCGGGACTTAGCAGGAATGCAGGGGCAGAAATTGCATCTTATGATTATTTTATTTTTTTTGATTCTGATTGTATTATACCGGATAAATATATCGAGAATGTTACTGAATTTCTAAAGAGCAGTTATGTGGATGCTTATGGCGGACCGGATGCGGCTCTTCCTACTTTTAGCACTGTTCAAAAAGCTATAAACTATTCGATGACCTCTTTTTTTACTACCGGCGGAATTAGAGGAGGCAATAAATCGATGGATAAATTCCATCCTCGCAGCTTTAATTTAGGTGTTACAAAAGAGGCCTTTAATGAACTTGGAGGGTATGGAAAAATGCGTTTTGGTGAAGATATCGATTTTAGCTTACGACTTCTTCAAAAGGGATACAGTACTGCACTAATTCCGGAAGCATTTGTTTATCACAAAAGGAGATCAACTTTCCGTCAGTTTTTCAAACAGGTGTATAATTCAGGAATAGCAAGAATAAACCTGAATATTACACACCCCGGATCGTTGAAACTAGTTCATACCCTTCCGGCATGCTTTGTTGTAGGGATGCTTGTTGTTTGCATCCTGTCTCTCTTTTATAAAAATCTACTGCTTATACCAATACTTTACTCATTAGCTGTTTTTATGGACTCATGGATTAAAAACAGCTCGGCAAAAGTGGCACTCTTCAGTATCGCTGCAGCCTGGATTCAACTAACAGGGTATGGAACCGGTTTTTTATCGGCCGTATGGAAACGACTGATATTGAAAAAAGGAGAATTTAAAGCCTTCGAAAAAAAATTCTACGAATAACTAAAGTTTATCTCCAAAAGCAAGATCACCCGCATCTCCAATTCCGGGTACAATATATTTTGATTCATTCAAATCAGGATCAATTGCTGCAGCCCATATTGTTGTCTTCTCTTCAGGGAAGTTTTCTATACAGTAATCAATTGCCTGCTGACTGGCAATGATTGTTGCAATATGAATTTTTGCAGGATTCCCTTTTGTAAGCAAAGCACGATATGTCAACTCCATACTTGCACCTGTGGCAAGCATTGGATCAGTCAAAATCAAAGTTTTTCCTTCTATTGATGGAGAGGCAATATACTCTATATGAATATCAAATGATTGATGACCTGTTTCTTTGTATTTACGATATGCAGAAACAAATGAATTTCCCGCCCCGTCAAAATAATTTAGCATCCCGTTATGAAATGGAAGCCCTGCTCTTAGAATAGTGCCAAGAACAATTTCGTCGGTAGGAATACTTACATCCGAAACACCAAGTGGTGTGTTTACTTGAATGGTCTTATATGAAAGATCTTTACTTATTTCGTAAGCAATCACTTCACCTACCCTTTCTAAATTTCTGCGAAATCTCAATCGATCATTTTGTATCGTTACATCTCTTATTTCACGTACAAACCGGTTTACTAAAGAGTTGTGTTCCGAAAAGTTTATTACTTTCATTGGTTATCTATATTGATTGTACATTTAAAAAACTATTTTCGGAAAACAAAGGTAGTTAAAAACCAATCTTTAAAAGAATATTTATGTCTATTTAGTGTGATTAAATACAATTTTAAGTACTAATAATTTAAACAAAAGCACTTTTTATTTGTTGAGAAGTAGGTTTTTAAGTAAAAACAAGCCCAATTAAAGAAATTTTTCTTTAATTCTTTTCTTCTTTAAAGGAATTTGTATATTTTTGTACTGTTGTTTTAGGTTTATTATTAGCTACAACACGTTAAAAAAAATCATAAACATTAAACCCTAATTATTCAATATGGTAAAATTAGATTTAAGCAAGTATGGAATCTCGGGAGATTTTGAAATTGTTCACAACCCCTCCTACGAGACGCTTTTTCAAGATGAAATGAATCCTTCGAACGAAGGATTCGAAAAAGCAAAATTAACAAAAAGTGGAGCTACTGCTGTTTACACAGGTAAATTCACCGGTCGTTCTCCCAAAGATAAATACTTTGTTAAAGACGATGTAACTAAGGACACACTATGGTGGGACGGAACAATTAATCGCCCATGTTCTAAGGAATCATTCGATTATTGCAAAGGACGTGTAACAGATCAGCTATCTAAAGCTAAGAAATTATATGTTGTAGACACATTCTGTGGTACAAATGAAGATACCAGAATGAAGGTTCGCTTTATTATGGAAGTTGCATGGCAGGCGCATTTTGTAACAAACATGTTTATCCGCCCTTCACATTATGAACTTTCTCACTATGGTGAGCCGGATTTTGTATGCTTAAACGGATCTAAAACAATTAACGACAAATGGCAAGAGCATGGATTAAATTCTGAAAACTTCACGCTATTTGACTTAACCGAAAAAATGCAGGTTATTGGTGGCACATGGTATGGTGGTGAAATGAAAAAAGGAATCTTTGCCTTAATGAATTACTACCTTCCATTGCGCGGTATTGCTTCTATGCACTGCTCGGCAAACGTTGGTAAAGATGGCGATGTAGCTGTATTCTTTGGCCTTTCAGGAACAGGTAAAACAACTCTTTCTGCCGATCCAAAACGTTTCCTAATTGGAGATGATGAGCATGGATGGGACGATAATGGCGTTTTCAACTACGAAGGTGGTTGCTATGCTAAGACAGTAAACCTAAGCGAACAGAACGAACCGGACATCTGGAGAGCTATCCGTCGCGATGCACTTCTTGAAAACGTAGCAGTTGATGATGAAGGAAATATCGATTTCTCTGATATCTCTGCAACTGAAAATACACGTGTATCATACCCAATTCACCATATCAGCAAAATTGTACTTCCTTCACGTGCAGGTCATGCTAAAAAGATTATCTATCTATCTGCTGATGCTTTTGGTGTATTGCCTCCTGTATCAATCTTAGATAACAATCAGGCACAATACCATTTCCTATGTGGATTTACAAGCAAACTTGCAGGTACAGAGCGTGGAATTACAGAGCCTCAACCATCATTCTCTCCTGCTTTTGGAGAAGCTTTCCTAACAGTTCACCCAACAATTTATGCAAAACGCTTATCTGAAAAAATGGATCAGCACAACGCTAAAGCATATCTTGTAAATACCGGATGGAACGGAACAGGCAAACGTATCTCTCTGAAAGATACTCGCGCAATCATTGATGCAATCCTTGATGGCTCAATAGAAAAAGCTGAAACAATTCATGTACCAATCATGAACTTGACAGCTCCTGCTAAACTGGACAATGTTTCTGATATCCTTGACCCACGCACAACTTATGCAGATAAGAGCGAGTGGGAAGAGAAAGCAAGAAAGCTTGGCGGTATGTATATTGAAAACTTCAAACAATACACAGACACAGAAGCAGCTAAAGCTTTGATTCCTTCAGGACCACAATTGGACTAATTTAATAATTTAAAGAGGGGAGCAAAATACCTCTTTGGTTGTGTAAAGGGGTTGTCATAAAAAAAGTTTGACAACCCTTTTTTTTATGATTTATAATGCTACTTAATATTTTAAGACCAGAACTAAAATTTTAAATTATGACACAAATTACAAATAGACATACAGTGAGAGAGGTTATTCCAGACTTATTTAATGTCCGATCAGTGCCTTTAGGACGAGAATTGGTACACCATAACGACACCGGCATATTTCAACTGGGAAGGTCTATATCACGCTAAATTAAAACAGGGAGCAGGAAATGTTACAGATATTTTCCGCCCCAGTAAAGATGGGCTGTCGCCCAATGTGCAGTTTCACGAATTCCCTAAGGCAATTTCAGAAAACAAATGGCGATTAATAGGTGGTCCTCAAGAATCGGAAGCCCCTCTAAAGATAAATTCAGAAGTAAAACTTTACGATACACTATTGAAGTCTCATTCGATTACAACACCCGAACTTAATAAAAATAAAGTAGAGCTTCTGTATGTTTTTGATGGAAGAGCAACTATTCTAGATGAACAATATATCGAAAAAGGCACTACAATCTATTTTAAACAATCATTAAATATCCATACAGATACGGAAGCAGCACTAGTCTATTTCGAATTAGACACTGAAGCACAATTTTCAAGAAACGGGATGTCTACGCAGTAGTAAAACTTGTAACACTTAATCAGTAATCCACAAATCTTCAAAAGCAACTTCGTTGGATAAAGAAGAAAGACGCTCTATTTCTGTATCACTAAATGAGTTGCCGTATAACCACATGCGATTTAATTTAGTATTTCGTGACACATCAATTGAGTTAAGTTGATTATTATAAGCCAAAAGATGCATTAATCCAAGATTGTTTGACAAATCCAAAAAACTCAATGCATTGCCCGAACAATCTAAGAAGGCAAGGTTAGTATTACTTGACACATCTAACGATTTAACCTCGTTGTTGTATACCCACAATGATTCCAACATCCGGTTTGAAGACACATCTATAGATGATATATTATTGGCTGAAACATCAAGCCTTTTCAAGGACTCATTGGCTGAAACATCAATAGATTTCAACTCATTCATAGGAACATTTAAAGTACTCAAATAAGGATTTCCTGAAACATCAATATCAATTAGATTATTAGATGCAGCTCCCAAATAAGTTATATCACCATACACTGCAAAAGACTTCACACCGGCAGGCAATTGATACTCCTGATACACATTAAAATTCCTCATGTTTTCTGAACCATCCTCAGCACGTTTGCCATCACCATTAAGATCAATCCATACACCAAAACGGTCAAGTGCAGGTGCATCAACAGACAGGCTAATAATACCATCTGCACTTTGAGTAACCATAGTAACAACACTACCATTTTCTTTGGGTGTATCTTTTACGTTTACGCCATCAATAAAATCACTCTGGCATGATGCTATTCCCAAAGCAAGAAATAAAATTAATATGGATAAATATCTATATCTCATTTGTCTAAACTTTATTTTTAAAATCCTAATCAATCCTAACTCTGCGTACATCTTTTAAAACTGAATTCTGCAAGCGTACTATGTATAAACCAGTTGAAACTCCATCTATCTCCACCTCACTCTTTGCACCAACTTCTACGTGCTGCAAAAGACCGCCTTTATCGTTAGATATAAATACTGAACATGAATTGCCACTTCGGTTTCGAACCAAAATATTACCACTATCCGTAACTAACACGTCAATAAATGCCTCTTCATTTATACTTTCAAAACCACCTTCTTGAGTAAGACTAAAACGAGCAGATGGTTCGCCTTTTTTCGCTTCAAATGAATAAGAGCTGCCGTTTGTTACAAGATGTTTTGAACCATCAAGCTTATCATATAAGAAAATCTGAGCATTCCTCAAATGTTCAGATGCCATAAATTCAAAAGTGTATTTACCATCAGCATCTGCTTCAAAACCTAAATCAACATTATTCATTGAGGGAACGGTTGCTACTTGCAGCACACTTTCGTCCGATCCTGTCACGTAAAGTTGCGCGATTTCGCTCTCAGACATCTTACGTCCGTCCCAACCGTTATCGAAACCGTGCGTTGTGCCCTCTTTGGCAAATATCCAAACCCTATCGGCCGACTCTTCACCAATAACATCCATAACCAATGAAGGAATAGATGATGCAGAAGTAGATTCATTATCTGAGGTTGCATTTGCAGACCGAGTAACAATTTGTGTTGACCCGTCGCCCAATGCTACCGTAGTATTTTTAACCAGTTTACTGTAATCTATAGTCAAATTACCACCAGTTCCGGATTCTGCAAGCACCATAAACGAATGCATTGAAGGAATCCTGTCGGGAAAATTAAGCGTTCCACCAAGATTTACGGGTACAGCTAAATATTGTCCACTACGATAACCGTCTTGACTAATAGCTGCACCATTTAGCTTTCGCCACTGGTCACGGGTACCAGTATTGAATAGATAAACTGTCGACTCTGCACCCGTGGGGAAAGTGATCGCATCGGCACTAATTGGGATAGCTGCCGTGTATGAGTTCCCAATCAAGTTCATACCTGAATAGTTCACATTGTTAGTTCTTGTAAGAGCTACAGAAGCATCTCCTAAGTTGAGCAAACCATTAAATTTGTGTACCGCATTTGCAAAAGTAGGTTCTGACTCTTCATTTCTTGTAATTTGGTAACCTGTAAAGGCCGTTAAAGGCATGTCCGGTGTAATCCATTTGTTTCCATTAGTTGGCTCACTCCACTCATTCACCTCTTCTGAACTTGTAAAAGACTGAGGAAAAGTAGTTGATCCTGATTCTTCTACGGGAACACCAAAATATTGCCAGCTGCGAGTATAGAATCCACAATCTGCACAATCGTATGCCTTGTTATAAAACTCCACAATAGCCTCTACTCCGTTAGGGTTCTCATCCGGGTTTACTATAAGTGTACCTGAGGGCTCATTTACCGGATCACTTGCATCCGTTGGGATGTTAGTAGATTTAACCACGATAGTGCCGGAACCATAAGACTCGTCTGACTGTTGGACTTTTTCTTCCACCTTACCTTCTATAGACAGTTGATTACCTGTGGTAATTATTAAATTCTTATCTGAATTATTAATCAGATTACCTATAATACGACCACCACTATTGTTCTGATTCAAATCATCCAAATATAGGTCTTCCACAGCAGCAGTACCATAATTGTCTACCGTTGCAAACTCAACATCCTCTCCCACAAGAGGTACCCTATTGTCCGTCCAATTCTCCGACACACTCCATTCATTTTCCATACCCGATGTACCACCCATCCAATAATTTACACATGGGGTCATATTTTGTCCATAGCCATAACCATTCATAAGTGTTGCACCCACAACATTTTGAGTAACTACGATAGTATTGACACCCTCAGAGTTCCATGGAACAATATTAATTCTATTGGGTCCTTGTGAATTACTTGTAAGAATCAGAGGGAATAATGGACCTCCGGAAGTTTTACTTCCCCAAAGAGAAACGCTTCCTGTCGGGCTTATAATCACCCTGACAAGAGGATTATCTGCATCGCCTTTCATTTCCCATATATCTCCTTCTGTATTGGTTTCATATTGGTCGCCATCTAAGAACTGAACATTGATACCGGGGGTACCATTAGACTGGAACTCAATTTCATGCACGGCAATCTTTGTTCCGTTGATTTCCATATTAAACGAATTATCCAACTCATATATATCAAGGGCAAAACCATAATTGCTCGGCGGCTGTGTAATTGTATGAGTTAACGGACCGGTGCCACCGCTTTGGTTCCAATTGAATTCCTCGCCATCCACCCCTTCGGTACAAACCCCTACCCCTATCAATAAAAGAGCATTATCGCAAGTTTGTACTAATCCATCATCGCATACTGAATATTCAAACTGGTCAAGACCACTAAAATTAGTTGACGGAATATAGGTATAGCTACCATCTGAGTTTATTGTGATACTGCCCCCCTCTTTGGTCGTATATGTACCTGGATTTGAGACAGTTTGCGTATGTCCCTCTGGATCGTAATCATTGTCTAATACATTTCCGGAAACAGACGTATTCTGATCCGTTTCCACGAAATCATCTACAGCTACGGTGGTGTTTGAACTTACAGTAACCGCTGCACTTAGTATATTATTACAAGGTTCAGAATTATTAGAATCTCTGTTATTACATTCGTAATTTGCATCGAAAGGCGGCACATAAAAATTATCCGGATTAGGATTGGGATATTCAGAAGGAGGAGCAATGGGATTTCTAGCATTACTCCTGTTCGTGGCGTTCGGGTCGGTTACATCCGCAGGACGAAGAATAGCCGCCTCAGCGATACCGGTAGCTCCCGGGATTGCCGAAGAAGTAACCGTTGCCTTAAAAGTGTAGGTTACTTCACAACCATTTGGCAAGTCAAGGGAAGACGAATATGTACGTGTTACCGCATCATAAGACAAAGGGACCGATTCTGTGCCACAAGAATTCCCGCTGAATGTAGCAGTACCCGCACTTCCACTGAAACCTTCGGGTAGGGTAAAGGTAAAAGGCGCACCCGTCACATCGCTACCGTTATCACCCGGTTCACCGTTTTCAACTTTGACAGTGTAGTTAATCTCCCCTCCAATGGAAACATAAGTTTCACCTTCGGTCGAAACCTCCGTTATTTTAAGATCAGCTATCTTAACAATTCCCTTAGAATCTGCATCTTGCAATGGACCGGTAATAAATGTCCAGGTGTCGATTGATTTTTCATCCCCAAACTGACCGGAATAGCCAGAGCCTCCAACACCCCATATATGACCGTTAGTTTTACTACTGATGCCATTTCCGTCACCGTGCGATATACCACTTTGGTATCTATCTGTCAAGTGACTGTTATTTATAGGATTAGGCATAGATCCATTATTTGTACTTGAAACATCCGTATCGTCCCAAAAGACCGTATCTGATACAACGCTATTTAGATTACTATGATTCAATAGTTCTATTATTGTACCAAAACGGTTGTATTCCATATCGAAAAAAGGGAAATGTACCTCAGCACCTTGAAGCTGTACTAAAACATTCAATGGAACATCTCCAGACGGAATGTCGTTTCCTTCGCCATCCTTTCCATCCCAATAAACTCTGTTGATGTCAGGAGCGGCTTTGGCAGAGCCGGTGAGCATTCGTGTTGCGAATGAACCATCGGAACTTTTTATTTCAAGTCTGTAATTTCCGTCTAAATTAGCTTCAAACTCAATCCATCCACCCTTTTGACTGAACTGGTTGTCAGTGCCGTCTACACCTTCCAAAACTATATTGGAAATGGTTGGTTGCTGAACGGTAGTCTTTAACCAGGTACTACCAGTCGTCCAAGTGCTACCTCCATTATTAGTAACCGCAATTGGTGCAGTAACCGGAAAGTCTTCGGCAGGCAATGTATAAAACAATTTGTGAGTAGAATGGTTACCAACATCATCATTATTGGGATTGTGTACACGTTGTGCCAGACTACTCGGGTTTGAAAAATTCAAACTCTTATACAAAGGTTCTTGAGTATCATAATCTACGAAACCATTGTTATTTACGAAGAAAGTAAAATATATACCGTTATTACCGTTATTATCCACCCTGTAAGTATAGCCGTCTTTGGTGTGAGCATACACTACTCCGTAAAAACCTGTGGAATTCACACTACCGGTCCCATTTGAAAGATTCAACACATTGGTATACACACGACCTGGAATAAAACTACTATTATCTGCATTAATAACTGAAACATCCCATGCAGCAATAGTTACTGCACTGGTTGACGGGCTTTGACTCCAATTTGAATTAGCATCTACACTACCCGATACGGATGTATTGTGTGTAGAGACAAACTCTACCCTATATACCCCGTCACCACCGGCAGGTACCTGATAGTAGGCGGGAGTATATCTATTACCACCTGTCTGATTCCATCTCTGAGGCCCTGCAATTTCTTGTGTTCTATTTTCTATTCTTCCACCACTGGTAAAATCCAAAGTTATTTGATTACCAGTTGAACTGTATAGTCTTATTCTTTTATTGTCATTACCGATCGTCCCAGTTGCTTGTAAACTAGAAGCAACAGTAATTCGTTCTCCTGCCTTAGCATATACATAATGAGTGCCTTCGTTTGCAAAAGGCCAGTTTTCAGTGGCATTTGTACTAGACCTAAGAAATGCCCTACGCCCTTCTATTCCAGAAGGATAAAGATTCCTTGATCCATCAGCATAAATATTTAGAGTAAAAAAGGCTATCAGAAGCCCCAAAAGCAACCAGAAATATCTTTTATTATCTTTATACATGTTTAAAGTGCAGCTAATTTAAATTTCAATATCATAAACGTACCATGTGTTACGCTCTATAATAGTAGGCAACTGAAGTTTATATATTTCGTCACCAAATTCTGGAGGAGGAAGCGGACCACCGCTATTGTAAGGCAATCTTAACTCTACAGAGCTGCGAGGATTTACTCCATTGTGCGAATCTCGTTCATTAAGATACGTAATAAGAGTCAAGCCGGTTACCACATCGCCGGTCAATATGTACTTTGCTACATCGTCCGTTTCAGTAAAGTTTACCATATTGGCAAAGCTCGCTAAATCATTAATTTTCTGAGTTTGTTTATAAGCGTAAGTATTTTTATCAAAATCAACAAATTGATACCCATATTGATGTACAGTGGAAGTATTCCCACTTCCCGGAACACCTTGTTCAATTGTTGGAGTACTTTGGCGCTCGGCTTTAAGCTTGATATTAAGCTCCAGTTTAGCCACTGCACGAGTCAATGGCACATTGTTCAACTGACGGTTAGAGATAAAATTGTGTCCATTTACGTTTCCTGTCATTAATATAGGAGTGCCAAGATCCGGAGACCATGGAGTGCCTTGATTATGAGCAACAGTGAGTAATTCGGAAACTGTAGTTACGCCATCCAATGCTCCTTGTAAAGAAGAAGGATAATTTGCCACAATATACACATCGCGAATTGCAGCTGTTATTTGAGTAAGATTAAGAGTTATCTTACCTTCCTCCACACTCCATGTTCCTCCGCTAAAGCTTGTGCCGGTAACATTATATTTTTCTACGGAACCATTGGTATCGAACAAGAACAGATATAAATTTTCCACTTCTTTTTCTTCATTGCTACCGGCATGAATTGAACGTGTAGATCGACTTGAAGCATTGCTAATTTGATAATTTGAGACAGATAAAAATATTTCAATACTTTTATCGTCTTGTTTGTCAAGAGAAATATCTTCCGAGGTGCAAGCAACAAATATCAAGGTTGCTAAAAGTGCTATGTTTAATAATTTTCTCATTATTCAATGTTTACTTACTTCATAAAAGTTTTCACCAAGTCACCATTGTAATATATATTCAGGTACCCGTCGCCAGTACTCACTAAGTCAGTATTGAGGGTATAATTTTCTGAGTAAGTTGTTTTTAATTTATCCCAATCAAAGCCTGTGTCTGCTTCAGTAGAGAAACCAAATACACGCCCAAGATCATTTTCATTTGTTCCAAAATGAGCACCATTTATCGTTTCTAGTTCAATTTTATGTGGAAGGCAATCATCAATTGTATTGCTAACAACTATTTCACCCTCTTCATCTATCTCCACATTGTATCCATAACCCATAAATAGTTGCCTTTTAACAAGATCCCATGGATTGATTTTATAAATAATCTCAATATCCTGATGTATTCTAACGTTGAATTTATAGTGATGATTGCGATAGATATTGTAATTGGGAGTAAAACTTGCATCTGTACCTGTTGCCTTTGCCAAATAATTTTCCGAATATATAATATCGTTATCGGTGGTAATAATGGGAACATTATAGACATCACCACCAAGAGTAGTAATAGAAAAATAATTGATTGGTTTATTATCACCAGGATCTGCTTCCCATGTAATAGAGTTACCCATCAATGCTTCGGGCATATAACAAACATAAGTATTTCTACCGGCAATCGGAGCAAGTACTGCATCACCAACATACTCAGGCGATGAGATGGGCAACAACTGTGGTGTTAAACTATATTCACCGAAAGCGTTATGGTATTTTACCTCCTTAACCATCCCTGCAGTTATTTCATCAAAATTAATCTCGAATTTTGCTACCACTCGTATCAATTCTACGTACTCTCTCTCTGCTCCGTTTTCATTGTATGTTGTAGTTACATCTTGAATTTCAGAAGAATTAAACTTTGGCTTAAAAGGCAGGGGCTGATAAACTGTACCACCTGCATCAACTTTCTGGTTCATATAAACACGAGCCATTGGGAATCCTTTGCCGCTAGTAGCACCTATGTATAAATCGCTATCTAAAGAGCGAAGAGTATTCATTAAGTTTACCAAATCGGTTCTATTAGAAATATTCTTTATAGTTGTTTCAAGCTCCGTAACATTTGCAATGAAATAGAAGTCGTAGTTGCCCGGTTTCATCTCTACTGTGAAAGCATAAGTAGCAACGCCACTTCCAAGATTAGAGTTGAAATAGGGTTCAACAACCACATTATCCGATCCGCTTTCAAATATCACCATTGCCAAGCTATGCACATGATCTTCAAAATCTGTAACATCAGTGTTGATAGAAGAACGGAAACCACTATTTGACTGTGCAGCACGGGTGGTTACAGAGAGGTATACCTTTGGTTCGCTTCCCGATGTAACTTCAGTTGTATCATCATAAATCAACTTCTCGCACCCTAATAGCGAAAGAAGTAGAACTGCAACCGCAATATATATCCTTGTCAAATTTATCATATTCTATTCGTTCTGATATTTATATTTTGCAAAATATAAAATAACTTATTTAAACCCTGTGATTATATAATACCTCAGCATTATAAGTTAGTGCTATAACTATGAACAAGCCAATTATTCACATAAATGGCACAGCTGAAATGTGTCCAACACTCAACGCAATAATCCTTAATCAATACCTTAATTTCAAAATCATTATCACACTCGAGATTCACACCGCCCTCATTGGCTGCCAAAAGAATCATGGCAATTAAATCACCGTTAAATACTGTCTCTTCTTCATCGTTTCCTGTATAGTAAATATGCAAGTTGTTATCATAACCGGTGGCTAAGTCGAGCAAAGTATAATTCCAAAAGGCAGAGTGTTCATCTCTTATAGGCTCTAAAGAAGGATAATTAAGTGCCGGTGAATTGTGTGGCATTGTACCATCAATTCTCAGTACACCGTTTGCAGATGAAACATCAACATGCAATTCGTTGGTGTCATAATCCTTCATAGTGGCGCTATCAAACTCAACTACTACTTCTATTCTATTTGTAACCTCTAGTAAGTTAATTGCAGTGTGTTTGTATAAGGAACCGAACTCAATAGGATCGGGAAGGAAAACCACAGGACTCTCCCCCTGCCATACTTCAACACCATTAAGCTGTTCAGCTAATCCGGAAGAAGATTTTAGAGTTAGCATAACTTCTTTCTTGGTTGTTACCCCATTGGTAAATGTTCCTAGGGTGAACCTATCGTTTATTCCTACCCAAGCGATAAATGAGAAATTCCCATTCTGTACAGGCATCAACACTTCGTAATCTCTGTTCAATGTTGGATTTTGCTGTGTAACATAAGTAACCAACTTATCATTTTCATCAAATGCAAACAAGGTGAGTGATGATACATCACCAATGAATGTTGAATCCAACTCACAAGGCGTCATTGAATAAAATTTCACATATACACCTTGGGGACAATCGGCTAGATCATCAAAGATCAGAGAGTCGCAACCCCAAAAAATTGTTCCCAACGCGAATAGCGTTATCAATATCTTGTTTTTTAAACTCATCATTTGCTGCGTTTTGAAAATTGAAAGTTGTTTTTTAAAAAGTAGGACAGTGGAAGAGAAATTTCTTCCTCTGTCCTTACAGAATCAGCTTTATTAAAGCTTCTCTAACAATATTATTATATTCCTAAATCTACTTGATAAGAGTGAATCAACCAAGGTAGTACAGTTACGTCAACGCTCATCCATGTTTCAGGTGTTGTTAACGGATCTGTAGGATCAATAGGGTTCTCGGGTTCCTCAACGGGCACTTCAATTTCTTCACCAGGATTATCCGGATCGGGCACAGTTACCGTAACCTCTGGTTTCGGATCGGGGTTTGAAGGAATTTCCGATGGGTTATCAGGTCCTTCAGGTTGTTCAGGATCATATTCCGGGTTAGGAATCATTGTAGGATTATCAGGATCTTCAGGGAACAATGGATTCCAGTTAGTACCAATAGTTTTGAAACCAGTGATGTGAATATGATAAATGTTATTTCTCAAAACTGGAGAGTTGTACCATTCAGGTATATTATCAGGGTTTACCCATGCATAGTAAATTACTTTACCACCAACATACTTTGTAACTTTTTGATTAACTCCATTTTCTGCAGGATCATAAGCAGCTGCAGCGGAAGTATAGAATTGACCGTTTGAACCTAAGTAGAATGTACCATCTTCATCAGGGGTACCTTCATCGGCAAAAGCTTTAGGAGTGAATTTTGCACGGATCATAGCGTAAACGGTATTTCCCTTTTTAAAGCTGGAAGCGTCGCCATCTGCTACTTCGTGAGTAGTAGGAAGAACAAATTTACCATCCAGCACAGAGCTTTCGCCAATTGAGCCGGCATTGGCCTCAGCATAGTCTGCTAAAGTAGGAACAGTTGTTCCACCAAACTGAGTAGCAGCATCGTAGTTTTCAAAAAGTCCGGAGTAGTCATATTTATCAATTGCACCGGTAGCATCCCAATATTCTGCATTGGTTGTAGGGATCCATCCGAAGTTTGGCGTAGCCCAATCTTCTTTTCTTTGAATGTATAGTGAATTCTCACCTTGAGCCAATACCCATGTGATATTGGAGACTTCTCCAATTAGTGTGCCATCAGTAAGAGACGACACCGGGTAAGTAGTTTGTGCAGTAGTAACCATTACACGAGCAACTGCTCTTTCAACGTTTATGCTAACACGGTTCTCACCGGCAATAGTGGCTGCTTCATCTATGTTTGGAGCAACGTTTATTGTTTGAGGCTCAACGTTGGTCATCATAATTACATCTTCTCCAGATCCTGCTTCGGCAATTTTTGAAGCAGAAGTTGAAACCGTAGTAGCGGTTCCGGAGTTTTCCAATTCGAGTATCGCTGCATATGCAGCCTCAAACGAGGCAGAGTTAGTACCGGCTTCTGCGATTTGGTTCAGAGCATCACTTGTGGCATTTACTAATACAAAAACCTTCTTCAACCCTGCAGTCGTTTTAATTGCGGCAGTAGCCAATGGTTTTAAAAGGTTACCATCAACTTCATAATCTGTTCCTACAAAAAAATTATGTGTTGCAACCGTGCTCATGTCGGAAACATAAATTGTGATGGTTTTGATTTCATCTTTGCCGGCCCATTCGCCAACATCGTTATAGTCATTTGGCAATGCACGAGTTGCTGCTCCACCTCCTAATTTAAGTGCCACGCTCACGTGGGTGTTGCCTTTCTCTTGATCGGGCATGTCGATATCATCGTTGTTACAGGCAGTAAATCCTAACCCCAGAGCAATGACAGCTGCTAATAATAATTTGCTGAATTTTCTCATGTTTGAAAATAAAATTTGATTTGTGATTGAATGTTATTAATTAAATAATTTATAATTATCTGTTTATTACTTTATTAAGCTCTTTTATGTTGACACTTGCATCCTCATCGTTGTATGAAACAGCTTTATCGAAATATTGCTTTGCGATAACAATATCACCATTAAGAGCATGCGCTACACCCAAATTATTCCACACTTTTGGATTATCTGAAATTTTATTCATTCTTTCAATCGCCGCATCTATATTTCCTCCTTCGATATCTGCAGAGGAAGAATTAAGTATTGCAATGTCGCTATCGGGATAATGACGAGTTGCTATATCAAACACCTCTTTAAATTCTGTGCTACCGACAGGATAGCTCTGTGCTACCAAATACATTTCGTTGAGACTCAAAAGACGAGGATTTGTTTTGATAACCTCTCGCGCTTCGTCCACATCAAACGGGCGCACATTATATGCAATCACATACTCAGTACGACGTAAGAGAGGATAGAAATTATTAAGCAAGTTGCGATATGTCTGACCATTTGATAACTTCTTCAACTCAGCATCGCGAGCATCGGGGTTAGAAACATTATCAATTATATTAAGTATTGCTTGCCTGTCGCTAAGAGAAGAGCTTTCCACTGCTTTGCGCAGACCATCCCAATCTTCACCGTGTCCGTTTACATTAAAACTGCTTCTATTAATACCGAATTTCGACACTATGTAATCTGCAAAAGCGTTTGCTCTGTTCTGTGCCAGCATTTTATTATGATCTACAGGAGCCTCGGGAGAAGCGTAACCGGTTATTTCAAATTCAGTGATTTCAAAATCCGGGTTGTTGCGTATTTCATCAATAACTCTATCTACCTCGTTAAATTCCGCTGCATTATTTTTAAAGTCACGTATAAGCTCCCATCGGTCAACTACGAAGTTGAACATAGCTGTATGACGATCGCTTAAAGTTTTCACCTCTACCTCCGGAACTATATAAGTCAGTTTATAAGAAGGAACATACGCTTCGGGAATTATACGTGGCAACAACACTAAAAAATCGCCTCCCATATCGCAGTTGGCACAACTGAGAATAGATCTTCTTAATCCGAGAGAAGCATCCTCCATCCAAGCCGCTATAGCCAAATCTGTACTATAAGATATCTGTTGCGTGGTATTGTTTCTTCTTCTAACTATCTCATATGGCTCTCTATCTAATCCGGTAGAATTATTTAGCTTAATACTTCGTTCAAGTATTTTTGAACGCCTTTTCCCGGCCACAACAACAGAAGGAAGTTCGTTTACAATCTCCCCGTCATTTGAAACCAATAGAGGAGTAAACTCTATAATGTCGTTAGAAAGCAGTCTCAAGTCATCAAGGATTATGTCCATATCTACCGATAGACGGTTGTCACGCTGTTCAACACGGCTATTTTCAATCCTTACTCCATCTAGATAATTGTTTTGAGAGAAAAGAAAAGGAGTTACTGTGAGTAAAGTTGTGATTAAAAATAAATTTTTTGCTTTTATATTCATCTTGGTCTTTTATTTAAAGAAGTAAATCAGTGAAACGGCAGCCTTTGTTACTCCAAAGTAATTATAAATGCCTTCGTTTAACTTCGTGCCACAATCGGAGCAAGGAAACTCATCGTAATGTATACGAGCATAACCGCCACCGGCACTCAACTCTAAGTTCCACCGAGGGTTCAAGACCCATTGATATCCATAACTGATTCCACCACCATAGAGATATCCCTGATAGCGGCTATCTTTAAAAGTATCAAGACGTCCGATCGGGATGTCCCAGCCACCAACGTTAAACTGTGCGCCATGAGCATGAACACCAAAAAAGTGCCCGTTGAATACATCGCATGTCCACCAGCGCAACTCGGGCTGTAATAATAAATGTTTGAATTTCTTGTTATCGGAGAAGTTGGACCAGTTTACACCTGCCCCTAGCTCGAAAGTTGTTTTTTTTCCTAAACCAAACTCTAATGCCAAATTAGGTGTGGCAGCTGCGTCATATAGAAGGTTGTTTTTAATAGCTACCTTCTGAGCATTGACAGCAGTTAGAGATCCCAATAACACTAAAGTTATCAATAAAAGTTTTTTGTTAAACATAAATATTATGTACTTTATTAATGATGTTTCTGACCTGGAAAAATAAGACTGTGATAAATGATTTTATTTAATCCAGAAAAACAATGCGCAAAATTGCAATAAAAAGTACACAAAACAGATAAAACACCTACTACACAAGTATTACAATTTAAATCCCATGCTACAAAACACTATATATCAATGTCTTGCATTTTTACCTACTTTAAGGTCAAATTGTCCTTAATTAGCAAATTTTGTTTGAATCTTTTGTTTAATCAGCGTACTAAAATCTGATCATTAATCAAACTGTGGATATAATTTTCTAAGTTTGTGCCTGCCGGTAGATTTAATTTTCTCCTTAATCTATTTTTTTTGGTTTGAACCGTACGATGTTCAACAAAAGTATATTTTGCGATATCTTTCGTTGTGAAATTCAAAAATATTAAAGCGAATAATATGAATTCAGTTTTGGTTAAATCGGGATGCTTTTCTAAAATCATTGCTGTTTCGTCTGAATAAACTTCACTGAATCTTTTCGCAAAATTAGGATTGTTTGACTTTGCTAATTCTATAACTTCATCAAATGATTCGTTTATTCTTTTTTCTAAAACTTTTGTCTCGACGGATTTTTCTTCAATTATTTTTGTTGATTCAAGTAGTTCTTCTTTGATCTTCTCTTTTTCATCACGCATACTTCTAATTAGTTTTCTGACAAAAAAAAGAAAGATTAAAATAAATGCTAGAGTGTAAACAGTTAGTATAGTTAGTGTTTTCTGGCTTTGAGCCTTTTGTAATCTTTGAATTTCTTTCTCCTCATTTACAAATACCTCAAGTGCATTTCCTACACTATTTTCTCTCTCTCTTGCTAATTCAATCTCTATTGCGCTTTTTTTTTCCTGGTAAAACTTTGCAGAATCAGCAACCCCTGCTTTTTCATAAAGCTCAGACAAACTTTGATAAACTAGAGTATACTCCCCTTTAATTTTCGTTACATCTAAATTGTCTAATGCATTGTTATAATTATACAATGCCGAATCAAGGTTATTCCTGCTCATCTCCATATCTCCCAAATATCGGTAGGCTTGCGAAAGATATGGATATTGATATTTTTCGGCAATACTTAATGCTTTAGAAAAGTAATCCTCTGCCACTTGATACTCCTCTTCTTGTGCATACCAATTGCCCAAAGATGCATACATATTTACCATACCACGAAAAACAACATCTTCATCTATGGACTCTAAAAGATTTTTATTTTTTAGAAGATAATAAAATACTGAATCTGGCATTTCTAATCTACTATAAACTACACTTAAATTCTCGTATGACATGCTAAGACCATGATCTCGTTGATTTTTTGGTTCAATCTGATTTGCAATAGTAATACATTTTTGAAACTCTCGTATCGATTGTTTCTCCAATTTTAAATATGTAAAAATCTGTCCTCTTATTCTGCTAATTTCAAATTTAGTGAATAAGTTATTTGCTAATGCGGGTTCTTTTTCTGTGAGAGAAAGATATTCAAGTGATTTTTCATAGTTGCCCAGATAGAAAAGTGTTTGAGCTAAGTTAAGATAGGCAGCAGCTTTACCGTGAGAGTAATCTATATCTATACTTTTATTAAGAGCAAGGTGTGCAACCTGTATTGATGATTCTATGTCAACATCAAACTTATACTCCCTACTCAATTCAAGCAGGCTATCAACTTCTCTGATTATATTTTCATTATTTGCCAGCAAAGAGTGTGATACAATGAAAAGCCCTAAAATATACAAGAATATATACCTCATTTTTTAGAATTATCGTATTGATTGTTCCTAACCCCCAAAGTTACTAAATATTCACAAATCACTAAACACAATTAACAGAAATTTCAATGTCAGACAAAATATCTAGCGTATTCAAAACACTATCTAGACACTAATAAATACTAGGTATCGTTATATCAACTGCGTACATACCTTATGTTGATTTAACTATGGTAAATAGTTGGTAAAGCATTGTAATAGAGTTGGAGTTGCGTGATTATAATTTATTGTAAGAGTTTTAGGCAACTTTATTGCAAAAAAAACTCCCTTAAGATTTCTCTTAAAGGAGTAGTATCTGTTTTATTGTGCGGCTGAAGGGACTCGAACCCCCACGTCTCTCGACACTAGATCCTAAGTCTAGCGCGGCTACCAATTACGCCACAGCCGCGTAACGGAGTGCAAAGATACTATTATTTTTAATATTTCGATATATTCTGCAAATTATTTTTCACTGTCTCTTCAATTATTTTCGGAAAATGCTCCTGTTCTAGTAAATGCACTTTATTTGCAATATCATTCGGGGAATCTGAATCGGAGACATCGCATTTTGCTTGAAAAATAATATCTCCCTCATCGTAATTCTCATTTATATAATGAATAGTTATACCAGTTTCTACCTCTCCTGCATTTTTTACAGAATTATGTACATTATCGCCATACATACCTTTTCCTCCGTATTTGGGAAGTAGTGCAGGATGTATATTTATGATCCGATTGGGGAATGTGTCCATTATAGATTGAGGAACCTTGAGTAAAAATCCTGCAAGTACAATAAAACCTATCTCATACTCAGCCATTTTATTTAACACAACAGAGCCATCATCAAAATCGCTTTTATTAAATGTAAAAGATGGAATTCCAAGCTTATTGGCACGAACATGTACATATGCATCAGACCTGTTTGAAATTATCATAGCAACTTTTATTTCCTTATTAGTGGAAAAATAGTTTACAATATTTTCGGCATTACTTCCATTACCTGATGCAAAAATGGCTATATTTATCATGAATTACTACAAGTTTTTGCACAAACATATACTTTTTGTGCACTTTTATTGATTTTAATGCTTAAATATTTGCACAATTAGAGAAAAATTGTGTTACTTTGCAATCGCAAATTTAAGAATAAAATTTTTATTTATTAATTAATATCAAAAGTTATGTCTGAAGTAGCACAAAGAGTAAAGGCGATTATAGTCGACAAATTAGGTGTTGAAGAGTCTGAAGTAACAGATAACGCAAGCTTCACTAATGATTTAGGAGCTGATTCTCTTGATACAGTAGAATTGATTATGGAGTTTGAAAAAGAATTCAATATTTCAATCCCGGATGATCAAGCAGAAAAAATTTCAAGTGTTGGCGACGCAGTAGCGTATGTTGAAGAACACGCGAAATAATCCTTTTTTTTCATGAAATTAAAAAGAGTAGTAGTAACAGGCCTGGGAACCATTAACTCGCTTGGCAACGACGTTGAAACAACGTGGAATAACGCCATTGCAGGAAAGAGTGGTGCCGGGCCTATTACTCAATTTGACGCTTCGTTATTTAAAACTCAGTTTGGCTGCGAAGTTAAAGATTTTGATCCTAATAGTCTCTTTGAAAGAAAAGAAGCTAGGAAGTACGACCGATATTCTCACTTTGCTATTCATGCTGCAAAAGAGGCAATGGAGGATTCGGGACTGGATCTGGAGGTTGAGAACAGAGATCGTATTGGTGTTATTTTCTCAGCAGGAATTGGTGGAATAAAAACTTTTGAAGAAGAGGTAGGTGGTTATTACCTTGAAAAGGAGAAAGGTCCGAGGTTTAATCCATTTTTCATTCCAAAAATGATAGCGGATATTGCTGCAGGGCATATCTCTATGATTTATGGACTGAGGGGCCCCAACTATGCTACCGTGTCGGCATGTGCATCATCTACAAATTCAATTATTGATGCATTTAATCTTATCCGTCTGAATAAGGCTAATGTAATTGTTTCCGGTGGAGCGGAAGCGACTATTAGCGCAGCTGCCGTTGGCGGGTTTAATGCAATGCATGCCTTATCAACCCGTAATGATTCTCCTCAAACTGCTTCACGTCCATTTAGCGCTAGCCGTGATGGATTTGTAATTGGTGAGGGAGGAGCAGTTTTGATTCTTGAAGAACTTGAGCATGCTCTAGCAAGAGGAGCTAAAATTTATGCAGAAGTTGTAGGTGGAGGTATGTCGGCAGACGCACATCATATTACCGCTTCGCATCCCGAGGGATTGGGGGCTAAACTGGTTATGCGCAACGCTCTTGAAGACGCTGAAATGAAGCCTGAAGAAATTGACTATATTAATGTGCATGGAACATCTACACCTGTTGGTGACATTTCGGAAGTGAAAGCTATACTGGATGTGTTTGGTGACCATAGCTACAATATTAATATTAGTGCAACAAAATCGATGACCGGCCATTTACTTGGAGGAGCAGGTGCACTTGAAGCCCTATTCTGCATATTGGCTATAAGAGATCAGATTGTACCTCCAACAATTAACCATGAAGAGGGTGATGATGATCCGGAAATCGACTATAGTTTAAATTATACATTCAACAAAGCTCAAAAAAGAGAGATAAGAGCTGCGTTATCTAACACTTTTGGCTTTGGAGGACACAACGCAAGTGTAATTCTCAAGCAATACAACAAGTAGTGTGTTTAGAAAATTAGTAAAAAGGATTAAGGCTATTCCTCATAGAGGAAAAGAGCCTTACCTTTCATTTTATAATATTTTAGGGTTCTATCCTGATAGGATTAATCTCTATAAAGAGGCCATGACTCACCGTTCGTCTTCTATCCGCTCCAAAAAAGGGAAATGGGTGAATAATGAACGACTTGAGTTTTTGGGTGATGCTATCTTAGATGCAATTGTAGCTGATATCCTTTATAAGAAATTTGAAAGTAAGAAGGAAGGGTTTCTTACAAGTACCAGATCTCGTATTGTGCAAAGAGAAACCCTTAATAAGCTTGCGGTGGATCTTGGATTAGATAATCTAATTGTATCTTCTACCCGAAATCTTGCGCATAATACTAACATTTATGGCGATGCTCTTGAAGCTTTGATAGGAGCTATTTACCTTGATCAGGGATACCGTGTTGCAAAGAAGTTTGTGTTTGAAACTTTGATTAAACAACATATAAATATAGACAAAGTACTGAAGAGTGAGGTCGATTTTAAATCTAGATTGATTGAGTGGGGACAAAAAAATAGAGTCGATGTACGTTTTGAAGTAATCGACTCGTCTTATGACTCTCAAAATAACCCTATTTTTGTTTCCTGTGTTAAAGTTGCCGATGTTGATATTGGTACAGGAAAAGGTTATTCAAAAAAAGAATCACATCAGAAAGCAGCAAAAATAGCAATTAAAAAGCTTAGAGAGAATAATGATCTACAGGATGTCTTGATTGAAACAGCAAAGAGTGATTCTGAAGAAAACAGGGATGTTGAAGAATAGTTCTACCAGCTTCCAAAAGATATTCCCATACGTTTTCCCTGATTAACTAAATCATTGTCAGATTCTACAATCTTAAGCTTGCCCTCAACTTCTGATAGAGGGACGTCTGTTATTTTGTTGCCCTTTAATGCAACCATTCGACCAAACTTACCCTCATTTATTAACTCTGCAGCATGTCCTCCAAAAAGTGTTCCGAGGTTTCTATCATATGGCGAGGGCGAGCCTCCACGCTGAATGTAACCAAGAACCGTTTCTCTCGTTTCATAGCCGGTCTGTTCCTGTATTTCACGTGCAAAATAGGTTACCGGTCTTTCGTTGCCGGGTACTTCCACTCCTTCTGCTACAGCTACTATAGAGTAGGCTTTACCAATCTCCATTCGCTTATTAATCTTGTCAATTACAACCTTCATGTTGTAACCCAATTCAGGTAAGAGTATGATATCTGCTCCACCGGCCATCCCTGCATAAAGTGTTATCCATCCTGCATGATGACCCATTAATTCTATAAGCATTACTCTTCGATGTGAGCTTGCAGTGGAATGCAAACGGTCGATGGCATCAGTAGCAATATTGATGGCTGTGTTAAATCCAAAGGTGACGTCTGTTCCGTAAACATCATTGTCAATTGTTTTTGGAATTCCAATAACATTTAGCCCCATTTTGGCTAGCATAGATGTTGTACGTTGTGTGCCATTTCCTCCAATGCACACCAAGCAATCAAGCCCAAGTTCATGATACGCATCCTTTATCTTTTCTCTATCCTTCTCATCAGGGGAGTTAATCATTTTACGAAATACCTTCTCTCTTGCTGTGCCTAAAATGGTGCCGCCCAAATTAAGAATTCCGGACAAGGAGGGATCATTTAGCTCTACAACGTCATTGTAAAGCAATCCTGAAAAACCATTCTGAATGCCTATGACTTCCATGTTGTAATGGTTTATAGCTGTTTTACCTACACCACGAATTGTTGCATTTATACCGGGTGCGTCACCTCCAGAAGTGAGAATACCTATTTTCATTTGTTTTAATTTTACAGTTTTTTACTAGTTAAAATTCTGTCAACATAGATATGTCAACTGTTTGTAAAGGAAATAAAAAATTAAGAACAACAGTGATCATTAATTGGATTTTTTTTTAATCTTGCTGAAAATTATTTGTGCAGCTTTATCAGATGCTCCGGGTTCTCCAAGTATTGAACGCATCTCTTTATAATTATTAAGCATGTTTTGTCGATAATTTTTTACATGAAGCATTTGTGATAGCTCAGTGCGGATGTTATCTACTGTAAATGTTTTAGCGAAATATTCTTTTACCACTTCATGTCCGCAAATGAGATTAACTAGTGATATAAATGGAACATGCAAAATATTTTCAAATGCCCAATGAGACAAAATTGGTGCAGACATTTTATAGCATACTACCTGTGGCACATTTAATAAAGCTGTTTCCAAGGTTGCTGTGCCTGAAGTTACCAGCGCTGCATCAGATTGTGCCAATATGCGATATGTTTGATCAAATAATACTGTTGAATCGGAATATAATTTGGTATAAGCAGTATAGAATGCAGGATCGATTCCCGGTGCACCTGCAATTATAAATTGATATCCATCAGCATAACTTTTAACTGATTCAAGCATGTATGGGAGATTACCGGCTATTTCCTGTTTCCGGCTTCCGGATAGAAGGGCAATTATTGGTTTGTCCGGAAGATTATTTGATTTTATGAATTCATTGAATGTTTCGTTTTTATAGCTCCTGTTCTCAACTGCATCTAATGTAGGATTACCCACATAATGAACAATATAATTATGCTTTTTATAAAAATCAACTTCAAAAGGTAGAATTGAGAGCATTTCATCAACATATTTTTTGAACGACTTTACCCTATATTCTTTCCAAGCCCAAACCTTAGGAGAAATGTAGTAATGAATTGGTGTATTGAGTTTAGTTTTTACCCATTTTGCAACCTTGAGGTTGAAGCCGGGATAGTCAACTAATATTAATACATCGGGGTTATAGTCAGCAATGTCCTTTTTGCAGATTGTGAGATTTTTAAGGATTGTACGACTGTTCATTATTACAGGCATTATACCCATATAAGCCAATTCACGGTAATGTTTTACCAATACACCTCCCACTTTCTCCATCAGATCTCCTCCAAAGAAACGGAAATCTGCGTCTTTATCGCATTTTTTAATTGATTGCATCAGGTTTGAGGCATGCAAATCACCCGAAGCCTCCCCTACTACTAAATAATACTTCATTGTGACCTTTTTCTATATAATTAAAGCTCTTATTTTAAGAACAAACTTTAAAGAATAAGGTTCCCTACAGATCCCACTCTTTAAGTTCTTGAATGAAATCGTGAGCGGTCATATCTATTTTTACAGGCACTACGGCAGCATATCCATTTGCCAAAGCCCATTCATCACTGCTGTCATTTTCTTCTTCCCAGTTCTCGAAGTTACCGGTCATCCAAAATACTTCTCTATCACCACCGTCTTTGGCACGGAAATATTCATTAACCCATTTACCTTGGGTTTGAGTTGTTACTTTTATTCCATTTATATGACCAATTGGTACATTAACATTAAGGCAAACGCCTTTTGGTAAACCTTCGGCTAAAACCTTTTTTGCTAGTTTTCGGGCAACAGTAGCTGTTGCAATAAAATCAGCATTAGGAGTGAAGTCGCATAACGAAAATGCAATTGAGGGGATGTTTGATACACAACCTTCTAAAGCTGCACCAACTGTGCCGGAATATAATACACTTATGCCGGCATTTGAGCCATGATTTATTCCTGAAACAATTAAATCCGGTTTGCGGTCTACAAATTCATTTAGGGCTAACTTAATACAGTCAGCAGGAGTACCATTACACATATATGCAGTGAGATTTTCCTCTTTATGGTAGACTCTTGCACGAAGAGGTGTTGTTGTAGTTATTGCACTGGACATTCCGGAACGATGTGTGTCTGGGGCAAATACTAAAATTTCGCCCAACCCTTTCATCGCATTTATTAACTCTTTAATTCCTTTGGCCTGATAACCATCATCGTTTGTGATAAGTATCAATGGTCTTTTATAACTCATTATTTTTAAATTTCTAATTATTTTTGAAGTACAAATGTAAGCAAAAACAAGCATTTTACCTTATTACAAAAAAATCGCAAAGTGATTTATCACTTAAAGTTGTTAAACAAAACAACAATTAGCATATTTAATTGTTTAGTTCGTAACTTTGAGAAAATATTTTTGTTTACTTAAGTTAGACTATTTCTCGATAAGGCATAATCTAAGTAGGCTTGACCTTCTGCTCTTTTAACTTAACGAAATAGTTTATTAAGAATGATCCAAATGAGAAAAATAAATCTTAGCTTATTATTATTGTTTACCTCCATTATAATTTTTGCAGATGAGGTAAGGCCTGTCAAAAATGTTGTAGTTATGATACCTGACGGTACTTCTATTAGCGTTTATTCAGCAGCCAGGTGGTTTAAACATTTCAATGAATTGGGTGAAGGACTAAATGTTGATCCATATATAAGCGGAACAGTAACCACCTTTTCTTCAAATGCACCTATTGGTGATTCTGCCCCCACCGGGTCAACATATGCTACTGGTGTGTTGCAACAGTCAGGCAATGTTGCTGTCTATCCTGAGGTTTCAGATAATGATATATTTATCGTTGACGGTTCAAGAACTTATCAGCCTGCTGCAACTATACTTGAAGCTTCCAAGATTTTAAAAAATAAAGCGGTGGGCTTGGTGGTAACATGTGAGTTTCCTCATGCAACACCGGCCGACTTTTCGGCGCACTATTATTCAAGAAGTAGATATGATGTTATTGCTCCACAGATGGCTTATCAGAATCTTGATGTAATGTTTGGAGGTGGTAACGGTATTTTAACTGACGATATTAAGCAGCATTTCAGTAATAACGCTACAACATTGATTCAAAATGACAGAGATGCACTGCTAAATTTTGATGGCGAAGGAAAGGTATGGGCATTATTTGGCGACAAGGCTTTACCTTATAATATTGATAGAAATTACGAAAAGGTTCCATCTATAGCAGAAATGACCGAAAAAGCTATTGAACTACTTTCAAAAAAAGAAAATGGGTTCTTTTTAATGGTCGAAGGGAGCCAGGTAGACTGGGCTGCCCATGCTAATGATGCTGCAGCTATTATCAACGAATATCTTGCTTTTGATGAGGCTGTGGGTAAAGTAATGAAGTTTGCAGAAGCTGACGGTAACACAGCTGTTATTGTATTATCCGATCATGGAAACAGCGGTTTTAGCATAGGGTCAAGAAACTGCACAGGTTATGATAAGCTCTCAATTGATGATCTTTTTGAAACTGTTTCCGGCATTCAGCTTAGTGCAAACGGATTGGAGTCGGTACTTATAAATACAGATCCCGAAAATATCAAATCTGAATTTAAAAAATATACCGGTATTGATGTTACTGATGAAGAGCTTGAAATGATTCAATCTTCAAAAAATTATCGTGAGACCGATTATACTAAGGTTGGCACAAGCGTAAATCTTGTTCATAATATTGTCAATATCCTAAACTCGCGCATGTGCTTTGGTTTTACAACAGGAGGGCATACAGGTGAAGAGGTGTTGATGGCCGCCTATCATCCTCAGGGAGATGTACCAAGAGGTCATCTTAAAAATACAGATGTTAACAGATATCTACAGCAGGTGACAGGGCTTGAAATGAATTTACAAGAGTTGTCAGATAAGATATTTATGAAGCATACTGATTTATTTAGTGGAATGAAATATGTTATCGACAACACAAATCAAAAGTTTCCCATTTTAATTGTTGAGAATGGGAATAACAAGTTGGAAATAAAATCATTTTCATCGGTGGGCAGACTTAATGGAAAGTCATTTGATATAGGTTCTGTTGTGGTTTATATCGACAAGAATAATACATTTTATCTACCCTCAAGTCTCAAGGAGATATTATAAGTTTTACATTCAGTATCACATAAAACTTGCTAATCTTTTTCTCTATCGTTAATCTCTATTTCACCTTGGAATGATATTGATTGTCTATCCATATCATTTACACTAAGATGTGTGGAGCCATTATTCCAAATATCAAATAGAAATTCAATAGGTCGGTCCCTGTCATTAAAAATCATTTTCACAATCCAATTTTTGTCGTTTTTCCCGGGGCTTATCTGATATTCAAAATCGGTGCTTGTAAAAAGATATCCGCCATCACCTGGATGAATTGGCGCTTTGTACGCTCTTCCATAAAAAGGCAAATAAACTTTAGCAGTATCGGGTAATACTACAACATCATATGATGGTGGTAGATAAATAGATCTAAAACCAAGGGGGTAAGCAAATTTCGCTTTAAATGTAAAGTCGGAATTCATAACTGCTTCATTAATCTCAGCAGCTTGTTGTTCTTTTTCAGCTGCAGTTTGCGATATACCGCATGCATTAAAGAACAAGGTTGTAAGAATAATTAATCCAACATAAATCGTAATTTTTTTCATGACAATTCTCATTTTGAACATTAAACAATAGTTCAGCAATAATCCTATAAGGCTGATTACCAATGTAACCTATAATATAAACAAATTATTAGAATATATTGTTTTGAATAGATTATAACGCATGAAAATAATCTTACAGCACAGGAAGATACTCAGGAAAAAAATGTGACAGATAAATTGCCAGCATAAATATTATTATAACGTATGCCAAGTAGATGTGATTTTTGCTGTTTGTTTGTGTATAAACATATGAGTTAAGATATGAAACAAAAGTAAGTGAAAGCATAAAAAAGAAAAATGTTTGACTCCAGTATATTATCTGTAACAACAATAATAGTATTATTAAAAATAAAAAGAACTGCATTAAATTAAGAGATAGGACTTTATCACGACTATAAATTTTTACACTAAAGGTCATGTTTACAATAAAGAATAGAGCGATAAATGCTGTTGTTGCCCATTCAAGAATTGAAAATTCAGGGAGTTGAGGTATTGAGAATGATGCAAATGATAATGTCGGCTGTAAGAATCCTTTAATATCATCGAAAAGTAAGAATAGCGAGATTACTGATACATAAACAAGTAGCAGGCCAAAGACAGATGCTAAGAAAGAGCGTGGTTGCGGTCCACGCATAGTCTTTTCACCCTTCCACCATAGAGGTATTACCATTAATGCATAAATTTGAAATAGTGAGGCAATGGCTATCAGAATTGCAGAACGAAATGAATAAAGATAAGAGTCGGTTTTTTGATATGACTCAAGCAATGGGAAAAGAGCGAACAGAATGAGTATTATTGAAATATAATCACCGGACATTGCCAAAAAATATGGGTGAAGGCTAAACAGAAAAAGTGGTGTGATAAATGGTAGATTTGAGCGTGCTCTGATAAGATTATATCTGGAATTCATGTGAGACAAAATCCATGAAATAAGAAAAACAGAAATAGTTGATGCAACAAAAGAGATGAAATGATTATTAAAAAAGGGCGCTATAAGGCTCCATAGGTAGTTGTCAACTGCTTGTTCTATTTCTGGAGCTCCTACTCTTAAATAGAGAGCAACTCTCATTAAAACTACCCCAAAGGATGCCACAAGAGGTATAAAACGTCCTTCGGCAAAGCTTGTACGAAAGGATCTGACAACCGGATGCATGCGCTGTCTGTTTTATTTATTGGACTTTATGTCGAATCCTATATCTTTACGATAATAGCTGTTTTCGAATTTGATTTTTCGAATATTTCTGTAGGAAGTCTCAAGTGCTTCATCTAGATTATTACCTAAAGAAGTTACCGACAAGACTCTTCCACCGGAGGTTATGATTTGACCATTTTCGTAAGATGTACCTGCATGGAAAACTGTGCTGTCTAAAACAGTATCAAGCCCGGTAATTGGTTTATTTTTCTCATACTCTTCAGGATAACCTCCCGAAACCATCATTACTGTTGCCGCACTGCGATTGTCAATCTCAATCTGCTTTTGATTTAATGTTTCTGTTGCAACTCCAATAAAAAGATCTAATAAATCTGATTTAATGAGTGGTACAACCGCTTCAGTTTCAGGATCCCCCATTCTTACATTATACTCAATCACATATGGATCTCTATTTACTTTGATTAGACCAAAATAAATAAAACCCTTATAATCAATATTTTCTTCTCTTAAGCCATTCACTGTTGGCTCAATTACTTGCTTGCGAACCTTTTGCATAAATTCTTCATCAGCAAATGGCACAGGCGAAATAGCCCCCATGCCTCCGGTATTCAAGCCGGTATCTCCTTCGCTAATACGCTTATAGTCTTTTGCAACAGGTAATACTTTAAATGATTTGCCATCAGATAATACAAAAACAGAACATTCTATTCCCGATAAAAACTCCTCTATAACTACCATGTTGCTTGATTTGCCAAACTTACCATTTAACATCTCCCATAGCATTTGTTTAGCGTAGTTTATATCATCAATTATCAAGACACCTTTACCTGCAGCTAATCCATCAGCCTTTAGCACATACGGTGAAGAAAGCATATCCAAAAAAGTGTTGCCTTCATCAATATTGTCAAGTGTAATTGTTTTAAATCCGGCTGTGGGAATATTGTGACGATTCATGAACTTTTTAGCAAAATCCTTACTGCCTTCCAATTGAGCTCCTTCTTTTGAGGGGCCAATAACGGCAATATGACAAATGTCCTCATCATCATGAAAAAAATCATAAATACCTCGAACCAGTGGGATTTCGGGACCAACAACTATCATGTCAATATCATGATTTAACGAAAATGATTTAATTGTTTCAAAATCAGTTATATTCAATGGGACGTTAGTCCCTAGCATTGCTGTTCCTGCGTTACCCGGTGCAATATATAGGTTATTCAAAAAATTGCTTTTTCTTATTTCCCAAGCAAAAGCGTGCTCACGACCACCAGACCCTAAAATAAGAACATTCATAAAATTCAATTACAATATTAATTTCAAACAAAATTATACAAAGCTAATAAAAAAAATCAAACTTAAAGGAGTTGACTTTAAAATCTGAAATGAGCTCAGATATTGCTATCTTTGTGTTTAAATACAACTATATAATTCTTAAATATAATCACATAAATAATGAGCGTAAACAGTATAAGTTATCTATTTGGGATTCGTTACCCTATTATACAGGCAGGGATGGTTTGGTGTAGTGGCTGGCGACTTGCTTCGGCAGTTAGTAATGCCGGAGGGTTAGGTTTACTTGGTGCCGGTTCAATGCACCCCGAAACACTACGTGAGCATATTCAAAAATGCAAAAACGCAACTTCAAAACCATTTGGTGTAAATATCCCATTAATGTATCCTCAGATTGATGAAATTATTCAAATAGTTATTGATGAAAAAGTACCGATTGTTTTTACCTCAGCCGGGAATCCAAAAATATGGACACCTAAATTAAAAGAAGCAGGAATAATTGTAGTTCATGTAGTTTCAAGTTCAAAGTTTGCAATTAAATGCGCCGAAGCTGGTGTAGATGCTATTGTGGCAGAAGGATTTGAAGCAGGTGGACATAATGGCAGGGAAGAAACGACAACCCTTGCTTTAATACCTCATGTAAGAGAATCAGTTGATTTACCTCTTATCGCTGCAGGAGGTATATCGTCGGGCAAATCAATGGCTGCTGCTTTTGCACTAGGTGCTGATGGTGTGCAGATTGGCACACGATTTGCCCTTACTGAAGAGAGCTCTGCAAGTGATGAATTTAAACAGAAATGTATAACTTTAAAGGAAGGTGATACGCAATTATCATTAAAAAAACTCACTCCGGTTCGACTAATTAAAAACAATTTTTATAACCAAGTTAAAGAGCTCGAAGAAAAAGGTGCGTCAGCTGAAGAACTACGTCAACTTTTAGGTCGTGGACGTTCTAAAAAAGGAATTTTTGAGGGTAACCTTGAAGAAGGAGAGTTGGAAATTGGACAGGTTGCTTCTTTAGTTAAGGAGATAGTTCCTGCTAGTGAAGTTGTAAAGGAGATAGTGAGTGAATTTAATGATACAATTAAATTATTGTCTGAAAAAAGTCTTTAATCTCTTCACTGTATTCTTATCGCGATTCTTTATTTATCAATGACATGGACATAATATGTTGATTTGTTTTTGTTATGTGCAACAATTATAATCTAACATAATTGTCAAAATCTTACTATATTTGCAATAATTATGCAGTATAAACTATTTCCATCAGACCGATTTTCTTTTTTCAGCCTCAGTAGTGGCAGTTGTGGAAATTGCTCATTTTTAGGCAATTCACATTATGGTATATTGATTGATGCAGGAATCGGTCCACGTATTATAAAAAAACGATTAGCTGAATATGATATAAAATTATCTTCAATACAAGCTGTTTTGATTACGCATGATCATTACGACCATATAAAATCTGCAGCATATCTTGGAGAAAAAATGCATATCCCTGTTTACGCAACACGTGAAGTGCACAGAGGGATTGCCAATAACAGATTGATAAAGCATAGCCTTAATGGCTCTTCAAGATATATAGTAAAAGGAAAGACTTTCGAGATTAAAGACTTCAGAATCACTCCATTTGATGTACCTCATGACAGTAATGATAATGCTGGCTATTTTTTTGAATTTGGAGGGCATAAAATGACACTTGCCACAGATATTGGCAGTATATCAGAAGAGTTAGTACACTTTGTATCTAAAGCTAATCATCTGGTTGTAGAGAGTAATTATGATGAAGAGATGCTGCAAAACGGAAATTATCCTTGGCATCTTAAACGAAGAATTACTAGTGGAACCGGACATATAAGCAATAAGCAAATATCAGATTTTATTTCTAATAACTTCACCTCTCAAATACAAAATATATGGTTATGTCATTTAAGTGGTGACAATAATTATCCTGAACTTGCATACAAGACTATGAGGGATGCTTTGTCAGATAAAGGGATTGAAATTGGTCAGCATGTTGATCTTCACGTGTTAGAAAGAAATAAACTATCAGAAAAGATTGAATTTTAACTTGTCATAATATAGTATGTCAGTTGCACCCGTCTTACTATTTACATATAATCGACCTTCGCATACACGACAAGCGTTGGAGGCGTTAATGAACAATTATCTTTGCAAAGAGACCGAACTCTATATCTTTTCTGATGGCTATAAGGATGAATCAGACAGAGCTAATGTGCAGAAGGTTCGTAAACTTATTCACTCCATTGATGGTATAGATAGCTTCAAGAAGATTCATATAGTTGAGAACAAGCAAAATCTTGGTCTTGCAAAAAATATTATTGCCGGTGTTACTCAAACTGTAAATGAATATGGTAAAGTTATAGTTCTGGAAGATGATTTAATAACTTCACCGTGGTTCCTTACCTTTATGAATGATGCTCTTGATAGATTTGAAACCGAAAATCGGATTGGGCATGTTCATGGCTACTGTTATCCTCTAGAAAATACTCCCGATGCTTTTTTAATTAAGTGGGTGGGCAGCTGGGGATGGGCTACCTGGAAGAGAGCATGGGATATGTTTAATCCGGATGGGGTTGAACTTCTAAATGAAATAAAAAAAAGAGGTTTATCTCGCAAATTCGATTTTAATGGGAAATATCCATATACACGAATGTTGAGACGACAGGTTAAAGGAGTGAATAACTCCTGGGCAATCAGATGGAATGCAACGCTTTTTCTGAATGATATTCTTTCTGTAAATGCAGGAAAATCATTAATACAAAATATTGGATTTGATGGAAGCGGAATGCATAGCGGCAGCGATGAGATATATACAACCCCACTCCACAAAGAGAGGTTGAACATTGATATTAATCAAATTAGTGAAAATAAAAGCGTACGTTCTGCAATAGAAAAATATCATGGTCGCACCTACTCATTTTTGGCAAAAGCAAAGAGAAGAATAAACAGATACCTAAGAAAAGTATAACAAATGAATATACTTATTGTTAGCACATCAGATATTCGGGGAGGAGCTGCTATAGCAGCTTATCGACTTATGAATGCTTTAAAATCATCGGGCAAAAATGTCAAGATGCTTGTTTGTGAAAAGTTGTCAAATAATTCAGATGTTGTAACAGTAGGAAATAAGTATTTAAACAAATGGAATTTTTACAAAGAGAGAGCCGATATTTTCTTTTACAATCGGTTTTCTAAAGATTATCTGTTTGATATTTCAATAGCTAATACAGGTTTAAGTATTACTGATTTGCCCGAATTTAAAGATGCAGACATAATTCATCTGCATTGGATAAATCAGGGAATGCTTTCATTAAAAGAGATCGAAAACATAATTAAATCAGGTAAAAAAGTAGTTTGGACAATGCATGATATGTGGCCTTTTACCGGAATATGTCATCATGCGGGCGAGTGTACAAATTACAAAAAATCATGCGGCATGTGCCCTTACCTGAAAACTCATTCAGAAGTAGATTTGTCTTACAGACAGTTTATCAGAAAAAAATCCGTCTACTTAAAAGGAGATATAACATTTGTAGCATGCAGTAATTGGCTCAAGGAGCTTGCGCTAAATAGTCCACTTACAAAAACGCATAATGTTTTTTCAATTCCAAACCCAATTAACACAAAACAATATGCACCAAAACACAAAACAGAGATCCGAGATAAGCTCAAACTGCCACAAGACAAAAAGATAATATTATTTGTGGCAGCGAAAGCTTCAGATCAGAGAAAAGGAGTTAAATATTTGATTGATGCAGCCGAATTGATAGCAAAAAATAAAAATCAAGACATACTGTTCATGATTGTTGGAAGCAATGGTGATGAAATTATTGAAGAGCTACATGTCGAAACAATTAGTACAGGATACATTACTAATATGGAGATGGCAGATTTTTATTCTGCAGCAGATCTTTATATTTCTCCATCAATTCAGGAAAATCTGCCTAACACGATAATGGAGGCAATGGCATGTGGCACACCATGTGTAGGGTTTAATATTGGGGGAGTTCCTGAGATGATTGAGCACAAGCATACAGGGTATATTGCAAATTATAAGGATTCTGAAGATCTTTATAAAGGGATTATGTGGGTGTTAAATCATCATGATATTGATGAAATTGGCGTAAATGCAAGGATAAAAGTTGAATCTGAATATGAACAATTGATAATTGCTAAGCAGTATTTGGAGATCTATAGAACTTAACTTTTTTATACTGATGCTGAAATAACATATTTGGAATATGAGCAGACTATCAATAATTACAGTAACATATAATGCTGCTACGACAATTGAGAGAACACTAAAAAGTGTACTTGAACAGACGTACACCAATATAGAGCATATTATTATTGATGGAAAATCGTCTGATGGAACATTAAAGCTTGTTCAAAAATATGATAACAGTAAAATGCGTTGGATTAGCGAAGATGACAAAGGTTTGTATCATGCAATGAATAAAGGAATTAAAAAAGCAAACGGCAATTATCTGTGCTTCCTCAATGCCGGAGATACATTTTTCACAAAAGAGAGTGTTGCAATATTAATGAGATCAAGTGAAGATTCACCTGATATAATTTATGGCGAGACTGCTATAGTGGACAATAATGGTAAGTTTCTACATATGAGAAGACTAAAAGCTCCGGTAAAACTTAATTGGAAAAGCTTTAAACAGGGTATGGTGGTTTGTCATCAAGCATTTATTGTTAAAAGGGAATTAGCTGAATTATATGATTTAAGTTACAAATTCTCATCTGATTTCGAATGGTGTATACGAATCATGAAAAAGTCAAATCATATTCATAATACAGATACAATACTTATCAAATATCTTAACGAAGGCATGACAACTACCAATAGGAAAGCGTCATTAATAGAACGATATAAAATTATGAATAGGTATTATGGTTACATACCTACTTTTGTTCATCACATTTGGTTTGTAATAAGAGCTCTAATTAAAAAATAATAAATGAAAAGGCGTAAACTTAAACTTGAAGAGCTGAATAGAATTTCTATAGAAGAATTTCATAAATCTAAAAAAATTCCACTTGTAGTAGTTCTGGATAATATAAGAAGTCAGAATAATATTGGTTCGGTATTCCGTACAAGCGATGCTTTCAGAGTTGATGAGATATTTCTTTGTGGTATTACTGCTACACCTCCAAACAATGAAATACATAAAACAGCTCTCGGTGCAGAAGATTCAGTTAAATGGAGCTATTATGAAGATACATTAACTGCAGTAAATGATTTGAAAGCAAAAAACTACATCGTTTACTCAATAGAACAGGCAGAAAATAGTCAATACTTAAACACTCTTGTATTGGATAAAACTAAGAAATACGCAGTTATATTAGGTCATGAAGTTCATGGTGTACAGCAGAACGTTATAAATTTATCGGATGGATGTATTGAAATTCCTCAGTATGGAACTAAACACTCACTAAATGTTTCAGTAAGTGCAGGAATTATAGTGTGGGATTTTTTTAAACAGCTAAAATAACACCCAATAAACAGCAATTACTCTTCCCATTGCTTTAACGACATGGTTTCACCATCAAAAACTGCATAAGAGAAAAATGTAATCCAATCACCCAATAACACTACCCTACTATCTTCAGCTATTGAAATATCCAACATTATATGCCTATGACCAAAAACAAAATAATTTATATCGGGCAACTCTTTAAGTTTTTCTTTTGAGAAGCGTATAAGAAATTCTTTGTCTTCGCCAAGATAGCCGGTAATTGTTCCACTTTCTCTACTTCTTCCAGACCACGCATGAGCTAATGGAATTGTCCATCTTGGGTGAATTGACGAGAAACATTTACGTAGAAATTTGCTGTGAAACACCTTTCGTAGCAGATGAAATGATTTAGACTCATCTCCCAATCCATCTCCATGTGAAAGAAAAAAAATCTTGCCGTAAATACTGGTAATAAGTGGTTCAAAATGAATAATCATTCCGCACTCTTTTGAAAAATAGTCGGTAAGCCAAATATCATGATTCCCTATGAAAAAATGCACCTCAACTCCCGAGTCAGTTATCTCTGCCAACTTCCCTAAAAGTCTTGTAAATCCCTTTGGAACCACATGTTTATACTCATACCAATAATCAAACATATCTCCCAAAAGATAAATCGAATGGGCATCTTGTTTAATATGGTCAAGCCAACGACATATTCTACGTTCGGTTTCTATGGAATCATGGTGTGACTTTGCTCCAAGATGAGCATCTGCAAGAAAATAAATGTTTTTGCTCACTTTTGCTGTTTTTCAAACTTTTAGCCAGTTACTACATCAAGCCTAATTCAAGCATTGCTTCTTCACTAAGCATAGATTGATCCCAAGGTGGATCAAATGTAAGATCTAAATTTACACTATTTACTTCTTCTATGGATTCTACTTTCATCTGCACATCCATAAGTATGAAATCTGCTGCAGGACAAGCAGGAGAAGTAAAGGTCATTTCTATTGTGACATTATTTTGATCATCAATATCAACATCATATATTAACCCTAAATCATATATGTTAACCGGTATTTCCGGATCGTATACTGTCCGTAGCATAACAACAACTTTATCTTGTAATGCTTGTAATTCTTCGTTCATTTTCTACATCTTTTTTTATTAAACCGATTTATAAGGAAATTGTTTAAAATAATTAGATGATTCCTTCATCTGCGAAACTATAATATTTGTCGCCACACACAATTATATGATCGAGAAGCACAATATCCATCAACTGTGCAGCTTCTTTTAACTTCTTTGTAAGATAAGTATCCTGAGGGCTTGGTCGTCTGTTTTCTGAAGGATGATTGTGACCTAAAAATATACCTGAAGCATAATAGTTGAGTGCTTCACGAAGTATTAATCTTATATCAACGACTGTACCTGAGATTCCTCCCTGACTAACCCTAATTTTCTTTACAACCTTATTTGAACGATCGGTAAAAATTGCCCAGCTCTCTTCATGATTTAAATCTGACAATTCGGAAAAGAATTCTTCAAAAGCTATTTGCGAAGATGTTATTTTTCTTCTTTCAACTTGGCCTACTGTTTTCCTTCTTCTACCAATTTCAAGAGCAGCAATAAGTGTAGTTGCTTTAGCTTCACCCACACCATTAAACTTACTAATTAAGTCTGAAACGCCCATTCTTGCAAGCAAATTCAAATCATTATCAACTTCTGATAATATACGCTGACCAAGCTCAACAGCACTTTCCTTATTATTTCCTGAGCGTAAAAGTATGGCAATCAGCTCTGAATCAGACAATACTGAAACTCCTTTCAGTAACAGTTTTTCTCTAGGCCTGTCCTCTTCAGCCCACTCTTTTATACTTAATTTCAACATTATGGTCAACTTCAGGGGTTCTTCATAGCAAATATACGAAGAATTTCCTGAAATGACCATAATCTATCACATGCACAAAATAATGTTCTGCAATTATTTGGCGCGCTCAACGTAAGAACCGTTGCGTGTATCAACTTTTATTTTCTCGCCTGTGTCGATAAACAGAGGAACGCGTATTTCTGCGCCTGTCTCAAGAGTTGCAGGCTTAAGAGCATTAGTTGCTGTATCGCCTTTGATCCCAGGTTCGGTGTATGTTACTTCAAGAACAACATGTATAGGCATTTCTGCAGTTAGAATTGTTCCGCTGTCAGCATGAATCTGAACATCTACTACTTCTCCTTCTTTCAGAAACTGAACACCTTCAATCTGCTCTCCAGGAATTGGAATCTGTTCAAATGTTTCGGTATTCATGAAATTGTATCCCATATCATCTTTATATAGATATTGAAATGGACGTCTTTCAATACGTACTTCGTCAACTCTTACACCTGAGTTAAATGTTTTATCTAGTACGCGACCGGTTGTAACGTTTTTTAGTTTTGTTCTAACGAAAGCAGCACCTTTTCCCGGTTTGACATGAAGGAACTCCACTATAAAGAAATATTGCCCTTCAAGCTCTATGCACATTCCGTTTCTGAAATCAGCAGTTGTTGCCATAAGAATTTTTTATTGTTGTTTTAAGATAATTAATTGTATTTGAGCGCAAAAGTACTCATTTAGCCTGTAAATAGCAAATGATTAACTTTTATACCATTTTCATTGCATCCAATACAATCTTCATAATAAATAGCACGAAAATTACCCACATCGTCACAGAAACATGTTTCAACTTTCCACTCAAAACTTTTAAAATTACAAAAGAAAGCATTCCAAAAACTATTCCCTGTGCTATACTGAATGCGAATGGCATCATTATGATGGTAAAAAATGCCGGAAGCGCTTCTGTCATATCACTGAAATTAATTTTAACAACTGAGGTTATCATAAACAGACCAACCAATATAAGTGCAGGTGCTGTTGCTGAAGCAGGAACTATGAGAAAAAGCGGTGCTAAAAACAGAGCAAGCCCAAACATAGCCGCTGTTGAAAGAGCAGTTAAGCCGGTACGTCCACCAACTGCAACACCTGAAGCACTTTCTACATATGAAGTAACAGTACTTGTTCCTAAAACAGCTCCAAATGTGGTACCTAGAGCATCTGCAAAAAGAGCTTTTTTTATCTGCGGGAAGCTTCCATCCTTATCTGTTATACCAATTTTTGAAGCTACGCCCAACAGTGTGCCAATGGTGTCAAATAGATTCACAAAAAGGAATGTGAATACCACAATAAGCATGTCAAGTGTGAAAATATTACTCCATTCAAATTTCATGAAAACCGGAGAAATATCCGGTGGTAAAGAAATGATACCTCCTGAAGGCATTTGAGTTAATCCTAATATTAGTGCAAATATTGTGGCTGATACGATCCCAATCAAGAATGCACCATGAACTTTCTTATAATACAGTGCAGCAGTTAGAAACAGCCCCAGACACGCAACCCACACATGCGGATTAGACATTGCTCCCAATGTAATCATTGTATTTTCGTCTTTCATAATTATCCCGGCATTTTGCAAACCTAAGAAGGTGATGAATAGTCCGATACCAACAGGAATTGCATTCTTTATTGTATTTGGAATACTTTTTACAATAAGCTCACGCACATTAAAGAAAGTAAGAAGTACAAAAATAATGCCCTGTATAAATACAGCAGTAAGTGCCATCTGCCAAGTATAGCCGAGACCTATTACAACAGAAAAAGCAAAAAATGAATTAAGTCCCATACCCGGAGCCTGTGCAATAGGTAGGTTTGGTATAAACGCCATAAAAAGCGTACCAAGCAAACTTGCCAATGCTGTTGCAGTGAAAAGTGCTGATTTATCCATACCCGATGCGCTCAGAATATTTGGATTAACTACCAATATATATGACATAGTGAGGAAAGTAATAACACCTGCCACAAGCTCTGTCCTTACGGTAGTCTTATTCTCTTTTAATTTGAATATTTTTTCAAGCATAATTAATTATTTTACCTATTAGAAAGTCCATTTAGTTGCAAGGGTTGGAATTGCATAGAATTTGCTCTCAGCAAATTTATTAACGAAATTGTAACTAAGTTCAATTTCACTTCCCAGCGATAAGTTGGGTGTAATATTATACCAAATTTGTGGTTCGCTCAATATTATAAGCTTTTTGCCTTCTGCATTTGCACCATCTGTAAATGCTTTATCCTCGGTCCATAAGTCAAAAAATCCTCCTAAAGAAAGTTTCCCATCTGCAAAAGTAGAGTTCCAAGTAAAAGTCCACTGCACATCATGGCTGTTTTCCTCAAATGCATTTAATTTATATGCTACATAGGTGTTCATATAAAAACGTCCCAACTTAAATGGATAAGCCATACCTGCCAAGTAAGAACTCGGAATTGAGAAACTAAAATCTGTATTCCTTACCAATCCTAAACCACCATTATATTCGATATGGGGAAGAAGTGGGAAATCTGCAATTTTAAACTCACGAGCTATCTCAGCATAAACTAGTCCGGGATTACGCTTATCAAAATTAAAATCAAAATCTACAAACATAAAAGTATTTCCCCAGTTATCCGGTTTATACATTTCGAATGTAGCAGTAAGATAATTAATTGGAGCCACCTCGTTGCCATAAAGTGAATTGCGAGAATCAAAATGAAGTTGCAGATTTTGAGCCTGAACACTACCCATTACACAGAAAACAGATAGAAGGAAAATAATTTTACGTAACATAATAAATTGATTTTTGAAGATTGTATAAATAAAACAAGCGGCAAAAGTACTACTTTTTTTCTTTTTCTCTCAATTATAGATTGATTACATATAAATTCTTAATTTTGCATTCAAACAAACTCAGATTTTAGTATGCGTGAAGATAAAGTAAAAGACTTAGTTATATACAACACACTCAGTAGAGTAAAAGAACCATTTAAGCCAATACATCCACCGCTAGTTGGAATGTATGTGTGTGGACCAACAGTTTACAGTGATGTGCATTTAGGTAACTCGCGAACTTTTATTTCTTTTGATTTAATATATAGATATTTGCTTCACTTGGGATATAAAGTCCGTTATGTCCGAAATATCACTGATGCAGGTCATCTTGAAGGTGATCGTGATGAGGGGGATGACAAATTTGCCAAAAGAGCAAAGTTAGAACAGCTTGAACCAATGGAGATTGTTCAGAAATACACCCTTGGATTTCATGATGTACTTTCTAAGTTTAACACACTTCCACCAAGCATTGAACCTACTGCAACAGGCCATATAATTGAACAGATAGATATGATTCAACAAATTATGAAAGAGGGCTATGCATATGAAGTGAATGGCTCTGTTTATTTTGATGTTGAAAAATATAGCAAATTTCAAGACTACGGTATTTTGACCAATAGAAAACTTGAAGATTTGCTTGAAGGAACTCGTGAATTAAGTGGACAAGATGAAAAAAGAAGTCGCCTTGATTTTGCTCTTTGGATAAAGGCAAAACCCGAAACATTAATGCAATGGTCCTCTCCTTGGGGGAAAGGATTCCCGGGTTGGCATATCGAGTGTTCTGCAATGAGCACAAAATACTTAGGTACAACCTTTGATATTCATGGAGGTGGAATGGACCTGCAGGCTACTCACCACACCAATGAAATTGCTCAGTCGCAAGCTTGCAATAATACAGCCCCTGTAAAATATTGGATGCACACCAATATGCTTACTGTCAATGGTATTAGAATGTCTAAGACCGCCGGCAACGGCTTTCTTCCCGAAGAGTTATTTACGGGTAATCACCCATTGTTAGAGAGAGGATATTCACCAATGACAGTCAGATTTTTCATGATGCAATCTCACTATAGGAGTACTCTTGATTTCTCAAACGAAGCTCTACAGGCAGCCGAAAAAGGTTATAAAAAACTAATGAGCAGTATTTCTACACTTGAAAACATAGAACCATCAGAATCATCATCAGTAGACGTTGATCAACTTGAGAATAATTTTTATGCGGCAATGAACGACGACTTCAACAGTCCAACTCTTATAGCTCATCTATTTGATTCAGTTCGCATTACAAACTCATGCAAAGACAAAACAGAAACTATAACTGCCGATGATTTAAAAAAATTAAAAGGATTAATGAACAGTTTTGTGTTTGATGTTCTTGGGTTGATAGACGAGACAAAAAATTTAGCCGGAGGCAATGTAATTGATGGCTTGATGAATTTAATAATTGATATTCGTAATTCAGCTCGCGAAAACAAAGATTGGACAACATCTGATAAGATAAGGGATAAGTTAAAAGAAGCCGGTATAGAGATAAAGGACACTAAAACCGGTGTTGAGTGGATGATGTAGCATGAAAGAGAAAAGAGTAACATTTGCATCAAAGTTAGGCGTAGTTGCTGCTGCAGCAGGATCTGCAGTTGGGTTGGGCAATATATGGCGTTTCCCTAGTCAGACTGCCGACGGGGGTGGCGCAATATTTATTTTTGTCTATATAGGATGTATTCTGTTCTTTGGCATTCCGGTTATGATGAGTGAATTTATAATTGGCCGTTCTGCAAAATCAAACACAGCCGGTGCTTTCCAAAAGCTTGCACCGAGAACACCTTGGAAGTGGTTGGGAAGACTGGGCGTCTTAACTGCTTTTTTGATTATGGGCTTTTACATGGTTGTATGTGGTTGGACTCTCGATTATCTACTTCAATCATTTAACGGTAATCTTCAAAATGTTGCAGATTTTGGGGCTCATTTCAATAATCTTCTTAACAATCCTCAAAGACAGATAGTGTGGCTTATTGTTTTTACTATTCTTACAGCATTTTTTATAATTTCGGGAGTGCAAAAAGGTATAGAAAGATCCGCAAAGATTTTTATGCCAATGCTTTTTCTAATACTTATAATACTTGCCGTAAGAGCCTTAATGCTCCCCGGGTCTTCAAGTGGATTGGAATTTCTATTCAAACCAAATATTGAGCATGTAAAATCGACTATTTTCCTTGACGCAATGGGGCAAGCCTTCTTCTCGCTTTCAATTGGAATGGGATGTCTTATAACCTATGGGTCCTATTTCAACAATCAAATAAACATCACTAAAACTGCTGTTCAGGTTTCTATACTTGACACATTAGTGGCGATTATCTCGGGAATAATAATCTTTCCCGCAGCATTTGCATTAGCATCAAACCCTTCAACCATTCAAAATGACCTTGTAGCAGGCGGACCGGGTTTATTATTTATTACCATACCCGAACTATTCTTACAAATGCCTGCCTCAATGGTTTGGTCGACACTATTCTTTAGTTTAGTTGCTATAGCAGCCCTCACATCAACTATTTCCCTGATGGAAGTGGTTACTATTTATATAAACGAAGAGTGGAAGTATTCGCGTAAAAAAAGTGCATATCTTGTTTCGACTGGAGTTATTCTTCTTGGAATTATAGCATCTTACTCATCAAGTTTTTTTAATATACTTGATTTAATAACAGCTAAGTATATGCTTCCAATTGCGGGGTTGTTTATAAGCCTATTTGTTGGTTGGTATCTGAATAAAAAGCTGGTCATATCTCAAATTAATAATAATGGTGAGTTAAAGTTTGGAGTAAGATTCCTTAAGGTATATATATTCCTGCTACGTTTTGTTGCACCCATTGCAATACTTTCAATTTTCATTTATGGGTTAGTTCTATAATTAGGCATTTTCATTATAATTATCAAAACCTTATACTACAGGTGGAAAAATGATTAAATGATTCTAAACAACGTAAAAGTATTGATAAAGAGCTAATTCTTATAGTTAAAAATATTATTTTTGTATAAAAATCAATGGTCAAAATGCAACACCAATATAAAATTTCAGCTCCTAAAGTAATTAACACTGCTATCAAGCTCCCATCATCAAAAAGTATGAGCAACAGAGCGCTCATTCTTAATGCTTTATGCTTGAGCACAAAGCCTATAAAGAATTTATCTGATTGTGAGGACACTAAGGTGATTCTTGATGCTTTTAACTCAGATTCAAATGAATTCGATGTAAAAGGTGCAGGTACTGCAATGCGTTTTCTTACAGCTTTTTTAGCCGGAATGGAAGGAGAATGGATCTTAAAAGGATCAAAAAGGATGCACGAACGCCCAATTCACCCTCTGGTTGAAACTCTTATAGCCTTAGGAGCTAAAATTGAATATTTGGAAAAGGAGGGATATCCACCTTTAAAAATTAAGGGAGGTCCACTAAAAGGGGGCGAGGTTTATCTTGCAGGAAATATAAGTTCTCAATTTATATCAGCCCTTCTTATGGTCGCTCCCCTTATGGAGAATGGCTTGATCATGCATATAGAAAAAGAGATAGTCTCCAAACCATACATCACTCTAACTATGGAGATGATGGCCAAATGTGGTGTTCATGCAAAATGGGATGGTAATGACCTAATAATAGAACCACAAAAATACAAAGCAGTACAAATTGAGGTTGAAGCAGATTGGTCTGCTGCATCTTACTGGTATGAAATTGCAGCTTTACTTCCAGGTTCTGAAATCAAACTCGAAGGATTAAAACAGAACAGTTTGCAGGGCGATATATCTGTAGCAAACCTTTTTGAAGACTTGGGTGTTAAAACTGAATTTGTTTCAGATGGAGCCATTATTAAAAGTGTAAAGAAGAAAACAAAAAAGTTCTTCCACGACTTTAAAAATGAACCCGACTTAGCGCAAACTTTTGCGGCTACATGTTGTTTTAAAAATACACCATTCTTGTTTTCCGGCATACAGAGTCTAAAAATAAAAGAGACCGACCGTGTTCATAAAACAAAAAAGTTCTTCCACGACTTTAAAAATGAACCCGACTTAGCGCAAACTTTTGCGGCTACATGTTGTTTTAAAAATACACCATTCTTGTTTTCCGGCATACAGAGTCTAAAAATAAAAGAGACCGACCGTGTTCATGCATTAATTGTTGAACTTAAAAAGTTAGGTTATGTATTAATAGAAAATGAAATTGGAATGCTGGAATGGGATGGAGAACGTTGTACACCGGAGATAGAGCCGGCCATAGACACTTATGATGATCACCGTATGGCATTATCTTTTGCACCGGGTGCAATAATATTTGATTCACTTAATATAAACGATCCGCATGTTGTGTCAAAATCATACCCACTGTTTTGGGATGATTTATCAAAAGCAGGATTCATAATAGAAGAAAGGATATAGTATGTCACCAATTATTTTATTTATAAGTATAGTAATATTTTTCGTGCTGGCACTTGCTATCACTAATTTTATTCAACGAAAAAAAGGGAATACACAATATCGTGAAATGCCACCACCATCTATAGAATTAAATACTGAAGGAGGTTGCTGTGGGGCTCACGAAGTTTGCGAAAAAGACAGCCTTATAGCTGCATTTAAAGAAGAACCTGAATATTTTGACGATGAAGAACTAGACAAATATTCAAAACGAGACTCTTCAAGCTATAAAGACAGTGAGGTAAAAGATTTCAGAGAAGTATTTTACACAATAATAGATGAAGAAAAACCTCGTTGGATTAGAAGTCTACAGCTAAGAAATATCTCTGTGCCGGATCAGATGAAAGATGAAATCTTTTTAATCGTTAATGAGTTGAGAGCTGAGAAAATGCATGCATAAGCTATATACACATTTAAGATCAGGCTTTAAAAGTATAAATGAATATTCTAGAACTTTTTGACTACGCTTTTTTCCGAAACGCAATTATTGGCAGTCTTTTAGCCAGCATTGCGTGCGGAATTATTGGAACCTATGTTGTTTCAAAAAGAATGGTGTTCATCAGCGGTGGTATTACACACGCATCTTTCGGGGGACTTGGTATAGGATTTTATTTTTCAATTCATCCAATTTTCTCAGCAATGGTTTTTGCAATACTCTCTGCCTTTGGCATCCAATGGCTATCTCGTAAACAGGGGGTTAGAGAGGATTCTGCTATAGCAGTATTTTGGTCACTTGGAATGGCAATTGGTATTATTCTTACATTCTTGGCTCCGGGTTATGCACCAAACTTATCGGAATATCTTTTTGGCAATATTCTTACAATAACTAGAACCGATTTAATATCACTTATTGTTTTATCTTTTCTTATTATTCTGTTCTTTGCCATGTTTTATCATGACATAGTTTCTGTATCTTTTGACTCAGAATTTGCACAAACAAGAAGAATTCCCACTCAATTTATAGAGTACATGATGATGCTTTTTATTGCAGTTACTATTGTTCTTAGCATCCGCCTAGTTGGGATAGTGTTATTGATGTCGCTTATTACTGTACCTCAAATGACAGCTAATCTATTTACTGTCAATTACTCTAAACTTATTTCACTTTCTATACTATTTAGTTTTATTGGGTGTGTTGCCGGACTCTTCCTTTCATACTATTTAAATGTGCCTTCGGGTGCTTTCATTATTTTTGTCCTTATACTGATATTTTTAATTGCTAAAGGAGTAAAGTCACTAAAGACTGCCAACTCCAACTCCAAATCTAAACCGAATCTTATATAACAATACAATAAATACTACTTTTATCAGTTTTCTAATTAGGGCATAACATTTAGTGCAAAATCTTTATATTAGAAAATAGTCAGTGAAGCTATCATATAAAATAAAACTTATCCTTATCGGATATCTTTTTATAATTTTAATCTCAGGATGTTCTACAAAAAGAAACACGTCCTCTGCCCGAGCCTATCACGAACTTACCACACGTTATAATATTTATTACAATGCTGAAAAAACATACAACAATCTAATTGAAGAGCAACAAAAAAATATAACTGACAACTGGTATAAATTACTCACAATATTTCCAGTAACACCCAACAAAAATAAAACTCAACACGGGGGACCATTTGATATTGTAATATCTAAAGCCGTAGAGGCTATCCAAAAGCACTCAATTACGTCTAGACCTCGACGCGACCCCTCTAAGGCTGAATCATCTAATTACAGGCAATGGCTCAAGCAAGAAGAGTATAATCCTTCCTTAAAGAATGTGTGGCTGTTGATGGGAAAGGCTCATGTTCAAAACGGGGATTATGAGGATGCCATTTCTGTTTTTACTGAGATTATTAGATTATACCCTTATGATATTGACTTGATCTCGGAGTCTCAAATTTGGATGATGAGGTGTTATAGTGAAATGAATAGGATGTATGACGCTGAAAACATGTCAATTATTCTACGCAGCCGTAAGTTACCGGAAAAGCTAAATCGATATTATATTGAAGCTTATACACATGTTCTATTACAAAAAAAACAGTATAATGAGGCTCTGCCTTATATTAAAAGATTGATAGAAAGTGAGAGAAATTTTTATCAAAAAAAAAGGCTCCAGTTTATTGTTGGGCAGATATATACTATATTAGATGATTATGACAGAGCATACCATGCTTTTGAGGAAATTAAAGGACTTAGAACACCTTATATATTATCTTCTGTCGTTGACAAATACCGGACTTCAACCGATTCTCTTAAACTAATTTTGCAACAGGGATTCTTAGCTGACTTTGATACTGAAGGTATTGAACATAAATCAACCTCAACATTTAACAGCAGATCAGAAAACATATCCAATAACCTTTCCCAATGGAGAGCTTTTCAAATAAAAGACTTTGCATACAAAAGCTCCGACACCCACTGTTACACTTCTGATAATTTGGCGTTTACAGCAGAAAAAAACACTCCTCACATACTTCTTCTTCAATCAGCATGCACGCCACTTAACGAGAATAAGGAACTGAACAATCTTCTTTTTGCTACAGCCAATTTCAATTTCACTATATTTAAATTACGAACATTTAATTTATATCCAATCTACTTGAAGCAAGGCAATTATCTTAGTATAGAACAATTTTACTCATTTGATGATGCAATGCTTTATTTGCAACAACTTAAAACAGATTCAATCTTCAAGACAAGCATACCCGGCAATATTTCTACCACAATTATTTCGAAAGAAAATCTTAAAATTGTTCGTACTATTGGTAGTTTAGATCAATATAAAGAATTTAGCAATTTAGATGAATTTGAACAAATCGAAAAAAATGTATCTTTAAAAACTGAATTTATTCCAGATGATGAACCTGTAATTTACCCCAAACCGGCTCCAAATAAACAGGAATTATCGCCTACCGAAATAAGGGATGATAGAGTCGATCCTGTAATATTAAAAAGAGAGCTTGAGAGGAAAGCTGAGGAAGCAATAAAACAGTCGGAAAGAGTCAGTGATAAAAAGAACAGAAATAATATTTTGTTAGAAAGGGAGAAAGCCAGGAAACAGAGAGTAAAGCAAAAAGAGCTGGAAATAAAGGAGAGAATTCGCAAAAGAGAAGCTGCATTAAAAGCGCGAGAACTTGAAAGAGAAAAGAAAATCAAAGAACAGGAATTACGTCGTAAAGGCATTTTACACAACTAATAAATAATCATGAACAGAATTGTATTTGCAACAAACAACCATCATAAACTTGAGGAGATTCGTAAAATTACGGGTGAAAGATATCAAATCTTAAGTCTTAGGGATATTAATTGTAACGAAGAGATTGAGGAAACCGGAAATACTTTAGAGGAAAATGCAATCATAAAAGCCAGATATATAAAAGAAAGGTATGGTCTTAACTGTTTTGCCGATGATACCGGATTAGAAGTTGCTGCGCTTAATGGCGAACCGGGAGTACATTCATCAAGATATGCAGGTGATACTTGTGACCCTATTGATAATATGAATAAACTTATATCTGCACTCAAGGATATTGATAATCGCTCAGCTCAATTTAGAACAGTTATAGCTCTAATTATCGATAACAAGGAGTATCTATTTGATGGTGTTGTAAAAGGTAAGATTATTGATGCGAAGAGGGGTGATGCAGGATTTGGGTATGACCCAATTTTTGTACCGGTAGGTTATAACAAAACTTTTGCAGAACTTGGCAATGACCTTAAAAACAGAATAAGCCATCGTGCAATCGCCACAGAAAAGCTTGTAAGTTTCCTTTTACAAAAACAGTAATTGCTCATTCCATATATATCCATTATAAGATAGACCCAATAATTCCTATCTTTGAAGGATATCGACAAACCTTATATAAACAGAATATGATACATCCAAATATTAGAACCGGCATAATAGGATTTGGCCTCTCGGGGCGTGTGTTTCATTCACCATTTATAGATGTAGTTGATGGATACGAGTTATCCAAAATCAGCACATCCAATCCTGAAAGAGAGTCACTGGCAAAAGATCGCTATCCTAAAGCCAAAATAGTTCCTGACCCAAAAAATATAATTGAAGACCCAAATATCGACTTGGTAATTGTTACTTCGCCAAACAGCGATCATTTCAAATGGGCAAAAGAATCATTGCTTACTGGCAAGCATGTAGTTGTGGAGAAACCGTTTACGGTAGATGTTGTCGAAGCAGATGAGCTTTTAGAGCTTTCAAGAAGACAAAATAAAATTCTTACAGTTTATCATAACCGCCGTTTCACGAGTGATACAAAAACAGTAAAAAAGCTTTTGGATAGCGGTATGTTGGGTGAGATAGTAGATTATGAAACTCATTTTGATAGATATCGCACAAATCCCAGACCGGGTAAAGCTTGGAGAGAAGAAGCCTTGCCCGGATCAGGGATTTTTTATGACCTTGGTTCACATCTGATAGACCAAGCTTTATGGTTTTTTGGAATGCCTGAATCAGTAACTGCAAATATTAACCATCAGCGACCCTGGGCAAAGGCAGACGATCATTTTGATGTGCGACTTCATTATCCAAATTTTACAGCCACTTTAAAATCGGGTATGATATGTCGTATACCCGGTCCAACCTACATGCTTCATGGCACTAAAGGTTCTTTCATAAAGTATGGTCTAGATGTGCAAGAGGCTACTCTTGACGCTGGTGTAAAGCCTGTGGGTTATAATTGGGGTAAAGAGCCAAAAGAAATTTGGGGAACTATAAATACTGAATACAAAGGCGTTAAAATTGAAGGGACAATAGAAAGCGAACAAGGTGATTACAGAGATTATTTTATCAACTTACGTGATGCAATTACAGGTAAAACTGAGTTGGCGGTAAAACCTGAAGAGGCTCGCAATGTGATAAAAATAATCGAATTAGCATTTCAAAGCGATAAAGAAAAACGAACTATTTCGTTAAGCTAAAAGAGCAGAAGCCAAGCTTGCTTGGATTATGACTTAGCAAGAAATAGTCTAACTTTAGTGAACTATTTCGTTAAGCTAAAAGAGCAGAAACCAAGCTTGCTTGGATTATGACTTAGCGAGAAATAGTCTAACTTCAGTGAACTATTTCGTTAAGCTAAAAGAGCAGAAGCCAAGCTTGCTTGGATTATGCCTTAGCGAGAAATAGTCTAACTTCAGTGAACTATTGGAGTTCTGAAGCTATTATAAATATCAAAGAAAAAATATAGTTGCTCCAAAAATACTAATTACTGCCCCGATTACCTGACGGGCAGTAATTTTTTCTTTAAACATTATTGCTGTAGGCACAATAATAAAAATGGGAGTAAGCGCCATTAGGGCAGAAGCAATACCTGTTTCTGTATATTGCACAGCATAAAGCGATAAAGTCACACCTACAAATGGACCGAAAATTGCACCTATAGAAATTGCTTTCATACCCTTTTTATCACCTGTAGCAATTATAACTCTTCTCCACCGTTTCATAAAAGTGACAAGTAAAGCAAAAGCAGCAAACCCAAAAATAGCCCTAATTTGCGTAGCAGCCAACGCATCATAATCGCCCATACCCTTTTTACTAAGAATAAGTCCAACCGCCTGTCCCACTGCGCCACCCAATGCATAAAGAAACCCTTTAAGAGGCACATTGAGTTTAAGTTGTTTGCCCGCAACAGCAATTATAATCCCTGAAACACTTACCACAATACCTATAATGCTCTTCGGCGAAAGAATCTCATTAAGAAAGAACCAACCTATCACAGCTGTAATCATAGGGGCCAGACTCATAACCAATTGCGAAGTACGAGAACCAATTATAGTGTAGGATTTAAAAAGAAAAAGATCTCCCAGAAAAAAACCCACTATGCCTGAAATACCTAGCCATACCCAGTTGTAGGTTGTAGCATCCATAGGAAAAAACATTCCTCTTGTAAAAAGAGTGGTAATTCCCAAAAAGATGATCCCCAAAAAAATTCGGATAATGTTAACCGATAACGACCCTACCCTTCTGCCGGCTTTCTCGAAGAATATGGCGCTAAATGTCCAACAAACAGCCGTAAGCAGTGATGCTATTTCTCCAATGTGTGATTGAAAAGGCATAGATTAATGTAGTCTGTTTAAGATAAGTCAAAAATGATATGCAAATGTAATATCTGTAAACCTATTTACACTATTTCCTGTTAACTATTTCAAAAAATATCAAACAGGCGGACTTTGTACAATATCAGCATATTACCTCAATAAGTTTTTTTGAAGCACCTTCTATTGTATTTTCGTTGTTAAGTAGCGAAATGAATTTGCTTCCGATTATTGCTCCTGATGATTCTTTGCATGCAGCATTAAATGTGCCTTTGTTTGAAATTCCAAAACCAATTAATCTTGGATTATTTAGATTCAATTCGTTTACTCTGCGGAAGTATGAAAGATTTTCTTCGCTAAAACTGTTTTTAGCGCCTGTAACGGAGGCTGATGAAACCATATAAATAAACCCGGAGGTGTTTTGGTCAATCAATCTGATACGCTCATCTGATGTTTCGGGAGTTATAAGCATAATAACGTGCAAACCATAACTTTCTGCTATCGATTTGTAAGACTCCATATACTCGGCAAAGGGCAAATCCGGAATAATTAACCCGTCAACACCACATCGTACAGCTTCTTTGCAATAATTATCAAAACCAAACCGGATTATTGGATTGAGGTAACTCATGAGTACAAGCGGAATAGCTACAGTTTCTCTTATATCCGTCAGTTGAGAGAAAAGTACTTTAAGCGTCATTCCATTTTTGAGAGCTTGCGATCCTGAAGATTGTATTACCGGACCATCAGCCATAGGATCACTAAAGGGCACCCCAATTTCAAGCATATCAACTCCGTTGTTTTCGAGCGATTGAATTACGCCAACTGTGTCGTTAAGATTTGGATAACCGGCAGTAAAATATACTGATAATATGTTTTTACTTTTCTCCTGAAATAACTTATCAATCCTATTCATATTTATGTGAAATTTCTATTTAAGTGTTAGATTTTTATTTCTAACAATGTCTATACTCTTATAATACGTTTCGATAACACTTATCCCATTTTCGATAACTATTTCGTTAAGCTAAGGGATATTTTATCTTATTTTATCAACAAATTGGCTTATCAACTCAATATCTTTGATTGCAGGTGATAATTCAAAACGGCTATTTATATCTACCCCTGCAAATTTGGGATGAGTTATTTTCTTTATCTCGGAAACATCATTCAAAGATATTCCTCCACTTATAATAAATGGAGTCTCACCTTCATAATCATTCAGCATTTGCCAATTAAACTTCTTGCCTGAACCGCCCTTTACGGGTGTTTTAGTGTCGAAGAGGTAATAATCACATTTACCCTCATAAGCATTTAGTTGCGCTTTAGGTATAAAACCGTTTTCCTCTATTCCGAATGATTTTATTACCTTGAAACCATCTTGCTTTAAATTAATGCAGTACCACGGTGGCTCACTTCCGTGAAGCTGTATCGCATCAAGGTGGTTTTCTCCGGATCTCTCGTAAATAATCTGAGGAATCTGATCTACGAACACACCAATTTTTTTTATTTTTGATGGAAGATATTTAAGCTTTTGTCCAACATATCGTGGCGACTTAGAGTAAAAAATAAAGCCCATCCAATCAATGTCTAATTGCTCCAGCTGGCTGATGTTTTCAGGATCTCGCATCCCGCATACTTTAATAATCATAGTCTTTATGTTTTAATTTACAATAATTTAAACAATGTTTCAACACTGTTTATTATTAAAACATCAAACGCCTGTAATCTGTTGTATAAATTTCATCAAACTTTCACCCGGATTGCCGGTTTTCATAAAAAGTTCTCCAATCAGAAAGCCTTTATATCCCGCATCCCTGAGCTCTTTCACCACATTTACATCAGATATACCGCTTTCTGAAACCCATACCGACTCTATAGGAAGGAGTTCAGCCATTCGAAATGATTTCTCCGTATCGGTTACAAAACTACCCAAGTTACGATTATTTACACCTATCAATTCGTTTAATGGTGAAATGTAATCCGTTTCTCGTTCATCATGCAACTCTAAAAGAACATCAAGCTCAAGTTGATTTGCTAATTTGGTGAAACGTATTGATTCTTCTTTTGTAATTGCGGCAGCTATTAATAATACTGCGCTGGCACCATATAGTTTAGCCTGATAAATTTGATATTCATCAACGATAAACTCTTTACGCATAACCGGAATATTAACGTTTTGCACTGCACTCTTTAAATCGGTTAAAGTTCCTCCAAAGAACTTCTCATCAGTGAGTATCGATAAAGCGGTGGCACCTACATCATCATATGCTTTAGCTGCAACGCCAACATCGGCGTCCTTGTGCAGCCAACCTTTACCGGGTGAGCGACGTTTAAATTCAGCAATTATTCCCGTTTCAGAGTTTTCCAATGCCTCTTTTAGTGACTTAAAAGGGATATCTGCTTTTTGCTGTAATTGTTTTTCCAGCTCTTTTAACGACAGCTCCTTTTTTTGACGGGCAACCTCTATCTTTTTATTGACAACTATCTCGCTTAATATATCTTTCATTTTCTTTTTATGAATTTATTTCAACAAACTTATTAAATGTTTTAAGAGCCTTTTTGCCAAAGAGTGAATCACGTGCAATTCCTATACACTCTTCAATTGACTTAGTTTGATCAATTGTCTGTATTCCATATGCAGCATTAGCTATAACCACATTCATCTGAGCATCTGTTGCATTGGCATTTAAAACATCCCTGAAAATCTGTGCAGCCATTTCGGGAGTGTCTCCTCCATAAAGATCTTCATGATTTAATTGCGCAAACCCAATATCGGCAGGCATTAAAATTTGTTCTCCGTTGTTTGAAACAACTTTAAACTGATTTGTGAGAGATATTTCATCATAACCATCTAAGCTATGTACTATGCAAAACCTTTTGTTTTCTTCCTGATAAATATAACTGTAAAGTCTTAGCATAGCCAAATTATAAACACCAAGCATTTGATATTTAGGTTGCACCGGATTAACAAGTGGTCCGAGCACATTAAAAAAATTACGTACACCAAGACTCTTTCTTACTGGTGCAACAGCTTTTAAAGCAGGGCTAAATAGGGGTGCATGCAAGAAAGCTATATGGCTTTCCTCCAGGCTTTTGCGCAAAACGTCGTTGTCTGCAGTAAATTTAACTCCCTGCTGCTCTATCACATTGCTAGCTCCACTAATGGATGTGGCTCCATAATTACCATGTTTTACTACATTATATCCGGCACCTGCAACAACAAAGCAGGAGGTAGTTGAAATATTGAAAGTATTTTTACCATCACCTCCCGTTCCGACGATATCAAGAGGTGTAAATTCAGATAAATCAACATTTACTCGCATTTCGAGCAGTGCATCTCTGAAACCTAAAATCTCATCAACAGAAATACTCCGCATTAAAAACGAAGTGATTAATGCAGACACTTGTGTATCCGGGACTTCTCCTTTTACAATTTCTACTAGCACCTGCATTGCCTCATCTCTTGTGAGATAGTTGTAATCGAATAATTTATATAGTATATCTTTCATTCTAAGAAATTTTTAATGATTTTGATTCCCATAGGTGTAAGAATCGACTCGGGATGAAATTGCACTCCATGTAAATCATACGTTTTATGCTTTAAAGCCATAATATTATCATCTCCATCCACAGCAGTTATTATTAATTCTTCCGGAAAATTATCTTTAGAAACAATCCATGAATGATATCTGCCTGCTTCGAACTCTGTTGGAATTCCATTTAAAATATAATCTTCTCCAATAATATTGACAGATGTTTGAACACCATGAAAAACAGGAGTTAAATTTTTAAGCCTTGCTCCAAAGGCTTCGGCAATTGCTTGGTGACCAAGGCATACTCCTAATATACTTCTTGTTACGCCAAATTTCTCAATAATCTGAGGCATTAATCCCGACTCACCGGGTAATCCCGGCCCTGGAGATAAGACTATTTTATCATAGCTTGCAACCTGAGTTAGATCAATTTTATCATTTCTTATAACATCAACATTAATATAACCTAGCGACTTAATCGCATGTACAAGGTTGTATGTAAATGAATCGTAGTTATCCAAAATAAGTATTTTCTTTGATTTCATCTTATTTACACGCTTTAATGTTGAACACAATCATGAGTTGTAAAGTAAAGTAGCTTTGTCAATAGCAAATTTAAGTGCATCAAGCTTACTGTTAACTTCGTTTAGCTCATAATTATCATTGCTTTGAGAGACAACACCTGCACCGGCCTGATACCACAACTGGTTGTTGCGACTAACAAAAGTGCGAATTGTAATTGCCTGATTTAGATCTCCGTTTAATCCAATAAATCCTATACATCCACCATATGCTCCACGATTGTGTGTTTCAATTTCAGAAATAAGCTGCATCGCCTTAACTTTTGGTGCTCCCGACAGGGTCCCTGCCGGAAAGGTGTCGAAAAAAGCTTTTATAGGATTAACATTATCATAAAGAGTACCACTAACACGAGAAACTAAATGAATAACATGCGAATAATATTTTGGCACCTTAATAAACTCAACTTCAACATCATGAGCATTTCTACTTAAGTCATTCCGAGCGAGATCTACCAACATTACATGCTCTGAGTTTTCTTTAGGATCGTTTAGAAGAAATTCGACACCCTCATTATCTTTCTGAATATTACCACTTCGCTTTGTACTACCTGCAATCGGGTCGATACTGATTTTACTCTCTTTAATTTTGCAATGTGTCTCCGGTGAAGAACCAAAAATACGGTAACCTCCAAAGTCGAAATAAAACAAATAAGGAGATGGATTTATAGAACGAAGTGCACGATATACTTTAAAGTCGTCACCCAAAAATGGCTGTACGAAACGACGAGATAGTACTATTTGAAACAAATCACCTCGCATACAATGCTCAATCCCACTATTTACAAATTGTTTGTACTCCTCATCTGAGATTGTACTAAATTCCTCGCCTTCAGTAAAGAAATTATAGTTGGCAAAATTACGCTGATTAATAAGTGATTCCACCTTTTTCAGATTACTTACTTCATCATCAGTCTTAAATTCTATCATTGTGATCTCATCGGTGAAATGATTAAATACAAGAATATATTTGTAGAGGATGTAGAGCATATCAGGAGCATCATTGCGTTCCTCTTTACTCTCTTTTATGTTGATGCTTTCAGTGTATTTTACGCAGTTAAATGTAGTATAGCCAAATAAACCGCAATTTCCATTTCCACTGCCTGTTACTTCAAAATGATCTATAAAACTGCTTAATGCATCAGAGATAGTGAAGGTTTCAGACAGCTGCATATTTTTTTCAGAATCATCAGGAAAACGCATTGTGCAGATTCCCCTGTTAACCTCAACTCGTGCAATGGGTTTAAGGGCAATATAGGAGATACTGTTTTCATCTCCATGATAATCTGAACTCTCAAGTAGTGCTGACTGAGGAAAAGAATCTCTTACTTTAAGGTAAATACTCACCGGTGTATGAAGATCACCCATTACCTTTTTACTGTTTGTCTGATATTTATATTTCATACGTTTACTTCGATATTATTGATTAAATCTAAAACTGAATGTCTTCATATTTGAAATATGTCTCCAAATCTTTATCCCCTCTTCCTGAAAGAGTTAGCACAACTATATCATCGGGAGAGAACTTTACTCTTTCTAATGCGGCAAGAGCATGTGCCGACTCCAATGCAGGTATTATCCCCTCATATCTTGTAAGCTCAAAAGCAGCTTTAAGTGCTTCATCGTCGTTTATAGCAACTACCTCAGCACGCCTTACAGATGCAAGAAATGCATGAATAGGCCCGATACCCGGATAATCTAATCCTGCTGAGATTGAATATGGCTCGGTAATCTGACCATCTTCGGTTTGCATTAGCATCGTTTTACAACCATGCAATATACCGGTTGAGCCTAAATGCATTGTAGCGGCCGATTCACCACTATCAATACCACGTCCGCCGGCTTCAGCCAAAATAATCTTTACATTTTCATTTTCAAGATATTCATAGATAGTGCCTGCAGCATTACTACCACCGCCAACACAGGCTATAAGATAATCAGGGTAATCTCGACCCTCTTTTTCGGTAAGCTGAACCTTTATTTCTATACTAATAACAGATTGTAAACGAGCTACTAGATCTGGATATGGATGTGGGCCAATAGCTGACCCAATAATGTAATGAGTGTCACCGGGATTGCTGCACCAATCGCGAATTGCCTCATTTGTAGCATCCTTCAACGTCATATTTCCGGATGTAACAGGAACAACAGTTGCTCCAAGCATCTCCATCTTCTTGACATTTACCTGCTGACGCTTAACATCTGTTTCACCCATATAAACAGTACAGGGCATTTGCATCAGAGCACAAACAGTAGCAGTTGCAACACCATGCTGTCCGGCACCTGTTTCGGCGATAATACGCGTTTTGCCCATTTCGCGCGCAATCAATATCTGACCAATTGTGTTATTAATCTTATGTGCCCCGGTATGATTCAAATCCTCCCGCTTCAGATATATCTTTGCTCCAAAACGTTCTGATAACTGACGAGAAAGATATAGTGGTGAAGGGCGACCAACATAATCATGCAGTAACTGAGTAAAATCTCTTTGAAACTGTTTACTTTCCATTATTGACAAATATGCCTTCTCAAGATCGGCAACACATTTATGTAGAATTTCGGGAATGTATGCTCCTCCAAATTCTCCATAATAGCCTCTTTCGTTTACTGAATATTTTTGCATAGTGGTTGTTTTATTTATTTAAATAACACCATTTAAACTCAAAATGCCCGTCGCAGGATTGCGACGGGCATTTTATTATTTTATGTTGTTATTTACTTATAATAAGATACAGCTGCTCTTCCTTACGACTTTTTTAGTTGTAAGTAGCGCCACCAATTTCTATTTATAAGAGAATTCATAATTTTGCTATTAATAAGATGCAAATCTATGCTATAGAAAAACAAAAAACAACACATTTGCACTTTTTAACTATATATTTGAAATTTATTCTTACAAATCAACATTTACCTCAAACATATTCCAAATCTCAACCGGATAGTCAGATTATATAATATCTTCATACTCCTTTGGACCGCAGCCTATAGTAGAAATTAGAATTATTGAAAATACCGGTACCATGTAAAGCAGCCTAAATCAAAATCTCTTATTTAATATCATCTCTGTCAAAAACACTTAATAGTCGTACAAAACTTATTTAAAAGGACCCTTTATCCACAAGGTTAATAACATCTTATCTATAACCCACACGTTAAATCAGTTCTGCCTCAAAACCTGTACGTCTTACTATCTTAATAATATCTTGGGCTGTCAACTCCTCTGTTTCAACTGTTAGTATTTTGTCCGGACTTTCAATATCTACACTCCATGTGAATATTTCAGCTTTTTTATCTAAAAAAGGTGTTACTTTAGCAATGCAATTGCCACAATTGATATTTGTTTTGAATTTGATTGTTTCCATAATAATTATAAATTTAATTTCTTTAAATTTGATATCTAGTTGTGACAAATATAATGTTTTTCCACAATAATCATAGTAAAAAGATTAATTTTGAATTTAAGGTTTATGAATATGAGCGAAATGAAAAATGACTTTACAAGATTACTGATATTTACAGGACTAATATTCCTGATTATTTTCATTTTTAGTAGAAGTCCACAGCTTTCTGAGTGGTATATGAAAACAGTTTACCCTACTATTGCTAATGCGCTCTCATCATTATCAAGCTTGCTGCCATTTTCAATATATGATATCTCAATTACTTTAGCAATCCTGTTTATTTTAAGATTAATTGTTTTAGCAATAACCGCAAAGATACCTTTTGCAGGCTTCCTATATTCCACCATGTTATTTTCTATAATTATTGTTGCCTGGTTTTACTTTGCATGGGGGATATCATACTTTAGAGAAGATTTTTATACTAGAAGTAAACAAGAGAAGATAGAATATAATTCTGATGAACTTAAAGATTTTGCAATTGACTTTATAAATAAGGCAAATAGCTTGTATGTCGACTTTGACGTAATGGACAGATATGGTATTAGCAAAGAGATTGAATCATCTTACAGAAATCTTCACAGTTCGCTGCAACTGCAATATCCTAATGGTAACAGGAGGGTTAAATCAATGATATTTGAATCGCTTTTTACAAAAATGGGAATATCAGGGTATTTTGGCCCATTTTTTAATGAAATTCATGTAAATAATTACAGTCTTAATTTTACTTACCCATTCACTCTTGCTCATGAAATGGCACATCAATTTGGGATTGCCAAAGAATCTGAAGCAAACCTCTATGCATTTATTGTTTGCAGCAACAGTAGTGACGAAAGAGTTAGGTATAGTGCATATGTATCAATAATAAATTATCTTCTAAATGATGTTAGAGCCCTCCTACCCGATGAGTTTGATTTGATTTTAGAGTCAATTAATCCCGAAATTATTGCTGACTTGCAACGAAACCGTGCGCATTGGTTATCTGCAAGGAACGAAACTCTATCCAATGCTCAGAACAAGGCTTATGATGTATACCTTAAAAGCAACAAGATAAGCTCAGGTAGGGAAAACTACTCAGAAGTTGTTGGACTTCTTATTTCAAGCTACGATATGTTTTAATATTATTTCGAATTGACATTTATAGTACATATTACTTAGCAACTCCACATCAACTCCATGTCAACTCCTTAGATAGCTTATTCAAATATAAGCTATCTAAGGACTAGGTACGACTAAAGTTCCTCTCAGCTGTTATAATGGTAGCATTGTTTTTATATGCAATTAAATAATATAGTTATGAAGAAGTTTTTATTTTTATTCGCAGCTGTTTCATTAATGATATCCTGCTCAAGCCCAAAAGGAGTGGTTAAAATTGAAACAAATGATAAAGAGATGGCCGAAAGAGACTCTTCAACCAAAGAAGATTCAGTTGAATACGAGCTAATTGTACTTGATGTCGGCTTTGAATCTTGGTATACTCTTCAGGATTCACCGGCAAGATATCGTTCACAACAATATTATGAAGAGTGGAACCGACAATATGTATCTGCATGGAACTATAATGCCGGGCAGCCGGGCAGACGCTCTTTCTTTCAATCAATTATTGGATATGAACCATTTGAGGATTACGGTTTTGAGTTAAACCATAAATTATTTTATTATTTCCAGTATGTTGAGCAGGTGCTTAAAATACCTATCCTGTCAAACAGGCCGGCAGCAGTGGTTTTCTAAATTCTCTTGGTCTTTAGACGAAGACTATTTGTGACCACACTTACTGAACTAAGTGCCATTGCAGCTCCTGCAATCATCGGATTTAGCATAAACCCAATGATAGGATAAAGAATTCCTGCGGCTATTGGGATTCCAATAATGTTGTAAATAAATGCCCAAAAGAGATTTTGGCGAATAGTTTTTACAGTTATCTGTGATAGATGTATTGCTTTTGGTATTTTATTCAAATCGGATGATATAATTGTCATTTTTGCAACATCTATAGCTATATCGCTTCCGGCACCCATTGCAATACTAACATCAGCTTGTGCAAGTGCACCACTATCATTTATTCCATCACCAACCATGGCTACCTTCTTCCCTTGCTGTTGCATTGCTTTTACCAAATCAGCCTTTTGCTCAGGCAACACCCCTCCTTTGTAGTTTGTAACCCCTAGCTCTTCTGCAAGTGCTGTAGCAACATTCTCATTATCTCCTGTATATATTGCAACATCAATACCCATTCTTTTCAATGTATTGATTGCTTCTTTTGATGTTGGCTTCATCTTGTCTGTAATTCCTACAACTCCATATGCTTCTTTGTCATCAGACATTATTGAGATTGTGTGAGCTAGCTCCAGCTCTTTATCTATTTGCTGTTGAAGTTCGGACGAAATTATAATATTCTTAGAAACCATATATTGCTCATTGCCTATATAGTAGGTTTTATTTTCATAATTACCTTCAATGCCTTTACCACTAACTTGTTGTACTGATACATTTTCTAAAAGCGTGCTGCTTTCTTTCAAATTAATAGTGATAGCATCTGCCAGTGGGTGTTCAGACTGATGCTCAATGCTATAGAGTATATCTCGGTGAATTGGCAAAGCTTTGGAAGACCAGAAGATATTTGCAACTTGAGGTCGCCCCTCCGTAATAGTACCGGTTTTATCAAGTACTACTACATCAATCTCCTTTGCCATTTCAAGACTTTCGGCATCTTTAATGAGGATACCCTCTTCGGCACCTTTACCTATACCAACCATTATTGCTGTTGGTGTAGCCAGCCCCAGTGCACACGGACAAGCAATTACAAGTACAGTCACCATAGCCATAAGTCCATACACGAACCCTGTTTCGCCTCCAAATATTAACCATATTATAAAACTTAACAATGCTATACCAATTACAACAGGGACAAAAACAGATGCAATTTTATCTACAAGTCCTTGAACAGGAGCTTTACTCCCTTGCGCCTCATCAACAATTTTAATTATCTGGGCAAGTAGTGTGTCTTTCCCTACTTTTTGTGCTCTAAAACGAAAACTCCCTTTCTGATTTATTGTTCCTGCATATACTTTTTCACCGAGTTTTTTTTCTACAGGGATAGGTTCGCCTGATATCATGCTCTCATCAACAAATGAGCTGCCAACAATAACTTCACCGTCAACCGCAATTTTTTCGCCCGGCTTGACAAGTACTATATCATTGATTACAACTTCTTCTATAGGTATTTCAATAGGTTGGTCATCACGATACACTACAACTGATGAGGGTTGTAATCCCATCAATTTCTTTATTGCATCGGATGTGCTTCCTGTTGCACGCGCTTCCATCAACTTACCAAGTAAAATGAAAGCAATTATCACACCTGCTGCCTCAAAGTATACATGTGCTTCTAAACCTCTTTTTTCCCAGAATTCAGGATAAATCATGTTGAAGAGACTAAAGAGGTAGGCTATACCGGTACTCAGTGCAACCAGTGTGTCCATGTTGGCTGATCGATATTTTGCTTGCTTCCATGCTCCTACAAAAAACCTTCTTCCAAATACAAATAGAATGGGTGTTGATAATAATAACATTGCCTCATTGGCATAAGGAGCATTCATAAACACCATGCCAATTAATGTGAGGGGAATAGCAAGTATTATAGCCCAAATGGTGTGACGCTTAAGCTTTTTGTAGTTCTTAACTTTGATTTGTTCAACATTTTCGTACGAAGCTTCTTTATCATCAATTAGCAAGTCATAGCCAACCTCTTGAAGCGACGATTTCATTTCAGCCGGAGTAACTACTGATGGTATATATTCTATATTACCTTTCCCGTTACCGTAATTTACCGAAGCATTTACTACTCCGGGTACAAAGGATAGTATATTTTGTGAGCTTGATGCACAAGCTGCACAAGTCATATTAAGGACAGGCAGTGTAATTTTTTCACTGACAACCTCTACTCCTTTTTTGCGAAGATTTGAAATAATATCCTGAAGTATTTCTGAGGCATCATCACTATATTTTTTTTCAATTGATATTGTAAGTGAGTTTTGTTTATTATCAAAATCAATATTTTCAATACCTTTTATATTTTCTGAATTTATATCATTAATTATGCTGTTTGCTGATGAGATATTATTCTTTAGTTGTATACTATAGCTATTGACTGTTGTCATATTTATTTTAATTTTTAGCTCCTATCTTTCTTTTGAACAGGTAGTAATTAAACATTTTGACTAAGATATGGTTCAAAACTTTGTTTTACAACCATATTCCTAAAATCATTATAAGAATGTTGTTGAGTAAAGAAACTTTTTATATTTTTGTCTATTAACTTTTTCCCACAAATTTTTAAATTCAGGCAGTAAAAAACCTCAACGCCTAACTTTATAGATAAAATAATAATTATGCAAAAAATCAGTCTTTTGTCAGTTTATTTCTTATTTCTCTCATCACTCCTCTATTCACAAAAACAGCCACTTGATCACTCTGTTTATGATAGTTGGAAAAGCCTCCAAGGTGCCAGTATTAGCAATGATGGTAAAATAATAAGTGCACTTATCGCTCCACAAGAGGGGGATACAACACTATTTATACAAAATAGAGTTAATAATAGAACACTTGAAGTGGAAAGGGTGAGAAACTACAATCTTTCTTCTGACGGAAGATGGATTGTTGCCAGAATAAAAGCTCCATTTGCAGAACGCAGACAAGCTCTTATCGATAAAAAGAAAAGAGATGCGTTCCCGGAAGATTCGCTCCTGATTATTGACAACTCAAATTTCTCATTAGTTAAAATACCCGGAGTAAAATCATATAAAGTTGGACAAGAATTTACCACTCACATTGCATATACAGTAAAACCACCTATAGATACATTAAGCAAAAATAATGCCAAAGAAAAAGATCTATTGATTTTAAGGAATCTACTTACGCAAAAAGAGGATAGTTTTAGAAATTTCAAAAATAATCTGTTTAATAAATATGGAAATAGCTTTGCTGTTGTGATTCAACCTGATAAAAAAGACACTACCGACTTTACACGTGTTGAATTTATTGATCTGAAAAACAGATCTCAAAAAATTATCTCAAACGAAAAGATAGAGTATAGATCGCTCACTTTTGATGAGTTGGGAAATCAACTTGTATATTTGACTACAAGTGATACCTCTAAAATAGAACAAAAGGTTTACGATTTGCGGTATTATAAAAACGGAGCTGATTCTGCTATTGTTTTAGCTGATAGAACAGCAAGCGGTTTACCTAAAGGATGGATTTTTAATGAAAACTCATCTCCCTCCTTTAGTGAAAATGGTGAGAGAATCTTTATTGGTGTTGCACCTAAAAAAGAGCCTAAAGATACCACAATTGTAGAGTTTGAAATGGCATCATTAGACATCTGGCATTGGCAAGACCCACTTATTCAACCTCAACAGCTTGCTGAGCTTAGAAGGGAGCAGCGAAGAACTTTTACCGGAATGGTATTACCTAATAATAAAAACCAGTTTATCCCAATTGCAAATGAGGAGATGCCATTTACAAGCTTTTCAGACGAGGGAAATGGCAGATATGTAATGTTATGGTCAAACATTCCTTATCTTCTTGAGAGTCAATGGGATCTCAATCAAAGATATGATGTATGGGTCATGGATTTAAATGACTATAGTATACAGGAAGTTGCGAAACCACTGAATGGTCGACCAATTTTATCTCCTTCGGGTAACTTTATTTCGTGGTGGGATGCGAGCATTAGTGAGTGGTTTGCATATGATAACAGTAATGGGGCAATTGCAAATTTGACTGAAAGTATTCCTGTAAACTTTTGGGATGAAAAAAATGATGTACCTCGTTATCCCGGAGCATATGGTATTGCATCGTGGGGAAAAGATGATGAGTATGTCCTTATATATGATATGTTTGATATTTGGAAGATTGATCCAAAAGGTAAACTTAAGGGAGAAAACATAACCCTTAATGTAGGAAGAACAGACTCAATCTCTTTTAGATATATAAATACTGATAGGGAGAAACAATTTATTGAACCTGAAGAATTACTGCTTTTATCTGCATTTGATAATGTGACAAAGGAGAGAGGATTTTATACATTGAAGCAGAAAGGACGTAATCCATTACAAAAAAGAGTGTTGGATGGTTACACATTTTCCGGACTTTTAAAGGCAAAAGAGGCTGATGTATTTACTTTTCAAAAAAGTAATTTTAATACCTCCCCCGATTTATATGTAACAAACAACAACTGGAAATCATCACAAAAGCTTACAGATATAAATCCTCAAATGAATAATTATAACTGGGGAACAGCAGAACTTTTCAGCTGGAACTCATATGCTGATATACCATTACAAGGTATTCTATATAAACCTGATGATTTTGATCCTACAAAGAAGTATCCGTTAATGATATACTTTTACGAGCAGCATTCATATAATTTATACTCTTATTTTACGCCGGCTCCGAGTAGATCAACGATAAATATACCTTTTTATGTAAGTCGCGGTTATATAGTTTTCACACCCGATATTCATTATACAGTTGGATATCCGGGAAGAGATGCCTATAATGCTGTAGTTTCGGGAGCAGAAGCACTTTCAGCTTTTAGCTGGATAGATAAAGACAATATGGCAATTCAAGGTCAGAGTTGGGGTGGATATCAGGTAGCTCAACTTATTACACAAACAAATATGTTTAAAGCTGCCGGTGCAGGTGCACCTGTTTCAAATATGACAAGTGCTTATGGCGGCATTAGGTGGGAGTCAGGAAGAAGCAGACAGTATCAGTATGAGCAGACGCAGTCTAGGTTGGGTGCTACAATGACCGATTCTCTTAATTTATATATCGAAAACTCTCCGGTTTTCTTTGTAAAGAATATTGAAACTCCATTATTGATAATGCATAATGACAATGATGGTGCCGTTCCATGGTATCAAGGTATTGAGCTGTTTATGTCGATGCGTAGACATGGAAAACCAGCTTGGATGTTACAATACAACAATGAGGGGCACAACTTAATACATCGTCGCAATACTAAGGATTTATCAATTCGTATGCAGCAGTTCTTTGATCATTACTTGAAAGGAGAACCTGCTCCTATATGGATGACTAGAGGTGTGCCTGCTCTAGATAAAGGAAAAACTTGGGGGTATGATTTTGACTAGAAGCCTCTCTGACGCATAGCTTCGAATGTTATTATAGCAGTAGAGACAGAGATATTAAGCGAATCAATTTTTCCATTCATTGGGATTTTGATTCGCTTTTTTGCGTTTTTAATCCAGAAGTCTGTCAATCCTTCTGCCTCAGTTCCCATTACAATAGCAGTGGCCTGTGTGAAGTCGTTTTTGTGATAAAAATCAGCCGCCTCAAGTTCGGCTGCATAAATATTGATTTTATTCTTCTCCAACCAGTTAAAAGCTTCTTCTGATGTGCTTACTGCTGTTTGAACTGTAAAGACACCTCCTACACCTGAGCGAATTGTATTAGGGTTATAAATGTCTGCAAGTGGATCGCAGATTATTACAGCATCAACTGCAGCAGCATCGGCAGTTCTTAGGACAGCTCCCAGGTTACCGGGTTTTTCTACTGCTTCCAAAACAATTATAAAAGGATATTCTGAGAGTGGGATATCGTTTAGTCTATGATGCTTAGGTTTTGCTAATGCAACTATTCCGTCAGAATTTTCACGGTAGGCTATTTTTTCAAAAACAGGCTGCGATATTTCAAAAATTATATCCCTCGAAAGATTTTCTAATACATCCGGATATCTAGTTTTTGCAAACATTTCTTTGTATAGATATACTGCCTCTATTTGATAGTTACTTTGTAAAGCAAGGGATAGCTCACGAGCACCTTCAATAATGAAAAGATTTTGTTCTCGCCTCTCTCTGCTTTTAGAAAGTTTGACAATATTTTTTATAGATGTGTTCTGCAAACTGGTTATCATTTTATTGTATAATGAGTTTATTACTTTTCACTATTATCAAATTACTCTATTTTTTGTATTTGATCAAAGTATTTAATATTACCGTCTTGATCTTACTTTAAAAGAAAATTATCGATCACCTCTTTAAAAGATTTTTTAGGCAGTGCTCCTACTCCAACCTGAGGCACTTCGTCCATTGGAATGAAAAGGAACATAGGTATGCTTTTAGCACCAAACATATGTGCTAATTCGGGTTCGTCATCTACATTTATTTTATAAATATAAATCTCGTCTCCATATTCAGCAGCGAGTTCTTTGAGTATTGGCGATGTTTTTCTACACGGCAGACACCAGTTGGCATGAAAATCAATAATAGCAGGTTTGTCACCAATATAGAGCCATGCATCGGGGTTTGCTTCGTAGTTATAAACTTTTTCCTTAAAAGTATGCTTGGTCAAATCTATTGGTTTTGCTGTTTCATTACTTTCCTGAGAGAATACTGAAAGATTGAAACATAATGTCAGACCAATTATAATTGTTGTAATCTTTTTCATTATTGAAATTAGTTTATTGTGATTTTAAGTTAAACACCTAACAATTTACTCAGGCTGTTAGTTTAATTAATTTATCTGTTCACAATATTGCAGGTTTCTCGACCGGCGCTCCAAATTCTTTAGCCGTTGCTTTTTCTATTGCAACTTTCCAAATTTTGACATTAACAATTGCAGGTGATGAGTATGTGAATTCTCTGTCGGAGTATTGCTTCATTGTTATATCTAATGCTTTTACTTTTTCATCATAATCCTCTTCAAATACTACCCGGCCGTGACAGATAACACTACCGGCACGCATACGATAACTGCACGCTACCTCTAAATTTTGCCACACCAGTTTAGTTTGATTGCAAAATGTAATGCATACATTTGGGTTTTTCTCAATCAAAGATATTGACTTACCCTCCTGTGCTGAGTGAAGATAAATAACCCCATCCTGATATCCAAAATTCATTGGCAGTACATATGGGACACCGTTATCATCACTAATTCCAACGAAGCATGTATCGCACTCTTTTATAATACTCTCTATTTGCTCTTTTTCTTTAATTGTATTAGTTCTCATAGCATTTAATTAAAAAAAAGGAAAAACCTTACTTAGATTCTCCCTTTAAATTCTTGATCAACATTAATCTGAGCTTTATTTCACTTTATCAACAATAGCTTTAAAAGCTTCAGGATGGTTCATTGCTAAGTCGGCTAGAACCTTACGATTGATATCGATATTATTTTTGTGAAGCGCACCCATAAGACGAGAATATGACATACCATTTTCGCGTGCTGCTGCATTAATACGCTGTATCCATAATGAGCGGAAATTGCGTTTCTTGTTTTTTCGATCACGATAGGCGTATGTAAGACCTTTTTCCCACGTGTTCTTGGCTACTGTCCACACATTCTTGCGGGCACCTATATAGCCTCTAGTTAATTTCAGAACCTTTTTTCTTCTGTTGCGTGATGCAACATGATTTACTGATCTTGGCATAATGTTACTTGTTTTGAATGATAGCGTTCTCTTTAAAAAGAGACCCTTTAGTGCATATACATCCTGTTAATAAATCTGTTTTAGAGAATAGCAATGAGTTTTATCTCAATCCTAAAAGAGTTTTGATATTCTTCTCGTCAGCTTTGTGAACAAGACCTGTTTTAGTAAGATTTCTCTTACGTTTTTTGGACTTTTTAGTCAGAATATGACTCTTGTACGCATGCTTTCTCTTGATTTTTCCTGATCCGGTAAGGGCGAACCTCTTTTTGGCACCGGAATTAGTCTTCATTTTTGGCATTTTGCTCTACTTATGTTTGAATAATTTATAATTACTTTTCCGTATCATATAGATTGAACGAAAAAGTGTGCAAAAGTAATGATTTTATTTACATTACACAACTATTTGACTCTATTTTTATTTATCAGCCTTATCCTTTTTAGGGTCTGGTGCTCCTTTTTTTGGGGATAACATTATTGACATGCGCTTACCTTCCATTATTGGGAGATGTTCCACTTTTGCATATTCTTCCAGATCATTTGCAAAACGTAGTAACAATACTTCACCTTGCTCTTTGAATAGGATAGAACGTCCTCTAAAAAAAACAAATGCTTTTACTTTTGATCCATCTTTCAGGAAGCCTTTAGCATGTTTTAGTTTAAAGTTGTAATCATGATCATCAGTTTGTGGACCAAATCTTATTTCTTTTACAACTACTTTTACAGTTTTTGCTTTTTGCTCTTTTAACTTTTTCTTTTGTTGGTATACAAACTTTTGATAATCTACGATTTTGCACACTGGTGGTTTCGCTGTAGGGGCAATTTCAACCAGATCCAGGTCTAATTCGTCTGCTATTCGCATTGCTTCTCTTGTAGAATATACACCTTCACTTACATTGTCTCCTACCAACCGAACCTCCGGCACTCGTATGCGCTCATTAATTCGATGCTGTTCTTTTGAGTTTTTTCTCATTCAGATACTGATACTTTTTCTTTTTGTTATTAATTTTTCTTCTTACTATTGTTATTTGGACACTTTTAAGCCGCTTCTTCCGGCATTAATCATTTCTTCCACCTCATTTTGAATATCTACCGCAAATGTACTTAATTTTACTGTACCTTTAACTTCTCCACCCTGTTTTCTTACCGAAACATCCTCATTTTCTGACTCTTTCTCTCCAACAATTAACAAGTATGGTATTCTTTTAAGCTCATTATCGCGTATTTTCTTTCCTACTTTCTCGTTTCTATCATCAACCTCAGCTCTAATATCAAACCTCTTTAACTCTTTGACAACACTATAAGCATAATCGTTGAACTTTTCACTTACAGGAAGTACAACTGCTTGAGTTGGAGCCAACCATAGAGGAAATTTACCTGCAGTATGCTCTATTAGAAGAGCCACAAACCTTTCCATTGAACCAAATGGAGCTCTATGAATCATAACAGGGCGATGCTTCTGATTATCTGCACCTGTATACTCTAACTCAAAACGCTCAGGAAGGTTATAGTCAACTTGAATTGTTCCTAGCTGCCAACGTCTTCCAAGTGCATCCTTTACCATGAAATCAAGTTTAGGGCCGTAAAACGCTGCTTCACCAAGCTCTACCTTTGTTTTCAAACCTTTTTCTTCACATGCCTCAATAATGGCGCGCTCTGCTTTTTCCCAATTTTCGTCAGAGCCTATATATTTTTCTTTGTTATTAGGATCTCTAAGAGATATCTGTGCTTCAAAATTTTTGAAATCTAAGGCGTTAAAGATAATAAAAATAATATCAACTACCTTAAGGAATTCATCTTTAACCTGATCAGGTGTACAAAATATATGTGCATCATCTTGAGTAAAACCTCTAACTCTAGTTAAACCATGAAGCTCGCCACTCTTCTCATAGCGATATACTGTTCCAAATTCTGCTAATCTGTATGGCAAATCTTTGTATGAGCGGGGAAAAGCTTTATAAATCTCGCAATGATGCGGACAATTCATAGGCTTAAGCAGAAATTCCTCTCCTTCTTCGGGAGTTTTTATTGGTTGAAATGAATCTTCACCATACTTTGCATAATGCCCCGATGTTACATATAGTTGTTTGTGACCTATATGCGGTGTAATTACCTGTTCATAATCAAACTCGCGTTGAATCTTTTTAAGAAAATCTTCCAGACGTAGTCTTAACTGTGTGCCTTTTGGCAACCAAAGAGGGAGTCCTTGTCCAACTGTTTGTGAAAAATGAAAGAGCTGCAATTCTTTACCGATTTTGCGGTGATCTCGTTTTTTAGCCTCTTCAAGCAAAACAAGATACTCGTCCAGCATTTTCTTCTTCGGGAATGTAATCCCATATAAACGAGTTAATTGAGGTCTTTTCTCATCACCACGCCAATAGGCTCCGGCAGATGATAATATTTTTACTGCTTTTATGTAGGATGTGTTGGGCAAATGAGGACCTTTACATAAATCTGTGAAATTTCCCTGAGTATAAATAGTGATTGTACCATCTTCAAGCTCATTAATGAGCTCTACTTTATAATGTTCATAACGCTTAGCAAACATTTCTACTGCTTCATTTTTTGAGATACTTTCACGTTTAATTTCCTCTTTAGCTGCTATCAAATCCATCATTTTCTTTTCGATAGCAGGGAAGTCAGCTTCTTTGATTACCACTCCTTCTCCAGGGTCTACATCATAATAAAAACCGTTTTCGATTGCAGGGCCAATTCCAAATTTAATCCCGGGATATAGCTCCTGCAAAGCTTCTGCCATAAGGTGTGCGGAAGAGTGCCAGTAGGCATGTTTGCCTTCTTCATCTTCCCACTTTAGCAAATTCACTTTTGCATCGGAGGTTATAGAACGTGTTAAGTCCCATATTTCGTCGTTTACACTTATAGAAAGAGCATCTTGTGCTAATCTTCTACTAATGCTTTCTGCGATTTCTAATCCTGTAATCCCTTTTTTATATTCCCTTACAGATGAATCAGGAAATGTAATTTTAATCATGCTCACTTATCTTAATATACCTTTTTAAAATTATGAATGCAAATGTAGTGATTTTGTGATTGATGATATAGTTTTTTTGAAAGAAAAATATTATTGCATTCTCTTAATTATACTGTAGGACTGTACAATCCCTAATTCTCCGGACTTTCTCAGGTCATCCAATCCGTCAGCTGTTTCACCTATCGACAATCTTGAAATACCTCTATTAAAATAGGCCTCTGCAAACTGAGGCTCTAATTCAATTGCTTTTGTGTAGTCGGCAATGGCAGCGCGAAAATCTTTTTCGATTGTATAAATTTCTGCTCTATTGTAGTAGGCATAAATAAAATCAGGATCAAGTTTTAATATCTTCTCATACTCTTTTATTACCTCTTCATAATACACTGACCTAACTGAGATCTCGGGTAGTCTTACAGATCCTTTAGCATCACCGCGAATTGTAACTCCCAACTCTTTGCTTATTGATGAAAAAGTGCTTTCTCCAGACAATTGAGAGTCATATTCCAATTGTTTGGTTCTAATTATTGCACGAACAAAATAAGCTATCAGTAAGTTGGGGTTTATATCGATTACCTTATCCATATCTTTAAGCGCACTTTCATAGTCCTGAATGTGCATATAGTCCATTCCTCTTGCAAAATATAGATTTAAATTATCGGGATCTGATTCAATTTCACCCGAATAATGATAAGTTGAACGGAAATGCGACTGTATTTGTACTTCATTCAACGCTGCTTCATTGTTTGTAACTTTTAAAATCCAGTTCAATCCAAGTTCTCTGTTTGACTTTTCGACTGTTTCTGAAAAATAAATAGGACGAATTACCTCATATCCACTTTCGTAATATGTGGGTACAAACTTACTCTCTAATTCAACAGGTGCATTAATATTTTGTACTCGTCCCCTGCTTTGGCGCTGATATTGACTTGATCTTTTATCTTCATCACCTGCAGTAACCAGTAGGCTAAACTTTTCGATATCTTGATCTGTCTGGTCTCTTGTTGCCTTCTTTTCTTCGCTATCCTTAGATATGGGTAAAACCTCAGAACTTGATACTGCTGATGAATGGGCATTTGATTCGATACTACGTGCAATCGCAAAATCACTTTCTGCGCCCCTTAAATCATTTAACTCACGTTTTAATTGCGATCGCAAATAATATCCTGTAAAGAAATCAGGGTGAGTATCTAAAACCAAATTAATATCCGCAATTGCACCATCTAAATTTCCTATCTCACTATTGAGCAATGCCCTATTCAAATATGCAATTGTATTATCAGGCTGAAGCTCAATCACCTTATCAAAATCTCTTATAGCCCTGTTATTATCAGCCACTTGCGCTCTAAGTAGCCCTCTATTAAATCTGGCTATCAGATTTTTTTCATCCATTCCAATAACTGTATCATAGTCAGCCATCGCACCGCGCAAATCGTTCAGGTAATATTTAACCAATCCTCGATTTATATAATTTCCCTCAAAATAGGGATCTAGTCTAATAGCTTCATCTAAATCAGCTAGTGCATTATTATACTCTCCTTTTTGAAAATAGAGTAACCCTCTTGCAGAAAATGATTGTGAAGTGTAGGGGTCAATTTCAATAGCGTAGTTTAAATCATTCAATGCATTAGTTGTATCTTTCATTTGCAGATACATATGTGAGCGGGCCAGATAACCCGGTGTGTAGTCGGTATAACGATTTAAAAGCACATCAAAAAACTTTTCCGCAATATCATATTGCTCCATTTCGATATTAACTATTCCCATATTCACCAGTGTAATTCTGTCTTCAGGGAAGAACTCTAAACTACGCTGATAGTCAACTGCCGCAAGCTCATAATTCTCTTGATTTTGACGAGAAGCCCCTCTCAACTGATATGCAGAAGTATAATATGGATTTCGATTTAAACACTCTGTTGCATCTTCTTCGGCACCTTTAAAATCATCAAGCATAAATTTTGAAACTGCCCTAAAATAATATGGCTCTGCCAAATAGGGTTTAGCTGAAATTGCTTGGTTGAAATATTGGATTGCCAGCACATAATCTTCAAAATATAGTGCATTCCTACCAATTATCATTACTCGGTCAGTATCTACTTGCGAAAATGATGATAGGGAAACAAGCATAATTAGCGAAACTATAAATGTCCTTTTAATACATTTATTAATTGATTTAATATTATATGATATCTTTTGCATTCTATAATTTTATGAGTTTCATTCAGATTATTTATAAAGAGTGTTTGTCTTTAATTTAGTTTAATCAAAAAAATAAATCATTTACTTACTATAAACAATTCGGGTACCATCAGCCAGCTCTTCAATAGCAATTCTAACGGTGTCTTCGGGCAATATGGATTCTATAAGTTCAGGCCATTCTATAAAACAGATGTTTCCACTATAAAAATAATCTTCATATCCGAAATCATAAACTTCTTCAAGTTTATTTATACGATAAAAATCAAAATGAAATATTGACGATCCATTTTTGTTTTTATATTCATTGATGATTGCAAATGTGGGACTTGAAACGGTTCCAGTTACACCCATCTCTTCACATATTGCTTTGATAAAAGTAGTTTTACCGGAACCCATTGCTCCATAAAAAGCGAACACCTTGTTCTCTTCTATTTGTTTTATAAAATCTCGTGCAGCTGTCCTGATACTATTTACTCCCTGAATTAATATTTTCATGAAATGTTTTATTACTTATTTAGGGCTCAATGATATAATTGGTAACATCATCTCCTCCATTGATATCCCTCCATGCTGAAAGCTGTTCTCGTAAATCGAAATAAAGTAATTATAATTGTTAGGATAAATAAAGAAGTCTCTATTCTGTGCAAATATATATCTTGTACTCATGTTTGGTGATGGTAGACCATAGTTTTCGGGATGAATTATTTCAAACACCTTTTTGGGATCATATCCCAGACTCTTGCCCAATTTATATCTCAAGTTGTTATTTGTTCCTTTATCACCAACAATTTTAACTCCATTTTTTACTCTGATTGATCCATGATCGGAAGTAACAATTGCTTTAAAGCCTTTTTGAGAAATTAACCTGAGCAAGTTTTGAAATGAAGAGTTTTGAAACCATGATAGTGTGAGTTTACGGAATGAGGATTCATTAAATATTAGTTCACTTAACATTTTGGATTCTGTTCTGCTGTGAGATAGCATATCAATAAAATTGAAAACCAAAACATTTAATTGATTATTTTCATATTCCTGAAACCTTTCGGTAATCCTATCAAGCTCTTTGTTAGTATTTATTTTATTATAAGAAAACGCAGTATCTCTTTCAGCGTTAGATAATTGAATCTTTATTAATTGATCTTCAAAATCATTCTTCCCTACATCTTCTGATTCACTTACCCACATTTCAGGAAAATCATCAGCTAATTGTTTAGGCATCATACCGGAAAAGAGACTATTACGTGCATATGGTGTTGCAGTTGGCAAAATACTAAAATATAGATCTTCTTTATAAGTAAAAAGCTCTTGAAAGACTCCTTTTATTACCTCCCACTGGTCGAGTCTAAAATTGTCTATAAGTATAAAAAACAACTTTTCATTACTATCCAGCATAGGATAAACATACCTTTCAAAAATATTGGGACTCATTATGGGTTGCTCTCTATCTTTATCAGTTGGATTACCTATTCTTGACACCCAGGTTTTGTAATTATTCTTGACAAACTTTGCAAATAAAATATTTGCCTCATTTTTCTGCATTTCCGGGAATTCTTTTAATATAAACCCCGACTGCTCCAGCTCTATCTCCCAATAAATCAACTTTCTGTACAACCTCCTCCAATCATCAATAGATCTGCAATTGTTTATTTCTAAGTTGAGCTTATTGTATTCTTCTCTGTAATTTAATGTTGTAGTTTCACTAATAAGCTGTTCTTTTTCAAGAATTTTCTTAATTGCTAAAAGTATTTGATTAGGGTTTACCGGTTTAATTAAATAATCAGAGATTTTTTTTCCAATAGCCTTATTCATTATACCCTCATCTTCACTTTTAGTTATCATAACTACAGGAACAGTTGGAGAAGTTTCTTTTAGCTTTGATAGCGTATTTAGCCCTGACAGTCCGGGCATATGCTCATCAAGAAAAATTATATCATAAGCTTTAGATTGACACATTGCAATGGCATCACGCCCATTATTAGCAAAGTCCGTTTCATATCCTTTTTCTTTTAGAAAAAGCATATGAGGGATTAAAAGGTCGATTTCATCGTCGACCCATAGAAAATGTGCTTTATATGCCATTTATTACAAGCTATGCCAACACTTTATCATATACATGACAAATTTATGAATTTCCGAAGTAACTCACAATCTTTCATCTGAATTATTCTTTTTAATAGATAAAAAGTGTATTTTTGTAGTAAACGCATACCTATTACTACTTAGCGCTTGTAATCTATCTATAATGCTAATGAAATAATGAACTTTTAAAAATAAAACTTTATGACTGTATCTGCTAAATCCAAATTTTATATTGACCTGGAAGAGAAGTATGGAGCACACAACTACAGCCCACTACCAGTTGTCCTTTCAAGAGGAGAAGGGTGTTATGTTTGGGATGTTGACGATAAAAAATACTATGATTTCCTTTCAGCATACTCTGCAGTAAATCAAGGTCACTGCCATCCAAAAATTGTGAATGCCCTTAAAGAACAAGCAGAAACACTTTGCTTAACATCTAGAGCCTTTTACAATGACGCACTTGGTCCATACGAAAAATTTATTCATGAATATTTTGGGTATGACAAGGTATTGCCTATGAACACAGGTGCAGAAGGGGTTGAAACTGCAATTAAATTAGCTCGTAAATGGGGTTATCTTAAGAAAGGTATTCCAGAAAACAAAGCCATTATTTTGGCTTGTGAGGGAAATTTTCATGGAAGAACTATTACTATTGTATCTATTTCGACTGATCCCGATGCACGTGCTGATTATGGACCATATACACCGGGAATAGAGGTAATACCATACAATGATACGAATGCTCTTTCAGCTTTTCTTGAAGAGAAAGGAGAGTTTGTTGCCGGTTTCCTTGTGGAGCCCATTCAGGGTGAAGCCGGAGTTTATGTTCCCGATGAAGGATACCTAAAAACATGCTATGAGTTATGTAAAAAGCATAATGTTCTATTTATTGCTGATGAGGTTCAGACAGGTATAGCTAGAACAGGTAAACTACTATGTTGCGAACATGAAAATGTACGCCCCGATATAGTAATTCTCGGTAAAGCTATTTCCGGTGGAGTACTACCTGTTTCAGCGGTATTGGCTGATGATGAAATAATGCTCACAATTAAACCGGGGCAGCATGGATCAACATTTGGTGGCTTCCCGTTGGCATGTAAAGTGGCAAAAGCAGCATTAGAAGTAGTACAAGAAGAAAATCTTGCAGAAAACGCTCAATATTTGGGAGAAATTTTTCGGAGTGAAATGAAGAAGATTGATAGCCCATATATCAAAGTAGTAAGAGGAAAAGGCCTGTTAAATGCTATAGTAATAGAGCCTCATAACGGCAAGGAGGCATGGGATGTTTGTCTGAAAATGGCTGAAAACGGCCTACTTGCAAAGCCAACTCATGGTGATATAATACGTTTTGCTCCTCCATTAAATATTACAGAAGAAGAGTTGAGAGAAGCAATCAAAATTATATCTGATTCTATTAAGTCATTAGAATAGCCTAGGTGTTATTCTATTTAATTTTAAATTCGAAACCTGATTTCTTTATAACTGAAATATAAAATTGATATGCAAACAACCTCAAAGGTACTAATGGTGAGACCGGCACGATTTGCATTTAATGAAGAGACGGCTCATAATAATTATTTCCAGCAAAACTTGGGTTCTGAAGCAGAAGCAGTTGCTGAAAATGCACTTGCGGAATTTGACTCATTCGTGAAACTGTTGCGGGCTAAAGATGTAGACGTAACTATTGTTCAAGACAGTGCTGACCCATGGACACCTGACTCAATTTTCCCTAACAATTGGTTCTCATCTCATATTTCAGGCGAATTGGTTTTATATCCAATGTTTGCCTCAAACCGAAGGCTAGAAAGGAAACAAGCAGTTATTGATCTGCTTTTAAGGAAAATGGATCACCGTAAGATTATTGACCTAACACAATGGGAAGAGAAAAATGAATTTTTGGAAGGTACTGGAAGTATGATTTTCGATCGTGATAAGAGAATAGCTTATTGTTGCCGTTCACAAAGGACATCTGAAAAGGTTTTATCTGACTTCTGTGCAAAAATGAGCTATGATGCTGTTGTTTTTGATGCATTCGACATTAATAATCAACCTATATATCACACCAATGTAATGATGGAGGTTGGAACACAGGTTGCAGTTATTTGCCTAGAAGCTATAAAAAATGAAAATGACCGTCAAAAAGTAATCTCCAAATTAAAATCAACAGGAAAAATAATTGTTGAAATTTCATTAGAACAGGTTGCAAATTTTACAGGAAACATGATTGAGATAAAAAGTCGCAGCGGCCATCCTCTTATGGTAATGTCAACATCTGCAAGAGAATCTCTCACTCCAACTCAAGAGAATATTATTTCTACATATAATCAAATTGTTTCATCCGAACTAAAAACAATTGAAACTAATGGAGGTGGATCGGCACGCTGTATGATTGCAGAGATTTTTCATTAATTTTCAATTAAGAAGCTTTATTTAAATATTTTTTTCTTTCTTTGCTGGTGAGTATTAAATTTATTAATCAAAAAAAATATGTCATTTAAAACAGAACTAAAAGAATTCCTTATGCGCGGCAGTGTTGTTGACATGGCCGTTGGTATAGTAATTGGAGGTGCATTCGGAAAGATTGTAACATCTTTCGTGAATGACATCCTTATGCCTCCTATTGCATTTTTGTTAGGAGACAGCAAATTTACAGAGCTTAATTTAGTACTTAAACAAGCAGTTATGGAGGGTTCTGAAGTGATTACTCCTGCAATTACTTGGAATTATGGTGCATTTATTCAGGCTATAGTAGACTTTCTAATTATTGGCACTTCCATTTTCTTCGTCATCAAAGGAATGAATCAACTGAAACGCAAAAAAGAAGAAGAGTCGGCACCTGCAGCTCCACCGGAACCAACTAAAGAAGAAACATTACTTACAGAAATTCGTGATTTGCTTAAACAAAAGTAGAGTTTAAAGCTGATTATGAAAACGAAGTGATTTTTAGTCATCCTGCTCTTTTTAGCAGGATGACTTTTTTGATTATATACTACAGATCAACTTGTACATATTGACAATTATTACTTAATTTGCTTGTCAAAATAACCGGTATCTTCCAGCAAGCATTTTAAATAGAGCTCTCTTTAAAAAAAAATAATAATAAGATGGTATTTAGATCGGTTAGAGGATATATAATATGCTAAATTATTAATGTGCTTGTGGTTTAGCATACAAACATAAAAGATATAATAAAAATAAATCACTTTTTTTGTAACCAAATTATATTTGAAGAAGTCCTATTGATGTAGACTAATAATAATCACATTTAAAACTTATAAATTATGGCTGTAGATATAATTCCTTTATTAGCAATAATATGCACAATAGGATTACCAATAGTCGCAGGTATGGTCTTAGGACTGCGGTGGATGAAAACTAGAAACGAAGAACGGATGGGGCTAATTAATCAAGGTATAATACCTCCTGATAATCCCAAAAGAAAAGCAACTCCCAACAGATTTGTTGCACTTAGAAACGGTATACTTTTAGTTGCTATTGGAATTGGAATAATTGTAGGATTCCTATGCTCTGAATATTTAGTTATCGGACAAGGTAATGAGTTTTGGATAACCGGCTCAACCGTTGTATTCTTTATGGGTGTGGGTTATCTTATTTACTTTATAATATCTCAAAAAATACCAAATAAGTATCAAAAAGAAGAACTTGATCCGGAATAGATATTGCGATGAACGAGAATCAGCTAGTTCAACAGGTTTTATCAGGCAACACTTCCGCATTCTCACACTTTGTTGATTCATATCAGGATATGGCAATCACTATTGCATATAGGATATGCGGCAACATGCAAGATGCGGAAGATGTTGTGCAGGATAGTTTTGTGAAAGCTTACAAAAACTTACGAAGCTTCAGGGCAGAAAGCAAGTTCTCGACTTGGCTCTATCGCATTGTTTATAATACAGCAGTAACTTCTTCGAAATCGCAAATGTGGCTATCCTCACGTGAAACGGCAATTGAAGAAGGTTTGCATGTGGGTATAAATAACTTAGAAAAAGAGATTGAAGATACAGAACGAGAAGAGATTGTAGCAGATATTATGCAGAAGTTACCCAAGGGTGATGCTCTTTTACTCACACTTTATTACATGGAAGATAATCCAGTAAAGGAGATTGCGAAGATTACAGGATTAAATGAGTCTAACGTAAAAGTAAAACTCTTTAGAGCAAGGAAACTTTTCGGAGATATTGCTGTTTCAAATTATGGACTACAGATAACTGGATAATAAAATGATTATTATGATGAAAAAATATATAGAGCAAAAGGAGGATGACAAAGTTAAACAGTTGATTTCATCTACAAAAATGCGAGCTCCCGAGAATTTGAAGCATAGAGTTATGCATCAAATTAATTATGAGAAAGCTTTTACTACTGATAAAAACTTAAATAATAATACTAACAGGAAAGAAAGCGGAAACATTCTGAGAGATATGGGCTCAATATTTGGTACTATGTATGGAATAATTGCAATTATATCAATTGCGGCATACTATCTTCAAGGTGTAATGTTTTATAAATCAATTGAGTTCTGGGGAGCTATAACTTTTGTTGCATTAGTATTCAGTTTTTTTTGGCTTATAACAAGACTAGATGTACATTTTAAAGAAAAGAGACACAATAAAAATCTAAGCGATCCTTTGTCTAAACCAGCCAACGATACTCATAAGTAGGAACTACTTATTCATTTATAAGCTGAGCTCTTGACCTCTCTAGCATTTCGGGAGATTCTGCAGTTGGGTAATGTAGATCAAGTGACTTAAACAACTCTAGAATAATATCTCCAACAGCAACTCTAGCAAAAAACTTTTTATCTGCCGGTATTACAAACCATGGTGCATAACTCTTTGAAGTCTTCTCCAACATTTCTTCAAATGCTCTACTATAAGCATCCCACTGAGAACGAGCATGCAAATCGGCAGAACTAAATTTCCAGTTCTTGTTGCGATCATCTATACGTGCTAATAAACGTTCTTTTTGCTCTTCTTTAGATACATTCAGAAAAAATTTCAATATCCTCATCCCATTTTGATACAGATGTTTCTCGATTGCATTTATGCTTTCATATCTTCTATCCCAAAAATTTTGATCAATATTTTCCACTGAACCATATCCAGGAATGCGTTCGTTGAGAATCCATTGTGGATTTACCTTAGTGGCCAAGACATTCTCATAGTGAGAACGATTAAAAATCTCAATCATTCCTCTTTGTGGCAATGCTGCATAATGTCGCCAAAAATAATCATGTTCCAACTCATTCTTTGTAGGTGTTTTAAAACTATGCACCCTGCAACCTTGAGGGTTAATACCAGACATAACATGCCTGATCACTCCATCTTTACCTGCAGCATCTCGTGCCTGAAGTATTATAAGCAGCGAATACCTGTCGTCGGCATAAAACAATTCCTGAAACTTTTTAAGTTCTTTGATGTTTTGTTTAATCTCTTTCTTAGCTGTCTTCTTGCTAAATCCACCATCTTCGAGCGTAGGAATATTATTTAAATTTATTTTACTCCCCTCTCTAACTATCAATTTGCTATAATCAAAGTTCATATTTCAGATCAATTATTCATGATTAAATTTAGAATGCAGAATATTTAAATTTATATCTGGAAAATCTAATTAATGAGATGTAATATTACTTTCAACATCATTAAGTAGCCCAATATAACGCTTTTCGTCAGTTATGATTTTTAGTCCTTCTTTGTAAATATCATTCACATCATTGATTATTTGATAGAACGAAGATGAATCATAAAGGCTGCTAGCTATTAATGCTTTTAATTGTATAAACATTAAGTTACGTGATTTTTCAAAATCCTCTTCGTTCCACTCAACATCAACCTCTTTTGCTAAAATTTTCAACTTTTCCAGTAAAATGTCCGAAACTTTATAGTTTTCTTTAAATGAAATCACGTCAGGATAATTTTCCAATAATTGTGCACGGTTGTTGTCAACTTCATAAATGGCTGTTCTGTTTAACACTTGACGAGCACTAAGCGTACTATGAAACATTGTACCGGATGTTGTATCCATAGGAACAAAATAGTCGGGCATTATTCCTCCACCTCCATAAACAGTACGTTCGTTTATCAATGTTTTATATTTCAACGAATCAGGAAAATGTATACTATCGGCGTCAAACAGCTCACCTTTATTATATCTATTTATAAAATCCTGATTGTAAGCATCAATATCACCATCTTCATACGGTTTTTGTATGCTCCGTCCAGATGGTGTATAATAACGAGCTACTGTAAGTCTAATCATGGTTCCATCAGGTAAGGGAAGTTGTCTCTGTACCAAACCCTTGCCAAAAGTGCGTCGACCAACTACAATTCCCCTATCCCAGTCCTGCACAGCTCCTGCAAGTATTTCACTTGCTGAGGCAGAAGCACCGTTTACCAATACTACGAGTTTACCTCCATTTAATTCGTCTGTTCCGGTAGCATTCATTGTATATCTTGGTTGATTTTTTCCTTCAGTATATACAATCAACTTTCCATCACTCAGAAATTCATCTGCAATTTCATTTGCTGTTTGTAATATCCCTCCTCCATTATCTGTAAGATCTAGAAGCAAATGCTTCATTCCTTGAGAACGTAAATTTCTTTCCGCTTTTTTAAACTCATCTGCAGAAGTAATTCCAAAACGACTTAACCTTATATAGCCAACATCGTTAGTAACCATATACGATGCATCAATACTGGTAATTGGAATTTTATCTCTTATAATTCGAAACTCAATTAGTTCAGGTACACCACGTCTTAGTATCTTTACTTTTACAGTTGTTCCTTTAGGGCCTCTTAGCATACTGATAACTTCGCGGTTATTCATTTTTACCCCTGCGATAAGTTTCCCATCAACATAAATGATTTTATCTCCCGGCAATATTCCAACTTTTTGCGATGGGCCACCTGATATAACCTCCATAACATACAGAGTGTCTATTAGCATATTGAAAGAGATTCCAATCCCATCAAAATTACCCTGAAGTGGCTCATTCATAGCTTTCACCTCCTCTTCATTCAAGTATGTAGAGTGTGGGTCCAGCTCTCTCAGCATAGCTCGAATAGCAGATTCAGTAATCTCTTTAGAGTCTACATCATCTACATATAAACCATTAATTAGTTGAAGAGTACGTTCTAGTTTTAATCCCTCGGGACTCGGTCTAAATTGTGCAAAGGTATTTCCCGACAACAGGAACACACCTAGCAAAACTCCAATTATTTTATTTTGCATTTTATATTATTAGGGGTTAAATATTTACTAATAAAATTTAGGTTAGTAAATTTGTATAATCTATACCTTTTGGAATAAAACTGCTCACGTCATGACCATATCTTAACAACTCCCTTACATGAGACGAGCTAATATGCGTCAAAGCCGGTTCAGTGAATAATACAAACGTTTCAATTCCTGAAATAGTTCGATTCATATCTGCAATGGTTTTTTCATATTCAAAATCGATTACAGATCTGATACCTCGCAAGATATAACGTGCTCCTACCTCTTCGGCAAAATTTATTGTCAGTTTATTATAGCTCTCCACTCTCACTCTGGGCTCATTTTTATATAATCCTCTAATCATTTCAAGCCGTTTTTCGAGTGTAAAAAAGGATTTTTTTGCTTCATTGACGCCTATTGCAATCACTATTTCATCCATTAACATCAATCCACGTCGTACGAGAGATTCGTGACCAATTGTAAAAGGATCAAATGTACCAGGAAATAGTGCAATTCTATTATTTTCCTGAGATTGGTTATTTGTAAATTCAGAATTAGAAGTCATTTAGTTAAATAAGATAATTATGCAACATCTTCTTCAACCACTAGGTTGTCAATAATAAACTCCTGACGTTCAGGTGTATTCTTACCCATATAGAATTCAAGTAACTCTTTCAAAAGGTCCTCTTTTTTCATTGTCACCTTATCTAAGCGAATATCTTCTCCTATAAAATTCCTAAACTCATCAGGTGAAATCTCACCTAAACCTTTAAAGCGAGTAATTTCGGGATTGGGGCCAAGTTCGTCAATAGCACTCAGTCGCTCCTCTTCAGAGTAACAGTATCTAGTTTTCTTTTTATTTCTAACTCTAAAAAGAGGGGTTTGAAAGATATAAACATGACCTTTTTTAATCAAATCAGGAAAGAATTGCAAGAAAAATGTCAGAAGAAGCAAACGAATGTGCATCCCATCTGTATCAGCATCAGTGGCAATAATAACCTTATTATAGCGTAATCCGTCCATTCCGTCCTCAATATTTAGAGCTGCTTGAAGAAGATTAAACTCCTCATTTTCGTAAACAATCTTTTTGGTCAATCCAAAACTATTTAACGGTTTTCCTCGCAAACTGAATACTGCCTGAAGATTTGGGTTTCTACTTTTAGTGATTGACCCACTAGCGGAATCTCCTTCGGTAATAAAAATGCATGTTTCTTCTCGTTGGTCACCTTTTGCATCATTGTAGTGAATTCTACAATCGCGCAACTTTTTATTATGTAGATTTGCTTTCTTTGCTCTATCCCTTGCTAGTTTTGTAACACCTGCAATTGCTTTGCGTTCTTTTTCGGACTCCTGAATCTTCTTTTGAAGAATTTCGACAGTATCAGGATTTTTATGAAGAAAATTATCCAGCTCCTTTTTAAGAAAGTCGTTTATATATTTATTTATAGTAACACCATTAGGCTCCATCTCTTTCGAACCTAACTTAGTTTTAGTTTGAGATTCAAAAACCGGTTCTTCAACCTTTATGCTTATCGCTGCAACTATACCATTTCTGATATCAGAGTATTCAAAGTTTTTAGCAAAAAATTCTTTCATAACCCTGGCCGTTGCTTCACGAAAAGCAGCAAGGTGAGTACCTCCTTGAGTTGTATGCTGTCCGTTAACGAATGAATAATACTCTTCACCGTACTGACTAGTATGTGTAATTGCAACCTCAATATCATTTCCAAAAAGATGAATGATTGGATACAGCTCTTCTGATGTGAGATTTTCATTTAAAAGATCAACGAGTCCATTCTTGGAAGTGTATTTTTTCCCGTTGAAGTCAATAGTTAAGCCAATATTAAGAAAAACATAGTTCTTTAGCAATGGCTCAATATGCTCTTCACGATAGTGATATTCACCAAATATTTCCGAATCAGGAATAAATTTTACTAGCGTCCCATTTGGACTTTTCGACTTTTCTAAATCGCTATCTTCAAGAACATTACCTTGACTAAATGAAACAGTCTTTGATTGACCATCACGAGAGCTCACCATAACAAATTCTGAAGAAAGAGCGTTCACGGCCTTTATTCCAACACCATTTAGTCCGACCGACTTCTTAAAAGCTTTGGAGTCATATTTGGCTCCCGTATTCATTTTAGAACACACATCCTTAACTTTACCAAGAGGTACGCCCCTGCCATGGTCTTGAACTGATACACTTTTATTTTCAATTGCAACCTCGATAGTTTTCCCGAAACCCATCATGTATTCATCAATCGAGTTATCGAGAACTTCTTTGAGTAAAACATATATACCATCATCGCCGGATGAACCATCACCCAGCTTTCCAATATACATCCCGGGACGGCGTCTTATATGTTCCTTCCACTCTAGTGTAACTATATTTTCTTCCTGATAATTATCTTGTAATACTTGTAGTTCTTTTTCTTGTTCGCTCACTTTACTCTCCTCTATAGATTTTTTATAAAGGCTCTTCGCCTTTTATGTTGTTCCACATCCATGCCGTTCCACAAAGAATGCACTTTACTATTATCTTCAAGTTCAACATTGCTTTCAGCCATTGTCATACCCAATTTATTTGCCGCAGGAATAAATTCATTAAACATTAATGCATTAATACCCTTACCCTGATATTCAGGATCAACAGCAATAAGTAGTAAGTCCAAAACCTTACTGCCTCCCTTGCCTTTTAAGGCTTTATACAGATGATACCAACCATTGGGTAAAAATCTTCCTCTTGCTTTTCTTAGTGCATCTGACATACTTGGAATACCTATCCCTACTCCAACAAGCTTGTTGTCTGTTTGCCTGAGCACCATGGTTACAAACTCCAAACGTATCATCGGGATATACATATCCACATAATAATCTATCTGTCTGTCGCTCAACTCTACAAAACCGTAAAGATCTTTATAAGCCTTATTTATAAGTATAAAAATATCTCTAGCATATTGATAAACTTCCTTTTTCCTATCAAAATGTTTTACAGTAAGTCCAAAACGACGCTTAATAACCTCCCCCATTCTTGAAAAACGTTCTGGGACCTCATCCGGTATTTGAATTAAAAATTCAATCCAATCCTTATCCTTGATATAATCCATTCTCTCCATATGTTCGGAGTAATAAGGATAGTTATATATAGTAGCCATTGTCCCCAGTCTATCAAAGCCTTCTATTAGCATTCCTTGATGATCCATATCCGTAAATCCAAGCGGACCATGAATTTTCTCCATTCCTCTTGAACGTGCCCAGCTTTCAGCGGCACCAAAAAGAGCATCTGCAACATCTTTATCATCTATAAAATCTACAAAACCAAAACGAGCATGCTTTTGATTCCAAGTTTCGTTTGATTTAAAGTTTATAATAACGCAAATTCGCCCAACTACCTTTCCGTCTCGGTAAGCAAGAAAATAGGAGGCATCACAATGATCGAATGCGGGATTCTTGCTTCTATTAAGCGTAGCTCGCTCATCATAAATCAAAGGAGGAACATAATAATCATTCCCGTCATAGAGGTCGATACCAAAATTGATGAATCTCATTAAATCATCTTTAGTGGAGACTTTTTTAATTATGACTGACATTGTTGAAATTTCTTATGGTTACTAATATTGTACTTGCTTTACTCTCTCTGAACATGCACAAAGATAATGATTTTTTCATTTAACAATAAACAAGGATACTATTCTTTCACATTCAGCTTATAGTACTCCCATCTATTAACAACATCTCTTACATATGCTACAGTTTCATCACCCCTAAAATAGCCATTTTTACATACAGGATCAGTATAATACTGCTCCAAGTGCTTCAACTGAATAAATTTCTCTACACTTCCATACCAAATATCTGCATCAGACCCATACTCTTCGGCAAGAGCCCTAGCATCATAAACATGTCCTATCCCCCCATTATAAGCAGCCAAAGCAATTTTCACCCGCTCTTCATAACTCTCAATAGTTCTAAATACATGAAGCAGCTCATTTAGATATTTTGCTCCGGTACTAATATTTATCTCAGGATCATAAAGTTGATTACTTTCAACACCAAGTGAAGCTGCTGTTGTGGGCATAAGCCCCATTAATCCTCTTGCTCCGGCCCATGAAACACCTTCAGAATTAAAAGTCGATTCTTGAAAAGCAACCGACGCGAGCAATCGCCAATCAATTCCCGTTATCTCACCATGCATCCTAAAAAAAACATCAAAAGGTGATATAACATTCGGCCCTAACATCTTACCTACAGGTGCTATAGAAGCATCATAGTGCCCCTTAGCTTCTTCAAAATATCTTTTTATTATTCTTAAATATGAAGGTTCAAGTAGACTCTTATCAATCCAGCTATTTAAGGAATCAGCTAATATTGGACTATCTTTTCTTACCGTCCAAGAAGATCTCTGGTCAAAACTAATATTCAAATGAACATCTAAATTCCTGAAATATGTTTGATTAAATTTCGCAAAATCATCATCAGCAACAGTATAATCAATTTCTCCACGCGAAACCATCCTAATTAAGTCCTCTTCAACTATTGTATCGTGTTGTGCAAATTCAATTAGTATTCCACCTCCTAACTCTTTATTGAGATTCTCCAATCTGTCGTAATGCTTTGAGCCCTCAACTACAGACACCCTCTTCCCTATAAGTTGAGTTACATCGGTAATCATAGAATCAAAATGCTCAGCTCGCTGAACTAACACTTGATGAGATATCTGACTTAATCCGGCATAGATAACCGAATTTTTTAGTCCATTAGCAACAGGCATATTATAAGCAATCACATCACCTTCGCCATCCAAAAGCATTTGTAAAATATCACTGAACTTATTCACTACAATTATTTTCCCGACTAGTTCATGCTCTTTGCAGAAATTACTTATCATATCATAATGATAGCCCATATACTGGTCTCGATAAATAAAATATGATGTTGATGTGTTTAAGGTAAGTATTCGCAATGTATCTGACTTAATAATATCAGGAAAGTCATAGCTATTGTTAGTAATATTTCCGCACCCATTACAAAAAGCAATCAAAATTAACAGAACGCCGTAAGTTGCTTTAACTTTACCCATAAAAAATTTCATAGTTAAAATTCTCAACAAAGATAGTAAAAAGTATTTATTTGAATATTACAAAAAAAAAGCTATAATTGAGCAATAAAAACACATTTACAATATCACGAAATTTAAATATACTTTAACCTTAAATTTAAATAATCTATGTCAACTCGCACTTTTACTTGCTTTATCTTCTTAATAAACCTTACATCACTAAGCTCTGTTTATTCACAATCAATTAACTGGAGAGACTATTTAGAGCAAATGGCTGAGGAGACGGAGTTTAATAGCACATATATTGAGAACTTATACGAAGAATTACTTTTCCTTGAAAACAATCCTATTAATTTGAATAGCGCAACTCGCTATAAACTAGAACAGCTGCCTCTCCTTACAACCGAAGAGATTAAATCAATAATGAATTTTCTGGAAAAGAACCGACCATTAATGACAATATTTGAACTAAGAAATGTTCCAAATCTCGATTTTAAGACAATACAATTAATCACACCTTTTTTTTGTGTGGCTTCATTGGAGGAAGCAGATAAAATAGATCTAAAGAGGGGAAAACATGAAATTCAATTTCGATTTGATAAAACACTTCCATCTCGGGCAGGTTATGGTGAATTTTCAGACAGCATTTTGAATCGATATCCAAATAGAAAATATCAAGGCGAAGATTTTTATACATCACTGAGGTATTCATTCCGATATAAGGATAAAATTCAAGCAGGGTTAACTGCCGAAAAGGATGCAGGAGAACCTTTTTTTAAAAAAAATCACTCAAAAGGTTATGATTATTATGGAGTACATCTTATCATTAGAGATATTGGAAAGCTTAAAACACTTGCTTTAGGTGATTATCGTCTCTCTTTTGGGCAAGGTTTAATATTAAACAACGATTTTATGGGCAGTAAATCATGGAATGTAGGCAGTATTGCCAAACGAACCATACCTCCTAAGCGTCACTTCTCTACTTCCGAAAGCAACTATTTCAAGGGTATATCTGCTCAGTTTCAATTAGGATCATTCTCAATAACTCCATTTTATTCAAATAAAAAAATTGATGCCAATCTGTCGAATAATGATGAAATCACTTCATTTAAAGAGGATGGACTACATCGAACATTATTGGAAATTAAGAAAAAAAGAAATATCCGTGAAACTGTAACAGGCGGTAATTTCAATTTTAGAAAACATAGATACCAAATTGGTTTAAGTGGTGTGTATCATGAATACAACAAATTATACAATCCAAGCAAAAGAGATTATAATCTCTACTATCTAAGAGATTTTTCTAATTTTAATATAAGCGTTGATTACTCATTTCAACTTCCAGGATTCATTTTTGCAGGAGAAACCGCTTTAGCTAAAAACGGATCATTAGCAACAATTAACTCCATGCAATACAGTCCCTCCGGGAACAGCTCACTAAAATTACTGCATCGCTATTATCCTATTACATACAATGCGCTATATGCTCAAGCATTTTCAGAAAACAGCAGAGTACAAAATGAAAATGGACTCTTTATTGGTGCTGATTTTAAACCTTTTCGTCATTTTTTTATTAGCTCATATATCGACTTTATAAGCTTCCCTTGGCTTAAGTATGGTATTGACAAACCGTCAAAAGCAGTTGATTATTATGTTTTAGCAAATTATGCTCTTTCACGAATGTCATATCTTGAAGTAAGATATAAATATAAACAGAAAGAGAAAAACAGAAAATATCCTGACAAGGATACAAAAACCGTACTACCATATGCCACACACAAAATACGTCTAAGGTATAATCATGAAACTGCAGGTGGATGGGGATTTAGAACAACAGGTGACTTTGCACTTTATTCCGAAAAGCACTCTCAATCAGAAAATGGATATATGATTTCTCAAAATATATCATACAGAGGTAATTCACGTGCTACAGGTGATTTATATTTATCTTGGTTTGATGCTGACACCTATAACGCAAGAATATACTCGTACGAACGTAACCTATTAAGCACATTCTACATGCCCTCTTTTTATGGTAAAGGAATTAGGCTTGCATTTTCGGCAAAATATAAGATAACATCTAATTTAACATTTTCAATTAAAACAGGATACACCAATTATTTCAACAGAGATGAAATAGGATCCGGAACAGAATTAATAATAGGCAATAAAAGGATGGATATTTATACCTATCTCAGATGGAGGTTTTAGGTTTTAAAGGTTAATGTCGATAGTTTTTTGTAATTTTGAAAAATAATTACATTACATATGGCCACTCCAATTCTCCAAATAGACACACTCACAAAAAGCTTTGGCGATCTACTTTTATTAAATGAAATCTCATTCGGCATTAATGAAGGGGATAAGATTGGATTAATAGCTGCAAATGGAGCGGGTAAAACCACATTGCTAAATATAATTGCCGGAAAAGAGCCATACGACAGTGGAAGAGTTGTATTCCGTAATGACGTTAGAATGGCATATCTCAATCAGTCACCTCAGTTTGATCCTGAACAAAGCGTGCTTCAAGCATGCTTTAATGTAAATAATGAAATAGTTAAACTTATTTCTCGCTACGAGGATATTATATCTTCAAAAAACCATGATGGATTAGATTTGATTCTTGCTGAAATGGATTTACATAATGCATGGGATTATGAACAGCGAATCAAGCAGATTTTGTCACAACTTAAAATCACCGACTTCAATCAAAAAATCAGTGAACTATCAGGGGGGCAGATCAAACGTGTAGCATTAGCAAATGTACTCATCAGCGAACCGGAGTTTGTAATTATGGATGAGCCCACTAATCATCTTGATCTTGAAATGGTTGAATGGTTAGAGGATCACCTTCATAGAAATAACATAAGTTTGCTTATGGTTACCCACGATAGATATTTCCTAGATCGTATATGCAAAAGCATTATCGAAATCGACGATAAGCAAATTTACAGCTATAAGGGAAACTACTCATATTATCTCGAAAAGAGAGATGAGCGAATATCAACACAAGACGCTGAAGTTTCACGGGCAAAAAATCTAATGAGAAAAGAACTTGAGTGGATGCGTCGGCAACCTCAGGCACGTGAAACAAAATCAAAGTCACGAATAGACTCTTTTTATACACTCGAAGAGAAAGCCAAACAACGACGTGAAAACAACAATCTACAAATATCAGCAAAAGGATCATATATAGGGAAAAAAATATTTGAAGCAAAAGGAGTAACAAAAAGTTTTGATAATATTAAGATAACCGACAATTTCAACTATTTATTTTCACGCTACGAAAAAATTGGGATTGTTGGTAAAAATGGAACCGGTAAGTCAACCTTTATTAAAATGCTCCTGGGAATTGAGAACACCGATTCTGGTGAGTTTGAAATAGGAGAAACAGTCAACTTTGGATATTACAGTCAGGATGGACTACAATTTGATGATCAGAAGAAAGTTATTGACGTTGTTACAGATATTGCAGAGATAATTGAAATAGGTAAAGGCAAACGATTAACAGCCTCACAGTTTTTACAACATTTTATGTTCCCACCTGAAAAACAACACAACTTTGTGTACAAGCTCAGTGGTGGAGAAAAGCGTCGACTCTATCTTTGCACTGTGTTAATAAGTAATCCAAATTTTCTTATTCTTGATGAGCCCACTAACGATCTGGATATAATCACACTTAATATTCTTGAAGAGTACTTGATTGGCTTTAAGGGCTGTCTGATAGTTATTTCGCATGATAGATATTTCATGGATAAAGTGGTTGATCATCTGTTTATATTCCATGGGAACGCAAAAATTCAAGACTACCCGGGAAATTACACTCAGTACCGGAAGTGGAGTATACTTGAAGAGCAAAACCAACAAGAAGAGATTAAAAGGAGCAAACCAGAACCGGACATCAAAGAACAAAAAAACATCACTGAAGCAAAAACCAAACTTACATATAAAGAAAGACTCGAATTTGAGGCGCTTGAACATGAAATTGAAAAGTTGGAAGAGGAGAAAGTTGCCCTCAGCAATGAAATGTCATCTGGTAAATTGCCAACAGAAGAGCTTTTAAATAAATCAACACTCCTAACTGAAATAATTGATTTGATTGATTCTAAAACTATGCGTTGGCTTGAACTGAGCGAACTTGCTTAAATTTAAACAGAAGGAACTCAGGTTTAGAATGCTTCTAAATAACTATCATAGTTCACACTGTTTTTTATTTAACAATCAAATTGATTATTTTTGTGTGTGAATTTTTAGTTAAAATCTATATTATTATCTCAACAACTGACACTTTCAAAAACTAAATATTAAAACCAAAAATTATGAAAAGTTTAAAAGGAACACAAACTGAAAAAAACCTGATGAATTCTTTTGCCGGTGAATCACAAGCACGAATGCGATATACATATTTCGCAAAGCAGGCAAAAAAGGAAGGCTATGAGCAAATTGCAGCTATTTTTCAAGAGACTGCAGCACAAGAGGGAGAACATGCAAAAAGAATGTTTAAGTATCTCGAAGGTGGAATGGTAGAAATAACAGCTGCTTTCCCTGCCGGAGTAATTGGAACAACTGCAGAAAATCTTAAAGCCGCTGCAGAAGGTGAAAACGAAGAGTGGACAGATATGTATCCAAAGTTTGCAGAGATTGCAGCAGAAGAAGGCTTTAAAGAAATAGCTCTAATGTATAAAATGATTGCTAAAGCAGAAGCTGTACACGAAGAACAATACCTAAAACTATTTGAGCGTGTAAATGACGGAACAATTTTCGCTCGCGAAGAAGAAATAGAATGGCAATGTCGCAATTGTGGTTATGTTATAACCTCAAAAAAAGCTCCAAAAAACTGCCCAACTTGCCTTCATCCACAGGCATACTTTGAGCCTAAAAATGATAAATACTATTAGTGTTTATAACTTTATAATTAAATATGAGCACATTCCTACAAGGATGTGCTTTTTTTATTGCCAATTTGATATTACTTTTGCAGGCTATTATAAAAGAAAGAATGAATAATAAAGATCTTTTCGCTCGCACAGAATTACTAATAGGAAGTGATGCAATGAAGGAGATTGCTTCTAAAAAAGTAATCCTATTTGGTGTTGGTGGTGTTGGCAGCTGGTGCGCTGAAGGCTTAATTCGCAGTGGTATTACGCATCTTACCATTGTAGACCCTGACAGAGTAGCACTTGCAAATATCAACCGTCAACTACCTGCTACAACCAAAACTGTCGGAAATCTAAAAGTTGATGTATTAAAGAAGCGACTCTCTGATATCAACCCTTATGCAACAATAAACAGCGTTCCTGAAATATACAGCGAGGAAACATACGAACAATTCAAACTAGACCAATACGACTATATTATTGATGCTATTGACTCACTCTCAAACAAAATACACTTACTTTTAAGAGCATCAAAAACAGATGCTACTGTATTCTCTTCAATGGGAGCCGGACTTAAAATTGATCCTCAAAAAATAGATGTAACAGAATTTTGGAAAGTTAGAGGTTGTAAGCTCGCTGCAGCAATGCGAGAACGGATGAAAAAGATGGGGAAACCAACTAAACCTATACTTTGTGTATATAGCGAGGAGTTATTAAAAAACAGAGGTGAAGAGGTGGTAGAATATGCAAATGAAAACGGAAGTTTCAAAAAGGCTGGGATTAATGGTACAATGGTGCAAGTCACTGCTGTTTTCGGCTTCACACTATCAGGTTTAGTAGTTAAAGATATAATAAAAAATATCGACCTAATAAATATTCAAGGTCCGAAAAAGGCAGCTGCCAGCTTAGAAAGGCCATAATTCAAATCTCTAAAATCCATATTCAGATTGAAGATTTGACTAATTTTGCTAACTTTGCGCTTTAAATCAGCAACTTCAATTATGCAAATCGAAAAAATATTACAGGAAGCTATCATTAGCGCTATAAAAGAGCTTTACAATGCAGATGTTGATGTAACTCAAATCACACTGCAAAAGACCAAAAAGGAGTTTAACGGACACTACACTCTTGTCACATTTGCACTTTTAAAAATATCACGTAAAAATCCTGAGCAAACAGCAGAAGAAATTGGAGGCTATCTTTCAGAAAAATTTTCTATTGTAACAGATTACAATGTAATAAAAGGATTTTTAAATCTGACAATATCTAAGTCTATATGGGTCGACTTGCTTGAAGATATTAATAATCAACCCAACTTTGGTTTTACACCTATCACTGAAAACTCTCCTTTATTTATGGTTGAGTACTCCTCACCCAATACTAACAAACCTCTTCACCTAGGACACGTTCGAAACAATTTGCTAGGACATGCTTTAAGTGAGGTACTAACAGCAAACGGCAAAAGGGTTGTAAAAACCAATATAGTAAATGACAGAGGAATACATATTTGTAAGTCGATGCTGGCATGGGAAAGATGGGGCAGCAACGAAACACCCGAATCTTCAGGTAAGAAAGGAGACCATCTGATAGGCGACTATTATGTGCGGTTTGACCAAGAGTTAAAAAAGGAAATTGCTAAGTTACAGGACAAAGGATTTAGCAAAGAGGAAGCTGAAGAGAAATCGGAATTGATGGCTGATGTTCGAGAAATGCTTCTCAAATGGGAAGCGAATGATGCCCAAATTGTAAACCTTTGGAAAAAGATGAACAACTGGGTTTATGCCGGTTTTGATGAAACATATAAGCAGCTTGGTGTTACTTTTGACAAAATATACTATGAATCAGAAACATACCTAGCCGGAAAAGAAGAAGTACTAAGAGGGATTAAAGAGAAATTGTTTTATCAAAAAGAGGATGGCTCTGTGTGGGCGGATCTAACTTCACACGGATTAGATCATAAACTATTATTAAGATCCGACGGCACATCTGTATATATGACTCAAGATATTGGAACAGCAAAAATGCGTTTTGATGATTACCCAATAGACACAATGATATATGTTGTTGGTAATGAGCAAAATTACCACTTCCAGGTTCTCTCAATACTTCTGGATATACTTGGATTTGAATTCGGCAAAGGCTTAGTTCACTTTTCTTATGGCATGGTTGAACTTCCCGAAGGTAAAATGAAATCACGCGAAGGAACAGTTGTTGATGCTGACGATCTAATGGAAGAAATGATAGAAACAGCACGCGAAACATCTCAAGAGCTTGGTAAGCTTGATGATGCAACTCAGGAGGAAGCAGAAGCTATAAGTCGCATGGTTGGATTAGGTGCTCTCAAATATTTTATACTGAAGGTTGATCCAAAGAAAAACATGACCTTCAACCCAAAAGAATCAATTGACTTTAATGGAAACACAGGTCCATTTATACAATACACCCATGCACGTATTCAATCCGTACTACGCAAAGCAGAAGAACAGGGAATAACAATTCCTCAAAAGCTTAACAATACAATTCCTTTGTCAGAAAAGGAAGAGGGATTAGTTCAGCTTCTGAGTGAGTTTACCTCTGTTATACAACAAGCAGGTACTGAATATAATGTTTCTCTAATTGCAAACTACATATACGATCTTGCAAAAGAATACAACCAGTTCTATCACGACTTTACAATACTACGTGAAGAAAATTCGTCTCTTCGTGATTTCCGACTATTACTTTCTAAAAACGTTGCATTAATAATCAAAAGAGGAATGAAACTATTCGGAATTGATGTTCCGAAACGAATGTAATAAACAGAGTAAATTATTGAAATAATATATGGAACAATTGTTTCATATTAAACCAGCAATTCTCTATTTATCGGGTCATAAGTGACTTTCTTACCCGTTTCATATGATTTCATAGCCATCAATACTGCAACTGCATGTTGATAACCTGCATCAATAGGCGCTATAGTCTCTTCGTTGTTTCTGATACAATGCAACCAATTATAATAATGGTCGTTGGCATCAACATGCTCTATTGGTCTATCTCCTTTAAGAGTATTGTCACCATAGGGAGATCCCTCAGAGTTAATAAAAGGTTGATTCCAATTAGTTAACCCAATCATACCTTTATCACCATAAAAGTTTCTCACATTACCTTTTCCGTTTCCTAAATTGTTTGAACTGCTAACGATAAATCCTTCAGGGTAAGTCCATGTAGCTTGAATACAATCAGGGGCTGTAAAATTATGTTCATCCTTCCAGGTATACGTTCCACCAAGACAAACACATGATTCCGGAAATCCAACACCTGTAATAAAATGAACAAGATCGATAAAATGTGCACCTAAATTAGGAATTGGCCCGTGTGAAAACTCATAATATCCATACCAGGCAGAATACAATTTAGGATCGAAAGGTCGATATGCCCTATCATCCAAAAACTCCTGCCAATCTACATCCTCCTCTTTAACATCTCTAATATACTCATACCAATAAGGTTTTGCGCTGTTCCTACACTCTTCTATTCTTGACAATTCACCTATTGCACCTGACATGAAAGCATTACGAGCTCCAACTATTCCGGGCAAACTTCTTAACTGAGTCCCTACCTGCACAACCACACCTGCTTCTTTTACTGCATCAACTGAACTCACCAATTTGTCCATCTCCATCGCCAATGGTTTTTCAACATAAATATGTTTGCCTGCCATTGCTGCTGCTTCAAGATGTTTTGTGTGTAGATGATCGGGAGAAGCTATCATTACTGCATCTAAATCCTTCATCTCTAACAAATCACGATAAGAAACAAACTGTTTTGCTTCACGACCATAATATTCTTTCACTCGCGCATTTGTTTGTTCTCTTGAAATTCGCCAAGGATCACAAACCGCAACAACCTCTGCATTCAGTGCTTTAGCATGTTTATAGATACCATTCATATATACTTGGTTGCCTCTTGTTCCACAACCAATAATACCTATTCTAATTCTATCATTGGCACCAATAACATTACCGGCATTCAAAATTGTTGTTGAGTTAGGCAAAACAACCATTCCGGTAGCTGCAATTGTACTTTTTTTAATAAATTCCCTTCTCGAAATACTTGTTTTCATCTATCAAATATTTTAAAATTAAATCACTACACGTTAATCAATCTGTATCCGGATAAGTTTCAGATTCAAAGATAATAATTCAGACTATCTTTGAATGAGTAGCTGAATCTTTTTTTATTAGTCTTTTAAATTTTGTAAATTTGCTCGAATAAACACTTATAATCAACAAGCATCATGCAACATCCCGACCCTTACGAGTTTGCCATGGAATTTGCAGTCAACACAGATAGAAATATTTTTATTACCGGTAAAGCAGGCACCGGTAAAACCACATTCCTTCGTAAATTACGTAACGAAACGACTAAACAGATAGCAGTAGTTGCTCCAACAGGTGTTGCTTCAATAAATGCAGGTGGAACAACAATCCACTCATTCTTTCAACTGCCTTTTACACCTTTCAAACCAACCCCCGAATGGCGGAAACAACTCTTATCGCAAATTAAAATGAACAAAACAAGGCTCAATATTATCCGCGAACTGGAAGTGTTGGTTATTGATGAAATCAGTATGGTTCGGGCCGATGTTCTTGATGCAATAGATGCAGTACTTAGAAATATTCGTCACCGTCACAATGAACCTTTTGGTGGTGTGCAGATGATATTTATTGGCGACATGCACCAACTCTCGCCTGTTGCCAAAACATACGAATGGAGTTTAATATCGGATTATTACCAAAGTGTTTATTTTTTTCATAGTCATGTAATTCAGCAATATCCGCCAATATATATTGAATTCGACAAAATATTCAGACAAACTGATAATCAATTCATCAAAGTACTTAATGAGGTTAGAAACAATTCACTTTCACAAGAAGGCATAAACCTGCTTAAGAGTCGATACAACCCTAACTTCAAACCACTGGAAGAAGACAACTACATAACACTTACAACTCATAACAATACAGCCGACAACTTAAACAGTGCTGAATTGAGCAAGCTAAAAACAACGACTCACAAATTCCATGCAGTAGTAAAAGGTTCTTTTCCTGAAAATGCTTATCCTATCGATGAGGTCCTTGAACTAAAAGAGGGTGCCAAAGTTATGTTCGTAAAAAACGACACAGAAATACCGCGTCGATTTTATAATGGTAAGATTGGTGTAATAACTTCAATTCAGTATGAAGAAGTAACAGTTGAATGTCCTGGAGATACAAATTCAATTACCGTTTCTACCTTAACTTGGGAAAATATACGTTACAATACAAATAAGGAAACAAACAGGATAGAAGAAGAAGTTGTTGGTACATTTGATCAGATACCTTTACGATTAGCCTGGGCAATAACCATTCACAAAAGCCAGGGTCTCACTTTTGATAAAGCAATAATTGACGCAGGCAAAGCATTTTCGCCCGGTCAGGTATACGTTGCATTAAGCAGATGCAGAACATTAGAGGGAATAGTATTAAAAAGCCCTGTCAATTACGATAGTATAGTTATTGATAAACAAGTAGCACATTTCTCCTCAACAAAACCTGATGAAATATTCATAAACCGAGAACTAGAACATTCTAAAAAACAATTTAAATACTCATTGTTGATTCAGTTATATAATTTTGCCTCAATCAACAGTATTGCTCGTTCATGGACGCACACTACAAATGGTGAGGAGCCATCATTCAACGAAGAAACAATTCCATTTGTAACTGATATTTGTAAGCAACTGGAAGATATTGAACAAGTGGCAGATAAATTCAGAATTCAGCTAAAGAGAATAGTCCGACAGGACACTGTGGACATTGAGTTTTTAAAAGAAAGACTAAACTCTTCATCTACATACTTTATCGACAAGATTGATAAACTCATCGATTCAATTAAAAAATCACCTGCAACAACTGACAGTAAGGCAAATGCAAAAGAATATGATGAATCCATCACAACAATTTTTACAGAGATAGCTCTAAAAAAACATCTAATTAAAAGCACCTCTCAAAACTTCAATGTAGAATTATATTTTACTTCACGCAACAATTTTAACATCCCTAACTTAGACGTCAAATCATACAGTAGGGCTAAATCCAAAGTGCAGTTCAAATCCGAACATCCGGATCTGTTAAACGAATTGTTACAAATACGCAACTATATTAGTGAAAATGAAAATCTACCTCCATATATTGTTGCAGCCACAAAAACATTGGTTCAAATGGCCGACTACATGCCTCAAACAGAAAAAGAACTACTAAAAATATATGGAATTGGGAAAAAGAAAGCTGCTAGATTTGGGGCACAATTTCTTGAAGTGATAAACAACTACATCTCAGAAACTTAGTCTCTAATTATTAACAATAGAGATTACAAAAAGTATTAGTAAAAGTTCGTATTTAATAATTTCAAAAGCGCTTCACGTTTATCTCTCGCTCTTTTACTACAATTTCAAAATCATCAAGTTTTGTTACTCTCCCGGCTTCTATTTGAAATATTTGCTCACTATTCACACAATCTGTATGCTCCGGAAGCGTACTCTTTGCTAGATTAATGGTATACTCACCATTTGGCAAAAAAGTAATAATATTTCCATTACCATCAGAAACCACTGTTCGTTTTATGCTGCCATCATTATTGATAATGGTAAATCTAATACCTTCATACCTTTGAGTTGTATTCATGCTAAACTCACCTGCCACATACTTTATGCTGCCTTGCAAAGTTCCGCTCTGCTTTAAAGGAATATTAATCTTAGTTTGGTAATTATCAATATCTACCTTCATCTCATTAAAGAACCAGCTTCTTTCTTTAAAAGGCTTTATTGTAACCTCTCCAAATGGCACATTTGAGTAACGTATCCTTCCATTCTTATCTGATATAAACACTTTCCTGTTCAAGCTTACAAGGTAATCCTCTGCTGGCTCATCACCATGGTCAAATCTGTTGTTGGCATTATTATCGTAATATACTTGTGCTATAATTTTACTCTTTCTGCCAGTATTCTCTTGAATATTTCTGAATGTATATGTCAATCCAACCTGAACATTATAAGTATTTACGCTATTTACAAACTCATACCTATACCAATAGCTATTCATAAACAGAGCTACATTATCAAGAGGCAGCCAATTTACACTCAAATTAACGGAAGGCACACTTCCCTGATAATTATCGCGTGTGAAATTAACACCCGAAGATAGTAGAATATTTTTTGAAATGTTTTTATTGGCCGAAAGAGATGTGGTAAACTTATAATACTCAGCATCATCTCTCAACGATGTAACATACTCATACAAATAGTAAGCACCTTTCTGATAAGAAACATCCATATTTAACCAATCGTATGAATAGTTTAATGTTGATTTAGCCTGATATAGCAAATCATTGCTCATTGGATTTTTATAAACCCCACCTTCAACTGTTCCATATAACGAGTGTTTTGTTCTAGTATTCTGCCATCGCCACTGCCAGCCCAATCGGTTAGACTTCATACTATTTGGCAATGGCGACTCTTCAGTTCCATAATATTGCGAATAGGACGAAGAAGTCTCTCCTTGATGACGATAGTATATTGAATTTGAAACATTCTTTATTTTCGGCAATGATAAAAACACATTTGCATTACTATTCTCTGAGTTATAGTTATAGTTTTGAGTGTATGATTTAGGTTCTGTTTTATAGTACCCTATGCTACCACTCAAGCTCACATCATTGTTAATTCTAAAACTCACACCTTGTGAGAAGTTGATAGATCCTTTTCTGCTACCCGGAAAGTATGGATCGCTATAATATCCCGATCCATTTATCATCACCCTATCAAAAATATTACCACTATATCTCAATTCGGCAGCTCCTGTAAATTTCTCACCCTCAATATTATCGTAATTCCCCATTGCACCATGAGCAGCAATGTCGATGTTCCAGTTTGCACCAATTTTATTTTTCCATTTCAAACTACTTAAATGAAAGTTTGCTCTTTCATAAAGGTTACGCTGAAACAAATACGACAGCTCTGCACCTTTATTATAATTACCGCCTCCTATTTCACCCTTTACATAAAATGAGTAATAATCAGTAAACCAACTGCGAGAACTAAAAAGATTGTAATTCTGATCAATGCCGCCAAACGTCACCGACTTACCACTCTCTTTATCAGAGAATTTAATATTGGCACCTCTACCAAACATAGGCATCTCCATCTGCTCACTTAAATTACCAACAGTTAGCTCATTCTGGTAAAGCTTATATGTAAGAGATGTACCGGTTGCAACAGGCTCATTCATTGTATTATACTTATATAAATTCCCTTTAAGTTGAATATAACCTGCAGGTAGATTAAGCCCGCCACCCCCTTGCAACTGCAACATGTTCGAATTTTGATTGTATTGACTATAACTAAACGATATTGAATTATCAGAAGAACCCATTGTAGAAAAAAAGGCTTGCATTGCATTAATTTCTCTAAACTTACTATCAGAGCTAACATTCTGAACAACCACATTCTTACTTCCAAACAGTTTCTTTTCCTTGCCTTTCATGGCAGTAATATGCACTGGGAACTGCGATTTAATCAATAAGTTGCTACTTGCTATAAAGCTAAAAGTATGCGATTTCCTTGTCATTGGCTCCACACTAAGCTTCATCTCAGTAAACGTAGGAATGCCACGTATCTCAGGCACATTAAATACCAAAGTCACCTCTTCGGTCATATTTCCCATATTGCTAATAATCATATTAACCCTCACCGAGTCTTCGGGGTTAACAATCATCAGTGGAGCATCATCAGCAATCAAATTAAGATTCTCACGAACCTCAATCTCATATTTTTTTTCATTTACTATAACAGGCTCCCCATTTGCATTAGTAAGAGAATATTTAAACGTTTTTGCCCCAGCTCTCAAACTTTTTCCTACTACAAGTCTAAAAGCATGAAAAGTACTATCGCCTGGAGCAATACTAATTTCCCTCTCATTCTTTGAGATAATACTTACTTCAGATTCGGTATCAAACTTAAGAGAACCATTAAACTCCTCATTCGAGAGATTTATAATTTTCACAACGTGACTAACCACCTGATCATTTAAGTTTGACTCCCTAATATCCATCACAAGTTCATCAATTGAATTCTGAGCTTTCACATTACTGTAAGAGCATAATCCAATTAAAAAAAACAGTGTTAAATAAGGCATCCTTATATTGCCTCTCATCTTTTATCGGGGTGAAATTTCAAACATAAGCTGCGTACTATAGTTTTTGGAAGAAACATCATATAGTCGCGTATCATTATAACCGGTAGAATATATCATATCAAATTTCGCAGGCTGTCCATTAGTATTTGGTCCTTGCAGCACAACTTTTTTATTATTAGACAAAACAGTGGGTGCACCATTAACATTACTACCCAACAGTTGCAATTTAGCTACATCAAGAGGCAGAGTCTCTCCTGTATCAGATGAAAAATTAGCATCTATTGAACGCACCGACACCTCATAATTTGTAGTAGACGAAACTGTAAGTCCATCTTTATAAGTCACACTTTTACCATTAACATAATCAGCAAGTGAGCTGTATTCAATCACCGCATTTGAAACTTCTGTAGTAAAACTTATTGAATATTGATTTTCAACCGGGGGAGGATCGTCTGTCAGATTATGAACTTGAACTGTAAATGGACAAACATAGGAGCCTATTACTACATCATTCTGATTATGCAATCTGAATAATATCTCTCCATAGAAAGTAGTGTTTTTCATATTTGATAAATAGTTACCACCATTTAGTATAAAGTTGAAAAACAGTTTTAAATTATAATACCCACCATTAATATCTGAATAATAGAGTTCAGTTAATGAAGATGGTACTAAATAAACTTTTTTGTAATCTAATATAGTAACCGGAAATATTGGTTGGACAACATTTCCAACTGATTGAATCTTTTTTGGGTTATTACCTGATTCATCAGCTTTTGAGAGTTCTAGTGTGACTTTATTAGTCAGAACTTTATTTTTATTAAAAATAAACGGAGTCACCAACTCAGCTGAAACTTTCCAGTTTGACTCATAAAGATATTTCCCATTATATTCTATACTTAACGTTATAGCCTCGCTCATTTGGGCACCACCATATGAATGTACATTTAAGTGACCTTGACTCCAACCACTTAATTTTAATTGACCATAAGAAAAAGTGGTGAAAAAAATAAATATCGATATGTATAGTAAACGATTATTCATAACTAAACAGAAGTTCCGCTGCCTCTAAAGCGTTATCATCACCATAATCAATAATTATAGTAGCGATATAATCACCCTTATCCAATTTCATTCCAAAAGGTAAAAACATAGTTCTTTTATCCCCAGGAAGAGTATAAAAGATTGTCTCCTCAAGTGCAATCTCCTTTCCGGTGGATCTGTTAAACAAACTTGTATTTACCGTACCATTTGCCCAAATATCTCCAGAACTATTAAAACCTAAAAGCAAACTATTATTTTCGGCATTAAATGAGAGAGCCACAATCTCAATCTTCTTGTTACTGGCACTACTCTCGTTGTGATACACCTTAATACCCTGCCTCACATTCACCTTAATTGCCGCACCGTCAGCATCAACACCATCCACTGCATTCATTTGTGTAACATACACCATTGCGGTATTCACAGGGTTTAAATTACCCCCAGAGGGAACCGTCATGCGCAACTCAACCTCCCTGTTCTCACCCGGATCTAAAGTAATATAAGTTCCTTCACCAATACTCAACCACGAAGCACAAGAGAAATCCAATGAATCGGGCGGTAGCATCACATTATTACCATAATTGTCATACTTCCAGTCGCCAAATGTTATAGAAAGGCTCATTACATGCTCACTACTAATATTGCTAACCAACACCCTTTGCGATCCAGTTTCTCCGGGGTTAAGATTATAATATAGACGTGGTGGTGATACAGAAATACCAATCTGCGAAAACATAGCTTGTGATACTACTAGAAATAAACCAGTAAATAAAACAAACCTTGACCAACCTTCAATAAAATTTTTACTTCTCATTCTCAGAAATATGATAATATTTTTAATAACAAGTTTTACTTTGCAATAATTGTATAAGTAATATCTGTTGTAAATATAGCCTCTTTTCCTGTATTTGCAGTAGCAATATATTTATACTCATTAAGATATTTATCATTACCACCGGCAGAGTTATTATATGTAACATTATACTGAAGATCTCTACCACCTTTGGTTGATTCAATTAAATTGACTGTAGCAGTACTTAGAGTTACAGTTTTATAAGATTCAGATGAATTAGTCTTTGAACCATTTGAAGCAACGATTTTCATATCGCTCAATGCCAAAGAAGTATTACCACCTACCCTTTTAAAACTTTCATTATCAGATTTTACTGAAACCTCAAAGCCACCTGTGCTGAATATCGAAAGGTGATTGCCTAATTCTTTGCTAACCCCACTTTTATAAATATCGGTAGAAGAATACTCGAAATTCACAATATCGTGAGATGAGTTTACAAGAATTGTCTGAATTGGTTTCAAAACAATATTCAATTTTACCTGATCAGAAGCAATTGCAACTGATTGTGCGCCTTCTTGTGCATTTGCATTTTCAACACTTAAATTAAATCCGAGTATAAGTGCAGATAAATAAATTATAGCTTTTGTTTGTTTGAGCATTTCAGTAGTTGTTTTATGGTTTTTGTTTATGGGCTATTTTGAGTGTAAATAAAAAAAGGGATGGCAAGTTATACAATAGCTTACATCCCTTTTCTTTTATATGTATTATATCTTAACTTATTGCGCAGCTATTGTATAGGTAACGGTTGCTGTATAAACTGATTTTTCTCCGTCTGCAGCTATATATTTGTCAATATATCTATCGACAGTAGCGGTAGTATTATTATATGTAACATCATAATTCAATTTTCTACCACCTTTAGTAGATGAAATTATATTACTCCCAGATCCTTCTGATATTGCCAGGGTTACTGCAGGTAATGTTCCTTGACCATTAGTAGCAGAAACAAGTACATCACCTGTAGCAATAGTACCTCCAGCTGCTCTTGTAAAATCACCATCCGATTTTACGCTTACAGTGAATCCCCCAGTACTAAAGACTTCTAAATGTTTCTTATTTGTTACAGAGACACCTTTTTCATAATTATCAATGTTATGATAAACAATGTTTACATCTGCCTGTGTTGGATTCACAGTGATTGTTTGAATAGGCTTTAATACAATGTTTAAAGTTACATTGTCAGACTTCTCTTGTGCAAATGCCCCGTTTACACTTAATAAACCACTTATTAATAGTGCTATTGCTAAAAGAATGTTTTTCCTTTTCATTTGAAAATTTTTTAAGCTTGTTGATTTTTTATTTAATTTCTTATTTTAGTTTTATATTTCAGACTATTTGTTATATATCTGAGACTTAAACTTTAATCTCTACTATCTTATTTACTAATTTGTAGTTTGTGAAATTTAATAATGATTTTTTGCTGTGATTATTTAAATTTCCGCCTCTTGCTTATTGAAGAAATATTTCTTCAATATTGCAGCGACAAATGTAATACAAATTTTTATTGTTGCAAATAGCGGACAATGCTTTAACATTATTTAGCTAAGTCGCTTTTGCCTTGTCATCCTCTTTTTGCTATTACGCTATATTTCTGCACGTTAATCAAATGTATATGTTAACACAATATGTTATTTTTACAATGCAAACGATAGCAATATATCAATTTGTCGTTATTTTTATACAAATATAATGCATATGATAGCTGGCTAAATAGCAACTATTGTATAAGTTACTTTAGTTGTAAATATATTGTTTTCATCTTTATCATAAAGATTAAGATATTTATCTTCGGTTCCGGTTTTGTTGTTATAGGTAACATCATAATTTAAATCTCTACCTCCGGTAGCAGATGTAATAAGAACTTCATCACCTCCCAATGGTACAGCACCAACGCTGTTCTCAAGAGAATTATCAGTTCCATTTGTTGCTGTGACTGTTACATCAGTTGCATCAATTGTTACCTCTGCACTATTCTTTAAGTGGATATCTGAACTTACATTAACCTGAAAAGCACCGGTACTAAACAGAGTTAAATGATCTTTTTGATCACTAATTAAACCAGTTTTATAATGCTCTTCTAATTTATACTCAATATTAACCACTGAATGATTCACAGTAATTGTTTGAATTGGATTTAACTTAATGTTAAGAGTAACATCGGCGGTATTAGCAGGGCCGGCCGAATAAACAGCACTTACACCTAAGATGCTTGAAATAATAACTAAGATTGTTACAAGAACGTGTTTTGTTTTCATTTTAAAATATAATAATTAATTAATCTACTCAGCATTGTATATTCTCGACATTTCTCTGCTTTTTACAGACAATAAAGTTTACAAATCAGTTGTGGTACTATTTCTTGAATTATAATTATTGCACATTATATAAAACCCTTTAGATGTATTTCAGGCAATAAAAAGATTAATAAACGTTATTGATTTTGAAACTATTCTTATCGTTTTAAGTGATTGTCTTATTTTGTAAAGAGTTTTAATAAGTCTTTATTTTTTAGTGAATTATTTATTTTGCTGATTCCCAAACATGTATGCAACATTTTATTCAAAAACCGGTCAAAGGTAGTGCTATTTTTTTAACTTGCAAATAAAAGACACACTCTTAATGTTTTTTAACTCATATTGCATATTACTTTAAACTTCAGTCTATAAGAGTTATTTACAATATGCTAAGAGTGAAGTGTGAAATAGTATATTATGGTTTATTTGGGAGTAATGGAATATGTTAATACTGCACTAAACAACAACTCATCATTTCCGGAAGTTGCATAATTTCCTTCATACGCACCGGATGATCCTGCTATCGAATTATCATAGGTAACATTATATTTAAGATCTATTCCGCCTCTTTCTGAAATAATTAAAGACTCAGCTACGGTTGAAAGAACAACATTATTAAACGTATATGCATTACCATTGTCGCCAACATTAGATGCATTAATCATTATATCGCTTACAGGTAATGCTGATTGATTTCCATTAAGTAAGAAATTCTCGCTTCCGGCAACTACATTCACTTGAAAAGCTCCGGTACTTGTCACAGATAGATGATCATTTAATGTAGCTGAAACTCCTTTATCGTAATCTTCTCTATTTAGGTACTGAAGGTTGACACTCTTCTGTGACGAGTTAATAGTAATGGTTTGAATAGGATGTAGTATGATGTTTACAATAACGCCATCAGATTTAGACTGAGCATAAATATTCTCTATCCAGAATAATGTACTCATAATCAACAACAATATGTAAAAACTAATTCTCAAAACTAATCCTACTAATTAATATAATTAATGTTAGCAACTGCAAATTATAAATTATTTGTATATTTACCAAGCATACCTCTAAATAATATGATTAGAAATACATCTTTTGACACTTATATGTTACTAAACTTTATATATTGTATTTATAATAAATAGAAATGTCTTTATTTTGCAATAACCTTACTCCTATACAAATGCTGATTTTCTTAAACAACACATTTATTTATCAGCAAAAATAATATATGCTTTTAGTTTTTAAAAGTGTTATAAACATTTTCTACCATACATTCAAAACATAGATACTACTCTTTTCAATCCGGCAAGAAAAATATCAATCTCCTCTTTAGTATTATAAAATGCAAATGAGACTCTTGCCGTACCGTCTATTCCCAACTCATTCATTAGTGGTTCGGCACAATGATGTCCTGTTCTTACAGCAATACCCATTCTGTCGAGCAGCGTACCTATATCATAAGGATGAATATCTTTAACAAGAAATGATATTACACTACTCTTATTTTTAGCTTTACCAATGATTCGCATTCCCGGTATCTCCTCCATCCTAATAGTAGCATATTCCAACAGCTCCTTTTCATATCTCGATATATTATCTAATCCAATATCTGAAATATAATTCAAGGCAGCAGCCAGTGCAGCAGTCCCTATAAAATCCGGTGTGCCTGCTTCAAATTTAAAAGGCAGTTCGTTATAAGTAGACTTCTCAAATGTGACCTTTGAAATCATCTCACCACCACCCTGATATGGAGGAATTGCATTCAACCACTTATCTTTACCATACAAAACCCCTACGCCTGTGGGACCGTAAACCTTATGAGATGAAAAAACCAGAAAATCACAATCCAACTGTTGTACATCCACTTTGGCATGCTGTACACTCTGCGCAGCATCAATAAGAATAGGCACATCATATTTATGAACAATTTCAACTATCTCTTCAATCGGATTTATAGTTCCAAGCACATTAGAAATATGGGTTACTGCAATAAGTTTAGTTCGAGAAGTAATCATCTTCTCAAATTCATCCAATAATAGTTCTCCGGCTGAGTTAATTGGGGCCACTTTAAGATTAAGATTAAGATTTTCGGCCTGAATTTGCCATGGAACAATATTGGAGTGATGCTCCATAGCTGTTATAAGTATTTCATCACCCTCTTTGCAAAAAGTCTTACAAAAAGATGAAGCAACCAAATTAATTGATTCAGTTGCTCCACGGGTAAACACTATCTCATTTGGAGATTTGGCATTAATAAACCTCTGAACAGTTTTTCGCGCATCTTCATGCTCATCAGTGGCAGCCTGACTAAGAAAGTGAACTCCCCTGTGAACATTAGAATTTATAGTGGTATACATCTCGGTAATTTTATCCATAACACATTGCGGTTTTTGTGAAGTGGCCGCATTATCGAAATATACCAATGGTCTTCCATATACTTCACGAGAAAGTATCGGAAAGTCTGCACGAACTTTATTTATATCCATTCAGAGTAATTTATTAACTATTTACAAACATTACAATTACCACAACGCATCAATTCTCCACGAAAACGTTTGTCAATCAACGATGTCAGCCTCTCTTGAAGTGATGGTATCCTAACAAGCTCAACAACATCACTTGTAAATGCCACCAACAGCATTAAGTGAGCCTCCTCCTGATTTATACCTCGCGAACGCATATAAAACAGTGCATCATCATCAAGATGACCGGTTGTCAATCCATGAGAACATTTTACATCATCAGCATAAATCTCAAGTTGGGGTTTAGCAAACATCTGAGCAGTTTTGGAATTAAGAAGATTTCTATTTGTCTGATAAGCCAATGTTTTTTGAGCATCCTTTTCAACCAATATTTTACCACAGAAGACACCTGTAGCTTTATCGTTTAATATTGTTTTAAACAGCTCATCACTCATACAATTTGGTTTGACATGATCTAGAAAAGCAAAGTTATCAACATGTTGCTCCTTATCACAAATTGCAAGTCCACCCGCATGTGCCTCAGCATGTTCACCCAGTAATCTAAACCTGAAATTATTCCTTGTATATCCATTATGTAATGTGATACTGCTTGTTATCACTTTAGAGTCATCTTTCTGTTCACTATACAAATTACTTAATCGAGTTACTTTTTCGGAATTCTCTTCAAGTTCATACACTTCAATCTGAGCACTTTTATCTGCAAAGACCTCTGTAACTTGAGTAACCACAAAGCTAACATCATCAACAGCATGGTCGCAGACAAGAAGCTTTACCTGTGCATTCTCCTCAGCAATTATGAGCAATCGTCTGTTTACATTAAGATCTACCCCACCTCTTAAAATATTTATTAACTGAAGCGGTTTCTCTATTACAACATTTTTAGGTACATAAACTACAAAACCATCCTGTGCAAACATTGTATTATATGCCACCACACCATTCTCATTATCGTCTGCTGCAATACCATAATAGTTATTGAATATGTCGGGCATTTCTTTTGCAAACTTTTGCATACTCCCAACAAAAGCCCCTTCAGGTAAGCTTCCCTTTTGTTCTACCTTATCATAAAATCTGTCGTTTATAAGAAAATATGTATAAGTATTCAGATTAGGAACGTCACATTTGAATGCTTCATATGGATCTACCGGAATTGGAACATTTCGGATATTTAATCCAAGGTCTGCATCAAATACACGTATAATATTTGAATGCTTATAATCTTCCTGCTTTGATGTAGGGAAACCTATCTCTTTGAATAGCTTAAAAGCTTCGTCTCGATGTCTATTCATTCCCTCAACGGAATTAGCATCCAAGTCACCTCTAAACTGTTCAAACAAATCTATATATTGTTTTTCTATCATTTTAATCTTACGGGTTACGGGTTTATAAGCCAATCGTATCCTCTTTTTTCTAACTCCAGAGCGAGGTCAGCTCCACCTGATTTAATTATACTTCCATTATACAAAACATGAACATAATCAGGTTTAATATATTCCAATAATCTTTGATAATGTGTAATTAATAAGGTTGCATTCTCTTTAGTTTGTAGTTTATTTACACCGGCAGCAACAACTCTAAGGGCATCAATATCCAAACCTGAGTCGGTTTCATCCAAAATTGCCAGCTCAGGACTAAGCATAGCCATTTGAAAAATTTCGTTCTTCTTTTTTTCACCACCCGAAAAACCTTCATTAACAGAGCGGCTGACAAGCTGACTGTCCATACCAAGCAACTCCCTCTTATCACGCATCAACTTCAAGAAATCGGTCGCTGATATTGGCGGTTCGCCTCTATATTTGCGCTGTTCGTTAACAGCAGCACGCATAAAATTCACCATGCTCACACCCGGTATTTCCACAGGATATTGAAAACTCAAAAACAGTCCTTCGCGAGCCCTGTCTTCAGGCTCCATCTCTAACAAGTCTTTACCCTTATATACAATACTGCCTCTAGTTACTTCAAACTTTGGGTGTCCGGCCATAACAGATGCTAACGTACTTTTACCTGAACCATTTGGTCCCATCACAGCATGAATTTCGCCGGGATGCATTTCTAAATCAATCCCCTTTAATATCTCTTGATCTTCAACAACTGCATGCAAGTTCTTTATCTTTAACATACTTCTAATTATGATAATATATTTATATTGTGGGTAATTTCACCCTTTTTTATCTTCTGAAATTATTTCTTCTGCTTCCTTTATCTTTTTAAACAGATCTGATGCAAAAACAAAATCGTTTAACTTTTCATTTTCAGCATCCATCACTTCACTTTTTGATCCCTCCCACTCTTTAACTCCTTCATTTATGAATATCACTTTATCACCAATGTTTATAACAGAGTTCATATCGTGCGAAACAACAATTGTTGTCATCAAAAAATCTTTCGTTAAATCCTCTATCAGTTCATCAATTAATTGAGCAGTTTTAGGGTCAAGCCCCGAATTTGGCTCATCACAAAACAGATATTTTGGATTAAGAGCTATAGCTCTTGCAATTGCTGTTCTCTTCATCATTCCGCCACTAATTTCGGACGGATACAATTCAGCTGCATGAGACAAACCTACTCGTTCGAGGCAAAATTCAGCCCTTTTCTTACGTTCACGTTTATTCTTTCTTGAAAACATATCCAGAGGATATCTCACATTTTCAAGAACTGTCCTTGAATCAAATAATGCCGAACTCTGGAAAAGCATCCCTATGTCGCGACGCAATTGCCTTACCTCCTTTGTTCTCATTTTCAGGAAATTGCGACCCTCATACAGTATTTCGCCCGAGGTAGGAAATAATAATCCTACAATACATCTTAACAGTACTGTTTTCCCGGAACCGCTTTTACCAATAATCATATTAACAACACCTTTTTCAAAAGAAGCGTTAATATCACTAAGGATTTTCTCTCCTTCAAACTCCATATTAAGATGCTTAACTTCTATCATTTATCACATCCTTTTATCCCATTGCCAACTGCGTAAAAACTAAGTCGGTAACAAGAATTAAAATACTGTTTATAACTACAGAGTCTGTACTCGCCTTGCCCACATCAAGAGCCCCACCTTTAACTGTATATCCAAAATAACCTGCAACAGATGCAATTATGAATCCAAACAACATCGATTTCACGATAGAGTACCAAATAAATGATTCTCTGAAAAATGCTTGAATTCCATATATATACGTTTCTACAGATGGAGTTCCTAAAACTAGACAAATAAAATATCCACCAAACATACCCATAAACATGCTAAATATCACCAAAACAGGCATGAATGCTATAAAGGAAGCTACTTTTGGAGTGATTAGATAATTTGCAGAGTTAACACCCATAATATCTAAAACATCTATCTGCCCCGAAATTCGCATAGACCCAATTTCTGAAGCAATATTAGATCCAACCTTTCCGGAAAGTATAAGACACATTATGGTTGACGAAAACTCTAGTAAAATAATCTCTCTGGAAACAACCCCTACAGTAAAACGTGGCAGCATAGGCGAGTCTACATTTAAAGCAATCTGCATCACAATAACCGCACCTATGAAAAAAGAAATAATAATAACAATCCAGATAGAGTTTACTCCTAAAAAATAAACACCCTTCATGAACTCCTTCATGAATTCTCGCATTCTGTCAGGAATTGATATAACCCTCCTCATCAGCAATGCATATTCTCCAACACTTTCGATAGAACGGACGAATCTCATGTGGTTTATTCGATCTGAAATTATAATTACAAAGATATGAAATTTTATAAATCTTTCAGCAATACGTCTTTATTGCCTTCATATAAATGCATTCTATTCTCCACCAATGCCTTCCAATGATTACTATATTTACCATTCATATCAATCATAAAATCTTCAGAACCCTTCTTATCTATCTTGCTCATAAGATAATTCACTGTAATCAAGTTAATATCTACAGCAGGTTGAAAAGCCATAACTCTATCATCATCCGAAGAAGGTGTAGTTGAAATAACGCCTATTTCCAACAATTTATTAATGATATTGTTCGTTAAGCGTGATGGCGCTTTACATTTTTCCGACAGCTCATCAGCTGTTAGTGGTGCCAACTCACTTGCAAACCTCTTCACAATAAGCGATGTAATTATAAGGGTAAAGAAGTCTTTATATCTTCTGCTGATAGTGCGAGTCTCTTTTTCAAAAGAGAATTTACTTACATTTTGTGCTGCATAAGAAACCTCTGCACCTATAAGTGTAATAAACCAAGATACTTGAATCCACAATAACATTAATGGTATAGCCGCAAAAGTACCGTAAATTGCATTATATCTTGTAATCCACAACTGACCACTTAAAAACAACATTTGAAAAACCTGGAATGCAATACCGGCTAAAATTCCAGCAATAAGTGCATTCTTGAACTTCACCTTTATGTTTGGTATAAGCTTATACAACACTGTAAACAAAAGAATGATAACCACATAAGGCACTATATCAAGCATTCTTGGAATAATTGGATAAAGAATATAAATTATCTTAAGAGTTTGATTCTGTGGATAATTTAGAAAGTTCATGGCATTTACAAGTATAAGGAAGATGGGTATAAGGAACACCATTGCCGTGTAATCTATAACCTTTCTGCCAATACTTCTTTCTGAACGCACCTGCCAGATTTGGTTTAGATTTTTCTCAACATCGTTAAACAAAAGCAAGACTGTGTAAAGGAAGAGCAGAATACCAACTCCTGCAAAAACACCTCCACCCTTTGCTTCTTCAAGCGAATTATTAATAAGCTTAAACAGGAGATTTAAAAAGTCGCCGGTCACCTCTTCTGCAGTTGACTCAGCATCTAATGGAGAATCAGGATTAGATACTATTAAGTCCATTCCGCTACCATTAGCAGAAATATAATCTTGATTTAAAACGATTACGGTATCTGAGTCAAATGTTTGAGTTATTTCAACAATCTCACTCTCGGGAGAACCGCCGGTCATAAGATTAAAAATACTGCTTTGCATTATATTTTCAATACCAAAACCTCTTGCAATAGCAAAAATTATAGCTAATAAAGGAACAATAGAAAGGAGTGTTCTGAAAGTAAGTGATCGTGCACTTGCGGCAATATTCAGTTCGCGAATATTCCTGATTGTTAATATAACAATCTTTGTAGCATTGTAGAGAATATTCCTCCTATTTGACAATGTATCCGGATTAGAACGCCATATACCATAAGTCAAAAAGTAAACTAACTCCCTCACCTTTGCTTCTAACCGATATCGCCTTCCCGGTTTTTCAACTTTATTGCGGTATTTATCCTCACCGTTTGCAACCATACTATCTTCAATAAAAGAAAAAGCAGCCGGTCTATAAGCCGGGTTTTGTATCCCATATTGAGATGTTTGTCATTTATCTAAGCGACCTACCCCTCGGCATCGGACGAGCAACCCTACATATCCGATATACATGGTCTTGCAACCCATAATGCGTACGGCATGCCATGTTACCATGACACCCGGTAAGCTCTTACCTCACCTTTTCACCCTTATCCCGTTTAAAAAACGAGACGGTTATTTTCTGTTACGCTAATCTGCCCTCACGAACAGCTTCCCGTTAGGAAGTATGGTGCTCTCTGTTGCCCGGACTTTCCTCCCCGTATATACGGAGCGACAAACCGACCTGCTGCTATTACAAAAGTAATAATAAGTAACGACTTACACACACTTTATGTTTAATAAAAACAGTTAACTTAAAGAACTTATGGATATAAGATGATGTTTATACATAGTGTTTTACATCAAAATTACAACATTATGCATTTAAACTGAATACATAGAAAACTTATCCATAAAAGACTGATAATATGTTTTTGAAACGGGGATATCGGGAGTACTTTCGGCATCTAATTCCAGCATTATCCCATTTTTCTCTTTCTTAAGTATCTTTACCTTGTCAAGATTCACAATATATGAGCGATGGCATCTCACCAGCGGAGTATCCTTTGTAAGATTCTCTCCCATCCATTTTAGTGAATTACGAATCATGTAATGAGACCTGCTTGACTTATTAATGTAGTATATAGTAGCATAATTATCGGCAGACTCAATATAGAGAAGATTTTCAAGCATAATGGAAATCTTTAAATCACCTTTCTCATCAGGAAAAGCGATTAGTGTTTTAGTTGCTTTGTTTTGAATATTTTCTTGTTCTATATTTTCCAATAACATACTCTTATCTCTCCACGAAAGGTAAAGCCAGGTTATTGAGTATGGAAGCAACAACACTAATGCAGTATTATATAGGCTTTGCTCAAAGATTTCACTCACCTCTCTTTCGATACCATCTTTTGGTATTAATATAGAAAAAAGAGTATAAAAGATTGCCATGGCAAAAATTTCACACAGAACCCAAATTGCATAATGCCAGTAAAGCAAGGTGTTCTTTTTTGCACTGGAAATCAAAATTACCCTGCTTATTACAACAACCAGCATTCCGGTAAGTATGATAATACTCGAAAAAACAAAGTATTTAGTGTCTGATATATTGGGATACCAATTTCGGGAACCAAAGGGTTGAAACAGGTTGATAAATAGCAATGCGAAGAGTGCCGTGAAAATTATTATTCTCACATTATTCTTCTTTTTGTACAAATATTCAGGGATTTTATTACCCATCAAATTTTATTTATATTATGCAGATTCTACAAATTTAGATTTTTATTCAAAGAGAACAAAGTTTTTTCACCCCTATATAGCTGATTTCACACCCACATTTCAAATTCCACCACATTTCAATTGCACTTTCCCCATTAATTTGCATGCCTTTAAAATAGCCTGTTTATTTGAATAATAAATATGGGCTTTATGAACTATAACGAAAGATATATCGACCTGTCCACTAATTACAAACAGGGTACGGATACATACTTAAACGAAACAAATGTTGAGATTAAATTTTTTCATTTCAATAGTGCGTTAAAAGAATGCGATAATGCTCTACTTGCAACCGACAATTGCATTAGCGAGAACAGATCTTTCTTATACCCCGTATTTATACCAGGCAAAAGTAAAAGAAAGAAATACAATGGAGCTATAGTTTTACTGCATGGATTAAATGAAAGAAGCTGGGAGAAATATTTAACTTGGGCCGAATATTTATGCGTCAATAGTGGTAAGCCGGTAATAATGTTCCCAATTGCATTTCATATAAACAGAGCTCCTTTATCATGGTCTAATCCACGTAAAATGATGACCTTGTTAAACCTTAGAAAAGAGAAGTATGTTGACGACCGATCCATGAGTTTTGCAAATGTAGCTTTAAGCGATCGGCTGAGTCAAAATCCCGAGCGTTTTTATATGTCGGGACGACAAACTTGGTCCGATCTTTCCTCTCTTTTTGAAATGATTAAGAGTGGCATACACCCTCTTTTCAATGAGGATTCTAAAATTGACATATTTGCTTACTCAATTGGTGCATTCTTGGCGCAAGTTGCACTTATAGCAAATCAAAAAAAACTCTTTACAAACACCAATCTTTTCATGTTTTGTGGCGGCAGCATATTCAGCTCAATGCAGGGAGCTTCAAGAAACATTATGGATAGAGCTGCATTTCAAACTATTAAGGATTATTATATCAACAGCTTTGATTTAGAAAAACATAAATCTTCTCTTAAATGGGTTCGCGACAAAGCTTTCAAAGCTTTCAACAGTATGATTACAACGGATAAGCATAAGATAGAGCGTGAAGAAACATTCTTTAAACTTAGCAATCAGATTAAGGGCATCACACTCTTAAAAGATGAAGTAATACCCCATTATGGGGTTTTAGAGGCAATGGGCAAAAAAAATGCTATATCAAATATAAATTTGCTTGATTTTGACTTTCCTTATACTCATGAAAATCCGTTCCCAATAAAAACTAAAGACACTTTCTTACTAAACAAGTCTTTTAAGACTGTATTTGATATTGCAGTAGATTTCTTTTCCTAAAATAACTTATAGACAGATAATGTGTGAAATTTGATGTTTATGGATAAGAATAGTTTAATATTTATGAATTATCACCCATATAATTGTAAATTTGCATTACTCTATTAATTCAGAACTATTTCGTTAAGCTAAAAGGGCAACAGTCAAGCTTGCTTGGATTATGCCTTAGCGAGAAATAGTCTAACTTTAGTTAATAAAACAAAAGTCTTATGAAGAATGTTTTTGTGAACTCAGCAACATTTGTTGGAATTGGCTCACTTGCTCTGCTGACATCATGTCAAACTCAGGAAAAGGAGCAACAGCGTCCAAACATTATTTACATTATGAGCGATGATCATGCTTATCAAGCAATAAGTGCATATGGTCATGGTTTAAACGAAACTCCTAATATAGACAGACTTGCAGCGGAGGGTGCAATGTTTACACGCTCCACTGTTACAAACTCTATTAGTGCGCCAAGTCGTGCCGTTTTACTAACAGGCAAGCACAGTTTTGTAAACGGAAAAGTTGATAATTTACAACCTTTCGACTGGGATCAGCCCAATTTTCCTAAGTTGCTGCAAGAGAATGGTTATCAAACAGCAATGATTGGAAAGATTCATCTTGATGGAATTCCACAAGGTTTTGATTACTCTATGGTTCTACCCGGACAGGGGCAATATTATAACCCTGATTTTTTAATCGATGGAGAAAGAATTAGAAAAGAGGGATATTGTACGGATATTATTACAGAAGAAACTATCGACTGGATAAAAAACCGACGAGATCCCAATAAGCCTTTTGCTGTTTTATACCATCAAAAAGCACCGCACCGCAACTGGTTGCCCGCTCCTGAATATCTAACTCTTTATGATGATGTGACATTTGAGCCACCTACATCTTTTTTTGACAACTATGAAGGTCGCGGAAAAGCCGCCAAAGAGCAAGAAATGCAGATTCATGGTCATGCAAGATGGGGACATGATTTTAAATTTATTGTTTCACCTGAAGGAGATAGCACAGGCTTTTATCAACAACTTAATAGATTTACACCCGAGCAAAAAGAGAAATGGCTCGCTGCCTATACTCCAAAAAACGAGGCGTTTAAAGCAAACTATGCTAATATGACCGACAAAGAGATCGCTCTTTGGAAATACAACAGATATATTAAAGACTATCTACGTACAATTAAATCGGTTGATGACGGTGTTGGTGAATTACTCAACTTTCTTGAAGAATCGGGACTTGCAGAAAACACTATAGTGGTCTACACTTCAGATCAGGGCTTCTACCTTGGCGAACATGGCTGGTTTGATAAGAGATTTATGTATGAGGAGTCGTTCAGAACACCCCTACTAATTCGTTACCCAAAAGAAATTAAAGCGGGTACAGTAATAGATGCTTTGGTTCAAAATCTCGACTTTGCTCCCACACTTCTTGATTATGCCGGTGTTGAAGCTCCCGAAGAGATGCAAGGTGAATCGTTCCGCAAACTTGTTGCAGGAAAAACTGATAAATGGAGAGATTTTGCATACTACACCTACTACGAATATCCGGCCGAGCACATGGTAAAAAGGCATTACGGGGTTACTACCGAGCGTTATAAACTGATACATTTCTATTATGATATTGACGAGTGGGAATTGTATGACCTTGAAACCGACCCAATGGAGATGAGAAATGTATATAATGACCCGGAATATGCCGAAGTTAAAGACATGATGCATAAGAAGCTGGAAGAGACGCGCAAATATTATGGTGATAGTGATGAACTTAACGACCTGTCACTACAGAAGTTTCTAGATCATAAGGCAGGCAGATAGATAATCTCGACCTACATACTCCATACTTCAGCCTTATCCACACTGTAGTTCTACAGTGTGGCTACAGTGTGACTACGGAGTAGGTACAGTGTTGTATAAAAGAAAGTATTATGGGTTTAATATCTATAGCTTACCGACAACAACAACATTCTAGGACGTAGTTTGTATTCGTAATCAAATCGGTTTAAACCGTTGAAAGCGGAGTAAGTATAACTCTTTTCATTAAACAAGTTGTTTGTTGACACATTGAATTCAAATTGAGCATGTTTAAAGGTAATTCCTATATCGGCAAAAAACATTTTTACTGAGTTGTTTTCGCCAATTTCGTTGCACGAATGCTCCAGACGTCCGTTAAACTGCCACTTTTTACCCAATAAGTAGAAAGCCGACAGTTGTTGCGTTATTTGCCACATGGATGAGCGAAAAGTGTCAGTACTGCGTATGATTTCCGTAATACGGTTACCTGCCACTGCTTGGAACGAAACAGAACTAGCATCAGAAAGTTTGATGTTTAACTTTGGCATAAATGCCCACCCCGAAGCTTTGAACGGATACAGTATTTCTTGCTGCCGACGCTCACCCTTCATGCTGGTATAGTTTACATTTAATGAGGCATTTGTTCTTATTTCAGAGAAATATTTTCCAGCATAACCCGACCAAGAAAACATATCAAAACGCGTTGCCTGCTCCTTGTTTCCGCTTACCACTTCATTACCTACAAAGCGTTGTGTGCTCACCGTATTCCTTGCCGACGGTGCATACAACAGTGAAGTGTTGAAGAAAAAGGAGGTTAGCGGATTACGATATTGCAAACTCGTGCTAAATGATTGCCGTTTGTTTAGCGAGAGTATTCCTCCGCGCTTATCAAAACTACGGTACGACGTCATAAAATAGACATCTGTAAGATCTAAGAAATCGCCGATAGATTGAGTATATTGATATCCGGCACGAGCCGTTAGCATGGGCGTAAACCGGTAATTGACACGAATAGACGGGTTTGAAAAAAAGTAAGAATGGTTGTTGGAAGATGATACACTCAGGTAATAATTCTTCAAAGCCACATCCGCATTTACAGTCAGTTTGTTGCTCCGATACATATAAGTAGGAATCAATTCAAGAAGCGAATAGTTCGATGTAATTTTGGATCTAATGCTGTCTCTGAAAACCGGATGAGACAACTCGGAGCTATATTTATCAAACGATGCTTCAAACGCACCTTTTATAACGATACTTGAGTTACGTAAACCAAAACTGTAATAGGTGCTGTTTCGGGTATAAAGTCCGGAAAGATTCACCCTCTGAGACTGATTGACCTCAACGGTATCCACACTCACTTCCAGCCATTGTGGTTGCGACGAGTAAACGGTAAACGAAGTAATGTCCCACAACCGTTTACCCCATTTTTTCACAAATTTCAAATCGTTTTTCACCAATTGCGATGGCAGGTTGAATTGTTGATGCACCCCCATTCCATTCATTACAACTGATGAAACACTCTTATCCCAACTTCCGCTCCACGTGAGTGCATTGTTGAGGTAGTAGCCCGGGCTGTTGTTTGTAATTGTTGCTGCAGCATCCAACACGTTAACGCGGCTCGAAAGCGCACTTGTTTCCTTTATTTGCAGTGTACCATCGGGAAATAGATACTCACTGTTGTGAGAAATATTCTCTTTTATAGCATCATTATGATATTGCATATTGAGCCTGAATTGAGCGTATTCACCTGTTTTCCACAGGCTGTTTGTCGATACCACGTGCGAGTTATTAAACAAGTACCTCTTTTTTTCTAACGGGGGATAATTAAACGAACGAGCATAAAAAAGTGTTTTACGTGAATATCCCGACATGTCTTCCAACTCACTCGAAGACAATGCTTGAGCCGTTAGTTCAGTCGCGATATCTTTTGCCGCGTTATTAGTTTTATACATTACGATAAACTGTTGGTCTCGTCCGGCACTCAAGGCAAAAGCTTCTGCCAGCCAAAGCAATTCATCGGAGTAGCCGACACCCAACGTTACAGTACCTACAGGGCGCGACATTCGGTCTTTTTTCAGTCGCAGGTTAACGGCTGCTTTATCGCTTACAACTGCATCTCTCAAGGTTTGAACGGGTTGGTGGTTTTCAATTATTTCAACGTTTTGCACGGCATCCACCGGAACGTTGTTGGTTGCAATTCCATATCGGCGCTCCAGCAAATCAAGCCCCTCAATGTAAAATTTGTTTATGGCTTCTCCTTGGTATTTTATGCCGCCACTCTCGCTTACTTCAACTCCCGGTAGTTTTTTAAGCAAGTCACCTATAGATTTATCTCCCGCACTTTTAAACGCGTCAACGTTTTGCGGCTTTGCGAAGGTGGCGATTTTCACTACTAAACTTCAATCGAAGCACTAAGTTTTGATTAACCACTTCACTGTCATACGAAGCACTGAACCGCCACTTTTGCAAAACCGCTGTTAGGCAATCGTGCTTCTTTTCATGTGTGTTTAGTAGTTGACCACTTTGGTATTC
>JBFLFV010000002.1:0-333186 GCA_041859795.1 Fermentimonas sp.
CAAAATATTTGGAACGTTAATTATTTTATTATATTTTTGCACTGCTTTTCACGAAGCATATGAGGATTGTCCCATGGTGTAACGGTAGCACATCTGATTTTGGTTCAGCTGGTTGAGGTTCGAATCCTTGTGGGACAACAATTTTTAACAAAATACCCCGCTCATTTTGAGCGGGGTATTTGTTTTAATTAACCTCAGTAAGCACCATGTAGCTGTTCAACTTACCATTTTTATCATAGCTCTCAGATTTCACTACTCCCAAGCCTCTTGTGTACCATTCAGCTGTAGTTGAGCTAATCTTTTTACCCATTACTGTATTGGTTACATCTCCTGTAAATTTATAACAGTTAAAGATACCTGCAGGAACTGTAACATCTTCAATCAACTCAACCTTCCGATTGATGATATTTGTTGCAATCTTCATATTAACAAAACCCATTTTAATCGCCATCTCGATATTTGCATCCGGCAACGTTGTTCCCGGTTGAGGGTTGATAGGCACTTCAAGGTTATTACCTTTTATCTCAAGACCGGGAGGCATTTCACCATCTTGCTGAAAGGCCGATTTATTAATGAAGTTGCTCATATCGAAGTATAATACATCACCCTTTTTATTAAGTGTTATCTCTTCTTTAAACTCTTCTTTGCCTTTAGAATCAAGTGACTCAACAAGATAGATGATATCCATATTATCGCCACTAATGTTTACCTCCTTAATTGTATAACGCAGCATTCCTGTTTCTTTATTTTTCTTGTCGAACATCTTATAAACAAGTATTTTACCTTCTGATGTTGGGAAAAATATTTCTTGTGCATTTATTGCTGTTGTAGCAATGAATATCAATAAGAATAGAACTATTTTTTTCATTTCCACAATTGTTTAATAATTAGTTAATATTTATTTTGCTGTCTTTTATCTATTGTTAAATAACTGTATCATTATTATTTAATTAACATTTATATTTCATTGATTCATCATTTAAAACCATTTAGTTTTTTTAAAAAATCCCTGTTTTTATCTAAACATTAATTAATAGTGATTTGTTTTTTGTTTAGTGCTTATTTTTCAAATCTTTATCAATTCAACCCTTCTGTTCTTTGCTTTATTTTCTGATGTATCATTGGATGTAATCGGTTGAGATTCACCGGCACCTTCTGTTTCCATTCTAGAAGCATCTATTTTAAATGACTTTACAAGCTCTTTCTTTACAGATTCTGCTCGTTGCTGAGAAAGAGACATATTTAGTGCATCATCACCATCAGAGTCTGTGTGTCCCACTATTTTGATTCTAACATCCGGATTCTCTTTTAAAACAGAGGCAATACTGTTTAATGTGCCATATGATTCTGGTTTGATGTTGGCTTTATTAACATCAAAGGTGATTCCGTATGTTATCATTTTGCCTTCGGTTATAATTTTGCTGCGCGTATCGGGTGATGCAGTTGTAACTTTTAAATTGGATATCATTGGCCAGCTTTTAGAGTCCCAACCCGAGAATCTCATTCTTGTGAACCCTATACCGCTATGTATATTGGTTGGAATATCAAGCACCTTGGCGCCCTCGTGGTATATTCTGACTCTTCTTTTTTGTATCCATATTATCACATGGTTTACTTGTTCCTTTTGAACGGTATTGTGTACTGATTTACCGTTATTGTAATCTATATCTATTTGGTTATTATAACCTTTTGTGGTCCAGTTTTCATCATCTATGGTGATATGAAGTCCATATTTGCCGGGATAAAGCTCTCTGCTGAATTCTTTAAACTCTTCTTCATCATAAAGTGTGAGGGTTATTCCCCAATTATATACTCTGTCGGGAATGATATCAAACTCCACAATGAAATTTTCAGGGAAATCAATCTTGTTTATATAGCAATATGTTGCGTCCTCTCCATTGAGATGAAACCAGTTGCCCGATGCAATATTTACTTTCTTCACTTCACCTGTACTGTTGGTGGTCCATGTAGCCGGAAAATCACCTATGGCATCCCGACTAAAGTCTTCAAAATAAAGAATTTGATCTCCGGGCACAAAATCATAATTAGAGTATGATTCAAGTGATACTTTTTTGGGTGAACTATCCTTTTCTATAGCTAATTCTTCATTTTCGACCTCATTTTTATCTGATTTACCTTTTTTACCCTTTACAGAATCCTCTGCTTTATCCATAGTCTTTTCGGTAGCTTCTGCTGCTTTATTATCAATTCGCTCCTCTACTTTGTTTTTCACAGTTTCAGCTGTACGTTTTCCAATTCTCTCAAGCCAACTCTGGGCGTTTGCAATACTACAAGTGAGCAGTCCCACACAAATTACTAAAATTATCCTTTTCATGATTCATTGTTTTTTGAAGTTGTTAGTTTAGTTACACAACATGAATGTATTATATGATTCAAAAAATGTAAAAGTATTATGTTATGGAACTTTTATCAACCCCCTAAAAGGGGTTTAAATAAAATATTGCCGACTTTAAAAGCCAGTTTAGACCGACAACTCACAGGTGATTATCTTAAATAATAAAATCCCCAACTTTTAAAGCCGGGGATTTCAAGTAATTAGTATGTCAAATATTAGTCTGCTTTTTACTTTGAATAGTTATCTTTTACAAACTCAGCATTATTCAAATAGTCATAACTTTCTATTACTCCTTCAAATGGTCCATCTGTATATCTTTCAACTTCTACTATCACAAATTTTGCTCCTGATGCATCAATATTGTGGAATATATTTTCGAAGTCAACTTTACCACTTTTGCCTAGTTCAAGCTCATCTTTTATATGGAGTAACTCAAATCTTCCGGGATATTCGTTGATGTAGTCAACCGGATCATAACCACCTTCAACTACCCAATATGTATCCATTTGAAAGAATACCTTTTCGGGATCGGTGTTATTTATCATATAATCATACATCATCTCTCCTTCAACTTCTACAAATTCAAAAGCGTGGTTATGATAGCCAAACTTTAGACCGGCAGCATTACATTTCTCACCAATTTGATTAAAATATTCGCAATATGCCTGAAGATCGGCTAATGTTTTTGGAGCAGGGATCGAAGCTGTAACTAAATACTTCATACCAGCGTCTAAATGTGCCTGAATTGCAGTATCCCACCATGCCCATGTTTCGTCCCAGTTAGTATCTGTTGCAGGTTCTGCGAGCGGTCTGCCTGCATGCGAGGATAATACTATCATCCCTGCATTTTCAATTGATTTCTTGAAATCCACAGGCGACATTCCGTAAAACTGCCCATCGTTGTATTCTGCTGCTTCTATTCCGGTGTACCCAATTTCAGCAACTTTTGCTATTGTTCCGGTGTAGTCTGCCTGAATATCATCTCTCACAGAATATAATTGTAGATAAATGTCTTTAGGCTGGTTGCATCCGGTGAATATCATTAGAGTGCTTATTACCAGTACACTTAAAAGAATTGAGCATTTTTTCACTAAATTGAATTTTAGTCCAAAATTTTAATCCTGATATTTTTATACCAAACATCGTCACCATGATCTTGTAAACCAATATAGCCTTCCTTTTCGGATCCACCAACGTTATTTAGTAATTCAAAAGCCAATGGCCATTTATCTTTACTAAATTTGCTTGCTTGAAGCATATCTGTCCACTGTTGTGTCCATAAGTGATATTCAAGTACGTTTTCCTCATTTTGTCCATGAACAACTGTACCTCTGTAAACCATAATCTTTGTACTGTTCCACTCGTCAAAAGGTTTTTGATTTTGTGGCTCAGCCGGAATCATGTCATAAAGTGAAGCAGACTGTCTATTGTTGTCTTTACCCAACATTGCATCAGGATGATTTGCGTTATCCAAAATCTGATACTCGGGCGAAGAGATATAGATAGGCTCAAATCTTTCATTACCATCAGCATCAATTGTAGTTATCTCTTGTGCAAGGTAAAAAATACCTGAGTTCCCACCTTTCGATACCTTCCAGTCTAATTTAAGCTCGAAGTTTTTGAACTTGTGACTAAATATAATATCTCCACCATCATCATCCTGTGCTTCACCGGCTCCTGTACCGTTAAACTTAATAGCACCATCTTCGATTGTCCATTTGCTTGGAACATAATCTTTTCCGTAACCACGCCATCCGGTAAAATCCTTACCGTTGAAAAGAACGATATAACCCTCGTCGTCTACTTCAAATTCTGATAGGTCGATCTGCGAATTCTCAACCACAGTGTATTTAGGTGTATCAGCCACATCTTCTGTGCTTTCGGCGTCTTGCGACTTTTGTGCGCTTCCACCACAAGCTGATAATATTGTGGCAGCTATGATTGTCGCTACATAAAAAACTTTTCTCATATCTTATTTATTTAAAACTTTAAATTGCTTTACTTGAATTATGGCATATCAGGTAATTTGAATCCATTCTTATAGGTATGCTTAATCATTTCATTTGCATATTCAACAGCGTTTACCGGATCTGTCCATGTTTTATCGAACGTTGGGTGACCATCAGTTATCTTAAATCCATCTTCAATAATTGTTTTTATAGTTGCATCTTCAGAAATATTGGTAAATCTCATATTTTTACCATCCCACTCAAGCTCTTGATTCAAACCTTGAAGTCTCACAGCAAGTACGCCCATCACAACCATTTCGTTAAATGGACCCGCTTCTGAGAACGGTGAAGAAGTTTCAACTCTGTTTTCGGGAGATTCTTTACATGCGCGTACCCAATCCATCTCGTGTGATATTGTGATTTCACGCTGAGTTTTTGGTGAGTTTGGTTTGCGACCTGATAGCAACCATGGGTTAACTCCATAGCAACCACATATAAGCGTATCTTTAGTTCCGTGGAAAATTACACCACCACCTCGGTCATTTAGGTTATGACCTGCAGGAATACCTTCCGGACGCATTGGTTGCAATCCGCCGTCGTACCATGTAACTTCAACTTCAGGCATAGCGAGCTTAGGTAGATTGTCGCGTTTTGGAAATACATATTTAACCATCTGAGCAGAAGGTGCACTGTCTGTTAACAACATTGTAGATGTTCCCTGAACTTTAGTAGGATAGCCTAATTTTAATCCCTTGAATACAGGGTGAAGAATATGACAAGCCATATCACCAAGAGCACCTGTCCCAAATTCCCACCAGCCGCGCCAGTTCCATGGGTGATAAATCTCATTAAAAGGACGTTTGTTTGCCGGTCCAATAAACAGGTCCCAATCTAAAGTTCTTGGCACACGATGTGTTTCTTTTGGGATCATAAGTCCCTGTGGCCAAATAGGCCTATCGGTAAATGCCTCAACTCTTGTTATCTCACCAATTTGCCCGTCGTAAATCCAGTCGATAACCTGACGTACACCCGGTTGCGAAGCACCCTGATTGCCCATACTGGTGGCAACTTTATACTTTTCAGCTAATCTAGTTAACAGCCTTGATTCGTACACACTATGTGTTAAAGGTTTCTGCACAAAGACATGCTTGCCCATTGTCATAGCATCAGCCGTAATAATAGCATGAGTATGATCCGGAGTAGAAACAACTACTGCATCAATAGATTTTCCCATCTCTTCATACATTTTTCTATAATCGTAATACCTTTTTGCTTTAGGATATTTTTCAAATACGTGCTGACTGTACCTCCAGTCCACATCACACAATGCAACAATGTTTTCACTTTGTAGTTGAGTTAGGTTTGAATTACCCATCCCACCTATACCAACTGCGGCAATATTCAATTTATCGCTTGGAGCAGTATATCCTCTGCTTTTTCCCAGTATTGATGATGGGACAACAGTTAAGCCGGCTGCGGCAATAGCACCGGTTTCTAAAAATTTTCTTCTCGAAATGTTTGACATAAGATCTTATTAAATTAATATTTTCAGGTTTTTATGACTTTATATAACAATTGTGTTCGAAAATGAGATGCTTATCGAACTAATTGTAAAAGTAATACAATTTCACTTGAAAAAGAAAATTTTTTTCGGTTATATCAGTATATCTCTTAAAATATAAAATTACCACCTTAATTATATTTATTGATCTAATATGAATAGATCTATTTTAATTTTACTCTCAAATATTCAAACAATTTTGATTATTTTTATAAATAGTTTAACTTTATGTTTTTAATACAAAATAAGATGGCACGTTACAGTTTTTTGGATATAGTTGAGCAGAGTATTAGAAACCATTGGGATTTGCCTGCAATGACTGATTTTAATGGCAATACGTTTCTTTACAAGGATTTAGCACGTGAAATTGATCAACTTCACGAAGTTTTTAAAGCAGCCGGAGTTGAGAGAGGTGATAAGATTTCTATTTGTGGTAGAAACTCGCCACAATGGGCTATAGCCTTTTTTGCAGCGCTTTCTTATGGTGCTGTGGCTGTTAGTATTTTGCACGAGTTTGATAAAGGCAGCGTGCAATTTATTGTGGATCACTCAGATACAACACTATTCTTTGCAGATGAGAGTATCTGGAGTTTGATTGATGAGAATAGTTTACCTAAAGTTGAAACCGCCTTTTCACTTGAAAACTTCTCTCTTTTGAAGTCAAACTCCGACAAGCTAACTAAGTTTATGGAAGAATCACCTCTGTTTTTTAAGAGTAGATACAAAAAAGGATTCTTTGTAAACGATATTAATTTTCGTGCAGAGAAACCTGACGAACTAGCTGTTATAAATTACACTTCAGGCACAACAAGTAGTCCAAAAGGCGTAATGATACCCTTTCGTAGTTTATGGTCAAACACCAAATATGCAAACGAGAATGTAAACTTTATAAAGTCGGGCGATAATATATTGTGCATGTTACCTATGGCACATACATACGGACTGGCTTTTGAAATTCTCAACTCTCTCACACTGGGATGTCATATTCATTTCTTAGGCAAAACTCCAACTCCTAATATTTTACGAAATGCATTTGCCGAAACAAGTCCAAAGCTTATTCTTTCTGTTCCACTTATTATAGAAAAGATTGTAACTAAAAATGTTTTCCCCAAACTTAAGAAGGGTGCAGCAAAAACGCTTATAAAGATTCCTTTGTTAAATTCTATTATATATCACAAGGTTAAAAATTCGATGGTTGATTTCTTTGGGAGCAATCTTGACGAAGTTGTAATTGGAGGGGCTGCCCTTAATCATGATGTTGAGAACTTCCTTAAGAAAATAAAATTCCCGTTTACCGTTGGTTACGGTATGACTGAGTGTGGACCTCTAATCTCTTATTCCTACTGGAAAGAATATAAGAAGCGTTCGTCGGGTAAGGTGGTCGACCGTATGAGAGTTAAAATAGATTCGTCCGATCCGGAGAATGTTGTTGGTGAAATTCTGGTTAAAGGCGACAACCTTATGCTTGGCTATTACAAAAATGAGGAGGCTACAAAAGAGGTGTTTACAGAAGATGGCTGGTTTAGGACAGGCGATCTTGGTACACTCGACAAGGATAACTTCGTATTTATAAAAGGAAGAAATAAGAACCTGCTACTAGGACCTTCAGGTCAGAACATCTATCCCGAAGAGATTGAAGAGAAGTTGAATAGCATCAACTTTGTTAGTGAATCTCTTGCTATCGGAGAGGATAAAAAAATTGTTGCACTTATTGTGCCTGATACTGATTCTCTTACAATAGAAGGCATTAAAAAAAGTGAGTGGCAAGAATTCTTTAGCAATATAGTTAAAGAAATAAATACCACTCTGCCTACATATAGCAAAATCGCTTCATTCAGAATACTGGAAGAGGGTTTTGAGAAAACACCCAAGCGTAGTATTAAGCGATTTAAGTATCAAAAGTAAATTAATACTCATCCCAGCTTTTAATCTGAATATCATCCAGATTCATTGTGCAGAAAGCTGTAATAAACGCACTTGCCAATCTTGAGTTAGTTATCAATGGTATATTATAATCAATAGCACTTCTACGAATTATATAACCATTGGTAAGCTCACGACGAGTAACATCCTTAGGGATATTAATAATCAGATCAAACTGCTTATCTGCAATCATCTGCTTGATATTGTTTTCGCCATCCTCGTCAGGCCAGTTTACGTCAGCTGCATCGATACCGTTGTCAACTAAAAATTTCTGCGTACCATGACTGGCATATAGTTTATAACCCTTTTTATGCAAGAGCTTGCAAGCATCGAGAAGGTCAACCTTCGACTTCATCTCTCCCGAAGATATCAGCACACCTTTTTCCGGCACTTTATAGCCAACAGACAACATAGATTTGAGTATTGCATCAGAAATATCCTCTCCTATACAGCCCACCTCGCCGGTTGAAGACATATCAACACCCAAAACCGGGTCTGCATTCTGCAAACGTGAAAATGAAAACTGTGATGCTTTAACACCAATATAGTCAAGATCGAAGACTGAGCTGTCTGGTTTAATATAAGGTGCATCAAGCATTACACGCGTTGCAGTTTCTATAAAGTTGTGCTTAAGTACTTTTGAAACAAATGGAAATGAACGTGAAGCACGTAGGTTGCACTCAATAACTTTAATCTCGTTGTTCTTGGCAAGATATTGAATATTGAATGGTCCACTAATGTTAAGCTCCTTAGAAATCTGTTTAGATATTTTCTTAACTCTTCTCATTGTCTCAAAGTAAATCTTCTGAGCCGGGAATACCAGTGTAGCATCGCCCGAATGCACACCTGCAAACTCAACATGCTCAGAGATCGCATATTCAACTACCTCACCATCTCTGGCTACTGCATCAAACTCAATCTCTTTAGCATTTTGCATAAAGCTTGAAATTACTACCGGATGCTCTTTTGAGACATTAACCGCCATTTTAAGGAATGTATGCATCTGATCCCTGTCATAACAAACATTCATTGCGGCACCTGAAAGTACATATGAGGGTCTAATCAACAGCGGGAACCCAACCTCATCAATAAAGCTATCAATCTCTTCTATACTGCTTGCCTCTATCCATCGGGGCTGGTCGATATTAAGCTCATCGAGCATAGCAGAAAACTTATGACGATTTTCTGCTCTATCAATCGATAATGGCGATGTTCCCAAAATTGGAACATTTTGATTGTTTAACCTAACTGCCAGGTTGTTGGGAATCTGACCCCCAACAGATAATATTACCCCTTTAGGTGTCTCTAAATCAACCACATCCATAACACGCTCGAACGTAAGCTCATCAAAATAAAGTCTGTCACACATATCATAATCGGTTGACACAGTTTCAGGGTTATAATTAATCATAACTGATGCATAACCTAAATCGCGAACAGTTTGTACTGCGTTAACGGAGCACCAGTCGAACTCAACCGACGAACCAATGCGATAAGCTCCCGAACCCAACACAATTACTGATTTTTTACCCTCTTCCTTATAAACAGGATGCGATTGATAACCACCATAAGAAAGATATAGGTAATTAGTCTTTTCCGGATCTTCTGAGGCAACCGCATTAATTCTACGTATATAAGGTGTTATACCTAAACTTTTCCTGTAATTTCTTACTCTAATTTGCTCATCCTGAATATTACCTTTGGGCTCCTCAACCAAACGTGCTATCTGAAAATCAGAAAAACCATTTATTTTAGCCTCTCTCAAATCCTTTTCCGATAACTCTTCAATCTTATTAAAAGTTGAAAGATGCTTTGAATAATTGAAAATCTTCTTAAGCTTACTAAGGAACCAAGGGTCGATTTTTGTGAGCTCTTCGATCTGCTCAACACTATAACCTTTTTCAAAAGCATCAGCTATAGCAAATATCCTTAAATCGGTTGGATTTGAGAGCGATTCTTCAACATTATCAAAAGTAATCTCTCTATTGCCAACAAACCCGTGCATGCCCTGACCAATCATTCGCAAACCTTTCTGAATAGCCTCTTCAAACGTAGCTCCAATTGACATAACTTCTCCAACCGACTTCATGGATGAACCAATTTCGTGACTTACACCATAGAATTTGTTAAGGTCCCACCTTGGAAGTTTTACAACTATATCATTTAATACTGGAGCCTTAGCAGCCGAGTTTGGAGTATTTGACTCCCCAATCTGATCTAAAGTATAACCTAGTGCCAGTTTAGTTGCCACATATGCAAGTGGATAACCTGATGCTTTGGATGCAAGTGCCGACGATCGGCTTAGTCGTGCGTTAATCTCTATTATCCTGTAATCATTAGTTTTTGCATTAAAGGCATATTGTATATTACATTCACCAATAATTCCGATATGGCGAACAACTCTCCTTGCAACATCCTCCAGCATTTCCACCTGATCTGAATATAGAGTGATAATTGGTGCAACAACAATACTTTCACCTGTGTGGATACCAAGTGGGTCAAAATTCTCCATTGGTACAACAGTAAAGCAATGATCGTTCTTATCTCTTATAACCTCAAATTCAATCTCTTTCCAACCCTTAAGACTCTCTTCTATCAATATCTGATTTGAGAATGATAGCGCACTTTTACATAGCTCTTTAAACTCCTTTTCATTTTCGCAGATACCTGATCCTTGGCCCCCAAGCGCATAGGCCGAACGCAGCATCACAGGGTAACCAATCTCCTCGGCAGCCGCAAGAGCTTGGTCGAGCGATTCAACAGCTTTGGATTGCGGGGTTGTAGCATCTATTTCATTAAGTTTTTTCACAAACAGATCACGATCTTCTGTTATCATGATGGCATCTACAGATGTTCCTAGAACTTTAACTCCATATTTTTCTAATGTTCCGTTTTGATAAAGCTCTGTTCCGCAGTTTAGGGCAGTTTGACCTCCAAATGCCAGCAGTATACCATCCGGTTGCTCTTTCTTAATTACCTTTTCCACAAAATATGGTGTAATTGGAAGGAAATAAACCTTATCTGCTACGCCCTCAGAAGTTTGCACCGTTGCAATATTTGGATTTATAAGCACAGTCTCGATTCCCTCTTCACTCAAAGCTTTTAATGCTTGTGAACCGGAATAGTCAAACTCACCTGCCTGTCCGATTTTAAGGGCACCGGAACCCAATAAAATTACTTTCTTAATAGATTGATCCATTTATATTTAATTTATTCTGTTTGTATATTCTGCTATTTATTGTTTTACCTGATATTCAGTTATCACATAATTACTGCTAAAACCTACTCTCCGCTCAAATATACTCTCCCCAATGTTTTATCTTGATATCATCCTGCGACATTTGGCAGAAAGCCTTTATAAAAGCACTTGCAAGTCGTGCATTCGTAATAAGCGGAATATTATAATCGATAGCACCGCGACGAATTTTATATCCATTTGTAAGCTCCCTCTCAGTTAGGTTTTTGGGGATATTAATAATCAGATGAAACTGCCTGTCAGCAATCATATCATTCACCTTTAGCTCTCCGCTCTCATCGTCAGGCCACGCCACGAAGGTACTATCAACTCCGTTTTCCTCCAAAAATTTTTGTGTGCCACCCGTTGCAAAAAGTTTATAACCTTTGCTGTGCAACTGCCCACAAGCTTCCAATAAATCCATCTTAGATTTTGTGCCTCCTGAAGATATCATTATATTCTTTTCAGGAATTCTATATCCCACCGCCAACATAGCTGTTAATATCGCATCATCAAAATGACTTCCAATTGCCCCAACTTCACCGGTAGATGCCATATCTACACCTAGTACAGGATCTGCCTTCTGAAGGCGTGTAAATGAGAATTGAGGGGCTTTAATGCCTACATAGTCAAGATCGAAAGCAGATTTGCCGGGTTTCTCGGCTTTAATATCCAGCATTACTTTAGTTGCTAACTCTATGAAGTTTATTTTCAATACCTTGGAGACAAAAGGAAATGATCTTGATGCTCTGAGATTGCACTCTATAACCTTTATATCATTATCCTTTGCTAGAAACTGGATATTAAATGGTCCTGAAATATTTAGTGCTTTAGTAATCTGTCGAGTTATCTGTTTAATCCTTCTGGCAGTCTGAACGTAAATCTTCTGTGCCGGAAATAGTATCGTGGCATCGCCGGAGTGAACTCCGGCAAACTCAATATGTTCAGATATTGCATAAGCAATTAATTCACCATTTTGTGCTACACCATCCATCTCAATCTCCTTAGAGTTTTCGATAAACTCCGAAACTACAACAGGATACTCGCTAGAAACCTCGGTTGCGAGTGTTAGAAAGCGCTCCAGCTCACTTTTATTGGAGCAAACATTCATTGCAGCTCCCGAAAGTACGTAAGAAGGTCTGACAAGCAACGGATATCCAACTTCATCAACAAATTGATTAATTTCATCAAGAGTAGTAAGCTCTTTCCATCGCGGCTGATCAATTGAGAGTTTATCTAGCATAGAGGAAAACTTATGACGATCCTCCGCATTATCAATACTTTTGGCTGATGTACCCAGGATATTTACACCCGAATTGTCTAGACGAACCGCTAAATTATTTGGTGTCTGACCACCAACCGAAACTATTACCCCATGCGGATTTTCCAACTCAACTATATCCATAACACGCTCGTAGCTAAGCTCATCGAAATAGAGTCTGTCGCACATATCATAATCAGTGGAAACAGTTTCAGGGTTATGATTAATCATAACAGAGCGGTAACCTTCGCTCCTGATACTGCTAAGAGCGTTAACCGAGCACCAGTCGAACTCTACCGACGATCCTATTCGGTATGCCCCCGAACCGAGTACTATTACCGACTTATGATCACCCATGTATTTTACATCATTTTCATCTCCATTATATGTGAGATAGAGATAGTTTGTTTGCGCAGGAAACTCTGCTGCAAGAGTGTCGATCTGCTTGACTACAGGTAATATACCCATCTTTTTTCTATAGCTCCTTATAGCTTGGTGTTCAATGTTTGTGGCTTTTTCTTTGTAAAGGGCTCTTGCAATCTGGAAATCAGAAAAACCTTGTTCTTTTGCCTGCTTGATTAGTTCATAATAACTATTACCCGGTTTAGTTACAGACACCTGATCCAGCATCTCAGGTTCAATCTCCTCAAGCATTTCGGCAGTATCTACAATATTTCGGAGTTTATGCAGAAACCATGGGTCGATTTTAGTCAGATCATGAATCTGGTCAACTGTGTAACCCTTTCTATAAGCTTTGCTAATCACGAAAATTCGTTGGTCGGTAGGCTCATTTAGCGCCTTGTCAATATCATCTATCTTAAGCTCTTTGTTCTCTACAAAACCATGCATCCCCAAACCAATCATACGCAAACCTTTTTGAATGGCTTCTTCAAAGGTGCGACCAATTGACATGATTTCGCCAACCGACTTCATGCTTGATCCTATCTCTTTGGATACTCCACTGAATTTGCCAAGATCCCAACGTGGAATTTTAACTACTATATAATCGAGTGCAGGCTCAAAAAATGCAGTTGTTGTTTTAGTTACTGAGTTTTTAAGATCGAATAGTCCATAGCCCAGTGCCAACTTAGCAGCAACTAACGCTATTGGATAGCCTGTGGCTTTGGAGGCTAGGGCCGACGAGCGACTAAGTCTGGCGTTTACCTCAATCACCCTGTAGTCTTCCGATTCAGGATCTAGTGCATACTGAACATTACACTCTCCCACTATCCCAATATGTCTGACAATCTTGATTGCCAATTCTCTAAGTTTATGATATTCAGAATTTGAAAGTGTTTGAGAGGGAGCAACAACAATACTTTCTCCGGTATGTATGCCAAGTGGGTCGAAGTTTTCCATATTGCAAACAATCATACAGTTATCCTCTTTGTCGCGTATTACCTCATACTCAATCTCCTTCCAACCTTTGAGCGATTTCTCAATAAGCAGCTGGTCGGAGTAATTGAACGCTTTTTCAGACAACTCATCTAGTTCGGTGTGATTGTTGCAAAAACCTGATCCTAGCCCTCCAAGTGCATACGCAGCTCTAACAATTATTGGATAACCAAGTCGATCCGCCGCATCAAGCGCTTCCTCTTTAGAAGTAACTGCAAAGCTTTGTATTGTTTTAATTTTGATCTGATTTAGTTTTTTTACAAACAAATCTCTATCCTCAGTATCAATGATTGCTTGAACGGGTGTACCAAGCACGATAACTCCGTACTTTTCAAAAACTCCTTTTTGATAAAGCTGTACACCACAGTTTAAAGCTGTTTGTCCGCCAAAAGCTAATAAAATTCCATTAGGTCTCTCTTTTTCAATAACTTTTTCTACAAAGTAGGGAGTGACGGGTAAGAAATATATCTTATCGGCAACACCTTCTGAGGTTTGCACTGTTGCAATATTAGGATTGATAAGGATTGTCTCAATACTTTCTTCGCTAAGCGCTTTGAGGGCTTGTGAACCGGAATAATCAAACTCTCCGGCTTCTCCTATCTTGAGGGCACCTGAACCAAGAACGAGTACTTTGTTTAAGTTCTTATCTTTTTCCATTTATCTTTTTGCTCTTGAAGTCTTATTAAATTTCAAATCAGATCATTTTGTATGACTAATCAGTTTTTTATATTTAAATTATCTATTAAATTCTTTTACCTTTTCAAATATAATTATCCTGCTAATAATATCAATTTATTCAAAAACCAACTTTATAAAATCTTCAAAGAAAAATTTTGTATCAGTTGGGCCTCCCTTGGCCTCAGGATGAAACTGAACCGAGCAGAAAGGCTTTGTTTTATGCTTTATACCTTCGTTGGTACCGTCGTTCATATTCACAAACCACGACTCCCACTCTCCTCCTATCTGCGATTCATCAACCGCATATCCATGATTTTGCGATGTAATGAAGCACTGATTGCTCCCTACTCTGCGTACAGGCTGATTGTGGCTCCTATGCCCATATTTGAGCTTATATGTAGATGCTCCGACAGCTTTTGCAATCAGTTGATTCCCCAAGCATATCCCAAAAATTGGCTTACTGCGATCCATCGCATTACTAATATTATCAATTGTAGTACCGCAATAATCAGGATTACCCGGACCGTTAGAAATCATAACTCCATCATAATCAATTGAATTAAAGTCGTAATCCCATGGAACTCTAATTACTTTTACATTAAACTTCAGTAGTTCGCGAAGTATATTTAATTTTGTACCACAATCAACCAGTATAATTTTCTTTTCACCATCCCCATATTCAATCACATCTTTGCAGCTCACTTCAGCTACAAGATTATAATTATCAGGATTATAAAAATCTTCACTATTATCTATTATTTCACTGCCCACATCAAAAATACTATCAAACACAATCTTCCCTAAAAGAGAACCTTGTTGACGCAAAACCTTAGTCAGTTTCCTAGTATCAACTCCATATATAGCAGGGATATTTTCTTCTTTTAGCCAATTTCCAAGGCTTTCAACAGCATTCCAATGTGAATATTGAGGAGAATAATCTTGCACAATTAATCCCGATGCATGTATTCGATCGGACTCAAAAAAATCGGAAACTCCGTTTGTTTTGCTTTTAGCAGGAACTCCGTAATTTCCGATTATTGGATATGTGAGTATTAAAATCTGTCCTTTGAAGGATGGGTCTGTTAAGCTTTCGGGATAACCTGCCATAGCAGTGCTGAAAACAACCTCTCCCGATGTCGACCTTTCGGCCCCAAATGAGTGACCCTTAAAAACCATTCCGTTTTCGAGAATCAATCGCACCGATAAAACTCTCTGCATAAGTGAGTGCAATTTTAATTTGATTTGATACCCTATGATATTAGGACACAAAGATAGGAAATAATTCTGAAGAATATTCTACTGTTATATAAATTATCCGACAAGCTTGTATCGTCCGAGTCCAGTCTATACCCGCTCTATATTCGCTCTATATTTAGTCTATATCCGGTCTATATATTTATAGGCCAAGCATAAGGGAAATATAGACCAAACATAAGGGAAATATAGGCCAAATATAGAGTGATTAGGAGAATGCATGCCTGTATGATACAGAAAGACACTTATGGGAACTATTGCTACACTCAATTAAGCTTAGTGAGCTATTTGCATATATATTGATATTTATATTTATATTTAAAATTATAAATAGATGGATAAATATATTTATATTTGTAACCAACAATAAATAATAATAAGAAAGTCTATGAAAAACTGGATTATAGAATCAATTATTCTTGCAGCGGGATTAGTGATTATTGGTGTTTTACTGAATAGCGGAATTAATAGGTTTACTGATCGCGATCGTGTGGTAACAGTAAAAGGTCTAGCCGAAACAGAGGTTCCGGCTGATAAGGTTATATGGCCTTTGATGTATAAAGATATTGGTAATGATCTGACTACTTTATATACTAATATTCAGAGGAAAAACAAAACTATTGTTGAGTTTTTGGAGTCAAATGGGATTACTAGAGATGAGATTAGTATCGCTCCTCCCGAAATTATTGATATGGAGGCTGAGCGTTATGTTAATCAAGCAATTCAGTATAGGTATAATGCAACATCGGTGATTACAGTCACTTCATCTGATGTTGACAAAATTCGTAAGCTTATCGCTGAACAAACAGAGTTGCTAAAGCAGGGTGTTGCAATTACAGGGGGCGATTACAGATATAATATTACGTATGAATTTACAGGGCTTAATAGCATTAAACCGAGTATGATTGAAGAAGCTACCAAAAATGCAAGAGAAGCTGCCGAGAAATTTGCACTTGATTCGGGAAGTAAGCTCGGCAAAATTCGCAATGCATCGCAAGGGCAATTTAGTATTACTGATCGTGATGCAAATACTCCCTATATTAAAAATGTGCGAGTTGTGACTACCGTAAATTATTACTTGAAAAACTAATTAGCCAATATAGTGATAATGCTATATAACTATACAGTATAAAAAAATATAAATGGTTGTTAATAAGCGAAAGAGAAAAAATTGAGATTGTTATAAACTGAAATATTTTCCTTGTTTTATTAGATTTTTATATTTTTCTTGATTAAATGAGTAGTAAAATGCTCCTCTCTTAGAGCTTTCTTTGTCTTTTTCGTCAAGTTTGTCTAGTATATCCATTGTGGCTATTTTTTTTCGGAAGTTTCTTTTGTCTAACGGCATTTGATAGATTGCTTCATAAAGTTCTTGCAGTGCAGGTAAGGTGAATTTGTCACCAAAAAAACTAAATGCAATAGGCTGTGTTGAAATATTGTGCTGAAGAAGTCTAATAGCATCTTCCACCATTTGGTTATGGTCAAAAACCATCTTGGGTATTTTATTTATGTTAATCCATTTGGCATCATATTTTTTTGCAAGAGTTGTGTTAAACTTTTCAGTCTGAACCAATGCGTAGAAGGCTACTGATACTACCCTGCCACCCGCATCACGTTCTATTTCGCCATAGGCGCCCACCTGCTCCATGTAGATATCTCTCTGTTGAGTGTACCTGTATAGAACTTTTTCAGCTGCATGACTTAAACTCTCGTTCTCTTCCATAAATCCGCCCATGAGCGACCATTGATTGATATTTGGTTCAACCGGTCGTCTAGTTAACAATATCTTTAACTCATTTTTATGGAAACCGAAAATTATACAGTCGACCGCAATAAGAAATTTATCATTGTTTTGGTAATATGTCTGTAACATAGTATATAAGGTGTTTTAAGTATAAGGTAAACAAAGATTAAAATGAAAAGTTGGAAACCGGCCTACCAAAAGGTAAGCCTTCTTCCAACAAAGTGTGTGTGTTTCACATTTTATAATTTGCGTGCACCGTCGCTAATAACAACATCGTACACTTTTGGCTCGTGCCCATATTTTGCATTGAATTGCTCTTTTGCATCTTTAATGAATGAGTTGTAAAGTTCGTTTTTTACAAGGTTTATAGTACAACCTCCAAAGCCGCCACCCATAACTCTTGAGCCGGTAACTCCATGTTCGCGGGCAACATCATTTAGAAAGTCGAGCTCTTCGCAGCTTACTTCGTAAAGTTTGCTCATACCGTGATGAGTTTCGTACATTTTTTGACCCACTGTCTCGTAATCGCCTCTTTGCAGTGCATCACTAACTTGTAAGACTCGTTCTGTTTCTTCAATTACATATTCAGCACGCATGAAATCTTCTTCAGATATTTCATCTTTCACCTCGTTTAGCATATCCATAGATGCATCGCGAAGGAATTGTACTTGAGGATGACGTTTTGCTATTGTGGCAGCAGCGTTTTCACAAGATTCGCGACGTTTATTATATGCCGAAGAAGCAAGTTCATGTTTTACAAGTGTGTCAAGAAGTACAAGTTTATAGCCTTCGGGATCAAATGGGAAGTATTCATATTCCATGGATTTGGTGTCGAGGCGAATTAAATGTCCTTTTTTACCAAATATTGAAATAAACTGATCCATTATACCGCACATTACTCCTACGTAATTGTGTTCGGTACTTTGACCAATACGTGCTAGTTCAAACTTGTCGATTCCTAAATTGAGCATATCGTTTAGAGCAAATGCATATGTACTTTCTAATGCTGCAGAAGAAGACATGCCGGCACCAAGTGGTACATCACCTGAGAATACAGTGTCAAATCCTTTTATAGTGCCCCCTCTTTTTATTATCTCGCGACATACACCAAAGATATATTTTGCCCATCCTTCTTGAGGTAAATCTTCTTCATTAAATCCAAATTCTGAGCTTTCATCTAAGTCGATTGCATAGGCTCTGATTTTGTCAGTTCCATTAAATCGAATTGCAGCTACCATACCTTTGTCGATAGCTCCGGGAAACACAAAGCTGCCGTTATAGTCTGTATGCTCGCCAATTAAGTTAATACGACCCGGAGAGGAGTAAACTTCGGCTGATTCGTTTCCAAACTTCTCTTTAAATTTTTTTTCTACTATTTCTTTTGTCATATTATTTATATTTTTTCGATAGGGATTAAAAACAGATCGCAGGCTTTTTGTGCCTGCGATCAAAATACTTTGTCAATATATTAGTTTACAGGAATATCTTTATTTACGTTCTTAGAGCCACTAACTGCATAATAAAGTAGGAATACAAGCAACACTAATGTTAACCAGAAGCTGTTAAGGAAACCGAAGCTGTCGGCAAGAGCTCCCTGAATTAGTGGGAATATACCACCACCAACAACCATGGTCATGAAAATACCTGAAGCAAGTTCGGTGTATTTACCCAATCCTTCTGTAGCCAAGTTGAAGATAGCACCCCACATAATAGAGGTACACAATCCACATAGTACTAAGAAAGGAATTTTTAATGGCACAACCTCTCCCAACATATTAAAAGATATGGATTCCGGAATAAACATTGCTGATAATACAAGTATGATACCCAATGAAGAGGTGAATGTTAACATCGCTTTACTTGATACTTTACCTCCTAAAATTCCACCAAGAAGACGACCAACAAGCATTAGGAACCAGTATGATCCGGCAAATGTTCCGGCAACTCCTGCTGCAAATCCTAAGCCTCCTAAGTTAGTTGCTTCTGTCATATATAGGTTGATGATATTAGGAATTCCTACTTCAACACCGATATATGTAAAGATTGCAGTTATTCCAAGAACAAAGTGACGGAATGATAGTGCACTGTATTTTTTACCTGTAGTAGGATTAATATCACTTTTTGAAGCTTTTTTAGATTGTGACTCAAGACGTGGTTCAGGTATTTTTACTAGCATTAATACAATAAAGGCAAATGCAAATATTCCCATTGCTATATATAGTGCAGGGTTTGCATCGCTAATTGATGCTTTGGCAACCTCACCACCAATTAGGTATCCAACAAAAATAGGAACTATTGTTGCACCAATTGAGTTAATTGACCCACCAAACTGAATTAATTGATTCCCTTTGTTACCACCACCACCAAGTGTATTGAGCAAGGGGTTTACAACTGTGTTAAGCATACACATTGAGAAGCCTGAAATAAATGCTCCTGTGAGATATACAGCAAAGCTGCCTACTACTCCTGAAAGGAACATTAATGCAACACCTGTAAACCCTACTGTTACGGCAGATAGAGCTGTAAACTTATATCCTTTTTTTTGCAATATCAGTCCGGCAGGTATACCCATAAACAGATAGGCAAGGAAGTTTGCAAAGTTTCCTAACTGAGACATCGCATTGCTTGCGTTGAATTGATTTTTAACAATTACTCCGAAAGGATTCTGCAATCCGGTAACGAAGGAGATCATAAAAAACAGTAGAAACATTACCGCAATGGGCAACGCATAGTTTTTCTTTTGAGTTGTTGTATTCATACTTTTCAATAATTTTATTCTTCTAACTTCTTAAATGTCTATTGATATATTTTTATTAATTTTTTGAGCATAAAAATGACGTAGTTTTCCAAACTAATTGTCTGTTATATTAAACGGAAAACCTAAAAGTAGTTTTTGATGTAAATTGCTGGTTGGGTTCTAAAATTACCGATGGATATTCAGGTTTATTGATGCTGTCGGGGTAATGCTGAGTTTCGAAGCATACTGCTGAACGTTCGAGATATCGATTACCATTTTTTGCCTTGAAATTGCCTGTCATCCAGTTTCCTGTATATAGCTGCAATCCGGGTTCAGTTGTAAATATTTCCATCTTTATGCCTGTTTTTGGTGATTTACAAAAACCTGCATAACTATATTCATATTCTTGCTTTTTATTTAATATGTATGTATGGTCATAGCCTTTACCGAATATTAGCTGTTGGAAATCATTATTGATTCTTTTTCCTATCTCAGTTGGTTCAGTAAAATCCATAGGGGTATCCTTTACACTTTCGGGCTTACCATATGGGATTGCAGTATCGTCAGTAGGAAGGTAGTTATCGGCATTTAACATCAATATATGATCACCTATATATGGATCACCTTCGCCCGAGAGATTGAAATATGAATGGTTGGTTAGGTTTAAAATAGTTGTTTTATCAGTCTCTGCTCGATAATCAATTTCAAGTTCATTATTATCGTTAAGAGTGTATGTTATCCATACAGAAAGATTCCCGGGGAATCCTTCTTCGCCATCTTCTGACAGATAAAATAATTCGATACTGTTATTTGTGATTTTTTTCACTTCCCAGACAACTGCATTAAAACCTTTTATTCCACCATGTAAAGAGTTTGGGCCGTTATTGATTGCCAATTTATATTCTTTCCCATTTAATGTAAAACGACCGTTAGCAATTCTGTTTGCTGTACGGCCGCACACTGCTCCAAAATAAGGCTCTTCTGATGAAAGATACTCTTCTATGGAAGAGTGCCCCAAAACAATATCTCTTAGTTCCCCATCTTTATCAGGTACCATAAGAGATACAATTTTAGCTCCATAATTTAATACTGTAATCTCACTTCCAACTTTATTAGTTAGAATGTATAATCCGGTTTGCTTGTTATCTACAATTTTGTCAAAAGCTTCAACCAGCAAACCGGATTTGCTGTACATTTTGTTCATGTTGTTTCCTTGGTTTTTTGGAAATTAAGATATTGATGAAGATTGATCTTTTAAAATTGGTGTAAAATTAACACAGATTTTTGTAACATGCGATTATTTTTTTGTGTTATATAACATAAAAGCTGGTTTTTAACATTAAAAGCAGTTCTAATTTTAACAATTAGAATTTTATATTGTTACTTCGTTTGTATTATATGTTTTGGTAACCAATACCTTATCTATTCTGTTGCCATCTATGTCAATTATTTCGAAAAGGAGGTTGTCGTAATTAAACTTATCACCAATGCTCGGAATTTTGTTTATACATGCAAACACAAATCCCGCAACTGTTGAGTAATCAATCTTGTCAAAATCTACTATAAAATCTTCGTCAAACTGAGTTATAATTTCAATTGGTGCTTCACCGCTAACTAATGCCGAATTGTCTTCTCTTATAAAAATTAGGGGTTCGGTAGATTCAATATCAGTCTCTTCCGGAACATTGCCAACTATATTCTCAAATATATCATGTATTGTTATTATACCGTCGAGGCTCCCATATTCGTCCACTACTACAGCAACAAATTTATAATTGTTTTTGAAGTTTTCAAGTACTTTATGTGCACGAACTGTGTTGGGCACTATGATGGGTTCAAGAATTAATTCGTCAATTGTAAACTCCTCATTCTTATTTAATCGCATTAAAAAATCTCTCATTGAGATTATACCAATGAAGTCATCAATAATTTGGTTACACGCTAATATTTTACTGTGCTTTGTTTTTAGAAGATGTTTGATTATTTCTTCTTTACTTTTGCTAATATCTACCCATTCAATATCTGTACGATGTGTCATAAGGTGCTTGGCACGCTTATCCGAAAAATAGAAAACTTGTTCATGGATAATATTCTCTTTGATATCTATTACACCTTCGTTAGAGGCTGTTTTAAGCATTGCCCTCAGCTCCATTTCGGATACTATGTCATCCTTTGGTTTTAATCCTATTATTTTATTAATAAAGCCGGTGGAACCTGACAAGAGCTTAACAAATGGATAGAATATTATACTGACAATGTGTACTGTTGGAGCTACAATTATTGACATTCTCTCGGAGTTGTTCAGAGCAATTGATTTTGGAACAAGCTCTCCAATTACAATAGAAACATATGTAATTAAGAATATAACTACAACTACTGAGATTGCTTCGGCAAAAGGTGCAGTAAAACTAAATTGCTGGAAAAATGGTACAAATTCACCGGCAAATGCCTGACCTCCGTATGCACCATTTATGATGCCTATTAATGTTATTCCTACCTGAATGGAAGAAAGAAATTTGTCTGAATCCGATTGTAGCTTTATAGCTCTAGCGGCGCCTTTACTTCCTTTCTTGCTTTCTGCCTCAAGTTTTGTTTTTTTAGCTGAAACAATGGCTATTTCTGACAGTGCAAAAAAACCATTTAACAATATCAGTAAAAATATTATTAGAATATCAATCCACATAATATATTACCACAATGGTGAAGGATATATATTATCTTCCACAAGTTTTTTTAATCTGTCAACAACGCCCTGTCTATCGTCGGCATAGGTAACGCCAAACCATTTGGAGGGTGTATCAAGAACCTGAACTGTTACTTTATTAGTTACTATTAAGTAATTGACCAGAAGAGGTATGAAGAACTCAGATTTTAAATCATCTTTGTTTTCGGTAAGAAATTTCAGAAAGTAGTCATCAGAATATTTGAAATAATCGGGAGTAAAGCCCCACATATTCATAGACACGGGAGTATTGTCGTCGATAGCAACCCATTGATTATTTTCATCAAAATAGCTTACTTTGCCATCGATACGCTTGATTTGAGTACGTTCAACTACTCCTGTCAAATTACTGCTTTGATCTGTTTCACATACACCGCGTGCAACTGTACCACTTTCGGACAGGGTGTTCCCTACTCTATAGCCTACCATGCAATATTTGTTGTTGCTGTCTTTTAGAGTTGTAAGATAATCTGCCAAAATCTTGAAACTCTCTCTGCCATAAAAATCATCGGCATTTATAACAGCGAAGGGCTCATTTATAACCTTTTTGCCCATCATTAATGCATGATTGGTTCCCCATGGCTTAACTCGCTCCGGGTTAGGTTTAAAGCCTGCCGGAAGCTTATCGGGCTCTTGAAAAACTATCTCTACAGGTATTTTAGTTTCATATTTTTTTACAATAGTATCACGAAAATCTTGTTCGAAAGATTTGCGGATAACAAAAACCAGCTTACCAAAGCCGGCATTTACAGCATCATAAATTGAGTAATCCATAATGGTTTCGCCATTTGGTCCAACTCCGTCTAATTGTTTGAGTCCGCCGTAGCGACTACCCATTCCTGCTGCTAAAACAAATAAAGTAGGTTTCATTAAAAAAGATTTAGTATTTAATCACATATTACAAATGTAATATTAATATACAAATACAGAAAAAGAATAATGTTTATATTCTTCAAATTTTATTCCGAAATACAATATCATATCTCTTCAAAATAAGCTGGCAGTCTCTATTTACGGGTTTTCAATAATTACACGACACTTCGATATTGTTAATAATTTACTTTTTTTATGTTTTAAGTAAACATTATTTCATTGTAGGTGTTAGATAGTGAGATATAGTGCGTTAAGTGCTTTGTAAATATATTCTTCTTTATGTTAAAATAAAGTCAATGCGTTTATAGAACTAAATTTTGAGGAGTTGAATATTGATATTAGTATTAAATAATTTAATTAATAGACATGGAAACAGAAGTATCAGGTAACACTCATGAAACTCATGAAGCTCATCAAGCTGAATTTGAAACTCACGAAGTTAAAAAAAGAACAAATGTAAGGAGTGAAGGCAAAACTATTGCTATTATTTCTTATCTCACTGTAATTGGTTTGATAATTGCATTTTTGATGAATAATGAAAAAAAGAATCCCTTTGCACATTATCACATACGTCAGTCATTGGGGCTAACATTAACAGGTGTTGCTATTAGCTTTCTAAATATAATCCCCATACTGGGACTGATTATAAATGTAATAGCATATTTTGTACTGCTTTATATGCTTATTATGGGTATTTTAAATGCGATTAATGAAAGAAAACAACCTCTGCCAATTTTGGGTAAGAAGTATGATGAGTGGCTAAAATCGATATAGAAAGTTTGTAAGTTTATTTATCAACTAATTCCTGAAATGATTTCCAAAGATTATCTTCGGGAACCGGTGCTGTTATATCAATTTGCTGTTTTGAAACCGGATGTATGAAAGAAATTGATCTAGCGTGAAGACTGATGCTTCCGTCTGGATTAGATCTTTTTGCGCCATATTTTAAATCTCCCTTTATTGGACAATTTATTTTTGCAAGCTGAACACGGATTTGATGATGGCGTCCGGTTTCAAGATCTACTTCTAAGAAATTGTAATTTTGAGATTCTGCTATTAACTTATAGTGAAGTACAGCCTTCTTGGTATTTGGTTTTTGATCTATGTGGGCTGTAGATTTGTTGGTTTTTTGATTTTTAATTAACCAGTGAGTTAACTTATCTTCGGTTTTAGAGGGTCTGTTTTGCACTATTGCCCAATATTTCTTTTCTGCCAAATCTTCTCTAAACATTTCATTTAGTCGGGATAAAGCTTTGCTGGTTTTTGCAAACACCACTACTCCACTAGTTGGTCTATCTAGTCGGTGAGCTACTCCACAAAAAACGTTGCCGGGCTTGCTATATTTCTCTTTAAGATACTCTTTAACAAAGTCCGACAACGGTTTGTCACCGGTTTTATCGCCTTGAACGATATCACCGGCTTTTTTATTTACAACTATTATATGATTATCTTCGTAAAGAATGTTCATATCAGGTATTCATACCTCCACAGACATTAATAACTTGTCCGCTAACATACGAAGAGAGATCTGATGCAAGGAAAAGTGCTGTATTCGCTACATCCTCAGGTGTGCCTCCACGTCGCAATGGTATTTGCTTTGCCCACTCTTTGCGCACTTCTTCTGAGAGTTGTCCTGTCATTTCTGTAATAATGAATCCGGGTGCAATGGCATTAGCACGTATTCCACGTGATCCTAACTCTTTTGCAGTTGATTTTGCTAATCCAATCATACCTGCTTTTGATGCTGAGTAGTTCGCTTGTCCGGCATTTCCCGAAACTCCTACAACTGAACTCATATTAACGATACTACCCGATTTTTGACGCATCATAACAGGAGCAACCGCATGTGTAAAATTGAAGGCTGATTTTAGATTAACATTAATTACAGCATCCCACTGCTGCTCGCCCATTCTCATTATTAATCCGTCTTTTGTGATACCGGCATTATTAATAAGAATATCTATTCTGCCAAAATCTTTCATCACTTCATCTACAACTTTATGAGATTCTTCGAAATTTGCTGCATTAGAAGCATATCCTTTACACTTAACACCTAATGAAGTTATCTCTTGCTCCGTTGACTTCCCGGTCTCATCTATTGTTAAATCCGTGAAAGCAATATTTGCACCTTCAGCGGCAAACTTTAATGCTATTGCTTTTCCGATACCACGCGCAGCACCGGTTATTAAAGCAGTCTTTCCTTCTAATAATTTCATACGACTTTTTGTTATTTAATAAATATAACTTTATTGATTGATCTAAATAATTTATTTTGCATACATGCCTTTAAAGACCAGTTCAGATATTAGTTCTCTGTCACTCTTTTTATTATAGTCGAGCTTTAAAGCACCTCGTATAGCAGGAACTTCCAAGCCTTTAAATGCATAGTGAACTATTTTTGCTGTTTGCGTTACATTTTTGAGTTTGAACAAACCTTTGTCACAACCATCCTGTATAATAGTTTCAAGATAGAGAATTTCTTTTGCGTCAAACTCTCTTCGTACTGTTTCAACTTGCCATATGTCTCTAAAGAAATCTGCCCTGAGTGTTCCGTTACGAGTGACTACCTCCTTAATTGCGTTTAATCTTGTAAAAGCTAACATGATAAGTTTATCATCGGCTGGCATGTCTCGCTTTATCACATCTTCTAATTTTTTATAAAGGATGTCAAGTTCAGATTGAACAACTGCTCTGTATATTTCATCCTTGCTGCTAAAATATGTATAGAGAGTTCTACGTCCACGTTTAGATTCTTTGGCAATATCATTCATAGTTGTGTTCTCAACACCCTGTTTTGCGAATAGTTGCTGAGCTACATCAATTAGTTTTTTCTTTGTTTTAGAAATTGCCGAGGTCATCTGCATTGCTCATTTTATTTATATATGTGCAAATTTAAAACAAAGATTTAATATTTCATACTATTTCTATTTGTTTTTCTTAAATCCAATTAATATTCTTAAGACTTTCATTCGCCTCTCTTTTTCAACAGTTCTGCTGCTTCGCAAACCTCACTATACCAATCTTCACCGAATTTTCTAATTAATGGTTCCTTCAAAAAGCGAAATATTGGTATGCTTTGTCTGTTTCCAAGTTCAACTGCGGGCTCGCAAACCGACCATCGGTGGTAGTTGACTGCAGTAAACTCTTCATATTCTTTTAATCTAATTGGATAAAGATGACAAGAGATTGGTTTAGGAGTGCTAATGCGTCCTTCTCTGTAAGCATTGTCTATTGCACATTTGCAAACTCCATTTTCATCATAAAAAGCAAAGACACACTCTTTTCCATCAATTATTGAAGTGACCAGTTCGCCATCATAGTCATTATATGCAATTCCTTGTTTATTTATTACTTCTTGCGCTTTGGGTGTTAAGTCGTCCCATATCTCAGGAAGTATTTCATTTATCTCGTGATATTCTTCGCGACTGAGTGGAGCACCTGAATCGCCATCAACACAACATTGTCCTTTGCATTTACATAGATCACAGATAAAATTTTCCTCAAATATCTCGTCAGATAATATTGTATTTTGTATTTCAATCATAATAATAATTTATTTTGTTTTTTATTGTAAGACACTAATAGTAATACAGTGAATAATAAGCTTATAAATGCAAAAACAACAAATTGAGTTGTAATCTCTGCTGATTCTATGTTCTTAAACCATTCAGTATCTTGCCAAAAGAAATTTAATAATATAACTGTTGCATTATTTAGAAAGTGGAATAGTATTGGGGCCCATAAATTTCGGGTGTACAAGAAAAGATAACCAAGTAATGCACCTAAAAATAATCGGGGTAAGAATCCATAGAACTGGAAGTGGACTAGACTGAATACTAATGCTGTTATCCACACAGGCCAATGGTTGCTTTTGAACTTTTCTTGAATAAATTGCTGTAAAGCGCCACGGAAGAATAGTTCTTCTGATACCGCTGCAAATCCTGCTACTACAATAAGATTAATAATGAGCGACCCAATTGTTTTACCGGACAACAACAAGTTCGTTAATTCAATTGCTGAATCTTCCATAGATCGCATTACACTCTCAACTTCACTTAACCATTCAGGCAGTACCATTCCCTTGTTATATTGAGCTAAAAAAGATGATATAGCGTAAGAAATTATAAAAAGTAATGCTGCAAATATCATCTTTTCAACTTGCTTTTTGCGGCCTTTTAACTTCAAATATTTCAATGGCTTCTTGTTCGATAGTTTTACAGCAAAATATGCCGGTAATGCAATTGAAAAAATTGATCCGTTAATTGAGTTGATATATATTATAGCTAATTCATCTCCATCTCTAAAAATGGGTATCTGCAATAAAATATCTGTGAATATTCCGGAAATAAAAACTCCAATTAGCATAAAAAGGAATAAATATGCTACTTTTAATCCCGGAGTTATAGAAGTATATATTGTAGATACCATCACTTTATTTTATTTCAGACTGCAAATATACAGTAATATTTTGTGATTGCTTAAAAGATGAAGTATGAAGCATTGATTGAATTGTTAATTCAGTATTAAAATAATTTTTGCAGTTTGAAAGAATAACACTAATTTTGCATTCTTATTTAGAAAATAACACAAACGGTTGAGTTTAACCGACTTTAAAAAAATAATCCATCAAAATGAAATCGACATTAAATAAAACAGACGATGTAAATGGTATAATCGAAATAGAACTTGAAAAAGCTGATTATCAGGAAAAAGTAGACAAGTCGTTAAATCAATTCCGTCAGAAGGCCAATATACCGGGATTCCGTCAAGGGAAAGTTCCAAAAGGTGTTATACAAAAAATGTATGGTAAATCTGTATTGGTTGAAGAGATTAATAAAATCGTATCTGATGAGGTTGGAAACTTTATACGCGAAAACAAACTTAAGGTTCTAGGTGAACCTCTACCCGACACTAGCGAAGATAAGCAGGTGGATCTGGATAAAGATGAAACATATAAATTTTATTTTAATGTTGGTCTTACTCCTGAATTCGATTTGAAGTTTGATAAAGATTTTGAACAGGTCTATTATTCTGTTGAGTTGGAAGAGGATCTTCTGAACAAACAGATTGATTCTTATAAACAGAATTATGGTACATATCTTTCAGTAGAAGAAGAGGCCATTGAAACTGACCTTCTGAAAGGAACTCTCACTGAAATAGTGGATGGAGAAGTAGTTGAAGATGGAAAAGTAATTGAAAATGCTGTGCTTATGCCTTCTTATATAAAAGATGAGGCCACTAAAAATAGTTTTGTTGGTTCAAAAGTAGGCAGCTCAATTGTATTTAATCCTAAAACAGCTTATGACAATAACGAGGCTGAAATAGCATCGCTTCTACAGAGCACTAAGGAGGAAATAAAAGACATTAATTCAGACTACCGATTTGATATTAATGAAGTTACACGATTTAAAGAAGCAGAGATAAACAAAGAGCTGTTTGATCGTGTATTGGGAGAAAACTCAGCAACAACTGAAGAGGAATTCAGAGCAAGAGTGAAAAGTGAGCTTGAAAAACATTTTAAGCCAAACGCTGATCATCTTTTTATCCATGATGTGAGAGACAAGATTGTGGAGATGATGCATGATGTTAAATTTCCGGATGAGTTCCTAAAAAGATGGTTGCTTGAAACCAATGAAAATCAGACTGCAGAGAAAATAGAAGAAGATTTTCCAAAAATTATTGAAGATCTAAAATTCCATGTTGTTAAGCAGAAAATTGTTGAAGACAATGAGTTGAAGGTTGAGTTTCAGGATATCGAAGCATTAGCGAAAGAAGTTGCAAGAGCACAGCTTGCACAGTATGGGATGACCAATCTACCTGATGACATGTTGCAAAATTATACTAAAAGTATGCTTGAGAATGAGGAGACAATTCAAAATCTTTTCGACAAAGCTAATGAAGATAAAGTAATAGATTGGCTTAAAGAGAATATTACAATTATTGATGAAAAAGTTTCAACTAAAGAATTTAATGAATTAATGAACGCACATTCGCATATGCATGCAGAACACGCTCATGATTCGCACGAAGAGAATTTAGAAGAAGCTGATATAGTTGAAGAGTCTCAAGAGGATGTTATGACAAAAGATTCAGATAATACTGAAAAATAATTCTGTTTGTATAAATATTCAGTATAAAGTGTTCTGATTTAGTAAATTTCACAATCATTAGTTTCACAATCCAATTATTCATACTAAATTTGAATTATTTCTGGCACTTTATTTGCTGTAGTTCAATTGATAATAATGTTGAACAACAAAAAACAAATTATGAAAAACGATTTTAGAAAATACGCCGTAAAACATTTGGGCATGAGTGGTTCTAGATTAGATGGTTATGCTAAGATTACAAGTCAAGGCTACATATCACCCACAATTATTGAAGAACGTCAGCTCAATGTAGCACAGATGGATGTCTTTTCACGTTTGATGATGGATCGTATCATTTTTTTGGGAACACAAATTGATGATTACACCGCCAACGTGATGCAAGCACAATTGCTTTATCTTGATTCATCCGATCCCGGCAAAGATATTTCAATATATATCAACTCACCCGGAGGTTCTGTATATGCAGGATTAGGAATTTATGACACTATGCAATTTATTTCGAGTGATGTATCAACAATATGTACCGGAATGGCGGCTTCAATGGCAGCTATTTTGCTGGTTGCAGGAACCGAAAAGAAGCGTTTTGCGCTTACTCACTCGAGAGTAATGATTCATCAACCAATGGGTGGCGTACAAGGTCAGGCTTCTGATATTGAAATTACTGCTCGTGAAATTGCAAAGATTAAGCAAGAGCTATATTCAATAATCTCTAAACATTCAGGCAAATCTATTGAAGACGTTAATCGTGATTCAGACAGGGATTTCTGGATGACTTCTTCCGAAGCAAAAGAGTATGGTATGGTTGACAATGTATTAACTAGAAATATAAAATAATGAAACATCAAATATAATGTTTGGGAATCAATTTGTATATATTGATTCCCAATACATTATATTGCTGAGCAGCACACATAAACATTTAAACAAATAAACATGGCTAAAAAAGCGAATAGTAGTAACCATTGCAGTTTCTGCAGTAGAAGTGAAAACGAAGTTAATCTTCTTATCTCAGGAATGACTGGTTTTATTTGCGATATGTGTACCGAACAGGCACATGAAATTGTAAGTGACTCATTCAAGAATAATAACAAATCTGATACTGGCTTAAAATTCTCTACCCTGCCCAAACCAACTGAGATTAAAGAGTTTTTAGACCAATATATTATTAAGCAAGATAGTGCCAAAAGATTCTTATCAGTTGCTGTTTACAATCATTACAAGCGTGTTTTGCAGAAAAGCTCTAAAGATGATGTCGAAATTGAAAAGTCTAACATAATAATGGTAGGGCCAACCGGTACAGGTAAAACTTTGCTGGCAAAAACAATTGCAAAAAAGCTACAAGTGCCTTTTACAATTGTTGATGCAACTGTTCTTACTGAAGCCGGTTATGTAGGCGAAGATATTGAAAGCATATTAACTAGACTTTTACAGGTTGCAGATTACGATGTAAGTGCCGCTGAAAGAGGTATTGTGTTTATTGACGAAATTGATAAAATCGCAAGAAAGAGCGACAACCCATCTATTACTAGAGATGTTAGTGGAGAGGGTGTTCAGCAAGGACTTCTTAAATTACTAGAAGGATCTGTTATTAATGTTCCGCCTCAAGGTGGTAGGAAACATCCCGAACAAAGAATGATAGCAGTTGATACTAAGAATATCCTGTTTATCTGTGGAGGTGCATTTGACGGTATTGAGAAAAAAATTGCTCAACGTTTAAATACTCGTGTTGTTGGTTATGCTGCAAGCCAAGAGAATACAACACTTGACAGGCAAAATATGCTTAAATATATCACCCCACTTGATTTGAAGTCATTTGGATTGATACCTGAAATTATAGGTCGCCTTCCAATTCTCACCTATCTACAACCATTAGATAGAGAAGCTTTATTGCAAATACTTGTTGAGCCTAAGAATTCAATAGTTAAACAGTACCAAAAGCTTTTCAGTATGGATGATGTAACTCTCACATTTGACAAGGGTTCTTTGGAGTATATTGTTGATAAGGCAATAGAGTTTAAGCTGGGAGCAAGGGGTTTACGCTCAATTGTTGAAGCAATTATGATTGATTCAATGTTTACTTTACCTTCTCAGGAAAAAAATAAACTTCATGTTACTCGCAAGTATGCAGTAGATCAACTAGAGAATTCGGACCTTCATCATCTAAGGGTCGCATAAGCTGCTATTATGCTTACAATCACATAATTGGCAAGTATTATTATAAGTATACAAGAAACGCATGGTATATCCTGCGTTTTTTTCATTAATAATAGATATATTATTTGGTGTAATATACAATTTAAACTAACTTAGTTGGAATTTATATCACAAAACATACACTTTTAATTAAAATGGATTGTAATTGATATTTTTATATTAATTTGGTTTTACGAAATGAAACAAATAATACTTTTTTATTAAAAATATGCTAGTTAGTTCTATGAAAATACAGGATGGTCTATACGAAAGTTTAAAAAAACATTTTGGGTTTGATACTTTTAAGGGAAATCAAGAAGATATTATTAAAAGTATTTTGTCCGGAAAAGACACTTTTGTATTGATGCCTACAGGTGGAGGTAAATCTCTGTGTTATCAGCTGCCGGCACTATTATCTGAGGGTACTGCAATTATAATTTCACCTCTTATAGCACTGATGAAAAATCAGGTTGACGCTATGCGAAATTATAGTGAAGAAGATAGAATTGCCCATTTTTTAAATTCCTCATTAAACAAACAGGAAATTGAAAGCGTAAAGAAAGATGTTCTTTCAGGTAAGACAAAAATGCTTTATGTTGCACCTGAATCTTTGACGAAACAAGAGAATATTGAATTCCTGAGGTCTGTAAATATTTCATTTTATGCTGTTGATGAAGCTCACTGTATATCTGAGTGGGGACATGATTTCAGACCTGAATATAGACGTATTAGACCAATTATAGGAGAAATTTGTACACGTCCAATTATTGCTCTTACTGCTACTGCAACACCTAAAGTTCAACATGATATTCAGAAAAATCTGGGAATGATAGATGCTGAAGTATATAAATCTTCATTTAACAGACCAAATTTATACTATGAAGTAAGAAAAAAGAGTGATAAAGTTGACAGAGATATAATAAAATATATACTTTCGCAAAACAATAAGTCAGGAATTATTTATTGTTTAAGTAGAAAAAAAGTAGATGATTTTGCCGAAATACTTCAGGCAAACGATATTAGGGCTTTACCATATCATGCAGGGATGGATGCTGCTACTCGTTCAAATAATCAGGATGCTTTTCTTATGGAAAAGGTGGATGTTATAGTTGCGACAATAGCCTTTGGCATGGGTATTGACAAACCGGATGTGAGATATGTAATCCATTATGATATTCCTAAAAGCTTGGAAGGTTATTATCAGGAAACAGGACGTTCAGGTAGAGATGGAGGAGAAGGAAAATGTATTGTCTTCTATTCAAAAAAGGATCTACAAAAACTAGAGCGTTTTATGCAGGGTAAACCTGTGTCAGAACAGGAAATCGGAAAACAGCTGCTACTTGAAACAGCTGCGTATGCCGAAACATCAAATTGCCGTAGAAAGATGCTTTTGCACTATTTCGGCGAAAATTATACCGAATCAAATTGTGAACATTGTGATAATTGTTTAAATCCAAAAGTAAAAGTGGAAGCAAAGGAATTATTAGTAGCTGTATTAGAGGCAATTACTGCTCTAAAAGAAAAGCAAAAGACCGAATACTTAATTGATTTTCTTGTTGGAAAAGAATCTTCGGATATAGAAACTTACGGACATGACGAACTCGAAGAGTTCGGCTCAGGTGCAGATGAAGAAGTAAGTACTTGGGAAGTAGTTATTCGTCAAGCATTGCTTGACAACTATTTGAAGAAAGATATTGAGAACTATGGTATTCTCAAAATTACAAAAAAAGGTAAGACATACCTAAATAAGCCCACCTCATTCAAAATAGTGAAGGATGATGAAGATGAGGACGATCTCTCAGAATTAACAGGTGAAGATTCAGATGCAATTGGTGCAGTTGGAGGAAGTGGCGGAGCTACTGATCCGGTACTATATTCAATGATGAAAGATCTAAGAAAGAAAATTTCCAAAAAACTTAATGTTCCACCATATGTTATCTTTCAACCATCTTCGCTAGAAGCAATGGCGACAACCTATCCTATTACAATGGATGAACTACAAAACATACCGGGAGTTGGTGCAGGAAAGGCTAAACGTTATGGAAAAGAATTTCTTGATCTGATTAAAGCACATGTTGAAGAGAATGATATAACAAGACCTGAAGACCTTAGAGTAAAAACTGTTCCAAATAAATCAAAACTAAAGGTTTCTATAGTTCAGGCAATCGATAGAAAAGTTGCACTTGACGACTTGGCTGAATCAAAGGGTATTGATTTTAACGAAATGCTAACAGAGGTTGAGGCTATTGTTTATTCAGGAACAAAAATTAACATCGATTATTTTCTAAATGAAATTATGTCACAGGATGTAATTGATGATATTTATTCTTATTTCAAAGAAACAGAAAAGGATGATCTTGAAAAAGCTCAAGAAGAGTTGCCCGAATACGAAGAAACAGAAATTCGTTTAGTTAGAATAAAATTTTTCTCGGAAATGGCAAACTAGCCTTTTTTTCAAAGCAAACTATTCCAATTCTAGATCGTTATTACTGTGTGATGGAAGATTGAATGATGAAATACTTACAAGATATAAATAGTCCGGAAGACCTAAAAAAACTGGATATAGAACAACTTGAAGCAGTTTGTGCCGATCTTAGGGAGTTTATTATAGATCAACTTTCGCATAATCCGGGCCATTTTGGATCAAGTTTGGGTACTGTTGAATTGACGGTTGCACTTCATTATCTATATAATACTCCATATGATAGATTAGTATGGGATGTGGGGCATCAAGCTTATAGCCATAAAATATTAACCGGGAGACGTGATGTTTTTCATACAAACCGTAAGTTATTTGGTCTTTCAGGTTTTACAAATCCCAAAGAAAGTGAATATGATACTTTTGTTGCGGGGCATGCATCTACATCAATATCTGCAGCATTAGGCATGGCAGTTTCAGCTTCATTAAGTAAAGAAAATCGTAATATAGTTGCTATTGTTGGTGATGGCGCTATGACCGGTGGACTAGCTTATGAAGGTCTCAACAATGCGTGCTCTCAACCAAATAACCTTCTTATTATTCTTAACGACAATAATATGTCGATTGATAATAATGTTGGTGGTATGCAGGATTACCTAATTAAACTTACAACATCTACAAAATATAACAAGTTTAGAAATAATTTATATCAAGGATTTAAGAGAAGAAAGTTGATATCAGAGAAAGAGAAAAATCTTGTATTACGATTCAACAACAGTATGAAATCCTTATTAACTAAAGAACAAAATATTTTTGAGGGCTTTAATATCAGGTATTTTGGACCTGTAGATGGACACGATTTACCAAGTCTTATTCGTATATTGAGAAACATTAAAGATATGAAGGGACCAAAGCTTCTTCATATCAAAACTGTAAAGGGCAAAGGTTATGAGCCGGCAGAAAAATCGGCTACCGTTTGGCATGCACCCGGATTATTTAAAGCGGAAACAGGAGAGCGATTAGTTAAAGATAAAATTGGACAGCCTCCCCTTTATCAAGACGTATTTGGACATACACTTGTTGAAATGGCAGAGAAAAATGAAAAGATTGTTGGTGTTACACCGGCTATGCCTACAGGTTGTTCAATGACCTATTTGATGGATAAGTTCCCTGATAGATCCTTTGATGTTGGAATTGCTGAAGCACATGCAGTAACTTTCTCTGCAGGTATGGCAAAAGAAGGGTTAATTCCTTTTTGCAATATATACTCTTCATTTATGCAAAGGGCATATGATCAAGTTATCCATGATGTAGCTCTTCAGAATCTTAAAGTTATCATATGTCTTGACAGAGCCGGATTGGTAGGTGCCGATGGACCTACGCATCATGGTGTGTTTGATTTGGCTTATATGCGTCCAATACCCAATCTTGTAATATCTGCACCATATAATGAGCATGAACTCCGAAATCTGATGCATACTGCTGTTTATGGAAATGACTCTCCCTTTGTTATCCGCTACCCGCGTGGACAAGGTGAACTTGCAGATTGGAAAAATGAACCGTCTATTCTTCCTATTGGAAAGGGACGAAACTTGAGAGAAGGTAATGATATTGCACTATTATCAATTGGAGCTATTGGAAACAGCGCTGAAAAAGCTATTATTAAGGCAGAAAAACATGGAATAAGCGTTGCTCATTATGATATGGTTTTCCTAAAACCTATCGACGAAGATTTGCTTGATAGAGTGTCTGAAAAGTTTAAGTATATTATCACTCTTGAAGATGGTGCTATTAAAGGTGGTTTAGGAAGTGCTGTCCTGGAATATCTAAGCCAAAATAAACTTTCCGATATAAATGTGTATATGATCGGAATCGATGACGAATTTATAACTCATGGCTCAGTGAAAGAACTTCATGAGATAGCCAAGATCGACGAGAATAGCATACTAAATAAAATCCTGGAAGTGTATGAAACATTTACACAACCTTTAATACAAACTGCAAATAATAGATGAAAATTCTAATTGCCGGTGCAGGGGCAGTGGGAACACACCTTGCGAAACTTCTTGGTCAGGAAAATCATGATATAACTCTTATGGATGCCGACAAAGACAGGCTGTCTTTTATTCGCGATAGCTCTGATATAATGACCTATGTTGGAAATTGTGCATCTCTTAAAGATCTTAATGCAGTTAATGTTGCAAATACAGACCTTTTTATTGGTGTAACCCCCGAAGAATCAAAAAACATCACTTCATGTATGCTTGCATCTAATCTTGGTGCACATAGAACCCTTGCAAGAATAGATAATTATGAATATCTACTGCCTAAGAATCTTGAATTCTTTGAGAAACTTGGAATAAACTCTATGATTTATCCTGAGTTGATGGCAGCCAGAGAGATTGCGATGGCGATCAAAACACCTTGGACACGCTTTTGGTGGGAGCTTTGTAATGGAACTGTCATTCTAATTGGCGCTAAAATTAGAGATAATGCACCTTTGGTGAATAAATATTTACATGAATTGTTTCAAGAGAACAAACAATTTCATTTAGTGGCAATTAAACGTAACGCACAAACAATTATTCCTAAGGGGAGCGACAAAATATTGTCTAATGATATACTTTATTTTACTTCACTCCGAAAACATGTGAATTTGCTACCCCAACTTTTAGGAAAAAAATCTTTTGAAACTAAAAAGTTAATGTTTATGGGGGGTAGCCGAATAGCAATGAAAACCATTCAACAGTTACCTCCAAATATTGATATAAAGATTATTGAGCAGGACCGCGAACGGGCTGAGATGTTGGTAGAAAAATGTCCTTCAAATGTTACAGTATTTGTGGAAGATGGAAGAAATGCAGAATTTCTTATTCGTGAAGGTATTACTGAAACAGATGCATTTTTAGCACTTACTGCAAATTCTGAAGCAAATATTTTAGGCTGTATGATGGCAAAACAATATGGAGTAAAAAAAACAGTTGCAGAGGTTGAGAATATCGATTATATCTCGATGGCAGAACAACTAGATATTGGAACTGTAATTAATAAGAAGCTAATTGCTGCCAGTAAAATATACGAGTTACTATTAAAAGCTGATGCATCTAATATTAAAAGTTTAACTTTTGGGGATGCAAACGTTGGAGAGATAATTGCCAAACCTAAGTCTAAGGTTACAAGAAAACAAATTAAGGATCTCAATTTGCCTCCTGATATTACATTTGGAGCTCTTATAAGGGATGGTGAGCCAATGCTTGTTTATGGAGATACTCTTATTGAACCTAATGACCGAGTAGTGGTGTTTTTCCTAAACAAATCTCTCAAAAGCATTGAGAATCTCTTTAATTGAAGCTATTATATTCTACAAGAAAATATACTCTTTTCTTTTAAGATAAAATTCTAAAAACATGAAAAGATTCAATTATCGTTTTGTTTTAAGTAGTGTAGGACTGGTTTTGATAATTGAAGCAATTTTTATTTTGTTAGCAGGTTTATTAGGTGAATTATATAATGAGAAAGCCACTATAAGTATTTATATTTCATCAATTATCACTATTGTCTCTGGTGCTATCCTTTTGTATTTTGGCAGAACCGGTAAAAACAAAAAAGGAGATATAACAAAACGCGAAGTTTATTCAACAGTCACAACAGTTTGGCTGATGCTTGCTCTTTTTGGCACACTACCCTACATTATTAGCGGTGCAATACCATCGTTTACAAATGCCTTTTTCGAAAGCATGTGCGGGTTCACAACCACTGGCAGCTCAACAGTTTTAAACATCGATGCATTTCCAAAATCAATTCTTTTTTGGCGAAGCATTACTCAATGGATTGGAGGTATAGGAATTATTATTTTTGTACTTTCATTTATTCCTGTTTTCGGTGGTGCTGCAGGACAGTTTTATGATGCTGAAGCAACAGGCATTACTGAGGATATTTTCCGTCCTAGAATTAAGGAGGTCACAAAAAATATGGCGTTAACATATTTTGGACTTACCGCTGTAGGATTTTTCTTTTTATGGGCAGGTCCAATGGATACTTTTGATGCAGTATGTCATTCATTAACTGCAATATCAACAGGAGGTTTTTCTACTCGACAAATGAGCATTTCTGCTTTTAATTCTCCATATACTGAATATGTTATTACCTTTCTAATGTTTTTTGGGGGAACAAATTTCCTGCTAATATCTGCATTTTTCTCCAAATTATCTTCATCAGTATTCAAAAATGAAGAATTCAAATGGTACTTATCGCTTATTTCAATATTCACAATAGGAATATCGGGTGCATTGCTTGCAACAGGACAAATGAGTGACATCGAAGAAACATTCAGAACTGTCCTTTTTCAAGTTGTTTCTGCAATATCTACCACTGGTTTTGCAACGGTCGATTTTATTTCATGGGGTCCATTCTACTGGCTACTTTTTCTCGTTATGATTTTATTCTGCGGATGCGAAGGATCTACATCCGGGGGAATTAAAATATCACGACTTGTTGTTCTTGCAAAAAACACTTTGTTAGTTTTTAAAAGACAGGTGCACCCTAATGCTCTATATATGGTAAAAATTAATGAAAAGGTTATCTCCAACGATGCAATATCAAAAGTAATAGCATTTGTATTCCTATATATTATACTTACATTGTTTGGTGCAGTAGTAATAAGTCTGACAGGTATGTCATTTGATGAATCAATCAGTATATCTCTTTCTTCAATTAGCAACTATGGTTTTGGGTTAGGATCGTTTGGCCCAACTGGCACTTTCGAATCAACAGCTGTTTTTGCAAAGTATTTCCTCTCTTTTTTAATGCTTATAGGAAGATTAGAAATTTTTACAGTTCTCTCCCTCTTTATACCAGGTTTCTGGAAACGATGAAAAGGCCCCGACGTTAATCGGAGCCTTCAAGCCTTCAAATTAAAAGATAAAAATAATAAAAAGCTTAATGTGAGATATTGAATATATAATTATTAAACATTAATTCTTGAAAAATATATGGTTATCTATAGCATCAATAGTTATAGCTTTAGATTTATCAATCTTTCCGGCAAGTAATTCTTTAGAAAGCATATTTAATACTTTTCTTTGAATAATTCGCTTCACAGGACGAGCACCAAACTCAGGATCATAACCTTCCTCTGAAATACTTTGAACTGCCTCATTACTATATTTTAGCTCAACTCCACTCTCAACAAAAAGTGCTTTAGCTACTTTGTCTAGTTGCAACTTAACAATCTGAGTAATTTCATTTTCTTTGAGAGGAGCAAACATAATTATTTCATCAACTCGGTTCAAAAACTCAGGGCGAATAGTACGCTTCATCATATCCATCACCAAATTTCTAGTTTTATCAATTATATCCTCTCTGTTTAATGGGTTAATCCTTTCGAAGTTCTCACGTATAAGATCAGAACCTAAGTTAGATGTCATTATAATAATTGTATTCTTGAAGTTTACCACCCTACCCTTATTATCGGTAAGTCGACCATCATCAAGCACTTGTAATAAAATATTAAATACATCCTGGTGAGCTTTTTCAATTTCATCAAAAAGGACTACTGAATATGGTTTTCTTCTTATAGATTCAGTTAATTGACCACCTTCATCATAACCCACGTATCCGGGAGGTGCTCCAATCAATCTACTTGCACTAAATTTCTCCTGATATTCACTCATATCAATACGAGTTAACATATTCTCATCATCAAACAGATACTCCGCAAGAGCTTTGGCAAGTTCGGTTTTACCTACACCGGTAGTACCCAAAAAGATAAATGAACCAATAGGACGTTTGGGATCATTAAGTCCCGCCTTACTACGTCTTACAGCATCAGCTATAGCAATAATCGCTTCATCTTGGCCAACTACCCGTTTGTGCAGTTCATCTTCTAAGTTAAGCAATTTATCACGCTCGCTTTGCAGCATCTTATTAACCGGTATGCCTGTCCATCTTGATACCACATCAGCAATATCCTCTGCATCAACTTCTTCTTTAATCATTGCATGACCTCCCTGTCGAACATGAAGCTCTTTCTGTAAAGCTTCTATATCATTTTCTTTCTGCTTAATTTTGCCATAGCGCAGCTCGGCAACCTTTCCATAATCACCTTCACGCTCTGCCTTATCAGCTTCAAATTTTGCATTTTCAATTTCTATTTTAGCTTGTTGAATTTTATTTATTAACTCTTTTTCAGACTGCCACTTAGCCTTATATTCAGTCTCTTCAGCTTTAAGATCTTCAATTTGCTTAGAAAGCAACTCTACTTTAGGCTGATCATTCTCTCGCTTAATAGCCTCGCGTTCAATCTCAAGCTGCTTCACTTTACGTGAAATTTCATCAAGTTCCTCTGGAACTGAATCCACCTCCATACGCAATTTTGCGGCAGCCTCATCCATCAAGTCGATAGCCTTATCAGGCAAAAATCTGTCGGTAATATACCTACCGGATAACTTAACTGATGCAATAATTGCTTCATCTTTTATCCTTACTTTATGATGATTTTCATAACGCTCCTTCAAACCTCTTAAAATAGAAATGCTATCTGTTTCTGAAGGTTCATTCACCATAACAGTTTGGAAACGACGCTCAAGTGCCTTATCTTTCTCAAAATATTTCTGATACTCATTAAGAGTAGTGGCACCAATTGCCCGCAGCTCCCCTCGAGCTAATGCAGGTTTTAATATATTTGCTGCATCCATTGCACCTTCACTCTTTCCGGCACCAACAAGCGTATGAATTTCGTCTATAAATAGAATTATCTGACCATCAGATTTTGTCACTTCATTTATAACAGATTTTAGTCGCTCTTCAAACTCACCCTTATACTTTGCACCAGCTATCAAAGCTCCCATATCGAGTGAATATACTTGCTTGCTCTTTAAGTTTTCTGGCACATCACCACGAATAATGCGATAAGCAAGACCTTCTGCAATTGCAGTCTTTCCGGTACCCGGCTCACCAATTAATATAGGGTTATTTTTAGTACGTCTACTCAATATTTGCAAAACACGTCTGATCTCTTCATCTCTGCCAATTACCGGATCCAGCTTGCCCTCTCTTGCCCTTTCAATAAGGTTTACAGCGTATTTACTAAGTGATTGATACGTTTCCTCGGCAGTTTGACTGGTGACTTTCTCTCCTTTTCGCAAATCTTTAATAGCAGCTTGAAGCTGATTAATTGATATTCCGGCATCTTTCATCATCATTGATGTGCTGTTATTCTCATTCAAAATACCAAGAAGAATATGTTCAAGTGACACAAACTGATCTCCCATCTTACTTGTGAAATCAGCAGCTCTTTGAAAAACAGCATTAGTTTCTCTACTTAACATCGGGTCGCCCCCCGACACCTTTGGTAAGGACTCAACTTCAGCACTTACAGCTCTCTCCAAATTCTGACTGTTTACACCAAGTTTATTAAACAAGAAGCTTGTTATACTCTCTCCTACAATTATTATTGCTTTAAGAATATGCGAAGGTTCAATCATTTGTTGATTATTACCCTGAGCAATCTCAATAGCCTTTTGTACAACCTCTTGTGCCTTTATTGTAAAATTTCTGAAATTCATAAATTATGTTTTTATTGTTTGTCGTATTTAATTGTTTATCGTTTCATTAATTCTAAGCAATTGCATTTAATAAAACAATGTGCAAAGTGAATAGTTGTAATTAACATCAGATTCACAACAGTATAAGGTCAAAATCTTTGCCAATAGTTAAAATATGACTTTTTGGCAGATAATTCTTATATTTCCATTATATAACTTTAAATCTTGCTATTTCATAATTTACAAGATGATATCCTGATGTAGGACAAATGTATTTGCAGAATAATATGATATATACAGAATGATAAGATTGATATTTATTTGAGTTGAAACTACACCGTAATCTTATTTTTTGTAACTTTACTTATATGGAGATTGATGAAAGCACTTTATTCTTCTAATTATTAGTTAACAAGAAACACTTGATTTTGAATACGATATCTTTTATGACAATAGAAAATTTCTATACCCTACGTGAAGAGAGAGCCAATTACCTATCACATGGTTTTGGTTTACTTATGAGTATCATAGCTACATTATTATTAGTTAACAAGTCAATTGTTGCAGGTGATACTTGGGCTTTAGTAGCTCATTCAATATTTGGATTTGGGATGATATCATGTATGGGATCATCCACAATTTATCATTTTGTTCAAAATCCGTTAAAAAAAGTAGTACTTCGCCATTTTGATCATGCATCAATTTATCTACTAATAGCTGCAAGTTACTCACCATTTACTCTAATACTCTTACGAGAAGATGAGCCAGTTTGGGCATGGATTCTATTCTCACTTGTATGGATTATAGCAATAATAGGTATAACGATAAGTTTCAAACCACTCAAACGTAATAGTCATCTCAAAACAATTTCATACGTATTTATGGGGTTGGTTGTGCTCACTGCATTTAAACCTTTGATAGAAGTTGCCAATGCAAAGGGTTCAATTGATGTGATATACTGGTTAATTGTTGGAGGAGTTTTTTATATTGTTGGAGCAGCTATTTATGCAACTGCCAAAAGAGAGTTTGTGCATTCTGTCTTTCATATTTTTGTCTTACTTGGACTCGCAAGTCACATTTATGCTGCTTGGCTAATACCAATTTAAACAAAAAACAACTCGTTAAAATGAAACGAGTTGTTTTTATTAATATTTAATTAAATTTTTCTGTAAAATAAAATATATTTATTTTTGAATATTTGGAGATTCCAGCCCGTAACCTTTCTTCTTATCTTCTGCTTTTAACAAAAATGCAAATATAAGTGCCAAAACTCCAAAAGTAGTAAATATCATCATTGGTAAAGTATAGTCATATTTATTTACCATTACACCATCTCTCATTACCTGATCTACAATACAGTATTTTTCAAGTACCCATCCAATTAATAATGGAACACCCATTAACCCCCAGTTTTGTACCCAGAAGATCAACGAGTATGCTGTACCCAATCGTTTCTCAGGAATAATCTTTGGAACTGAAGGCCACATTGCTGATGGAACAAGTGAAAAGGCAACTCCCAAAATCACTACCAAGATCATTGCAATAATCCAGTTATTAAGTGCAGGTATTGAGAACATTGCATGTACAAAAATCAGCATTATTGCACCAATAATCATTATAGTTGCACCTTTACCTTTTCTATCATAAACCCCTCCAAAAAATGGTGTCAAAAGTATATTACCAAATGGTAAAAGCATAGGAATCAAACCGGCTATATTTTGATCAACTCCAAACTTATTAACCATTAGGTCGGTTGCATATTTCAGGAATGGGAAAACAGCCGAGTAAAATAGTACACACAGTATAGCTATATACCACCAACCCCTATTTGTTAATATTTTCCCAATATCTGAAATATTAAATTCATCTTCAGGATCAGACACTTTTAAATCTTCTGTTTCCTCTGATGCATCCAGCTTCTTATCCATCACAACATACACCATGAAAGCGATAAGTCCAATACACAAAGCAATAAGAGAAACCAGCAATGGTCGAGACACATCAATAATGCCAGTTGCTCTAGCAATAGGCACTGAGAACCCTAATGCAAGTGCGGTACCAATTCTAGCCATAGCCATCTCCATCCCCATTGCAGTGGCAAGTTCTTTACCTTTAAACCATTTAACAATTATTTTGGAGACAGTAATACCCGAAACCTCAACACCTACAGCAAACACTGCAAACCCGATACATGCCCAAAACAGCTGTCCATTTAACCCTAGAATGTCTGTACTAGCCAAACTTTGAGATGAAATAGCCCAATATTTAATTGCTGTACCTATTACCATAAGTGATGTTGCACCGAGTCCGGTTATACGTATACCAAGTTTATCAAGGATGATACCTCCAAAAAGAAGCATCAAAAAGAAAACATTAAACCATCCATATGAAAAGGTATAGATTCCATAATCTGCACGAGACCAGCCTAACTGACTCTCTAGCATACCCACCAAGGGTGATAATGCATCCGTTAAAAAATATCCGCACATCATTGTAAACGAAACAATGAAAAGCGCAGTCCATCTTGCAGCTGCAGAGTCTCTGAGCGACTTTCTAATTACTTCTACCATTTAAATTGAATTTAACTATTATTAATTACTAACCTGCAAATATAACATCAATACTTATAAAAACTTGGTTTATCAACTTTAAACTACTTAAAGTTAAGTATGATAAATATCAAAAACAGACTACTTGGTAGGAACCTGAAGCCTGTTCAAAAACGACACTGCCTTCTGAATCTCTTTGTACATAACAATATCTTCTTCTATAAATGGGACCTCTTTCCTGAAATCCTTTAAAACCTTTTCAATAATTGGTGAAGATTTTAGAGGTCGCCTAAATTCAAGTGCTTGTGAAGCATTCATCAGTTCAATTGAAAGTATAATATCAATGTTATCCATTACTTTTAACAATTTAACAGCAGAAGTTGCACCCATACTCACATGATCCTCTTGTCCATTTGACGAAACTATTGAATCAATACTTGCAGGAGTACAGTAAATCTTATTCTGACTTACAACAGAGGCTGCAACATATTGAGGAATCATAAAACCTGAATTAAGACCAGGACTTGCAACAAGAAACTCAGATAACCCTCTTTTTCCGAGTATCAGTTGAGCTGTACGCCGTTCTGAAATATTACCTAATTCTGCAAGTGCAATTGCCAAGAAATCAAATGCAATTGCCAACGGCTGGCCATGAAAATTACCTCCGGAAATTATAACATCATCATCGGGAAAAATGGTTGGATTGTCGGTTACGGAGTTAATCTCAGTAAGAATAACTGATTTCACATAATCTATTGCATCTTTTGTTGCACCATGAACTTGCGGTACACATCTAAAAGAATAAGGATCTTGAACATGTTGCTTTTCTCTCGAAATTATCTCACTCCCTTCAAGAAATTTGCGAATATTTTGACTTGTTTCAAGTTGACCAATATGCGGGCGTATAAGATGCAACCTCTCATCAAAGGGCTCAATATGTCCATCATATGCATCAATTGAAATTGCTGCTATTAAATCTGCCCTACGCGACAATCGTTGTGCTTTCATGATTGAGTAAACTCCGTGAGCTGACATAAATTGAGTACCATTCAGCAGAGCCAACCCCTCTTTACTTTGCAGCTTAATTGGCTCCCAACCAAACTCATCCAACACTCGTCCAATATCCTGCTTCTTGCCTTTATAGAATACATCCCCAACTCCTATCAGCGGCAAAAATAGATTTGCGAGAGGAGCCAAATCACCCGAAGCACCTAGCGAACCTTTATCATACACCACAGGAAGTATATCATTATTGAAGAAATCAATCATTCGCTGAACTGTTGCAACCTGTACACCGCTATATCCAAGAGATAATGCATGAGCTTTAAGTATAAACATTAGTTTTACTATCAGTGGAACCACTTCATCGCCTATACTACATGCGTGAGATTTTACAAGATTTTCTTGAAGTATGCTTAAATTTTCGTTAGAAATAGTATGATTGCAAAGAGAACCAAATCCTGTAGTGATTCCATAAATCGGTTCACATTCGGTTTCCATCTTCTTATCGAGATAATCGCGACACTTTTGAATTCTAACTTTAGCTGACGGAGCAAGATCCACTTTGACATTATTGGTAATTATCCATTCCAAATCTTCAATAGTCAACTCATTCTCACCAATATAGTAAATATTTTTCATAAATATAGATTTATCAATATTGTGTTTTAACCCAATTAATAGCTTCCATCTCTTTTTCGAGAACGCTCTTTTCGATATGGTTGCACTTCTCGCTTAACTTGGCTACAAATTCTTTATCTTTTATTCCGCTTAGGTTGATTTTTACATTCTGCAGGGCTCCCATAATTGCGGTACGACAAGTCATAACACCCACAAGACCATCAGTTACCGTATTAGAGTTTCCTTTATGCATTGTTTCAATCATAGTATCGAAAAGATTATAAGCTCTTTCTGCTACTTCCATTGGCACCAGAGAAGCAGTTTTTGTAGCTTCCTCTATTTTATCCTTTCGTAAAGCTATCTCTTGATCAGTTTCTTTTGGCAAACGATATGCATTCATCACTAATCGATACGAATCGGCATCTCTATCAATATCATTAATAAAATGTACTCTATTTTCTGACATCACGGCAACTATCTCTTTCATTCGATCTTCAACATCGATATATTTTTTCTTACCAATTGTAAGGTTTGCCATCATCTCTATTAAGGCTGTTCCAATTGCGGCACTTTGTGCAGCACAGCTTCCTCCTCCCGGAACAGCTTCGTTAGCAGCAACTTTTTCTATAAATTGTTTTAAAGTTAAATCTTGTAATTTCATTTTATATAATTTATTTGTTATTATTCGACACATTTGGCAGGTGGTCAACCCACTACAACCTCTCCTCTCTTTATTACAGTTTCTACAATATTCATTCCCACATGATAGGGCAAAAATTTATATGACGGAAACTGCAACAAAATAAGATCACCCTGCTTTCCAATATCTATACTACCTATTTTATCAGCTCTATTCACAGCAGCTGCACTATTAATTGTAAATGCTGTTACCGCTTCTTCCGGTGACAATTGCATATAAATACATGCTAAGGCAAATAGCAATGGAACTGATGCTGTAAATGAGCTTCCCGGATTTAGGTCGGTTGCAAGAGCAACAATACAGCCTTCATCAATCATCTTTCTAGCGCGTGCAAAATCCTCCCTCAATGTAAATGCTGTCAGAGGTAAAAGAGTAGCGACAACGCCCGATTCGGCCATGTCTTTTATTCCTTTATCCGATGCCTGAAGAAGATGATCTGCAGACAAACATTTCAATTCGGCTGCAAGCTCTGCACCACCAATCGGTACAATCTCATCTGCATGTATTTTCAATTTAAATCCATACTCACGAGCAGCAGTTAGAAAACGTCTGGACTGCTCAATTGAGTAAACATTCTCCTCACAAAAAATATCAACACACTCGGCCAATTTATTTTCAGCAACAAGTGGAAGCATCTCGTTTATATTAAAATCGATAAAATCATCCACCCTACCCTTATATTCTACGGGTGTTGCGTGTGGACCCATAAATGTGGACACAATATCAATAGGGTGAGATTTATTAAGCTGATTCATTACCCTCAATTGCTTCATCTCGGTATTCTTATCGAGACCGTAGCCACTCTTACCTTCAACAGTAGTAATACCTAATTGCAGCATAGCATCTAGTCGGCTACGTCCACTCTCTATCAAATCCTCTTCGGATGCTTTACGTGTTGCTTGAGTTGTATTTACAATACCTCCACCGCGATTCATAATATCCATATAGCTATCACCTCTCATTCGCCATGAAAACTCCTCTTCGCGATATCCACCAAAAACAAAATGAGTATGCGGATCAACAAATCCGGGCAAAAGGGCCTTGCCTGTAGCATCAATAATCTTATAGTTTGATTTGTCAATCGGAATTGATTCACCCTGTTTAAGAACATGCGAAATCTGTCCATTAGTAACAATCACCGTACCATTATCAATCACATGCAGTTCAGACATATCTTTGCCTTTCTTACCTTCAAAGCCACTACAAGTAACTACCTGTGCTGCATTTTTTATAATTATATTGTTCATTTGTTTTATTTTTTTCTGAAATTTAATACTTCGCAACCTTATTCTTCCACTCTTTATAGCCTAATATAGCCAGAACAAGAAAAACCGTATACTGAAATGACGTAAAGTACAATCCTTGAGATGCAAATATTGGAATTGAAACTACATCTCCCACAATCCAGAAGATCCAGTTTTCCAGCTTTTTAAGTGCCATTAGAATAGTTGCAACAAGGAAAAAAGCAGTATTAAATGAATCAATCCAAGGCAGATAAGAATTCATATAATCAGCATCAGCTCTGTTTACCCATCGCAAAATAAAAAAAACAATGATATAGATAATAACTACCGAGATCCATGAAATCATGTTTTGAATAGAGCTGTTTTTGGTGATCTTAAGCATCTCCTCACCGTCAACAGATCTCGACCACATATACCATCCAAAAATATTTGAAGCAAGATATACAATATTGATCCCTGCATTGGCATACAATCGAGACACAAAACATATATATATGTATATTGACACATTTAGTATCCCGAAAGGAAAAACTAATATATTTTCCTTTCGGGCATACCATACGCTTAAAATGCCAAAAACAACGGCAACTATTTCAATCCAATTCAAATTGTTTATTATTATTCAAGAAATTAATTTTTAGTCAATAATTCAGTAATAACAGATTATTAAACACATAGATAAAATTAGAGTAAAGCTAGTTGAAACAACCAATTAAGTTACATAAGCTTAGCTTCCAAAACCTGATCAACAGTAAAATTTTCCAGACCAAGATAATATGCTAAAGAATCAACAAGAGCTTCCATTGGCACCAATCCAATAACTTCGCCTCCTACAACCGGTACTCCATATCGTTTTGCCTCCATTCGTACCATTTCGTGTGCACGGTATATTGAGGTTTTGGTATAATCAGTAAGATTCATTGACACCTGTGTAATACCTTTATCTTCAAGAGCAACACCCATTCCTTTACAGAATCTTAATCCACCACCTATATGACGTACTTTCTTTGCTATAGCTGTAGCTATCTCAAGATTATCTGTTCCAAGATTTACGTTATAGGCAACAAGAGGCATCCTTGCACCAATTGCTACAGCTCCAGCAGTTGGATGTGGCGCATCCGAACCAAAATCGGGCTTCCATTGAGCTGATTGCATTTTATCATGAAGACCTTCAAATTCACCTTTTCTAACATTAGCCAAATTTTCTCTATGAGATGCTGTTGCCGATTTCTCGTAAAGAAAAACCGGAAGATTAAATTTCTCACTAACTGCTTGTGCAACTTCTTTAGATAAAGCAATTGCTTCTTCCATTGTCACACCCTTTATTGGAATAAATGGAACAACATCCACAGCACCCATTCGAGGATGCTGACCACTATGTTTTGTAAGATCTATCAATTCAACTGCTTTACCAATTGCTTCAATAACAGCATTTTTCAACTCCTCAGGTTTACCAGCAACTGTTATAACTGATCTATTATGATCAGTATCGCTACTATAGTCCAGCAACTTAACACCATTTTTGCCTCTAAATGAATCAGCAATTTTCTCAACTATCTCTTTATCTATCCCTTCACTAAAATTAGGAACACATTCAATGATTTTGTTCATTTTTTTGTATTTAAATATTTTTCAAAATTTCTTCATCAACCAAATAAGGTTCAGTAATATGATAATCATCGGGATACATTTCATTAAATTCTCTGACAGTGCTCATAGCATTTGCATTACGTGCCCATGAACGACGAGCTACTCCACCCATAACATCCCAAGTCATTGCTGATTTTAGAATTTCATCAACACGCTCACTCCCGTCGCATACCATTCCAAAACCACCATTAATTGCTTTGCCAATACCAACACCACCACCGTTGTGGAGTGCAACCAAGCTCATTCCTCTAGCAGCATTACCGGCAAAACATTGCACTGCCATATCGGCCATCACATTACTCCCATCTTTTATGTTTGCTGTCTCTCTAAACGGAGAGTCAGTACCACTTACATCATGATGATCCCTGCCTAACATAACGGGTCCGATCTCACCATTGCGTACCATCTCATTAAATTTAAGCGCAATCTTCAACCTACCGGCTGCATCCTGGTATAAAATTCTTGCTTGTGTACCAACCACTAACTGATTAGCTTCAGCATCTCTAATCCATATCCAATTATCTCTATCTTGTCCTCTTCTGTTTGGATCAATACATTCCATAGCTGCCTTGTCTGTCTTAATCAGATCATCATGCTGTCCACTCAAGCACACCCAACGGAAGGGTCCATAACCAAAATCAAAAAGCTCCGGTCCCATAATATCCTCAACATACGAAGGCCATATAAATCCTTCTTTATCATCTATAGAGTTATTCGAAATTTCTTTTACACCCGCATCATAAATAGCCTTCATAAAAGAATTGCCATAATCAAAAAAGTATGTGCCACGCTCTACTAACTTTTTAATAACATTAAAATGGCGTCTCAGAGAAGTATCCACTTGCTCTCGGAAGGTATCTCTATCTTCATGCAAAAGACGTGTACGTTCTTCGAAAGTTATTCCAGCAGGACAATACCCACCCGTATAAGGCTCATGACAAGAGGTTTGATCACTTAATAAATCAATATGAATACTGTTTTTATCTGCATACTCAAGCAGGTCAACAATATTCCCCAAATATGCAATAGAAAGAGGCTCCTTGCGCTCCATTGCAACACGAGCTAATTCAAAGGCGTTTTTTAAATTAGAAGTCACATGCTTTACCCAACCTTGATTAAAACGGGTTTGTATGCGTGATTCATCAACTTCAGCAATAATTGAAACTGAACCAGCAATATCAGCTGCTTTTGGTTGTGCACCACTCATACCACCCAATCCGGATGATACAAACAATCGACCTTTCAAATCACTATCTTCAGAAATTCCAAGTTTTAATCTACCGGCATTCAGGAGAGTATTAAATGTGCCATGCACAATGCCTTGCGGACCTATATACATCCATCCACCTGCAGTCATTTGCCCATAATTAGCAACACCCATCTGAGCAGCAATTTCCCAATCATGCTGATTGTTAAATTGCCCAATCATCATAGAATTGGTAATTATAGCACGTGGAGCATTGGGATTTGATTTAAACAGACCTAGAGGATGACCACTTTCAATAACTAAAGTCTGCTCATTTGTCATCTCCTCAAGATATTTCTTAATCAGACGATACTGCATCCAGTTTTGGCACACTTGACCAGTTTCACCATATGTCACCAGTTCATAAGGATAAAGTGCTATATCAAAACATAGATTATTATCAATCATAACCTGAAAAGCCTTACCTTCAATACAATTACCCTTATACTCATCTATTGGTTTAGCTTTTAAATCTCCTTTAGGACGAAAACGGTAACCATAAATTCTTCCCCTGTTTTTAAGTTCTTCTAAAAATTCGGGAGCCAGCTGAGAATGGTATTCGGGCGGAATATATCGCAAAGCATTTTTAAGAGCAGTCTCGGTCTGAGATTTAGTTAAACGGTACCCCCTATCGGGAGCACGACGAATTCCTTCCTTGAATTTAGGATAGGGTGGTAATTTAAAATCTAAGAAATTATTCATAACAATATTTTTTCATGGCTACTACGCTCAATGTTACATTTGCAAAAATAGTGATTATTTTTCAAAAAACGATATTATTCAATTAATATCAAAACATAAAATAGGCTTTATAGAAATAGATTTAGTCTCAAATAATGGATATCAATATATTTAAAACTTATCTTTCTCGTTTTCGTACAATCAATAACGCCAGAGCCAAAATGTTCATTATCTCTAGTCGTCCAAATAACATATTGGCAGATAAAATATACTTAGCACTATCAGGCAGTTGAGAATAATTGCTTAAAGAACTAACCGAACCAAAACCGGGTCCAACATTTCCCAAAGTTGCAATTGAGGAGGAAAGAGAAGTAATACCGTCAACACCCAAAGCTGCCAGAAGTAGTGTAGAAACTACAATAGTCACGATGTAAATAACAATAAACACAGAAATTTGCAATTGCAAACTATGATTTACAATTTGATTATCTATTTTAGTTGCATATACACCTTCGGGATGTAAAACCATTTTAATCTGATTTTTTAATAATGCAAAATAGATATAAATACGATCGAATTTTATCCCTCCGGCTGTTGATCCAACCATTCCGCACTGAACAGAGAAATAAAGTAATAGTATAACGGAAAATATTGGCCAATTGGCCGAATCAGTAGTTGCAAATCCTGTTGTACTTGCATGCGACACTACCTGAAATGCTGCATGTCTAACAGATTCCCAAAAACTATAAACTTTATCATTAAATAACTGCATCGTTATCAGCACAACACCTATAAAGAGAACAAACACATACATACTGGTAACATGAGAATTGAATATGCTATTCTTTTTGCCGGTAAAAGCCCCATAAATTAAACCAAAGTGCATACTGCTGATAAGCATAAAAACAATTACTACCACTTCAATCCACACATTATTATAAGCAGAAATACTCAAATTCTTGTTTGAAAATCCCGATGTTGCTACTGTAGAAAAAGAGTGACATATTGAGTCGAACAGACTCATACCCAAGAATGTCAAGATAAATGTTTCTGTAATTATTAGAATCAGATATACAGACATAACAACTCTTAATACAATTCTTAAGCGTGATATAAAATTCATTTTAGAAAGTGTTGATACCTCAGCACGATATATATATGATCTCATCTCTATCTTCTCAGGTAGTATCAACAATACAAACAAAATTATCCCCAATCCACCAACAAAAGATGTTGATGAACGCCAAAAAAGCAAACCTTTGGGCAAAGCTTCAACATCTATAAGTATACTGGCACCGGTTGTAGTATAGCCCGAAACACTTTCAAAAAGTGCATTAGTAAAAGTAAACTCCCCACCCCACAAATAAAATGGAAATAGTCCCGTAAAACAGGTAACAAACCATCCAATAACGCTAATAGCCAATCCTTCGTGAAATTTAACTTCATGTATTTTTTCAATTAAAACAACTGGCAATAGTCCTAGCAAGATACAAGCTGAAGAGCTAATTAAAAGAGGAGTAAAGGACGTTTCATTATAAATAAGAGAAATCACTGTTGAAATTAACATTAACAGTGAATTGAAAAGTAGAATATATCCTAAATATTTAACAACAACCTTTGTGCGTATCATCAAGTTTTATTTATAACACACAAAACATATAGAAATATTTTTATCCGGCAATATAAATTTATAGTTCTAATACTACTTATTCGTTTCAGCCAACTTTATAAGATATCTGAAAACACCTAAAAATGTATCATCCCCACTAGAGACAAAACCTTCGGGGTGAAATTGAACTCCAAAAACCTTTTCGTTTCCTATCATTTCAATCGCTTCAACAACACCATCAATTGCAAAAGCAGTAGCCCTGAATCCGGGTGCAAGATCTTTTACCGACTGATGATGAAATGAGTTTACCGCTACACTGTCAACTCCTATCTGCTCTCTTAAAATCGACCCCGACTCAATTTTAATTGAATGAGTACCATAATTTCCAGGTGCTCTTTGATTATGTTTTATGCTGCCTTTCACCTGAGATGGTATATCCTGATAAAGCGTACCACCAAATGCAACATTCATTACCTGCAAACCTCTACAAATACCCAGAACCGGTAAATCTCTTTCAATAGCCATTTTTATCAAAGTAATATCAAACTCGTCACGCTCAGGAGCAATCCCCCCCATAGCATTAACCGGTTCTTCGCCATACCATTTAAGCGGATCAACATCCTCACCACCTGTCATTATCAAAGCATCTACTTTATCAAGCATCATAGATAGCATCTCTTTGTCATTAATAATTGGAAGGACAATAGGTACACCGCCGGCACGAATTACCGCTTCAACATAAGTTAGTGGCACTGAGGTTGAAGTTCTGTCTCCTACAGTTGCCGACAATCCAATAACAGGCTTATTTTGTGCAACCATTGACACAGAAAGCAATAATAAAATTACAAGCAAGATTCGATTTCTAAATACTTTTTCCATCATATTCATTTTTATAGCTTTAAAATCATAATCGAATTTATATCGACTAAATAACTATTAAGAAAATTGTTTTCCCTTATTGAAAACAAATATAACACCCATTTAACGATTATTCCACATATAATTTGAATATTTAGTTTAATTTTGCTCATAATTCACTAGACATATCAAAAATTATAAACAGACAAACAATTATGAGAAGAATTAGTCTACCAATACTTTTAGTATTATCATTATTTTTAGTCCAATGCTCATCAACTAAGAACGTATCTACTCATATATTAGATACTCAAACAATTAATTCACAAACAGTAACTACACTAACAGAAACAACATCCCAAGTTGAAAATATTATTCTAATGATTGGGGATGGAATGGGTGTTAGTCAGGTATATGCAGGTATCACAGCAAATAATGGCTTAAATCTAGAAAAAGCTCAATATGTAGGATTCTCTAAAACATATTCAGCAAATAGGTATGTGACCGACTCAGCAGCCGGAGGAACAGCACTTGCAACAGGGGTTAAAACCAACAACGGTGCCATTGGCGTTGATGCAGATGGAAATGCAGTAAAGTCGATATTAGAACATGCAGCAGAAAATGGACTGGCTACAGGTATCATTGCAAGTTGCGCAATTACCCATGCCACTCCTGCTTCATTTGTTGCTCATCAGCCAAGCAGAAACATGCAGGAGGAGATTGCATTAGATATTGTTAATTCAGATGTTACACTATTTATTGGAGGTGGAAGAGATTTTTTTAATAAACGTAAAGACAATAGAAACCTATTGGAAAATCTTAAGGGAAAAGGTTTTCAGATAGCACTTGATATGGAAGCTGTGAATAATGCTAATCAAGGAAAACTTGCAGGACTTGTTTCTGAAGGTCACCAACCCGGATATACAGAAAGAGGTGATTTCCTTCCTGAAAGCACACAAAAAGCTCTTGAATTACTTAGTAATCATCCGGAAGGGTTCTTTTTAATGGTAGAAGCGTCACAAATAGACTGGGCAGGACACGCAAACGATACAGAATTTGCAGTTAATGAGATGCTCGATTTTGATCGTGCTATCAAGATTGCTTTTGATTATGCTGATAAAAATCCCGGAACACTTGTTGTTGTTACAGCCGACCATGAAACTGGCGGCATGTCGCTCATAGGTGGAGATAAAGCTAAAGGTGAAGTTAAAGCTGAATGGGGAACAACAGGTCACACAGCGGTAATGGTACCCGTATTTGCTTACGGAACAGCTGCCAAAGAGTTTGCAGGCATTTATGAAAATACCGATATATTTAAGAAGCTCATGAAATTATATTCATTTGATAAATAAATATAATTTCTATTTAAATCCAAATTCAAATGTGTTAGCTACATATTTGAACTTGGATTTAAGCTTTAATACTATGACACTATAAAATGCTCATCGCAATTCTTGCACACGCTTCAGCATCTGTTAATGCATTATGGTGGTCAAACTACTTCAACACTTCTTCCAAGAATAACAATGTGTGACTCCACGCTCTATTTGCCATAACTTCATTATACTCAGACGATTCAGGGTTAGTAAAAGTATGACCTGTATTAGCATATATAATTATTTGCCAATCAGCATTACCATCCCTCATCTCCTTCACTAAGTTATCAAAATCCTCTTCCGAAACACTCTTATCTTCGGCTGGATGCTCCACTAAAACCTTTGTTTTAATAGAATTATTTATTCGATTTTCATCCTTGCTCAGTCCACCATGAATCGAAACCACCCCCTGTACATCAAATCCTGCTCTCGCTGCTTCAAGAGCTCCTGTACCCCCAAAACAGTAGCCAATTACCGCAATCTTATCTGCTGCTGCTCCTTTAGCAATTAATTGATCCAGAGCCAACGAAATTCTATGTTGATATGCTTTAAAATCATTTTTATAAGAACTCGAAAGCTTAGCTGCAGCGTAAGCATTCGGTCTTGCCCGTATTTTATTCCAAGCTTTCTTAGATTCTTCCAAAAAACCTTTCAAAAACTTGTAAAACATTCGGAGACGGTTCGGAGTTTTTAGGAGGTTTTTCGTAGATGGTTTAAAGGAAGCAGTTCAGCAAGATCCATTGTGTAGTCCTGATCATAATCGTGGATATGACTCAAAACATGTACCATCCAGTCACGGAAGTTCACTTCTGCAGCCTTACAGCATCCAAGTAAAGAGTAGATAACTGCAGCATCTTCTGCAGCGTCATGATTTCCGCAAAACAGGTAGTTCTTCCTGCCAAGCGCCAGACCTCTCAGACTATTTTCGGCAAGGTTATTATCTATATGGTACCTTCCATCCAGATGATAACGACTTAAACGGTGATAGATGTCATAACAGTATTTTATCGCCTTGCCTATCGGGCTTTTTGGTAACACTTTACCGTATTCATTTACCAGCCATTTTTCAAAGACAACCATAATGGGGTAAGCGTGTGTCTCTCGCAGCTTGGCTCTCTCCTGGTAAGAAAGATTCTTATCATCAGCCTCTCTTTCTACTTCGTATAGAAGTCCGATTTGCTCAAGAGCATATTCAGCTCTTTCCCTATCATTTTTGAGCGACTCCTCAAACTTTCTTCTTGCATGAGCCCAACAACCAAGGGGTAGTACATCTTTTTTGTATTCGTACATTTGGTATACACTGTACCCGTCTGTCTGCATTGCACCTCGGAAGTCTTTTAAAAGTGATAATGCTACCTTCTGTGCTCTTGAGCCTTGATCATAATGGAAGAAGACCTGCTTGTCCATCGCAGAGCGCACCATCCACATGTATCCATTTACGGTTTTATGCTTCTCGTTATTTATTATGGGAACGGTGGTTTCATCCACCTGGATATAATCCGTGTCAAGAACTATTTCTTTAAGTCGGTAATATAATGGTCTCAACAAGTCGGCAGTATCCTTGAACCAATCGTTCACCGTTGGTGGTGGAAGATTTACACCCACCTGCTTCATCATCTGTATCTGACGATAAAAAGGAAGGTGGTTCACGTACTTGTTTATCATCAGTTCCGCCAAGAGTGATGCTCCGGCATAACTGCGTGCAATAGGCTGATATTTTGCAGGAAGTGGTGCAGTTATAATAGAAGAAGAGTTCTGTGAATCCTGTTCAGTTTTGCTTTTTACAACATATTTATGACGTATAATCTTCCTTACCCAGCATCTTCCGGGTTCATACTCCATAACTTCAGTAATCTCGGGCTCTAACTCTGTCAATGTATCAGAGTTGTCTTTTACCTCATCGGGATAAAGATGCTCTTCAACCCGGGGAAGATCTTCAGGTAAAGGTTTACGTACAGGTTTTCTTTTTACACGCTCTTTTACTCGCCTTTCTTTGAAAGTTTCTATATCTGCTTTGGCTGCTTCTGCAAGTTCTTTTTCTTCAGGTAAAAGGTCTATACCTTCAAAGTCGATCATGCGTTGCCTAGGATCTTCTTTTATAAAGCGTTCACTGGACTTGCCCCATATCCGACGTCTTAAGTAAGCAACCTGCTTTTCTAAATCAAGGATCTTTTCGTCTTTTTTGGATATGGTTTCCTCATACGAGGTTTTTAATGCATCAACATCCGTGCGATCTTCAAGCTTACCCTTCAGAAGCATGTTCTCCTGATATAAACGGTCGCATTTCTCCAAGAGGAGTTCTAAAAGCTCGTTAGTATTTTCTTTGTTTTCTTGCATCATTAATCTGTTAGATAACGAGAGTAAAGATACAAAAACGGTGCAATATATGCAAGTAAAAAAGAGACTAAAATCGTTTGTTTATGCGCCTTTCCATCGTTTTTTATATTTACATTTTTCAGTTTCAATACCCTGTACCATCAGCATAAGTTTCTGCCAAGAGAAGGGGTGCGATCTTCCATTTTCATCAAAAGAGGGTAATGTAAAATTACCTTTTTCAAGCTTCATATAATAAATTACAAGCCCACCATGTTCCATGTGCAGGGCCTTCAAACTGGTGCAATGACGGTTAAGAAAGATGAAAACATCTCCGCTTCGTACACTTTGTCCCATCTGATCCGTGACCAATCCGCTTAATGTGTAAAAACCTTTACGCATATCGGTAGGTTGTGGATAAAGCCAGTAACGCATTGAGTTGTTAAGGTTAAACATGCTTTATTGGGTTAGAAGGATTAAAGAGCGCAGTTGGTTGATGTCTTCACCAGCTTGGACACGTAATTTAACTCCATTGGGATATACTATTTCAAAAACATCACCGGAAGCAGGGTCAGCATGCTCTTGTAATAGTTTCTGTTGAGCCTTACTTTTTGTCTGCATTTGCGGAGCTGAACCGGTAAAAACAATCGGTACAAAATCAGAAGGTTGTTCTCTAAGTTGATTATGCTCATGTAATTTCTTTTTCCAATAGTAAAACTTAGAATGGAGTATGCACTCATTTGCGCAAAAATCTGTAACGGAGAGACCGCTGGATAGGAAGCGATCATAAACTAATTTAAACTGCTGTATTGACCACATATCTTTTTGTGGACAAATATAGAGGAGATTAAAAGTTAAAATAAGACGGGGCAGACCGAATGCTTACGCTGCAGCAGCATTATCTTGGGGAGTATTTTCTTCACCATAAATATCGGCAACAAAAGCAATATACCCCTCTTTTTCAAGCTCAAGAGCTGCTGTGCGTGCTTCATTATCAACCCCTTTCCAGGCTGGCAGAATAAGCACTCCAGGGAGCTTTTTGGCATTACTCAAATCCTTCTCTAGTTGCTCTCCGGACAATTGCTTAACACCATTTGAAGTTATATATCCCTTTAATTTATGATTTCCATCTTGATATGAAACCGGCTCAAGTGACTGTGATAAAGCTGCCTGATTAACTACTATTTGAAAGATGCCCATAAGCACTATTGTTAAAAATAATCCTCTCATAATCGTGATTTTTAATATGTTTCATTTTAAACAACAAAATCACCTTTTTTGTTTGTGACTTTAGAGCGGCAACATTTCACATACTTTTTTACCCATTATTACAATCTCTCTAACACCTCAACAAACGACTTTGGTAAACATATATTTTCCAATTCCAAAGCTTCTCTGAAAAGAGGGGCTATCTCATGATCAGTAAATCCTGCGATCCCGCACCCTATTCTAGTTACATAAAAATAATATAGTGGATTATTTTTTGCAAAATCAATAAATGTATTTACATATGGCACTATTGTTTCTACCCCACCCTGCATGGTTGGTATTGCATAACTTTGGCCTTGCAATCCAACACCCTGACCGTAGATGGCTCCAAATTTACTCTCTGCAATACGAGCAGCCCCACCGTCGTGGTGACCGGACAAATTACTTCCGAAAACAAATATTTCATTTTCAGACAATAAACTAATATTTTCAGGTGTAAATTTTGGTTTATCTTTTGTATTCTGCATAATTGTTGATTTTATGAATGAATTTCACCGGTATAATTTACTACAATATTATTCAAACATAAACGAAACTGTCATTGTTCATTTTCCTTTCACATTAAAATAATTCATTACAAACTAACTACTATTGTGATGTCTAATTTTCTCATCCAACTGTATAATGAGTTCGGACATCCAAAGTTATACTTTTTCATTAATTCTGATATAGAAGTTCCGGTAGTTAAGTACTCTTGGACGATTTGATATATCAATTCGTCCGGAAATCTGTTTAATTTTGTCTTCATTGTCCTGTTTTTAATGGGGCTGTCTCAAAAGGTAGACAGTCTCTTTTATTTATTTAAAATTTTCTGCAAAAAAACTATATACATCGTTGTTGTTTTAAACACTTTTACTTATCTTTATGTCTGTATATCAAACATATAAGATATGGCTAAACCTAAATTCAAATCTTATAACCAGGGTCAGGTTACTCTTTTTCCTCCCAGTTTGGATGAAAAAGTACCTGAAAACTCACCCGCCCGTATTATTAATCAAATAGTAGATAGCCTAGATTTGAGTAAAGTCTTTGACACTTACAAAGGCGGTGGTACTACAGCCTATAATCCACGTATGATGCTTAAAGTTGTTCTATACAGCTATTTGAATAATATTTATTCCAGTCGTAAAATAGAACAGGCTCTCACAGACCGTGTCAGCTTCATGTGGTTATCGGGCAACCAGACTCCTGATCACAACACCATTAACCGTTTCCGCTCGTCTCATTTAAAAGACTCAATACATGAGGTTTTTACTCAGGTCGTTGTGATGCTTGTTGAAATGGGATGTTTAAGTCTTGAAGTGGCTTATGTTGACGGCACCAAGATTGAATCAAGATCTAATCGTTACACCTTTGTCTGGCGTAAGTCGATTGAAAAATACAAAGATAGATTAGAAGAAAAGATCCATAAAATACTGGGAATGATTGAAGAAGGTATAGCCGGTGATAATAACCCTGATTATGATCCACCGAGACCATTCAACAGTGAAGAGATAAAAAAGCGTGTTGCTCAGATTAATCGGGAGAACAGAAGCAAAGAGGAACAAAAGGCAATTAAAACACTTGAGGATAAGCTTTTACCTAAATTTGAAGAGTATGAGCGCCATTTAGATACTCTGGCCAATCGCAATAGTTATTCTAAAACCGACACTGATGCAACTTTTATGCGCATGAAAGAGGATCATATGCTCAACGGCCAACTCAAGCCTGCATATAACGTTCAGATAAGTACAGAGAATCAGTTTATAAGCCATTATGATTTTTACCCAAATCCTACAGATACATTAACCTTGATTCCTTTTTTAAATAGCTTCGAGAACCGTTATAACATTTTGCCGGGTAAGGTAGTGGCTGATTCCGGTTACGGTAGTGAAGAGAATTATGAGTTTATGCAGGAGAATGATATTGAGCCGTTTGTAAAGTTTAATTACTTCCATAAAGAACAGAAAAGAGCATTTAAAAAGAATGGCTTTCTCTCTCAGAACCTTTACTATAACTCAGAAGAAGATTATTATGTTTGTCCAATGGGGCAGCATATGAACAAGGTAGGAAAAAAGAGAAACAAAACAGCTAGTGGATACAAATCAACATCAACTCTTTACGAGGCAAAAAACTGTAACGGTTGTCCTTTGAAATGTCTCTGTACTAATGCAAAAGGTAACAGAAGAATAGAGGTGAATCATAACCTTAACCGGCATAAACAGAGAATCAGAGAGCTACTGACTTCAGAAGAAGGAATTTATCATCGAAGTCAGCGTCCAATAGAGCCTGAGTCAGTGTTTGGACAAACCAAATCAAACAAACATTACAACAGATTCAGGCATTTTAAAAAAGACAAGGTTTTAATGGACTTTGCGATCTTCGCTATTGCATTTAATATTGGAAAACTACACTTGAAAGGGTTAGATAATAAAGGAATATGGGCTATTTTGGGGAAATATGATCAAAAAGGTGGTGTTATTTTATTTTTAGTGAAAATAGGGGTGAACTTTAAAAATTTCTCTTCAGTTAATAACTACAATCAGAAAATAGCAGCTTGAAAAATTAAAAAAGGAGCTGCCCTTTTGGAACAGCTCCCGCTATTTCAGGACTAGACATAACTTGCAACCATAATCGTCTATAGATAACATATTGATTCCTTACACATACCTTATATAAGTATATGCTATGTATAAGGAATCTATAAGGAGTGTTTGGGGAAGATGCTGATTGTCTTGAGCGTGTTCTATTATATATACTTTACCCTTAACTATTATACTATATATTCTTTTTTGTTGAAATGAAGAAAGAAAAAGTAATAGAGGGAGGGTAAGAAAATATCTCAATTCTAATACATTTTAGTTAACTTCGTGCCATATTTAAATTTAACATCAATTGATACTGATTTTGAATTAACAGTTATATAGAAATCAATATCACTATACAAAAACAAGTTATTTCCGAGAAAATGCAACTTAGACAATTATGTTATTACATTAATTCAGAAATTTAGATTTTAATAGTAATTTTGCACGCTCATCGCACATCTTCATGAGTAAATTAAATAAATTTTCTGACATAGCATCAATCTACGAGGAGTATCTGGATGAGCTTTATTCGTATGCTGTTCACATGGATTTTAATGAACAAATTGCCATGGATGCTATTCATGATGTGTTTTTTAAAATTTGTACTCAACACGCTTCATTTGACAAAATACAAAACGCAAAAGCTTTTCTTTTTAGATCTTTAAGAAACAGACTCTTAGATATTAAACGTGAAAAGGAGTTTAATACAATTAAAGTACCTGTTATTAAAGAAGATAAAACGATACTCCCATTTCAGTTAAAAGTTTCAGTAGAGGAAGAATATATTGAAAAAGAAGACGCCAAGAAAATTCAACAAAAACTTGAAAAATTATTAGCTGAGTTATCTGACAGGGAGCGTGAGATTATTTTTCTGCGGTTCAAACATGAATATAATTATGAGGAAATTGCAAATATTATGCAAATTTCAGTCTTATCATGTCGCAACCTTATTAGCAAGTCGCTAAATAAGCTGAGGAACATGCCCTTATCCATGTTTTTGTTTTTGTAATATGTTAAAGTAAATCATTTCAATTCATTTTTATTTAAAAATGTGATGATGTTTTTTACTTTGGTCCGTCTTATATATAAGAAGCATTAAAAGACGAGAAACTTTTAAACACAATTTATGAGTTCAAAGAGGGATAATATTGACTTTGTGAAATTTCTAACAGATGATAAATTCATTGAATGGTTGTTGTTTCAATCGGAAGAGATGAATTTATATTGGGGAAATTTCATTGATCAACATCCTTATGAAATAGAGAACATTGAGTCAGCTAAAAAACATTTAAACCGAATAATGTTCTCGTCGGAGAAGTTAACGCAGGACAAAAAGCAATTTGCAATCGAGAAGCTCAAACAATCAATTAAAGCATATAATCGTAAACGCAGAATACGTCGATTCTCATATGCAGCTGCAGTTTTTGCAATCCTTGTTTCTTTAGTTTTACATTTTCAGAAGAGTGTTGATCAAGATGGCAGCAATGAGGCTGCTGTTGAATATATTACCGGTAATACATTGGATTCAGAAAGTATATTATTCATAACAGGTAAGGAAACAGTATCGTTTCAAAATAACGTAGATATTCATATTGAAAATGATAATACCGCACAAATATCTTCGAATGAAGAATTTGAGAAGAAAGAGATTGCTATTGAGCAAAGTGAGATGAACAAGCTTATTGTACCATTCGGGAAAAGATCAAGCGTTTTACTTTCCGATGGTACAAAGGTATGGCTCAACTCAGGCTCTACACTCGAGTTCCCTTCAAAATTCAGTGAAAATAGCAGGGAGGTGTATTTATCAGGCGAAATGTATTTTGAAGTTGCCGGTGACAATAAAAGGGCTTTTATTGTTCATACTGCCGGCTACACCGTTAAAGTACTTGGTACTGAATTTAATATCAACTCTTTCGATGATAATAGTTCGCATGTAGTGCTTGTGAATGGAAGCTTAAGTTTAACAACTAAGCAAAACGAAAACATAATTTTAACTCCAAACGAGCAAGCGGTGTTTTCGGAAAATACAGGGAGATTTGATACACATAAAGTGGATGTGACACCTTTTATCAGTTGGAAAGAGGGGTATTTAACTTTTAATGACACACCGGCAATAGAGGTTCTTAAACAGATTGAAAGGTATTATAATCTTTCACTTGATTATGATGAGGGGGTTTCATTTAAAGGTATTACGTGTACAGGAAAGATTATTTTATCTGAGAATCTAGATCAAGTTATGACAACATTTTCTACTTTATCATCAACTAAATATATAAGAGAAGAGAAACAAATTTACCTATATAAAGAAAAACATTAAATGATCTTGCCTATGTTGTATTATTAAATTTAAAGCTAAACCCAAAAAAGTAGTCGAACAGTACCGGAAATACCGCCCGACCATTCGATTCCAATTAAAACACGTATTAATAATTAAAATCATTCAAAGATATGAATAGAAACTCAAAAAAGAGTGGAGTTTTATTGTATTTTCCAAGAAATCTTCAAAAAATCATGAAAATATCTGTGGTAATATTCTTAACAGGGGTATTCTTTGTGCAGATGGTTAATGCACACTCTCAAGAAACTAAACTCACAATTAATGAAAAAGCTTCAACTATTACCGGTGTGTGTGAAACCATAGAAAAAGAGAGCAGTTATCGTTTTGTTTTTACCGGTGATGCAAGAAAAATTGCTGCAAATAAAACAGTTGATATAGCTGTAACAGAAAAAGAAATTGAAGAAGTGCTTGAAGCTATCCTTTTAAACACTGATCTAAAGTATAGAAAATTAGATAATCAAATAGTTGTATATAAGGAGAATAGTAAAGAAGCAATTAATAACAACGAGAAAAATAATTCGGGACAAGTTGATCAACAAGTAAGTAAACAGATTAGGGGAAAGGTAGTTGATGAAGAGGGTGAACCGGTTATTGGGGCAACAATCAGACTTAAAAGTGATCCGACAAAAGGAGTTGCTACAGATCTTGAGGGAAACTTTATACTTAGTGTACCATTAGATGAGACTTTGGTAGTATCTTATGTGGGAATGAAATCTCAAGAAATTAAGGCAGAACAAAGTATAACAATTGTATTAGTTCCTGATACTGAAGTATTGGGAGAATTAGTTGTAACCGGAATTTTTGAACGTAAAAAATCAGGCTTCACCGGATCATCTGTAACGATACAAGGTGATGATCTAAAAAAATACAATGCAACAAATGTAACAAAAGCATTGGCAGCAGTGGCACCAGGATTTCGTATAATGGAAGATGTGATGAATGGTTCTAACCCGAATAGTTTACCTGACATGAGAATGCGTGGACAAGCCAATATGCCAACTACGGGCACATCATCAACAGATCTACTTACACTACAAGGTGAATATCAAACATATCCAAATCAACCCTTAATAATAATGGATGGTTTTGAAATTACAGCACAAACTATGGTTGACCTCGATCCTGACCGTGTAGAATCTATTACTTTATTAAAAGATGCGGCAGCAACTGCAATATACGGTTCGCGTGCAGCTAACGGAGTTATTGTTATAGAGAGCAGGACCCCTAAAGCTGGCAAACTATGGGTAACCTATGGTGGTGAAGCTCGTATTGAAACACCTGATCTAACAGGCTACAACTTAATGAATGCTGCAGAAAAACTTGAAGCAGAAAGACTTTCAGGCCTTTTTACCTATGGCGGAGAAAAACAGCAAATGATTGATATTTATCAGGCACGTCTTCGTGAAGTAAAAAGAGGTGTAGACACGTATTGGCTTGATAAGCCTTTGAGTACAGCCATTCAGCAACGCCATACAGTTACACTTGAAGGAGGGAGTTCAGATTTAAGATATCGTATGTATGTAGGATATAATCATGCACCAGGAGTTATGCTCGAAAGTTCACGTGATGTATTAACAGGATCATTTGATTTACAATATCGTTTCAAAAAAATACTGTTTAAAAACAGTATTACAGTTGATAATACAAATTAGTAATGAATCTCCTTGGGGTAGTTTTAGTAACTATACATCTTTAAATCCATATCTTCGCCCTTATGGCCCAGACGGAGAGGTGGACAAAATGTTAGATAACTCAATTGGTATAGATCCAGAATCTTCAAGAGTAGCTAACCCGATGTATAATACTATATTTAATTCAAAAAATAGTTCTGACAATTTCAGTTTTAGAGAGTTATTCAGAATTCTATATAATGTAAACGATGACCTGCGTTTAGAAGGTAACTTCTCTTTATCTAAGAGTGTGGGAAACAGAGATATCTTTCGCACAGCTCAACACACTGATTTTGATGGTATTGTAGATCCAAGCTTAAGAGGTGATTATAGACGCACACAAAGTGAAGCAGTGAGATGGGAAACTGGCTTTACAGCAAGCTATAACAAGCTATTTAACCATATTCATTATATTACAGCAAACGGTCGTATGTCTGTTCATGAAAACTCTACAAGCAGCTATGGCGCCTACCTAACTGGCTTTCCGAATGAAAATATGGACGATATTCTATTTGGTCAAAAATACGACGAAAAGATGACAGGGCTTGAACAAACTTCACGTTCTATTGGTTGGGTTGGAGCAGTAGGTTATTCTTATAAATACAAATACTCTGCTGACTTCAATATCCGATTAGATGGTTCATCGCAGTTTGGCACAGACAACCGTTGGGCTCCATTCTGGTCGTCAGGTTTACGTTGGGATGCTAAGAAAGAAGACTTTCTTGAAAATGTAGATTTTATTAGCGACTTAGTGTTTAGAGGATCATTTGGAATAACTGGTGCTCAAGGTTTCAATCCTTATCAAGCACATGAGTACTATAGTTACATTAATCTACTAAAGCCATATGTATCATCAGGTGGAACAGGAACTGAGATTCTAGCCATGCCAAATGAAAACTTAAAATGGCAAGAAACCCAAACCCTAAACTTTGGTATGGAGGCAGGTTTTTTAAATAAAAGAATTACAGGTAAATTAGATGTATATAGAAAAATAACAGATAATTTACTTACAGAAGTAAGTTTGGCTCCTTCTTTAGGGTTTGTTTCTTATCCTGAGAATTTAGGTAAAATAGAAAATAAAGGAGTAGAACTTTCTATTTCATTCATTCCTTATCAAAATACGCAAAAACAGTCTTATTGGACAATTACTGTAAATGGATCGCATAATGTAGACAAGATGTTGAAAATTTCAGAAGCTATGAAACACATGAATGAAATTAATGCTTCTAGAGTAGAGAATTCTCCATTACCTCGTTATCAAGAAGGCGAATCGATGAATCGTATATGGGTAGTACCATCGTTAGGAATTGATCCAGCTACTGGATGGGAGATTTTTCAAAAAAGAAATGGTAATATGAGTACAACATGGGATGCGGTTGATATTATTCCTATTGGTAATACTGAGCCAAGCTGGCAAGGATATATCAATTCTTCGTTTACTTACAAAGGATTTGGAGCTGATGTAAGCTTCTCGTATCGTTTCGGCGGACAAGTATATAACCAAACTTTAATTGATAAAGTTGAAAATCTTGATATCAAGAAGAATGGTGATGCTCGTGTTTTGACTAAGAGATGGCTTAATCCAGGCGACCGTGTTGCCTATAAACAGCTATCTTCTGTAACTGAAAAAACTAAAGCAAGTTCGCGCTTTATTATGGATGAAAATCTTTTTCAAATGAGTTCTTTGTCCTTCCACTATCGTATGGATAAGACAAACACAAGGAATATAGATAAACTAGGACTTAGCTCAGCTAAAATAGCTTTAAACATGCAAGATCTATTTTATTTGTCATCCGTAAAAAGAGAAAGAGGAATAAATTATCCTTATTCGCGTCAATTCACAGTTTCTTTGAACTTGGCATTTTAACTTTATAAAAAAACGATTGATATGAAATATATATATAATATATTAGTGATAGGTTTGATTGCATTAACTTCATGCAATGATTGGTTAGACGTTGACCCTAAAACCTCTATTCCATCCGACAAGCTATATGAGTCGGAATGGGGATACATAGATGTACTCACTGGAGTTTACATTAAAATGACTTCTTCTACACTCTATACGCATGATCTTAGCTATGGTTATATAGATGAGCTGGCGGGTATTTATAATAGTTTCCCGAACTATATGAGCAACCAAACTTCGTGGAAAAATGAAATTTATGAGTATGATGGAGTGTTTTTAAACAAGATAAATACTATTTATCTGGAAATGTATAACACAATTGCAAATATAAACAACTTCTTAAAGCATGTTGAAGCTGATAACGGCAAAGTATTAAAAACAGAGAACTACTATGAAATAATGAAAGGAGAAGCTTTAGCCTTACGTGCTTTTTTACATTTTGATCTTTTGCGTCTCTACGGACCTGTTTATAAAACAGACCCAAATGCAAAGGCTATTGCATACAGAAAAGAGTTTAATTCCGGAGCAAATCCTATTCTTCCAGCAAACGAAATAATTGATCTGATTATCGCTGATTTAGTTGAAGCTGAAAACCTGCTTATAGAAACAGAACCAAAAAATTTATTCCCTACTCTATTTAGTGACTCAGAAACGGGAGATGCTTTTTTAAGCAATAGACAGTTTCGCATGAATTTATATGCAGTAAAAGCAATGTTGGCGCGCGCATATTGCTATAAGGCAGATCCAGAAAGCAAGAATAAAGCTGTATCTTATGCAAAAGAGGTAATTGAAGCTCCATACTTTTCTCTATATGAATCACAAAATGAATACGACTATAGCTCAGTTCGTTATTATGAGCAGATCTTTGGGTTGAGTGTTTATGAACTAGATAAAACATTAAATGCAAACCATATGCAAATGTCTACAACAGTTTATCCTCAATATAGATATGTAGTTAATGAAGAACTATTTAATGACTTTTATCAGATGGGCACGGCAGGAAATACAGATTGGCGTGCAGCTAATTTTTCTTTTAGAGCTAATGATTCGTTTGAACTTTATTATAGTATGAAATACAATCAAAGCATGCCTGAGCAAGAAGGAACTGATGCCTTTCCATTAATCCGTTTGCCAGAAATGTACTATATAGTAGCTGAATGCGCTAATGATGCCGCAACCAGTGCAGAGTATTTAAATGAAGTGCGTTTTGCTAGGGCTATCTCTTATGATTATGAAATAGAAGCAGGTGAAAATTACGATGCGTTAGATACAAGAGACAATTCTGAAGATAATACACAGACAGTACGTATTAATGAAATCATGAAAGAATACCGAAAAGAGTATTTTGCAGAAGGACAGTTATTTTACTTCCTAAAAGCACATAATTACAAAACATTTAAGGGCTGTCCGCTTAACGATATGACAGGAAAATATCAATGGCCTTTACCCGATAATGAAACTATTTTTGGGAAAAACTAACTCTAAAACAAATAGAAAGAACATGAAAAAATCATATTTATTATAACACAGTTTTTGTTGTTATCTGTAATACTTACCGGCTGTAAAGAGAACGAAATAGAACTTTATGACCAATCTCCACGGATAAACTTTGTTAGTAACACTTTTACTGAATTTACAGATGTAGAATATGCTGCAAACATCACCGAGAAAGAAGTGCCTATAAGAGTTCGTTTACAAGGAGACTTCCTAAAAGAGGACCTTAGCTTTTGCTTAAAATCGGCTGAAATTGAAAACTTTAATTATGCAGAAGTAAGTTTTGACAAAAAATACATATTCCCGGCTTCTAACAATTCTGTAGAGTTTGATGCTATAGCAAAGGTGAAACGACCTGCTGAATTTACTAGCAATGAAGTGAGATATAACACTGAACTTTCTTTTGATAACGATAATCCTCTGCACCAATTTGATCCAGGTATAGAGGAGTGGGCTACTAGCACCTTAATTTTAGAATACGAAATAAAACGACCCAATGAGTGGAGTTATTCAAATATGACATGGGGGCCTTATAGTATTGGCAAATATCTATTTATTATGGATACATTACACCAAACTTATTCTGAATTTTCAAAAGCTGTAGTTATTGAAGAAAATAAACAGATAGTGGTAGCAGCCTACACAGATTATTTAAAAACAAATGATCCTATTTTAGATGAAAATGGAAATGATATTTATTTTCCTGAATAACAAGAGTGAAGGAGTTAAGAATAAAAATAATTGAAAGAATTTATGAACAATAAGATAAAAAATCTATTACTAATCGTTAGTATAGCCTTTTCATTAAGTAGCTGTTATGAAGATTTAGGCAACTATGATTATCATGAAATCAATGAAGTGGAAATTGAGATTCCTAAAACGAGTGTTCGTTTACCTAAAGCGGGTGAAACAGCAATGGTTGAAATTATTCCGGAAATTTCACAAACTATACTTCAAAATGAAGAACACCTAGAGTACCTATGGGAAAAAGGACCAGAAAACATTCAGTTTACAAAAGATTACGTAGAAATTGGTACCGAAAAAAATTGTCGTTTTGAAGTACTTCCTGAAGATGATTACAATATTTCAATTCGTTTGACTGTAACAGATAACCAAACAGGTTTGAAATGGTATCAAGTGGGAAAAGTAACAGTAGTGATGCCTTTTTCATCTACTTGGTTTGTATTACAAGAAAAAAATGGAACAGGCATATTAGGAGTAGCAGATGGAGATTTAGAGGCATCTGTTATCCTACCCGATGTGTTTAAAGAAGAGTTGGGTGCAACCTTTCCTTTACATGGAAAACCGTTTCGCTTAACAACTTATCATAACTATGGACTTAACCATATTTTCGTTAAAAATCCAATGAAGCCAATTGTAGCAATAGCTACAGATAAAGACATGTGGATAATGGATGCAGCCAAACTTACAAAGATTTGGGAGGCAAACAACATGTTTTTATATCCAGTAAGAGAAACTCCTAACATACAGCGCAATATTACCGCTCTCAAACAGAGCAAAGCTGGCGAAATGGCCATTGACAATGGTAATCTTTATTGGTCGTTTATGGATGGATATGGCGTTTTCTACAGAGTTGGCTGTACAGAAGAAAATGAGGACATGGAAGCAACTCATTTTACTGAATACAATTCGGGTAACAGATACATGGTTTACGATAAAAAATATCATCGTTTTATGTATTTCTCAATAGATCACTCTATGATCGGAGATGCTATGAATATTGCACGTAACAATCCATATGTACGCAATCCAACCTCTACAGGACATCTTTCTACACACAAAAAATTGAGATGCTTCGGCAATAATGGTTATGTGTTTAATCCAGATAACATTGCTGAAATAGACCCTAGTATAGAAGTACTGGAAATGATTCGTACAGCAAACCATGCTATGGCTATGGCTACTACCCCTGGAAGTTCGGAAGTAAAAGTACTTGAGTTTGGTGTGAACGGAGCTGTTACAGGTCTATATTCATTTACTGCACCTGATGGATTAAAAGCAGAAGATTTATATTTCTGCACATCATATGTATATAACCGTATTTTCTTTGCAGCAGCCAAAAACAAGGTGTATAAGATTGAGTTACAAGGTGCAGAAGGTAGAGTCTCTACTATATATGAACATCTCGATGCCAATGCAAACATAGCTGGAATAAAGTTCAAGAATGAAGAGATGGTGAGCTGGGAGCCAGTTCCTACCAACTACATCTTAGGAGCATCTGTGAATAATGGAGAAGAAGGTTCACTTGTTGAACTTAATCTTACTCTAGCAGGTGACGTCAGACGCGATGAAAATGCTATTCATGAATACAAAGGATTTGATAAAATTGTAGATTTTGCCTATAGTTATCAAGATCAATAGTTCAATCATTAATATTCTATGTTGAAAAGAACTATAGCTGCAGTAATGTTTGGAGTTGTTTGTACTTTTGTGTACGCCCAAATTCCAAACATTACTGATTTTATAAAAGAAGTTGAAGCCACAAAAGTAGCATCAGGTATGTTTACTACATATCGTAGCAACAAAAATATTTATTGGGAAATACCAGATTCTTTAATTAAGCGAGAATTTGCTGTAAGCACAACTATATTAAAAGCCCCAGCCCGTCCTGATCGGGATATGGATAGAAAGTTTGGATATGCTGGCGATATGATAGGGCCTGTATTTTTCGGATTCAAAAAAGACGATGATGTGTTTTGGATAACTGATCCACTTCATGACAGATTTTTTGAAGACCCATCAGGAACATACTCTAAAATTGCTGCTCAACGTGGTAATGAAAGGTTATACAAAAGACTACCAATATTAGCTGTAAGTAATAATAGCACTCTTGTAGATGTTAGCGAATTATTAGTAGAATATCCTCTTTTCACCCTTGAAATTGTATCTTACGACCTCATCGTTGGCTCTCACATTAAAGATAAAGTCAACATTAAAGATATAAAAGGATATGATGATAGATTGTTGATGCATATATCAAGATCTTATCAAAGTTCATCTATGCAAATACCAGGCCAGTCTACTCCTCCTTCTTATGTAGGAGATTGGGATACAGGTATATGTATAGAGTTATTAACAGTAGAACCTTTAGAGCCACTAATAACTAATTCAGGAGCTTATTTCAGAATTGGCAAAGAGTATTTTGAAGGTAACCAGCCTGCTGTTCAAAAATCGTTTGCCAAACGATGGCGTTTAGAGATAAAAACAGAAGACAGGGAGAAATACAAAAGAGGAGAAAAAGTAAAGCCTATACAGCCAATTGTTTTTCATATAGACCGCAACACACCTCCTAAATATGTTAACAGCATTATTGAAGGAGTACGTTCCTGGAATGCTGCCTTTGAGAAAGCTGGATTTAAAGATGCAATAGATGCTCGTCTGGCTCCTACACTTGAGGAAGATCCAGATTTCTCTATTTACAACAGCAAGTATCCATTTATTTCATGGAAGATTTCAGGCAGTAACAATGCTTATGGACCTACACCATGCGAACCACGATCTGCTGAAATAATTAACTCCCATATAGCTATTTTTAGTAATGTACTTAACTTACAACAAAAATGGTATTTTGCTCAATCAGGAGCAAATGACCCTCAAGCTTGGAATACTGTGCTACCAGATTCCTTACTATATCAGTTCATGAAACAGATTGTAATACACGAAGTTGGACACACTTTGGGCTTGGAGCATAACTTTTTGGGAAGTTCTCATTTTTCCATAGATCAACTACGCAACAATGATTTCATAAGTAAAAATGGTATTAGCAGCTCAGTTATGGATTATGTACGTTGCAACTATGCATTAGGTCCTCAAGATAAAGTAGAATTGAAAAATAGGCAAGCATGGATAGGAGATTATGATACATACGCCATTGAATGGGCATATCGAATATTTCCAGGAAAAGATGCTACAGAAAGAACCAGAAACCGTGCTTTGTGGAACAAAGAAAAACAAAAAAACAGCATAAATCACTTTTCAGGAAGAACAGGTGTATATGCGCAGGCAGAAGATTTAGGAAACGACCATGTTGCAATTAACAGCCAAGGAATTGAAAATCTAAAATATTTATGTGAGCATCCAGAAGTTTGGAAAGTAACAGACAAGCAGTCGCTACATGTATGGCAAGGAAGGTATCATTCCGTTATTACTCATTACAAGCAATGGGTTGATCATGTGTTATCGCACCTTGGCGGAAAAAGCATAAGCAAAGATGACAGCCAACAAATTTATCTGCCTGAAAAAGCAGCTTACAACCGTAAAGCGCTGCTATTTATTCAAAACTATGTGCTACAGCCTCCATTATGGATGTTTAATGAAGAGCTAACCACAAAGTTAGAAGTTGATGGTGGAAAAGAGTTGCAAAAGCTGTATAATGAATTGATACCTCATCTAATTCACTCGCTTCAAAGGGTAGATCAAACAGAACATGCTTCAGAGGATATGCTGTCAGTAAAAGAGTTTTTGCAGTATATCCATGAAGGATTGTTTGCCGAATGGACAAATGGAGAACCAGTAAGTAAATATAAGTTCAGTATACAAGTTATGTATGTTACCCAATTGAGCAATCTTCTGAAACGATCAGAAAATATTTCCTCGTCCAATCTTTTAATCAACGTGATGCAAGCCTTGAATCAGATTAAAGATGAAGGTTTAGTTTACCATGAGCAAGCAAGCAATGCAACCGTTTAAAAACAGGTTATGTACCTAATGGACAAAATTTAACTGAATAATGAAACAATTTATAGTTTTAATGTGTTTTTGTGTTTCTACACTAATGCAAGCACAGCATACCTTAAAAACATTTGATGAGTTTTTTACACCCAACATGCAAAAGAAAGAGGGTGTCTTCCCTATCTATATAGCCGAAGAAGAAATTTATTTAGAGATACCTCTTCAATATATTGGCAGAGAAATAGCAATATCTGCCCAGATAGACAGAGGGTTTGATTTAATAAACCGCCCTGTTAACAAAGCTCTTGGTGTAGAACTCATTACCCTACCCGAGGATGAAACAATTTATTTTCAGCAACCATTCCACACAGAACGCCTGTTAGATAAAGAGCATCAGTTTCAGAGAGCGTTTTCATTATCAAATGTTCAGCCAAAAGGTAAAGCCTATGCCGTAGTAGCCTTTTCAAAAGAAAAGGGTGCAATTATAAAGATTACCGACTACATCTTAAACGGTAACGATTGGTTTAGTTACGAGCATCAATCTATTCGTTCGCTAGATACATCTTTATCAAAAATTGTAAACACATATTCGCAAGACCAAAGCGTGTCACTCACCGTTCGTCGCTATCATGGCGCCGAAGGCGATAGACTAATATTATCAAGTTCTAATGTAGTATTGCCGACTGGCAGCATGCCACTGGAAGTAACTTGCACCATACGTTTGTTGCCAGACAAGAAAGATAAGTTGCGTTTGGCAGACTACCGAGTACCCTTTCAATCTTTAAGTTTTAAAGATTATACACAAGACCCGTACAGCATTGTAGATGACTCACTTATACTTAGGTGGGACATGTCACAACCACTCATTTTTTATGTAGACACTCTTTTTCCAAGAGAATACTTTCAGGCCGTAAAAGAGGGTGTATTACAATGGAATAAAGCCTTCAACAAGGCTGGCATCAGAAACCCGCTTCAAGTAAAGTATGCTGACAAAGAAATAGTGCCCGCAGCTCAACGCGCATTTATTTCCTATGATTTAAAGAAACCTGGCGTAAAAGGCAGTATTACCTATCATCCACGTAGTGGGGAAATTCTATCGTGCAGAATAAATATTGGGCATGGTTTGCTAAATGATGAAATGTCAGATTATCTTCTCACATGTGGTGCATCGGATAAAAGAATGAAGACTAACCGTTATTCAAAAGAGGTTGAAAAAGAGTTACTCCAAAGCAAAGTAACCCAAGAAACTGCACGAGTTTTGGGTTTAAACAGAAGCCTATCTGAAAAATCATGTGGCCAAGCCTTGCAGTTAAGTGATGCTGACTACCAAGCCATATATTTTGGTTATAGACCACTGAAAGGAAATAACAATTGCTACAAAGAGCGAGAGGTGCTTCGCAAATGGATAAACAATCTTCCCGCTGAGAGCCTCCTGCATACAAACAATGGAAAACCAATGTGGCAAACAAGATCTCATATAGATTATGCAAGTAGCATAAGCAATTTGCAAACAGTAGTGAATCAGTTGGATTACTTTGTTTATCAAGAATAAGACAGAAGTAGTGGAAGACCACTCATAAACTTATACCGTAAAGCTATTGGCCTATATGGCTCTTATTTACAAGAGATAGCCAAAAAAGTTGGCAGTGATGAGCCTGCTGTCATGCAGCAGCAAGCTATGTCTGATCTCAACCAATACCTTTTTCGGTATAATAAATCAATGGAAAACACTTTTATAAAAGAGAATCTTTTGGCCGATAAAAACAGTTTGCTTTATCCAGAACTAAAAAAGGTGTTCTCGCAATTATTTAGTTCGGAAACTATTAATGCCCTACAATTACAAGGATTACAAAGTGATAAAAACTACAGTGAAACTCAATTCTTTCAAGACCTATACAAAGGATTATTTAATGGTTTTGAGCCTTCGGTTATAGTAACTCGTAGTCAAATGGATTACCAATTGCTCTGCCTAAATGCATGGTTAGATAGCATAGAGGCAGATGACAAAAAGAGCAGCTCAGTAAGGCTGCTTGAAAACGAACTACATGTGTTATATAATAAGATTGACAATTTAAGCACGACACATCCACAGCCAGAAGTGCGCCAGATGTATAAATTGTTGATTAGAAGAATTAACCTTCAATAAAAACATCCTTTATTAGGCACATACTGTCTTTAAGCTTCGTAGAAACACCTATTATCAATGTATTTATAGGTTTACTAAGCTACAGCTGATGTTATAATAAATGTTTTAAGAGTCTGCTCTTACACAGCTAAAGCTTGTCAATACCCAAGATTCCATAAACAATAGGACTTTAAATATATAGTAGTATATCTGTCGTCTTGTAATTATCTTTAGTAAGGAAATCTTTGCTGAGCCTCTGTCATGAATTCGTCAAAAAGAACTCTCATTTGAACTTCGTTTGTTGCAAGGAAATCAATTCCAAGAGTAGGATTTATCGCAGAACTCTTGTATGCAGACATGATTTCGAGCGAATGCTGAAGTCCGTCGTAAGTAGAATATTTTTTTAGACGGTTGGTTCTTATGAAGTGGAAAATGAACCCTTTGACCTTTTCGGGCAACCATTTGTAGTATAGCAAAGCGGATAAGTAAAAACTTCTTGAAAAATTACCAAGACTCTGTCCATTACCGTACTTCTCAAAATCTGAAGCAAGCAAATAGTCATAATACATGTCGGCCATTATTCCCGAATAGCGTCCGAAAGATGGTCGAAGTAAATCCACTGTTTCCAGAAATTTCGGGTGAGTATCGGTAAAATGATCAATTTCCCTGTGTAAAAGGATACCTTTTTTTATATCTGAAGGAAACTCTTCATATTTTCTACCTTTCACAAAATCCCCTATGAAATTGCCAATGGCAACCTGACGGTTTGTTCCAGAAAAATATATATGGGCTAAATAGTTCAATTTATTTAGATAAATAATTTATAGTTAGGGAGAGATTCTTGATAAGAGGAAAACTCTTCATTAGGAAGTGATTCATCATAAGTGAAATATTCTTGGCAAATTTAATCATTTACTTTGGGCAACACAAATAGGTGACTAAAAAAGGATACTACTTTACTTAGCAGTATCCTTTAAATTATTAAAAGTCTGTTTTATATTCAAATAACAATCAATATGTTACACATATTAATTCATATTTTATAATAAAAACTCGTATTCGTAATTTCTTTTAGTTTAGATCAAATATCAATATCCAAACAGTTCCTCTTGCGAAACACGCTTAATTGGACCATATTTTTCAAGAGAATTTAGGTCGAGGTCTGCCTCTTTTCCAAGAATAAAGTATGTGTATTTACGATTTTTAACCCACTCCTCCTGAAAGGCTTTAATATCGTTGATAGTCATAGAAGGAACTTTTTCAAAGACGGCTTTGCTACGATCGACGTTCAATCCTAAATCTTTTGCGTAGATGTAGCTCCAAAGAATATTTTCCTTAGTGATTCTATTAGTGCGAATACGCATTAATATACTCTCTTTTGCAAGTTCAAAGGCGTTTTCTGAAAGTGGCATATCTACTAATATCGAATTAAATGCCTGCAGTGCATCGTCCATCTTATCGTTCTGAGTGGCAATATATGTGCTCATTATGTATGGATCCTTTAGCTTTGATGGTGCAGAAAGACTTGCTCTGGCAGAGTATGCTAATCCTCTGGCTTCACGCATCTCCTGGAATACGATAGCATTCATGCCACCACCAAAATATGAGTTGTACATCTCACGTAAGGGTTCAATTTCCTGATTAAATTTTGTTCCGTCGTTTGAGAACATACCTAAGTATATTTGAGCTGCATCATATTCAGCCAAAAGCACCTTATCTTCGCTAGTTACTTGCTGTTTGTACTTTTCAACTTCCGGTATCGGAATTAATTGATCAGGAGTATTGTGAAGGGTATTTAGAGTAGTTAATAACTGCTGTTCTGTATTTGGACCGTAGTACATAACCAAGTGTTCATAATTCTTGAGGTTTTTTATTCGATTGGTAAGTTCTACAGGCTCCATTGCTTTAAGCTCTTCGTCAGATAAAATATTTTTAAGAGGTGAGTCCGTTCCCCATTTTGCATATTCATTAAGCATATAGAAGTTGACGCTCTGACTTAGTTTGGCATCTGCTCGCTTTTTCAATATATCTGCTATGAGATTTGTAAATGCAACTTCGTTTACCTTTGGATCTGCAAGCAGTTCTTCAAAAAGTACAAGCGCAGGAGTCATATTCTCGGCCAACCCCTGGAGAGTAACATATACTCTTTCGGTGTCCGAATTGACCTCAAATGAACAAGCAAGGTTATAAAACTCAGCTTTAATTTGCTCGGGTGATTTGGTTGATGTCCCTAAATATTTAAGATACTCAAATGCAGTTCCTAAGGCTTTATCATGGTTTGTACCCATATCAAACACATAGGTGAGATTGAAAATACCGTTTGTTTCGTTGTGCTTGTAGAGTACCTCTATATCGGATTTGGCTTTCAGTTTGCTCATATCCTTGTCAAAATCCAGAAATATGGGCTCAATTGGCTCAACAAGGGTTGATTGTATTTCTCGCAGAAAATCACTGCTAACATCTCTGTTGGTGGCAATTGGTGTAATCTTAGGCTTGTCCATTTGAACTATTGATGGATCCCGACCTTCACGCTTGTAAATAACGGCATAGTTGTTTCCAAAATTTTCGTTTGCAAAATTCACTACATCTTGTTTAGTAAAATTGGCAATACGATTGATACGTGAAAATTCAACATCCCAGTCGGTACCATTTATAAACGAGTTTACAAACCAGTTGGCTCGACCTGCATTATTTTCTATACGACGCATTTCGTTCAATTTCATATTGTTTATTGTAGCTGATAGCAACTCCTCCGAGAAGTTACCCTTTTTAAGGTTATCTATCTCACCAAGGAGTAAAGCCTTAGCTTCTTCAAGAGTCTGCCCCTCTTTAGGGGTTGCATTCATAATAAACAGACAATAGTCGGCCATACTACTTGAACCGGAGTATGCCGAAAGAATTTTCTGTTGTTGAACAAGATTAAGGTCGATAAGACCAGCTTGCCCGTTTCTCATTATTAGACTTATTAGATCTAACATATCTTTGTCTGAAGTAGCCCAACCACCAAAGCGCCAACCAAGTGTCACATTTTCTGCTTCAAGTCCCAATACATCAACTTCAATAGGTTTTGTAATAGGCTTAATTTCATCTTGCACCAATGTTGGGAGATTTGGATTTGGTTGCATATCTCCAAAATACTTATTGATAATCTCAATCATTTTGTCGGGATCAAAATCACCTGCCAAACAGATTGCAATATTGTTGGATACATAGTATGTTTTGTAGTATTCCTTGATATTGATAATTGATGGATTTTTGAGATGTTCTTGGGTACCTAGTACAGTTTGTTTTCCGTAGGGATGATGAGGAAAAAGTGCTGCTAGCAACTGTTCATTTACCTTTCTACCATCTCGGGTGAGTGACATATTCTTTTCTTCGTAAACTGTTTCTAGTTCAGTATGAAACCCGCGAATTACGTTGTTCATAAACCTGTCTGACTGAATTTTTGCCCAATTCTCGATCTGGTTTGAAGGGATATTATCAGTATAAACAGTCATGTCGAAACCGGTATAGGCATTTGTACCAGTTGCACCGATAGAGGCCATAACTTTGTCATACTCGTTAGGTATTGCATATTTTGATGCTTCGAACGAAACACTATCTATCACTTGATAAATAGCCCTACGTTCATTCTCATCTTCTGTTTTGCGATACACTTCAAAAAGACGCTCAATTTCATCAAGTAGAGGTTTCTCTTTCTCAAAGTCTTGTGTGCCAAACCTCTCTGTACCTTTAAACATTAAATGCTCGAAATAGTGAGCCAAACCGGTTGTTTCGGCCGGATCGTTCTTTCCACCGACACGTACAGCTACATAGGTCTGTATACGTGGAGTTTCGGTATTAACACTCATGTAAACCTTCAATCCGTTATCAAGCGTATAAATACGAGCATTGATTGGATCGTTAGGAAATGTTTTGTACTCTAATTTGCTTTGTGAAAAAGCTGTAAGAGCTACAAGGGACATTATCACCAGTGTGAAAAATAGGTTAATTCTTTTCATAAATAATTAATTTAAAATATGAAACAGGCATTTTTTATTAAAAAACACCGATATATAATTACAAATATAATGTATTTTAGTTAGTTCCTAAATTTATCATAATTCTTTTGCAAAGGACGTTAAGCTATTATTTTCATTTGAATATCCTTTTTTGAACTAAATTAGAACATTTATTTTAAATGTTTTGAAAAGAGTCCCATCATTGTGCTATATAGTTCTAACATAATAGACACTGCATGCATAAAAATCGGGAATTCACCAATTCCAGTTGTTTGCTTTAATTCTCTTTTCATAATTACCGTAATTTAACTTTACAGATTTAACCAATAAGAAATCTTGAGGGTTATAGACCTGAATTTGGGTCCGAAATCTTTGGTAAAGTAATTATCATTATACACCAAATGGAGATCGGAAAGCGGTGCAAAACGCCATTGCAGGCGTGAGTTGATACCCAGATTATCTCTCTGATTGCTATATTGTACTAATGTGGACCAATATAAGTTTTTGCTAAATGTTAAATCAATTTTAGGAGTTAGCAACCAAAAGTTGGCGCTTGATTGTGGTTTGGGTAATCTTATTACATCATATCTTCCTACGAAACCAAATGATGCCCAAGGCTGTATACGATAGTTGAGTTTTATTACACTATAGAAATTTTCTCCATTGAAAAACTCTCCTCCACTCATTTCAATATTATAAGTAAATAGTTTTTTCGGATTAGATATGTAATTCAACCAAAAGCTATTATATGTGTATGCCTTATTTCCAGGAATAGGAGCAGATCCTGGCGTTAGAATTGGGTTGAAGTCGAAAGGTAAAAATGTATAGTTGTGATTATAATGAATAAAAAATGAAGTCTGATTAGTAAAATAAAAACTGTAAGTGAAATTTGCCCAATAGTCGGAATTCTTCCAATCTAGATTACGTTCCCAGTTATGTACAAATAAAATTCCTGGTCTATGCCTGCTTATAAAACTGTTTTTTGGATAGAAGTTATATTCAAATAGCTTTCCATTTCTTAAAACACCTTTTCGGGGCACAAACCCTAAATCGGCACGAAAACCATCATCAACATATGTGAAATCAAGTACAACCACCATATTACGTGGCTGATAGGTGATAAATGATTGCCACGAATAGTTGCCCTTACTATCATCCGGTTGAAATGATTTATGAAGGAAAAGTTTTCCAAACCATTTGTTATCCGCAGATGCTATGTCATAATCAACCCCTAATACTCTATTGTATCTATCTGAAATATCAACAAAATCATAATCACCAACCGTTTGTCTGTTTATTGCAAAAAAACTTAACCTCGACCGAGCAAACATCTTACGTTGCACAGCAAGCATCATATTATTATTTGATGCAATATTATTATTCTTATCAGATGCTGTTTGAATATTTAAGAATCCAAATCGCCACTTATCATTAATCTTTCCGCTCAAACGTACTCCTCCAATAATTTGGTTTTCCATTAAGTTTCCTAATGTGTCTTTTGACAAACCAACCCTGCGAGAAAAAAATGGTATTTGATTATCTATAGCATCACCATAACTTCCAAAAAGGTCATTGTTATCTATGAAAAACTGTCTTTTTTCGGGAATTAAAAGTTCGAAGCGACTAAGATTGGTGTAAATATCATCAACTTCAACATTTGAAAAGTCGGGATTAATCGTAATATCAAGATTCATGCTATTGCCAATTGCAAGCTTTGCGTCTCCACCGAATGATAGGTTATTGACAGTAGAGGTTAGCTTGAAGTCTTTTGATGCCATAGCATTTACATAAGGAATAATAACAAAAGGTGTACGCGACGCTTTAAGTGGTACTTCAAAAAGAAGATCTCCCATAAATGCTAGATTTGTGATAACTTGATTTTGAGGCACATGAGCCCAAGCACTTTGCTCGTTTGTTTGCAAATCAAATCTGTATACCTGTATACGCCAAGTGGTTTCGCCTGTTTTGTATTTTATAGAGTTAAATGGAATTGAAGCTTCCAAAATATAATAATCGTCATGTATACTGCTTTCAAAATCCCATTTTTGGTCCCAGCTTGAGTTAACAGCAGTACCTCCCTCAGACACAAACACTTCTCGTTTCACTCCAAAAGGATTCATTCCAAAAAGGTAGGCTGTGTTTCCATCTTTGAAAGTATCAAAAATAACAGTTACATTATCATTCTCATAATCAGTAAAATCACGCCTAAGTGAACTTACTACTATGTTGTTTGACTTGATAAAAGCTTTTATACCTATATAAATATTTTGATTGTCATACAAAATTATGAATTGAGTTAAGTTTATTGAAACAGCAGAATCAGAAGGGAAAAACTGCCAGAAATTTTCCCCAATCTGCGCATTTTGCCATACAGGCTCATTTAGTACACCATCAATATTTATCTCCTGAGTAATATGAGTCGCAGTAATGCTTCGCTTTGAGTTTTGGCCGTGAACAACTACCGAAAGTAATATCTCGGAAATTACCATAATAATTATTGCTCGCATTGATCATATAGCTTTTGTTCAAAATACTATAATTTTAATAAAGGTAAATATATATGCGTTTAGTAGAAATGTCAATGCGAAAATCACAGTATTTCCTTAGATTTTAGCTTTTACGATGTTGTGATGGAGATATGCCGGTATGTTTTTTTATGAAATATGTGAAGTAGTCAGGTGAAGAGAAACCAAGCTGATATCCAACCTCTTTGACCGATAAATCGGTGAATTTAAGGGCATGACGTGCACGTATTATTATTTGTTCATTTATAAGACTTTTGGCAGTTCTGCCAAGTACATCTCTCACACACTCATTAAGATATTTATCTGTTACGTTAAGTTGTTGTGCATAGCTTCCAACATCATGAATTTTGTAAAACTGAAGATCGATATTTTTTTTGAAGTTATAAACTAGTTTCCCTTTTGAATTACTATCGGAAATTGAAGATTTAATATTGCATTCACCATCACAGTAAACAAAAAAAGTGTTGAGCAACGACAAGACAGCTTCATCTTTGTGTTTTATGTTAATACTAATCAGTTCATCTATCATTTCAAAAATTACTTGCACACGTTTTTCGATTCTCGGAGACAAATTTATTTTGGGAATATCCTCGTACAACTTGATAAGGTGTATTTTTGATATTTTATAGTTTTTAAATGTGGGGTGATTCATAACATGTCTGGGAAGGTACATAAGATAACCGGAAGATGATTCTGATTTAGTTTTGTATATTGTCCATTCGACGTCAGGTGTAATTATAAAAAGAGAATTTGATACGTGATGGAATTTTTTTTGATTAATTTCTATATACTTTACACCATTGTGAATCCAACAAATTGTATAATAATTTGATCCTCCGGAGTCGGAGGTTGCTCTATCCAAAATTGGAGATATTTTTAAAGCCTGAGCCGTCATTTAAAATTACCCTTAACTTAATTAGGATCATCAAGACAATAGTATACAGCTTATTAAAATAAGAATATGGAAATAAGAACCCATATTCCTACAATAAATAAACCCGGTAGAATTACGCTCTTTAATTTTGTTTTTATGTTCCTCTTGATTAGTGCAAGATACAACACATAAAATAAGAACAAAAATATCAGTCCAATAGCAATAAATGGGTATCTCATATTCGTATAACATTACCCTCTATTTTATTGTTTGTGTATATTACTTAAAGTGAAATTGTTTTATAATTATTTAAGTTTTGAATTAGACCAGCTGATTTAAATTGAGTCTATTATTAAAATAATGACTTCGGTATTTCCTACTGAATATATTAAATGAATGAAATGAAAGAAGTTAGCACTACCTGTGCTGGTCAATTAGTATTAAATTGCCATCCGGATCGGTTAACATTATGTTGGCGGGACCATTGCCATCTTCATCAGTTTCAACATTTAGCTCAATATTATAGTGTTTAAGATGTTTTTGAATTGTTCTTACATCATCAAAGTTTTTATTTTTTTGAGCGCTTTCGTTCCATCCTGGATTAAAGGTTAATATGTTTCCTTCAAACATATCCTGGAATAGTCCAATTAGTGCATTTTCATTTTTCATGATCAAGTAGTTTTGTTCCATACTGCCACCCAAAATAGTAAATCCAAGTTTCTCATAAAACTCTCGAGATAACTTCAAATTTTTGACACTAAGACTTATCGAGAATGCTCCTAACTTTATATTATCCATATTATCTTTATTTACTTCTAATGATTCAGTTTGATTTTTTTCGATATAATTCCCTCTATTTATAACAGTACGTTCATTTATAAGTGTGTCAAGGAAATACCCTATTGCTAATGATATTAGAGACATTAAGATTAATAATACTTTATTTTTCATTTTAAGATTGTTTGTTCTTTTTGCTTAGATTATTTTTTGAGGTTTAATAAACTGTTTACTTCGTCTATGTTAAAATATTCCGGATCAAAATCTTCATCTAACCAATCTTTATAGTTTTCATAAAATTTATGTTCAGGATTTTTTAAAATATCAATAATGTTGTGATACGCCCCTATACCACCGCAATCTTCTGGAGGACATGACATTTTACCATCTATACAAACTGGGTACTTAACACCATATTCAGAAAAATTTATCTCCTCCAAAATAACATCATGACTCCAAGCATCACCAAAGTCGTATTCGTAAATTATTTTATCGTGTTTCTTTGATAGTAATTCACTTATCATGATTTGTTTATATTCGATATTCCTTTTTTCATCCCAAAAATCATCATCTTCCAATTTTACAGTGTACAGTGAATCATATTTAATAAAGTGATGTAGATGCATGTTATTCCAACCCATAGCTGTCTGTATAACTTCATGGAGTTCAGGCATTAGCATATCAGATTTAATTAATAAACGTCTCCATATCTTGGGTTTACTACCTCTAAGCACAATTTTAATTTGAAAAATTTTATCTTCCATATCAATTTGCTTTTATTTATGAAGTATATATCGCAAGATTAATACTTTTTTATCAAGAAAAACAAATTAAATATAATAAAAATTCATAAATTACACAATTACACAGAGAATCGACAATCTCGCTATAGCTTTGGATATTAGTAGATTACAAAGAGTCTCAATTTTTAACTTAGAAAATGTAATGTATTTCCTACAATAAGTATCAAATTTAACACTTTATAGTTATATATTTGTGACAATTAAAATCATAGCTTAATGAACTTCTTTAATATACAAATAAGATTTAGTAGGAGTATTATTGGTGGAGATCAGGTTATCGTGGATATAGATCAAATTCCATATCCCACTATATTTTTCTTTTCAAAAACAAATGAAGTTGTTTTGAATATTCAAGCTGCTGAAATTTTAGGTGTTGATGAAAAAGAAAAATTTGATCTGGATAAATGGATTGAAATGAATCCTTTATTGGAAGAAGAGATTAAAAAATATGCTTCTATTGATTGCCTTAACGATAAAAAAGTACATATGGTTAATCTTAATGGCAAACATGAGATTATAAACTATTCGTTAAGGAGGATCCAAAATTCATCGAATGGACATTTAACTATCATCCATTTTAAAAAAGCATCAGAAAAATATACAGCTGTATCAATATCTTCTCTTTATACAACAATGGAGGAGATAATTAAACTAAAACCATATTTAAATAAAACTGGTAAGAAATTGCTTGACGATTTAATAAATAAGTATTATAAAAATGATGATTCTCAGATTTTAACGTTGGATGATTTAGTGTATTATGAAAAAGAATTAAGGATTATACAAAAAGCATATCCCTTGCTGTCCCATCGCGAAGTAATTCTTTGTGGTTTACTTGTTAACGATATGGACAGCCAGGATATTGCTACAATTACTAATAGAAGTATAGATGCTGTTTTTGTAACTATTCACCGTATTAATAAAAAACTTAATATTGAAAATAAAAAACAGCTTGTTAGTAAACTGAGAGAGTTAATTAACAACGAAGAAGATAAAGATTCTATTACTTCTTGAGGAAAAAACTTCAATTATTTAAAACTCGAGTACCTTTTAGTTTATAGTTATTACCAAAAGGTGTTTCATCATCTTCAAATTTTATTTCGAAGTAAATACTATCAGAGTTAATTATTTTTCCATTTGAAATTATAATTCCGATGGCATTATCACTTACTTCACAATTAGACAATTTGGTTTCAAAAGTACCATTTATAGTATTTTTATTTGCTTTTGCCTGAAATTTCCAAAATTTTACTTCAGAATCTTTTACAGTGATCGAATCGCTGTTAGTAGACTCTTGAGTTGTAATAATCTTGAAAGGTCCGTAAACAAATGATGTATCTATATATGCATTTACTTTCCACTCGCCTGCGAAATCAACAGGTGCAAAATTATCTATTGAATCGATTTCTCTTTCACACGAAATAAAAATAGTTAGTAGTACAAAAGAGAGTAAATATGTAATTTTTTTCATATGATGTTTGTTTTTATTTTCATTTTTTTAACGCACTTCTTCCTATTACATTAAAACATATACATATGCTTTAGTGAAATATATGTTAACAAAGAATATATAGTTCAGATATATCCTTTGTTAATTAGTTAGTTAGTTAACGTTTGATGATTAATGATTTAAAATGACGCTTGTTTTTACCATTTTCTACATATATGTAGTATTTTCCAGGATCACTTAGGTTTCTAAGTACTGTATGAAACCTTGTTAGATTCTTTTGAAAGATTATTTCCCCATTACTTTTGGCAGCAATTACAATTGCTGAATCTTCTAATTTACCTCGACCGTTTATACAAATTCTATTAGCTCTGTCTAAGTAAATAGTGATTGTTGGATGATTATAAAAATCCTGTCCATCAAAACCTGGAATGATATTTGAGTCCGGATCATCCGGGTCCGGCGTTGGATCTGGATCTGGCGTTGGATCCGGGTCTGGTGTTGGATCTGGATCCGGCGTTGGATCCGGGTCTGGTGTTGGATCCAGGTCCCCACCTCCACCTGGGAACTCATCATCACCGGGTGAGGATGACCTTGCCCTACCAATAATTTTCTCAGGAAGGATCGAAGAATTCAAATTTGGATCGTACTTATTGGTTTCTCTACCATTTATTGTACCTGCTTTATCCATATACCACCAGTTGTTGGTGTATCCGTCACGGTGAGTAAAATTGATAGTATTGTTTGCAATTGTCAAATTGCTATTTTGTCCTTTGAATTCGTACCAGTTTGCCCCAACAATACCTACATTGGTATGAGACTTTCTTTCTGAAAACACTTTATTATTACGTAATGTCATATTTTGTCCGGCAGAAATACCAATACCATATTGTCCCGGATTAACCAATATGTTGTCTTCAGCCAACTGGTTTGTACCATACATATCTCCCAGATTGATTCCACCACCTGTAAGAGATGGGCCTCCTCCGCGTATCCAGTTTCCTCTTACAATAATGGGACTTTCCGGCGTACCGTTAGACTCATACATGTTAATGAGATCTTCCGGAGAACTTTCTCCCGGGAAATTTTCGTTTGCATTGTAACTAACGCTGTTTCCGGCACCATAAACAGAAATAAATTGGGCCATAACTCCCATTTCATTTGAACCTCTTAATTTCCCCACAACATTTGTTACATCATTGTGCTCAAATTTTACTCCTTGTGAGGTTGATGCAACCAATCCTGATTGTACGTTCTCAAAAGTGTTATCAATAATTGTAATATTCTTACAATTATATAAGTATACACCTCTTCTTGTTGTCCAACTCAATTTATTATTTCTAATAATAACGTTCTCACAGTTGTAAAGAGCGATAGCGTCGCCTTCAATATTAGAAATATCAAGGCCTTCAATCACGAAGTTTGATTTTCCTACGTAATGAAGTGCCGGAGATTTTGTGTAAGAACCGGTATATCTGGCTCCCTGTCCATATGACTTGAAGAAAGGGAAGCATAATAATACCAGAATAGTGGTAATTGTGTAGATGTTTCTTTTCATTTCATTCTTCCTTTTTTAAATAAGTAATTATTGAATTTGTGATTATTAATCACAATACTGAACATGCGTGTGAGAACACGCACTGTTATGCAGTTTGTTTTTTGATTTAACAATACAAAAGTAAGCTTTTTATTTTACACCATCTCACTAATAAACAGTTAAATATGAGTGAATTCGTTCAAATTATAAAGAATTAAATTGAGTTAACTTTGAATTTTTCTTATTTAGAATTGTTTTAAATATGAGTTTCTCTCAAAGTCAGTCATATAAACAGTTACAGTTATCAATGACTTTTTTAAGTAATATTTTGTAAGTAGAAATATTCATGAAAACGATTAGTTCTAACTTATATTCGTGCTACTTAACTAAGTTAGTTAAGAAATTATACAAGTGGAGAGCAGATATTCGATTCCATTGTTAAGATAAAATTATAAATCACAGCTTAACAACAAATTATCTGTCATTTGCGTAGTGTGAAGTGTCTGTTTATTGCAAACTTACTAAAAGGTTATTAACATATGGAAAAGTTCGTACATCTTTGTTTTTTAGCATTTTTTATCATTTCGTGTTCCTCTGCAAGAGAAGTTTCTTATTTTCAACAATTAGGAAAGGGAACAAGTACATTGAACAGTAAAGAATATTCTGCTCGCATCAAACCTAAGGATCTTCTCTCTATTACGGTAGTGAGTAGTGAGCCAGAAGCCTCAAGAAGATATAATCTTATTACACCTCAGGATGAAGGAAGCATGGGTTCTCTCTATGCACAACCCACGTTACAAAACTATCTAGTTAATAATGATGGCAATATAAAGTTTCCGGTGCTAGGGATTTTACAGGTACAAGGGCTTTCAACAAAAGAGCTACAAGAATTATTAGAACAAAAACTGTCACCTTTCTTTAAGGAGGAAATGCCAATTGTCACAATTCGCATTGTAAATTTTTCAGTAAATATTTTAGGAGAAGTATTGCATCCTGGAAAATATGAGTCTGTTAATGAACGTATGACAATTTTAGAAGGACTGGCAATGGCTGGTGATTTAACTATTTATGGTAAACGAAATAATGTAAAGGTTATTAGAGAAGGTTCAAATGGAGAAAGAGAAATTTACACGTTAAATCTAAATGATGGAAACATTTTCAATTCTCCAGCATTCTTTCTTGAACAAAATGATGTGGTGTATGTAGAGCCTAACCAATCTCGAGCAAACTCATCCAAGTATGGTGCTGCAGAAACTTATCGGATATCAACCATGTCTGTTATTATTTCTTTAGCGACAATGGCTGTTGCAATTTTTGGAATTTCTCGTTAGTTGTGTGGTGAGTTTTTTATAAAGTTTTATTCAAATAAATAATTACATATATGAAAAAGTTTTCTGATGTTGAAGATGAATATATTAGGTTAGCAGAAAGGCCAATTGACTTTGTAGGAATCCTTACAAAATATCTTTCATACTGGAAATGGTTTTTAATTTCATTCATTATTTGTATGGCTATAGCAGCAATATATATTGCATTTACGCTTCCACAATATCGTATTTCAACATCCATATTGTTTAAAGATGAAGAGAGAGGTGGTGGAATGTCAGAGTCTAGCCTGTTTAATGAAAGAGGAATTTTAACCCAAAGGAATAATGTGGACAATGAAATTGAAATTCTTACAAGATCTTTAATCGTAGAAGATGTTGTTATGAAACTGGGATTGTATGCAAAATACACTGAAATTGCACCTTTTGGATTTAGTCAAAACAAGAGTTATAACAAGGCTCCTTTAAGATTTACCTATCGAGAAAAAAATATATTGTACGGAAATGAAATACCAATTCAGATAAGTATGTTAGAGGAAGATATTTACAAAATTCAAAAGAAAATAGTTTTTTTCGTACGGGCAAGGCCTGATGGATATTTTGAAATTTATGGAAAGCACAATGGAAATAAATATGATGTGAATGTCCGTCCTTCCGATTCTAATGTGGATCTACCCTTTGGCAAAATTAGTATTAAGAGAGGAGATTTTATTCCCACCGAAGTTATGATTATGAAAATTGAACTGAACAATCCAGTTGGTGTTGCAGACAACTATCTAGGTAATCTTGATATTGAACTCACTTCGCTAAATTCATCTGTAGCAAATCTTTCTCTTAAAGCTCAAAACGGGAACATGGGAAAAGATTTTATTAAAACCTATATCGAATTTTATAACGAAGAAGGGATAAGAATTAAGAATGAACTTGCAGATAAAACAGCACGATTAATTGATATGCATCTTGTAAATCTCAATAATGATTTAAGTTCAGTGGAGTCACAGGCTCAAGACTATATGCAGGCACGAGGATTAACTGATATAGCTTCACAAGCGGATCTTTATAATAGTCAGTCTGCAAACATGGGCCAAAGAAGAATGGAGATAGAAACTCAATTTTCTATGGTATCAAATCTTTACGATTATATAATGCAGAACAACAACAATCAACTCTTACCTGCAAATTCCGGAATAAATAGTGTTGCACTGAATAGTCAGATTAGTAGTTATAATGATTTGGTGTTGCAAAGGAACCGACTTTCACGCATAGCATCAAGTAGTAACCAAGCAATGATTGATTTAAACAATCAAATAGAGACAATGCTTTACTCCATCAGATCTGGACTACTTAACGAGAAAAATAATTTGGAAATTCAGCTACGTGAACTATCTAATGTATACAATCAAAATAATGCACGATTACACGCAATTCCACGTCAAGAACGTGAATATTCAGATATAGTTAGACAACAAAATATAAAAGAAGAACTATTTGTTTATTTACTTCAAAGGAAAGAAGAAAGATATATGAACATGGCTTCAGTAGAGCCAAATATCAGATTCGTTGATAATATTAGACTAATGGGTGTTGTTTCACCAAACAAGTTATTAATCGGATTGATATTCTTTGTCCTTGCTCTTATATTACCTATTGCAGTTATTAAAATAAAAGATCTGCTAAATTATAAGATTAAAAATAGAGAAGAATTAGAGAGTGCTTCTGATATAATACCAATATTAGGGGAAATACCTAAAACAACACATAGCAGTCAAGTAGTTGTTAGTGAAAACAATAATGACAGCTTTAACGAAATGATACGACTACTGCGAGCAAATCTCATGTTTGTAATGGATAATAAGAGTATAAAGGTTATAAATATGTTGTCAAGTATCAGTAACGAAGGAAAAACTTTTACAGCTATAAATCTAGCAATGAGTATGGCATTAATCGACAAGAAAGTACTAATTATTGAATTGGACATTAGGAAGCCTAAGCTATCAAAATATCTAAGTGTTGAAAATAATGAGGGGATTTCAATGTATTTGTCAGGATCACTCAATAAAGAAAAGTTAGTAAAGCCTTCTGGAGCACACCCTAACTTATATGTAATTACTGCAGGCAAAACTCCACCAAATCCTAACGAACTTTTGACTAAGTCGATATTGGATGATCTTATAAATGATTTACGAAATGATTTCGATTATATAATAATTGACACAGCACCGTTGGGAGTAGTTTCCGACAGTCTCTTACTTAATCGTTTGGCAGACATAAACTTATATATTGTTAGGTCGGATTTTACCCCTAAAAGGTACATTGAAGATGCGGTTGAACATTTTCATGAAAATAGATTAAGGAGAATGTACTTTATATTGAACTCGATTGATATAAACAAAATGCCTTATCGTTATGGATATAGTAAAAAGTACTCATACGGGTATAATTAGAATTCAATTATCAATTTTGTCATATGGAACTTAATGGAGCAAGGATTATTCATCTCAAAAAGATTTTAGACAGAAGAGGAAATCTTTCAATCATTGAAGAGATAAAAGATATTCCTTTTAAGATAAAAAGGACTTATTGGATTTATGATGTACCGGGAGGTGAAGTTAGAGGTGGTCATGCCTACAAACAGAATCAAGAGTTTATTGTAGCACTTTCCGGTAGTTTCGACGTAATTCTTGATAATGGTGTAGAACATAAAGAGATTACTCTAAATCGCTCTTATTATGGCCTATATGTTCCAAAAGGAGTATGGAGACAGATGCAAAATTTCTCAACAAACTCTTTGGCGTTAATAGTAGCTTCGATCAAGTTTGATGTCACAGACTATGTGTATGATTATGTATTATTTAAAGAATTAGCAAATGTTGAAAACAAGAATATATGATTGTTCAATTATAGAGATTGATAAACATCATCATGAAAAGGGCAATATTAGTGTGATTGAAAATGGGAAAACACTTCCTTTTCATGTTAAGCGAGTCTATTATCTCTATGACGTACCTGGTGGTGAATCCAGAGGAGGACATGCTCACAAGAATTTACAACAATTTATTATTGCAGCAAGCGGTAGTTTTGATGTTACAATTGATGATGGAGAACTAAAAAGGACATTTTCCATCAATAGACCATACAGGGGGCTTCATGTTGTTCCCGGAATATGGAGAGAATTAGATAATTTTTCTTCAGGTTCTGTTTGTCTTGTATTGGCTTCGATGGAATATTCCGAAGAAGAATATATAAGAGATTACGCTGAATTCAAAAAATATAAAAGTGTTATCTCATTATAATATAGGTGCTTAGAATTGCAAACAATTAATAATATTTCCAAATGATTAAGTTTCTTGACATTCAAAAAATAACAAACCAATACTCTACAGAAATTCATAGTGCTGCTGCACGTGTAATCGATTCAGGTTGGTATCTACGGGGAGAAGAAACTAAAAGTTTTGAGAAAAATTATGCTGGTTTTATTGGTACCGAATATTGTGTGAGCGTTGCTAATGGTCTGGATGCCTTACGAATAATATTAAAAGCATATATTGAATTGGGTGTTATGAAAGAAGGAGATGAGATAATTGTTCCGGCAAATACTTTTATAGCCTCCATACTTGCTATTTCATATAATAAGTTGATTCCAATATTGGTAGAACCGGATATTGACACTTATCAAATTGATGAAACTAAGATAGAAAAGGCTATTACAAACAAGACAAAAGGGATTATGATAGTTCATCTATATGGTCAATGTGCTTATACAGACAAAATTGGAGTTATATGTAAAAAATATGATATAAAACTAATCGAAGATAATGCACAAGCCCCCGGATGTGTATTTCAAGGAAAAAGGACAGGTTCATTGGGTGATGCCGCTGGGCATAGCTTTTATCCCGGAAAGAATCTTGGTGCGCTTGGTGATGGAGGTGCTATAACGACTAACGATAAATATTTGGCGCAAACTGTAGAGGCATTGTCTAATTATGGCTCAATTATTAAATATGTTTTTGATTTTAAAGGATTGAATAGCAGGCTAGACGAGGTACAGGCGGCAATTTTAAATGTGAAGTTAAAATATTTAAATAAGGATAATAATAGACGCAAAGATGCTGCACGGTATTACATAATGAATATTACCAACCCTGACATTATTTTACCTAAGGTAAGTGATTGGGATGCTCATGTATTTCATCTATTTGTAATTCGTTCAAGTCATAGGGATCAATTGCAAGACTATCTCATTAAAAATGGGGTACAAGTAGTTATTCACTACCCTATTCCACCTCATAAACAGAAAGCCTATGGTGAATGGGAAAAATTAAGTTTGCCAATCACCGAAAAAATTCATAACGAAGTGCTGAGCTTACCAATAAGTCAGATAATCTCTAAAAAAGAGATGAAAACTGTAGTAGAAATTATAAATTCGTTTCACTCATAGTATTATGAAATTAGTGAACATAATTTTCATATAATCGAATATAATGCATATGAATAATTTTGATGAAAGCCTTGTTTCAGTTATTGTATTAGCGTACAACAGCTCCAAGTTTATAATTGAGACACTAGATAGCATTAAAGCACAAACTTGGAATAATGTTGAGTTGATAATAACTGATGATGCTTCGAAAGATAACACAGTGGAACTTTGTAAAAAATGGATAGAAGAGAACAGTAAAAGATTTAAAAGAACTGAAATTATTACTGTTTCTCATAATACCGGAATTTCCTCTAACTGTAACAGAGGTATCAGAGTTTCAAATGGTGACTGGATTAAGATGATTGCCGGAGATGATGCATTATTGGAGAATTGTATATTAGACAACATGTATTATTCTATCCGATTTCCTGAATCTATGTTTATTTTATCTGATGTGATTGAAATTGATGATGATAGTGAAATAATTAATATGCAAAAAATAAACGGAGGATTGCTATTATTTAATAAGAATCTCTCCTCAAAAGAACAATTAAAAGCATATTCGAGATGGCCTGCTTTTCTTAATTCACCGACATTTTTCTTTAAGAAGCAATTGATAGAATCAATAGGTTATTTCGACGAAGAGTTTAAGATTTATGATGACATGAGTGCGATTTTTAGAGTTCTTAAAGAAGGTATTCGAATCCATTATTTTAATAAAGCTACAGTGAAATACAGGATTCATAATAAATCAATATCAAGATGCGATACGGTTGATGAAGTGAGAGAAAAAGAAGCACTGCGGATTTTTAAAAAATACCGAAAGCAAAACCTAAGCATATTCAACCCAATTGACTTATCTGTATTCTTTGAAAGTTGGTTAAGGTTTAAATATAAAGGGTTTTATGGCTATAAAGGTATTTCTGTATTGCAGAAATTTAGTTTGTTATATTGGTATCTAAGATTCAATGGTATAAGAAGTTATTAAAAAATCTCCACTTTAAATAATATATCATTCATTATAATGAATAAAAAAATTAAAATATTGTGGTTCTGCAGTGATTTTTTAACTGAACAAAAGACGACTCAGACTGGAACATGGTTGCATACAATGTCTAAAGGGCTTGTTGAATCTGGGTTAGTGGAGTTATTTAATGTAACAAATGGAAGTAATGGTCATACTTTTCTTGATCAAGACATGACAATTAATCAATGGATACTGCCAAGGAAAAAATTAAACAGGAAAGGTATTCCAAATAAAAAAATCATTAAAGACATTCAAAATATTGTTTTACTAGTTCAGCCTGATATCATTCATATTTGGGGAACTGAATCATACTGGGGGCTACTTTCTGCAAGAAATCTTATCAATGGAAAAGTATTGCTTGAAATTCAGGGATTGAAATTTGAAATTAGCAAATACTTTTATAAAGGATTAAGCAAAAAGGAACTTTTGTCTTGTATTAATATTAAAGAAATATTAAAACCCTCAGTATCTATCTTCTCTATAAAAAAAGCTTTCAGCAGGTGGGGTACATTCGAGAAAGAAATGATTCTTAATCATAGGTACATTAATACACAATCAGAATGGGTAAGAGCAACAGTTGGACGAATTAATAAAGAAGCAAAAATATATAATACTTTAATGCTGTTGCGTGATGAGTTTTACCATGCTGAAAAGTGGAATTTACATACCTGTAAGCGTAATAGTTTATTCACTATAACATCTGAGATAATTTCCTATAAAGGATTACATGTTTTATTTGATGCCATTGCAATACTAAAAAGAGACTTTCCTGATATAAAATTAAATATTGCTTCCAATCTGACTTATGGTATTAGACGTGGTGGGTATACTAGATTTTTATTCAGGAAAATTAAAAGAATGGGATTAACTAATAATATATGCTGGTTGGGACCATTAACAGCGGAACAAATCGTTAAGGAGCTGCAATCTGCCAATGTTGTTGTAATACCTTCGTTTGTGGAATCTTATTGCATGGCATTAGAAGAAGCCATTTTCGTTGGTGTTCCAACGGTTGCTTCTTTTGCCGGAGCAATGCCTGAGCTTGGAAAGAATAAAGAAACAGTTTCATTTTTTCAACCGGGTGATGCGGGAATGTGTGCTTACGAAATAATAAGAATATTACAAAACGATGATTATGCATTAAAAATGTCCAATAAAGCATTTAAAAGCAAGTTGATCAGGAATAATAGCCTGGCAATTGAACAACAGATTCAAATTTATCAAGATTTACTAAATCAATAGATACTTATTTTGTAATTGACGAAACAAAAACATTAGATATGAATACATTTAATAAACAGATAATAAGTCATATACTTCCAGTTACAATTTTACTGTTAGCGGTATCTACTGCACTCTATTATCCAAGACCTAATGTTCCGTCGTATCTTTCTTCGTGGAATAATACAAGCATGTGGTGGTTTATATACTTTATTATTCTGGCAATATTCATCTTCTCTAATATTTATTTTTTTGATCGAAAAAATAAGAAAGAAATCCAAATTATTGGAATTTACCTATTATGGAATGTGATCTGTATATTGCGAGGAGCTTATGTTGCCGAAATATACTGGGATTGGAAAGGGTTAGTTCAAAACTCTATGGCACTTATATTGCCTCTGGTTGCTTATTCTTCAACAAATAAAATTCTAGTACAATCAGTTCTATCATTTTATGTAAAATATGTACTACCACTATTTTTAGTGATGGCAATGGTTATGACTACAGATGCATTTGGCCAATATCTTATGCCTATGAGTTTTATGTTATTATTCCTTCCAGCATTATCTAAACACCAAAGGCTTATTGTACTCATTGTAATGTTTATAGTATTTTTTGCAGATTTAGGCGCTAGAAGCAATGTTTTAAAATTTGGAATTCCAATTATTATTTTGATTATCTATTATGTAAGGAAATGGATTTCGGTCAAAATATTGGAGGCAGTTAGGATTTTCTTCTTTATAGCTCCATTTATATTATTTGCTTTAGCCGCTACCAATACATTCAATATTTTTAACATGGAAGAATATATTGATAGAGAAGTAACAACTACCGGCACAGATTATCGTGGGAGACATACCGAAATAGATGTATTACAGGATACCAGAACATTTTTATACGAAGAGGTAATTCATTCAGCAATCAAAAATAACTACGTGATGTTTGGACGTACACCGGCAAGAGGAAACGACTCACAAACATTTGGATTGATAGAGGGTGTATGGACGGGAAGGACCGAACGTTTGGCCAATGAAATAGGAATTGCAAATGTATTTACTTGGACTGGAATTGTTGGTGTTATACTATATATGTTGGTCTTTTACAAAGCAACATATTTGGCTGTAAGAAAGTCGAAAAATATTTATGCAAAAATGTTAGGTATTTATATTGCTTTCAGATGGCTTTATGCTTGGGTGGAAGATGTGAACGATTTCAAGCTTAACTATTTCATGCTTTGGGTTATGATAGGATTATGCTTCTCCTATTCATTTAGGGAGATGACAAATAAAGATGTACTTATTTGGGTACGTGGCATTTTTGATACCCGATATACTCGTCTTCAAAATTATCTAAACAAAAAACAGCTTTATGAAAAATCAAAGGATAGCCGTATTGATGACATGTCATAATAGGAAGTTTAAAACTCTCACATGTCTAGCATCGTTATTTAATGCAACAATTCCGGCAGGATATGACATAGATGTCTACTTGACCGATGACGGCTCAATGGATGGAACTAGTGAAGCTGTTAAAGTTCTATATCCCTCGGTAAACATCATTAAAGGAGATGGGAGCATGTTTTGGGCCGGTGGAATGAGATTAGCATGGGAAAACGCTATGGACAACAAATCGTATGATGTCTATTTACTTCTCAATGATGATGTTAAGTTATATCCTGGTTTCTTGACTAATCTAAATAGTACTCATGAATATTCTATTGAGAGAACAGGCAAACCCGGTATTTATTCAGGGGCAACAGTTGATGAAGCTACAGGAGAAGTAACATATGGTGGGTATAAGATAAAAGCAAATCATTTAATGGTAAAACTCCAAATTCTTTCCCCGCTCGATTTCCCACAGCATTGTGAACTAACTAATGCAAATATTTTATGGATTAGCAAAAGTGTAGTTGACAAAATCGGGATATTCGACTATAGGTTTACACACGGAATTGCCGATTACGATTATTCTTTACGGGCACACGAAAAAGGTATTCCTGTATTTTTAGCTCCTGATATTTGTGGAGTATGTACTAATGATCATCCAACAAATTGGAAGAACTCGGATGCTCCATTAAAGGATCGGATAGCCTACCTCAAAAGCCCCAAGGGATTGGCTTATAATGAATACCTATATTATATAAAGAAACATTTCCCTATGTATTTACCCTATTCATTTCTTATGCTTTGGATGAAAACTTTTTTCCCTGTTTTTTGGGAAAAGTTTAAAAGGTGATGTAACTGAATTAAGAGAATATGTATTATAGAAAAAATTAATCATATGGAAAAGAAAAAGATACTAGTTTTTCATCAATGGCTAGCACCATACAGAATTGACCAATTTAACACTTTAAATAAGTTATATGATTTAGAGGTGACGTTTCTTTTTGACAATTTAGTATATGATAAATTTGATCAACAATCATTACTCTCACAATGTAATTTCAAAGTTTCTTACTTGTTAAAAGGACCTCAATCTAAAAGCAGAGTGTTTCGTTATGGTATCTACAAAAAAATAAAAAAAACTCAGTCCGATATTATATTGAGTTATGAGTATTCGTTTACAACACAATATCTTATTTTATTGAAATCGTTAGGGTTAATCAATCAGAAATTAGGATCATTAGTAGATGATAGTTTAGACATTTGCTACCATTCACGATCAAAAGTTCGCTATTTGGCAAGAAAAATTGCTTTGAAAAAATTAGACTACTTAGTTTTATTGTCAAAGGATGTTGCCCAATATTATAAAGATAAATTCAAGTTTAAAGAAGATCAAGTTATTATTTCTCCTATTCTGCAACTACCTGAAAAATTGAGAAAAGATGAAAGCGGTTTAGAAAACATTGCAAAAGGTTATTTACAGAAATATAATTTAAAAGGGAAGAAAGTGCTGCTATTCGTTGGAAGATTAGCTCCTGAAAAGGCTTTACCACAATTTTTGATTAGTATTCATAAAATACTTCTGGAAAATGAGGTCCTACAATTTATTATGATTGGTGAAGGAAAAGAAATGGATGTATTAAAATCAATTGTTGAAGAAAAGGGACTGAGCAATCAAGTGAAATTTGCAGGTAAATATGAAGCGCAAGAATTGCATGCATGGTATTTATGTGGGTCAGGCTTGGTTTTACCTAGTATTTCAGAAACTTTTGGTGCAGTTGTAAATGAAGCATTAATATTTGGTCTAAAATGTCTTTGTTCTCATTTAGCTGGTGCATCTTCACTAATAACCCCCACCAATGGTATAATATTTAATCCATTAGATGATGCAGATGTTAAGGTGAAAATGAACTTGTTTTTAGATGAAATGAAACCTGTAGAAAATATTAGTTTAACAGATGTTCCTTGCATTATGCCAAATCATCCAAACGACTATTTGAGAGAGTTGGAGAAAATGAATATTACATAAGATACAATCACCTAAATAGATGCAAAGTGAACATTTGTATGATTAAAATAAGCAGCTAAAAAAACATAATATTTAGTAGAGATTTCAATCTTAGGTATTTGTAATCTTTCAGTCAAAAAAATAGAAAAACAACATGAAAATTGTGCATATTTTACACGAACTTAAATTCTCCGGTGCAGAAATTATGTATGTAGATGCTGCTAGTCTGTTTAAAGATAAAGGATGTGAACTAACGGTAATAGCAACTGCTCCACAAATAGGTGATTACTCGACGCATTTCGAAAAAGCAGGTTATAAAGTTATTCACAAATCCTATCCAAAGGCTTGGAATATGTTTGATCGTATCCGATATAATTTAAAACTTATATCCTTTTTAAAAAAAGAAGGGTATGATGTTGTGCATAATCATTGCTGTAATTTGATGTGGGAAATGTCAATTATTGCTTGGTTGGCAAAAAAACGCTCTATTTTTACTTTTCATGCAATATTTGATTCTAACACCTATAGTTATTTATATCACGTTTTTCAACGTTGGAGTGCAAAAAAACTGTTTGGCTGTATATTCCAAAGCATTAGTGATTCGGTTTATAAACATGAATTAAATTTTTACTATAACAAAACCCAAAAAATATACAACTGGTATAGTGAAAAGCGATATTACCCTGCTATTGAAGGTGAGCAAAAACGAATTAGAGAAGAACTTAATATCCCCCTTGATTCACTAGTAATAATTGCTGTTGGCATCTGCAGTGATAATAAAAGGCACACCGATATTATCAGAGCAGTGCAAATTATTCAAAAAAAATATTCTGATATGATTTTCCTACATATTGGAAAGGGCGAAACAGAAGAAGAAGAAAAAGAGCTTGTGAAGCTATTAAATGTTAATAAAAACGTGCGATTTTGTGGCAACCTAAATGATGTCCGTAAATATCTAATTGCATCTGACATATACGTTATGACCAGTATTTTTGAAGGTATTTCTATCTCAACTATAGAGGCAATGGCTTGTGGAATTCCTGCCATACTTTACAATGTTGCAGGATTACGCGATTTTAATAAAACAGGTGAAAATTCTCTACTAATTTCTGAAGACTACACTGAATTGGCAAAAAATGTAATCGACCTTTATTCTCATCCGGAGAAGTTGCTTACACTCTCTGAAAGAGCCATTGAACTAGTAAACAAGAGATTCAACATGAGAACTAACGCATCAGAAATTTTTCAACTATATACAAAATGAAATAATTACAACCAACAATTAAGTATCTAGCCATTAGATGGCTGCTACTTAAAAAAAATCAGAGAGATTTTAATTAGATAAATATTGATCACAAAAAAACAAATAAATGGAAACAGCATTAGCAATGGATTTAGAGCATAAAACAAGAGAAGCAATAAGAAACTATATTGCAAAATCTGCCTCAGTAGATGTGAATTCGTTAGATGATAATTTACATATTTTCGAACAAGGTCTTCTTGACTCAATGGGATTACTGTTTTTAATTGATTATATAAAAGAAAAGTTTAATGTGGAAGTTGAAGATAACGAACTGGTTGTTGAGAACTTTGTATCAATAAACAGTATTGTAGCTTTTGTCTTTAAAAGATTAAAAGATTAATAAATTATGTGTGGAATTGCAGGCTTTTTTTCGAATAAAAATAATATCGAAGCAAAAGATATATTGGGACGTATGCTTGACCGTGTAAAATATCGCGGTCCTGACGAGAGCGGTATATATATATCTCCCAATGTGGGGCTGGGAAGCGCTAGGTTAAGCATCATTGATCTTCAAACAGGACAAATGCCATTGTCTAACGAAGATGGTTCCCTTTGGATAGTATATAATGGCGAGATATATAATTATATCGAATTAAAGGAAAAGCTAATTAAGTTGGGTCATCATTTCAAGACATCTAGTGATACAGAAGTAATTCTTCACCTATTCGAAGAATATGGCAAGGAGTGTCTGAATATGATGAATGGGCAATTTGCACTTGCCATTTGGAATAACATAAAACAGGAATTGTTTCTTGCTCGTGACCGTGTAGGAATAAGGCCACTTTTCTTTACTTCAACTGCAAAGAGTTTTGTATTTGCTTCTGAGATAAAAGCTCTTTTTGAATATCCGAATGTAAAACCAAATATATCTGTAAAGTCCTTGTCTCAAGTTTTCACGTTTTGGACAACAATTACACCATATACACTCTTTGAGAACGTTTATGAAGTATCTCCTGGTCAATGCCTAACAATAAATGCTAAAGGAATCGATTATCATACATATTGGGAGCTGCCTATTTACGAAGAAGGAGAATATAACAACTCCGGCTTGGATTATAACCTGAAAGAGTTTGAAAAGCTTTTCACTGACTCTGTTCGGTTAAGAATGCGCTCTGATGTTCCTGTAGGTGCCTATTTGAGTGGAGGAATTGATTCTTGTACAACAACATCTTATATAAAAAAAGTATCGGCAGATAATCTGCATACTTTTTCAATAGGTTTTGCCGATAAAGAATTCGATGAATCGTCATACCAAAAACTAGCTGTTGATTATCTAAAGACCAATCATCATAGTATAGTTTGCAACCAGGAAGATATTAGCAATAAATTTCCCGAAGTGATATGGCATGCAGAAACAACATTATTGCGCACTGCTCCCGTTCCGATGTACATGTTGTCAAAACTGGTTAACAGCCACAAAATAAAAGTAGTAATTACAGGTGAAGGTGCCGATGAACTTTTGGGAGGATATAATATTTTCAAAGAAGCTATCATTAGGCAATTTTGGGCAAAAGATCCGAATTCGGCTTACCGTCCACTACTGCTGAAAAGGCTTTATCCATATCTTCCTCAAATGAATTCTATGAACAGTGTCGGGTTAAACCTCTTTTTTGGATATAAGCTAGGAGAAACCAAATCTCCAATCTATTCACACTTATTAAGATGGCACAACACTTCGCGCATACAAAGCTATTTTTCGAAAGAGACCAAAGCTAACTTATCGGGTTATAATCCGGTTGATGAGTTCATTGAAAGATATGGCAAAAAACTTGAAAAAGCCGATCTGCTTTCACGTGCACAGTGGATTGAAATGAAACTGTTTATGTCTGGATATTTACTTTCATCACAAGGCGATCGTATGGCTATGGCTCATTCTTTAGAAGGAAGATATCCGTTTTTGGATCATCACATCATTGAATTTTGCATGAAGCTTCCTCCCAATAATAAATTGCATGGATTAAACGAAAAATATCTCTTGAAAAAAAACATGAGCGGAAAATTACCACAACAAATTGTGGATAGAGCAAAACAACCATATCGAGCTCCAATTTCGAAATGTTTTATTTCTGAAAATAGTCCGGACTACGTAAAGAAGATGCTATCTGAGGAATATATTGCAAGAACAGGTTTCTTTGACTATGACAAAGTGAAGGTACTTGTAGATAAATTAAAAGAGGGCACTAAGGTGTCAGAGATAGATAATATGGCAATAACCGGCATTATTTCCACCCAGTTGCTATACTCGTTTTTTTTAGAGAAATCTTTAGCTCCGACTGTGGAAAATGAAGCTGTAATATTAGATAAAATTGTAATAGAAAATCAATAATTTAAAAAAATGGATACAACTAAAAAAACTTTTTCTAAGGATTTACTCCGAATTGATAATATAGATGTGTTATGCAACAAAATTGCTGAGAATTTAAAGGAAACCGTATACCACAAATTAAATCGTAGAGGTGGAGTAATAGGAATAAGTGGTGGAATTGACTCATCGGTTACACTAGCAGTTGCTGCACGTGCTCTTGGTGCTGATAACATACTCGCAGTAATGATGCCAGATAAAGACTCTAGTTCCGATAGCGAACTTTTTGCCCGAAAACTTGCAGATAAATTTAATGTCAAGTCCATAGTTGAAAATGTAACACCTGCACTTAATGGTTTTGACTGCTATGATAGACGCGATGAGGCAATTTCTAGAGTAATTCCCGAATATAATCCCAAAACAGACAAGGCAAAAATTGTTATAAAGCAGAAGATTGAACAAGATTTTCCTCCTATATTTTCTGTAACAGTGGTTTTCCCTGATGGAAAAGAAACAAGCAGGATATTGCCCTTAAAGGAGTATTTGCAAATAGTAGCTGCCACTAATTTCAAACAACGATGCCGTATGTCAATGCTGTATTACCATGCCGAGAGTCTTCATTACGCTGTAATTGGAACTCCCAACAAGCATGAGGTAGAACAGGGATTCTTTGTAAAATATGGTGATGGAGGTGCAGATGTTATGCCCATCGGCAAATTGTATAAAACACAGGTATTTCAGCTAGCTGAATATTTGGGTGTTCCAAGTGAAATAATTAATAGGACCCCTACTACAGATACTTATAGTGCCCGGCAAACCCAAGAGGAGTTTTTCTTTCAATTACCCCATGAAACAATGGATTTAGTGGACTTTGGGTGGAAGAACAACTACTCGCCAACTGATGTAGCAAGAGCTCTTAATAAAGAGGAAAATGAAATAAAGAATATGTATAGGAATTTGGAGCGAAAAGCAAAAACAACTGACTATTTGAGGATGCAACCCATATTCTTTTAACGGCCTGCTTAATTGAAGCATGGTATATTTAAGTGCACCATTATTTATTATAAATAGTATGATACGATGAATGTATTTGATTATCTTTTTAGTGAATCTAAAGAATTAGAAAAGGATTTCTTGTTGGGTGTAACCGAAAGAGCCTCATATCAAAAAATCTATTGGCAAAGTCTGTTATTGGCAGAATACTTACGTTCTAATGTTGGAGAAAACCAAAAGATAATTGTTATGGGGCACAACTCTCTCTTTTTTATAACAGCTTATCTAGGAATATTAAAATCAGGAAATATATGTATCCCATTAAATCCTGTACTTGAGCATGAAAATCTAAGATATATTGTATCTCTTATCGATTGCAGATTAAGTTTTATATCACAACATGTGACATTACCTTCCGATTTATCAATTACTGTTATCAATGAAAGTGTATTAGATAAATTGATTTCCGAAAATACAAATTATGATGAGCAAAAAAACAATAATGGTTTTGATGATAATCGTATTGCCGAAATAATTTTTACTTCAGGTTCCACCGGTACTCCAAAAGGTGTAATGCTTAGCCATCGTAACCTCAAGACAAATACTTCTTCGATAGTTGAGTACTTATCACTCTCCGGCAATGATATCGCTGCAATTGTATTACCCTTTTATTATTGCTACGGACTATCAGTCCTCCATACTCATATCAAGGTTGGAGGTTCTGTAGTATTAAACAACAACTTTATTCTATTAGGAACTGTCATCGACAATCTACTTAAATATAAATGCACGGGGTTTGCAGGGGTTCCGAGTCATTTCCAGATACTCTTAAGAAAATCAAAAAAATTCACAAGTACAAAATTCCCCCATTTAAGATACGTAACCCAAGCGGGTGGTAAACTTCAACCTGTATTTATTACAGAGTTTAAAGATGCATTTCCTGATATCGATTTTTTTGTAATGTATGGTCAAACCGAAGCTACTGCTCGTTTATCATATTTACATCCAAATTATTTGACAGATAAAATTGGCTCAATAGGCAAAGGTATTCCCGGTGTTATTCTTAAAGTACTAAACGAGCAAGGAGTACCTGTAAAACCGGGAGAGACAGGCGAGATAGTGGCTAAAGGCGATAATGTTATGATTGGATACTTTAAGGATGTGGAAGGCACAAATGAAGTACTAAAAAAAGGCTGGCTCTATACAGGTGATATGGCTACAGTAGATGAAGATGGATTTATTTACGTGGTTGCACGTAAAAAAGAGATTATAAAAGTAGGAGGAAATCGTGTAAGTCCAAAAGAGATAGAAGAGGTAATCCTTACTGTACCTGAGGTATTAGACTGTACTATAAGTGAGGTTAACGACGAGTTGTTGGGTGAAGCAATAAAAGCAACTGTAGTGCTTGCCGGGACGTATGATACTTTACATATTAAAGAGATAATTTTGAAACAATGCAGAGAGAGGTTATCCCTTTACAAAATCCCAAGCTATTGGGAATTTACAGAAAAAATGGAATTAGCATCTAATGGAAAAAAAATAACGAAAATTAAATCTTGAAAGTATTTAAGTTTTCAAGGCAACAAATAAAAACAGTTGATTATGAGATTTAAAGGAAGCTATTATATAAGTGATTCAGCAATTATCGGAAAAAACGTAAGAATTGGGCGTAATGCCATCATTCATGATAACGTAGAGATAGGAGATAATTCCATTATATGTGAAAACTGTATTATAGGTGAACCTGAAAATGAGTCCTACTACAATGACTCATATGTAAATCCAAAAACGGTAATAGGCTGTAACTCTCTAATACGAAGCGGATCTATTATATATTCAGGATCTGTATTTGGAGAGCATTTTACAACTGGAAACATGGTATCCATAAGAGAAAAATCTGTATTTGGGAAATATTGTGTTGTAGGTACACAATGCGATATACAGGGGGAAGTCGTTTTTGGCAATTATTGTCGTTTAAACAGTAATGTTCAGGTATCTAGTAAGTGCGAATTCGGACATTTCGTATTTGTATATCCTTTTGTTGTTTTCACTAACGATCCTCACCCACCCTCAAACTATCTCATTGGATCGCGAATGAAGGATTTTTCTCAGATAGCGGTTGGCACAATAGTTTTGCCCGGTGTTACTATTGGCAAACACAGTCTAATTGGAGCAAATTCTGTGATAAATAAAGATGTAGGTGATTTTGAGCTGCATTCGGGCAATCCTGCAGTAAAAATAGGAAAAGTGAATTACATATTGTCAAAAAGAAACAATCGTCCCCATTACCCATGGCCTTATAATTTTGATAAGGGATTACCTTGGGAAGGATTGAGTTTTGATGAATGGTTAAATAGTGAAGAGGGACAACAATATATTTAATGTTTATTAAAAAACAAAAGCTATGTTTCATAACTTTTTTTTATTCAATAAGTCATTGCACGAAATGGATCAGTCTAAAAAGCTTATTAATACGCTTAATGCTCATTCTTTTAATTTGGCATATAAAGATGAGGAATTCCGCGATGCACTTAAAAACAGTGATGTTTTATTGCCAGATGGTATTAGTGTAGTATTGGCAACACATATTCTAAACGAGAATAAATTGACTAAAATTGCAGGTGAAGATTTGTTTTATCATGAAATGAAACGGCTCAACAAACAAGGAGGTAAATGTTTTTTTCTAGGAAGTACAGATAAGACCTTAAGCCTTATATGTGACAGAGCTAAAACTGAATTTCCTGAATTACAAATTCATTACTACTCTCCTCCTTTTAAAGCTCAATTTAGTGATGAGGATAATATCTTAATGATTAAAGCTATAAATGAAGTTGAACCGGACGTATTATTTATTGGGATGACTGCACCAAAACAAGAAAAATGGGCATACAAGCATTTTGAAAAATTAAACGTAGGTCATATATGTTGTATTGGAGCAGTGTTTGACTTCTATGCGGGTACAGTTAAGAGAGCTCCAAAATGGATGATCACCATTGGTTTTGAGTGGATGTATAGATTAATAAGAGAACCGAAAAGATTGTGGCGCAGGTATTTATTTGGTAATGTACAATTTGTAATTTACATAATAAAGGAAAAGTTTAGTTCAAAGAAGAAAAATACAAAAACTTTTAACCCTGTTGTTAATTCAGAGCAAAACTAAAATACATTAAAATACATAGCATATGGAAAGTACTAATTCAGGTGTAAGAATTTTTTTTCTTTTCTTTGATTTACTTCTATTTAATATCTCCTTTTTCATGGTGTATTATTATAGTTCAATAAATAATTATCTTGATATTCAAGAATTCAAGCTATATATACTTCATGGGAATATGTCTGAATTACTTGCTTATATAATATACTCAAAAAGAAACTATTTTTTTACTGACAAATACTCAGAGAGAGTTAGAGCATTTAGTGTAAGATTTGCTGTTTTGTTAGGTTTACTATTCATATTAGCGCTGTTTTTTCTACCACCTGATTATAATAAAATATTTATAATTGAATATACAGCTTTCTTTTTTGTAGTAAAAGTAATTGTGTTTTACTTCATTTACCGAGTTCAGCAATTCAGATATAATAATGGATATGCACATAATAGAGTAGCAATATTAGGAATGGAGGAGTCGGATTTGTTACTTGGAAAAATTCTTACTAACAATCCTTCTCTAGGATTTAAGCTAGTTGGATATCTCTCTAATCATCAAAGCAGTCAGAAAGTCGGAACATTAGGACAACTTGAAGAACTAAGTCCAATATCTGATAAATACGGTTTGAACATGATTTTGGTTACCGATCCGATATATTTTTCTAAAGAGAACACAAAACAGTTATTATCTCATTGCAACGATGTAGGTTTGCGTATAAGATATATTCTGATGAAGGGTTTCTGGTCGGACCAAATCAATAGTGAGAAAAAATTTGAGTCTGCAAGTTTTTTCGAAATGTATAATCCTCAGGAAATTCCTTTAGACAACCTTACAAGTAGGTATAAAAAGAGAATCTTTGATTTCATTTTTTCATTGGCTGTTGTCATTTTTATTTTTAGCTGGCTTTACCCAATTATTGCATTAATTATAAAAATAAATTCAAAAGGTCCCATACTATTTAAACAACAGAGAACAGGCATTAACAATAAAACATTTATGTGTCTAAAATTCAGGACAATGACAGTAAACAGCGAATCTGACACGAAACAGGCGGTGATTAACGATTCCAGAATTACATCTATTGGTAAATTTTTGAGACGCACAAACATTGATGAATTACCTCAATTTTTAAATGTCCTGGCAGGAAATATGTCTGTTGTTGGTCCTCGTCCTCATATGTTGAAACATACCGAACAATATTCAGCTTTAATAAAACATTATAGGGTCAGGCATTTTGTCAAGCCCGGTATCACAGGCTGGGCTCAGGTAAATGGTTTTAGAGGGCTTACAGATGAATTATGGAAAATGGAAAAAAGGGTTGAGTATGACATGGAATATCTTGAAAACTGGAGTTTTTTTCAGGATATCAAAATAATTTTTATGACGATTTTTGGTAATAATTCATATAAAAATGCAGGATAAATCCTATAATTATGGATAAGAATAGTAAAATATATCTTGCAGGGCATCATAGTATGATTGGATCTGCTTTATGGAATAGCCTCCAAGCTAGTGGTTATAATAACATTGTAGGTTTTCCTGAAAAATCACCCGAGCTACTTGACACAGTTGCAGTCAAAAAATTCTTCAGTAAGGAAAAACCTGAATATGTAATTTTAGCAGAAGCTTGTATTGGAGAGTTTCATCGAGACGAAATTTATCGAGCAGATATAATTTTCAGAAACTTACAAATTCAGAACACCATAATTGGAGAATGTTTTCGCAACAAAGTTAAGAAACTAATCATACTAGGGAATATCTCAATTTATCCAAATGATGTACAGCAACCTATAAAGGAGGAACAACTGCTAACCTCTTCATTAAATTATAAAAATGAGCCATATGCAATTGCAAAAATTGCTGCAATAAAAATGTGCGAAAGTTTTAATTTACAATATAGAACAAATTTTTTAGTCGCAACAACTGCAAATATTTACGGACCACATGATAATTTCGATCTTAAGGAAAGCCACGTTATCCCTGCACTTATCAGAAAAATACATATTGCAAAGTGTTTATCTGAAAACAACTGGAGTACACTTCAAAAAGATTTAGAGAGGAGGTCAATTGATAATGTGAATGGTTCAAGTACACTTGATGAGTTGATATCTACTCTTCAGAAATTTGGCATTTCCTCTCATTATATAGAGCTTCGAGGATCCGGTAAGCCTATGAGAGAATTCATGTGGAGCGGTGATTTAGCAAATGCATGTGTTTTTATGCTAAATAATGTAGATAATACTGATGGGTGTAACTTTAATATTGGTACAGGTAAAGAGATTAGTATAAGAAAATTAGCTGAATTAGTAGCTGATATTATAGGATATTCAGGCAGATTAAAGTTTTCCCCATCAATTCCAAATGAAAGGATGAATAACTTAGTAGATATAACCAAGATTAATAATAAGGGCTGGAATTATTCGACAGACCTCGAAGAAGGGATCTTTCTTCTTTATCAGTGGTATCTGAAAGATCAAGAGTAAGTTGACAAGTAAATTTAATAATAAACTCAATAAATGAACTCTACAAAGCTGAAGAATTATTTAGATCAAAATCTTCCTCCTTCGATGTATCGGTTTTTAAAACAAATACATTTCTACTCCATAAAAAAGGTAACACAAAGTACACGCAGCTGGTATTTAAGAAGAAAAATTGCAAGAATTGAAGAGGGTTATGAAAAAATACTTGAACAGAAAAGAGCAAAAGCAAAATTAAAAGTGCTCTTTTTACTACTTATTTCAGATTCCTGGAAGTACGATTCTCTATACAAGAAGTTTGAAGAAGATGAAAAATATGAAGCTATTGTAGTAATTTGCCCATTTGTAAATCAGGGAGAAGATTTTCTTTTAAAAGATCTAAAGAAATCAGAGGCTTTTTGTTTAGAAAAAAAATACAATTATCTATTAGGTTACGATGTGAACGAAAAGAAGGTTGTTGACATTAAAAAACTTATAGATCCTGATATAGTTTTTTTTTCAAATCCAAATAATTTGACAGCAGATGAATTTCTCATAGATAATTTTTTTGACACACTAACATGTTATGTACCTTACACATTTCAGGTAGACGCTTTATATGAGTACAGATTCAATAGTATGTTTACCAATAAATGTTGGAGAGTTTTTTATGAGACAGAACTACACAAAAAATATTCCGAAAATTACAGTTTAAACAGAGGAAAAAATGTAATTGTTACCGGTCACCCATTTTTAAATGTGTTCAATAACAACTCTGGAATTGATCCTTGGAAAAAAACAGATTCAATAAAACGTAAACGAATTATTTGGGGACCACATTGGACAGTTAAAGGTGGTCAATTCACAGGACTAAACTTTTCATGTTTCCTGGAGTACGCTGATTATTTTCTAGAATTAGCAGAGAAATATAACAACGAAGTTCAATTTGCGCTAAAACCCCACCCCTTTCTTAAAATGGTTTTGAGGAAACCAGAAATTTGGGGTGAAGAGAAAACTGCGAAATATTTTAAAAGATGGGATGAAATGCCTAACACACAACTCCTTGAAGGTGAATTTGTTCAGCTGTTTAAATATTCTGATGCATTAGTACATGACAGTAGTGCATTTTTAGCTGAGTATCATCTACTAGACAAACCTTCTGCATATACTGTTTTTGACAACCAAGTGTTTGATAATCTAAATGATTTTGGAATAAATTCTATTAAAGTTCACATTCAAATTAAATCTAAATATGATTTAAATAATTTCATAGTTGATATCATTAATGGTGTAGATAAGAAAAAACAGGAAAGAAAATATTTTGTTGAAAAATTCTACTTCCGGAAGCAACATACGGCGTCTGAAAATATTAAAGAATATATAAGTAAACAACTATTAGAAAGGAATTAACAACAATTAAATGAACTCACACAATATTAAGCAAAAGGCCATTAAAGGTACATTATGGAGTGCAATTGACAAATTTGCTTATCATGGTGTAAGTTTTGTAATTAGTATATTTCTTGCCCGTTTATTAATGCCTTCAGATTATGGACTAATTGGTATGCTTTCTATCTTTATAGCATTTTCCAATGTGTTTATTGTAAGCGGATTAGGAATGGGATTGATTCAAAAGACAGACCGAACTGATGTAGATTTCTCCACTGTTTTCTTATTTAATCTTGCAGTAAGCATATTATTTTATATTGCATTGTATGTATCGGCTCCTATAATAGCAAAATTTTATGAAATACCTCAATTAGTAATTCTAACAAGAGTACTTTCACTTAATATTATTATTGGTTCTTTTGCAATAGTTCAACATACCATATTAATTATTGATATTAATTTTAAATCACTTGCTAAAATAAATCTTATTACAATTCTAATTGGAGGAACAGTTTCTATATATCTTGCATTTAAAGGGTTTGGTGTCTGGACGTTAGTAATAAAGCAACTATTAGAAAGTGTTGTTTCAATAATTATGTTTTGGTCTTTAAGTAATTGGCGTCCAACATTTGTGTTTTCAAAAAAATCTTTCAAAAAACTGTTTGGATTCAGCTCTAAAATATTAGCTGCAAATCTTTATGGGACAGCATTAGTTGAAGTCAATAACATAGTTATTGGTAAAGTTTATTCTTCAAGTGATTTAGGATATTATAATAGAGCTAGAGGATTAGCAGAATTGACTGCCGGTACTGTATCAGGCATTTTAAATCAGGTTACATACCCTATTCTAGCGTCATTACAAAATGATAAAGAAAAGATGGTTAGTGTTTTTCGACGTTTAATTATGATGAGTGCATTTATTATATTCCCCTCTATAACGCTATTATCACTTATTGTTGATCCATTTATAAGGTTATTCCTAACAGAAAAATGGATCCCTGCAATTGTATTAGCTCAATGGTATGCATTTGCTAGAATTTTTTATCCTATTGGAGTAATTAATCTTAATATATTAAATGCTGTTGGACGATCAGACCTTTTTTTGAAGACCGACCTATCTAAATTACCATTTGTTTTGATTGCACTTATTATTACAATTCCGTTAGGAGTTAAAGCAATAATAATTGGACATGTTATTGTATCATTTATTTCATTCTTCATTAATTCTTTTATGCCCGGTAAAATGTTTAATTACGGAGGTCTTGATCAATTGAAAGATATGCTGCCACTTATATTTGCAACTTTGATAATGGCTTTATTTGTTTATTTAAGCATGTACTTTATTGACTCACTACTTTTAAAAATGATTGCTGGCGTTATAACAGGTGTTGCTGTATACTGGATAGTTGTAAATCTTTTAAAAGTTGAGGAGGTAAAGGAAGTCAAGAGTATGATAAGACGATATATTTTAAAGAAGTAAATTTATTTCTACTCATATAATTATTATTTTCGCTTTCCGGGAATTATTAATTTTTTATTTGTTAATTCATTTAGTTATTTTTGTAAAGTTATTTTATCAATCTATCACGTATAAACATCAAAAAACTATCTTAATGACAAATAAATATAAACTTGAAATATGTGCTAATTCAGTTGAGAGCTGTATTGAAGCACAAAAAGGAGGTGCTTATCGAGTAGAGCTTTGTGCAGGAATTCCGGAAGGTGGTACCACCCCATCGTATGGTGATATTGTTTTGGCACGCAAATTATTAGAGATTAAACTTAATGTTATTATTAGACCACGGGGTGGTGATTTTCTCTATTCAGATCTTGAGCATATGATTATGTTAAAAGACATTGAAACAGCAGGCAAATTAGGTATTGATGGTGTTGTGATTGGCTGTTTGACTCCTGATGGCAAAGTGGATGTGAAGAGGAACAGTGAACTTATGGAAGCAGCCAAAGGTATGAGTGTCACTTTTCATAGAGCATTTGATATGTGCAAAGATCCATTTGAGAGTCTTGAGCGTATTATTGATTTGGGTTGCGATAGGATCCTTACTTCAGGACAACAACCCAAGGCCGAGCAAGGTGTTAAGCTTATCAAAGAACTGATTGATAAAGCAAACGACAGGATTATTATAATGCCCGGAAGCGGTATTAATGAAGATAATATTGCTATGATTGTAAAGAATACCGGTGCCACTGAAATGCATCTTTCTGCAAGAGAGGCTATGGAGAGTGGTATGACTTACAGAAACCCTAACCTCAAGATGGGTGGAACGGCAGTTGTTATAAATGAATACGAGAAACAGATTACAAATGCCGAGAGAGTAAAACAGACTTTAAGAGCAACTAATAAACTGTAATAAAGATAATTTTAATGATGAAAGCTAAATATTTGACTTTTTTAATGGTGCTGATTTTATTAGTCACATCATGCAACATGGGAGGTGTAGGATTTTCGGATGCCAATTTTGATGTAGTACCTTTACCTAATGAAATTATTTCTGCAGAAGGAGATGCTTTCACTTTAACTTCCAGCACAAAAATTGTATATCCTGAAGGTAATGAACTATTGAAACGAAATGCTGAATTCCTGGTGGAGTATCTAAATATTTCAACCGGACTAACACCTAATATTTACACAAAAGCTACTGACGGGAATGCTGTTATTTTAAATACTGATCTCAAAAGTGATAATAACGAGAGTTATAGGATTGAGGTTAATAAAGAGACTATAACTATTTCAGGAGCGTCTGAAGCAGGTGTGTTTTATGGCATTCAAACTTTAAGAAAAGCAACTCCAATTGAAAAAGTTGGATCTGTAAACTATTCAGCCGTTGTTATTAATGACGCTCCTCGCTTTGCTTATAGAGGTATGATGTTGGACGTTGCGCGCCACTTTCAACCTGTAGATTTCGTAAAAAAATATATTGATCTGCTTGCAATACACAACATCAATCGTTTCCATTGGCACCTAACAGAAGACCAAGGTTGGAGAATTGAAATTGACTCATTTCCAAAACTTACTGAGATTGGTTCTATGAGAGATGAAACCGTAATTGGTCGGAACTCAGGTCAATTTGATAGCATTCCTCATGGCGGATATTATACCAAAGAGGAACTTAAAGATGTTGTAGCATATGCTAAAGAGCGATATATTGAAATAATACCGGAAGTAGATCTTCCGGGTCATATGCTTGCTGCACTAACTGCTTATCCTGAATTTGGATGCACAGGCGGACCATACAAAGTTATGGGCGAATGGGGTGTGTTTGATGACATTTTATGTGCAGGTAAAGAAGAAACATTTGAGTTTCTTGAAGCTGTACTTACAGAAGTGATGGAGATTTTCCCATCAGAATATATTCATATCGGTGGTGATGAAGCTCCTAAAACACGTTGGGAAGAATGCCCGGATTGTCAGGCCAAAATTAAAGAGCTGGGATTAAGAGATAAAGACGGACATATGGCCGAGCATTACCTTCAGAGCTATGTAACAGCTCGGGTAGAAGAATTTCTAAATAGTCATGGGCGCAGAATTATAGGCTGGGACGAGATACTTGAGGGTGAGCTTGCTCCAAATGCTACTGTAATGTCGTGGCGTGGCATGGAGGGAGGTATTAAGGCTGCTCAGATGGGACATGATGTTATAATGACTCCAACAACTTATTGTTACTTCGATTATTATCAGGCTCAAAATATTGATGAAGAGCCTTTTGCTATTGGTGGCTATGTTCCTCTTGAATTGGTTTATAGCTTTGAACCTGCACCTGATATTTTAACAGAAGAGCAGAAGAGCTATATTCTTGGGGCACAAGCTAATTTATGGACTGAATATATCAAGGATGCCAAGCATGTTGAGTATATGCTTTTACCAAGAATGGCTGCACTTAGTGAAGTTCAGTGGATGAAACCGGAAAATAAAAATTATGAATATTTTCTTGAAAGGTTGCCTCAACTATTAAACCTATATGATAAGCTCAATTATAATTATGCAACTCATGTTTTTGATGCAAAAGGCGAGCTATATCCAAATTTTTCGACCAACTCTCTAGATGTAGAATTTTCAACAATAGATAATGCGCCTGTGTACTATACTCTTGATGGTTCGATTCCAAGTGAGTCATCAACTTTATACGAAGGTAAATTTTCAATAAGTAATGATGCAGAACTCACTGCCGCTGCTATTAGAGATGGCAAAACAACCAAGATCTTCAAAGAGAGTATTAAGGTAAATAAAGCTACCTTCAAGCCGGTGGAACTGCTTTCTACGCCTGCCCGCAGTTATGAATTTACAGGTGCAGGAATGCTTGTAGACGGACTTATTGGAAGTAACACTAACTACAAAACCGGCAGATGGATTGGTTTTCAAGGTCAAGATTTAGTACTGATAATTGACATGTTACAGCCCACTGAGATAAGTTCTCTAAGTATTAATAATGCAGTTGTAACCGGTGATTGGATTTTTGATGCATCAGAAATAATTATTGAATCGTCTGATGATAAAAATGTTTTTAATCAGGTACTAAGTGAACTAATTATTGACGAAAACACAGACCACCGGGCTGATATTTCAACTCACTCACTAACATTTGATCCTGTTAAGGCACGCTATTATAAAGTAACTGTAAAACCTACAATTATGCCTAAATGGCATCCTGGAAGTGGTAACAGGGCATTTATCTTTGTTGATGAAGTAAGTTTAAACTAATTCTCCCATATACATCAAACATTCCTTGCCCTTCATCTCCTCATATACTCCTCATAATATCATCATAATATCCTCATAAAAATATAAAGGGATATAGGAGAAAGTAAAAGGCTTGGTGGTTGTATGCCTTGTCCAATTCCTGTAAAGATGGTTATTGCAATGATATTCATTTTTGCTGTTATTGCATAGGCAGATACGGCTATATTGCCTACCAGCTGCAAGAGTACTATAAAAAAAGCATATATCTTCTTCGCACTAGGGCCTAAGCGAAGAAAAAATATGCTTTGTTGAAACATTTATGTTTGTCCGACGACAAAAAATCAATCTACTTTTTCAGGAATTCTGTTTTTAGAAATATCGACTGTCCGTCAACTTTTCCCTGTACATGTGTTGGGTCGTCGTCCGATAGTCTGATACCTCGCACGCGGGTGCCACGCTTTACTACCATTGATGAGCCTCTTACCTTCAGGTCCTTTATTACCGAAACATCGTCTCCATCAAAGAGTTCATTGCCATTGCTGTCTATTACTTTATCCGATTGCTCTGCAGCATCCATATCTTCTTGTGTCCACTCGTGAAAACATTCGGTGCAATGAAACAGCGAACCGTCAAAATAGGTTACACTGCTTTTACATTTAATACATTTTGGTGTCTGTTCCATAATTATTATGCTTAAAAACAGAACAAAGATACTGCTTATATGCTCCTCTTTCAAATCTTAATTTATGATTAGGGGGTTAAGCTGTTTCTGACCTGCCTAATATCTGTTTAGAGTGAGCGGTTTGCCGGTTTCTAGGGTTGTATGTATATCTGATCTCTTGGTATCAAGCTATTCATGTTTGCAATATTATACACTATAACTGCTTGGGTTACGGAGGTGTACTCTAAGTACTCAGGTATGTTCATTTCATATGTATCTCTGTTTGTGTGCCATATCTCCCTATAACTAAAGTTGTAGCCTAATGGGTCGGTGTTAGTAAAACGGAGTACCGGCACTCCATTCATTGCAAAGTAGGCATGGTCGCTACTGCCCCGCTCGGTGGGTATTGCAACAGGTGGACGACTACACTTTTCTACTTTGAAGGGTATGCGAGGGTCGTAATCGCTCAACCCTTCGGCACATTTTAATATATCGTCATATACATTTGCAGGCACTACCAAGCCCGATGCTGCTAACGGTCCGCCATCTCTATTAAAGTAGTTGGATATGTTGGGTAGCTTCTCTTTGTTGTTCTCGACCCAATATTTTGAACCTAATAATCCAAACTCCTCGGCTGCCCAGAAGCAGAAAAGTATTGTTCGGTCGGGCCTATTTCCTACCGCCTCCATTATCATACGTGCCATCTCCATATTGGGGGCAACACCTGTACCGCAATCTACCCCTCCGGTTGCAGAATCGTAAGAATCCAGGTGGCATCCACTCATTACATACTCGTTGGGATACTTGACTCCCTTTATCTTGCCAATTACATTGTGATATTTTACCGGACCGGGTTTGAAGTGATTGCGTATATCAAATTCCATTACGACATACTCCCTGCGTTCAACTCTCTTTCTTATATCATTGTATTGATCCTCATTGAGTTTGATATCTGGCAGATTGGGTAGATTTTCGAATGAGAGGCTATATAGGTTCTTTCTGTCATAGAGTGCAACTAGTGGTATTGGTGCCGATTGTATTACTCCCAGTATGCCCGCCTCTTTCATCTCTTTGTAAAAAAGTGCCGGCTCTTTTATTATGTTGTTGGCCGATGTTACTGTGTCGTTTTTGGCTATTATTGATGCTCTTAATGAGTCTCCCGTGGCCGAATGATCTATTGGGTATCCGTCGTTTGTGCCATCTATTAATACCCATGCTCCTTTGAGGATTCCTTTCATGCGCTCAAACTCGCGTGTAGTTTTTGGCTCTATTACTACATGACCTCTCTGTAATCCTTTGGTGCCGGATGTGTAGCCGGGTGTTACAAAATCGAGTACCATACTGTTGTCTGAGTATACTTTGCCAAACCACGGACCTCTGTTGAAGCCTACGGGGAGCTCGCCAACCTCTTCAATTTCTACCTCTAAGCCCCAGCTCTTTAGCTTGTTTGCCAACCAGTATGTGGCGTTTTCATAGGCATCGGAGCCGACTAGTCGCCCGCCAATCCTGTTAGTTAGTATGTCTAGGTGCTCCATAGTACGATTGTCGCTTTTTCCTATTTCCATGATTTTTTTGCTTACTCTGTTTTGCGATAGGGAAATGGTTGCAACTGTTGTTAGTAAAATTAATAAGGCTATTCTCTTCATTTTGTGACTCTATGTTATTTGTATTTCAATTATTGTTAAGTCGTAAATTCAATATTGTTTATGGTTGCTGAAATACTATTTATGGTTGTTAAAATATTATTTATGACAACTACAAAGATAATTTTTTTGGTTTGATTATTTTAACTTATGTAATAATATTTCAATATTACTTTATCTAATAATTTAAAAGTTTAACTTTGTGTTTAATTTGATGTTTGTACTTAACTTGATTTAGCGAACTACTTGATTTAGTTATATTCAACTTCTTTTAGCCGGTTATGAAAAAACATTATTATGAAAATAGTGAAGAAGACTTTTACAACTTTTATTTTTCTGTTTTATTCAATTTAACTAAGTAAGTTTTTTCTCAACTTTTATTTTTCTCTGATGTTCAGATTAAATATGCTTGTATTGTGCAACTTATTTGATGTCAGTTTAAAAAACATTATTATGAAAGCAAGTAAATTAAATTGGATTTTTCTGTTTATATTTTTTCTATCAATTGTAACAACCTGTACTGATACAGAAGAAAGAATTTTATCTTCGGATGCTGCAATTGAGCAGTTTGCATTTCTTCCTGAGTTTAATAGTGATTTGGAAGAAGCAATTACCGGAAAAATATCAGATTACAATATAACTCTTTCTGTTCCTTACAAAGTGGAGTTAAGTGAGTTGGTTGCAACCTTCAACTTTACCGGTGCAAAAATTGAGGTGAAGAACGAAGTGCAGGTTAGTAATGTTACTAAAAATAATTTCAGTGAGCAGGTTGTTTATACTGTTACGGCCGAAAATGGTGATAAGACTGAATATAGTGTTGCTGTTGCAAAAAATGTGGTCCGTATCCCAAGGGTGCATATTAATACTGAAAACTTTTTTGAGTTTGCCGACCAAGATAAAGAGACGTATGTTAATGCAACCATCAAGGTGGAAGACCTTGATAATTACTATACTTCAACTACCGAGTTAATATCTGAAGGAGAAATAAAAGGTAGGGGCAACTCCACTTGGTGGGATGTGCCAAAGAAGCCTTATAGGATTAAACTTGAAAGTAATAATAGATTGCTGGGTATGAGCAATGAGCGTAATTGGGCTTTGCTTGCCAACTATTTTGATAAGACTTTGCTTAGGAATCAGACCGCTTTTGAGATTTCGCGTATTGCCGATATGAGCTGGACACCTAAGTCTATAAGTGTTGACTATTATATGAATGGGACTTATAGAGGGGTTTATACTTTGACAGAGCATGTTAGGGTTTCGGAGGAGCGTCTGAATCTGGATATTGTGTCGTCCGGCGATAATGCAGGTGAGGCGCTGACCGGTGATTATTTTCTTGAGCTGGATTTTCATTATGATGAGCCGTTTAAGTTTATGACCGGTTTGAGGTATCTTCCAATTATGTTTAAGGATCCCGAAGAGCCTACACCGGCACAGTTTAAGTATGTAGAGGATTTTTTTAATAGTGCCGAGGAGGTGCTATATTCTGAGGATTTTTTAGATGCTTAAGAGGGTTATAGAAAGTATATTGATGTGGAGTCGTTTATCAACTATTATATTGTTCATGAGCTTGCTAAAAATGTGGATGGTAATTTTAGGGGAAGCTGCCATATGGCTCTCAGGCGCAACGGGAAGATTGAGTTGCCTATGGTGTGGGATTTTGATATCGCCTTTGGTAATGCTGATCATATTACTTGGGAGCAAGGTGCTACATCGAGAGGTTGGGATGGTTGGTATATAAGGACGCGATCGCCATGGTTTGATCGGTTATTTCTAGATCCACTTTTTGTTGATCAGCTTCAGGAGAGGTGGGTTGAGCTGAAGCCTGAGCTGGATAGAGTGCCTGATTATATTAGGACTCATGCCGCGGAGCTTAACGAGGCTCAAGAGAGGAATTATTCGCCCGCGCCTTCCGGTGCAGGCTGGAGTATTACTAAACGGGAATGGAATACGGAAATTATAAGGGGTTCGTATAAGAATGAGGTTGACTATCTTGTTGAGTTTGTTGAAAAAAGGTTGCAGTGGCTGGATTCAAATATTATGAGTTTATAGCAAATTGGCGAACGTGAAGACGAACAAGCGAACGTGAAGACGAACAAGCGGGCGGGAAGACTGACGAGCAAACAAACAATCGAGCGGAAAATCAAACAATCAGACAATTTAACAATCAAAGAAGAGAGCAGACAGGAGAGTAAAAAAATTCAGGATGCTTGTTGTGAAACAGAAGCATCCTGAATAAAAATCAAAGCTTAAAATATTAATTAACTTTTTAATTAATTTCGGTTTTAAATTCCTCGTAAAGCAGTAAAAGATGTGCAGCACTCCAGCTGAAATGTGGGGCTTTTAATCTCTTGCCTGTATGAGGATCGTAATTTTCATGAATTGGCGCTCCATTTTGCAAACCTTCGATTCGCTCAAAGACCTGTTGTGTGTAGTTGTCAGCCAATTCATGTTCTCCATATTTTCTTAGTCCATTTATTGCAAAGTATGTTTGATCGAGCCAGATGGGTCCTCTCCAATATCCCTTTGCAGAGAATTTTTCTTCGTCGGCACTTGCTGTTGGGAAAGGGATGTAGGTAGAATATTTATTCTCATCTTTTAATGCTGGCAATATTGCTTCAAACTGCTCTCTACTAGCTAGTCCGGTCCATAAAGGCGTGTATACTTCGCTCCCTTTTACTTTTATAAATGTTTGATCATCAATTTTTTTATCGTAAAAGAAATTATCTTCCTTGTCATAAAAATGGTCTGTTATGTCAATTGATTTGCTTTTTGCCTCAAATGTTTCGTTTAGTATTTTAGCGAGTTTGTTTAATATGATTTCTTCGTATGCGAGGTAGAAGTTTAAATCAACACTTTCTTGATTTAGGCTCCAAGCGTCCTCTCCGTTTTGAACCATTTTAGAATTATCGAAACGGATTGCATTGTCCATGCCACTTTCCCATGCGGCAGCCTCAACTGTGCCATCTACAGAGCCAAACTCGCAGATTCCATTATTATCATGATCTCTTTTTTCGTACCACCAATCATAGTATTTAATCAGCTTAGGATAAAGCTCTTGCAAGAAGTTAATGTCGCCTGTCTGCTCATATATTTCATTTACTGCCCAGGCTGCAAGCGGTGGTTTACTGTCTCTATAGTTGTTTTCGGATGCATCAGGATAGATACAGTCTATAACCATGCCATCTTCTAGTTGATAGTCGAACATCGACCTAACACTGTTTTTTGCAAGTTCAGGTTCGAATCGTGAAAGGGCTACCGCTATTTTCCAGCTGTCCCATGCCCAAAATCCTACAAAGTAGCCTACGGCGTGACTTGGTATGACTCCATCATGGTAGAGTTCGCCTCTTGCACTTCTCCAGTTACTTATTAGAGTTACAATCGATTTTACTGCTACACGGTTGTAGCTGTGGTTCATGTCATTTCTGACTACATTAGATATGTATCCGTTCCACCTTTTTTTGTTTTCCCGGAAGTGGTTTTCGGGGTTTTCTAATATCGATTGTGCTGTTTGAATTAAAGCATCCTCTTTACTTTTAAGGTTAGCTTCACTTGCTCCATTATCAGCAACCGGCCCGCTAGTTTCATTAACTTCAGCATTACTAACTTCAGCACCTTTAAAAAGCTGAACTACTGCTATATATGCATTTGTAGACGATTTGCTGTTGATTATAGCTTGGTAGTTATTGGTACTGCCTGAAATTTGGGTGTTTTCAGGAAAAATCAGCAGGTAATCTTCATTATCAGATGATACGAATCTAACCATTTGTTGGTTTTCAGTCTGCTCAATGAATCCTGAACCGGCAAAATCTCCATTTATTACTATATCTTGGTTGCTATCGCTACGAATATTTAATAGCGCAATTGATGATGTGGCAAAGATGAGTTCTTGTTCGATTTTGCCTATTTCGTTTGATGCCGACATATATGCTCCTCCCGGATAGTAGTTGATGGAATCCGGTGTAAATGCCTTATCCTCACTATCTTTAAAGGATGCTTGGGCAATGGAGACAGCTTTCCATCCATATTCGTAAAAGCTGAACGGACCAACAAAGCCATTTACCCACTTATCATTTTGAGGTATTGAAAACCCCATCCAAGAGCCTAGGTCGGTAAAATTACCGGGTGTATATCGCTGGATAGTGTCCGGTGTGTATGAGATATCGAGTATGTTGTCATATTTTATTTCTACCTCCTTTTGGGTGCATGAAGCAAAAAGAATAGTAAGTAATAAGACAGTTACTGCTATGCTATTTTTCAATATTAACTTCTTCATTTATAATCTATTTAATTATCATATATTTATTTAGGACCGATTGTAAATGTGTATGACATGGGGTTTGGAGTGATTGTGTATTCGGGATGAACTTGAGCCCCCCAAGTGTTGTCGCCTCCCACTCCCATTTGGTCGTTATCAATGTTTATCCAGATTAAATCTCTTTTTTCAATGCTGCCTCCATGTTTACGTTTAACATCATAAGGTATATAATCTATATCCTCTTGTGTGAAATGCCAAGCACTTAGATTTAAAGGTTTTGCTCCTTTTATTAATATTCCATTTTGATTATCGTCTAGAAATGAAGCCCAACGAACATCGGTTTTATTGCCTGTCTCTTGTGGTCGGATGTATGGATGATATTGTTCTGCTACTGTTGATTTGTATATTCCAATTGCAGCAGAGCTTTTTCTGTCTGCGTAGTTTTCGTGCGGACCTCTTCCAAACCAAGCAAAGTTGCTAATATCATCTCTTACAACAAGATACATTCCAAAGCGTGGTATCTCGGGAAGTGGCATATCGCCCGGTGTGAATGACATTGTTACTTTAATTTCGCTATTTGGATATATTGCATAGTTGATTTCCAGAGATGAGTTTTGCTTTTGAAGTGTATATTTTGTTGTGATATGGAATTCTTTTTCGTTGTTGTCATTTAATGATATGTGGGTTAGCTGCATATCATCTTCAATGTTTTTCCAAATACCACAACGTTTAAGTGTTCCATTGGCAACATCATTGTCTGTCAACGCTCTCCAGAAGTTTGGTGTTAACCCTTTTATAATAATCTCCTCATTGTTATATTTCAAACTGTTTAGCTTACCGGTTGTTTTTGAAAATGTTACACTAAATCCGGGTGATGTTATTGTTAGATTGTTATTATCATCTTCAACTGATAAACTTCCACTATAGTTTCCTGAGTTTGTCTCTTTTGGATTATTAGGTTTGTAGTATTGGAATTGCTCCATTGCTATAATATGATCGGCAGGCACTGATAATGTAGCGTTTTTTGTTAGTGCTTCAATTTTAAGGAAATACTCCCTACTATCTTCCGCTATTGGTTTTATTGGAAGTTTGATTACTGAAGATTCTCCTGCTTTAATGTTAGGGAAATCACCTTCACCACTCTGAACCACAATACCATCGGCCTCAAGCACCCACCTGTAATAGTAGTTGTCTAAAGATGTAAAATAGAATCTATTTGTTGCCTCTATACTGTTTGAGTTAAATGGAATAGTTTCGAATAAAACATTTTGATATACTTTTTTCACTTCCCAAATGTGTGGACGAAGCGACCTGTCGGCAAGTACTAAGCCGTTTGCACAGAAGTTTGAGTCGTTGGGCACTCCTACAAAGCCTAAGTCACCTCCATATGCCCAAATATCGTTGCCCTTTTCGTCGTTGATTGAGAATGTTTGGTCTACCCAATCCCAGAGAAATGCACCCTGCAGCTGGTCATATTTGTAGATCAAATCCCAGTAGTCTTGCAAATTTCCAACACTGTTACCCATTGCATGTGCATATTCGCACAAAATCATGGGGCGTGGGCGTCTTTGATTTACAAATTCTCTTAGTGCCCAAATACGAGCATACATGGGTGCATAGATGTCCGATACTCCATCTTTGCGAGATCCTTCATACTGAACCGGTCTGGTGTTGTCATATTTTTTTGTCCAGTCGTAAATTGTTTGAAAATGCTTGCCGTAACCCGACTCGTTTCCTAGTGACCATGTAATTATGGATGTGAAGTTTCTGTCTCTTATTACCATTCTTGACATGCGCTCAAAAAATGGGATTTCCCAATCAGGGTTGTTGGCAAGTGTGCGATCTTCATGAAATGCCATTCCATGACTCTCTATGTTTGCTTCGTCTATGACGTATAATCCATAAATATCACAGAGGCTATACCATTCGGGTCTGTTAGGATAATGGCTGCATCTGACGGAGTTGATGTTGAATTGTTGCATTATCTCAATATCCTCAATCATACTCTCAATAGTGATTGTTCTACCATCTTTTGGGTCATGTTCGTGACGGTTGACTCCTTTAAATTTAATTGGTTGATTGTTTAATAGGAATAATCCATTTCGCATCTCTACTGATCTGAATCCAAAAAGATGACCAAATGACTCTATCTCTCTTCCTTTTGAATCTTTGTATGTTACAAGTAGTTGATATAGATTTGGCTGCTCTGCATTCCACGGTTTTACATCATCTAATATTGTTGATAGATTTATTATAGAATCACCTGAAGATTTTAACCTGTTTTTAAAACCGGCTATTTTTTCATTGTTGTCAAGTATTGTAACATCAACTGAATATCCTCTTTTTGGATTATGGATTATCAAATCTAAGTTGAAGTTGCCCGCTGTATAGTTATTTGTTAGCTCTGATGTTAGGGTGAAGTCCTTGATTCTGCTTTTTGGACGTGCATAAACATATACATCTCGTTGTATGCCACTATATCTCCAGAAGTCCTGCCCCTCCAAGTATGAAGCATCACTGTATCTAAAAGCCTTTACTATGAGGCTGTTTTCACCATCTTTCAAATATTGAGAGATGTTAAAATGAGCAGGTAGTCGACTATCTTCGCTGTATCCAACAAAATCTCCATTGATCCAGAAGTAAAATGCTGACTCTACTCCTTCGAAGTTGATGTAGATGTCCATGTTTTTCCACTCTTTGGGAGTTGAAAATGTTCGTTGATATACGCCTACTGGATTGTAGTCTTCGGGTATGTGAGGTGGATTTGGAGGAAATGGATACTCTTCGTCGGTGTATATTGGTGCATCAAATCCCTGTAATTCCCAGCTACCCGGGACTTTTATTTTGTCCCATCCTGCAAATTTATATTCTGATGTTAGAAAGTAGTTGTCGTTACACTCCGCAGGGGTTTTATGATATTTAAAATTCCACTCTCCCTCAAGAGAAAATCGTCTTTCATCTTGCTCGTTGAGCTTGAATATTTCTGATACAGGTTTATTGAATTGATTTATTACATATTTTTCTGATTTAAATGGAATAAAATGTGCTGTGATTGGCTCCCTGTTGATTGAGTTTACAAGGGGTGTTTGCCAAGGTTCTTTGTTTGAGTCATTAGCATGTATTGCTATGGTAATGAACAAAAAACAGAGTGTGAGAATATTGTATTGTTTGAATCGTTTCATTTTAAAAAGTTAATGAGTTGATAATTAAGCGCTGATTGAAGTGTTCACTAAAATTAAATTATTTCAGAATATGCATAATCCAAGCTAGCTTGTCTTCTGATCATTTAGATAAACCAAATAGTTGTTTAGAGCGAACAGAAAAAAGTGACGAGGAATGGAACACTAAGATCTAGAATGAAACCATGAAATATTGCAATTACTAAAAACTCCTTGCCGGAGAACTTTAATATTATTGGAAGAGTTGTGTCCATTGTTGTTGCTCCTCCAACAGAAATAGTAGCAAGTTTACCAAAATATTTTACTAAAAATGGGGCAAATAGTAGTGCTAATATTTCGCGAATTATATTAGAAAGTAATGCGATTGTACCTAGTTCAGCTCCTTTATATTCAGTAATAAATATGCTTGATAGTGAGTAGTATCCAAATCCACTGCCAACTGCCATGCTTTCGGCAATAGTTCTATTAGGAAGTAGAAAGGCAATTAATGCGCAACCTGCTAATGTGCCAATTATTGTTGCCAATGGCAATAAATAAAACCTGGGGTTTAAGCTTCTAAAGCTTTTTAAGGTTTTGGTGTCATTACCAATGCTTAGTCCAACACAAAACATTAAGCCGCATAGTACATAAAAACTTAAATCATTTTCGATTAGGTATGTGGGTATGATACCATAAAAACCCAGCAGAGTTCCAAGTATAAAAAAAGAGACTATAATTATACTTCCTTTCATAAAACTACTTTTTGCTCTTTTTGATATATCTCCATAGCAATAAGGCCATTATTGCACTTCCAAGTACTGCAGCTATTGTAATAATAAATGCTTCAATGCCTATTGTTGCCAATCCTGCAATAATATCAGGGTTAGTACCTACTTCTACTCCAAGTAAAAACAGTAGTGTCCAGATTATAACAGTTATAATTTTGGATATATTGCTCAGTCTCTTTTCCCGGAAAATATAGCCGACAACTGTTCCTAATATCATAAAAGCAATTACTATGAACATATTTTTATCTTGAGCTTGCTGTTAGAAATAAGGGCGTCTTTATATTAAAGTACAAAGATGCCCATTATTTTTAATTAATTACTCTATTTTAATTCGTCGTTAGTGTTGGTTTCAGTTAATGGAATCGGATAGAATGCATTCTCCATAGAGAAGTTTGTTCTTCCTGCATTTTGCATTGCTTCTTCCAATTTACCCCATCTTCTTAAATCGTACCATCTGTAGTTTTCTAACGGAAACTCAATCATTCTTTCATGCTCAATTTGCTTGCGTACATCTTCTTTAGTTGCACCTGTCATTGGAGGCATGTTGCCATGAACGTTCCTAACTTCATTAATTAATGGTATCGCTTGTGCTGTTTGATCCATTTCATTTAAAACCTCTGCCTTCATAAGTAGAACATTGGCATAACGCATCAAAGGCACATTTATAGCTGTATAATTCTGATATAATTCAGTAGCAGTTGAGGGTAAAAATTTACGGAATACAGGGCGGTTGTATGGTACACCATCTACCTGAAAATATTCGTCATATTCATATCCATAAACTTTTCCTGTTCCATCGTTAAAATAGTCGTCGCGGAAGAATACTGTCTGATACAGTCTGTTGTCGTAAAGATTTCCTTCTGCAATTTTGCCCTCTTTCATGTATGCATCCATCAATACAGGACTTGGTAATATTTCGTCCCAACCACCTAGTTCTGAGGCAGCCATCCATTTATGGAATTGAGTTCTGTAGTTTGCACCACTGGCTGTACTCATTGAAAACTGAAGTTCGAAGATTGATTCTTTGCTGTTTTTATTGTCGCCCGAGAACATGCTTGAGAAGTTTGATTCTAAGCTATATCCGGTTACATTGTTTAATGCATCGTTGGCTAGCTGTAGATACTCGTTTTTCTTTGCAGACTCTTCATATGAACGTGTTAGGTATGCAAATCCTAAATAGGAGTATGCAGCTCCCTTTGTTGCTCTTCCAACATTGTCGGCAGTGTGACTTTGAGGCAAATTGGTTGCCTTTTTAAGATCTTCGATTATAAAGTCCCAAGCATCTGCTCTGGATGATATATCTTTACTCAGTTCTTCCTGGTTAGTGATATATTTATCGCGAACAATTATCTCTTCCCAATTGAGAATCAATTTTAAATGATAATAGGCTCTCAGAAAATGGGCTTCATTTACAATTTGCTCTCTTAGCTGAGAACTAATTTTATCATCTGGTATTTCAGATACTTTTTCAATTACTTGATTACTGAAACTAAGACCTTTATAGTTGTTCCACCAGTATGAGCTTACCTGAGAGTTTCCATTTGTGTATGTAAAATTAAATAGTTCAACCCAGTTTGGATAGTTCATAGCATCATTACCCATCAGTACAACATCTTCTCTGTATGCTTCTACAGGCCATTTTACCTCGGCATACTCCCAAGTGTCAATTGAGTATTCGAGTTGCGAATAGGCTGCTGAAAGACCTGCTTCGGCATCAGATAAATCTCTCCAGAAGTTACCGGAAGTCAGCATATCAGGAGATGTTACCTCAAGATAATCATCACATGCCGACATTATTAGCAAAGATAAAATCGAAAGTATGTATATTATTTTTTTCATAAATTTCTTGAATTAAAATGTTAATTGAACTCCAACTGTATATGAACGTGTAAATGGATAGATATGTCTGTCTACACCTGCATTTAGTACGCTTGCACGTGAAAACTCAGGGTCTATACCACTATATGAAGTTACAGTGAAAAGATTCTCTCCACTAATATAAAAACGTAGTCTTTCAACACTTAGTTTTTCAGTTAAGTTGTCTGAAATTGAATATCCTAACTGTAATTGACGCATTCTAACAAAATCTCCATTCTCAAGAAAACGATCAGATTCTTTCAAGTTTCCGTTTGGATCTTGATATACAGCACGTGGTACTGAAGTATTTGTGTTTTGAGGAGTCCAAGAGTCTAAAGTTGTTTTTAGGAAATTTGAACCTGAGTTCATTCCTTCATAGAAATATTTATTTCCATTATATAGTTTGTGACCAAATGCACTGCTTAACAGAATTGACATATCGAAGCCTTTATAATCGGCTGATAATGTCATGTTAGCTTCAACCTTAGGAATACCTGATCCGCTATATTCTTTATCATTATCATCAATTACTCCATCGCCATTTATATCACGGAAACGAATGTCACCGGGAAATGCATCGGGCTGAAGTAGTTGTCCATTTGAATTAACGTGACTTGCAACTTCTGCTTCACTCTGGAAGAGGCCGTCTGTTTTGTATAGATAAAATCCACCAATTGGCATGCCAACTCTTGTTTGTGTTGGGAAGTGCTCAGTTCCATATTTTAATCCTTCACCATATAATACCTGGTTGTCATCGGCAAGTGCAATTACTTCATTGTTAATTGTACTCATGTTGAAACCTACTCCGTAATTGAATTCTTCAATTTTGTCATTCCAATTGAGTTCAATTTCAACACCATTGTTTCTCATTTTACCAACATTAAGAATTGGATTGTTTAATCCGGCAGATGGTGGTAACGCTTTTGTTATTAGCAGATCGATTGTTTCGTTGTGATAATAGTTTAAAGCACCCGTTAGTTTACTACCAAACATTCCGAAGTCTACTCCAATATTTCTATTGTCAGTTGTTTCCCATTTTAGTGATTTATTTTCTAAGGAGCGTGCAATACTTCCTGCCCATGGATTTTCCCCATTACCTTTCACATAACCTTGATATTTTGTGTTGTATGTGGATATTAGTGCCTGGAAATCATACATTCCGAGTGAAATCTCATTTCCTAGTCTACCCCAACTGGCACGAAGTTTTAAATCATCGATAAATGTATCTTCCGGGAAAAATTCTTCCTGTGTAAGTCTCCATCCCAATGCAACTGATGGGAAAGTACCCCATCTGCTGTCGGCACCAAATTTAGATGAACCATCTCTACGAACAGTAAGCTGGAAAAGATACTTATCAGAATAGTTATAGTTTAAACGACCAAAAAATGATGCTCTCTTATAGTTCCAGTTTGTACCACCGCCACTATATGTACCACCTGCACCTGCTCCAATTGTAGAAAAGTTTGGATCTAAAAAACCTGCACCGGTCTCTTCAGTAACCAAGCTTCCATTCTCAACTTTGTATAGTAGTGTTTTACCTTCAACTGCAACAGAGTTCCAATTCATTTTTTCATTTGTAATTGAGTTACCAACCATTGCATTTAAAGAGTGCTTGTCGAACTTTTTATTAAAAGACAACACATTGTCGAAGATTTGCTCTTCCCAATAGCCCGAGTACTCTTCATGATATGGATACTCTCTTCTTGAGCGAATATCGGCAGTGTAATTTGGTTCGTGCCACATAGTACGCTCATGCTCACCACGATAAGAATATCCGGTTCTAAAATTCAACCAATCTGTAAAATTAACAGTAATTCCAACGTTTGAAGTTGTATTAAATCTTTTGTTTGAATAGTCTCTAAAGTTATGATCGGCCATAACATTTCTGTTGTTAGGAATTCCATCAGAGTTAGTTAGTCCATATCCTGATGGTTGACTGTCATCATAAATTGGTACAAGAGGAGATAGCATATACATCTCTTTTAGGCTATATCTTGGCTGATTGCTGTTTGAATATTTGAAACCAATATTAGCATCGACATTAAAAATACCTTTTGTTAGGTTTAGTCTTGCACGTGCGTTATCATGACGGAATTCATTTCCTAAAAATATACCTTTTTCGTCTAATCTATTGTATGAAACAGAGTAGTTTGAGTTTTCTGCTCCCCCTCTTATGGCAATCATGTAGTTTTGTGCCAAACCGGTTCTAAGCATAGCGTCTTGCCAGTCGGTATCAACATTATAGCTATTAGTAACATAGGGAGGTAATGTGACTTTGTTGTTATCACTTGCATAATTATTCCAGTTGTCATACATTAGCTTATGTACTTGCTGATATTCCGGACCGTTTAGAAGCTCTAAGCTTTTTGAAACTTCGGTGTGACTGAGAAATGAGTTGAATTCAACTACAGGGGCTCCTTTTTTACCACTCTTTGTAGTAATCAAAACAACTCCGTTTGCAGCAATAGAACCATAGATTGCAGCCGCTGCACCATCTTTTAATATCTCCATCGACTCAATATCTTGAGGATTAACATTATCAATATCTCCCGGAAATCCATCAATGATGTAAAGTGGGTTATTGTTACCAAATGTTTTTACTCCTCTAATTTTAATTTGTACGCCCGATCCGGCATTTCCACCGGCTCTTTGTACGTTCACTCCCGATACTTTTCCCTGAAGTGCTTCGGCAGGATTGGTTGTAGTCCTTTTTCCTAACTCATTCATATCAACTGAAGAAATTGCACCTGTTAGGTCGCTCTTTCTTAAAGTCCCATAACCAATTACAACTATTTCGTCCAAAAGCTCTGTATCAGATTCCATAACTATATTAATGGATGTGCGGCCGTTAAGGGTTATTTCCTGGCTTTTCATACCTACGTAACTGATTTGTAAAACTGCATTTTCGTCCAAACCGGATATCGAGAAATTTCCATCATAGTCTGAAACCGTTCCGTGTGATAGATTACCTGCATCAACAACTGTTGCACCAATAATTGGCCAGCCGTCTGTATCTTTTATTGTACCGGTTACAGTTACACCTTGCCTTTGCGATGATTTTAGCAAATTTGAAATTTCAGATGCATTTTGATCTGCTCTTTTTGCAAGTACAATGTAATTATTTTCAAACTCATACCTTATATCGGTACCGGTAAAAGCTTCATCAAGGTAGGTTGATACCTTATCTGATGATTTCTGAATATTAACCTTTTGGTTAGTGTTTACTTCTCTACTGCTGTAAACCACCAAATAATCGGTTTGTTTTTCTATCTCATTAATTAATTGTCCAATGGTTAGGTTGTTTGAATTAAGCTCAATAACTGCTTCTTGAGCATAAGAATTTACCGCTACCATTTGGAAAGTAAAAGCGAATAATAATACTAAGCTGATTTTCATGATTTTTAATAAATCTTTTAAATCACTCTTTTTCACTAAAAAGTGATTAGATGAAGTGTTTATTTTCATATATTTGTTTTGTATTTAAAGTGAATACTTAAAAATTTGTCTAGTGTTTGCTTTACATGGCGATAAATGTTGGCGCATTTATCGCTTTTTTCATATGTGATAATTTATCATAGGCGTATCTTTTATGGTTTAATTTATTTTGATAATGTTATTCTGTTATTCTCTCTATCTTTTTCTATTTTAAATGGTTGAATAATCTGCAATATGCGTAAAATCTCGTCTATACCGTCTCTTTGTCTGAATTTGCCGGTATAAGTAACATTAAATATTTCTGGATCTTTTACTTTGATAGTTATATCGTAATATAGTTCGAGCTTTTGCATTATATCAATTAGTCTCTCATTATCAAAAGAATAAATCCCTTCTCTCCATAAAAAATAATCGGCATTTGAAATTGGAGAAACAGATAATTTACCATTTATATAGGAGACCTGCTCATTTGGTTTAAGAATAACAGAGTTGTTTTCATTGAGTTTATCTATAACTTTAAGAGATCCTTCAACAAGTGTGGTTTCTGCACATTTTGACTCACTGTAGCTATAGATGTTGAATTGAGTTCCCAAAACCTCAAGATTAACATGATGTGCATTTACGATAAAAGGTCTTTTGCTATCTTTTGCAACATCAAAAAATGCCTCTCCTTCAACCTCAACTTTCCTTATTTTCTTTAAAAACTTTGAAGGATATTTTAAAGTTGATTGAGCATTTAACCAAACTTCGGTACCATCTTCTAATGTTATTTGAGCTCTCTGACCTGCAGGGACGTACAAGGTATTAAATGTTTCATCTTCAAATATATCGTTCAAGTATAGAGTACCAAATATAGTTGATGAAATAACCGCAACAATAACCGCTGCATACTTCAAAAAGCTTCTCAATTTAACTCTGCGTTCCCTACTATTTATGGTTGAAATAAACTTATCGAAACTTCTTTTCCCTTCGGATTTATCTTCAGATTGAGATGAAAGCTGAGTAGCAGAATGGATATTTTGTAAACGAATAAAATCCTTTTTCAAAGACTCATCATTATCAACTTCCTGCAAGAGTTTGTATCTCTCACTTTGTGAGAGTTTTACGGTAAAATATTTTAAGAGATTTTCGTTCATTTTTGTCTTCTATAATAATAAGACGAACGGATTCACAAAAACCGCTAAAGGAATATTTAATTTAACTTTAGTTAATTATTTACGCTTAAATAATAAAATTAGAGCAAACGGTTAGATTTTGGTTAGACTGAAGTTAGATTGCCGTTAGATTAGTTAGATAAAACATTAAATTTTGGTTAGGTTAGTTAGATAAAACGATTAGATTGGTTAGATTGCCGTTAGATTGCCGTTAGAATAATCAATTATATAAAGAAAACAAGTACTGAGAAATACTCCTTTAATTCTTCCTTGAGCTTTTTATAGGCAATAGACATCTGACTCTCTACAGTATGAATGGAAATATCCAGTTCATTTGCAATGTCTCTCTGTTTTTTACCATCGAATTTATTCATTACAAAAATCTGCCTGCACTTCTCGGGGAGATTATTAATTGCCTGCTCAATCAATTGGTCGAAATTAGAATCGCTTAAAAACTTATTGTCAAGAGCTTGCAGCGAGTCGAACTTCAACTTCAAACTAATTTCATTCTCCTTTTGAATTTCAGTAAGCGCCTTTGTCTCAGCTTTTATTCGTCTAATATTATCGATGCATTTATTTTTTAACATCAAAAACAGATATCCACTAATATTTGAAATTGAAGAAAGATCAATTCTCTTCTCCCAAATATCTATAAAAATATCCTGTACAATATTTTCTGCTTCTTCTTCATAAATTACGTAAGATTGGGCAAATCTTTTCATTCGTGAATAATAAGCAATATATATATCTTCAAAGTTATTTTTATAATTGATACTTACTTTCATTTAAAAAGACAACATTAAGTATATTAGTGGGGAATGCAAAAATACATATAATTAATTAAAACTCGTCATCAAGTGTCAGTGAACCTAATAATACTTATTTGAAAATAGAAATATTTGAGTATGTATTTTATGAAGAAGTTGTTATTCGTGATTTAAAATAACAGGAAAATTTCTACTTTACGTAGATTGAACTAAAAGAAATAGGTGTATAATAGAATCCCGCCAAAAACTATTGTTAGCCTTTGACGGGACAGTTCTGTTTATTAATTTTTAATTATCTTCTTTCGCGATATACAATATCTTTAATTTTCCCTAAGCCCTTATATTCAAAATCCTTAGAGATTGAATTATTTATTCCGTCAACTTTCCATACAGACATTCTGCCACCGTTGTTATGGCTTGCAGAGGTGTCATACGAACCAACTATAAGTTCATACTGAATATTCATAAACTCGTCAGACTGATCGTTTAAAAGGTGTAACCCGGGGTTTTGGTATAAGTTGAATTTTAACATTGTAACCTCTTCAGAAGCTGCTAATCCAACGTTTAACTCAAATGCTTGGTTAGAACCCAGATTGTAGATATAAACTTTTTTACCGTCGGAGTAAAACATATAGGGAAATTGCGAATGGAATGCGAAGTGTTTGGCATTTTCAAAATTAGGAGCATTCAAATTCTCATAATAAGACTCCTGAATGAATCCGCTTCCCGACATATTAATCCCATATATAGACCGTTTTCCTTGAGCGTCCTGCAAAACAGAGTAGACAAGTCCGTTAGAATATCTAGTTCCTTCCATATATACAAGTTCCTTGCTAGTATTGAAGCTGAATAAAGCTCCTGATACAGGATCTGAAATTGGATTAAGTATATTTCTTGCATTTTCATTTGACCCGTAAGACCAGCCAACAAATCTCTTATTATCAATATCATAAAAGAGAGCAGTGGTGCCTGATGCACCTTGTTGTAAGCCTATATATGGGGCTACTTTGTATTCTACAGCACCTCCTCTTGAAGAGGTGTTAATTGGAAGCTCAAATGCTGCACCCGAAGTACCAATGTTTTGCACATAAGCATTACCTGCATCTGTTATAATAAAGTTTGCCCTCATGGATTTTAATGGTTGATAAGCAACCGGTACTTCATCCACCGGAGCTACAACAAAATCAAGATAAAAGATATTAAATGACTCGTCGGTTTCAAAAGTCTTATTATCTAGCCTATAAGCACCATTTCCTGTCATTACTATTATCTGGTCGCCCGGAAAAGCGTATGTATTAGGATAAAACCCAATTCCATAAGCAGTTTGAGACTCAGGCAGTCCCAATGGTTGTAAGATATCTGTGGCAACAACATTCCTATCGGCCGATATCTTTGAAACCATATCCATTCTGACCCTTTTGCCTGAACCCTCTTCGCACAGAACCATCCACCCCTCGTAGGTTGTAGAAGTTACTACAAGGTCAAATGTAACACTTGTTTCAATTCCTGTTCTTAGATCCTCAACTATAAACCACACTATATAGGTGTTTGGAGGAAATTCTGCCAATCTGTTAAGATTTAACTCGCCACCTTCATTAATAACAAACCATGGGGTTGTTCCCAAATAGCCTCCCGATTTGAATTCAGCTTTATAGGTAAACTTAAAGTTGGGGTCGTTCTCTTTAATCTCTCCTTCAAGCGACGATTTAATAACCGGATTTACAACAATATTATCAACACTCCCAAGTACTGATATCCTTTCAGGGATATTTTCAATTGTTAATTTTGAAACATCCGAGTACTCATAATTACCCAAGTCATCAAAGCAACTCGAGAATAGGAACAGAAGAGATAGTATATATATAAAATTTATATTTTTCATAATGCTTAATTATTTTAGTAATTCATAGGCTGAATAGTCGACCTGATATGCAGGTGCCAATTGCATAAATGAACCATCGGCATCATACATCGGGTTTCCGGAATCAGCTCTCTCTTGCAAATCACGTCTTAATGCTATGGCAAAAAAGCTAAATCGACCACCTGCTATTTTTGCACCAGACTGACCGGCATTGGTCCAATCCCTAACAGTTAAGTCCAGCACCTCATTTACGTATACATACTTGTTGGGAGTCCAAGGACCAAAATAACTATTACCAAAGAGTCGCCAGTAAAACGGTTGTGTATATTGTTCGCTAACAATAAAAGAGAATTTTGTACTGCTTAAAGTACTTCCTTTGGCACCATAGGCATTTGTATTTTTATACTCCTTAATGTATAGATTAAAATGTTCGTTCTCTTCCAATTCAATAGAAACTCTTACCATTCCTTTAAGAAGCTCGGGTGTCCTCAAAAATCTTATCGGCACTCTAACTGAACTCTCTCCTGCCCTAATCATGATTGTGTCTAAATCAACCTCATAATGCACACCCTCAACAGCAGTTGTTTCATCACTATTAATAACCACTTTTACAGGCCTGTCAAAATCTTCAACCTTACCTAAAGATCTTGCCGTTACCGCAAGTACAACTCCTTTTGAAGTAGGAGATGCTGATGCAAAGGAATAGGTAATGCTATCACTGTAATTCTCAATTCCGGTTCCATATACCCAGGATGAAACATATTGGAAATATACTCCGGAGTCATCACTTGTAAAAACTTCAATTTCCTCTTTGTTGCATGAATATATGGTTAAAAGTAAACCAAGCATCAAAAGTGAAAGTGTTCTTTCTTTTATATTTTTGTTCATAAAGATAATATTTTAACGGTTTTCGACTTCTCTCGCCGGCATTGGTACTACAAATCTGGCTGCCGTTACCGGATAGCTCGACTGATTAAATCCATTTTCATTATATAGGATATTCAATCTTAGTCGCTTATACATATAAAAAATTTGCCCCTCTCCATAAAACTCTCTTAGATATTCGAGTTTTAAGGAATTTGTAAGTGCAGTTGCATTTGCTACGGTTGTTTCGGGAAGACCTCTTCTTATGCGATGTTGATTTAACCAATTGTTACCATCGGTGAGATTTGGTTCGCATTCTGCCGCAATTAAATACATTTCACTTAATCTTATTAACGGGATGAATGTACCATAGAATAACTTATTCTCATCATCAGTTATTCCTTTGTATTTGACAAGGATTTCACCACTATATCCAACTGTTGATGATTGTTGCCATTGCGACTGGAAACGATAATCAGATGTCTCGTTGGCAAATAGTTGTGTGCTTACAAAGTTTGCCCTCGGCTGTAATAATGAGAGATTAGCATTTTCAGGATTAAAGTTGAAAGTGAAAATATTCCTCATCGTCCTTACATAAATACCCATGAATGACTCTGTAGAAAATAGCCTGTCAGGTGTTAACTCATTTGCCAATAATTTGTTAGGATCCACAGAAGGGAAGTATTCATGCACCTTAGGATCTTCAAGTACCGTTTTGGCTGCCTGTAGAGCCTTTTCATTATCTTTTGCATATAAATAAACTCTTGCCTTTAGAGCCATAACCGAGTAGTAGTTAAATCTAAATTGACGGTAATATAGCTGTACAAAATCCATATCTTCGGGCTGATATGCTAACGGTCCATCGCTGATAACCGGATCATATTCTCTTAAAAGCCTTTCAGCCTCTTCCAAGTCTCTTAAAACTCTCTCATTAACTTCATTAACAGGCAAAAATTCCAACACCTGAACATTTGCCGATTCGTTATAAGGAATTGAAATCTGAGTGTCCCCTTGTTCAAGAATGAGCGGACCAAACATTCTCAACATATCAAAATGTAAAAACGCTCTCAAAGCCAACATCTCTCCTCTTAGTATTGAGGCCTCTCTTTCTGTAAGTATACCTTCCCGGTTCTCAATATTTTCCATAAGAACATTGGCATCAAGAATAGCTTTATATGCAGTTGACCATACATTGTTAACTGCTCTCTGTACAGATTCGTCTGCGTAATCCCAATTATTTAATGCTGTCAGATAAATATTTACTGGAGATACTACATATCTCTTACTCAACACATCAATCATTTCATAAGTCAAAGACTTGCCATACAAGCTATTAGAGGCAAGCATATTGTAAATACCATTTGATGCGGTATAAAAGCCTCCTTTAGCAGCAAACAGCTGTTTGTCGGTTTGCTTATCTTTTGGTTGCACCTCAAGAAAATCAGAACAGCTACCTAAGAATACAATAACTATAATTGCGACTAATATTTTATAATTAAATTTCATATTCATTCTATATTAAAAGTTCAACGATACACCAGCTTCAAAACTTCTGGCAAATGGGAATTGCGTTCCTCGCTCAGCTACAATTGTAGATGCACGGAAAACATCTCTCATAGATAACTGTACTCTCATGCTGCTTAACCCTAAATTGTGAATCCATCCGTCCAGAAATTCATACCCAACAAATACAGATTCTAAAGCAAGTACATTCTCACGCTGCACAAAACGAGATGACATTGGAGTGGTGGCTGAATTTGCAATATCTTTAAACTTTGCAATATCACCCGGTTTTTGCCAACGGTCGTACAATGCTCTTTTGTCAAGATTGTAATTTAATTGATTACGTGAGATATTTTCAACTTTATTATAGAGCGCTGAATTGAAAATATCTTTGCTTAACTGATATCTAAAGTTAATGCTCATTGATAATCCATGCCAAGATAGAGAAGAGCCAACAACACCCTCAAGTTTGGGCCTAAAATTTCCACATATAACTTCGTTATCATAAGAGTAGTCGTATGTATAATTACCGTCTTTGTCAAAATACAACTCTCTACCATTAGAAGGATCAATTCCTGCAGACTTAACTGCCCAAATATTATCGGGATCTGAGCCATCATAATATCTGACTTGATTTACACCTCTACCGCTTGAGTTTAATATAGCCAACTTATTTCCAATGTTTCCAAGTTCGCTTTTATATGATCTGCTGTTGAATCTGACCATCCATGTAAATCGATCGCTTAAATTACGTATTATATAATAATTTACCTGCGTATTTAAACCTTGTGTGGTTTGCTCACCGGCATTTGTCAAATATGTTGTAGTACCTGATGAACTTGGCATACCAATTGAGATTAATAATGGATTAGTAACTTTATGAAAGTAGTCTACATTAAATGTTAAACGATTATCTAAAAGTGTTAAATCAAATCCAATATTTTTATCATTTGTGGTCTGCCATTGCAAGTCGGGATTTCCAAGTTGCGAAATAGTAGCCCCTAATCCAAAGTTATTTAATGACCCATAATAGAAAGAATATACAAGTAGTGATCTTGAGGAATCGAAACTTTGATTTCCGGGATTACCAATAGAGGCTCTTAGTTTGAAATAGTCTATCCAGTCGATATTGTCACTTATAAACTTCTCGTTGTGTAAGTTCCAAGCCAAACCTAATGACCAGGTTGTATTATATCTTTTAGTAATTCCAAATACAGAAGAGCCACTAGATCTTAAGTTGGCATCAATTAGATAACGATCGTCAAAAGCATATCCCACGTTGAGATATCCGTTTAATGATCTGGAAATATTTTCATAGTAAGATGGCGTGCCGCCTTCAGGATAACCGTTAGAGAAAGAGGGGTAAGTGAAATCACCCTCAGGAAATCCCTGAACTGAATAACCTTGAGTTAGAGATGAATACCCGTAAGCATTTCCTCCTATAACGGCATTAAGTCGATGTTTCTCAGCAAAAACCTTAGCATATGTAGCACTTAATTCACCCTCAAATTGGTTAGACTTTGAAATAGAATTTGAAAAACCACCTTTCCTAATAATTTCAACTTCGTCGTACTGTGTGTCATTGGGCGATCTAAAACTCTCTGCCTCACCATTTTCATAAGTGAGTCCAAATCTTGCTCTTAATTTCCATTCTTTATTTGGTATATATTCAGCTATGAAATAGTTGCTCATATTTAGTGTTTTACCAATATTACGACTATTTTGCATATCATTCCACATCGGATTTGATGCCCTAATATAGTCGTTGTTTTCCAGCCACTTTGCTGTTTCACCTTCATCAGAGTATTTTTTATAATATGGATTTGTACCGGCATATTGAGAGAAAGGAACAACCGGGTTTGTGATATTTGTTGAATTGATCGAGAATTTATTTGTGAATTGTAGTTTATCTACTCGATAAATAAGATCGATATTACCGCTTGTTACTTCACGAGACGACTTCTCTAAAACTCCCGATATTCCATTATATCCGGCTCCAAGACCAAATAAGAAGCTTCCCTCACCACCTCTTACATATAATGAGTGTTTTTGATTTGCCCCAACTCTTACAGGTTCGGCCAACCAATATGTGTTGACTCCGCTTTGCACGGCAGCAAGTTTCTCATTATATATCTTGTTTAGATCAACTTCTTCTATCAGAAGATTTCGTCTTTCATAACGTCCTGCCATTCTTTCAAATTCAAGCTTTTCCTTAGCATTCATAAGGTTGTAGCTCGACAAATCAGGTGCTGATATGTTTAGGCTACCGTTATAGCTTATTTGAAGTTCTCCGGCTTCAGGTTTAACTGTTTCTACCACCACAACTCCATTAGCTGCCTTTGAACCATAAATAGCAGTAGAAGCAGCATCCTTCAATATTGTAATAGACAAAACTCTATTTATGTCCAAGTCATTAATTACATTAATACTTGATTCAAAACCATCCAAAATAAAAAGAGGCTGATTAGGATCTGCATCAAGCTCATCTCTAATTCCAAGCATACTAGATTTACCTCTAATTTCCATATCAGGCATACGGTTTGGGTCTGATCCAAACATCTCATTATCTATGATTGCAAATGATGGATCAAGAGTTTTCAAACCCTGCAGAACGTTTGTAGTTCCCATTGTTTTTATTTCTTTGGCCGTATAGGAAGTAGATGAACCCGTAAAGTGTTCTTTCTTTCTAGTATATATTCCTGTTACAACTACATCTTCTAAAACATCTATAGAGGGTAATAATGTTACATTAATTGCAGATTGATTTGCTACAGTTATCTCTTTTGTTTGCATACCTACAAAAGAAAAAATAAGAGTATTATCATCACCTTCAACGTTGATTGAATATACACCATCAACATCAGTAATAGTACCTTGATTAGTCTCCTTTACAATTACGGTTGTACCGGGCAGCAATTCACCGTATTCATCTCTTACGACTCCCGTTATTCTTCGTAAAGGTTGCTGAGCTACTTCTAGCTTTTTTTCTATTAATTCTTCACCGGATTTTTTCTCATAAACTACTACCTGGTTTTTTATTATACTGTATGTTAGATCTGTATCACTCAAAATCTCATCTAATATTTGCTCTATACTCTGAGAATTAGTGTTAATATCCACTTGTTTATTGGCCAACTTATTGGCATTGCCTGAAAAGACAAATGAATAATTGCTGCTCTTCTCTATTTCGTTACATACTTCTTTTATAGTTGAAGCTTTAAGAGAAATGGAGATTTTTGTTTCCTGAGAATAGGTGTTGGTCGACTGTGATGCCAACACACAAAAGAAAAATAAGAATATGGTTATTCTCATAATTTTAAATAAATGTTTGTGATTATTTGGGAGTTCACAGCCCCCAATACAAAGTTTATCCATATATTTGTATGATTTTAATTATTAATAATCGGATAGTTAAACTCAATTTGAGCCGAGCGATATTCGCAGTATCGTTCGGTTCTTTTTACAGCGACAATCATTTAGTTACATTTTCCATATGTTATTACTTTTTAATTTGATATATTACTTATATAAATTTTATTGTTTTCTCTTTTATATTCCGAAGCTGTAATCAGTGCTATGGTAGTCATTACATCGTCTATATCCTCAGAAAGGACTATTCTGCCAACACATGTCATCTCGCTTATCGACACATCCTTATCGTAATTAAAAGATATATTGTAATATCTTTTAATTTTTTTAAGAACTTCAGACATCGGCGTTTCGTCAAATATCAAATATCCATTCTTCCAACTTATAAACTCATTTATGTCAACCTCATTAATAGAAAACGAACCATCACTATTTAATTTAGCTTGTTGGTTGGGTTTTAAAAGCTGTTCTTTCTCGCCAATTGATTTAAGACCTACGCTGCCATCTACCAACACCACTGAATGAGCCATATCGTTGTAGGCTGAGAAATTAAATTCTGTGCCATGTACCATTACACTTAAATCAGAACTGTTTACATAAAAAGATTTTCTGTTATCAGGGGCTACATCAATATATATCTCGCCGGAGACTAGAGTTATATTTCTACTATGGTTTTCGAACTGCGACGGAAATTCAAGCACTGTACCCGAATTTAACCACACTTTGCTGCCATCTGCGAGAGTCAATGTTGAGCGCTTTCCATAAGGTACTATCAGCTTGTTCATTGCTTTTTGGTCAGTAGCAATATTCTCTCTGCTTTGACCTTCCGACTCTACCTTTGCATTACCTTCTTGGTCAATTTCAATATTTATATTTTCCTGAAAAGATCTGGTTTTATCTCCAACAATTAATTGGATATCTTCTGAATTTAATTGACTTCCAACAATGAAATCATCCTTAATCACATCTCTATTTAAATGATTGTAAATGAGTAAAAAAGCGAACGCTATAAAACAAGCGGCAATCACATAGCTCGTAAACTTCAATTTAAGCCTACGATTATGTTTTCTTACTGATATTTCAATCTGCTTCACTTCATCATTTATTTCGCTATCAGACAGGTTATAGGAAGAAATATTAACATTTGAAAAACGCTCTTTAGCTAATTTGAAAGCTTCTAAATCTGACGGGTTATTTTTCAGGTACAAATCCCAATAGTTATCTGTTTCATCAGTAGGGAATAAAACCCATTCGATGAATCGTTCGTCATTAATAAATTTAATAAAATCTTTTTCTACGTTTTTCATTTTAATAAATCTTAAAAAAATGAATAAAATGATATAATATTTTGAGCGTTTGCAATAGAGACGAAAAAGAAGTGAAAACATCACCTCATTTTCAAACAAAATTCAATTATTTTTAAATTAAATCACTTACAATAAGATAAACTGCTAATAATGTTCAAAATACATGCTAGTGACAAAGATGTATTTTTTAGTAAGGTTATTGATTTACTCACAGAATTACGACACGACTCAACAGAGATATTTAAAAGTTCGGAGATTTCTTCATAGCTGTATTCGTGAATATATCTAAGATATACTATTTCGCGTTGTCTATTTGTCAAATTGGATAGTACTTTTTCCACTTTTTGTTTTATCTCTTTTCTATACTCTATCTCAATCAATTCATCCTCTACCGTAACATTAAAGTTAAAACCCATATTTTCATATACATATGCCTCATGAGAAACTGTGGCAGCGTATTCTTTGTTAGTTCGATGTATATCTATCAATCTGTTTTTGAGTGATCTGAAAAGAAACAACTTTAGATTTACAAAGCTTTTGCAGGTATAATTTCCAATACATAATTTATAAAACACATCATGAATTGCATCCTTAGCAGAATCATCTGCAAATCCTAAATGTCTTGCATAAGCATATAAATCACTACCATATTCTTTATATATTGAAGAGATATCTAACTGATGAATCATTGCTGTTATTAAAGAAATTAATTGAGGAACAAATACAAATTAACAAAAAATAAAAACGATATCGAAATTAATCAATAGAAAAAAGGCTATCTAAACAATTTAGACAGCCCTTGATATTTTAAATGAAGAAGCCTTTAATTTATGTAATTGCTCACTTTATCTACCATGAACTGACCTCTTAGACTCCTCTCAAGAATAACTCCTTCGGGCGATATCAATACTATAAACGGAATTCCTGTGAAGTTATACAGATTACCGCTTGTACCTTTGGAGTCAAGCAGTTGTATATAATCAAGATTTTCATCTTCAATCATTTTACGCCATGCTGCCTCGTCTGTGTCTATAGAAACACCTACTACATGATGTCCTTTTCCTTCAAACATCTCTTGTACTTGCTTGATGTAAGGCATCTCTCCGCGACAGGGTCCACACCATGAAGCCCAGAAGTCAACAAGCACATAGTTTCCTCTAAGATCTGCTAATGACACTTCATTGCCATCTAAATCCGGATATACAAAATTTGGTGCTTCACTTCCAACAGATGAAGAATTAATTAACTCAATTCTATCTTTAAGTAACTTTATGGGATAACTATCATGAATAGATTCATCAAAACTTTCAACCAACTCCTCCATCTTTTCTACAGGAGAACGATAAAACTGTTTATGAATGATTGATGCAAGTGCTATACTGCTACTGTTTGCAGGAATCATTTGCTCAAATATTTCATCTTGTAACTTTTTAGTTGAATTACCTTTCGCATGAATTGCTTTCAAAGCTTCAAGGTTATCTGCTGTCCTTCCCTCTTCTGTATTAAAAATAGCGTTTAGTTTTTCATATTCTGCTGTAATCTCCTTTAGTTCTACAGTAGCCTCATTGCTATCATTCAACTTTTGATATTCGTCCATCATAGGCGATCCCTTTATGGCTATTGCATGCAAACTGCCCTCTTCAATTTTCGCCTCAATTTCAGTACTGTTTGAGCTGATTATAAAAGGAATAAGGTATTCTTTCGCTGATCTATCTTTTGAATCTCCAAGAGCTGGCACCCAGATAAAATAAAATCTACCATCACCAACCACAACCTCAGGATCTTTAATTTCGAATGCATCTCCAACGCCTTGTATGCGCGATATCTCCTCTCTGTTTTCGTCAAGCAAAACCACTTCTTGCCCCTCGAGGCCTGTTATTGTGCCGCTTACTTTAATGCTCTTCTGCTGAGAACAAGCTGAGATGATTAGCACCCCTAACAGCGCAAATGCAAATAATGTTTTTCTCATAAGTTAATTTTTTACCGGATTAATTAGTGTAATTTGAATTATGTTTGTAGTAAAATTATAAAAACTCAGTATGCAAACTTAATAAAATAGTTTGATTTAACAATATTACGTATTAATATTCTATAATTTTAAATTTTCTGCAAATATTTGCGTAACGGCTCATCATAAACCTTCAGCACAATCCAGGCAAGCAGTAAATTGCCAAATAGCAGCAACAACGCAATAGGCCATGTTTCTGCGAATGTCAGTTCGTTTTTCCAAACCCAAGAGTAGAATAGGTACATAAACGGGTAGTGCACCATATAAAGTGGATATGAAATATCGCCAAGAAACTTGCAAACACGGGTTGATATTTTGCTTTTGATTGTTCCTGACGCACCTATATAAACCAACATAGGGAAGATTACAATGGTACAAATGGCATCATACAAACCATTCATCCAAAGGCTATCAGCATTGCCAATATAAGGTATCGAGAGCAAAACTACTATAATTGAACTACATATTAAAAATGCTCCTCTGATCCGTTTTGGTTTAAATATACGTGACATTAGTAACCCGGCCGAAAAAGCATAAAGTAAGCGGAGGAATCCACCAATAAAATTATTGTCGGCCAAACTCCACCCCACTCCTAAATTTCCATATCCGGAGAAGTTGCCAATAGCAAATGTTGCCAACCCTATTCCTGAAAGCGTTACAACCACCTTAAGTGCTTTTATAGATAATCGACGCAAAAAGAGAGCATAAAGTATATTTCCTATGTATTCGAAGAAGAGCGACCAGCTGGGACCGTTTAGCGGAAACATTTCGCCATTTCCTCGAACCTCCGCACCACTCCCGGGCAGTGCAGGTATCAGAAATACGCTTAGCACAAATGCAAGTAAGACAAATGGAATTTGAACCTTGGTGCCATCCCACATCTCTCCACCTTGAATCAAAAAAGTTATTAATCCCAAGAAAGCCCCCATTATTACCATAGGTTGTAGGCGAATCAATCGTCGACGGAAGAACTCCTTCTTAATCATGCCCTTCCATCGGTCGTCGTACGCATAACCAATAACGAATCCCGAAAGTACAAAGAAAAAATCTACAGCCAAGTAGCCATGATTAAATTTCTGATCAAAGGGAGATGTTGCGAAGGCCTCAAAAACATGAAAAAAAAACACCATAATTGCTGCAACTCCGCGCAACCCGTTAAGTATATGATAATGTGGTTTTGAGTCTACAAAGGTTGCAGAAGAAATATGGGACATAAATGAAATCTTATATAATATTGAAAAGTTGACCTAATTTTTTAAAGTCACAAAAGTACACATTTTATGCCAATATTAAACAGTTAATGAATTCAGTTTAACAATTCACTATCCCATTTACTCAAATTCCCAATTACTTACATATGTCTTAATAGGAGTAATTGGTATAATATACTTAAAGAACTTCGTAAGTCTGATTAACTTCACAGGTCAGTAGGCTTCATAGCTTTTATTGCCACAATCAGCTCAACAGCCTTTATAAGTACTTCTAACTCACTTACTTTAGTTGACTAAAAAAGGCATGGGCCCCAACTCGTCGCTGAAAAGCTTGTATAAAATTGGATCCTGCAGGAGTTGCTTTAAAGAATGTAACTTGCCATCAACCAACACCTCATCGCGAATCAGCCTAACACCATGGCTATAGTCGACATAGCTAGCTCCATGCGCAGCACTTAGCGGCTGAATTGGAGTCCCATTTTGATAATGCCATCCATAAATAAAAAGTCTGTCCGCCTCATCAGCAATCCTATTAGTTATTACAATATCCTTTTTATGACCTGCAACTAATGTCGATAATGTATAGTTATTTGTCTGACGAGCAGCCTCAATTAAAGTGTTATGATACACAAATTTTGGCAGAGTAGTCATAGAAGAATCAGGAGTTAAAGGTATTGGTGTAAGTTTTAACTCACTATGCTTATGTATTAAATCTGATAACTTACGCGTTGGTAAAATAGCACCATACAATTCAGCTATCTGCAGGCCGGTCCGCATCAGTAACGGAATACGCAGGAAGTCATTATCAGTGCCAATTGCCAAAAAATCAGGCAAAACGCAAAGAGTAACATCATGCAATTCTCCATTTGCGTCTAATAAACTATCAGTAAGATAAATCGGCTGACGAAATGAATCGGGTATATTACCCTGTGCTATCTCTTTGTAAACAACAGAATCACGTTGTTCCGAAGTCATATTTAGAGCCAAAGAAGCGAATTCATTTCCGGTAATTGCTCCTTTCTTCCTTGGAGGAAAATTGAAGATATGTGGCATAACGATTGAATCTTGACGAAATTCATCATAAGCCTTTTTACCCATGAACTGATAACCATCACCCTCTTGACTTGTTCCCGAAAAAACAGATTGAATAAAACCGTTTCGCTCTACAAGTATTGTATGATAAATCTTTCGTTCCGGATTTTTTCTTGAATAGAATTGAATCTTTTTATTATTTGCTGTGTAATAAATAATACTGTCAGTTTCAGTTTTCTCCCATGTAAGATTTTTCATATTCTTATTCAGGCAACTTTGCATTAAATAAGTTCGATGCCAAGTACCGCCCTCTCTTGAAACAAAAGGTTTTCCATCAAGCAGAGCATTAGCATCATCATAACATGCAACAAACAAACCGTTATTAGTGCACAACTCCAGCCAATTTTTCAGTTTATCTCCATATCGTTCGTCATCCCAATTGTAATTACTGTCAATGAAAGATATTTTCTTTACATATGCAGGAATCTCATCACAAGCATCAATAAACCCGAATATAAAGTTACCTCCACCACTATGACTATTAAGCTCTATATGAGGATTGTATTCACTGAAAAGTGATAGAATATATTCCACCGACTCTTTTATTATTGGATCCCTATCAGGCTCTGCTTTTCTCCAACTTCCCCAACTTCTTGCAGTTGCTTGAAGGTATACAGTAACAAGGTTATACTCTTGATTATTAGCTCTAATAAATCGAGTTTGAGCTCCAATATGTTGAATATGATAATGCCAATCGTCACCTTCTGCCGGCAACTTCCCTATAGTCCATTCTATTGTATTACCATTGGGTAGCGCGTACAACACTAACTTTGTTGGCTTACTTTTATCAAACTCTGATTTAGCAGGTGCATTAATATGAATTATAATATCAGGAGAATAGACAAAACTACATACCTGTTCTCCGAAGTATGGACTTTCTACAAATTGTGCTCGACAAATCAGCGGTAAACAGGCAACAAAAATATATAATAGGATGCGCTTCATAAATAATAGTGTTTAAAGAGTTTAAATATAATACAACAAGGGAGTTTTCAAAAATTAAATATTGAAAAACTCCCCTAAAAATTTAAGAAATGCAATCAATCAATATCCCACCATACATTATTTTGTATGCTGTTGTTACCTCCCATACGTGCTACAGCCTCATTAACTTGAGCTTCATTAACTGTAAATTCTGATGAAGGATAATATAGACGTTTAGTATAAGCATTAGGTGTATTATTAATCTGATCAGTTGGATTCATATTAAACACACTTGTGTTTACACTTGCAAAAGGCATCAGTGTAGGCTTGTGAAACTGACGATGGTCGGCCCAAGTTTCAAAAGAACCTTCCTGGAACTGAGCAATATATTTTTGAGTCAGTATTTTATCCAAGCGTGTATTGCACTCTCCTTCTAAATGGTCAAATCTGGCTGTTGTGCCGTAATAGTTGGGCGAATCTGATGCCAGGTATTCTGAAATCACACTTTCAGGAATTCCGAATTCCATCATATTAGAACGTACTCCATTTTCATAAGCTTCTTTGGCATTTCCACTGATAATACCTCTTTCGATAGCAATTGCTTTCAACAGGCACAATTCGCTATATTTAAAAAGTGGATATTTTCTGTCGACTGTATTATAAAACCACGGACCAATTTTAGAAAAATCACTAACAAACTGCCCGTTTTCCATAACTGCACCTACACCAGAAGAGACTAGTCCCGGATCAGTACCATCCCAATTTCCTTTCATGTTTTCAGTAGCTGTTTGCTCAACATATCCTGCAGGTTCAAAATGAATAGGAGCTCTCGGATCCACAATAGCAGGGGCATTCTTGGCTGCTATGATGTTTTCTGTGATGTTTAAATTCTCCATTCGGTCAGCTGCTGTAGGCCATGCTTTTCCCCCAATACCTATAACTAAACGCTTGTAAGCAGTGGACATGTGTAGTACGCCAGAGTTTTTATGGTAATAAATTGGATTCTGTGTAAACAGACCATCGTCTTGAGTCATATAAGCAGCTTCACCTCTATTCTCAAATACACCGGCTGTAATAGCAGATTGAGCTTCTTCTTTAGCTTTGGTAATATCAACGTCTGAAATACGAACAGCCATTCTTAAACGTAAAGAATTTGCAAACTTCTTCCATTTAATCGCATCCCCTCCATAAATAACGTCATAAGTACCTACGTTATTTATTGCAGTTTCGTCTAACTTGCTTACTGCATCTTTCAACTCTTCAAATATTTGGTAGTAGATATCTTTCTGAGTGTCATACTTAGGTTGATCTATGTTATTTGCTGCTTCAGAATAAGGAATATCACCAAAACAATTAGTCAAACGCAACATTACATATGCCTTCCAAATTCTTGTCATTTGTACAACATTGTTGAATAATGGATTTGTCTCATTGGAATGAATCAAAGAATTAGCATTGGCAAGAACTGTATATGACAAACTCCATAAATTGTCTATATAACGCGAATCAACATTATAATCAGAACAAGAGAGTGGATCATTTGCAGAATATTCGCACAATGTACTAATCATCAACTGGTCTATTTGCTGCCAAGTATTGGCATAAGGGATACCTCGAGACTGCATGATAATTAGCTGATACTTTGGGTCAACAGCACCTGGAGTAGGATTATTTGGATCAATATTAATATCACTAAAATCACTGGTACAACCTATAAAGGCAAATAACACAACAGCAATACTTAAAAAGAAATTTAATATATTTTTCATTTTTATAATCGTTTTAGAATGTAACATTAAGATTGAAACCAAATGTTCGGGTAGAAGGCAGGGCTGCAGTTTCAATACCTTGTCCATTACCGGTAGAGAATGTACTTTCTGGGTCGAAACCTGGAAGTTTATTGTACAAAAATCCTACGTTGTTGGCTACAGCACTTACTTTAACACCGCTAACAACTGTGTTATTGAACCATTTGTTAGGCAATAACCAAGAAAAATTAAGTTCGCGAAGGCGCACATTTGTAGTATCATATATGTAATTTTCTATATTACCATAAAACTGTCCCCAATAAGCGGTAGGACTAAGCTCTACAGTGTTTGGAAGACCTGTGTTGACATTTACACCTTGAGAGATAATACCTTTTCCGGAAGTATAATAATCTTCACGCCCTGCTGCAGTTTCTATTGTCTGACCATTGGATTGAAGTCTCATCATAGACTGTAAATAAATATTGCCACCATAACGAATGTCAAATAAAAAGCCAAAAGAAAAATTTTTCCATCTGAGGGAAGAACCAACACCTGCTGTCCAATCGGGATTCATGTTGCCGCTTGCTCGAAGTGTTGAACTGGTTACAAATTTACCATTGTCACCTACAAGGCGGTTTCCTTTATCATCGTATTTGAAACCGTTTGTGTAAATTTGACCGTAAGGCTCACCAACTTTTGCTCTAACATAGCAGTTTTGTCCCATTGGTCGAGCTAGTGTAATTGATTCAACCCCATCAGCAAGCGCCACAACTTCTGAAGAGTTTTTAGCAAAATTTATCCAAGTATCCCAGTTCCAATCTTTTGTAAGTATTGGTGTTGCGTTTACCTGTAATTCCCAACCCCAGTTATCTACTCGTCCTGCATTAATATATTTGGCACTATACCCCGAAGTGATAGAGGATGGCATAGTAATTATTTGATTGTATGCTCGCTTATCATAGTAAGTTACATCTACACCTAATCGATTATTAAAGAATCTGACGTCTGCACCAAACTCCATTGCTTTTATAATCTCGGGTTTAAGCTCAGAATTTGCCTTAGTAGAAGGTTCTAATACACCCATCTGTCCACCTACCATGTTAGTAACTATAGACAGAATTGACAATAGTTGATATGGGTCAGTGTCATTACCTGCTTCGGCAAAAGAGGCACGTAATTTACCGAAAGAAATCCATCGAGGAGTATTAACATTGAAATTATTCAACATATCAGTAACCACCCATCCAAGTGAATAAGATGGATAGAAAAATGACCTATTGCTCTCGGGTAAGGTAGAAGACCAATCGTTGCGAGCAGTAATATCAAAGAACAAATAATTATCCCACGACAGCTGTCCTAAACCGTAAAGAGACTGAACCTCCTTCTCTGATTTATAGGTAGTAACGGTTACCGACTGACCATTTTGAATAGTGTAAAGTTCAGGAATATTTAATCCCTCGGCAGCTGCATAAATGCTATTATACTGACGATTCATCAAGTTACCACCAAAAGAAAGTGAACCTGATAACTTTGAATCAAAAATGCTGTTTTTGTTAGCAGTAATCAAGAAGTCTGCATTATACTCAGTCATGTTGTTTTGATTAACTACATAACGTCCATTATTATAACCGGCACTTGAAACCAGCCCATGTCTAATCCATTTGTCATATTTCTTTCCATATGTATCACCACCAAAGCGAACCATTGCTTTCATCCAATCGCCAACTTCATAAGTAAGTGATGCAAAACCGTTTATGCGGTTAGTAACATCTTTATTACCAGTTAGATTTGCAATAGCATAAGGGTTATTAACAACAGTAAGAGGTGTAGGATACCAGTCAATTATTTTACCATCACTATCTAAAACATCTTTCATCTCGTGCAAATTAATACTCCTGGGAGTATAAATCAGAGCAAAAATTGGGTTGAAACCCGAAGCAGATAATTCCGGGCGTCCCTCACCTTTCTGATTAGAATAATTAAGTTTAGCATCCAAAGTGAGATGTTTTAACACTTCGCCTTCTGCACGAATAGAAAAGTTAGTCTTATTAAGCTTATTGTTAGGAATTACACCTTTATGATTACTATTTGCTAAACCAACACGATAGTTCATTTTCTCTGCTGAACCTGCAACATCAACAGAATTAGTTAAAGCAGTTCCAGTATTCATGAAGTCTGAAAAGTTATTATTCTTTGCTTCCAAAGGACGACTTTGTCCTGTCCAGTCAGTTACAACAGTACCCATTTTTGGTCCCCAAGAGTTGCGCGAGGTAGCTATAAACTCACCCTCAGTACCTTGTCCATATTCATTTTGAAACTGAGGCTGTATCATTACATTTTCAAAAGAGAAGTTGCTATTGTAAGTAACAATAGTTTTTCCACTTTTACCCTTCTTAGTAGTAACCAAGATAACACCATTACCACCACGTGAACCATATAGAGCGGTTGCCGAAGGACCTTTCAATACCGAAATATTTTCCACATCATTAGGGTTTAGCATAGACAAACCATCACCTGAATCAGAAAAACCCGTTCCCCAAGAGCTGGCAGTAACACCACTAACACCCTGACTATTATCAAAAGGAATACCATCAACAACAATTAACGGCATATTGTTACCGGAAATTGAGTTATTGCCGCGGATAACTATACGGTTAGAACCACCCGGCAAAGAAGTTGATGAAATATTCATACCTGCAATCTTTCCATTTAAAGATGTTGCAATATTAGAAGTGCGATTTTCGATAAGAGCATCACCTTTAACATCTTGCACCGAGTAACCTAATGCTTTCTTCTCACGATTGATGCCTAAAGCGGTCACAACTATTTCATCGAGTGCAATGTTTGTTTCACTCAAGATTATGTTATAATGTGAGCTATTATCAATTAAAACTTCTTGCGATTCGAATCCAATGTAAGAAACAACTAAAATCTTCACATCTTCAGGAATATCAAGAGTAAACTCACCATCAATATCTGTAACAGTACCAAAAGATGGATTATTTTTCTCAATAATTGTAGCTCCAATAATCTCTTCACCCTGTTTATCAACAACCTTTCCACTAATTTTTTTCTTTTGTTGTTGATTAGATTTCAATAAATCAAAACTTGATTTAGTTTCAGTCTTAGGTTTTAAGACAATCTGCGAACCTTTAACTTCATAATCCACATCTTGAGATGCAAATAAACGATCTAACACCACAGAAATTGCAGCATTATCAAACTTCACACTAACAGTTTTGTCAACATTTACCAATTGATTACTATACAAGAAGTAATAATCTGATTTTTTTTCAATATTCTGCAAAACTTCTTCTATGGAGCAATTTTTCATATCCAAAGATATTCTAACATTTTTAGAATCAGTATTCTTGGCATTTAGTTGAAAAGCAACCATAAATAATAACACGAAAGAGACTCTAATAAAAAAAGTCGATTTACGAAATAGAGCACAAAGAGGATGTGCTCCTTTGAGGTTTAAGAATTTGTTCATATATTTACATTGTTATTAAATTAAAACAGCAGTTTAGTAACTTTATTGATGAAGGTCTGTTAATATTTTCCTTACATCAATATTATTATTGGGGGAAGGATTAAATTCCTTCTCCTTATTTTTGTTTTTAGGTTTTTACATTTATGTTTTCATTTTATCATTAAGATTATTATTTATTTACATATTAGGGTTATTATTCTTTGAGATACTGTATCATTTTGAAGTTTTTGTTGTTTTGATATTGAATAATCAACTGAAGTTGAAAGCTTCAACAACTCTAAAACCTCTTCCAGAGACTCGTCGGTAAAAGTTGCTGTAAACTGATAATCTTTTGAAACATTACCTTCGACAACTATTTTCACACCAAACTTTCTAGATAGTTTCGATGCAATATTTACAATATTTTCTCTTCTAAACACCGTTTTCCCATCTTTCCATGCTGTTTCAACATATGTATCGGTATCAAGAACTTTGAAATTGTCTGAATGTTTGTCAACAACAACTTTTTGATTAGGTGTTATTGTTTGCTTCAATGATAAGTTGGTTAGCAAAACATCTAAATTTCCTTTAGTTAATGTTATAGTATATTGAGAGTCTTCACTGTATGCGTTTACATTAAACTCAGTTCCATAAGCACTTACCACAGTTTTATCTGCTGTAACAACATTAAATCTATTTTTATCATCAGAGACGACTTTAAAATATGCCTCCCCTATTAACTGCACAGTTCTCTCATTACCTTGAAATACACGCGGGTAGGTTAATTCACTTTGTGAATTTAGCCACACAACACTACCATCAGGCAATACAGCTTTTGCAACAATACCCGGAGCTGAATAAAGTGTTATAATTTCTTGTTTAGGAGCTTCTTTTAAAATAGGTTGAACAACAAATTGTATAATTAAAAATAATGGTAACAAAATAGCTGCTGCATTCCTTGAAAAGTTCCATATTACTTTTCTGCCTTTGTCAAATCGAATCTTCTTATGTAATTTTTGCCAAGCAAAATCTGTATCAACTTCTCTCTGTGCTTCTAAATTATCAAAAAGGTAATAAGTTTTCTTTATTTGATTTACTTTTAGAGCAAATTCAGATGAAGTGTTCATAAGATTATCGCATTCATTCATCTCCGATGCAGAGAGAGTGCCTTTGATATAAGATAATATGAAAGATTCGTTAGTTTTCAATTATTATTAATCGTATTAAATGGAAACAAAAAAGCATTTAAAAAGCCATATATACTAACTAGACGCATAATATAGATTTTACCCTATGTTAATGTATGTAAAATAAATAAAACGTTATTTTAACAAGTGAGTGAATATAACACCTAATAAAAGATAATCTTTTAAATCTTCTCTTAATAGCTTTAATGCTTGGCTAATATAACCTTCTACAGTTTTGGGTGAAACATCCATTTCAGCGGCTATTTCATTATAAGTCATTTTTTGAATACGGCTCATACTAAATGCTGTTTGAACGTTTGGTGGCAATTTATCTAAAGCTATTTTAAGCATCCCCTCTAATTCATTTATTGTATAAATATCGTCGGGAGAAGGTGATGAAGAATATAAAGAATAACTCTCCATATGCCGTTTGTGAGAAGATTGTTTTCGAAGATAATCAGTACATTTATTTCTAACACTAGTTACCAAAAAGTTTCGAAAAGAAGAATGGATATTAAGGCTTTTCCTGTTTTTCCAAATATTAAAAAAAACATCTTGCACTACATCCTCACATGTTTCTGAAGAAGAAATATATCTACCGGCAAAAACGCATAGGGATGGATAAAACTCATAAAACAGTTTTTTGAATGCTTCATGATTATCTTCCAAAACTATACTTAAATAAAGAGTTTCATAATAGTTTAAATTTTTCATCAACTAAACATTAATAAATCTTAGTTCTTAATAAAACAATAGCTCGGTAAATAAATTCAATTAATTAAAAAATGTATTTATGGTGATTCATTAAATAATCTGACCACTAAGTTAAACAAAAGTTTTAAATAGTTCATTATAGAGACATTAGTTTAATACTTAATCATACCCAACTAAAATAATTATTCAAAAATTATTATTAGTTCCTTATCCAAAACAAAAGTAAGCTTTTTATGGCTAATTTTTTATATGGTAGTGTAAATTAAACTGTGTCAAAGAATAAAAACAATTTTTTATTACTTTTACTAAACAGTTTATATTATGGAAGATTTTGATTACAAGTCCTTTCAAGCTAAGGCGCTGGAGCAGTTAAAATCGGGCAAGCCTCTCTTGGGCAAAGACGGTGCATTTGCCCCTTTATTGGAAAACCTTCTTAATGCTGCTCTTGAAGGTGAAATGGATGCTCACATGGATGATGAAGAGCGTTTAAGTGGTAACCGCCGCAATGGTTATAACCGTAAACAAGTTCAGACCTCACTTGGCGAGGTAACGGTTCAAACCCCTCGTGACAGAGAATCTCGGTTTGAACCTGAGTTTATAAAGAAGCGCGAACGTATATTGGCAGAAGGTGTAGCGGACCGTATCATCGGTTTATACGCTCTTGGAAACAGCACCAGAGAGATCAGTGACTGGATGGAGGAGAACCTTGGCAATCGTGTTTCAGCCGACACAATAAGCTCCATTACTGACCGTGTGCTACCTGAGCTTCAGTCCTGGCGTACTCGTCCACTTGATCCGGTTTATCCCATTGTATGGATGGATGCTATTCATTACAAAGTGATGGATGACAAGAATCGTCCTGCTACTCGTGCTATTTATAATGTACTTGGTGTTGATCGCAACGGACATAAAGACCTGTTAGGAATGTATATCTCCAAGAGTGAAGGAGCCAATTTTTGGCTATCTGTCCTTACAGATTTGCAGACTCGTGGAGTACAAGATATTTTAATAGCCAGTACCGATAATCTGACAGGCTTCTCGGATGCCATTAATAGCGTTTTTCCTGAAACTATTGTTCAGAGCTGCATTGTTCATCAGATACGCAACTCACTTAAATATGTTGCCAGTAAGTATCAAAAGGCTTTCATGAAAGACCTCAAGCTGGTTTATCAGGCTATAAACCGTGAAACAGCAGAAGATGAATTAGACAATTTAGAGGTGAACTGGGGTGAGCAATATCCATTGGTTATTAAATCTTGGCGCGACAACTGGCATAAATTATCATCTTATTTTCAATATACAGACTCAATCAGGCGTCTTATATATACTACCAACATAGTTGAAGGGTATCATCGCCAAATACGAAAGGTGACCAAAAATAAGGGAGTATTCACCAACGATACCGCATTGGAAAAACTAGTCTACCTGGCTTATCGCAATATCCGAAAAAAATGGGTAATGCCACTACACAACTGGGGTCAGACAGCACAGCAGCTGGCTATTCTTTTTCCTGAAAGATTTAAATTATTGATTTAATTAAATAATAATACAAGGATTTCAATATATTTAATTAGTTTTGCTGATGACCAACTAAAACTCAGGTCTCGGCATTACCCATTAATAAATGATGCCAAATTAATTATAAAAATGAAACCTGACACAGTTTAATTTACACTACCTTAAATAGGGCTACTCCCTTTCTTTATCAGTCATCATTATCATTCTCAAAAAATTCTCAAATTGAATTATCGAATTATTAAAGCATGTTTCTAAAAGAATAGCCTTCTGTTGTGTCGGGTTAGTAAGTCTTTTCGTGTAATAATTATCGCCCGATGATATCTGTTGCGATTCGTTATAATCTGAAGCTACAACCTCTACTTCCTTTTCATATACTTGCCCGTGATAATCAACAAGAAAATTAAAAATTGCAACTGCTTCCATATTCATTCTCTCAGTGCCTGTAAACAAAGTATATCCAATTGAAGTCATTGCCTGCTCCTTCAAAGTTATGAATTTAAGAGTAATCTCTACATCCATCTGATCCTTTGAGTAAGGATTAAATTTATTAGTAAAATATGAATCCCATACTTTAGTAAAAGCAGTTTCGGTATCATATTTATAAGAATTATTTTGCGTTTTCTCAACACCATTTTTTTGCACAGCAACATAAGGAATAAATCCATTATGAATATACGATTCTAATGTATAATTAGCCTTAATATTTCTATTCTCTGCTAATAACATTGTCTGATCACTTAAATTAGTTTGTAGCGGAATCATAACTGAGCATGAGTTAAATGCTATCACTACAAAAGCAAAAATGAAAAGATGGGTAAAAGATTTTGACATAATTATTGTGTTTTAGGTCAATTATATGATCTTTTATTAAACAATTTATATACAACACCTCTAAATAAGGTGTGTTAATTATTTACTCACAAAGATAACATCTTTTCCCAATAGTGTAAATTAAACTGTGTCAGGTTTCATTCCTATAATTAATTTGGCTTCATTTTATTTTACAGTCTAGTTAAAGCTAAGTCTTAAACCAAGTCTTAAGTTAAATATAAACGGTTGGTCTTTATAAATTGTTTCTAAATCGGTATTATTTTTAAAATAATAGGAAACTCCGGGCTCTGCATATAATCCTACCACGTTTGAAATCTTATATTCAACTCCAACTGATGAGTTGACCGACCATTGTAACTCTTTTATAGATATTTTCCTGCTATCTTTCAGCTCTAGCTGATTATCCATATAGAAGTTTGAATGAAGCCTGCCTGAAATATTCTTTTCCGCTTGACCACCACCCGATATATAAGTTGATATTTTATCGTTCTGCCAAATTGAATAAAATATTGTTATTGGTACTCCGATATAATGAAGAGTTTGACGATCATCGTAATAATAATTGTTGCTTTCGGAACGAAGTTTAGATTTATGCAGTGAATAAGTTAGTCCGCTACCAACACTCCATCTTTCATTGATGTTGTACTTGAATGTGAGTCCAACCGTTATTGGCCAACTATGCTCAACACTTGTATAAGCTTCTGGCTCTAAATATTTTGACATTATGTTGTACTGCTCATTAACTATTTCTCCAAGTGCAAATGTTCTGTATCCGATATATGTTTCTGATGCACCCGAAGGCATGTTTGTCATTGATATATTTGTTTGCCATTTTGATTGTTTTTGAACAATATTTTGAGTTGACATAGCAAATAGCTGATCTTTTATTTCCATATTTTTATCTGCTTCGTCTATTTTGCTTACCCCTTCTTTTTCTACTGCTCCTTCTATCTTTGAAACCTCTCCTTGGCCTAAAACTTCTCCTTTAGCTTCAATTTCTTTTTTACCTACTACATCTCCTTTGCCTTCAATCTCTACTTTTCCTGAAACATCTCCTATCATTTCAATCACTTCTAATTCTGAAGCTTTTTCTAATCCTGAGACTTTTTCTGCTATTAATAGATTTTCTCCTTCTACAGTTTTTTCTATCCCTATACTTTTCTCTGATAATGATGATTTCATCTCTTCTTTCACATACTCTATTGTCTCCTGACTATCAGTAAGATTGTACCTAAAAATCATGAACATAACAATTGCAATTGCAGCAGCTGCAGCTATGCTAAGACCCCATATCCTCTGTTTTTTTACAGCAGGCATTACTTGCACTTTGCTATCGATATCAATATATCCTTCGATGCTTTCCCACAATCCTTCAGGAGGAGCTTCCTCATGATCATCCAACCGATTGCGCAAGTTATTCTGCCACTGATTGCTCATTTTGTTTTAATTTTATTCTATATAACTCTATCTCTTTTACTAATAGGGCTTTTGCTCTGTGAAACTGTGATGCGGAAGTATTTTCCGATATGTTTAATATTGATGCAATCTCTTTATGAGATTTTTCTTCGAAAATATATAAGTTGAAAACCGTACGGTATCCGGTTGGAAGTGTTTTAATCATTTCCATTATAACTGAAGCAGGGATATCCTCGATATCCGGTTCAACCTCATCAACCGGGTCGGGAAGCTCCCAACTTGGAAGGTTTGTTAGTTGCATTTTATTATACTGCTTTATCATTTTTAATGCTTCGTTTACTACTATGCGCGCCGACCATGCCCTAAGTGATCCCTTTCCCCTATATTCAAATTTATGTATGGCATTGAATATTTTCAGAAAACTCTCCTGTAACACATCTTTAACATCCTCTTTATTAGACATGTAGCGAGCACACACCGCAGTAAGGTACCCTGAGTGATTGTCGTAGAACTTCTTCATTGCAAGCTTGTTGCCTTGCACAATTTGACGAATGTGTTCCTGCTCTTTCTTTTCCTCTTTTGTCATTTACATTATGATCTGAATAGGATCATATATATAAAAAGTTAGGTTGTACTTTAGTTCAAAAATACAACCTACTTTTAATAATCGGTTATTTTATTGGAACAACGCTTCGTTCTACTGCAATTGATGCTGAAGATGCCACTGTAGCAGCACGTGTACGATAATCAAACTCTGCCGATTTTGCACCGTTAAATGATTCCCATATCAACTTCAATTTAACTGTTTCTCCTTCTGTATCCGGAAGATTATCAAGCTTAAACGCTACTAGCCCATCACCAATTCTACCTGTAACATCGCCTTTGGCATCATGTCTGAACTCAACTTCATATGGATTATTGGGATTGTTTGTTGGGATGAGATTTACGTGATGAGTGATACCCCTATGGCTCCATATAGTTCTGAAACGAAGAGTTAGATATCCATCCTCGGCAATTGTTACCCAATCGTTTACGATTTCAACAGGATCGACGCCATACACCTCGTCGTTTTGGTCTCCCAAGTTGGGCGCCATGGGCTTTGTTCTGATGCTGTCTATCCAATTTACATGAACCGACTTGTCATATATGCCACTAGGATCATCTAATTCATTATAATTTACAAGCGCTCTAACCTCTTTAGAATTATATGGGTGAGTTGTAATATTGACGGGCAACAATGTTGTGTTATCGTCTAACTGAAAAAAAACTGTCTCATCAGCTGCCTCTTTAACTGTTACCAGTGCGTTGGGATAGAGTAAATTTAGATCATCATCATCGTCGTTAAGACATGATGGCAGTACAATTATACCTAATAAAATAAGTGCCGCTAAAATAAATTTTGTAGTTTTCATAATTTTGTAGTTTTAATAGTTTCAAAACAAATTTCGAATTCATTGCTTTTTCCTAATTCTTAATTCTAAACATTTTCTATTAACTATTAAATCACAATTTGAAGAAATCTTGCATGACAATATGTTATTTTTTCTAAAAATTGAAATATGAGAATCATTTGATGCTGTTTTTCTGAAATAGTAAGAGATTCAATAATATCAACTCTATTGCTACTCTTGCGCCGGTTTGGTGCTGTTTTTACTGAAATTGCAGGTAGAACAGCAGAATATAAATATCAACAGAATATAAACATCAGCAGAAATTCAATTAAATGGTTTTAACTTTTCTCCCTGCAATTTTGTCCATTATTATTGCTATTGCACCATCACCGGTAACGTTGCATGCAGTCCCAAAGCTGTCAATTGCCAAGTATGCAGTAATCATCATAGCAATTAGTTCTTCGTTGAACCCCAATACACTTTGAATTATTCCAATTGCAGCCATTATTGCTCCTCCCGGCACTCCCGGCGCTGCTATCATGGCTATTCCTATTAGGAAGATAAATTCAACAAATGTTCCAAGCTCAACGGGCATCCCTGAGAAATACATAAATGCGATAGAGAAGGCTACAATTTTGAGAGTACTTCCGGGTAGGTGGATAGTTGCACAAAGTGGAATCGTAAATGATGCAATGGGTTCGCTTACTCTGTTATTAAGTGTACAATTTAGTGTTACAGGAATTGTCGCAGCCGATGATGAGGTGCCCAACGCTGTTGCATACGCAGGCATCATGGTTTTTAGTAATTTTAATGGGTTGCGCTTAGATACAATCCCGGCTATAGAAAACAGTATTAGCAGGACAAGAACATGCAATACGAACACTACAATTATTACTTTTAAAAATAATAGTATTACAGAATATACCTGACCACTAACTGTCATGCTCAAAAACATTCCAAATATATAAATAGGCAAGAGAGGAATAATTACAGATTCTATTATTAGAGTTACAATATCTCTAAAATCAACGAAAGCATCCTGAAGTGTGTCTCCTTTTATTAACGATAATCCTATACCAATACAGAATGAGAATATTAATGCTGACATTACATCTAACAGTGGTGGCATATTTATAGAGAAATAGGTTTCAGGTACACTATTAGATGCATCTGCAGCTACGGTTGGGAACGAAATACCATCTAGAATTGTAGGGAATGTCATTTGACATGAGATATATGTAAAGAATCCCGAAAATAGTGTGGATGCATATGCTATCAAGGTTGTAATAAGCAATAAGCGTCCTGCTCCTTTTCCAAGCTCTCCAATAGCCGGAGCAACCAATCCTACAATAATTATTGGAATAAGAAATGATAAGAAGTTGCCAAAGAGGTCATTAAAAGTTGCAAATATACGTGCAAACCAAAATGGCACAAACTGACCTAGTAATACTCCAAGTATAATGGCAATGACTACTCGTCCTAGTAATGGTATTTTAGATATTTTCATGTGATTGGATATAAATTAGGCACAAAATTAAGCTTTTTTTATTTAATAATAAATCAATTTTTGCCTTAGTGTAAGATATTGTGTTTTTTCATCGTAGCAATAATATCATGAGAGTACTATTACCATCTTTTATAATTTTACCATCATTTTTTCTCAAACAATTAGTTTGTTTTATCTGTTTAGTTATAGTATCAATTTAATTACTAATATAAATATTGCAGTAACAGGAGTAATTGGGCAATAATATTAATATGACAGACAACGAGTGGTTTGATAGACTTACAGATGATCTGAATCCTCCTGCTTCGAAAAGTGTTTAATTGATGCCCTATGCTTAACTTTACTTTAACGTACAGAATTAAATGGTTTTTAAGATGAAAATTTTAAACTGTCAGTCATTATAAGTTTTAAGTATGTTATGAAAACAATTACTTTTAAAAAAGAAATAAACGCTCCTATCCAAAAGGTATGGGATGCGCTGTGGGATAAAGATAATTATAGTGAATGGACAAAACATTTTGCGCCAAGCTCTAAATATGAATCTGATTGGAAAGTGGGTGGAAAAACATTATTCTTGGGTCCCAACAACGATGGATTAATATCAACTATTACAAAACTTGATGTTCCAAAAGAGGTGATTTTTAATCATCTTGCAGATATTGTAAATGGAGTTGAAGGTAATAGTTTTGGTATAAGTGGGTTCGAAAAATATGAGCTTAAAGAAATTGATGGTGTTACTACTTTGGTGATTTCTCTTGATATCAGTGAAGAGTATGAACAAGATATGAGCGAAGGATTTACTAAAGGATTAGAAGAGGTGAAAAGGATTGCAGAAAAAAAGTAGACGAGACTGTAAATTAAACTGTGTCAAAGAATAAAAACAATTTTTTATTACTTTTACTAAACAGTTTATATTATGGAAGATTTTGATTACAAGTCCTTTCAAGCTAAGGCGCTGGAGCAGTTAAAATCGGGCAAGCCTCTCTTGGACAAAGACGGTGCATTTGCCCCTTTATTGGAAAACCTTCTTAATGCTGCTCTTGAAGGTGAAATGGATGCTCACATGGATGATGAAGAGCGTTTAAGTGGTAACCGCCGCAATGGTTATAACCGTAAACAAGTTCAGACCTCACTTGGCGAGGTAACGGTTCAAACCCCTCGTGACAGAGAATCTCGGTTTGAACCTGAGTTTATAAAGAAGCGCGAACGTATATTGGCAGAAGGTGTAGCGGACCGTATCATCGGTTTATCCCATTGTATGGATGGATGCTATTCATTACAAAGTGATGGATGACAAGAATCGTCCTGCTACTCGTGCTATTTATAATGTACTTGGTGTTGATCGCAACGGACATAAAGACCTGTTAGGAATGTATATCTCCAAGAGTGAAGGAGCCAATTTTTGGCTATCTGTCCTTACAGATTTGCAGACTCGTGGAGTACAAGATATTTTAATAGCCAGTACCGATAATCTGACAGGCTTCTCGGATGCCATTAATAGCGTTTTTCCTGAAACTATTGTTCAGAGCTGCATTGTTCATCAGATACGCAACTCACTTAAATATGTTGCCAGTAAGTATCAAAAGGCTTTCATGAAAGACCTCAAGCTGGTTTATCAGGCTATAAACCGTGAAACAGCAGAAGATGAATTAGACAATTTAGAGGTGAACTGGGGTGAGCAATATCCATTGGTTATTAAATCTTGGCGCGACAACTGGCATAAATTATCATCTTATTTTCAATATACAGACTCAATCAGGCGTCTTATATATACTACCAACATAGTTGAAGGGTATCATCGCCAAATACGAAAGGTGACCAAAAATAAGGGAGTATTCACCAACGATACCGCATTGGAAAAACTAGTCTACCTGGCTTATCGCAATATCCGAAAAAAATGGGTAATGCCACTACACAACTGGGGTCAGACAGCACAGCAGCTGGCTATTCTTTTTCCTGAAAGATTTAAATTATTGATTTAATTAAATAATAATACAAGGATTTCAATATATTTAATTAGTTTTGCTGATGACCAACTAAACGATGGCGAAGCTTTTGAACCATTGATAGTTAAAAACGATTAGGGGATCGACCCCTAACCGTTTTTGACCAACTAAAACTCAGGTCTCGGCATTACCCATTAATAAATGATGCCAAATTAATTATAAAAATGAAACCTGACACAGTTTAATTTACACTACCAAGTAGACTAATTCAAAATCAGTCTACTTTTTAATTGATGATTAAATCATCATAGTTATTAAATGTATTGAGTTTTATGGGTTTATCTTTTGTATAAAGTATCCATACTCTAGCTTTTCATTTTGAATAAATGAAAATACAGCCCATATCTTTTCACCATCATTTTTGATAATTTCAAAATTAATTGAATCAGCAGATAAGTTTGTTGATGAGTATCTAAATAAAAGAGAGGAATTCTCTTTTATACCTACCTCTTTATCTCCTTCAAAATAAATTTTCAGATAGTAAAAGTTGTAATAATCCCATCCATATAGATTTCTTCCGCCTTCAATTCTGTTTAATAGTGTATAGTATGTAGTAGAGTTTAATACTGACTGATTACTAAACACATAGCATAGATCTTCCTTTTCCATTATTTCTTCAAGCTCTAGCTCATTATATGGGTCTGTAGTTTCTGTAATTTCAACTTCGACGTTTGAGCTCACAAAATCAATGCCATCAAATATTGTTATTATAGCTTTCCCCTCTTTATATCCGGTTATGTTAAGTAGTGTATCACCCACTACATTTACAGATGCAATTTCAGGGTTGCTACTTTCAGCTTTATATCCGCCATTACCTTCCAAAATTTTTATTGTCGTGCTTTTAGAATTACCAATCGGTATTTTAAAGTTGACATTATTAATTTCAATGATAGGTGTTTCATATTTGTAGGATTTTATGTTGAGTGTACGATAAATACCGGCTCCATCAGATACTATGATAGCTGTTTTACCAATTTCTAATGCGTTCATTACTATTTTGTTTCCGGAAATTGTTGCACCCACAATATCTTCATTTAAAGAAAATACTTTATATGCATTGTTTCCTTCAACTATATTTATTTCTACCTGATTTCCTATCTTAATATCAATTTGATCCTCTTCTAAAACCAAATCTAATTTCTCAGATTCTATAATCACATCCTCTTTGTCGCTACAGGAAAAGAGCATCAGAACAGGAAATGAGAGCAATAAAACTCCAAGTATTGCTTTGTATTTTATTTTTTTCATATAATTCATATTATTTTTTATTCTTAGATCAATTACCAATCTTTTGGAAATGGCTTTCCATCATATACCAATTCATCATCAAATAATACTTTGGCAATTCGTTCCATTGATGGTTTTTGACTGTAGGTGAAATTTGATCTTAATGGATCCATTGCAAATATCATATGTGCTCCATATCCATTATCACGCAAACGTCTTAGGTTGGCTTCTGATGTTGTTCTTCCTTGAGCATATTCTTGAGAATATAGCGCCATACCCGATCTGGGTAGTCCGGGATAGTTAGAGCTGAGATCTGAACTGCCTCCGTAATCATGGATTCCATAGTCGACGAATGTGCCCGAATCGTGTCCATCAACAGCAGGCAATGTTCTTGTACGACTATATACATAAACCGTTACAAGTTTGTCAGGCATTGCTTTCTTGGTTTCATAACAAAGACGTGCAGCTGCTGCATTTGATGGATATACAAAACCTGGAGGTGGAGGTGATTGATAAGCTGAATATTCATCATCAAAGAAAACTCCATCGAGATTATAAGCATCACACATTATTTTAAGCTCCTGTGCAAAATGACGCGCAGTTTCATCGCTTAGGTTTGCTACACCCGAACGGTCGTGATTACCAAGTATGCCCAAAACAACATCAATACCTCTATCCTGTAATGGTTTTAAGTATTTTTCCTTATTGTCTAATATGTGTTGTACATTAGGGTTGTTGTAAACAAATACTTTTCCGGTTTCATTATCGTAATTAATATTTGCAGAAAACAGAATCACCATATCAATCAATGGCTTACCATTGCTGGCCATAGTGAAGCAAAGATTATTAAGTGGATTTGTGTCGTTTACCTCCATACAGCTGATAATTTTTATCCCGGTCGATTTTGCTGCAGTGGGGATTTTACTTAAGTCATTAACTAAAATGATATAGTTTGATTCTGTTTCCGATAGTTTAACATCTCCTGAAACTAGTTTAGCCTTTAAAGGTATTACATATGTTTTACCTGTTTCAAGCTCCTCTGTTGTTACAAACTCTACTGTAGCTTTATTTGAAGTTTTCTTGCCTTTTTCAATAGTTGCTTGCTCGGGAATAGTTACAGCATTTGTTGGAAATAATTGATAATCCGTATCGTATGCTTTGTTGTATGCATCCAAAAGCGAAGGTTCGATATCTAATGATACAGTTATATTGCCCGGTGCATTGGAATTTAGACCAATTAATATTTCCTCTGATCCGCTATCTCTAAAGTCAATGGAGCTTTGCTTAAGGTTGCCCTTGCTGTTTGTGATATATCCTATCACATCGCTAGTAACTTCATATGTAGTTTCGTCAATCTCTGCAAGATTAATACTTTCATCACAGGCATTTAACATACCTAATGATATAAGTATTAATAGTGTAAAGAATTTTGTTTTGTTTATTATTGCTTTATTCATAATATCAAAATAATTATTCATGTAAATTAATTATTTGCTTCGGGTAGTTTTACAGATGTCCATTTTAATGGACTGTTAGCTACAGCATGATTTCCGTTAGGTGTGTGATCCTTTACTGTTGAACCGGCTCCATCATCAAACTTCCAGTATGCTACTAAGCCTTCGGAGTTAGGATCAACATAGTATGGATTATCTGCAATTTCTTCTTGTGTGCGTACAGTATTCCATATTCTGCATTCAGATATTTCACCGGCCAACCATCGGTTATCGTCATAAGACTTTCCAATATGGAAACCACTGCTGCCAAGATTTACGCTTGTTACACTTGACGTACCCTCTGATTGTTTTTTGCCGTTTACGTATACAATTATCTGACCGTTAGATGTGTCTAATGTTAATGCAATATGTACCCATTCATTTACCGGCAATCCTTTGTTTGAATCGGAGTTTGGAAAATTACCTCTATTTGTTGCAATTTGAATTTGGTTAGATGGGAAGTTGGCATCTCCAATACGAATCAAGAAACTGCCCTCTATACCCATTACTGTACTAATCATTTTGTCAAAATTACGTACTCTAATCAATGCCTCCATTGTAACTTGCGAAAGGTTGTTGCAAACAGCCGGGTTTGCCCAGTTTACTGATAAATAGTTTTCATCAATATCTCCTACAACGTTTATTAGTGAGGCGCCTCTTATAACGTAATAATAAGTACGTTTACTTGGTAGGATATCAATATTGGTATCCGAAATTGTTACCGGCAATACATAAACCTTATCACGATTTAGTGAAGAAAAATTCTTAAAAAGAATTGATGCCTCGGTAGACATGACACCTCCTGCATTTATAATAGCTTCGGGTTCTATCCACTCATAATTGTCAGCAGGCAGCAATTCTGCGTTATCGTAAAAGGCTTCATTGTACCTGTTAACTAATGATTGGTCAACTCTGTACATCACCTTTATATCTTGTGCTGCAGGCATTGCTATTTCGGCTTGCAATACTCTTATCTGATCACTTTCACCTCCTGTAAAAAGGATTTCACCAGTTTTAGTATTACTTTTAATATAAAGTTTATTATCAAAACCTCCGTCGCTTTGACAGCTTGATATTAATAATGCCGTAAGCAGTAGTGTAAATATTTTACTATGTAATTTCATTATTGTCATTTTTTTGGAGATGGGTTCATTAAAGTTATCGCATCGCGAGTATAGGGATATATTCGCGCAATGTTATAATAATCATTATTAACATTATTTACCCCCAGACCAACAACATCATATCCATTGTGACTTGAAGCTACCCATTGAGCAGCACCATATACAGCTCTTGTAACTCCATCTGCCCAATATCCGGTTTTCACATCATCCTTATCAAGTGAAACGGTTTCAACTGAAACGATGAATCGATCGGATGGAACATTTTCAACGTTTGCTGTAAGAATGTTGTAGTCTAGTTTTGCACTGTTACCTGCATCAGATGAGGGGATTATAATGTACTTGCACTTTTCTAATATACTCTTATTCAGTACATTTTGAGGTAATCCTTTAAAGAGAATCATTTTTTCACTATTTCTCTCTTGCCAATCGAGTGCAATACCTATAAAAGCCTTTTCGTATAAGGTATACAGCTGTTTTTCAGCTTCATCCATAAATAAAGTATTCTTACCTTTATAGCCAATGATTATACCATCATAATTAAATGTTTCAGCTAATGGTAATATATAATTTACGGTGTCAACAAGAAACTCAACAAAAGTTGGTATTTCTAGATTCGTTGCACCTTCTTCGGAAGCATTTTCTTCTAGTTCTGTCACTTTTGTTTCGTAGATCAGCTTGATTGACTCGAAATCCATATCATACACAAACCTTGTCCCTTTTTCACTTCGTACTTTTTCCATCTGCTCCAGTTCAAATTGAGCAGGATTTTCGGGATGTATTATAGAAACTATATCTATACTATCCGGAAGAATTTCGATATGGTGAGCTCTACTTAGTGGCGTTTTGTTACTGTTATCAAACCAGGTTATTATTACTTTATGGTCTGATTTTTTATATAATCTCAGACTTTCTAAGTATTCGACATAAAGTACAGGATTTTGCTTTGTAATGTCAGCCTCGTTAACTGTAACAGACTCAATATCTGTCCAATCGCTACAAGCAGTAAAAATTACTGTGGCTAATAATATAAGCATCCATTGTGCTCTTTTTATATTTTTAATACTAGTCATATTTTCTTCAGTTTTTATTATTTAGCATCCCACCATACACGAGTTGCCATATTATCGGGACCTTTAAGATAATTATCAATTGCATACCTGACATTCTCTTCGTTAGTTGTAATCTCTTCGCCGGGATAAGCAAGACGTTTAGGACCTTGAGTTGTATTAACAACTCCTCCGCTATTATTTACAACCACAGACATTAAGTCGGGATATCCTGTTCTACGATGTTCTGCCCAAGCCTCTAAGCCTAATGGAAAAATAGCAATCCACTTTTGAGTTACGATTCGCTCAAGGTTATCTTCAAAGTCAGCGCTCTCATCCCATGCAATTGTAATATTGCTTATGCTTCCGTTATAGCTATTCTTAGCCATTGGGTCGATATATTGAATAGGTGTGTTTATTGTATTTGACAAGTAATTATTTGCTCCATCTACACCCCACTCTTGAAACGAAAGTTGAACACCTTTTTCGTAAAATGCTTGAGCATTTTCAGCTCCCATATTCCAACCTCTAAGTGCTCCTTCGGCTCTTAAGAATGCTACTTCTGCTGCATTCATCCAAAGCATTGGAGTGGTTGGCGTGCAATTATAATTAGAGTATTTTTGAGCTTCTTGAGCAGCAGGTATCATAATTCCTGAACGTAATCCATAGTATCCATTTTGATTCACATTGTCCTCTTCGTCAAATACTGATTGAGTAAAATATTTTTCTCTTCTTGGATCTTGAAAACCATTCATATATGTTGTTATATCTGCTGATATTCTTGAGTCACCTCCGTTCCATAGATACATAATACGATGTAGTGGGTTTCCATCTTTTCCAAATCCTGCAATTTTAGCATTATCTGAATTTGACTCCATAACACCAACTTCATGTGCAACCGCCTCTTCTGCCATTTGTTGCGCTAAGTCAGGTGCAGCATATGAAAGACGCATAGCCAAACGTAACTTCATTGAGTTAGCAAATTTTATCCATGCAATTATATTTCCGTTAAACACTTTATCAGCATTTGAACTGAACGATTCAGCTTGTCTTACGGTTAGAATATCTATTGCATTATTCAGCTCCTCAAACATGGTTCTATAAACCTCTTCCTGTGAATCAAATGGTGAATTAAGCTCTCCGTCTTCTCCAATTTTTGAGTATGGAATCGGACCATATGCATCCGTAATACGATGTATTGCAGAGACTTTGCAAATTTCTGCTACAGAAATCAGCACTTCATCATCAGTTACCTCTTTAAGTGCATTATAATTTGGATAGAAGTTTGTAATAATATCGGTAAATAGCACTTTATTCCAGTCAGGTTCGGGACGATAAGTAGCAAAGTTCTTACCATTGAATCCCGGATTTGAATCTGCAAAATAACCTCCCCAGTTACCACCTAATAGACATTCGGTAAATTGACTTGCATTGGGGAACGTAGGTACAACCCAACTTTGCATTGCAAGCATAGCTGCGCTTTCGCTATAGGCATCGCGCGAAGCTTCTTCCTTGGTAACTCCGTAGGGGTCTTTATTGATATCTTCGAATCCATCTGTGCAACTTGTATTTAGTGTTATACTCATTAACACGATGATTACTATACTAATATGTTTGTAATATTTTATCATAGTCTTTTCAATTTAAAAAGTAACTCTTAAGTTCATACCGAAACTTCTGGTAGAAGGCGTCATAAAGTAGTCCATTCCCTGATAAAAATTATCAGTGGTTGCAACTGACTCCGGATCAAATGGTGCTTTACAATATATCATTAACAGGTTTCTTCCGGTTATAGAAAGTGCAACATCCGCAACATTTTTAAACATCTCACGAGGGAAATAATAGCTTATGCTGGCTTCCTGTAGTCTAACGTTTGTTGCATCGTAGATGTAATACGGTGAAACTGCATCCCCACTACCAATAGTTGTATACCACTTCTCGGCAGAGATATTATCACCTCCATTAACTATAACACCACCATTATCACGTGCAAAAGCAGATGCTTCAGAAACACCGTAATAGTCCATAGCAGCTTGTGTACGAGAGAATACTACTCCACCAAAACGAGCTGTAAATAAAACCCCCAAACTCAGGTTACCATATCTAAAATCGTTTTTCCATCCCATGTTTGATTTGGGGAAAACACTTCCTAAGTTAATATAGTCGTTAAGTTGGTTGATTTTTGTTGATTGTATATCACCGTTTTCATCAATGTAAATATCTCCATTACTGTCGCGTGCCAGCTCTGTAGTTGAGTAAATATCACCTAATCCGCCATCTTTTTTTAGAATAAAGCGTGTTTGTCCTAATCCACCCACATCAAGATGATCAATTGAAAAGTGCTCACCCGTAATTGGGTTTGTTGCATCGTCTGCAAGATCTAATATCTTATTTCTGTTTACGCTTAAAGTGTAGTAAGACGACCATGAGAATTTATTCCACTGATTTTTATATCCAAGTCCGAGCTCAACTCCTTGATTTAATACACTACCGGTTTGGATAAATATATCAGACCATCCTGATGAAACTGACAATTGTGGATTGAAAGTTTGATTGTATGTATTTGCATAATAATATGTAAAATCTAAATTGAATCCGTTAAGAAAACGGGCATCCAGACCAAACTCCCATGAATTTGTTCTTTCAGGTTTCAGATTGTATAACGGATAATGAGTTTTTGTTATCCATACTTTATTATTTGCATCCCATGAATATGTTGGATTTGCAAGAAAACGTCGGAATGGAAGTCCAACTGATGCCCATGAAGCTCTTGCTTTCATATAGGTGATCTGTTTTGGCAGATTAATTATTTCTGAAATAACTGCCGAACCTCCCACAGATGGATAGAAAAAAGAACTATTTACTGAATTTGGACCGGCAAGTTGTGAAGGCCAATCATTTCTTCCTGTAAGTGTCAAATAGTAAGCATTCTTATATCCAAGCTCTGCACTTGCAAAAAGTGAGTTTGTTTTCTCTCTCCAGCCGTTTTGCTCTCTAATTGTTTGAGAGTTGCTTAATTGAAATACGTTAAAGACATTAGGTATTCCAACAGGTTCATTTAAACCGTCTGCTATCTCTAGACCATATGAAATAGGTCCTCTATTAACAAACGCATCAGAACGCATGTCGGTAAATGAAGCACCCCCATTGAAGTTGAAGGTAATATCATCAGATAGTTCTTTATTAATATTTAGCAATAAATCGCCATACATCTGTTTTTCTAAAGTACGAGTTATTCCATAGAAACCGTTTGGAGACCCTTCTGTCATCAAAGTATTGGTAGATGCATATAATTTTTCTGTGAAATCATTTCCTGAATGATCAATTCTAAAACGTGCAGATATATTCATCCAGTCATTTATAAAATATGTAAGTCCCGCATTAGCCATATAACGGTCTCTTTTATTTTCGCGTAGATTTCTATTATTTATCCAATATGGATTTTGCATTACATACGTTGCTGCTCCTGAAGGCCAGTACTGTTCGCTGATCTTTCTTGAGGGATTATAGCGCTCATACATTTTAATATCATTCCAGTCCTCTCCTCTTGGGAAGAGATAAGCAGAAGTTAATGGATTTAAATAAACCCCTTGATTCGTCATATTTTGATCTTCCTGACGAATATAACTTGCACCTAAATCTAACTTCAACTGATCCTCAAAAAATGAAGTACTATTTCGGAATGTGAAATTGTAGCGATCGTAACTGTTATTTGGAATTATTCCGAGCGAGTTTACTATCGATGCAGAAATATATGTTTGATTTTTTTCAGTTCCTGTTGATAAAGAAATTGTCTCAGTTGCAGATAAACCTCTTTGAAAATAATCTGTTAATGGATCATAGCCCATGAAGTTTGATTCATTTAACTTGTTACCCCAACTTAAATACTGAACTGATGTGCCATATCTGTTTTGAAATTTTGGTAAGATAAATGGATCCATCATTTCAATATTACTTGATACAGTAATTTGTGTTTTGCCTATCTTACCACTTTTTGTTGTAATAACTATTGCGCCATTTGAAGCATCGCTACCATATAATGCTGCAGCTGCTGCACCTGTAAGTATTGATATTGATTCAATATCTTCAGGGTTGATATCAGCAATGCCTTCTGTCGAACCTTTAGAGCCAAAAACAGTTTCTCCTCCACCTCCAAAGTTATACATTGGGATACCATCAATTACATATAATGCATTGCTTGTTTGCTCAATACTTTTTGTACCACGCATTACTACCTTGCTGGCACCACCTATCCCGGATGAAGAACTGTTGATATTTAATCCTGCTACCTTACCGGTAAGTGAATTAATGAAGTTGGCATCTTTAACCCCTACAATCTCCTCACCTGTAATCTGCTGAACATTATAGCTTAGTGCTTTTTCAGATCTTCTTATACCCAAAGCTGTTACAACAACCTCAGATAATAGCTGTGTATCAGGTCTGAGCTTAATGGAATAATTATCTTTATCAGTAATAACTAATTTCTCTGAATTATAGCCAATATATGATATATTAATTATTGATCCTTCCACTATTTGTAGCGAAAATGAACCATTTATATCAGTTGCAGTACCTCTCGAGAGATCTCCCTCCACACTAATTGTTACTCCAATTAGTGGATCATTATTTTCATCCAATACCTTACCGGATATCCACTTAATAGGTGTATCTTGCTCGGTAATTGGAACAATAACTACATATCCGTTGTTTATTCGGTATGTAAATCCTGAATTCTGAAGTATGGCTGTCAGAGCTTGTTCTACCGACAGATTATTTACTTTCAGATTAGTCGCATCTTTATTTGCGAGTTGAGATTCGTTAAAAGCGATGGAAAGTTTCGACTGTTTTTCAATTTCACGCAATGCTTCAATTACAGGTAAATTATTTTTTTCTAAGGTAATTTTCACATTGTTTTGTGCAATTGTATAAGTTTGAAATGAAATCAAACAGAAAAGCAGCAAGAAAATCTTTGTTTTCGCATTTGTGATTAGATTAAAATTCATAAATTTGATGTCTTTACTTTAGCGGTTAGATTAGACGTTTGTTTTTAGAAATGAGTTTACACTCAAACTGCTGAATGTTCCGGGATAAAGTTGCGCCTTTATTCCGGATTTTTTAATGTTTTAAGATGTATTCATTAGATCATGTTTTAAAAGTTTAATATTTATCTTCTTTTTGGTTCAATATAGCATTTATCACTTTCAATATTGTATTCAATATATCCCACTACCTGAGAAATTATCTCCATAACTTCTTTTAAGGGTGCATCATCTTTAAACTTAAAGGTATATTTATCATCGATAAATCGTTCATCATGATAAACAAAATCATAAGGATATTTGTGCCTTAGTACTTTTATCACCTCACCCAAAGTAGTACCTTTAAATATTAATTCGCCTCTTTGCCACGCAGTAACATCCTCAATGTTTGGACTGTGAACAAATGAATTGCGGGATTTCTTATTGTACACCAATTGTTTATTTGGCGTTAATATTGTTTTTTCATTCAGATTATTGTATGAAGCTTCAACGCTACCCGAAAGCAAAGTAACACTCACAATAGAGTCTTCAGGGTATGCGAGCAAATCAAATTCTGTTCCAAGAACGGTTACTTTAAAATCGTTGGTTTTTACTATAAATGGCTTATCCTTATCCTCTTTCACCTTAAAGTTGGCCTCTCCGGAGAGATAAACACTTCTACTATTTCCGGCAAATTTTTCCGGATATAGAAGTAAACTTCCTGAGTTTAGATATACCTCACTTCCATCTGATAATATTAATCTTTCGGTGGTTGAAACAGGTGTATACTGCTCTATCAGATCAGTAAAATTCTCTTTATTATTTAATTGATACGTGTAAAATAATATAGATATTGTTAATAGTAACAAAACAGCGGCTGCTGATTGCCAAATTCTAAGCAATTTGATTCTATCATTATCTTTATTTATTAAAGCATTTCGCTTGAAAGTTTTCCACGACCTTCTTATACTAGAGTCTGCATCTGCTTCTGTATTAATCCATAATTCATCTAGGATTCTGTTTTTCTCTTCAGAAAAATCCTCATCAACAAGCCACTTATTGAATGCTTGTTTCCCTTCATCAGAGAAATCACCATTAATGAAAATATTAAAAATACGTTTAAAATAATCCATTATAACTTTGAATATATTTGCAACAGTTTATTTAATTAACCACTGTTTATATATTATACGTATAGTTAAATAAAACTACTTAATGGAAAATTAAAAAACATGCAATAATTAACACCTTCTTTAGTTCGGAGAGTGCTAAATATATATGATGCTCAACTGTTCTGACAGATATATTTAATTGGTGGGCTATTTGCTTATTGCTCATTCCTGAACTTCTACTCATTTTAAAGATTCTCTTTCTCTGATCAGGCATCTGATCAATAGTTAACTTTATAATCAACTGAATCTCTTTATAATATATCTCAGATAGGAAAGAGTCTGCTTGAAAAGTATCATTAGTGGAAATTTCTGAAAAATCGACATAAGTAGAGTCAACTTCATTCACCCTTTTACGAATAAGGTCAATAACTGTGTTTTTTGTCATAGTATACAAATAACTATCCAAAGCTTGATCATTGTTACTCCATATCTCCGGCACCTTCCAAAATTTAATAAATACATCTTGGGCAATATCCTCTGCATCCTCCTCAGATTTTATTAGCTTTCTTGCGAAATTTTTCACCTTTGGATAGTAATACATAAAAATCACCTCGAATTCATTGCTTTTAAAGGTCACAACAATCAAGTTTAGTATGAAATATTGTATATAATACTGTAAGAGTTTAGTATTTATTTAAAAGTCAAATATATAACTCCAAACACTTAGTACTTTATATTCTTAAACAAAACTCGATTTTCGCGAGCCTCGTTAAGTCGAGTAAGAATATTCTCACGACTATAATTGCCAAAGTCGTCATTGTTACGTCCTAAAATCAAACTTAAAAGTGCTCGCAACTCATCGTCCGAGAACTGCTCCATAATCTCATCAAAAGGCTCTTTAGAACCAATTTCGAAGCGTATAAAAGCAAGTCTTGATTTTGCTGTTGGAAAATCGGGAGATATCTCTAAAAGCTTCTCAAGATATTCTGCAGCCTGTGTAAATTTTTCCTGAGCAACACTAATATTTGCCAGTTTGTCTAATATATCCTCATTATCTTCAGAGATCAATGCAGCTTTCATAAAAGCTGATTCAGCTTCAATCATATTATCCTCATTAAATGCCAGCTCACCTTCAAGTATATAATAATCGAGAGTCTCCCTCTCTTCTTCAGGTACCTCTTCGAAAAGCAATTTTGCAGTCTCAAAGTCACCTTTGCTTATATAAACATATGCTCGTTTCGCAATTATACCTCTACTTCCAAATTGCTTCTCTCTCTGATCAATTAAATTCATCATTTCGTCAAACTGATCCATTACCGCGTAGGCCTCCAATAGAGAATCGTACACCACCTCATCATCGGGCGAAAAAGAGAGGCACTTTCTAAACAAAGATATCGACTCCTCAACATTCTCGTTAAGATAAAGGGCTAAAGCCTTCATTTTCAACACCGACACCTCATCTTCTTTTATAGTAAGTGCAAAATCGAAAGAGTCTATTGCTTTATCATATTGTTCAATCATTGAGTATAATTTTCCAATATTCACCCAAGCATCAAAAGAGTATGGATCTAGATCGAGCAAAATATTATTATACTCAATTGCTTTATCCAAATTCCCATTCATCTCATATGCATATGCAAGATCAACAATTGTATCAGGATTATGATCATTAATCTTCATACTCTCTTCTAGATATAAAATTGCTCTGTCGTATTTATCAACATCATTGAGCATATATGCTATTTCAGAAATAAAATAATAATAATCCTCTTCGGGAAGATCTTGTTTTAATATCTTATCGGCCAGCAACTCCGCTTCACCGAACCTATTCAAATGAAGCAGGGCCTCCATCTTCAGTAATGATTGATCAATATCACTCTCATCAGATATAAATCTAATATACTCAAGAGCCTCTTCATACTTAGCCGAATAAATAAGCATTTTAGCCTTCATCGTCATAAGAGATGAACTACCGGGATGCATAATTAAACCTTCATGAATAAGCTGCTCTGCCTCTTCAAAACTCCCTCCCGAATTGTAATATTCAGCTAATAAAACAAACTCATCGGCATCAAAATAAATTTTTTTACCAATAGCTCGCATCTGCTCATACTTTTCGACCAGAGAAGTGATATCTATTTCATTTTCTTCCATTATTGCTTCCTCACACAGATTTGCTTTTTTTGCTCCATGAATCTCTTAAAGCAGCTGTACGATTAAACACCAGTGCTTCGGGAGTTGAATCCGAGTCGACATTAAAATAACCAATACGTTGAAACTGAAACCTATCTCCCGTTTTAGCATCTTTAAGATACTCTTCAACTTTACAACCCTTTCTCACAATTAGCGAGTCGGGATTCATTAATTCTTTAAAATCCCTGTTTTTATCTGCTAATGGATCTTCAACATTAAATAGCCTATCGTAAAGTCTTACTTCAACATCAAGGCTATGAGGCACAGACACCCAGTGAATTGTACCCTTAACTCTTCTATTAGCTTCCGGCATACCACTTTTTGTTTGCGGATCGTACTCTGCGTACACCTCCGTAACATTACCCTCCTCATCTTTTTTGCAACCTGTACATTTTATTATATATGCACTTTTTAGACGCACCTCATTTCCAGGAGTAAGTCTAAAATACTTCTTTGGGGCATCCTCCATAAAGTCATCCCTCTCAATCCACAGCTCTCTAGTAAACTTCAGCAATCTACCACCCATACTTTTATCTTCCGGATTGTTGATAGTCTCCATATCCTCTTCCAAACCTTCGGGATAATTTGTAATTACAAGCTTTATAGGATCAATTACACCTGAAACTCTGGTTACAGACTTATTAAGGTCTTCACGAACAGCAAATTCTAAAAGTGACATATCGTTTATACCGTCATATTTCGTGTAGCCAATAGAATCTATAAAATTACGAATAGCTTGTGGAGTATAACCACGGCGACGCATACCTGAAAGAGTTGGCATACGTGGATCATCCCAACCTGACACCAAATCACTCTGTACAAGTTCAAGTAAGCGACGTTTACTCATAACGGTATATGTTAGATTTAGTCGATTAAACTCAATTTGTTGAGGACGATAATCGCTATCGGCCAACTGATCTAAAAACCAGTCATATAATGGTCGATGCACCTCAAACTCCAATGTACAGAGCGAATGAGTAACACCTTCAAAATAATCTGATTCACCATGTGCAAAGTCATACATAGGATAGGCTTTCCACTGATTACCTGTGCGGTGGTGAGGGATATGAATTACGCGATAAATTATTGGGTCGCGCATATGCATATTTGGAGATGCCATATCAATCTTAGCACGTAACACCATCTTACCTTCGGGGATCTCGCCACTGTTCATCTTTTCAAACAACTCAAGCGATTCTTCTTTAGGTCGATTACGAAACGGGCTATCGATTCCCGGAGTTGTAGGTGTCCCTTTTTGAAGAGCAATATCTTCAGCCGACTGCTCATCAATATAAGCCTTGCCCTCATTAATTAACTTAATAGCAAAGTTCCACAACTGCTGAAAATAATCTGAAGCATAATAAACATTATCCCAATGGAAGCCAAGCCATTTAATATCTTCCATAATGGAATCTACATACTCTACATCTTCCTTAACAGGGTTGGTATCATCAAAGCGTAGATTGCAAGTACCGCCATATTTTTCAGCAATGCCAAAGTCGATACAAATAGCTTTAGCATGACCAATATGAAGGTAACCATTTGGTTCGGGAGGGAAACGAGTCTGTATCCTTCCATCATTTCTTCCCTCACTCAAATCTTTCTCTACAATCTGCTCAATGAAATTGAGACTCTTTTTATTCTCCTCCATCACTATATAAATTATACATTATCAAATTAAATTGAGACTCTTGCAAAAGGTGCAATGTCGGGCGCAGCAAACTCCTTATCCAGATATTTATAGTAACCTGAAATTGCAACCATTGCTGCATTATCTGTTGTATATGCAAACTTTGGAATATGAATCTTCCATCCATAATTTTCACTAAACTCTTCAAAAGCACCTCTTAATGCTGAGTTTGCCGACACTCCACCTGCAACTGCCACCTCTTTTATCCCCAACTCTTGCGAAGCACTAAGCAACTTATCCATAAGAATATCAACAATTGTTTTTTGCAACGATGCAGACAGGTCGTTCTTATTTTTCTCTATAAAATCACTATCCTCCTTGAGCTCATCTCTCAGAAAATAGAGAAAAGATGTTTTTAGTCCACTAAAACTATAATCATAACCATCAATACGTGGTTTGTTAAAAGTAAATCTTTCAGGATTGCCCTCTTTTGCAAGGCGATCCACAATCGGGCCTCCGGGATACCCCAACCCCATAACCTTAGCGCACTTATCAAAAGCCTCTCCGGCAGCATCATCAATAGTCTTCCCAATAATCTCCATATCATTGTAAGCCTTAACAAGGATAATCTGTGAATTACCCCCTGAAACCAGAAGGCAGAGAAACGGGAATTCAGGTTGATTCATATCATCATCATGCTCTTTAATAAAATGAGCTAAAACGTGTGCCTGCAAATGATTAACATCAATAAGAGGAATATTAAGCGCAGAAGAAAAACCTTTTGCAAAAGATGTCCCAACCATCAACGAGCCCAGCAAACCCGGACCGCTAGTAAATGCAACAGCCGAAACCTCTTCTTTTGAAACACCTGCCTGCTTTAGTGCATCGTGAACTACAGGAATAATATTCTGTTGATGTGCTCTCGAAGCCAATTCAGGCACAACGCCACCATAACGCTCGTGCACAGTCTGACCTGCAATAACATTTGACAATATTACTCCATTGCGAATAACCGCAGCAGAAGTATCATCACATGAAGACTCAATTCCTAATATTGTAATCATTTTTACCTTAAAATCTCCTGTTATCAAAACACTCCAAAATAATGATATAATTAAAATCATTTTTTATATAACACCATAATGATAACAAAATAAGATGCAAAGATAATACAAAAAAAAAGACTTAAATCCTAAAAACTAGATATTTTGTCTCGTACAATAATTGACGAGAAACGTGGGCAATATTATAAATAAGCCCCACTTTGCGGTTTTCGGTATCCTGTTGAAGAACATCAAGACGCTCTTCCCAGCAATTCACCTTATCGACAAGTGCGTTCAACTGCGACTCATCGGCCTGATTATTAAGCAAATCAGTCACATATTGAAGTACCACACTAACATCTACACAAAACTCTCGCTCATCATTTGTTAAACTTTCGGCATGCTTGTGCACACCAAAAGCAGAAATATATGAAAGCAATGCATGGTTCAGATTGGAAAGATTAAAAGCGCTCTCCTCATACAAACGGCTGTTCTTAGGCTCAAGTCTCATACCTTTCCAAGCAGAAGTAAGCTCATTATCTGCGTTATAGGCAGTACGCCGATTATGAAGATAATCCTCTTCAGAAACTGAACCTTCATAAATACTCTCAAAATACCTTTTATTCTTTATAACCGCTTTAAGTAAAAGTCCCGGCAACAACTTATACTGCCAATCCGGCCACACAAACCTCACCACCAAATAGGCAAGAGCACCCCCTAATACAGTATCAATAATTCTAGGAAGCATCATAAATACACCCTTATCAGACAAGATATTGAAAGAAGCTAAAACATAGGTTGTAATGAAAACTGCAGCAATAACATAATTTTTTTTAAGCCAATAAAAGAACAGATAAATTGAAGTCAGAAGCAGCAAAACCTGCCCTGAAAGTGTTGGCAATAAATGAGCCAAAACAATTCCCAGAATCACACCCACAAGCGTACCTAAAACACGATGAAACAGCCGCATTCGCGTTGCACTATAAGTCTGTTGAAAAACAATCAGCGAAGTCATCAAAATCCAAGCACCCTTTTCAATATTAAAAAACTGAATAATTGAAAATCCAAGAACCCAAGCAATTGTTAACCTAACTGCAGACTTAAACTTAGGATGTTTTGGCGACAATAACGACTTCAAACTCACATTCTTCGTTCGCCTACTATTAAAAACCGTCACATCAATATTAGCACTTAGAGTCTCCTCCTCGCGTAAATTTTCTTCTAACCCTTTCAGATTTCTCATCAACAATGACAGAGTTACAAAATGAGGTTTACCTCTCTCCCCCTCCATCATATTCTCCACAGCAGAAAGCGTCCACTTCAATGAAATAGGATGTCTGTATTGTTGATCAGTCAACAACGAATCGGCATAAAGATACATCGCTTTTGATATCTCCCTCATAAGCTGACCAAACCCCTCCAGCACCTCAATATTATCTACTTCATGAGTAAGTATATCATACTGTTCGTGACTCGAAATTGCACGCTCCTGCATCTCCTGAAGTAAAAACCACTTTTGATAATATCTATCAACAACCGGTCGGATCTCCTCAGCACTTTCTGCAGAATAACTATATAAATTAGTTTTACAGGTCTCAATTTGCTGTGCAAGACTAATATTCTTCTGCGCTAATTGATTTCGGATTGGTCTTTGCGATTGCGGATCACTTGGGAATAGGTCTGCCTTTAGGTTGATATACTCAGCAAGATAGTGAAACCCTAGTGCAAGCTGCTCTTTTAATAGTCGATATGGCTTATGCTGCAACAACATAATGGACACTAAAGAATATGCCAATGCTCCAATAGTTAAAAGAACCGGCTGATAATACCATATCTCTGTAGCACCAGCCGACAACATAGTGTAAACAAAAATAAGCAGTGCACCAAAGACCACACCCTGCATCCTTGAATTTATGCCACCAATTAATGTAAGACTAAATGCAGCAACAATTATCAATACTGCAAAATATATAGGGAACGGATAAAGAAGCTCAACAAGGCTGCTGATTATAATAAATATAAATAGTGAAATTGCGACCGACTTAACCCTCCCTCTCGGATGCACATCTGTCTCACCCAGAGCCATTGCCACAACCCCAAGTGCCATTGTGGTTCCAATAAAAGAGTATTTAAACAATAATATAGATGAGATTAACAAACAAGCAATTGAAACTGTAACCTTCAAAGCAGACAAATGATTTGGACTTTTCCAAAAAACATTAATCCAGATATCATACATACTTTTTTTTATGCTGCTTATCCAGTTTGTCATCTCCTTTTTTTATTAATTTGAATACAATTAATTTTAAAAAGTAATATCAAATCTCACCCTACCTAACAAAGCATCGGGATGATCTCGATATGTAAAACGGTGCACATATTCAACACGCAAAAGGCCCAATATGTTTGTCACCCCAATTGTTCCCTCTACATAAGGCTGAGAACCATATTCATAAGAAACATTTGGAAAATCATACAGATCTATCAACTCCAAATCCATATTAGCAGGATTAAAACCTCGTTGGTTATTTTCAGACAATCTACCGTAAGAAGCTCTTATAGAAAACAACTCCCTAATTTGCAAACTATTCAGAAATGGAACTTTTGCCAGTAATAAGTCGTCCCCAACAAATGTAGCTCTAAGGGTAACCTGTTCATCTGAAACAAACTCTAAAGCCCTATTCAGAAAGAACGCATTATTTTCGATATGATGTCTTTGACGTTGATTTGGATAAACAAGCAATGGAAATGGAACAGTATTCCAAACTTTCATAGCCTCACCAACCACATCAAATCGTCCTGCCGAACCTAATAAAAAACGCTTTTGTGCAGAAACCTCGGTACGATGATAAGGCACCTCTGAATCAAGCATCTCAGCAAAACCTATTGTATGCGACAGGAAAAAAACGGGACTTGTCTTTTCTAAAGGTATCCTTTTGCGTTTCTTTTGAATATATGCCTCTCTTACAGAATATCGCAACTGTACCCCAAACTCGCTTGTATTAAGATCATTAAACACTTCAACATCGCCACCTGTGCTACGTTGAAAACTCAATTCACCCTGAGGTATCATTCTAGATCTTCTAAACCATGCTGTATGAGCAAGTCCGTTTTTATGCTCTCTCTCCCAGTTTATTTCTGCAAAATTACGATAGGTAGCCTCATTATCAGATCTTCTGTATGTCACCAACAACATGTTATTAGGCGATCTGGGATGCATTTCACCCGGCGAATACAAATCATTTTCATAAATAAGGTTGATATTATTTTTAAGAAACTCATCCTCATGATAAGCCTTCTTATCAAATGAATAAGCAACCTCTCCCCTATACTTTAACTTCTCATCGCCAAAACCATAAGCAGCATAACCTTTTATAAATAAATGGGGGCTCAGTCTTGAATTTGAGGCAAAACCGGCACGTAACCTCACACCTTCAATAGGATTAAAGGTTGGAATTGTCTGAACTCTACCAAAATCAAACAAATTAGTCTCAGGATTTCCAATAGGTATCCAGTCGTCCTTCACAAAACCGCCCAACATATTCAGGAAAGAAGAAAAACCACCCAGTCTACCCGACAAACTATCCTGAAGCATCTTCAACCTCTCTTCATAATCGTCGGGCTCCAGAAAAACAGTAAGCTCAGCATCTGTTATATCAATAACAACAATGAATTTAAGTTTATACCCATCGCGGGCAATAACTAAATCAGCGCTGCTTACTGAATCCGGCACAAAAAGAGAAAACTCACCCACATTATTAGTGACATCACCATATCGAGTACTCTGAATGTACACTGAAGCATAAGGGACGGGCGTTTGGTATTTTGAATCCATAACCCTCCCTTTAACTACCCTGTTCTGACTAAAAACATTTGCACTAAAAACAATTGTGACAACTAAAAGTAAATATTTTCTCATAAATTGAAATTAATCAGAAAAGAATAAAACTAACTATTGAATAATATTAAAATATATTCGTGTGAAAATTATAACTTAAAGCTTACGATAGCGAACTCTTTTAGGTTCCACATTACCCATCCGCATCTTCTTATTCTCCTCATACTCACTATATGAACCCTCAAAATAGAACACCTCCGAATTACCTTCAAAAGCAAGAATATGCGTACAGATACGATCCAAAAACCAGCGGTCGTGCGATATCACCACTGCACAACCTGCAAAATTCAGCAAACCCTCCTCCAAAGCACGCAAAGTGTTAATATCAATATCGTTTGTAGGTTCATCGAGCAACAACACATTTGCACCCGCCTTTAGAGTTAGGGCTAAATGCAACCTGTTACGTTCACCACCTGAAAGAACACCACACAGCTTTTCCTGATCGGCCCCTGAAAAATTAAACCGTGCAAGATACGCCCTGGAATTTATATCTCTACCCCCAACTTTCACAAACTCAGAACCACCTGAAACCACCTGGTAAACAGTTTTATTAGGATCGATAGCCTCATGTGCCTGATCAACATAAGCAGTAACAACAGTCTCGCCCACTTCAAACTGACCTGCATCGGGAGTCTCCATCCCCTGAATAAGCCTAAACAGAGTAGTTTTACCTGCACCGTTTGGACCAATCACGCCTACTATACCATTTGGCGGCAACATAAAATTAAGATCATCAAAAAGAAGCTTCTCACCAAAAGCTTTAGCCACTCCATGAGCCTCAATAACTTTATTACCTAATCTAGGACCATTTGGTATGAAAATCTCAAGCTTCTCTTCACGCTCCTTTTGATCTTGATTAAGCAACTGCTCGTATGAGTTAAGACGTGCCTTACCTTTTGCGTGGCGTGCCTTGGGCGCCATATTAATCCACTCAAGCTCACGCTCAAGAGTTTTACGTCGTTTACTAGCCTGCTTCTCCTCCTGCTCCATCCTCTTAGACTTCTGTTCGAGCCATGAAGTATAATTTCCTTTCCATGGAATACCCTCACCGCGATCAAGCTCAAGAATCCATCCTGCCACGTGATCCAGAAAATAACGGTCGTGAGTAATACAAATCACCGTACCCTTATATTGCTGCAAATGCTGCTCAAGCCAGTCGATCGACTCAGCATCAAGGTGGTTGGTAGGCTCATCCAGTAAAAGCACATCCGGCTCCTGAAGCAACAATCTGCAAAGCGCAACCCTACGACGCTCACCTCCCGACAATTCACTTATCGACTGATCTTCGGGCGGACATCTCAAGGCATCCATAGCTCTCTCCAAGCGGTTGTCGACACTCCACGCATCAGAAGCATCAAGCTTATCCTGTAGTTCACCCTGACGAGCAAAAAGAGAATTCATCTTATCCTCATTCTCGTAATATTCAGGGAGCCCGAACTTCAAATTAATATCTTCATACTCTGCAAGAAGATCCATAATAGGCTGAACACCTTCTCGTACAATATCAATAACAGTCTTTTCCGGATCCAATTTAGGATCCTGCTCCAAGTAACCAACCGAGAAGCTCTTATCTGACACTACATCGCCCTGAAACTCTTTCTCTACACCTGCAATAATTTTTAAAAGCGTAGATTTACCGGAGCCATTAAGTCCGATAATACCAATTTTTGCACCATAGAAAAAAGAGAGGTATATATTCTTTAACACCTGTTTGTGTGGAGGAAATGTTTTACTAACACCCACCATAGAAAAAATGATCTTCTTATCGTCGGACATATTTTTATTAATTAAAAAATCAGAAAAAAATTCAAAAACCACCAATTTGGGAACACAAAGATAATTAAAATGATTTACAACAAAAGTCCAATAAACAGTGTTATATAACTTTGTCTATAATTATTAAAAAAGTATTTCAAGGATTTTTAAATAAGTATTCTAAAATGAAGGCAGCAGTATTAAATAAATTGGGAACACAACCAATTTACAGTGACTTTCCCGAACCGGTCATACAAAATGACAATCAGCTAATCATAAATGTAAAAGCGGTAGCACTGAAGAACTTGGATAAGTTGAAAACATATAAAGATTATTATGCTAACTATCAAGCCACACCGGTTGTAGTAGGAACCGATGGTGTTGGTTCACTTACCGATGGCACAATGGTTTATGCTCATGGCATCACCGGAACCATGGCCGAGAAAGCATTAATATCAACCAATAAATATACTGTTGTCCCGGACAATCTCAACACTGCCATTGCAGCAGCTCTTCCCAATGCTGTCTTAGGCTCGGCAATACCACTAATGGTGAGGGGCGAAATGAACCCGAGGCAGGTAATTTTAATAAATGGTGCCACCGGAATAACCGGCAGAGTAGCAATACAGATTGCCAAACACTACGGAGCATCAAAAATTATTGCAACAGGCAGAAACAAAGAGACACTAAAAATATTGGAATCACTTGGTGCAGACACTACAATATCTCTAAATCAGAGTGAACATGAAATAATTCACCAATTAAAGGAGATCGACAAAGAGACACCTATTGATATTATTGTGGATTATTTGTGGGGGCGACCGGCCGAATTGATATTAGAATCATTAAAAAACAGGAAAGGTGGACCAATAAAGTTTATAACAGTTGGCGACATAGCATCCGGAAGCATAACATTATCATCCGGATTAGTGAGAAGCGCAGATTTAACAATTTTAGGAGCAGGTTTTGGATCTCTCACACCCGATGTTTTAAAACTTTTCAGGTCTAAATTTCTTCCCGAAATGTACAGTCTAGCCGCAGAAGGTAAATTAGTGATTGAAACGGAAAACCGACTACTCAAAGAAATTGATATTGCTTGGAATAGTCAATTTGATGGAAAAAGAGTGGTTATTTTGATATAAAATATCGCTCTACATCTGTTATTTATTAGGTTACAAACAGTAAAGCTCAGTTTTTTGATTAAATATTTCATTGAAAGGAAAAGAAATTGTATTTTTGTATTCTATTTAAAAGATAGTTTTTAGGAATGTTTTCTTAAAAAGACAGCGAAAAACAACAAAACACTTTTAACAAATAAAATTCAATAAAGTATGATTAAAGTAGGTATTAACGGATTCGGTCGCATCGGACGTTTGGTATTCCGTGCAGCACAACAAAGAAAAGACATCCAAATAGTGGGTATCAATGATTTGCTTGATGTAGATTACATCGCATATATGTTAAAGTATGACACTATTCATGGTCGGTTTGATGGTACTGTCGAAGTAAAAGATGGTAAACTGGTTGTAAACGGAAACGAAATCCGCGTAACTTCAGAAAGAAATCCGGCAGACCTAAAATGGGATTCAATTGATGCAGAATATGTAGTTGAGTCAACAGGTTTATTCCTTACAAAAGAAAAAGCTCAGTTGCATATTGATGCAGGTGCAAAATATGTTGTAATGTCAGGTCCTTCAAAAGACGACACCCGTATGTTTGTTGTAGGTGTTAACCACAAATCTTACGAGAAAGGCGAACAGTTTGTTTCTAATGCATCATGTACTACAAACTGCTTAGCTCCTGTTGCAAAAGTATTGAATGACAAGTTCGGTATCCTTGAAGGTTTAATGACAACAGTTCACGCTACAACTGCTACACAGAAAACAGTTGACGGACCTTCAGCAAAAGACTGGAGAGGCGGGCGCGCAGCAGCAGGGAACATCATTCCTTCTTCTACAGGTGCTGCAAAAGCTGTAGGTAAAGTTATTCCTGAACTTAACGGTAAACTAACAGGTATGTCACTTCGCGTTCCTACATTGAACGTTTCAGTGGTTGACCTAACAGTTCGTTTAGCAAAAGAAACTACTTACGAAGAGATTTGCGCTGCAATGAAAGAAGCTTCAGAAGGTGAATTAAAAGGTGTACTTGCTTACACTAACGAAGACATCGTTTCTAGCGATATCATTGGCAATCCTCACACTTCAGTATTTGATGAAAAAGCAGGTATTCAGTTGAGTCCTACATTCGTTAAAATACTTTCATGGTATGACAACGAGTGGGCTTTCTCAGTAAAACTGCTTGATCTTATAGCTTACATGACAAAAATAAACGCATAACAAGCAATTGTTATAAATCATATAAAAAACGTCTCCAAATTGGGGACGTTTTTTTGTATAATAAAAGGACGTATGTTGTAGATTTAAAGGAATGTTATTTTTGTAATATGGAAACATTTTTTACGTAAAAAAAAGTCGAACATTATTTGCTCGACTTCTTTTTATCTTTATTCCGGTTTAATAAACTATGCCGGATGAATTGATTCAGTTGGACATACGTCTGCGCACGCACCGCAATCAGTGCATAACTCAGGATCAATTACATAGATATCGCCCTCTGATATTGCATCAACAGGACACTCGTCGATACACGAACCGCATGCAATGCAGGTATCATCTATTACATAAGCCATAATACAAAAAGATTAATTGTGTAGTTAATAATTTTTTAATTGTACAAATATAGATAGTTTTTCTTAAATACGAAAAATGTTTATGTTATATTTTGTGTTAAACAACAACTCAATATTTAATTTTTAGAATGTTACAAATACAATATATGCAACAAAGTAACGTTTAACAATAGAATGAAAAGTAAAAGCACATATCGCTTACCCCTGTCACTTCTACTCATATTGATATCTGTAAATTTGTGCGGACAACACCTCAAATTTCAGAATCAACCATATATAGACAGAAGAATGGCTCATCTTGGATTTAAGATTGGGCTCCATACTCAAGATTTAATACTCTCCCACACGGGATATATTAATGAAGATGGAGAAGTTTGGTTTTCAGAAATACCCAACTATTCACCCGGCTTTACAGTTGGCATCATAGGGGATATCTATCTAAACAAACATATGAATTTAAGAGCTATACCAACATTATATCTGGGTGATAAAAACTTTACATTCAGAGAACAATCGTCGGGCGAGCTGTATAAAACCAAAATACGCAACAACTATATCTCACTACCTATATCGTTAAAATTATCATCGGAGAGAATAAACAACTTCCGACCATACTTTCTATTTGGAGGATATGGCAGCGTCGAGCTTGCTTCAAAAAAGAATCAAGCAGTATTATTAAAACCATACGACTTTGGACTGGAGATTGGAGTTGGATGCGATTTCTATCTTCCAATGTTCAAGCTAGCCCCTGAGCTGAAGTTTAGTTTTGGGATGATTGACTTACTTGAAAAAGAGCGGACCGATTTAAAAGATGAAAGTCTGCAAAAATATTCAAATTCACTATCTAAGGCTGTACAAAGAATGATCACGCTTAGCTTTAATTTCGAGTAGAAATGAGATTAATAAACTAAATTTACGCTGAATAGATCTATAAAACTGAATCAAAAGTCTTTTTCCCTATATAATATCTGAGTAGAACACTTCCCTTATATTGAGTTGGAATACTCTTTACCTTGGTTAACCTAAGATTATCTTTTCTAATCTTTTTATAAGATGCTCGCATTTTATAAAAATCATTATACGCCCTAACCACCTCAACAGCACTTTTAAAATCACCTTTAAACAAAAGATGTAAAAAGGCAAGAAAATCAAATAAGAATCTAGCTATAATAGTTGCTACAATATGCCTCTTCGGAACATTTTTATAAAGCATCAAAAGATTATTTCTAAAATTCAGGTACATCTTCTTAGGATTGCTTTTGCTTAACGAAGCACCACCAACATGATAAACCACAGATGAGGGAACGCAAACAACCTTTCTACCTCTTGAGTTCAGACGCCAGCAAAGATCAATCTCCTCCATATGAGCAAAAAACCGACCATCCAATCCGCCCACATCAATATAATCTCTCATCCTTATAAAAAGAGAAGCACCCGTAGCCCAAAACACCGGTTTAACAGTATCATACTGACCAGTATCTTTTTCAACACTCTCCAAAATTCGCCCTCTGCAAAAAGGATAACCAAACCAGTCTATATATCCACCTGCAGCACCGGCGTATTCAAACATATCCCTCTCTTTATAAGACAATATTTTTGGCTGAGCTGCTGCAACCTCATCATTAGAATCCATAAACAAGGTTAACTCTTCAATCCAACCCGGAGTAGTCTCCACATCAGAATTCAACAAAACCACATATTCCGCATCAACCTGATTTATAGCTTTATTATAACCCTCCGCAAAACCGTAATTCTCATCAAAAACAATCAACGGAGTACCAGGAAAGTTTTGCTTAACAAAATCCACAGAATCATCCGTCGACCCATTATCAGCAACAAACACCTTACAATCATCAGAATCAGAATGTTTTATCACAACAGGCAGAAATTCTTCAAGTAAATCCCTTCCATTCCAATTTAAAATTATAACTGCTGTTTTCAATTTACGGTTTACTAACTTCATCCGATCCTTTTTTAAACTTCCATCTGTTGTGCGACCATAAATAATATGCCGGTTCCCTCATAATAGTCTCTTCAAGCTTTCGCATATAACGTTTCATAACCATCAGCTCCGGCTCTTCCGATGCATCTGTAGTTATAACATGAAACTTACCAACATAAAAACCTCTCTTAACCTTTTTAACATCAAGATAAACAATAGAACAGCTCAACTTTCTCGCAATTCTCTCCATCCCAATCTGAATAGGTGTATCCTGGTTCATAAACTCAATCCAATGCTTAAGCGTACTTCTGGGCGGACGTTGATCTGAAAGAAACCCAACAACTAAAGTTTCGGACTTATTTTGAGCCTCAATCATTTTTCGGTAAGCAGTTAACATCTCAATGGGAATTGAATTAAAGCGAGTCCTTACCTTCAGAAACAAACCATCAAATGATTTGGAGTGCAACTCTTTATACATTAGCCCCGTTTTAACTCCGGATGATAAATGGAAGCCAATTGATGGCACCCACTCCCAGTTGGCATAATGCCCCAAACTTAATATGCACGACCTGCCATCGGCCGTAAGCCTATCAATTATCTCAGGGTTTTCAAATTTCATCCTCCTCTTTACCTCATCATCAGTAATATTAAGAGTCTTTATAGTCTCCACATAATAGTCGCACAAATGATGATAAAACCTCTTTTCTATCTCAATAATCTGCTCTTCGGACTTTGTCGGGAATGAGTTCAGTAAATTTTTTCTAACCAGTTTTCTTCTATATTTTACCAGGTAATAAATAACAAAATAGAGGAAATCCGACAAAACATATAATACCGAAAAAGGCAACAATGCATGTAGATATGTTATTGCATATAGTAAATAATAAGCTACAGATTTTTTACTTTTCCTCTTCTCCATTAAAATATTGCTTTCATTGCTATTTCGTGTTCGTCGTAATCACCAACTTCAACCTCCACTACCCTGTTTATATATTCAGGATTGTAACTTGAGTACAATTTCACATAATTCTCCGTAAAACCGTGCATATTTCCATCACGCTTTGTATGCTCAAACAACACTCTTCTACGAGTACCTTTTTGAGACTCCATAAAGTTTCTATGCTTTAAGTCGGACAAATCCAACAGAGCCTTACTTCTTGCATGCTTTGTTTTAGGATCAACCGCAAAATCAATCTGAAGAGCCTGCGTACCCGGTCGCTCCGAATAGGTAAACACATGAAGCTGAGAGAAATCAAGCGACTCAATAAACCTCCTACCCTCTTCAAAGTAGGCATCCACCTCGCCCCTCACACCAACAATAACATCAACCCCAATAAAAGCATCGGGAAGAATCGATTTAATCTTCTCAATCTTATGATTAAACAGCTCTGTATCATACTTTCTCTTCATCAATTTTAGAACAGCATCACTACCTGCCTGCAATGGCATATGAAAATGCGGTGCAAACCTCTTAGAATTTGCCACGAAGTCAATAATCTCGTCCGTCAACAAATTTGGCTCTATGGAAGAAATTCTGTACCTCTCAACACCATCAACATCATCAAGCTCTTCAAGAAGATCAATAAAATGCTCTTTTGTAGTATGACCAAAATCACCAATATTCACACCGGTAAGCACAATCTCCTTGCCACCCTCCATCACCACCTGCTCGGCCTGTTTCACCAAATCGGCAATAGAACCGTTTCTGCTCCTGCCGCGAGCAAATGGAATAGTACAAAACGAACAAAAATAATCGCACCCATCCTGAACTTTTAAGAAATAACGTGTACGGTCGTCCGCCGACACCGAAGGCACAAACGACCTAATACGATGTGTTTTTGAAGTTATAACCTCTCCCTTATCCTTTTTCTTCAGATCGTCTATATACTTCACAACATCAAGCTTCTGCTCGGCACCCAACACAAGGTCCACCCCCTCAATTGACGCAATCTCGTCGGGCTTTAATTGGGCATAGCAACCTATTACCACAACAAAAGCACCCGGATTCTCATGAATCGCTTTTCTTATAGCCTGCCTCCCTTTTTTATCGGCCAACTCTGTTACCGAGCATGTATTAATCACACAAATATCAGCTTTTTGCCCTCTGCGTGCACGCATAACACCTGAATTAAGCAACTGCCTGCCAATTGCTGATGTTTCAGCAAAATTCAGCTTACAACCTAATGTATAATATGCGGCTGTTTTATTTTGAAAAACTGTTTGATCTATCATATTATAAATGTCGTTATTTATCTAACACCAACTAATATAGTAAAAATTGATGTTGATTGTACGACCCTACTGAGTGTACTGTGAAAAATAAATCACAAAATTACAATTTTACTCTCAATTTAGTAGCATCTTTTCTTTGATTATAGCTATTTACCTATTACTTTTGCTCATAAATTGCACAAGTGTGCAATTCCACAACTATAAAACTATGATTAATAAGAATTTCATTAAAATATATGAAGACAACTTCAAAAAGAACTGGGACCTTCCGGCGCTAAGCGACTATAAAGGAGACACTACATACAGCTATAAAGATCTGGCCACTGAAATTGCAAAACTTCATCTCCTATTTGAACAGATGGGAATTGAAAAAGGAGACAAGATTTCGTTAGTGGGAAAAAACCATTCATCGTGGGCAATACTCTTTTTAGCAACAATCACCTGTGGCGCAATTATAGTTCCAATACTCCACGAATTCAACCCCAAGAGCATGGAGCATATAATTGATCATTCCGACTCAAAACTGGTTTTTATTAACCAACCTCTGTGGGCTAAAATAAATAAGTATAATGTAAAAGTCCCGGTATTTGAAATCCCCTCATTCTCGCTAATAAATAGTAGCAACCAAAAGGATGAAGAGCTATTAAAAACAGTAGAATCTATTTTTAAGCAAAAATATCCCAATGGATTCTCAAAGGAGGATATTACATATGCTGATGTTAATAATGAAGAGGTAGTTTGCATAAACTACACATCAGGCACCACAGGATTCAGCAAAGGTGTAATGATTACGGCCAATAACTTTGCAGGAAACATCACCTATGCCGAAAAGTTAAACCTACTGTTCACCGGTGAGCGGCTGCTCGCCTTTCTGCCAATGGCGCATGTTTATGGCTGTGCGTTCGACTTCCTCTATGCCCTATCTGCAGGAACTCACATCACCCTCCTTGGTGTAACTCCAACACCTCAAAACCTCATCAATGCACTAGATGAAGTTAAACCACACTTAATAATTACAGTACCATTGATATTCGAGAAAATCTACAAAAAGAAAATACTCCCCATAATTAGTCAGCCCGCTGTAAAAGTACTTTTAAAAATACCCGGTATAAATAAAATCATCCTTAATAAGATTAAAAGCTCGCTGACAAAATCCCTTGGCGGCAACTTCCGCGAAGTAATTATTGGAGGTGCTGCACTTAACGAAGAGGTAGAAACATTTTTCTATAAAATAAAATTCCCCTTCACTGTTGGATATGGAATGACTGAATGTGCTCCACTGATATCATACGATTATCACTACAACTTTGTACCAAAATCGTGTGGTTCAGTTCTTAAAGATATTATGGAGGCAAGAATCGACTCAAAAGATCCTGAAAATATACCCGGTGAAATTCAGGTAAGGGGCGAAAACGTGATGAAGGGCTACTATAAAAACAGTGAGGCAACTGAGGCTGCATTTACTGAAGATGGGTGGTTGAGAACGGGCGACCTGGGTGTTATGAAAAACCGACGACTCTTCATTAAAGGGCGACTAAAGACTATGATTCTTTCTGCTAACGGACAAAATATTTATCCCGAAGAGATTGAGTCGCGCTTAAATAACCTACCTTATATATCAGATAGTATTGTGGTTTTACGTGAATTCCGACTAGTTGCTTTGGTGTATCCCGATATTGAAGCCATGAAGGCTGATAACATATCGCAAGAGCAGCTAAAAGAGATTATGGAAAACAATAAAGGTGTTCTCAACAAAATGGTTGCACAGTATGAGAGATTGAGCACTATTGAAATTATGGAAAAGGATTTTGAGAAAACTCCAAAGAAAAGTATTAAAAGATATCTGTATCAATAAGTTACACTCATTTAGTTAAAAAGAGTAAACAAAAAGGGAGGGATTATTGTTAATTAATTATTACAATCTATGCAAACAACTACAAATTAATAATTTGTAAATCAAACAAACTAAAGAACAACTACCATTTAGAAAATTATTAATCAAGAAATTTAAGAACAAGAATAAATTATAAATCAAAAACTTATTTAAGATGAGAAAAACAGTATTTTTATTATTAACAGTAATCTTAATTACATTTACTGCATGTGTTCAAACAAACGCAGATCAAACTCAAGCAGAAACAGTTACACCTAAAGTTAAGGCAGAGGTTGAATTTAAAGACTTCGGCCCCGAGCCCTTTGTACTTAATATCGATGATTACACCATTCAAAATGAAAGTTTTCGCACATCAATTTGGACCGGTCAGTTTATGCAAATGACCGTAATGAGTATCCCCGTAGGAGGTGACATTGGAGCTGAAATGCATCCCGATATTGATCAATTCCTCAGAGTTGAATCAGGTGAAGGCATTGTATATATGGGCGACGCAGAAGGTGATTATAACTTTCAAGAACGAGTAGAAGATGACTTCGCAATATTCATTCCTGCAGGCAAATGGCACAACCTGGTTAATGACTCCGACGAGCCATTAAAAGTTTACTCCATATATTCGCCTGTAGAGCACCCTCACAGCACAGTTCACGCAACAAAAGAGGAAGGGATTGAAGCTCATGCAGCAGCTCATGGTCACTAGTTGATTTCTGTCAATCAAGAATACCAGGCACTTAACATCATTTAACAATAAATACTTGTATGAATATGTTCTAAAACATGTTTTTTGATGTACATTTGCAAAGATTTTATACAAGCGGTTTAGCTTAGCAGACTATTTACCAGAGTAGTAAGTCTATATTAAACACGTAGAAAATAAAGCAAACTGATTTTAAAACAAAATTATTTATTGTTTAATTTTTCGAAAATGAAAAAAGTATTTTTATTGATTGCAACTATTGCAACACTGGGTTTGGTTTCTTGCAACAATGCACAAGTTAATGCTGAAAAAGCATTACAAGACAGTTTGGCTGAGGTAGCCAGATTAGACAGCATCGCTAAAGTAAAGGCCGACAGCATTCAAGCAGTTATCGAAGCTGCTGAAGCAGCAGCTGCCGACACTTTAAACCAAGTTGTTGAAGAAGCACCCGCTACTCTGTAAGAAAAGATAGCAGGATTTGCAATAACCACCCCAAAAGGGTGGTTTTTTTGTGCCCTTTTATTATAAAAAGAGTAACTTTGCCTGTCAATAAGAAAAAAACCAATAAAAATGAAGAAAGCAGTTTTTACTATCCCAATAGTATTTGTAATTATTTGCACTTTACTATTGACCGGGTGCAATCAAGGTGCAAACACCTATTTTGAAAAAGAACTCTCATTTCCAAATATTGTCACATCAGATCAAAAAGTCAAATTAGCTGCCTATATTACCCCAACAAAACAGCAATATGAGTGGCAACAACTTGAACTAACCGCTTTCATTCACTTTGGCATGAACACCTTTACAGGCAGAGAATGGGGAGATGGTAATGAAGATCCAAAACTGTTCAATCCAACTGATTTTGACGCAGAGCAATGGGTAAAAAGCTTGCAAGCTGCCGGTTTTAAAATGTTAATTATCACAGCCAAGCACCATGATGGATTCTGCTTATGGCCAACAGCAACAACAACTCACTCCGTAGCATCATCACCTTGGCGTAATGGAAATGGCGACATAGTAAAAGAGGTAAAAGAGGCATGCGACAAATATGATATGAAGTTTGGCATCTACCTATCACCGTGGGATAGAAATGCCAAGAGCTATGGCGATTCGCCAAAATACAACAAAATGTTTGTCCAACAACTTAAAGAACTGCTCACAAACTATGGAGACATCCACGAAGTATGGTTTGATGGAGCAAATGGCGAAGGTCTGAATGGAAAAGTGCAGGAGTACGACTGGCCACGTTTTTATCATGTAATAGATAGTTTGCAACCAATGGCAGTGAAAGCAATCATGGGAAATGATATTCGTTGGGTTGGCAATGAAGGCGGACTAGGCAGGGAAACTGAATGGAGTGTAACTCCTCTTCAGCCTGATATTAACGAAACAGTTATAAACGAAAACAACAGATTAGATATCAACCCAATGACTGAAGATTTGGGAAGTCGTAATCTAATCTCTCAAGCAAATACTTTATATTGGTATCCTTCAGAAGTTGACGTATCCATTCGTCCGGGATGGTTTTATCACCCCGAACAAGATCATCAGGTAAAATCTCTAGCCCATCTTGTTGATATATACTACAAATCGGTTGGCATGAACTCGGTATTACTGCTTAATGTTCCACCCGATAAAAGAGGAAAAATTCATGAAGTGGATGTGCAGCGACTAAAAGAGTTTGGCGAATACATCAGTACTGTTTTCTCTAATGATAAGCTAAGTGATGGCGATACAGAGTGGAAAGCTCGGTCAGGAGATAGCAGGGAGTTTAATCTATTGCCCGGCGAAGCTATTAATACTGTGATGCTGCAAGAGGAAATCATGAAGGGGCAGAGGGTAGAATCGTTTACAGTTGAAGGTTTAGTGGGCGATGAGTGGATTGAGCTTACAGAAAGCACTACAATTGGTTATAAACGTCTTGTTAAGTTTGATGCCGTCAATGCAACAAAACTACGTGTAACAATCAATAGCACACGCGATATAGCAAATATCAATAACGTGGGAGCATATTACGCACCCTCATTAAAAGGTGATGAACTTGAAAACGAACTATCGGATATATCCTCCGAAAAATGGGTCACAACAAACGTACAACCACTTATTGTAGATCTTAGCAATGAGTACGTAATAAATGGATTCACCTACAATCCGGATAACACAAAAGAGTCGGTATTCACCTATATCTTCAGAGTAAGCACCGACGGCACAAATTGGATTGAGGCTGCACAGGGTGAATTTAGCAACATCAAAAACAACCCAATTGCTCAAAAAGTATCTTTTGAAAATGCTATAAATGGAAGATATATACAACTTGAAACTATTATCGGAGTAGATGGAGGTAAACCAAGTGCCGAAATGAATCAAATAGGAATTTTATTAAACTAAATGAAAAAATATATTGTATTGGCATTTATGCTGTTATCAGCTGCTATAAACGCGCAAAATGTAGAACAAATTTTCAAATCGATGCCGGCTAACCTGCTTCCGGGTGCTTCCGAAGGCAATAGAACTATGCTGCTTGTGGATAGCAGCACAACCTCTGTTCCATATGCATTTGGCGAAATTAAAAAGATAGTGCATAGCGAAAATTATCTGAAGATTGAGACTTCCAAAGCAGGCAGTACGCAGTTGAAATTGTTGCCTTTTGAAGGCGACTCGCTACTGGTGTGCGTGATTAAAACTGTTTGTGCCGGTGCGTGCGACAGCTATTTTTCATTCTACACAACCAATTGGGAAAAGATGGATAGCGACAAATTCTTGCCCAATATACTACCTGAATTGTTTTACGATTCTTCCAAAAAGGGCGAAGAAAATTATAAATATGCAGTATCTTTGCCCGATATTTATCCAATATCAGCATCTTTTGAAACGGAAGGAACAGACTTAACACTTAAGTTAAACATCAAAGAAAGGCTTACCCAAACTCAGTTGGATAAAATTAAACCATATTTGAAAAGCGATTCTGTCGTGTTAAAATGGAATAACGGAACATTCAAATAAAATATTAACAAATTAAGGCATAGATGCACCCGTAGTTCAATGGATAGAATACCGGATTCCGGTTCCGACGATGGGGGTTCGATTCCCCCCGGGTGTACTTTTAAACTACTCCACCTTTTTAAGCCACTCATTCACAATTGATAGATCATATCCTAAATCTTTGGCTTTTAGGAAATCCTCTCTTGCAGCTGTCTTATCAAACTGATCTAGCCTGACACGTCCGCGAAGAAAATAAAAATAGGGATTACTCCGTTGAGTATCTCCCAGTGAACGCAGATCGGCCGAGGCTCTAAATGTTTGTCCTGTATTCACATAACACTCTGCACGATTCAAAAAAAAGCTAGGATCCCTACTTGGTTCATTTTCAATCAAATCAGTATATATCTTTTCTGCTGCCTCCCAATTATCATCCAACTTAAAAATCAACCCCTTGCTCAACTTCGTAAATAAATTGTTGGGATCAATCTCATTCGAAACATTAAAATCTCGCTCTGCACTCACCCTGTCATGATTTTCAAGATGCAAAAGTCCCCTACGATAATACGCCTCAACATCATCGGGATAATTACGAATAACTGCATTATAATCATCCATCGCTTCATCGTATCTCCCCATATCAACCAGCAAGGATGCCCTGTTGTGCATCGTAATTTGGGGCAGCGGACTGTTTGGCAGTGATGCAGTAAAAGAGATAAAAGCATCGTCAAACAGTCCAAGTTGACGCTGCAATATACCCAGGTTGAGCAGCAGAACGGGGTTATTCTCATTAGCCGGATCAAGTCTCATAGCCTTCTGCAATGCAACAGCAGCACTGTCAAGCTCATTATTCTCTATATGATTGGCCGATTTATCAACCCACTCCATATAACTTAGTGATTGAGAAAAAGAAGAAATTGAGACAAAAAAGAACAGTACAACAGAAATATAAACTCTCATATTAATCGTTTGGAAATTATTCTATGCAAAAGTAGCCGTTTTTTTGTATTTTTGTGGAAATAATATATCAAATAAACTAAATAGAAGTTCAATGCCACAATTTCTGCAATCAATAACTCCCTCAGATAGCCTAGTGTTTCATCCCATTGGAGATAAATCATTTAGCGAGCTTGTAAAAGATGGTAAGTTTGATCAGATACTTGATAATGCACTCACTTGGGGCATTGATCTGGTTATTAAATTATTTATAGTAGCTCTCATCTTTTTAATAGGACGTTTTATCATTCTCAAAATCGATGGTTTAGTAAAACGACTATTTAAACGCAGCTCGTGGGACAACGTACTAAAAGGATTCTTGCGCAGCATTCTACAAACATTTTTATATGTCATACTTTTCCTGATAATCATAAATGCTGTTGGCGTTAAAACTGTATCCATTGCTGCAATAATTGGAACGGTTGGATTGGCTATAGGATTGGCAATGAAAGATAACCTGTCGAATTTTGCAGGAGGAGTTATGATATTGCTGAGCAAACCATTTAGAGGAGGCGACTACATTAAAGCTCAAGGCCTTGAGGGTACAGTTGAAAGTATTGGCATCTTGCACACCATACTTAGAACCGGCGACAACAAAACTGTCTATATACCAAACGGACCGCTCTCTACCGGTAATATCACAAATAATCGTAGTATGGATGGTACTCTTCGTAGCGATATTATAGTTAACGTTGATTATGGCAGTGATGTTGATGAGGTAAAAAAGCTGCTTTTAGCAATTGCAAACGAACATCCATTAGCACTTAAACAGCCCGAACCATTTGCAAGGATGACAAAGATAAACACAGCTACACTTGAGTTTACAATTAGGGTATGGGCCAAAAAGAGCAACCTGTGGAGTGTGAATTACGACCTCACCGAATCTATTTATAAAAAGCTGTTTGAAAGAGGTATGATTTCCTCTTTGCAACAGCTTACTATTCACATGGCTAAGGATGATGAGACTAATGTTAGTACTCTGAAGTAAAATGGAAGCGGATGTTTTTAAAGTCCTGCTGCGCCATCATCAATAAGTAGTTTGACTCAGCAAGGAACACATCCCTACCCTCCTTATCATGGGCCATATATTGAAACTTACGCCTTTTAAAATCTTCCAGCTGCTCTCTATCGTCACTCTCAATCCAGCATGCTTTATAGAGTTGTATAGGCTCCCAGCGACATTGTGCACCATACTCATGAAGCAGCCTATACTCAATAACCTCAAACTGCAGCTGCCCAACAGTTCCAATAATTCGCCTGCCATTAAACTGATTGGTAAAAAGCTGAGCAACACCCTCATCCATTAACTGCTCTACACCTTTGTGCAGCTGTTTTGATTTAAGAGGATCCGCATTCTCAATATACTTAAACATCTCGGGCGAGAAGCTAGGCAATCCTTTAAATTGTAAATCCTCTCCTGATGTTAATGTATCACCAATTTTAAAATTACCTGTATCGGGCAATCCAACAATATCACCTGCAAAAGCCTCATCCATAATCTCCTTCTTTTGGGCCATAAATGCGGTGGGCGATGAAAATCTCATCATCCTGTTAAAGCGAACATGCTTATAGTTGACATTACGCTCAAACTTGCCCGAGCACACCTTCACAAATGCAATACGCGAACGGTGGTTTGGATCCATATTGGCATGAATCTTAAACACAAAACCGGTAAAAGCCTCCTCATAAGGATCAACAATTCGCTCTTCGGCCTTCACTTTGCGTGGCGATGGTGCAATCTCAATAAAACAATCCAAAAGCTCCTTAACACCAAAATTATTCAGTGCCGAACCAAAGAAAACCGGCGCCAACTTACCTGCAAGATACTGCTCACGGTCAAACTCAGGATAAACCTCCCTAATCAACTCAACATCATCGCGCAACCTTTTGGAATTACCTGCACCAATATGCAATTCGAGTTTGGGAGAATCAATACCCAGCTTAACCGATTCTGTAACAACCTGCTTACTAGGTTTAAAAAGATCAAGACTATTCTCAAACAGATTATAAACACCCTTAAACCTGTCGCCCATATCAATAGGCCAACTAAGTGGTCGGACGCTAATCTGAAGCTCCTCCTCCAGCTCATCAAGAATTTGGAAAGGATCCTTACCCTCACGGTCAAGCTTATTCACAAACACCATAACCGGAGTATTGCGCATACGGCACACCTCCATCAATTTGCGTGTTTGTGTCTCCACCCCTTTTGCCACATCCACCACCACAATCACGCTATCCACAGCGGTGAGAGTGCGAAAAGTATCTTCGGCAAAATCCTGGTGACCCGGAGTATCAAGAATATTTATTTTATGATCGTCATATTCAAAACCCATCACAGACGTTGCAACCGAAATACCGCGCTGCTTCTCAATCTCCATCCAGTCGGAAGTTGCAGTTTTCTTAATCTTATTCGACTTTACAGCCCCTGCAACATGAATTGCACCACCAAAAAGCAACAACTTCTCTGTCAAAGTGGTTTTACCTGCGTCGGGATGACTAATTACGGCAAACGTCCGTCTGCGTTCAATCTCTTGTTTCAAGCTCATTATATATTATTATATCTTCTTTTAAACTAATCTTTTTGACCTAATCTCTCCGAAATTCTCTACTCCTCTCTTGATACACTTAACTTTCCAAAATCCTCCCAATACATCTTTTGAGCGAATCCTCCCAACGTGGAATTTCAACCATAAACGTATTAGATATCTTTGAAGAATCGAGCGCGCTATATGCGGGTCGCTTTACAACCGATCCATATTCCGCCGATTTAATTGGCATAATTTCGCAATTATCTATCCCTGCAACACGCTTAATCTCCTTTGCAAAATCAAGTCTGGTAACCTCTCCCCTATTGGCAAAATGGTAAACTCCCGAGATCCACTCATTCTCTTCGGTAAACTTCAAGATATGAACTATCATCTCTGCCAAATCCGCTGCGTAAGTGGGCGAACCCTTCTCATCCTCAACCACTTTAAGCAAATCAAGCCTATTCATCAGAGAGATCATCGATTTTACAAAATTGCTTCCAAATTGAGAGTAAAGCCAGCTTGTGCGAATAATTATACTATCTTTTAATATCAACTTCAATTGTTGCTCTCCCTTCAATTTTGTATCACCGTAAACAGACAAAGGATTGGGTGTTACGTCCTCTTTATAAGGCAACTCAGCGCTGCCATCATAAACATAATCTGTTGAAATATGTATCACCTTTACATCATACATTTTTGCAACTTCTGCAATATTGGCAACACCAGTCACATTAATTTCAAAGGCCTTATCCCTCTCGGTTTCTGCCTTATCTACAGCAGTATAGGCTGCACAATTTATGATATATCTAATATTATTGATTCTTACAAACTCTTCAACCTGATCTCTGTTTGTAATATCCAACTTATCAGAATCGGTAAAATGAAATCTAAAAGGCATATTCTCGGACTCCGAAATCAACCTTATCTCATTGCCAAGCTGACCATAAGCTCCGGTTATAAGCACATTTTTCTCAACCAATCCGTAGAAATATTGCTCCTTTGGAGTATCCTTTTCATTAGCTCCTAATATCTTAATAACTTGCGATACTACTGCCATTTTTTCCTCTTTTTAATATTAATATCGTATCTTGACTATTCCTCCTGTTTGTCAATATCCTTATATTTATTTGCCAACATACGCAAAAGAGCCGTAATCTGATTTATAGCCAACTGTGTATCCTCCGAAATCTCTTTTTTTTGAATTTTTAGCAACAGATAACCATACAAAGCAGTAAAACAGGTTTCAATTTCAGGTATATCCTTATCGCCCGACCTAGCCCTCAACTCCACAATATGGGGCAACGTATTGTAATAAACACCAATATATTCTGATTGAAGCGGATCTTTCAACAGTCGCAAATGCACATCTGTAAGATCAATAATTATATTTTTATTAATCTGAAGGTGCCCGGATTTCTGTTTGCCCTCCGATTTCATCATAATAATCAAACCTTCATACCAATCTCGTTCTCTTTTACGCTCCTCTTTAGTTTTATAAACAGGATCGATAATAGATTGCTGAATCTTATCTATATCAAGATTATAGGCTCTTAACAGGTCCTCAACCTGCCACATAAACAACAGATACTCAGACATATTATCCTTCTTATTAGGTATATTCATATTCTTCAAGTTCAGTTAGATTAAACTCACTAATTACTCAAAAACTAACAAGCAAGCATCGAAATTTCATTCTGAAATATTAAATTTGCTACAAAAATACAACAATATGCTTAAGTTTCATATTATTGAATCGGGTTATTTTATGGGTGACGGAGGAGTAATGTTTGGTCCGGTACCCAAAAAATACTGGTCGGCCAAGTACAAAGTGGACGACAACAACATGTGTGTAATGTCGATGCGATGCCTGTTTATTGAAACGGACACACGCCGAATTCTTATCGATTCGGGTATAGGTAATAAGCACGACTCAAAGTTGAAATTCTTTCAACCATTTGATCAGAAAGATATTAGGGACGAGATTAGAAAGATTGGCTACGAGCCCGAAGAGGTTACGGATGTAATAATTTCGCACCTCCACTTTGATCATTGTGGCGGCAACACCGTTCTAAACGAGAACAACGAGGCTATACCAACCTACCCCAATGCAACATACCACTTGAGCCTGAAGCAGTGGAACAACTACCGCAAACCTTCAATCTTTGAACAGGGGTCTTTCTTTGCCGACAATATTGAGCCGGTTTATGATGCCGGCCAGCTAAGATTTGTGATTGAAGATATGCAACTCGACGAGCAGATTAAACTTGAACTATATGATGGTCACACGCCCGGTCAGATTACCGTACTTTTTGAAAATGAAGAAGGGAGATATGCTTTTCCGGGAGATGTTGTACCCACCTCTCTAAACCTTCAACTAAGCTGGCTCTGCGCCTACGACAACAGTATGGTTGTTGCAATGGACGAGAAGAAGAAGTTTATGGACAAAGCACGAGAAGACAAACGTACCCTTATTTTCTATCACGACGCATATACTGAGTCGGCTCAGCTTAACAAATAGTGATCAATTAAACGACATTCAAGTAAATACTTGAGCTATTTTTAAAATCGACGGAGGTCAGATAAATCCAAAAATGGCTGTCTGACACCTCCCATCCCTCGGGCAGTTCAATTGAAGCCTCTCCGTCTGCTCTGCGGGCTACACCTTGGTACTGTTTTGCTTTCATGGTTTTTTCATTAAGACAAACGATGTTAACTCTATCTCTTCTTTTATTAGGGTCCCAGCTGAAATCAACTGTGTGTGAACCTGCTAGCGATCCTTTATCAACCTCAGCTTTTATATTTGCAGGCAACGAAATATTTCCTTCTGCAATTTTTATCACACTATAATCAAGCTTGAAATTAGGGTACTCGCCCAAAACAGCCTCCTGATAAGCGATACTCATCACCTTTCTGTAAGTTCTGACATCACCTTTAAACCCATGCTGAATAATTTTGCATAGAGGCGACAATCCTTTGCTCACCAACGCAAACTTTTGACGATGAGCCAACTGCTTTTCTGTTTTGGGATCATGAGGCTTAGAGTACGACCTAACTACCTGAGTTCCAAACTTTGTTTTATAAATACTTACAGGCCCTATCTTGCCCGAAATTTCTCCATTAGATTTAATTATAGCCATAAAATCAACAATTTAACTTCCACTAAGTTACTAATTTTTAACAATAAAAGCAAGAAAATTGACATAACTTGCAGCCATAATCGTCTATAGATAACATATTGATTCCTTATACATACCTTATATAAGTATATGCTATGTATAAGGAATCTATAAGGAGTGTTTGGGGAAGATGCTGATTGTCTTGAGTTTGTTCTATTATATATACTTTGCCCTTAACTATTATATTATATATTCTTTTTTGTTGAAATGAAGAAAGAAAAAGTAATAGAGGGAGGGTAAGAAAATATCTCAATTATAATACATTTTAGTTAACTTCGTGCCATATTTAAATTTAACATCAATTGATACTGGTATCTTTTTGATACTTTTGGAATAAATAATAACAAATGAACAATTTTAAAGAAAAAGCCGATCTGATATGGCGGGTGGCCGATCTCCTCAGAGGCGACTATAAGCAGTCGGACTATGGAAAAGTAATACTTCCAATGACCGTAATCAGACGTCTGGATTGTGTACTTGAGCCAACAAAACAGAAAGTGTTAGATCATCTTCCGAAAGTACAAACTCTTAATGAGGTAATTTCCGAGCAATCTAATGAAACAGCAGGAGAGCACTTCACCCCACGAGAAGTAATCAGGTTGATGGTAAACATATTGTTTATAGAGGATCGAGACATCTTAACACAGGATGGAATCGTTAGAACACTTTACGACCCTGCATGTGGTACAGGAGGAATGCTATCTGTAAATCTGATATGCTTATCAAAGGTCAGAACCCAAGCAATATTAAGTTTGGAAACACTTTTACTGTAGATGGTTTGAAAGAAGAAAAGTTTGATTATATGCTATCAAACCCTCCTTTTGGAGTAGACTGGCAGAAGATGGGCAGGAGCCTTGGCAATAAGCGCAAGAAGTATGAGTTCAATCCGTTAAGATCTTTATCAGAGATAAAAGCAGATATTCTGGAATTAGAAGAGAGTACATTTGGAAAGGCACATAAGGTTTTGGAGATATGAGCAAAATAAAACTATTTATCAGTAGCGTGCAGAGCGAATTTGAGGCAGAGCGTAAGGCATTGGCAAACTTTCTGAGAGCTGATGCATTATTAAGTAAATTCTTTGAACCATTTCTGTTTGAAAAATTACCTGCAATAGATAAAAGTGTGCAACAAGTTTATTTGAATGAAGTAGGGTCATCAAACATCTATCTGGGGATTATTGGCAAAAAATATGGCTACAGAGACTCAGAAGGTATTTCTCCAACCGAACGTGAATACGATGAAGCTTCTCGTTTGCATAAAACACGTTTCATTTTTCTAAGCACCGACGATAGTTACGACCGTGAGAAAGAAATAAACCAGTTTATTAAGAAAATCGAAAAAGAAGTTGTTCGTAAAAGCTTTACCGAACTATCCTCTTTACAACAAGGTGTATATCATTGCCTGATTAGATATTTGGAAGAGAATAGGCATATACAGTCAGGGCCATTTGATGCTCATATAGAAACAAGTGCAACTATTGAAGATATTGATCCCGATAAAGTTGAATCTTTTGTCAGGTTAGCAAAATCCCGAAGAGGATTTCCTTTGGATGAGAAAAGTCCCGTATATAAAGTCTTACATCATCTGAATTTAGCAGAAGGTGATAAAATAACAAATGCTGCTATCTTACTTTTTGGAAAAAAACCACAGCGTTTTTTTCCTACAGCTACAGTTAAATGTGCTGTATTTCATGGCTTAACCAAGACTAAGCCTATACCTTCATACAAAATATTTGATGGTGATGTGTTTGAGTTAGTTGACTCTGCCACAGAGTTTGTAATGTCACATTTAAATTTCAGTGTTGGTACACGCTCAACTTCTGCTATAGCACCAGGAAGATATGAGATTCCGGTAGAAGTAGTTACTGAGGGAATTGTGAACGCAGTTGCACACCGTGATTTTGCCAGCAATGCCAGTGTTGAAGTTATATTATATAAAGACCGGCTTGAAATAAGCAACCCCGGATCACTGCCANACAAACAAGTGCAACAATTGAAGATATTGATCCCGATAAAGTTGAATCTTTTGTCAAGTTAGCAAAATCCCGAAGAGGATTTCCTTTGGATGAGAAAAGTCCCGTATATAAAGTCTTACATCATCTGAATTTAGCAGAAGGTAATAAAATAACAAATGCTGCTATCTTACTTTTTGGAAAAAAACCACAGCGTTTTTTCCCTACAGCTACAGTTAAATGTGCTGTATTTCATGGTTTAACCAAAACTAAGCCTATACCTTCATACAAAATATTTGATGGTGATGTGTTTGAGTTAGTTGACTCTGCCGTTGAGTTTGTAATGTCGCATTTAAACTTCAGTGTTGGTACACGCTCCACTTCTGCTATAGCACCGGGGAGATATGAGATTCCTGTAGAAGTAGTTACAGAGGGAATTGTGAATGCAGTTGCACACCGTAATTTTGCCAGCAATGCAAGTGTTGAAGTTATATTGTATAAAGACCGACTTGAAATAAGCAATCCCGGATCACTACCACTTGGATGGACTACTGATCATCTTAAACAGCTACATAACTCAATCCCACACAACCCTCTTATTGCCCACCCTATGTACTTAGCGGGTTACATTGAACAGGTTGGCACAGGTATTGAAGATATGATTTCACGACTAAAAGCTCATGGTTTACCTGAGCCTGAATTTATTCAAAATCAAGAGTTTAAAGCGGTTATAACAAGACCTGTTTTTCAAGACACTCCCCAAGACACCATGCATGTTACCACGCATGGTGACACGCATGTTACCACGCATGTTGCTGAATCTGTTAAAGAGCTAATCTTAGCCTTATTAGGTGAAATGTCAAGAGAAAAGTTACAAGAAAAGCTAAACTTTAAGAACAGAGAATATTTTAGAAAAGCATATATAAATGTTGCAATTGAAGAAGGTTTGATTGAGAGGACAATACCAGACAAACCAAAGAGTATACATCAAAAATACCGTCTTACAGAAAAAGGGAAAAAAGCAAAGGAGCAGTGGAAGAAATGAAAAGATATGATTCATATAAGGATTCAGGGATTGAGTGGATTGGGGAGATTCCGACTTATTGAGATGTGAAAAAATTTCGACACCTATTTTCATTTTCAAGAGGATTAAGAATTACTAAGAATGATTTACAATTTGAAGAAATTCCTTGCATTACTTATGGCGAAATACATTCAAAATATGGATTATTAATAGTAATTTTGCACGCTCATCGCACATCTTCATGAGTAAATTAAATAAATTTTCTGACATAGCATCAATCTACGAGGAGTATCTGGATGAGCTTTATTCGTATGCTGTTCACATGGATTTTAATGAACAAATTGCCATGGATGCTATTCATGATGTGTTTTTTAAAATTTGTACTCAACACGCTTCATTTGACAAAATACAAAACGCAAAAGCTTTTCTTTTTAGATCTTTAAGAAACAGACTCTTAGATATTAAACGTGAAAAGGAGTTTAATACAATTAAAGTACCTGTTATTAAAGAAGATAAAACGATACTCCCATTTCAGTTAAAAGTTTCAGTAGAGGAAGAATATATTGAAAAAGAAGACGCCAAGAAAATTCAACAAAAACTTGAAAAATTATTAGCTGAGTTATCTGACAGGGAGCGTGAGATATTTTTCTGCGGTTCAAACATGAATATAATTATGAGGAGATTGCAAATATTATGCAAATTTCAGTCTTATCATGTCGCAACCTTATTAGCAAGTCGCTAAATAAGCTGAGGAACATGCCCTTATCCATGTTTTTGTTTTTGTAATATGTTAAAGTAAATCATTTCAATTCATTTTTATTTAAAAAATGTGATGATGTTTTTTACTTTGGTCCGTCTTATATATAAGAAGCATTAAAAGACGAGAAACTTTTAAACACAATTTATGAGTTCAAAGAGGGATAATATTGACTTTGTGAAATTTCTAACAGATGATAAATTCATTGAATGGTTGTTGTTTCAATCGGAAGAGATGAATTTATATTGGGGAAATTTCATTGATCAGCATCCTTATGAAATAGAGAACATTGAGTCAGCTAAAAAACATTTAAACCGAATAATGTTCTCGTCGGAGAAGTTAACGCAGGACAAAAAGCAATTTGCAATCGAGAAGCTCAAACAATCAATTAAAGCATATAATCGTAAACGCAGAATACGTCGATTCTCATATGCAGCTGCAGTTTTTGCAATCCTTGTTTCTTTAGTTTTACATTTTCAGAAGAGTGTTGATCAAGATGGCAGCAATGAGGCTGCTGTTGAATATATTACCGGTAATACATTGGATTCAGAAAGTATATTATTCATAACAGGTAAGGAAACAGTATCGTTTCAAAATAACGTAGATATTCATATTGAAAATGATAATACCGCACAAATATCTTCGAATGAAGAATTTGAGAAGAAAGAGATTGCTATTGAGCAAAGTGAGATGAACAAGCTTATTGTACCATTCGGGAAAAGATCAAGCGTTTTACTTTCCGATGGTACAAAGGTATGGCTCAACTCAGGGTCTACACTCGAGTTCCCTTCAAAATTCAGTGAAAATAGCAGGGAGGTGTAATTATCAGGCGAAATGTATTTTGAAGTTGCCGGTGACAATAAAAGGGCTTTTATTGTTCATACTGCCGGCTACACCGTTAAAGTACTTGGTACTGAATTTAATATCAACTCTTTCGATGATAATAGTTCGCATGTAGTGCTTGTGAATGGAAGCTTAAGTTTAACAACTAAGCAAAACGAAAACATAATTTTAACTCCAAACGAGCAAGCGGTGTTTTCGGAAAATACAGGGAGATTTGATACACATAAAGTGGATGTGACACCTTTTATCAGTTGGAAAGAGGGGTATTTAACTTTTAATGACACACCGGCAATAGAGGTTCTTAAACAGATTGAAAGGTATTATAATCTTTCACTTGATTATGATGAGGGGGTTTCATTTAAAGGTATTACGTGTACAGGAAAGATTATTTTATCTGAGAATCTAGATCAAGTTATGACAACATTTTCTACTTTATCATCAACTAAATATATAAGAGAAGAGAAACAAATTTACCTATATAAAGAAAAACATTAAATGATCTTGCCTATGTTGTATTATTAAATTTAAAGCTAAACCCAAAAAAGTAGTCGAACAGTACCGAAATACCGCCCGACCATTCGATTCCAATTAAAACACGTATTAATAATTAAAATCATTCAAAGATATGAATAGAAACTCAAAAAAGAGTGGAGTTTTATTGTATTTTCCAAGAAATCTTCAAAAAATCATGAAAATATCTGTGGTAATATTCTTAACAGGGGTATTCTTTGTGCAGATGGTTAATGCACACTCTCAAGAAACTAAACTCACAATTAATGAAAAAGCTTCAACTATTACCGGTGTGTGTGAAACCATAGAAAAAGAGAGCAGTTATCGTTTTGTTTTTACCGGTGATGCAAGAAAAATTGCTGCAAATAAAACAGTTGATATAGCTGTGACAGAAAGAGAAATTGAAGAAGTGCTTGAAGCTATCCTTTTAAACACTGATCTAAAGTATAGAAAATTAGATAATCAAATAGTTGTATATAAGGAGAATAGTAAAGAAGCAATTAATAACAACGAGAAAAATAATTCGGGACAATTTGATCAACAAGTAAGTAAACAGATTAAGGGAAAGGTGGTTGATGAAGAGGGTGAACCGGTTATTGGGGCAACAATCAGACTTAAAAGTGATCCGACAAAAGGAGTTGCTACAGATCTTGAGGGAAACTTTATACTTAGTGTACCATTAGGTGAGACTTTGGTAGTATCTTATGTGGGAATGAAATCGCAAGAAATTAAGGCAGAACAAAGTATAACAATTGTATTAGTTCCTGATACTGAAGTATTGGGAGAATTAGTTGTAACCGGAATTTTTGAACGTAAAAAAGAAAACTTTACCGGGTCTTCTAAGACTTTTACAGGCGACGATCTTAAATCAATTGGCAATCAAAACGTAATGACCAGTTTGAAGACATTAGACCCAAGCTTTGTAATAGTTGACAATAATCTATTTGGCTCTGACCCAAATAGATTACCGGATGTTGAAATTAGGGGTAAGACAAGTATTATTGGATTGAGTCAAGAGTTTTCTACAGATCCCAATCAACCGTTGTTTATATTAGATGGTTTTGAATCTTCGCTTCAAGTAATAGCTGACTTGAGTATGGATAGAGTTGAAAGTATAACACTTTTAAAAGATGCCTCGGCTACTGCTATTTATGGATCAAAAGCGGCTAATGGTGTTGTGGTTGTTGAAACAAAACGTCCAAAACCCGGTAAGCTAATTTTAAATTATAATGCCAACCTAAAGTTAAATTTTGCCGATTTATCTTCATACAATCTTATGAATTCGTCAGAGAAACTTCAATTTGAAAAACTCTCGGGTTTCTATGGTCCATTAGATTCTAATGGCAACTTGATAGATGAGTCACCAGCATCTTCATACTATCAACGCTTAGCTGAAGTAGAAAGAGGTGTTGATACATATTGGATGGGCGACCCATTGAGATATGGGTTTTCACAAGGACACAATCTATTTGCAGAAGGTGGTGATGACCAAATGAGATATGGCGTTGGCCTAAGTTACAGCGGAACTGAAGGTGTAATGAAGGGTTCTAATCGTGATGTGATAAATGGTAATATACGACTAATTTATCGCTGGAAAAAGTTCTCTTTTACAGAGTCGATAAGTATTGATAATACAGATGTTAGTCGCGAAATGGTGCCATTTTCTGATTACTCTCATGCTAATCCTTACTATAGAAAGTATAATGAAGATGACGAAGTTTACAAAATATTGGAATCTAACAGTGTAATAGGTGGGGTTACCAATATATATAATCCTTTATACAATGCTTCGTTGAATAATTTCAACAAGACTTCCGGACTTTCATTCAGGAATAACTTTGAAGCTGAGTGGAGACCAACTTCTGAATTAAGAGCAAGAGGTCGTTTTGGCTTCAATAAAGGTAACCAGATACAGAAAACATTCTACTCTCCATTCAACACTATGTTTGAGGAGACAGAACGTTCAAAGAAAGGATCCTTTAATGAGAAAAACACAGTTACTCAAAATATGGATGCTGATCTTAGTTTAACTTACGGAAAACTATTTAACAAAAGGTATATGGTAAATGCTGTGGGTGGTACCAGGTTATCATCTATGAAAGCTGAACTTAGCGGATATGAAGTCTCAGGATTTTTAGATGACTCTAAACCAAATCCTTCTTTTTCTAACGGATATACAGAAAACTCAAGACCTGCTTTCAGTAACACTAAGTCGAGATCAGTGAGCTACTATTTTAATGCAGGTTTTTCTGCAGATAATAAGTACTTGATGGATATAAGTTTAAGATCTGATGGGTCCTCAATTTTTGGAGTTAACAATAAATTCACAAATACTTGGTCTGTTGGGCTTGGTTGGAATGCGAGTTATGAAGGGTTTATGAAAGATGTAAAATTTTTTGACTACTTAAAATTTAGAGGTTCTGTTGGTAATCCGGGTAATCAAAACTTTGATGCCGGTATGATTTACAATACATATACCTACAATTCAAACTATCAGAATATGTTTGGATTGAGTTCATTTATAACTTCTTTTGGCAATAAAAACTTAGAGTGGCAAAAAACATTAGATGCAAATATTGGAGTAGACCTAGAGATGTTGAACAATCGCTTGAGACTTAATTTTGACATTTATAAGAAAACCACCGATCCGCTGTTGATTTATATTGATGTTCCTACATCTACAGGAACTAGTCAGGTACCATTTAACGCGGGCTCTAATGAGTCAACAGGTTTATCGTTCCTTGCAAATTATACAATCATAAAAAAACAAGATTTTAATTGGCAAGTTAACACAAATGGTAGAGTAAATAACTCTAAATATAAAGACATAGGAAAGCTGTTGGATAATTTTAATTCTCAAAATCTTTCTAGCCGCTCTTTGAATAGATTTTACGATAACGGAAGCCCGACAGATTTATGGGCAGTTCGTTCGGCAGGAATCGATCCGGCAACCGGTCGTGAAATATTTATTAAGAAAGATGGAAGTCATACCTTTACCTTTGACTATGCTGATGAGGTGATAGTCGGAAACAGCAATCCCAATTTGGAAGGTGTAGTTGGAACTACATTATATTTTAAGAAACTTTCATTTTCTTTCTATACAAGATATAAATTTGGAGGAGACACTTTCTTAAGTGCACTGTATGACAAAGTTGAAAATATATCTGACAACTCAATTAGATATAATCAAGATAAAAGAGCCTTATATGACAGATGGCAAAAGCCGGGAGATGTTGCAAAGTATAAAGCAATTTCTCTTACAGATCAAACTCAGATGAGTTCGCGATTTGTAGTTGAAGAAAATACAATTTCGGGTGAATCTATTTCTTTAGGATATCAATCTACGGATAAAAAACTTCATGATTATGGGCTATCCTCAGTAAATTTCAGAGTTTATCTTAATGATATTTTTAGAATATCCACTGTGAAAAACGAACGTGGTATCAGCTATCCTTTTGAAAGATCAATATCATTCTCAGTTGGCTTTAGATTATTGTAAAATTAAAATTATTACTATAATGAAAATTAAAATACTAAATATACTTATACTCTTAACAGTATCTGTTGTTATGTTTACTAGCTGTAATGATTGGCTAGATGTGAGACCAACAGATAGAGTGTTGGAAGACGAAATGTTTGAATCGCAAAAAGGATATCAAACAGCCCTGAACGGAATATATATTGAGCTTAACAGTAACACTCTTTATGGTTCAAATCTATCTGTTGGAATGGTGGATGTGATGGCACAATACTATAAGGTAAAAGGAAATGCCGACCATTCTCTGGCTCTTTATGGTGAATATAGCTATGCTCAAGCTGGATCTAAAGCTAGGTTTGATGATATTTGGAGAAAATCATATCAAGTGATTTTCAACATCAATACCATTATTGAGAAAACAAAAGCCGATCCTAATGTACTTAGTGAAGATTTCAGAGAAATTATTTTAGGTGAATGCTATGCATTAAGAGCTATGATGCACTTTGATCTATTAAGGCTCTTTGGCCCTATCTATCAATTAGAATCTCAAAAGGAGGCTATTCCTTATCAAAAAGGAATTGAATTTAATATTGAGAATCTGTTAAGTGCAAATGATGTGATTAAGGAAATATTAGCTGACATAACATTGTCAGAAACTCATCTATCTAACGATCCTGTATTGGAAAATGGCTCAACTTTTGAACCTGCAGAGGATGGTTCAGTACGTTTTTCTTATCGCCAGCAAAGAATGAACATTCTGGCAACAAAAGCTTTAAAAGCACGTGTGTACCTTTGGAGCGGCAATACTCAAGAAGCATTAGCTGCTGCAAAAGAGGTAATAAGCAAAACGCATGAAACTGACCCAATGTTATTCCCTTTTTCAGATTATGCCGATATAACTTCAACAGCTTATCCTGATAGAATTTTCAGTTCAGAGATTTTGTTTGGACACTATAATTCAAGAAGATCAGATATTTTCAGACTTTTATTTAATTCAGCTTTAAGCGAATATGGTATTTTAACTATGTTTGAAGAGAGGATTGAGGATATGTTTGATGATGATAATGATTTCAGGAAAAAGTTCTGGAGACTTGAAAACGTAGATTCGAGAGAGGTGTATGTTTTTAGTAAATATGAAGATATTGCTATTACCGGAACAGATATTAACAGCTTGAGATTTGATGTTATGGTAAAGAATATAGTGCCTGCTTTTAGGATGTCAGAAATGTATCTTATTGCTGCAGAGGCCACTAACGATATTACAGAAGCTGTAACATATGTTAACGCAGTAAGAAATGCAAGAAACTGCTTAAGTATTCAATTTACAGAAGAAGAAAAAGAAAGAGTTTTATCTAATGAGTATCTTAGGGAGTTTTTGGGTGAAGGACAAATGTTTTTCTATTATAAAAGAAAAGAATACAAAAACTTGCCAAATGGTGGCAGCCCAACTACAACATTTAACATGGACTTAACAAACTATGTTCTTCCGTTACCAGATAGTGAAATTAGCCAAAGAAACTAAACAAAATTGTAATAATGAAAAAGATATTTATAGTACATATTAGCATATTAGCCATCTTTCTTAATTATTCTTGCTCTACAACAGAATTGATGGATTATGAGGGAACCGAAGGTATTTATTTTTATGTACAAAGAGTACCAATATCGGGCTATGGTGATACAACCATATGGAGTGCAAATGCAACATCTTTAATTGAATTTACTAAAACACCTGCTGTTGATACAACCCTTAATTTAAGAGTACGTATAACAGGGCCAGTTAAAGATTACGACAGACCCTTTGAGATAAGAGTAAACAAAGATAGTACAACTGCTATTGAGAATGTAAACTATGAAGTTGGTTCATTTGAGAAAGTTATTAAAGCAAATATGCATTATGCAGATGTACCCATAAAGATAATCAGAGCTGATAATCTTCAAAAGGAGGAGGTGAGAGTTACTCTTGAGTTACTTCCAAATGAGAACTTTAATCTCGCTTTTAATGAACTTTACTCTTTACCGGGCTCTTTACCAATGGATAGAAACGATGAAGGGCACAACCCGGCCTTCCATTCTGTTTATATGAATTACTTAATAGTTAGACCAACTGCATGGGTGCCTGCCATAGATTATGAAACAGGGCAAACGGAAGCTGGATTATTGGGAGCTTTCACAATGAAGAAGTTTAGTGTTATTAATGAAGTATGTAAAGTTACTTATGATGAGTTTGCCAGTAAAGATATTATGCCTCAGATACGAGTTCAGGCAATACAACAGCAAATGAAGGCTTATCTGATAAATCAATTCAACAATGGTACACCTGTCTTGGAAGATGATGGACGCCTAATGTGGGTTATGGAAGTACCTTGGCAATCAACTGTAGGTGTTAGTTATGTTCCGGATGATAAATAAAAAACAATAAATTATGAAAAAAATATATTTTGCTTTAGGAATATTTATCCTTATTCTCACTTCATGTTTTGATGATTTGGGGAACTATGATTATAGGGAAATTAATGAAGTGTCAATATTAGGTGTTGATGACAGCTATAGAGTAGAGTATCCCGACGGTTTACTGAAAATTGAACCTGAACTAGAATCATCTTTAAATGATTTTTCTTCAGATAGATATTCCTTTGAGTGGAAAGCTGTTCAGTCATCTCCCGGAACAGATAGCTATATTATTGGAACAGAGAAGATATTAAATACTAATAACTCCGGGCTCCTTCCAGGATCATACAACCTTTACTTTAAGGTATTGGATAAAGAAACTGATTTGATATGGAAAAAACACACCTATTTGAACATAGCGACTACCACTGCTAGGGGATTCTTATTAATGGGAAACAATAAAGAGGGTTATATGCAGTTAGAAATGTTGAAAATGGTTGCCGGACAAGATACTTCTGTTGCAACTGATTTGTTGCGAAATTCTAATTTACCTCCGATTAAGAATGGTAGAGATGTTATGTTTACCGGTGCAACATCAAATAAGGAAAGGACAAAACTGTGGGTTATGGCTGAAAATGAATCCTATTATGTAGATAGAACAACATTTGAAGCTGAACCGTACAATACGTTCAGACCTTTGGTTTTCTCTATGTACGAAAAATTACCTGATCATTTAACAGTAACAGGTGTTGAACCTCGTGTATCTAGCCTCGGCGGCACTTCAGCGGGTAATACTAAACGTGCTATTAGTACTAAAGAAGGATACGTTTTTTATGCTAGCAACTTGATTTTGGGTGACCTTTATGGAAATCCGGTAAATAGAACTGATCCTAATTCAGAGGAATACTTTAAAGCATCGCCCTATTTAATGCTATCTATGGTCTATTGGCGAAATTTGTTAATATTTGACGAGGATAATAAACGATTTACATATGTTGGAAGCTTTGACACTCATGCAAGAACATTAGCTGACGGACCAAGTGATCCATTTCCATGGAACCAAGGTGATACCGGCAGGGATCTTGTTTTTGCTCAAAACACTAAAAGTAAATTGAACGGAGCGGCCTATGGTATAACATTTGCACTGATGAAGGATAATAACCCTGACTTTCATATTTATATGATTGATACAGCACTTAATAGAAAACTGGGTTATTATGCAATTAAAAATGATCTTGCTCCAAACCTAGAATCTGCAGTTGATAATAAACTTATTTCATTTGCCTCATTCAGGACTATTTTATTTTATGCACATGGGAGTAATCTTTATTATTATGATTATAATAAAGGTAATGAAAAAGGCGGTTTGCTTAAGAGCTTTGATGGAGATGAAATAACAATGGTGCAATTTGACGACCAGACAGATAATAATGGTAATAGAGACCTGTATATCGCAACAAAGAATAGTGATGGCGAAGGTACACTCAGGAAGCTTGTGATAGGTGTAAATGTTGATGTTATCGATTATGAAATTGAAGATAATACAGAATGGACAGGATTATCCGCAATTGTGAAAATGGATTGGAGAAACTTTGAATAGTTTATCTAAATAAAATGAAAAAGATATTTTAAAGAATGAAAAAGATATTATTTACAGTTATCACACTTTTATTTAGTTGTTATTTGCTGACTTCAGCAAATAACAACTTTGAGTTGATTCTAAGAATTGACAATATTGACGATTGCAAAGTAGTCATGAATCGTTATAAGGGTATGTCATTAATTAGTGATACGGTTATACTTCAAAATGGAGTTGCTCATTTAAAGTCAAGTATTAATGACACAACTCTTGCTTATGTGGGAGTTTACTCAGATGAGGTTGCTTTTGTGAATCCAACTTCAGGAAAATATGTTTATCCACATTTTTCAATAATGGCTGCACCTAATGAAAAATATGATTTAGATGTGGAAGTTGAGTTGAAGAGACCACCCATTGTTAAAGTGAATTCAGCCGGAGAGATTGGTTCCGATTTTGCCAAGTTGCATTTTGATTTGTTACAGCCAATTGAAAGAGAGTATAAACAATTAATAATTGCTAATACTATTGCTCAGGGTGATATAAGTAATTATCCAAAAATGCTTGATATGAATAGGAGTGAGATAAAAGCTGCTACTTCAGCTTTTATAAAAGATAACCCAAATACATTCATGACCCCTTATTATTACGCAATTCAATACAACTCTTTTGATGAGGCAGAAATGGCCGAAACATTTGTTAAGCTATCTCCGAAATTGCAAAATAGTAGTTTGGGCAGTTACGTGAAAAGGAAATTGGATATGGGAAAACAATACCGCATAGGTGCTGATGCCCCCGACTTTACCAGAGTTAGCTTGGATGGAGATAAGATATCTCTAAGTGACTATAGAGGACAGTATGTTTTATTGGACTTCTGGGGTTCATGGTGTTCGCCTTGCAGGGCATCTCATCCTCATTTAGTTGAATTGTACAAAGAGTTTTCTCCAAAAGGATTAGTGTTTTTAGGAGTAGCCATGGAGTATGGTAAAGATCTCGATAAGGTTAGAAAGCTATGGTCTGATGCAGTAGCTCAAGATGGGCTAGAATGGGTGCAGGTTCTTGAAAACGATGATGTTGAAAACAGTATTGCAAGAGCATACAACATTTCTTCTGTTCCATCAAAAATTATTATTTCGCCGGAAGGCAAGATATTTAAAAAATATGTTGGAGGATCTGAGGAATTAGAAAATACCTTGAAAGAGATTTTTGAGTAGTCTATACACAAGAACGGAATACTCACACAAACTAAACACTTAATTAATATTAAAAATATATGAAGACCACTATTAGAGTTTTTTTGGCAATTTGGATTTTTGTATCGTTAAGTTCATGTTCTGAGAAATCACTTTCGGTACAAATAACTAATCATAAAGAAAATGTAAAGCTTGTAGTCAGCACGACTGACGACAAAGCACAAGAGATATCAATTGACGAGAATGGGTTTGGGTCACTCCCACTTAAGAATATGAAGCGTGGTTACGCAAAACTTAACTATGGACGTGATTCCAAATTATTATGGATAGATCCAAACAGTGAAATTATTATATCATTTGATGGTTCAATTTTTGACAAAGATATCACTTTTGAGGGCTCTACGGCCAAAATAAATGATTACCTGAATAATAGTGAAATGAATAAAATCACTGTTAGTGAACTTAAATTAGAAGAGTCTGCTTTTCTAAATAGTGTAGATAGTTTATTCAATGATAATTTGCGAAAATTGTATGAGGAGAAACTACCTCAACAGTTTGTAAATATTGAGGAAAAGAGAATAAAATACTTAACTTATTCGAGTTTTTCGATATATCCCCAAGTCTATTCTCGTATTGGTGATAATAGTTATACTCCGTCGGAGTCATATATAAACAAGATGAAAGAGTTGTTAATTATTGATGACTCATACCTTGAACTAGAGGATTACAGAGAGTTTCTGATGAGAGCAGTTCCCTTTATGGCAAGTAGAGAATTTTCGGAAACAAATTCCGACATTGATAGGAATATTGAATATGTTGACAAACATATCGACAGCGATCTAATAAGAGAGTATTTAGTTTACAATTATATATATTCCTATGTTGAACGAAATGGGATTGATAGTTCAGATAAATATGTGGAAACATTCAATAGTCGTGTGAAGAATCAGGAGATGAAACAGTCGATGGACGAAGTAATACAGAAATGGAAAAACATACAAGTAGGTTCTCCTGCTCCCGATTTCAAGGCAACCGACATTGATGGCAAAGAGTATAGTTTGAAAGATTTCGAAGGTAAATTCGTTTATATTGATGTTTGGGCAACTTGGTGTGGTCCTTGTCAAGGTGAGGCTCCTTTTTTAAAGGAACTTGAAGAGTTGTATAAAGATCAGAATATATATATAGTTAGTCTATCGTGCGATTCAAACCGAGATGCTTGGGTAAAACAAATCAAAGAGGAAAATAAAGAGGGTATACAGATATATTTAGAATCTTCTTCATTTTTAAAAGATTTCATGATATCAGGAATACCTCATTTCATACTACTTGATAAAGAAGGAAAGATTATTAATGCTAAAATGACACGCCCTTCTAATCCTGAAACAAAAGAGTTTATTGATAACTTACTTCTTTAATTTGTGCTATTAGATCTACCTGTGCATCTTATCTGCTTATCAATACTATAGCACAGAATATTTATTTATATAAAAATTACATTTTAATATTATTATGAAGAAAACTGTAAGTTTAATTACACTGGTACTTTTCATCTCTTTATCAGTAAGTGCCCTTCAGGCTCAGAATAGTGGTGATGCTCCAAAAAAACATAGATATCTGGATCAAGAGGGACTTTTAATGAATTTTGAAACAAGAGCCAATGATATATATCAGAGTGGTAACTTTTTGTCGTTTGAGGATGCTACAAAACAGCTTGAGGAAACCGAAGGAAAAAAGGTTGAAATAAAGAGAGTTGCTCCAAATGAAAATATTTTAGAAAAGTCTGAAATATTCTCTTTGCTTGAAGAATCTTTTGTTGCTTACGGAATCGCATTTGATTGCGGCAATTGCGATCGTGCACATGTTAGCCCATCATCTGGATATGTTATTGATGAGGATGGTTTGATTGTTACCAATCATCATGTTGTTCAATCATTTACAAAAGGAAAGAGTGGAGACAAAAATTTGACTATGCAGATTATGACCACTTCCGGAAAGGTTTATCCGGTGGTTGAGATTGTTTCTGCTTCTAAAGGTTATGACTTGGCTATTGTGAGAGTTGATACAAATGGGGATAAGCTTACTCCTATTCCTTTTGGTGAAGATGCAAATGTTGGAGATGATGTTTATGTTTTGAGTAATCCTCAAGGTATGCTTTTTTATTTCTCTTCGGGAGTTGTTTCGAGAAACTATTTGTTGAGAAATAACCCTCACGATTTTAAAGCTGCAACACCCGAAATGCAAATTACTGCCGAATATGCGGTGGGCTCGAGTGGTGCTCCTATAGTGAATAACAGAGGTAATCTTGTCTCTACGGTGTCTACCACTAATTCTGTTTATAGTAATAATGATCAGAGAACAGGTAGTTTGCAGATGGTTGCAAGGGGTACAAAACCAGTTGTTTTGCTTAGAGAGATGGTTAAATTTGTTGATTAGTTTTACAATTTATTGCAAAAGAATATAAACGATGAGTATGAAAAGATTTATTGCATCTTTACTTCTATTATTTGTTTTTTATCAGGCATTCTCACAGAATGTCATCAATTGGAGTTTCAGTTTACAGGATAAAGGTGAAGGAGAAATTGAGATAATTGCGAAAGCAGTTGTAGAAGAGGGGTGGTACATGTATGATGCCAATATTCCTCCCGGTGGACCCAATCCTACAATTATTGAGTTTGACCAGATAAAAGGTGCTGAGGTTGTTGGTGACTTTAAGGCGATTGACAAGAAGGCAAATGTGAAGTTTGATGAGGTGTTCCAAATGGAAATTGGGTCATTCACCAATTCTGTTACTTTTGGACAGCGTTTGAAAGTGACCGACAAAGCAAGCTTCTCGGTTTTAGGTAATGTAAGGGCACAAGCATGCAACGAAGAGACTTGTACGCCTCCCCTGCCTTCAGACTTTGAGTTTAAAACAGCTGATTTACCGGCTACGGTAGAAGTGCCGGCAGGTGCTGCAGGTGTAACTGCTAAAGCAGGCTCTGAGGGCTCTGAGGGCTCAACAGCTGTACAGAAAGAGAGTGAAGCTGAATCGGGTGAAGCTTCATCGGGTGAAGCAGAGGTGTCGCTAACCGCTTTGGAGGTTGCTTCACTTCAGGATGGATCAAATATGATTTCAGGGGCAGTTGACAGTGATATTCTGTGGACTCCGGTTATTGATGAGCTGGGTGCTTTAAGTGATGGAGACAGTCTTGCCGATGCTTCTTTATGGAGTATTTTCTTGAAAGGTCTGATTTGGGGTTTTGCGGCGCTGCTGACTCCCTGTGTGTGGCCTATGATTCCAATTACGGTGAGCTTCTTTTTGAACAGAAATAAGAAGGTTAAAAAGAAGGCTATTCAGGATGCATTCGTTTACGGGTTGTCAATTATTGTTATTTATGTGACGCTGGGACTTATTATTACTGCTATATTTGGGGCGAGTGCTCTTAATAATCTGGCTACAAGTCCGGTGTTTAATCTGATTTTCTTTGCTCTTCTGATTACTTTCGCTTTCTCTTTTATGGGTGCTTTCGAGTTGGTGCTGCCGGCTTCATGGACAAATAAGATGGATAGTAAGGTGGATAGCTCTAAAGGGTGGTTGAGTCTGTTCTTTATGGCGTTTACTCTTGCACTGGTGTCTTTCTCATGTACAGGTCCAATTATTGGGTGGTTGCTTGTGGATGCTGCCACTTATGGCAATTTCCTTGCTCCTACAGTGGGGATGTTCGGGTTTGCACTTGCACTTTCAATTCCTTTTACTCTTTTTGCTGTGTTCCCATCATGGCTTAAAACTCTGCCTAAGTCGGGAAGCTGGCTAAACTCTGTTAAGGTGGTGTTAGGGTTTATTGTGCTGGCAGTTTCTATGAAGTTCTTGTCGGTTGCAGATTTATCAAGCGGATGGGGTCTTCTTGACAGGGATGTTTTCCTTTCAATTTGGATTGTTCTTTTTGTTGTGATGGGGGTTTATCTGTTGGGGAAGATCAAGCTTAAGAGTGACAGCGATTTGAAGCATGTTTCGCTTACAAGGCTGATTATTGCAATGTTTTCATTTGCTTTTGCAATTTATATGGTGCCGGGGTTGTGGGGGGCTCCCCTTAAGCCGCTGAGCTCAATTATTCCTCCTTTGTCAACTCAAGATTTTAAGCTGGTGGACAGCTCGATGGATTTGGTGTTTGATGATTATGAGAAGGGGATGGCTTACGCTGCACGCGAAGGAAAACCGGTGCTGCTGGAGTTTGGTGGTCACGGATGTGTTAATTGTCATAAGATGGATGCGACTGTTTTGTCGGACGATAGGGTTATGAACCTTATTGAGGAGGAGTTTGTGTTTATTGTTTTGATGGTTGACGAGAGAACCAGATTGCCCGATATTATTGAAGTGGATGAGCAAGGAAGAAGTACGCGCCTGAGAACGGTGGGCGATAAATGGAGTTACCTGCAAAGGCATAAGTTTGGAACACAGTCGCAGCCATATTATGTGGTGCTTGACCATCAAGGAAAACCAATTTCTAAAGCACACTCCTATGACGAGAGCGTAGAGAATTATATGGAGTTCCTACAAACAGGATTGAGAAATTTTAAATAAATAACTCTACTTACATATAGTTGAATTAGTAATCTAAATATAATAGAACTAGCAATCTAAGTATAATAGAACTAGTAATTTAAATTAGAATTAGTAATCTATAATAATAGAACTCTACTTACATTTAATTGATAATTTGAAGAGAACGGGGCTGTCAATCTTTGAGATAGTCCCGTTTTTTTGTGGATGGATAAAACGGTTTGATTTGTGCCAGTGATTTCGGTCTATGTGGGTTCTTCGTCAAATTTGGTGCAGGTTATCCTGAGTTGGAAAGCACTACCTTTCGTCTTAACAGTTCAAATCCAGCCCTGCCATACATCTCTCTTTTCTTGTTTTTTAATCTGTTTACGTGACCCTCTACAACTCCATTACTCCAAGGGTATTTAATGGCGTTTTTTACTGCTTCCAAATCATGATTAATACCATTTATAAAACTTCTAATCTTTTTTATTTCGGTCGACTTATAATTATCAATCCATTGGTCTAATCTGAGTTCATCTTTACTGTTTAAAACCTCTCTAAAAGTGTTGTATGCTTCTCTCATTTGTTTTAGTAGCATAGAGGAGTTAATAATCTCCTCTGCCAATATGTGAGACTTGCTGCACTCGCCTGTTTCTTTTGAAACACCCCATTCACTATTTGTTAAATGAATGGCAAGTCTGTTGGGTGACATTCCGCTAAATCGAGTTACCTCATAAACTATCGGGGAGGAACTTGGTAATCTTTTCTTACTCTGATATTCCGGGAAGTGCCTGTTGAACCACTGATAAAAGGATGTTTGATTACCCTTGAATCCCCGTTCTTTTATAGAGACAAATATAGTTCTTACATTTAACCCCTGATTACAACACTCCTTAATCAGATCCATAAAATCTCCATAATTATTATAATAGATGGCTGTTCGTGGCAACAACTCTTCCATTTCAAAATAATATCTTACAGTATTACGGTTAATGTTTAAAGCCTTGGCAATTGCTCTTTGAGAGTAGTTGTTGTTTTTAAGCTCATGAATCCTGTTAAACAACTCCTGTTTTCTATGGTTAACACTATTGGTGTGTTTGTTATATTGTGAATCGCTGGTATTTTCGTTATCTCCACTACTTAAACAGCTGTTATTTTCTTTGCTTTTATAAAGACTCTTCCTGTGAGCCAACCAACTGCTTTTAATGGTTTTATACTCCATTCGTATTTCATGTGCTATGTGATCTCCCAGATTTTTCACCAAATGAAACCTGTCGGCTATTTGTGACGCCTTGGACGCCTTGGATGCCCCAGACTTTATAGCATTAGAATAGCTGCTTGATCGATCCCTGGTTACATACAGTATGGAGTTATGTTCTTTAAGCCAATCTGCAACCTCCTCTTTGTCTCTACTCTTTAGTAGTTCCACGGGACGGTGGTTAATCGCATTTACAATAATAGTACCATATGATTTGCCTTTCCTGTATGCCCAGTCGTCTATACCGATGGTAGTTAGCTCCTGATAATCGGGCACTTCTATTGACTTAACGATTCTAAGACAGGTGGAACTGCTCTGCTTTATTGAGAAGAGATCGCTTATATACTCGCCTTTACGTGAAGAGACCTCAATCAGCAGCCTCTGTAAATAATGATTTGTGCGATTTGTTAGTCTAGCGTATTTCTGCGTTAGTGGCAGATGTTGCTCAGAGAAAACTGTTTGAGTGCAATTACTGTAACGGCATCTAAACTTTCTGACTTTCAGTAAAATTTTAACAGCTCTGCCAACTGCAGAAAGATCGGTTAATTTACGCATATAGGATGAGTGAACGCTTTTACTCCTTTTACCGCAACAGGTACATTTTGCTGTCTTGCCTTTAAGACGGGCAGACAGTAGAATCAAATTATCACTTATAACGGAATCATAAAATACAACACCCGGGATTCCAAAAATAGCTTGGAGCGAATGTTTGTTTATAGAAAAGTTATTATCTTTGGGTTGGCTAGTGTAGTCAATCATCTTTAAAGTCTTTAGTGTCAGAACCTTAAAGATAATAAAAATGATTCGATTACACTAGCTTTTTGCCATTTATTTACCTGTATATCAGCATAATAAGTCTGTTTTTTTTATGCGATTTAAGAACTGCTATTTTGCACCAAATTTGACGAAGAACCTATCAGACCGAAATACACAAATTGCAAATTTAAGGATTGCACTCATATAAATGAAGTAGGTTGTTCCGTAATTGAAGCAGTAGAATATGGAGATATTGACAAAAAATCCTATGAAAACTATCTGAAAATGGAGCGTGAAAAAGCACATTTTGAATCAACTATTGAGGAGAAACGAAAAAAAGATAAAGAGTTTGGAAAAGTGATTAAAAACTACAAAAAATATATGAGGAAAAATAAGTTCTGAGCTCGAAATTAAAGACAAGACTAAATTGAGAAAAACAGATATCACTACAAACACCAAATAATATTAAAAGATATTTCCTCACAAACAAAGTAAATCCAACGGACTCTTTATCATGGATTGCGATATAATCTAAGCCAGAATCAAACGCTGATAAGAGGCTCCGATGCGATTTTTTAATTTTCCAGAACAGGTACTTCTCGATCTCCGTTTCTTTTATCTTCAGCGGGTGGTTATATTTTTTGGTGGTTATTTACTAAAGTTGTACATTTATCGCGTAAATATCACGTTATCGGCAATCTTACAAAAAGCTAGCATTGAATATGAAAAACACTAAAGAACTTAAAAAAAAATTCCACACCAACTATTCAGATTCAACCGAATTCGCCTCAAATGCAAGATTATTGCAAAGCATTTGGCGAACAGAAAAAGGATTTGAATACGATAAAGAAAAATTAGGAAACTATTTGATTGAAATAAATGCAATCAATAACGGAGAGAATTTTTTAACGAATAAAATATTTGAACTTGTTAAAAACTTGGTGAATAACAACTCTGACAAGAAAAAAGTAATTCAAGAACCAAGAATATGGACTAATTTACTATCAAGTCAACCTATGGCGTTTAATATGTTCGGTGAACTTGTTGAGAATCTTGATTTATGTAAAAAAATATTTGATGAATTATACCCAGAAACAGAAATCAAAGAAATCCTAAGAATTGAATTTGAGTATTCTCCTGAAAGAAAAAGTGAAAAATACACAAATGACAATTCTGCATTTGACGTATTCATAGAATATATGAATATTAGTAATGAAAAATGCTTTTTTGGAATTGAAGTTAAATACTCAGAAAACCTTAATGACAAGCCATCTTCTCACAAATATGAATATGAAGTTGTTGCAGATAAATCAATGATTTTTAAAAAAGAATGCATAGAAAGCCTGAAAGAAAAACCAATTCAACAGATTTGGCGTGACCATTTACTTGCATTAAGTATGTTTAAGAAAAGCAATGATTATAAAATTGGTTACTTCATTTATTTATATCCTTCAGAAAATAAGAATTGCAGAATTGGCATAGAGAAATACAAAGAAACCTTTAATGAAAGTGTAGAGTCATATTTTAAACCTTTGACACTTGAAAGATTAGTTGGTGTGGTTAAGAAATATTGCACTGATAATTGGATTAATGAATTTGAAAACAGATATTTAAAGTTTGACAAAATAACAAAAGTCAGTCTGTAACAAAGAGTGTAGCTAACGTGGGGTGATGACTGAGTTCTCTTTTGATAAACATTAAATGTAAATGGAAAAACAGATGGAAATGTCACAAAGCGGCAAGAGATGGTACGCATGGAACCGATATTTTAGTGCGGTTTTACTTGTGTGCATGGTGTTTAATTTCGTGCCCGCTGCTGGGCAGAATACCGCCAAACCAATGTTGTATAAAGTGACTTATGCAACTAAAGACCACACCGAAACACCTTACAGGGCTAAAACAGACGAGCCTATTGTGGGCGAAGTGCTGAAGTCGCAGGTTTATGAAGTTGTTGCCATTGAAGGTGACTGGGCAAAGATAAAGCACAGAGGTGGTGAATATTATCTTTATAAGAAGCGGCTTGAGAAAGTGGATAAACCAGATGTGGTGGCTTCTCCCTGGGCAAAAGAATGGTTCTCTTATAACGGAGCTTATATTGGTACAGCGGGAGAATGGGGCGAGGTGGCCGACGATTGGACAAAACCGTTAACCCGTGCCGAGATGGCGCAATTGCTTGTTAAAGATATTATGGAGAATATATATGGCAGTTGGGCTGTAAAGTTTACATTGAAAGGGGTGGTTGAATCTACCGGACAAGGGTTTTTTACCGATACGGATGATTATTATGCCGACCGTTTAGCTTATTGGGGGATCGTTCCCAAAGGAAAGTTTAACTCGGAAGGAACGCTAACCTACGATGAGATGTTATCCCATATTATAAAGCTGATGGCTTACGACAACCACGATAAAGGGGGAAGCCCATTATCCAAAGCTGATATAGCGGAGTTCGGTATTGGTGGCGACAAAGGTCCCAATACTAAATGCACGAAGGAACAGGCTAAAATGCTTTGTGACAAGGTTTTATTATGGAGAAATGAGCGAGATAGGATTACTGGAGCTAAGAATGAAAAAAATACCCGTTATGGCGGTACTATATATATTTGTGATGGTATATATACAATAAAGTCCATGCTTGGTAAAAAACCAAATCAGCCACATCTTTTTGTCAATGCAGCAGGAAAGGTTGAACTGAGCAATTCCCAAAAACAGCAGTTTAAAATTACGTTCAGGAAGAACGCTATGAATATTAATAGAAGAACGATGTCTTTATTCACTATTCAGACTATGGACGGTAAATACATTGGAACAGCGGGTACGCCCGTCAATGGCAGCCGCCTTATCGCACAGAATGAGGAGTTTTTGTGGTGGATTGAGAATGGACCATCCGAAGATTACCAATACACAAGTTTCATTGAAGACCCAGATAATTATCATCAGATAGTGAATGTATCGGGATGGAAAACTACCGACGGCACTCCTATCATCACTTGCTTTTGGAGACACGGTACAGGTTCCGACTCCAATAACTGTAAGTTCATTTTCGATAAAGTACGTTAGGGATTGAAACCTATATTCATCATCAAAAATATTGTTAAAAACAGTAAGATTTTTCACTTCAGATGTAATCGTCTCATGCACCGTGGGACGGTTTTTTTGTTTTTAGAATAATCTTTCAGACTTTGATATTGGAAGAGTTATCGCGGAACATAACAACTCCAGTGATCATTTATGATGAAACACATTTATTGAAAAGAATAAACGAATAATATGTAATAGATATATTACTTTTGCATAAAATTAGTAATATGACAATTGCCATAATCGGTGGAGGTGCGGCAGGTTTTTTCTTGGCAATAAATCTAAAGCGATTAGCTCCAAATATCGATGTAACCATATTTGAGAAAAGTGCAAAAGTTTTAACTAAAGTAGCCATATCAGGAGGTGGAAGATGTAATCTCACAAATTCATTTGCTGAGATAAAGACATTGAATCGAGCATATCCCCGTGGTGATAATTATTAAAACGTGCATTCCGTCTATTCGACCACAGAGATACATACAAATGGTTTGAAGATGCAGGTGTGCCCTTGGTTACTCAAGACGACCAATGTGTTTTTCCCTATTCGCAAGACTCGAATCAAATCGTTGTAACTCTTATTAAACTCGCCAGAGAGCTAGGTATATCGGTAAAGACTTTGCATACACTGACTTCGATAACCTGTGGCGAAAGATACACCCTAACATTTAATGCCGATACTAGGTGCACCTTTGATGCGGTAGCTATAACAACAGGAGGAAGTCCTAAAGCAGAAGGATTGAGCTATTTAGAGGCATTAGGTCATAAAATAATTTTGCCCGTACCATCTTTATTCACCTTCAATATTCCTAGTAACTCGATTAGAGAGCTGATGGGAGTTGTTGCAGAGAACGCAATGGTATCGATTGAAGGCACAAACCTCAAAGCATCAGGAGCACTTCTGATAACTCATTGGGGAATGAGTGGGCCGGTTATATTGAAATTATCATCATATGGTGCAAAATTGATAAACGAAAAACATTATCGCTTCAACATACTTGTGAGTTGGATAAATGAGGTGAACTGCGATAAAATAGCCGAGTACATAAACTCAATCGTCCGTGAAAATCCTCAAAAGAAAGTTGCTAATGTATGTCCCTATAATATTTCCTCAAGGTTGTGGCTTCACATACTTAAAAAAGCCGAAATCCCAACAGATCGTAAGTGGGTAGATCTTGGAAAAAGGAGTATCAATAAGATAATAAATCTTCTCAGTAACGATCAGTATACAGTCCATGGTAAGGGCTCATATAAAGATGAATTTGTAACCTGTGGAGGTGTGAGCTTAGAGTCCATAGAATTTAACACAATGGAGAGTAAAAGTTGCCCAAACCTCTATTTCGCAGGTGAGATATTAGATATTGATGGCATAACGGGAGGATTCAACCTTCAGGCAGCGTGGACAACAGCCTACGTAGCTGCGGTGGCAATAAGACAACGGTTCAATGCTATTTAGTATAGCACACAAATTAATTCGATTATAAATAGATGTTTCACAGATTTTCGAAATAAAAGCTGTTCGAATAGTAAAGCGATCAAATGTGTCCCACAACATTATATAGCATGCATACAATCACAGCGTTTGTTTTGCTTGATACAATAAAATGTAATGGATTATTTATTTTTGCCATTACATCTTCATTCTCTGGAATGCTGATTCAAGTAAAGTATCATAATGATTTACCATATTTATCAGAATTGGAAATGGTACAAAGTTGTAATTACAAAAAAACTCTTTGCAAAAAACCAACAAGTTTTGATTTTTTCCTTACTATTTGTTTTGGTAGCAATAACAGGATTAACACCTTAGTTTATTGATTTTTTAAAAGGTGATGAAATACAATAGAAGAACGATGTCTTTTTTCACTATTGATAATATTAGACCATCATCATCCAAAATATTGTTAAAAATAGTAAGATTGTTCACTTTAAATGTTACCAAAAATTGATTGCTTGTGTCATATTATTGAACAATTTAAAAATCAAGGTGATGAAAAAAATTCTTTTTACAATGCTTTTAGTCGGGATGATAATCCCTATGAGCGCCAAAATTAAGGGTACAGTAACTGACACCGACAATAATCCGGTCAAGTATGCCAAAGTGGCTATTTACTCCTTACCCGACTCTGTACTGATCGCCGGAACCACTGCCAATGAATGGGGTGAATTTACATTTCCCAATTATTACAGTGTGAATAAACTGATAAAGATATCCTATAACGGGTACAAGTCTGTAATGTTCCGCGCACTACCGGAGCAGCATGTAAAACTAAGAGATGAGCTGACCATGACGGATAATTTGGCATTAAACAGATCCAGTAATTTACCACCTGAAAAGAAGAACTGATAATTACGAGAACCGCCCTATTCTGAAATATCTTCAGATCTGTCCGTCTCATGCACCATGGGACGGTTTTTTTGTCTATTGAAACTGGAAAATATTATGTAATTTTGATACCGTAGTTTTCAACGTTAAGGTTTCATTGCAATTAATTACTTTATCCTTTTCATAACATTTTTGTATCTTTGCAACATTTCAATTCTATTTCAATGTATCATATTTATATTTCAGATAAATATTACTCTTTTGAAGAGATTTTCAAAGAGTATTATACTTCTCAGCTTTTCTTTGCAATGAAGTTGCTGAATAGTAAACCTGATGCTGAAGATATAGTGCAAGATGTTTTTTTAAGTATATGGAAGAGCAAACCTGTTTTTAAAAATGAGATAGCATTTAAGTCGTTCCTATATCTTTGTACAAGAAACAGGTGCATTGATTTTCTTCGAAAAAATAAAACAATTTATGAAGAGATTGAAATTGCATGCGAGATACCAAATGAGATAGATTATTTAATTAAGGAAGAGGCATTCAGGATTTTGGATCAAGCAATTGAAACACTATCTCCTCAAGCTCAAAAAGTTCTAAATCTTTCTATGAAAGGCCTTTCAGTAACCGAAGTAGCAAATGAACTACAAATCTCAGTAAACACCGTAAAGACTACTAAGCAGAGAGCTTACAAAACACTTAGAGAAAACTTTGGTAATTCATTTGTAATTATAATGATGACCTACATATCATTTTAAATTTACTTAACACTTTACTCAAGTACATCAAATATTATTTTTGATGTTTTTTGTTTTTTATGTCACCCTTTTTAAAATTCACACGTTTCAACTATATAGAATTATGACTCTGATAGACGAAAAATATAGACAAGCAATAGAAGAAGCAGAAAGGCTAAGCAAGTCAATACTTGACGATTCAGCTTCAACAGGCATTCCTGAAGATGACTCCTTTATTAAAGAATATTCTGAACATGCTTCTAAGCTAAAAGGAGTTAATTTAAATGCTGCTTGGACAAAACTGAGGTTCCGCTATTATAGCAGATATATTTATGCGGCAGCATCGGTAGCGGTTGTATTAATTATTACTTCTCTGTTAATCTTTTTACCCAAAGAAAACAACGACAGTTACCAAATTTTAGCACTTCAAGAAGAGATAAAACCTGCCAGTGGAGCTGTTAGCCTTAGGCTTGCAAGCGGGGAGTTGGTTTTAATAGACTCATTGTCTTCAGACAGTGCAAGTATATTGGGTGTGGACTTAGATAACAGTAAACAAGAAATTTCATATACCAAAGAATCTGGTATCTCAAATAAAACTTCAATTGATTTTATAAAACCTTCAAAAAAAGAACAGGTTGAGTATAACGAATTAATTATACCTAAAGGTCGCTCATACTCATTAGTTTTAAGTGATGGCACTCGTGTATGGTTAAACGCAGAAAGTTCAATACATTATCCGGTACACTTTAGCAATAGCGAGCGAAGAGTGAAGATTTCCGGAGAGGCTTTTTTTGATGTTGTGCATGATGCAGATAGAGTTTTTATTGCAGAAACAGAAAATTACAATATTAAAGTACTTGGTACTAAATTTAATATCTCTTCTTATCAGGACGAAGATATTGTAGCAACCACTTTGATTTCAGGGTCAGTTTCAATATTCACAAACGACAATTCAAATATATTGAAGACCGATGCAGTTTTGCCCGGTGAACAGTTTCGATATAATAAGATTAATGAAACTACAGAAATTTCAAAGGTTGATACTGAATTATACACTTCTTGGGTAAATAATAATCTGAGATTAAACAATATGCCTTTAAAGGATATATTTAAAATTCTCGGCAGACGTTATGATATTGATGTTGTTTTCTGTGATGAGCGAGCTAAGCATGAAAAGTTCAGTGGTATGATTCCTCTTAACGATAACCTTAATATTATTTTAGATCAATTTTCTAAAGTTTCTAAAGTTGATTTTAAAGTAGAAAATAGAATTGTTGAAATAGGATATAAAGATTAAATATTATAAATAATTATACACATATTTTTATGAGAAAGAGAGTACTATCTCAATTACTTTTAGTTTTTTTATTTTTCATGGCTTTACCTAATAATGTAAAGGCACAAGATTATAAGATAAAAAGCTTTAAAGTAGAAAACGCTACACTGGAAGAGTGTCTTAAACAAATCAACAAGTTAACCGGGATTGGTTATCTTACAACAGGAGACGGCTTTAGTAACATTAAAAGTATCACCTATTCTGCAACTAACACAGATGTTGATAAGGTACTAAAAGCAATATTGAGTAAGTCGGGTTATACTTATGAGATTAAAGACAATGTAATTTTAATAATTAAAGAAAAAAAACCTGTAGTTGATAAGCCTCAAAAAGATCAAAAATGGTCACTTAAGGTGAAAGTTTTGGATGAGGCAGACAAACAACCGGTTGTTGCCTCTTTATCGTTTATTAAAGACTATGGAGTTTATGGAATGGCAAATTCTGACGGAGTTGCTGTCCTAAATAATCTTCCATCCGGGACAGCTGTTTTAGAAGTTCAAATGATGGGGTATGAGGATTATTTATCAGAGGTTAATATTGATGGTGATAAAGAATTGGTTGTAATTCTAAGAGAAACATCTCTGGAGTTAGAAGAAGTGACAGTAGTTGCAAGAGCCAGCGCTGCAGGAAGCTCTACAAGCTCTACAATTGGGAGACAAGCAATGGATCACCTCCAGGCAACCAGTTTAAAGGATATTATGCAGCTTATTCCGGGGCAGCTAATGTCAGGAGTGAGCGATCTTACTTCTCCTGAGAAATTAACTATCAGGACCTTAAATACAAGTAGCGCGAACAACTCATTTGGAACATCTATTTTAGTTGATGGAATTCCTGTTTCAGATAATACTTCTCTTACCGATAAAACAGGTATTTCAACTACTGCCGGAACAGGAATAGACCTTAGGCAAATTGGTGCAGATAATATTGAGTCGGTAGAGGTAATTAGAGGAATTCCGAGTGCAGAATATGGAGACTTAGCATCAGGTGCTGTTATTGTTAACACAAAAGCCGGGTACACTCCTTATGAGATAAGAACTAAGGTGAATCCTATAACTTTTAATACCTCATTAGGTAAAGGATGGAACTTTGGTAAGAAGCGTGGAAGTATGAATGCAAATATTGATTATGCTCAAGCTTGGGGGGATCCAAGAAAGAAAAGCGAATCATTTGATAGGATTTCCGGAGGTTTAACTTATAGTAAAACAATAAAAAATATTTGGTATACAAATACTAAACTATCTTTCAGTAATCTTCTCGACTTTAGAGGTGATGATCCCGATGTTATTATAGAGGGATCCGAAACTACTCAAAAATCTAACTCCCTAAGAGTTAGTCATAATGGTAAAATAAGCGTGAACGCTAAACTAATGCGAACGCTCTCTTATTCACTCGGTTATAGCCAGTCGAAGAATGAATCAAGAAACAGCACTATAGTTGCTGCCGGAGGGGGTATGCCTGTTATTACCTCTATGACAACCGGTTATTCAGCAGTACCATATATAACTAATTCATATAGAGCTTCGGGTGGAACGGAAGGAAGGCCAAAAAACTTTTATTCTAAATTGTCAAACACCTTTTTTATAAATCTTAAAGATATTAAACTTCATCAGAGGTTTAATATGGGTGTGGAGTATAGATATGAGGAGAATAAAGCAAGAGGATTTTATAACGATGATCCGTATATGCCGCTCAGACCAAATAGCGATGGAAGACCACGCCCATATTATGATATTCCATCTTTAAATCAAGTATCAGGTTATTTTGAAGATAATTTAAACTGGACTTTTGCAGAAGATAAATCAATAAAGATTCAGGCAGGTTTACGTTTTGATATGCTTCAGCCGAGACTTGAAGAGCAGGTATCTTCGTTATCACCAAGACTTAATGCTTCTTTGAAGTTGACAGATTGGCTTGAGCTTAGAGGTGGATGGGGTAAAAACTCAAAGACTCCGGGGCTTACTCACCTATATCCTGAAGCAAAATATATGGACAGAGAGACTGCGAAGTATCTTCCAAACGATGTTCAGAATCAACTTGTAATGTATCAAACATATATTACTAAGGTTGAGAGAAATAATATGCTCAAAAATGCTACCAATACTAAGTCAGAGATTGGTGCAGATATTAGGTTGCCAAACGATATGACTTTTTCTGTTGTTGCATATGTTGATTACATGAAAAATGGATTTGGAAATTATACGGATTTCCAAGTTTTTAACTCCAATTATTATGCCGTAAATAATGGTTTAATTATAGTACCGGGGCAACAACCAATAGTAGATTGGAAAAATCCGGCAAGGGTGGATACAGTTTTTACACCTAAAGGCAGAATAGGTAATACTCAGGCGAGTTTAGACAGAGGTATTGAGTTTGACTTTTACTTTGGACAGATTAAATCGATAAGAACATCTTTGTACCTAAGTGGTGCTTATATGGAAACTAATAGTTGGCAAAATGGGCCTAACTACGCAAGTCCTGTAGGTATTTTACCATCTTCTGTTTATGGACAGGGTGGCACAAATACTCCACCTTTTAAACTAGAGTATCCAACGGGACTTCAAAAAAGTATACAAAGACGCTTTAGCACAGTTTTAAGAGCCGTTTGTAATATTCCTCAGTTGAAAATGGTGGCATCAATGAATGGCCAAGTTATATGGTATACATATAGCAAAAACACTAATCAATATCAAAAGCCAATTGGTTGGTTGGATACAGATTTGTCATACTATAAGATTACTGATCAAATGTTTAATGATCCTAATTACAAAATTAAAGGTATTCTATTGGCAGATCAAATAAAAAATCCAAAGGATACTGAAGCAGTTATTTTAAAACCATTATGGTTGATTAATGCAAGACTGACAAAAGAGATTTCTAAATCACTTGGATTTTCATTTTTTGTAAACAATTTATTCTATTATACACCATACCAATCAAGCAACGTTTCCGGAACATTAGTAGAAAGAAATGCGGGAACATTTTCATTTGGAATGGAATTATTCATTAAAATATAATAATAACTCATGAAGAAAATTATAATTGCAATAATAACATTTGCGTCGTTATTTTCATGCTCAAGAGAAGAGCCTGTTCAGGTAAAAGATATGGTTATTGAATTTAATCTTCCTGATAATTTCGCCCCGGGTGTTAAGTATTCAAATAAAGAAGTAGTTTTTACAAGCCCTTATAACATCTACAAGTTTACAACAGATGAAAACGGAGTGGTTACAATTCCGGAAATTATTCCTGATGAATATACTATTAACACAACTTGGGAAATGAGCGGCGCTCAATATAATGAGTTGATTAATGATAATCAGATTGTTGAGGATAAGGCTAAAGTTTTATTGAAGGCCACTTTGGCCAATTATCCTGTATTTTCAAGTAAAAACATCAATATAGATCTTGAAAAGATAATTATGAGGAGTCTTCTTATTTCGAAGGTTTACTTTTCTGGAACGAAAGACGACTCCAATAGAAATTATAGAACTGATTCATTTGTAGAAATTTTCAATAATTCAGACGATGTTGTCTATTTGGATGGTAAGTATTTAGCTCTGACAGAGTCTATGTCTCCAGCTGCATATCTTGCTAAGGATAATCCTGATTATCTATATACTCGTCAAATTTGTCGCTTTCCGGGTGAGGGAAATGATTATCCTTTGGGACCGGGAAAAAGTATAGTTATTGCAACCAGGAGTGCGCGTGACCATACTTCAAGCGCTTCTAATTCAGTGGATCTTTCTAATGCAGAGTTTGAAGTTAAGGAGATTGACGGTACAGGTAATCCGGATATAAAAGCATTACCGGTTATTTCCAGTTCTGCTCCCATCAAGTTTCTAAATCTCTTGTCAAACGGGTCTAACGCAGTTTTCCTTTTCGAGACAGACGAAGATATCCTTGATTGGCCGGAATTTTTTGCTCCCGGTAAAACATCAGGTGAACGTTTTAGAAGAGTTCCTGTAAATACAGTTCTTGATGGTGTTGAATCTTTGATTAATAATGCATCAACAGGACCTGATGTTAATTTGAAGAGGTTCCCAAATATTATTGATGCAGGTTTCGGTTTTATAAACTCTATAAGTGGATATACAAACGAGGCGCTTGAAAGAAAAGTAAGTGGAATGGATGGAGATAGATTAGTTTTACAGGATACTAATAATAGTACGGACGACTTTGTAACAACTACTGGACCTACACCTAAAAAATATGATCACCTACAACTTCTTAACAAATAATTTATGAAGAATATTATTTTAACAATTGCATTTTTTGTAGCAATAAACGCTTCTTTAATATCTCAGAGTAAAGAGAATCTACCATTAAATAAAGATACAACTGAATATTATCCGGAATATCAAAAAAGAGAAATTCAGAAGATTTTACAACAGTGGTCAAATACTTCAAATGCAGCAGGAATGATCTTTGCAAAGAATGACAGAGGAAGTTTTGTTACTTTGGAGTCTTACAGTAATGGAGGTGACTATCATAGATTGCAAGAAGGTTCTGCCAACGACGGCTTAAGATTCTTTACTGAGCGTTATGATAAATTGAATGATAAAGTGTTTGTAAAAGGTTCTTTCTCATTTAATTTGAATAAAGAGAGTGAGAGGGCTTGGTCAGATGTATTTAATACATATAATGCCAATCCATATATTTATGGCAGCAGTATAAAAGGAAATTATGAGACTCAGCTGTATAAACTAAACTTAAAAGCATATACTTTACAGTTTAATAAATTTAATTTCGGTCTTTTATTAGATTATCAAGTAGCCGATATGGCGCGACAGAAAGATCCACGTTCTCGAAGTTATCTGTTAAACTACTCGTTAATTCCTTCAATTGTTTATAATATCGACAATAGCAACAAACTTGGAATTAACCTATTATACAGGTATAATAAAGAGAAGATGCCAGGTTTAACAACTGTACAAACTGACCCTAACTTGCAGTATTATACTTTTACAGGTTTAGAAAATGCAGTTGGCAGAATAGGTGGCTATAAAGGATTTAGCAGACAGTTTATTGGTGATGCATTAGGTGCAGATATTCAATACAGTTTTTCTAATGATAAGTTAAACTGGTTGATTTCAGGTGGTGCCGAGTATTATAAAGAAGAGACATTGGGCGATAAAAAACAGAGTCCCGGCTCATATAATGCTTATAAATATAATATCTATTCTAATCTGTTGTTAAAAGGGTCGAAGTTTTTACACAACTTTCAACTGAAGGGTTCTTTTGTTGATGGAGGTGCTGATGAATATAGGCAAGTACTTATAGCAGAAAGAGATACTCTAACAGGGATTAGTACTCAAATATGGGAAACAATTTATACGTATAAGAATAGATATGTTGTTAAAACAGCTGATATTGATGCTTCTTGGAAATTATATTCTATGAATAAAAGTGGAGATGGATACAAATGGAGTGCCGGCTTATCTGCTAATTATTCATCTTTTGAAAATATTTACTATTTGCAAAAATCGGAATATGGTGCAGATAAATTGTCATTTGGAGTTAATGGCTCATACCTCCTATGGGATAATAAATACAATAAATTAATCTTTGAAACAGAAGCTGTTGCGGGTTTGAGTTTAGACAGCAAACTGAATGTTAACAGAGAAACAGAGATTTATAATACTGTTTTAAGTTCGGATCTGGAATATCACAATCTAAACACATACTATGTGGGAGGCAATTTAATCTATACATTTCCACTGCAATTCGTTAAAAATAGTAAGCTTACAGGCTACACCAAATTGTATGGTGGAAATGTTTTTGCCTCTGATAATATTGGATGGTATAATATAGGTATCGCTATTGGATTATTAACTTTATAAATATAAAATAATGAGGGACTTTAGTAAAATAATTTTAGGAAAGTTTGTTGTATTAATTGTACTTTTATTTGGCGCAATTTCTTGTGAAGTTGACGACTATGGTAAAACATCAATACCGTCAGTTTCCTTTCAATCTGAGAGTATTAGTGTAAATACTGATTTGGGATATTATGATGTTGTTGTTACTCTTTCTGAACCTGCGCGACAAGAGTTAGTTGTAAAATTACAACTATCAGGAAATGCTATTGAAAACGAGCATTATACTATTCCGGAAAAACAGGTTGTAATAGCCAAGGGACAAACATCAGGTGAAGTAAGAATTACAATTTTAAATGAAAATATTTGGGACGAAAATTTAGAGTTGAAGATAAATCTTGCACCATCAGTCGATTATGTAATTATTCCTGAGATGATATCTGCTACAACAATAAAATTCACTAAAGAAATTATTCTTCCGATTATTTCTTTTGATGTAACTGATACTCCTGAATCAACTAATCCATTTTATGGGGAAGAGATTACATTTAAACTTAATATTGATCAACCTTTAACTGCAGACAGGGAAGTAGTTTTAGATATAGAAAGTGAAATGATTTTAGGAAAAGATTTTTTGGTAAATGATGGTACTTCAAACAAACTTATAATACCAAAAGATGCTACTTCACATACTTTTAATATCAAAATAAATAAAAAAGATGATGCAGGATTCGATAAAGATTTGAAAATAACATTGATTCCTACAGACCCTAAGTTTATTGCAGTTAGCAACGAGACAGGTGCGTTTACTTTAAAGGTGGTTGACCCTATTGTTGATATTTCTCCTATTCTTCTAAAAGAAGCAATAAGTGGCAATCTGGGATTCCAGATATATCAGTCTATTAAAGGTACTGACGGTTCTTGGGTTGGCAGGATAGTGGTTAATTCAAGTAAGAATAACGAAAAGAAAAACTATCTCAAAACACATAGAAACCAAATTTTCATTTCTGCTTTTGATTGCATGTCAAATACTGCAGGAGGTGATGCTCTTTGTTTGTCAAATATGCTAAACTTTGCAACTAATGATACTGTGATTGCAGATTACGGAGCATCAAGTACTATTCGATACTTCTCTCCTTCAGATTCGCTTATTAGGTTTGTTGCAAGTAAAGAGACAACTCTAAAAGGAACACTTGCAACAGTAAATCAAAACTTTTCTGCTAATATTATTTTAAAACCTGATTGGGAAACAGGTGTAAATGGTCAAAAGCCATGGCACTTAGACTCAAAAGCAACAGGAGGTGATATCACAAAAAGTACATACCCAACTCTTGCAACTGTAGTAATTGAATTGGTAAAGATTGAAGGAACTTATGACTTCACTTTAGAAGAACCAGAGTTAATTTTCACTGCATGGTACAAAAGCTCTTCGCCATATTTTATGAAAAATATGCCGGAAACATTGGCAATTGAAAAAGATGGGGATATGTATAAAATTGGGTATAGATTGTATCCAAGAAAATAGTGAGATAATAATTTATTAAGATTTTATGTTGAAGAAAACAATACTCATTTCTCTTCTGGTTTTAGCTCCTTTCTTTCTTAAAGGAGAACAAGACTCTTTTATTAAGGTTGTTAATATTTCAGACAGGTATAAGTTTGAAATACCTGATTCTCTTCTTGGTAAGGATATATTATTTGGCTCGAGAGTAGTAGATATTAGTTCTCCAAAAGCCAAAGTATACTCGGCGGGGCAAATGAGAACTCCTCCTGTAGTTATTCGCTTTAAGAAAGATGGTAAATACATGTTAATACAAGAGATAACACAATTTTCAGAGGTAGATACTACTGATCCAATTTATGGAGTTCTTAAAAGGAATGAGATTGTTGGTAGTTCGATGATTTTTGACATAGAAAAACGGAATGAATCGAATGATGCTTCAATAGTAGATGTAACAAAATATTTTTCGGAAGAGGTTCAGTTAGCCTGGCCTCTCCCGGATAATGTTAAAAAAGGAAAGCTTGAAAGCAAGCTTAGCAAGATTCTTTTCATGCGAGAGTATGAAGACCATTTAAACGTTCGTAGCTATTATGAATTTAACGGTGGAAAGGAGACTTTTGCAATAACTGTTCAGTACTTTTTATTGAGACTTCCTAACAATCCATTAATGACTCGCCTTAATGATGATAGAATTGGCTACCAGTCTATTAACAAGAAGTATTACGAATCAGGGAAAAGTATTGAGTCAAAGAATTATATTTCCAGATGGAGAATTGAACCTGCTTTAAAAGATGTTGAAGCACATGCATCAGGAAAGTTAGTGAAACCTATTAATCCAATAGTTGTATATATTGAACCCTATTTCCCTTCTGATTGGATTCCCTATATTAAGTTGGGTATAGAAGATTGGAATAAAGCGTTTGAAAAGATAGGCTTTAAGGATGTTTTAATTGCTAAGGAGTTTCCAAATGATCCCGATTTTGATCCATACGACATTAAAACCAATGTGGTTAGATACTTTCCATTGAATGAAGCTAATGCTGCAGGTCAAATATGGATCGATCCAAGAAGTGGTGAAATTATTAATGGAGAGGTTCTATGGTGGAATGATGTAGTGGATTTAGTCAAAATGTGGCGATTTACACAAACATCTGCTGCAGATCCTCGTGCTCGTGCTATTGATTTTGATACTGAAGTCAAAGGAGAGATAATAAGATACTCGATTGCTCATGAGGTTGGACATATGTTGGGATTACAGCACAATATGAGGGGCTCGTATGCGTACCCGGTCGACTCTCTACGTTCTCCAACTTTTACTCAAAAATATGGCACTACTGCGTCTATTATGGATTATGCAAGATTTAATCATATTGCTAAACCGGGAGACTTAGAGAGAGGTGTGAAGATGACTCCACCCAATTTAGGACCATTCGATTTTTTGTCAATTGAGTATGGTTACAAGTATATACACGGTGCAAAAACAACGAAAGATGAGAGGCAAATTTTAGAATCGCTGTTTGAATCTAAAGCTAACGACCCTTTATATCTTTTCTCTCCCTTTATAACATCACCAATTTCACCCGATCCTTCATCTCAATCAGAGTCGCGTGGTAATGATATTTTAGTTTCTTCACAGAGTGCTATCAACAACACAAGAATAATATTAGATAGTCTTGTAGATTGGACAATTCAAGAAGAAGGAGGATTAGATGTATTAGAATCTCGTTATCAAGCACTAAACAAACAATATTGCAGATATATAACATTAGCAATCTCATATATTGGAGGTGTCTATAATTATCAAGGACCTTTGCATTTTGTTACCGAAAAATATGTACCGGTGTCTCTCGATAAACAGAAAGAAGCATTGGAGTTTGTAGTCAGACATTTGCAAAAGTATCCATCATATATGGAGAGATATGATATTAATAAGTTGCTTGGATTTCAAAAAGATTTGATTTTAAGATCTCAAGGAGAAACCTTGTCATCTTTAATGGCTCATTATTTACTTCCGAGGATTGTGAATAACAGTGAAAATAAAGATTCAGATAATAATCTTGAGAGATATTTTGAAGATTTAGATTATCTAATATGGGAAGTTACAAGTGAAGGGTCTATTTATGACAAGAACATGCAGATTTCATATCTGCAAACATTAAAAAAGGTGAGTGGAGTTTCATGCCAGAAAAATGAACCGAGTTATGGTATTGAATCAATAATTAAAGAAGCTGCTTTTACACAATTAGAAAAAACCAAGAGAAATTTAAAAAGGGCTTCAAAAAGAGAGCGTGCAAATCAATCTAATTATTATTATTTACTAAACATTATTGAAAAGGAATAGAACATGAGGAAGTTATTATTGTCATTAATTTTGACAACTATTTTATTGCCAACGCAGCTTATTGCCGATGAAGGAATGTGGTTACCGCTTCTACTTAAAGATCAGAAGTTTTCTCAAATGAGAAAAATGGGTTTAAAACTGAGCGGTGAAGAAATATACAGCATAAATCAGGCATGTCTAAAAGATGCCGTAATAGGTTTGATGGGTGAAGGTGCAAATCTAAGGAGCTATGGAACAGCAAGCTTTGTTTCTGACAGTGGATTAATAATCACCAACTATCACGTTGTTATGTCATATATCGAAAGATTTTCAACTCCGGAAAATGACTTTCTAAAATATGGATATTGGGCTAATAATAGATCTGAGGAGTCTCTTTGCAGAGGTTTACAGGTAAAGCAGCTTATACGCATGGTTGATGTTACTGAAGAGATTTTGGAAGGCACTGAAGGTCTTACAGGACGTGCAAAAAAGGATAAAATAGACGAGAACGGTAAGAAAATTGCTGATAGAGAAACTAAAGGGACTAAATATGAGGTTAGAATGCAGTCACTCTTTGGCAATAGTCAGTACATAATGAACGTGTATATCGTTTATAGAGATGTTAGAATGGTTGCAGCTCCCCCTATGGCAATTGCAAAATTTGGAGGTAATTCAGATAATTACAAATGGCCAAGACACACAGGGGATTTTGCTCTATTAAGAGTTTATGCAAACAAAGATAATTTGCCTGCATCTTACTCTAAAAATAACAAACCTTATAAACCTAAACATTTTTTACCGGTCTCTTCAAAAGGTGTAAAAGATCAAGACTTTGTAATGATAATGGGCTTTCCCGGTTCTACTCGTGAATATGTTCCATCTTTTGCTCTTGATAAGATCATTTATAACCAAAATGCACATAAAGTTGCAATCAGAAAAGAGAAGTTGGACATTATAAATAATGCAATTGAAGAGAATCCATCTCTGAAATTTAGATATACAACAAGGTTATCTTCCATTGGTAATAGTTATCTAAGATGGAAAGGTGAGATTATGGGTGTATCAAGAATGGATTTAGTTAATGTAAAAAGGAAAGAAGAAGATCTCTTTAATAAATGGGCTAATAGCACACCGGCAAGAGCAGCAAAATATGGTTCCGTTCTTAAAGAGATGGAAGAGCATTATGAAAAAGTTGCAGAATATAATTTAGCATTTGACTATTTTAATGAAGCCGGACTAAACGGCTCAGAAATTGTGCCATTTATTGGTAAGTTTGAAAAAATGGCTGCTATGTATTCCAGACAAAAAGTTGACACTACTAAAGCAAATATTGAGGCTAAAAGACTTATTGGACTCACACATCAATTTTTCAATAATTGGGATTACGAGATAGATAGAAAAATGTTTCGTAACATGATGGTGAAATATTATGAAAATTTGCCCAATAAGTTTAAACCGGAAGCAATGGTTCATTATTTGACTATTTATGATGGAGACGTAGAAAAGTTGTCTCAAGAGATATTTGCAAATTCAATATTCACTAATAAAGAGAAGGTATTATCATTTTTAGAAGATTCTAATAGAGATGTTCAGAAAGAGATAAAGGAAGATCCGTTATATGCTATATCAATAGGCTACTATATGATTAATGTAGACAGAATTGTACGCCAAAGAGGTGATTTGCAAGCACGTTTACAAGAGTTGAACGATATTTATTTAGAAGGCTATATGAAGATGAATAATGCATATACTCTATATCCCGATGCGAACAACTCATTAAGGGTTAGCTATGGCAGGGTTTCAGGTGCTAATGCACAAGATGGTCTTTGGTATGATTCTTTCACTACATTAGATGGGGTTTTATCTAAATATCTAAATAATATAGATGACCCTGAATTTTATATTCCAAAGAAAATTAGAGATTTACATAGTAATACTGATTATGGAAAGTATTCTAATAAAAACAATGTGCTGCCTGTCAACTTCTTAACTAATGCTCATACAACAAGTGGAAGTTCAGGTTCACCTATTATAAATGGTAAAGGAGAGTTAGTGGGTCTTAATTTTGATAGAATTTGGGAAGGTGTTGCTTCTGATTATCGTTACGATAAAGATATTTCAAGATCTATTGCTGTAGATATAAGATACATATTGTTTATTTTAGATAAATATTCTCCATCAAAATATGTTTTGGACGAACTATCAATAATGTAGTTTAAATAATATATAGGTTTAAAAACAATGAGTAATAACTTTATGTCAAAAATTAGAAAATGGTCACGAATAATTCATCGTGACCTTTCATATTTTTTTTCCGGTGTTATAATAATATATGCCATCTCCGGGTTTATGTTAAACCACAAAAGAGATTTCAAACCAAATTATACTATTAATACTTATGATTTTAATATTGAGGGACCCTACCCTCTTCTACAAGAGCAATTTTCTGAAGAACGAGTGTTGGCTATTCTTGAATCATATAAAGAGGTTGATAACTATAACAGACATTCTTTCTCTAACGATGAGATTATGACAATATTCTTGAAAGGAGGTTCAACTATTAAAGTAGATTTTTCAAATGGTAATGGAATTTACGTTCAACATAAGACCCGTCCTATTATTAGTCAGTTTAACAGGTTGCATTACAATCCGCACAGAGGATGGACTATTTTCTCCGATGTATTTGCTTTCTCACTTATAGTGATTACAATTACCGGATTGATAATGACACGCGGTAAAAATGGCTTACGTGGAAGAGGGGGGATAGAGTTTATAATCGGGATTATGATTCCACTGTTGTTTATTCTACTTGCATAAAGGTTGAAGATACACAAAGTCTTCCTCTTTATCTTAGGAGTCAATTTTTAACTTTAGTAACCGTCGTAACTATTACGACGGTTACTTTATTTTTAAAGCTGAATAAATAATTTCAGTCACTCTTCTAAACCACCTTCAACTTCATCCAAAAGTTTGCGCAACTCATCAACCGATATCTTTTTGTCATTTATGAGTGAGGATACTGCACTAAGGTAGGAGTTGTCGAAGTATTTATGAATTACGCTATTTAGGTTGTCTTTGTTGTACTTCTCCTTGTTTATCAGGGCATAATATCTGTAGGTTGTACCATATACGTGATGTGAGAGATACCCTTTTTCTTCAAGAGAGCGTACATAGGTAGAGAGGGTATTAAAATGCGGCTTGGGTTCGGGATATTTTTCTATGAGTTGTTTCACAAACAATGATCCATGCTCCCAAAAATATTCCATCACCTCCTCTTCTTTAAAAGTTAAATCTTTAATTTTATGCATATTACCCTATTTATATATTGTTATTTCTGTTAAATCAGCTTTAAATTATTGTATGATATATCATAATCACTTTGCAAATGTAAGTAAATTGTTTAGCCTTAAAACTAATTTCAATAGTTATTAAACTAATAGATTTAGTTGATTGATAATAAAACGACTCACTTTCTTGACTTTAGATATATTTTCAGAAATATTTGCATATTTAAATTTAGTACAATATATTTGTAATGAAATAATTAAAACTTAAACCAAATGAATGAGAAACATATAATTATCACTCTTGTTTTGATAACCTTTTTTTCATTTTCTACAACTTCTATTTCGCTTTCAAATAATCAAATTCCTTCGGATTCAATTATAAGTAAATTATTTTCGATTGACAAAGAGGTATTGTCTGATAGTAAACTATTAAAAAAGATTGAGAATCTGGAAAGTAAGATAGATGATTACAGTCATCGTTTTGATATTGTTGAAAAGCAAGTTGATGATCTGTTGTGGTTTGAGCGACTGGGTGATGTGGCTTTTATTGATAAGGTAAGGCTAACAAGTACTCCGCGCTGGAAAGCAAAAGATCCGAATGATAGGTTTGCCGGCAATAAACTTCAGTTCTATTCTTATGTTTTTATACCCAAAGAGATAGATCCTGATGGTAAATATCCGCTTATTGTACTGCCTCACAGTGGTATTCATGCAAATTTTTCGACCTATTATTATCATATTGTAAGAGAGTTGATTTCGCAAGGTTATATAATTGTTTCTGCAGAGTATAGAGGGAGTACCGGTTACGGGAAAGCAACTTACGAGAATATTGATTATGGTGGCAGGGAGAATGATGATGTTCTTGAAAGTCGTAACTATATGATTGAAAACTACAGCATTGTTGATTCGACAAGAGTTGGCGTTATTGGCTGGAGCCACGGTGGGATGATTGCTCTTATGCAGATTTTGCAACATGGGGATAGTTATCAGTGTGCATTTGCGGGGGTACCGGTTAGTGATTTGGAAAATCGACTTGCGTCGCACAAAGCGTATTATACATCATATTTTACTGCACCATATCATATTGGTGAGTCAATTGATGAAAATCCTGAAGAGTATGCACGTCGATCCCCTACCCACTATGCAGCTAGTTTAGGTAAGCCTCTAATGATTTATACTAATACTAATGATAATGATGTTTATGTGGAAGAGGTTGAGTTGATGATCGAGACCTTAAAAAGACATGATAAGGAATTTGAGTATGAAATATTTCAGGAAGCATCAGGAGGTCATGGTTTTGATAGAATCGATACGAAAGAGGCTACTGATATTAGATACAATATTCATAAGTTTTTAGAAATGTATTTAAAGCCACATAAACCCTTTACTTCTACTGCAGATATGAGAAGAGCTGCATATGGATTTTGAGTAAATTTGTTTAACTTTGCAACTATAATATCATTTTTTACCCAATAATTTAAAAGTTTTATGAGAAATATTTTATTGATTTTAATCGCTTTTATGACTTTAATTGCTTGTAATACACAAGAAAGAAGAGAAAAGGGGAGTATTTTTATGTCTGAGTTTGATACTCCGTACGGAACTCCACCTTTTGATCAAATTACATTTGAAGATTATAAGCCTGCATTTTTAGCAGGTATGGAGCAAGAGGCTGCTGAAATTCAGGCTATTGCTACTAACCCGGAAGAACCAACTTTCGAAAACACTATTGAGGCTATGGACAAAAGTGGAAGTATTTTGACCCGCGTTTCACGTGTTTTCTATGGTTTGAGAAGTTCAAATACAGACGATAATATGAGGGTTTTGGCCGAAGAGTTATCACCACTATTGTCTGAGCATAGAGATAATATCAATCTTAATGAAGATCTGTTTGCTCGTATTAAAACTCTTCATGATGGTGCTACAGGTATGAATCTGACTACTGAACAGTATAGGATGTTGGATGAGTACTATAAGGGTTTTGTTCGCTCAGGTATTATGCTTGGAGATGAAGAAAAAACAAGGTTGCGCGAGATTAACAAGGAGTTGTCGGGTTTAACTTTGAAGTTTGGAAATAACCTTCTTAACGAAACCAATGGTTATAAGTTGGTGATAGATAATGAGGAGGACTTAGCAGGATTACCGGAAGGTGCGATTGCAAATGCTGCCAGTGCTGCAACTGCTGCAGGCGAAGAGGGCAAATGGGTGTTTGGATTGCAAAAACCAAGCTGGCTGCCTTTCTTGCAATATGCAGATAATAGAGATTTACGCGAACAGTTGTACAAAGCTATGTATATGCGTGGTGATAATGATAATGAGAATGATAACAAGGAGGTTATAAATAGTATTGTTAATCTTAGAATTGAAAAAGCTAATCTTCTAGGTTATGAGTCTCATGCACATTTTGTTCTTGACGAGAATATGGCTAAAACTCCTGAAAACGTTTATAAATTACTGAACGAAATTTGGGATTATGCATTACCGCAAGCCAAGAAAGAGATGGTTGAGCTACAAAAATTTATTGATGCCGAAGGAGGTGACTTTAAGCTGGAATCGTGGGATTGGTGGTACTATACTGAAAAAGTACGTGAACAGAAGTATAACTTGAGCGAAGAGGAAACTAAGCCATATTTTAAAATGGAAAACGTTCGCCAAGGTGTTTTTGAAGTGGCTAACCGCTTGTGGGGTCTGACTTTTAAGAAGCTTGACAATGTTGCTATTTATCATCCTGAAGTGGAAGCTTATGAGGTGTTTGATAATGATGGTTCGCATCTGGCTATTTTCTATACCGACTATTTCCCACGCGACAGCAAGAATGCAGGTGCATGGATGAGCAGCTTCCGCGGACAGCGTATTATGGATGGGGTAAACATTCGTCCGATTATATATAATGTGGGTAATTTTACTCGTCCAACAGATAATGTTCCTTCTTTGCTGACACTTGATGAGGTGGAGACTCTTTTCCATGAGTTTGGTCATGCATTACACGGAATGTTGTCTAATGTGAATTATGCCAGCGTTTCAGGTACAAGCGTTTCACGCGACTTTGTTGAGCTGCCTTCACAGATTATGGAGCATTGGGCATTTCATCCCGAAGTTCTTAAGCTTTATGCTAAGCACTACGAAACAGGTGAGGTTATTCCTGATGAGTTAATTGAAAAGATTAATGCTGCCGCTAATTTCAATATGGGATTCACAACTACTGAACTTGTTGCTGCCGCTCTTCTGGATATGAATTATCATACTTTAAAAGAGAAGACTACTATTGATGTACGTGAATTCGAAACAAATGCTATGCAACATATTGGCTTGATTGATGAGATTATTCCTCGCTATCGTAGTACATATTTCTCACATATTTTCAGCGGAGGTTATTCTTCAGGATATTATGCTTACCTATGGGCTGAAGTGTTAGACGCTGATGCATTCCAGGCATTTGAAGAGAATGGCATTTTTGACCAGAACACAGCTCAGCTATTCCGTGAGAATATATTATCTAAAGGAAATTCAGATGACCCAATGACGCTTTACAAGAAATTCCGTGGAGCAGAACCGGATCCAAAATATCTATTAAAGAACAGAGGTTTTATTAATTAGTTTTAGAACTATCTTGATATCACCGGATTATTAAAAAGAAAATAATCCGGTGATATTGTTCTTAAAAAGATAAAAAAAGTGTATATTTGCACGCTTAATTTATGGGGCATTATATATGCCTCTGTTTTTTAACATTAATCAATGTTTAAAGCCTGCACGCTAAATAAATGTAACAAAAAGTAATATTGAAATGCAAAACAAAGGATTCATTAAAGTTTTCAGTATTATCCTTACTTTAATCTGTTTGTTTTATCTCTCATTCACATTGGTTGGGAGACAATACAACACCAAAGCGGATGAATACGCAAATGGAGACTTAGCCCTAAGGAATCAGTATCTTGATTCATTATCCACCGAGAAAGTGTATCTAAACTACACACTAAAACAAGTTCGTGAAAGAGAGATTGGATTGGGTCTCGACCTAAAAGGAGGTATGAACGTAGTGCTTGAAATTGATGCAGCCGGAGTGCTTGCCTCTCTTGCAAATACCGACGATCTACAATTTAACGAGGCACTGAGGGAAACTGCTATTCAGAATCGCAGAGGTACTTCGTCAGATTTCATCTCGCTTTTCCAGCAAAACTACGAACAGATTAATCCGGAAGGAAGATTGGCTAATATTTACAGCATAACAATGGCTGACAGAATTAGTCCAACTGCATCAAACAGTGAAGTGATTTCTGTGCTGCGTAGCGAACTGTTGAGTGTTGCAGAGAACTCATTCAATGTATTAGCAACCCGTATAGACCGTTTTGGTGTGATTGCTCCAAATATTCAACGTATGGATCGCGCCGAACGTATCCTTGTGGAGCTTCCGGGGATTACAGAGCCCGAACGTGTGCGCAGCTTGTTGCAGGGAAGTGCTAACCTTGAGTTCTGGAAAACATATAACGTTAACGAATTAGGTATTTACTTTAACGAACTTAATTCCAGATCGAGCGAATATGCTATGGCAATGAGATCAAATGCGCCCGTTGAAGCAGAATCAGAGTCTGTGACTGAATCAGAAACAGAAGAGGTTGCTGAAGATACTCTTGCCGAAAGTGCTGTAAGACCAGAATTAATTGTTGAGTTGGAAAATGAAGAAAAGATTGTTATCAACAAAAGTTTTGTTGAGTATTTCAATCAACCATATTTCGCAATGGGTGGAGCAATGGGTCCTATTGTTGGAACTGTTTCAAAACTTGATACTGCTTCAGTTAACTATCTGTTGGAGCGCTATAAAGATATTTTCCCTGCTGATGTTAAATTCAGATGGGGCTTTAAACCAATCGACCAACGTGAAACATACTTCGAGCTGTATGCTTTGAAGGGTGATGGCAGTAGTCGTGGTCCCGCTTTAGATGGTGATGTTGTTACAAATGCTCGTGCCGACCAGGGTCAACAAGGCTCTGCTTGGGAAGTGAGTATGACTATGAATTCAGCCGGTGCAAGTCGCTGGGCAACAATTACCGGTTCTGAGATTGGAAATTCAATTGCTATCGTTCTTGATGGTTACGTATATTCTGCTCCAAGAGTTAATGACAGAATTGAAGGTGGTAGATCTGCAATTTCAGGCAACTTCTCTCCCGAAGAGGCTCAGGACCTTGAGAACGTATTAAAATCAGGTAAAATGCAGGCTAGCGTTAGAATTGTACAGGAGGATGTAGTGGGTCCGTCGCTTGGCCAAGAGGCTATTAAGGATGGATTTATATCATTTGTTATTGCTCTTGCTGTTCTGTTCATTTTCACCTGTATATTATATGGTATTATACCGGGTATGGTGATTAATGCCGCTCTTCTACTTAACCTGTTTTTCACTTTGGGTATTCTTACAGCTTTCCAAGCAGTATTGACATTGCCGGGTATTGCGGGGATGATTCTTTCTCTCGCTATGGCTGTGGATGCTAACGTTCTTATTAACGAACGTATTAAAGAAGAGCTTGCAATAGGTAAGAATCTGCGTCGAGCAATTGAAGACGGTTATAAGAATGCATTCTCCGCAATTTTTGATGCTAACCTTACAAGTATTATTGTAGGTGTTATTCTTGCGTTCTTTGGAGTTGGAGCAATCAGAGGATTTGCTGTTACTTTAATTATTGGTATTGCATCTTCGTTCTTAACAGCTGTGTACTTAACACGTCTGGTTTACGAATCAGTATTATCGAAAGGTAAATGGCAGAATCTTACTTTCACATCAAGTTTGTCTAAAGGTCTTGACAAAGATTTTAGTTTTAAATTTATACAGAACAGTAAGAAAGTAAATATGGGTATTGCAGCCTTTGTGGTTATAAGCATCATATCTCTGTTTACTCTTGGATTGAGTTCTGGTATTGATTTTACTGGTGGTAGAAACTACATTGTTAAGTTTGATCAGCCTGTACGCGTTGGCGATGTGCAAGATGCATTGGTTCCTTATCTGGATGAATCAGTCAGAGTAATTACTATTGGAAGTAACGAGCAAGTTAGAATTTCAACTAACTTCAGAATTGAAGAGGATGGTGAAAATATCGAGAGAGAACTTCGCGATTTACTTGGTGAAGGTCTTGCAGAGTATATCACTCCCGGAAAAACAATAGACGACCATATAATGAGTTCGCAAAAGGTGGGACCAAGTATTGCAGAAGATACTATCAAAAGCTCTGCAATAGCTCTTATACTTGCACTTATTTGTATGGGATTATATATCCTTGTACGTTTCCGCAATGTGGCTTTCTCCGTTGGTACTGTTGCTTCACTTGCAATTGATGCTTTTGCAGTAGTAGGCCTTTATTCATTGCTTTGGAAAATTATGCCATTCTCAATGGAGCTTGATCAAACATTTGTGGCTGCAATTCTTACGGTTGTTGGTTATTCTATAAACGACAAGGTAGTTGTGTTTGACCGTGTTCGTGAATACAAACAACTATATCCTAAGAGAGGCTTACTGGCGTTGTTTAATGACTCATTAAATGCTACACTGGCTCGTACTATAAATACCGGTTTAAGTACTATTCTGGTTATTATATGTATCTTGTTCTTCGGTGGTGATGCAGTAAGAAGCTTTATGTTTGCAATGTTAATTGGTGTGGTAGCAGGAACTATTACCAGCTTGTTTGTTGGTGCTCCTGTAGCCTATATGCTATTAAATAGAAAAGAAGAAAAGGCAACAGCTTAGTTTCATTCTTTAATATTCATATATTGTCGGACAGCATATATTTATGTTGTCCGATTTTTTACTATAAACAACGTCTGATACTTTCATTAAATTAACATTGTTCTTTTATATTATTTAATTCAAAATATTGTATATATTTTTTTGTATCTTTGTAAAGGATAGTTTATAAGCTACCTGTTAATAATTAATTTATTTTTTATGTCGGAATTAGTAGGAAAAATTTCACAAATCATAGGTCCGGTTGTGGACGTTCAATTTGAATTTACAGAATTACATCAAACAAAATTACCGGCAATTTTTGATGCTCTCGAAGTGGTTCGAGAAAATGGAGAAGAAGTTTTTCTTGAAGTTCAGCAGCATATTGGAGAAAACACTGTTAGAACTGTTGCAATGGAAAGCACTGACGGCCTAAGTAGAGGTATGACCGTTAACGCTATGGGACGCCCACTATGCGTACCGGTTGGAGATCAGCTTAAAGGACGAATAGTAAATGTTGTTGGTCGCTCAATTGATGGGCTAGGTAAACTTAGCAGAGAAAAACAATATCCTATTCACAGGGAAGCGCCAAAATTTGAAGATCTAAGAACATCAGAGGAAGTTCTGGTTACAGGTATCAAGGTTATTGATCTTTTGCAACCATACCTTAAAGGTGGGAAAATTGGCCTTTTTGGTGGTGCGGGTGTAGGAAAGACGGTTTTAATTATGGAGCTTATCAATAATGTTGCTAAAGGGCATAAAGGTTATTCTGTTTTTGCCGGTGTTGGAGAGCGTACTCGTGAGGGTAACGACCTATTAAGAGAAATGATTGAATCTGGTGTAATTAAGTATGGCAAAGAGTTTAAAGATGGTATGGATGAAGGGAGATGGGATTTAAGTAAAGTTGATTATGAAATGCTTAAGGAATCTCAGACTACTCTGGTGTTCGGACAAATGAATGAACCTCCGGGTGCTCGTGCATCTGTAGCATTAACAGGTCTTGCAGTTGCAGAATCTTTTCGCGATAGCGGAGGTGAAGGAAGTGATACTCTCTTGTTTATTGATAATATATTTAGATTTGTTCAAGCAGGTTCTGAAGTTTCGGCTCTATTGGGACGTATGCCTTCGGCAGTGGGATATCAACCTACTCTAGCATCCGAGATGGGTGCTCTGCAAGAAAGGATTGCCTCAACAAAATATGGATCCATTACTTCGGTTCAGGCGGTTTATGTGCCTGCTGACGACCTTACGGATCCGGCTCCTGCAACAACATTTAGTTATCTTGATGCATCAACCGTACTTAGTCGTAAGATTGCATCTCTAGGTATTTATCCCGCAGTAGATCCATTGGAGTCATCATCGCGTATCCTTGAGAAATCAATTGTTGGTGAAGATCATTATGACACAGCAATGAAGGTTAAGCAGATTCTACAACGTTATAAAGAACTTCAAGATATTATATCAATTCTAGGAATGGAGGAGCTGTCGGATGAGGACAGAGTTACTGTTCATCGTGCACGTAAAGTTCAACGATTCCTTTCACAACCTTTTTTTATGGCCGAACAGTATACTGGCCAGCCCGGAGCATTGGTTGACCTTAAAGACACTATTAAGGGGTTTAAAATGATTTTGAATGGCGAAATGGATGAATACCCCGAAGCAGCATTTATGAGTGTGGGAACAATTGAGGAGGCTATAGAAAAGGGTAATAAAATATTAGGAAAATAATTAATATATGATTCTGGAAATTCTTAGTCCCGATAAAACAATTTACAAAGGTGAAGTAGATTCTGTTACATTACCGGGGGAACTAGCGCCATTTCAGATATTAAATAATCATGCTTCTTTGATTTCAGCTCTTACAAAAGGTAAACTCTCATTTTCTATTGATGGTGACATTAAAGAAATTGAGATTTTGAATGGTTTTGTAGAAGTCAACAATAATAAAATAATTGTTTGTATAGACACTTTTAAAATATGAAGAGACTAACTAATAATCTTTTAATTTCACACTCTGCAGTGTTTTTAATTATAGGTTTCGGGATTTGGTTTCTAATGAATCAATTATTTCCTGAAGTTACAGTAAAAGGTTTTGCATTAATCCCACTGTTTTTTTACCTGCTAGGTCTTATTTTCATATTCCTGTTTAATAGGACTAAGCTTGATAAGCCAATCAACATTATGAAGTTATATATGTTGATGCGTGTCATTAAACTGTTTGCATCTCTTGCTTTTGTTTCTGTAATTTGGATGACTGATAAAGACAACGGAAGATACTTTGCAATTGTATTTATTGTTTTCTTTTTTTTAAGTCTTTTCTGGGAAACCTATATGTATATGAAAGTAGAAAGATTTATTAAAGCAAGTCAAGAAAATCAACCTATAGAAGAGGATAACAAAGATAAATGAAGAGAGCATTAAAGATTTACATATTACTGCTAGTTGTTACTTTAATAGCAATTACCCCAACTACAATTTTTGCGGATAGTAGAAATAACATTTCAACTGTTCAGAGCACTGTTGTTCAAGACGTTGTTGCTCATAATAACAACAATGTTACTGAAGCGGAGCTTAATGTCAAAGAACTTATAATGGATCACTTAGCCGATTCGTATGAGTGGCATCTGTTTAGTAATGGTAATAATAATGTGATCATTCCGCTTCCAATTATTGTTAAAAGCAAATTGTCAGGATGGCATATTTTTCTTTCTTCTCGTTTTAATCACGGAAAAAAGAGTTATAATGGCTTTTATATAGCAAGTGAAGGTAAATATAAGGGAAAGATAGTTGAAAAGGATTTATCAGGAAACGAAATAAAACCATTAGACTTATCAATAACAAAGAATTCAGCATCATTATTATTAAGCTCATTATTATTAATAATTATAATGATGGGGGTTGCAAACTCTATTAAACGAGATCCCATGAAACCAAAAAAAGGTTTTACGGGTATGATGGAGATGTTTATAATGATGGTTTTAGACGATATAATTAAACCGGCTGTTGGCTATGATTATAAAAGATATGCACCTTTCTTACTTACACTGTTTTTCTTTATATTCTTTAATAATTTGCTGGGATTAGTTCCTGTTTTTCCGGGAGGTGCAAATGTAACCGGAAATATATCCGTGACACTGGTGTTAGCATTGACAACTTTTTTAGTTATCAATTTGACTGGATCTAAAAAATACTATAAAGATATTTTTTGGCCTGATGTGCCGATATGGCTCAAAGTACCATTTCCTATGATGCAGATTATTGAGTTTGTTGGCACACTCACCAAGCCGTTTGCACTGATGATAAGGTTGTTTGCTAATATTATGGCTGGTCATGCTATTGTGCTTGGATTAACAAGCATAGTTTTTGTGACTGTAAGTCTAGGATCAACCATCAATGCATCAATGACAGCTGTATCTGTCTTTTTTACTGTTTTTATTAATTTCGTGGAACTATTGGTTGCATTTATTCAAGCATATGTTTTTACTTTGCTGTCATCAGTATTTATTGGTATAGCAAGGGAGAAAGAAGAAGAGCCGATTAAAAAGATGAGCAAAGCTGAAATATTGCGCTAAGCAAATGATTAGAAGACAAGCTTACATGTAATATGCGCACTGAGAAATAGTTAAACTTTAGTGAATCTTTGAATTTAATTGAAATTGCTAAAAGTTGAGGTTGAGAATTATTTATATGAATTGTTAAATAAATTAAAATAAAAAGAAATATGGAATTATTATCAGTAATGTTGCAAGCAACTAATGAGATTGGTAAATTAGGAACTGCCTTATGTGTAGGAATTACAGTTGTTGCCGCTTCTTTAGGAATTAGCCAGATTGGTAAAGCTGCATTGGATGGAATTGCCAGACAACCTGAAGCAGGTTCGGATATACGTACAACTATGATTATCTCGGCTGCACTTATTGAAGGTGTTGCACTATTTGCTATTGTTGTTTGTGGATTTATACTTTAATTATTTTACAATATGTCGTTATTGACACCTGATCCCGGATTGGTTTTTTGGATGGTAATTTCATTCGGAATTGTTGTACTTATTCTGGTTAAGTTTGCATTTCCATCGATACTTAAATCAGTGGATAAAAGAAGTAGTTACATTGAAGAATCTCTTCAAGCGGCCCTAGAGGCACATGAAGAATTGGCCAAAGTGAAAGTTACAACCGAAAAATTACTTGCAGAAGCAAGGTTGGAGCAAAATGCAATTCTTAAGGAGACATCTAAGCTTAGCGATCAAATAATTAAAGAGGGCAGAGAGAAGGCTGCACTGGATTCTCAAAGATTAATTGCAGATGCAAATGATCAAATAAGAGCCGAAAAGGAACTTGCAATTAGGGCAATTAGAGGCGAAATAACCTCATTATCGGTAGATATGGCCGAAAAGATATTACGTGATAAATTGGGGTCTGAAAAAGAGCAGATGAAGATGATTGACCGATTGCTTGACGAGATAGATATTTCAAAATCATAACTTATGAATACAGGATTGATTTCATCTAGATATGCAACAGCCTTGTTGGATTATGCAATTGCATCAGATCAACAGGATGAGGTATATGCAAGAATGAAAACTCTTTCGGAGGTATTTGTATCGGTTCCTGAATTTAAAAATGCATTATACAACTCATCGATATTTAAAGAGGATAAGAAAAAAATTATTCTAACTGCATGTGGAGGTGATATTATACCATCATCGCTTGATAAGATGATAGACCTGATTTTGGAAAATGAAAGAGAGGAGGTACTTCAGTTTATTGCTCTTAAATATGTAGATATTTATAGAGACAGATTTAAAATAATGTATGGGAAACTAATTACAGCAGTACCTTTTAGCAAAGAGAATGAATTAAAGTTTCTATCTCGCATTAAAAATATTGTGAAAGAAAATCTTGAAATCGAACCCATAGTTGATCCCAAAATAGTAGGAGGTTTTATTTTGTATCTAAATGACTACAGGTGGGACGCAAGTGTACTAGGTGAACTTACCAGAATAAAAGGTAATTTGAAAAAATTAGAAGTAAGTGGTGCATTAGACATAGAAGAATAATTTTAAGTTTAAGTAGTGTAATTTAGTAAGTTAATAAGATGTCAAATAATACAATCAAGATAAGCGAAGTTTCGGAAGTGCTGAGAATGCAGCTTGAAGGAATTGATACAAATGTAAAATTCGACGAAACAGGTACTGTTATAAGTGTGAGCGATGGAGTTGTTCGCATTTTCGGTCTTCGCAATGCAGAATCAAACGAACTGCTAGAATTTGATAACGGTTTGCAAGCTATAGTCATGAACCTTGAGGAGGATAATGTGGGTGCAATCCTACTTGGTAGCTCAACAGAGGTGAAAGAGGGTTATAGTGTTAAAAGGACCGGTAGAGTGGCATCAATATTTGTTGGAGAAGGATTGCTTGGAAGGGTACTGTCTCCTATCGGTGATCCCATTGATGGTAAAGGTCCTGTAAAGGGTGAGTTGATTGAAATGCCTCTTGAAAGAAGAGCTCCCGAGGTTATATTTCGTCAGCCCGTTGACACCCCTCTGCAAACTGGAATTAAGGCTGTTGACGCAATGATTCCAATCGGTAGAGGACAGCGTGAACTTATAATTGGTGACCGTCAGACAGGTAAGACAAGTATTGCTATCGATACAATTATAAATCAGAAAAAGAATTATGATGCCGGTGACCCTGTATATTGTATTTATGTAGCTATAGGACAGAAAGGATCGTCTGTTGCTTCTATTCATAAAGTACTTGAAGAAAATGGTGCAATGGATTATACCACAATCATTTCGGCCAGTGGATCAGACACCGCTGCAATGCGATATATAGCTCCATTTGCAGGTGCGGCAGTTGGTGAATATTTTCGTGATACGGGAAGGCATGCAATGGTGGTTTACGATGATTTATCTAAACAGGCTGTTGCATACCGAGAAGTGTCGCTGATACTTCGTCGCCCATCAGGTCGTGAAGCATACCCGGGGGATATCTTTTATCTTCATTCTCGTCTATTGGAAAGAGCTTCTAATATTATTTCTCAGGAGGAAGTTGCTACTAAAATGAACGACTTACCAGACAGCTTACAAGAAAAGGTGAAAGGTGGAGGTTCTCTTACTGCACTCCCTATTATTGAAACACAGGCAGGAGATGTTTCTGCGTATATTCCTACAAATGTTATTTCTATTACTGACGGACAAATATTTTTAGAGTCGGATCTTTATAATAGAGGTATTCGCCCTGCAATTAATGTTGGTATTTCCGTTTCTCGTGTAGGTGGTAATGCTCAAATTAAATCAATGAAGAAGGTTGCCGGTACGTTAAAGATAGATCAGGCACAATATCATGAACTAGAGGCATTCACAAAGTTTGGAGGAGATTTGGATGCTGTGACTGCTGCAACAATTGACAAGGGACAGAAAAACGAACAACTGCTTGTACAGCAGGTGCATAGTCCGATGAGTGTAGAACATCAAATTGCAGTGCTTTATTGTGGTACACACGGACTTCTCAAGAAAATCCCTTTAGATAAGATCTCTACTTTTGAGAAGGAGTTTATCAAAATTATGGATTTAGCACATAAAGAGGATGTTTTAACTCCATTAAAAAATGGTATAATGAATAATGATATTGCCAAAATAATTGAAGAAGTGGCAGATGAAATTATTCTATCAATGCTTAATTAATTCATATGGCTCAACTTAAAGATATAAAAGGCAGACTAGGTTCTGTAAAATCTACTCAAAAAATTACTACTGCAATGATGATGGTTTCTTCTGCAAAGCTGCAGAAGTCTATGAAAATTGTACAGAATCTTTCTCCTTACAAACATAAGTTGAATCAATTACTTACCCATTTCTTAAATCATAATGAAGAGGTTACATCTCCTCTATCCCAAAAGCGGGATGTGAAACGTGTAGCTATCATAGTTTTTTCATCTAATACCGGATTAGCAGGACGTTTTAATGATAACGTTGCTTTAAAGTTGAAGGATGTTATGCAATCATATTTGCATTTAGGGAATGAGAATATTATTGTTTATGCAGTAGGTGGCAAAGTAGCCAAAGCCTCTAGGAAAATGGGTTATACTACTGTTGACGAATATGTGGAAGTTAGTGGTAGGCCTACTTACGAATTTGCACAGAGCTTTTCTGAGAAAATGACTAATATGTTTATTGAAGGAAAGGTTGATAAAGTTGAAATTATATATCATCACTTTTACAGCAGAGGGACACAATTAGTAGAGCGCGAACAGTTTCTGCCTATTGATTTATCTAACAATAAGAACGGTGAAGTTTCGGGAGATATAGAGTATATAATTGAACCTGATAGCAAAACTATTTTGGATCAGCTGTTACCAAAGGTTTTAAATGTGAAAATGTATACTGCTCATATTGACTCTGTAACTTCTGAACATGCATCACGCAGGATGGCTATGCAGATTGCAAACGATAATGCAGATGAATTAATTGATGAATTGACATTGGAGTATAATAAACTACGCCAAGAGTCTATTACAAACGAACTGCTAGATATTCTAGGTGGATCGTTTGGAAAATCGGGATATTAAAACTCAAATCATTTTATTGATACTATCTATATAGTCGAGAACTTCTTCCCCACCCTTTTTTTTCTCTGAAGAGGTTACAAAAATTGGGGGCAATTCTTCCCAAGTTTCGAGTAAAGTATTCTTGTATGCCTCAATATTCTGTTGAAGACGTAAAGGTCCCTGCTTATCTGATTTTGTGAATACTATAGCAAATGGAACTCCAAATTCTCCTAACCACTCCATAAACTCAATATCTATTTTCTGTGGTTCATGACGTGAATCTATTAGAACAAATAGATTGGTCAGCTGCTCACGCTCAAGAATATAGTCTTCAATAATTTGTCTAATTTTCTCTCTTCCCTCTTTCCCCCTTCGGGCATATCCATATCCCGGCAAATCTACAAGATACCATTCATCATTTATTAGAAAATGATTTATGAGCATAGTTTTGCCGGGAGTAGAAGATGTCTTTGCCAGTCCTTTTCTATCGGTTAACATGTTTATTAGCGAGGATTTACCAACATTGGAACGACCAATAAATGCATATTCCGGCAAGTTGTCTTGCGGACACATACTGTAATCGCTATTGCTTATAATAAATTCTGCTGTTCTGATTATCATCCGATATTTTATTTACTGAAATTCTTTTATTAGACTAATATTTAAGCTAATAATTGTTTTTTATTATTTACAGATATTGCATAAAGACCTAAGCCTGTAAGTAATCCATTAATCAATAATAGTTCATACCCAACTTGATAACTGAATAATTGCATCATTGTAACTTCAAATATAAAGCAAAATATTGGTGCTGCAATTGCAACATATGGAACATATTTATCTCTTGGTTTAACCTTTGAGTACAAACCAAAGAAATAGAGCCCGAGTAATGGTCCGTATGTATAAGAAGCAAGCTTATAAATTGCTGTAATTATACTATCAGAACCTATTGCCTCAATTATAAGAATTATGATTACAAAAGCTGCACTTACTCCAAGATGCACTTTGCGGCGGGTATTTACATCTTTTTTCTCTTGCTCTTTGTCATCGGTTGACTTCATATCAAGAATATCAACACAATAAGATGTGGTAAGAGCTGTGAGTGCAGAGTCGGCACTTGAAAACGCCGCCGCAACAATACCAACTACAAATATTCCTAATACAGCCTGCCCAAGATATTCACTTGCAAGCATTGGTAAAATATTGTCTGATACTTGAGGAAGAGCAATTCCATTCTGTTCTGCAAATATTAATAATAGAACACCAAGACTAAGAAAGATCAGATTTACGGGAACGAATGCGAAACCGTATGAAATTACATTTTTTTGAGCATCCTTAAGTGTGCGAATTGTGAGGTTTTTCTGCATCTGATCCTGATCAAGTCCTGTCATTACAATTGTAATAAACATTCCACTAAAAAATTGTTTGAAGAAGTTTTGTGTGCTTGCCCAGTCATCGAATACAAATATACGTGAGTGTGAGCTGTTTGTAATAGCAGTTACCATACCCCCAAAATCAAGATTTAATCTTGAACCTACCTGCCATACTATAAGCACAAGTGCTGTAATAAACAGTATGGTTTGAAGAGTGTCAGTCCAAATAATTGTTTTAATTCCGCTTTTATGACTGTATAGCCAGATTATTAAAATTATACCAATTACTGTTACTACAAATGGAACTCCCCATGAATCAAATACAAGTTTCTGCAAAATAAAGGCCACCAAATAGAGTCGTGCCGCTGCTCCAACTATTTTCGATAAAAGGAAGAACCAAGCTCCTGTTTTATATGATTTAGGACCGTACCGTTGATCAAGATAACCATATATTGTGGTTAGATTAAGTCTATAATAAAGTGGTAAAAGTACATATGCAATTACCAGATACCCAAAGAAAAAGCCCAGTACCATCTGCATATAAGTCATATCCAGATTCCGAACCATTCCGGGTACAGATACAAAAGTTACCCCCGATATTGATGTTCCAATCATGGCAATTGCAACTACATACCATCGCGACGATTTGTTTGCTCTAAAAAAAGTGTCGTTGTTCGCCTCACCTTTATGGCTCGTTAAATATGATATTAACATTAGCATCCCAAAATAGAGAGCTATTACAATTAAGATAAATGAAGATTGCATAAAATGTATTTCTAACGATTAGTTTGTTATATATTAATATAATAGGTTACTAGTTCAGAAAATGAGTCAAACTTGATTGAATAGTTATCTGTTAAACCAAATCCATAGGAAACAAAAACAAATGGAACTCCTGCTTTTGATGATTCGCAACTGTCTGATTCGGTATCTCCAATGTAAACAGGAGATTTTAAACCATGCTTATCAATTAGCAGTTGAAGATTATAATGCTTTGGTTTAAGATTCATACCATGTTCCATATAATCTTTAATCAAATGATTAGTTCCTGTATGTTTCATGAAGTTGACCAATCCATCTTTTTCACAATTACTTAAAAGAAACAGGTCGTATTTTTTAGAAAGTGACTCCAAACCTTGTAATACATCATCATAGATGATTGGTTTCATTGTTGGGACAAGTTCTATATAAGACTCGGAAACTGCATCAAACAATTCATCATGTTGTTCATCTGTCCATTCAGGAACAAGAACATTTAGCATTGCTTTGGCTTCCTTTCCCATTAATCCGATTATATCTTCTCTTGAGATAGTTATGTCATTACCGGTTTTTTCCATTCCGATGGTCCACGCCATAGCATATGTATCCACATTATCCCATAGGGTACCATCCATATCGAAGATTAAACTGTCGGGTTTCTTTAATTTTTCCATAATATTTTGTAGATTGCAAAAGTAATTAACAATGCTTAGAAACCCAAATAAAAAGGGTTAAAACAAAAACTTCAAATATTTGTTTTTATTTTTATTCATAGAACTTACATTTAAAGAGTTTTACTCAGACTAGAATTGATAAATCGTGAAGAACAATTTTATAATTTCATTGAATGATTAAGGAAAAAGTGTGTCTTATTATTAATCCTGTATCGGGAACAGATTCTAAAAAAAGTATTCCCGAACATGTTGCTGCAGTAATTGATCAAAAGTCACAAGACTTGATAATTCGGATAACAGGCTATCCGGGTCATGCAACAGAAATTGCACGTCAAGCAACAAAGGAAAAGTATAAATATGTGATTGCTGCAGGTGGTGATGGAACAGTAAACGAGGTTGCACGTGCTTTGGTTGACACAGAGACTACACTTGGCATTTTGCCACTGGGGTCGGGCAACGGACTCGCACGCGACTTAGGAATCCCTATTGATACTGACAAGGCTCTTAAAATAATTCTTAAGGAAGATACAAGAAACATTGATTATGGAGTAGCTAATGGGCATATATTTTTCTGTACTTGCGGGTTTGGTTTTGATGCTTTTGTGAGTGACAAATTTGCTGATGAGAAAAGACGTGGTCCACTTGGCTATGTTAGAAATATCGTTGAAAGCGTTGTTGATTTTAAAGCCGAAGAGTATATTATTACTCACGATGATGGGGAGTTGTCTGAAAAAGCCTTTATACTAACTTGCGCTAATGCATCGCAATATGGAAATGAGGCGCATATTGCTCCCGGTGCAAGCTTGGACGATGGTAAACTGAATGTTTCAATTTTAAAACCTCTTAATGCTTTGGAAATACCACAAACCACTATTCAGCTATTTACAAAGAATATTGATAAGAATAGTAAGATGACAACTATAGTTACAGGGAATCTTAAAATTAAACGTTTGAAGCCGGGTGTTATGCACGTTGATGGTGACCCTGTAAAAACAGACTCAGAAATTAATGTTTCTATTGTACATAAAGGACTTAAAGTGTTTGCACCTTCTGAATCTGATATTGTTGAGAGAAAAAGAAAAGAAAGTGAGAACATTTTTAGTGCTCTCACCAGATGGTTCTCTGAACCCATTTCTTATTCCAGATAATTATATTCAGCTTTAAGCTCTTACTTTTTCTTCCAAATAGTTACCTGCATCAATCTGCTTTCTGTTACTCTTGAAGATTTTTTCAGAACGCGAACGATATCATATGGTTTCTCTTGTAAATCGAAATTACTGCCTAAGATATTTGTAATACCATCAAGAGAGGTTACCGGTTCTCCATCCTGCTTAAATCCACCGGGACGATTATCAAGTGGTGTTTTATTTGAATCCCACTCATAATCTGACGAAATTAATAAGTAGCCATTATCATTCAACCTAGTATGAATTTTAGACAAAAACTCTATTGGGTTGCTCAACTCTTCGAGTAAAGCAGGTAAAATTATTAAATCATATCCAGTTAAGTTTGGCTTAAGATTCATAGCATCTGCTTGCATAAAAAGAACATTATCTTTTACATCCGACAGATCAAAATCCTTTAACACTATATCCTTATAGAATACCAAGTCACCCTCATCCTTCATAGTATATCTTACAAAACCCTGATCTTGCAAATGAACAGGAACTCGTATCATACGGGCGGTAAAGTCGACTGCTGTCACATCATTAAAATTACGTGCCAGTTCAAAAGCTAAACGTCCGGTTTTGGCATTCAAATCAAGAATTCGTGCGTCAGGATTATCCTTTAGCAATTTGTAAACAGTTTGAGCCAGCTGTATTGATAAGCTTTCTTTGCTTGACATCCTATTACCCCAATTTTCTTCACAAGAGAGAGTCACCTCCTCGTCTGTTTCGTAATCAGCTTGTTGTATATTTAATGGTGCATCAGACTCTATATATCTAAACCCTGCATGTTGATAAAAGTGTCTGCGAAAAGCATATCTAGAATGAATTGTTGCTTCATTACCTGTAGAAATCCATGAGCCACCTTTTATTAAATTGTGTTTCCCGTCAAATGTTGGGGTAGAAAAATCATCATACATGGGATGAACCTTAAATCCGGGGTAACCGGTAATTGGAGTCTCGGTCCACTGCCAAACATTACCTATAACATCAAAAAAAGATCCCTGCTCGAACATATCAACCGGACAGGGGGATGTGTAATGCTCGAGATTAATGTTACCCGGAGCTACATCCCAATCTGTAACTTCTGTCAATTTCGCCTCTTTATGTAGTCTGTACCATTCTGCTTCAGTAGGCAAACGATAATTTTTACCTGTTTTGAAGCTCTTCCAATTGCAAAATGCTTTAGCTTCGAGATAATTGACCTCAACGGGCCAGTTCCAAGGCATACTGATTTCTTCAGCTACAAGCCTTAGGTAATATCCTTTTTCATCTTTTCTCCAAAATAGAGGCATCTCTGCCTTTTTAAAGTTTCGCCAATGCCACCCCTCTTCAGTCCAATATTTTTGAGTTTCATATCCTTTATCCTCAATAAATTCAAGAAACTCATAGTTTGAAGTCAAATATTTTGCAGCTGCAAAATCTGACACCTCTTCTTCATATTCTCCATATTCATTGTCCCAACCATAAAGAGGGTAATCAATTGGCTTACCGAGATTCATCAAAGCACCTGCAACCGGCATCATTTCGTTTTTTGGTGCATCCCCCGTAATGGCACATCGCTCACCAAAGAGCCCGGACATCAAATCTTCAAGCGGAAGCTGTCTGATTAGTACTGAAGATGTCTCAAGATGTATTCTTTCATGCTCAATCCCCATCATTATTATCCAGAAAGGATTTTCCCAATCAATAGGTAGTTCAAGTGGCGTTTTATCAATAATATTAAGTATCGTTTTTTTTGCTGCATCCCTATATCCTCTTACTTCTGAAACAGGAGGCCAATCGTAGTGATTATTATCCAGATCATCCCAGCTCATCTCATCGACACCAATTGCGAAGGTTGACTCAAATTTAGGATTAATTCTTTTATCAATAATTTTAGCCAAATAGAGTTTATTTATAAAAAACACTGCAGTATGACCAAGATAAAACAGTATAATATGTCTTAAAGAATCACCTCTCTTATAAAAAATTTCATCTGATTTTAATTGAGTATAAAGCAGCTCATCAATAGCCCATGTTTTAAGGAAATAAACACGAATTTCAGCTCTTTTCTCTTCAAGATTACCTTTTCTTAAGTCAATAGTTTTTGCAATTAAATCTTTCATAATTTATAAGTTAATTTGTTTTTCACATTATAATGTCAACTTCCTATGAAGATATATTTTATTCATCTCAAACATCTCATGCGAAGGAGTTAGCTTTCTTTGTAAAATTGTTGCAATAGGCTTGAATCCTAACTTTTCATATAGATGTAATGCCGGCAGATTCTTATCCCATACCCTAATTACCACATCAGTATATTGACTAGAAGCTTTACTGAGTCTTTCAAGAATCATTTTCGATGCAATTCCGCGTTCTCTCGTGTCGATATGAACCATAACTTCGGCAATATAAATTGTGTGATCAATTTTTAAAGCAGGATATTTATTTTGAGGAAACTCATTATCATTTTTTAATGGTGTAGCTATTAGTAGACCAACCAGCCTATCATATATAAATGCCATAACACCATCACCTTTGTGTAGCAGCATATCATCAAGTGTACTCTCAATAGATTCGAAATCAATATATTGAGCATACTCACCTGTTGTAAATGAATGAAGATAGAGATCGACCAGTTTTGCCCTAAATTTAGGGTAATTAAACTCGTTTAGATTGAATAACCTTACATTCTCTTTTAGCTTGTTCATTTTTTAATGAAAATTTCAAACGAAAATTACACTAGGTACTTTAATGAACAAAATATTGTAGTGTATGTTCACCACCCTCCTACACTTCCTCCTCCACCTCCCATTCCGGAAAATCCACCACCAAAGGAACCGCTACTCCAGCTCCTACCACTAGAAGATGTTGGCGATGTTGCTGCATGGCTTACTGTATTAGATAAAGAACTATTTAAAACGTGAGCAAAAAGTGCTGCATTTACGTAAGAGCCGGTGTACCATCCCGGTTGATATACCTTAGGTTGTATTGTTGACGAAAGAAATGTTTTCTCAAACTTCTCTCCCCACACTTCTTCCATATCTAATGCTATTGCATATGGAAGAAGTTCTTCAAATTTCTCTGGTGTAACCTCAGGAGGATTAAAAAACTGCATCCTTTTCTCTTCTGCAATATCTAGATACATCTTTAATCCCTCGATATTTGATTTTAGCTCCAATTTTCTTTCGCTGGGACGAACAATCTGGATAGCGTAAATTATATAACTTATGCCTAACAATGGTAATGTAACAAAAAGAGCATATTTATTTGCTTTGAAGTGCATGAAGTCATTACTTATAAAATATGTAAGAGTAATAACATATAGTATAAAAGCAAGCCATGGTAGTATATGGAATTTAAGATTTCTCCCTTCCTCAAGTAACGGCTTATACTGCTTATTTAAGCTGCTCTGATAGTTATGCATCATATCTGCAATATCTTTATTATACTTCCCATCAAGAACTATATTATCATCTGTTGGAAAGAGATCTCTCATTACACTAACTTCTTCATTTGAAAGACTTGAATCAGTATCTCTTATTTTTGTTAGTGAAAATGTTTTATCTTTTCTCAGACCAAATAGTCCCTTTTTCTCAACTATTTCTTCTATTGTAATAAATCCTTTGACGGACAAATTAACTATTGTTGCAGTAATCAAATCGTCCATAAAATAACCTTTATGGAGCATTCCAACTGCGGCAGGTGATAAATTATTGGGAGGTGAAAATTGAGGAATCACTACCGGTTTAGGTGGATTTACACCATATCTCCTCCAAGTTACTCTATAGTAGATTAGTATTAGTACAATCCAAAAAACACTTATAGCAGCTAGTCCATTCTTATCAAACCAAGTAATTACACGAGGTTTTAACCCTGCGAGTTGAGCAACTACACCCTTGGTGAACCCTACCGAGACAGTTAACATTTCGTATGCAGGTAAACGTTCAACAGATATAATTATTGAACCATCGCTTAAAATCTCTATTAAACAATTACTATCGGTAGATCCTTGCTGACCGGTGTAACATCTAGAACTAAGTATTTCAGCTTCAATCGGAAGTTGGATTTTAGCACCTACACTATCAATCATTTTATTTGAAACACCATTAACATTCCAACTTATTTCATCATAATCATCAAAAAAAGCTATTTGCCCTGCAGCTTCATAAAATATTTCGTAAGTATAATAATTATTTGGTTCTAGAAACAGGTCTCTTTCCCCAACGTAAATAACCAAATCACCATCTTCTTTTTCAGTGAAGAAATTAACAGAATTACCATCTAATAAAATCTATTTTATAGTGTAATTCATTCTGATTCTGTTATTCAAAACATCTATCCTATTTAATGGTAAAGCTCTGGTTATACCTCGTTTAAAATCATCTCCCAGCGAATAGATACGTATCTTCTCTCTAACTTCAATAGTGCCCGATTTATCTACTGTCACATCTGAATGAAATGAATAAATCTTCTCCTCCTGCCCAAATAATGAAACAGAAAAAATAAAAACATAAGAGAAATGACTAAAAAGCGCATCAGAATTGTACTTGAGGTACTATTTTTTCAGATTCATTTTCAAGTTCAAAGAAAATTGATTTAACAAATCCAAACATCCCTGCTACAATATTACTGGGAAAAGTATCTATCAGAATATTATTTTCGCGAACAGTACCATTATAATATCGTCTGGATTTTTCAATGTCTGACTCAATCAAACTAAGCTGATCCTGCAATTGAATAAAGTTCTGATTGGCTTTCAGCTCAGGATACTGTTCGGCCACAGCCAAAAGTCTTATCAATGCTGAATTAAGATTATTTTCTGCTGCCTCTTGAGATTTTAGATCGTTTGCCTTCATTGCTCCGGCTCGTGCTTGAGTAACACTATCAAATGTTTCTCTTTCGTGGGTAGCATAACCTTTTACTGTTTCAACCAGATTTGGTATAAGATCATGTCGTTTTTTCAGCTGTACATTGATGCCACTCCATGCCTCTTGAACCAAAGTGCGCAATCTGACAAGTTTGTTATAAATTGAGACTCCATAAAAGAGCACTATAACAACCAGTAGTAATAAAATCAATAAAACTATACTCATAAATTTCAGTTTTAAATTGCCCATTAATAATCGAACAACTAAGGTACTTAAATCGTTTAATAAAGTAAATAATTTTTATGAAGAATTTTGTATTTAACAACCCTACCAAATTGGTTTTTGGTAAGGGACAAATAGGAAAACTTAATGAATTAATACCTGTAGACGTTAATCTAATGATTACATACGGCGGTGGAAGCGTTAGAAAAAATGGCATATACGATCAGGTGAAAAATTCCCTTAAAGGAAAAAGTTATATTGAGTTCTGGGGAATAGAAGCTAATCCTCGTGTTGAAACACTCAGAGAAGCTATAAAGTTAGGAAAAGATAACGACATTGATTTTATTCTAGCAGTAGGTGGTGGTTCTGTTCTAGATGGAAGTAAGCTAATTGCTGCAGGAATAGCCTCTGAAATAGATGCATGGGAAATTGTTTTAAATGGTGTAGCTGAAAAACAGATTCCTTTTGCTTCAGTAATGACTGTACCTGCAACAGGCTCAGAAATGAATGCAGGAGCTGTAATTACTCGTGAAGAAACTAAAGAAAAATACTCATTTGGCGGAAACTACCCACTATTTTCAATACTTGACCCTGAGGTAACATACTCCCTTTCGGAACATCAAATAGCATGTGGTTTAGCTGATGCTTATACTCATGTTTTGGAACAATACATGACTACAACCGGTCAGTCTAGAATTATGGATCGTTGGGCCGAAGGTATTTTACATACTGTTATTGAAATTGCTCCAAAAATAAAAGCTAACCCAAAAGATTATGATTTAGTGTCAGAGTATATGCTTTCAGCAACACTTGCTTTGAATGATTTTATTAGAATGGGGGTAACTCAGGATTGGGCTACTCATATGATTGGGCATGAACTTACCGCTTTGCATGGGATAACGCATGGACACTCATTAGCAATTGTAATGCCCGGTACACTTAGAGTTTTAAAAGAGCAAAAGAGAGAGAAATTACTTCAATATGGTAAAAGAGTGCTAAATATTGAATCAGGGACAGAAGATGAACGTGTCGACAGAGCAATTGAAATGACTGAGGCGTTTTACAGATCTCTTGGGCTAACAACTCGTCTTTCGGAGGCAGGTGTTGAAGACAATACCATTGAAGTTATTTCGAAACGTTTTACTGAACGTGGAGTTGCTTTTGGTGAAAATAAAAATGTGACCGGTAAAGTAGTTGTTGATATATTGGTTAGTTGCAAATAAATTCAACAAATAACTTTTTGGACAAATTGTTATTTTATCACTATTAATGCTTAGTCTAGTATATTTTGCTCATAACCTTTGACCAATTATTATTAATAAGAGATATAAATCCATATTTTTTTGTATGTTTGTATTTCAATTTACCAGTATGGAAACAATTTTACTAAGCATAGGATCAAATACGTTCGCAAAAACTAATATCGACAAAGCTAAGCGTATGCTTACATTTCTTTTTTCCGATATTGTTTTTAGTGACCCAATTTTGTCTGAACCCGATGATGACCAAATTAAGTATTTGTTTAGAAATATACTAGCAAGTTTTGAAACAACATTACCTATTGAAGATATTATTGATAAGATAAAACAGATCGAAAGAGCTGTAGGTAGAACACCTAAGGATAAGTACCTTGGAAAAGTTGTAATTGATATTGATCTTATCAAATATGGAGAAGATATATTGCGTCCTCTAGATCTCGAGAAAGAGTATATACAACAGTTATTGGCAATTTTCGAAATCCCGGAACCATCTAAAGCTGAACAGCCAGATGTTAATTTAGAATCAGAATCGTCAGAAAAGGAGATTCCCGGTCATAAAAAATCTGACTTAGCTCAAAAGACTGACTCTACTGAAAATAAAGACTCAGCAGAAGAAACAGACATATCAGAAGAAACAGACCTAAATAAGGATTAATCCATTCTATTATTCGATTTCAACTAACTCTCGAAATTGATTTCACACCCTTTACTGCTTTTAATTTCTTAATAAGTTGCTCAAGCATCGAAGTGTCGGATAACATAACAGTTATATTTCCTTGAAACAAGCCATCGTTTGAATCTATTGAAATAGAACGCATCTGTATCTCCTCTTCTTTTGAAATAATCGATATTAGATTTGAAACTATATTGATTTGATCATTTCCAATCACCTTTAATGTAATTGAATAACTAGAGGAACCTGTTGTACCGGACCATCTAGCCTTTAAAACTCTATATCCAAATCTTGAGAATAAATCTTGAGAGTTTGGGCAATTCACCCTATGTATTTTGATACCCTGAGTTGATACAAATCCAAATATCTCGTCGCCAAATATTGGATTACAACACTTTGCAAGCTTATAATCAATCCCGGTAAGATTTTGATCAATAATTAATTCATCTGATGTACTATAATCTTGTGCAGTTTTTTTTAAGGTAAACTCTTCAGCGCTTACTACAGAGTGAGCTTCTCTGAATTCACTTTCTCTATTCCCTAACTCTAAATAACGATCAATTACCCAGTTAACATCATTTTTACCATTTGCAATATCCACAAAGAAATCAGTAACTGTCTTATATCTCAACTTTTTAATCAGCTGCATCAGAAGTGAATCATCTAATTCGATCTTCCTATTCTTCATCCTTCGTGCAAGAGTCTCTTTTGCAATATCCACCTGCTTGCTAGCCTCTTCTTTAAGGATCTGACGAATTTTTGAACGAGCTTTTGAGGTTACAACACAGCTAAGCCAGTCCTGCTTTGGAGATTGATGAGAGGATGTATGTATTTCTACCTGATCGCCACTTTTTAATTGATGCTTGATTGATACATTCTTACCGTTCACCTTTCCTGAAACACAAGTTGCCCCAAGGTTTGAGTGAATAGAAAATGCAAAATCAAGTACTGTTGCACCTTTTGGAAGTTTAAACAGATCCCCTTTTGGTGTAAAAACGAATATTTCCTCATCATACAAATCCAGTTTGAAATCAGTTAACTTCTGACTCAAATTGGTGTCTTTATCATCAATCGATTCTCTTAGTGATTGCAACCACCCGTCTAGTGCCGATTCCTCCTTCACTCCTTTATATTTCCAATGTGCAGCCAATCCACGCTCTGCAATTGCATCCATCCGCTTTGTGCGAATCTGAACCTCCACCCATCGAGAATTAGCTCCCATCACGGTTATGTGGAGCGACTCATAACCATTGCTTTTAGGTATTGATAGCCAATCCTTTAATCGCTTAGGATTGGGTTGATACATATCGGTTATTATTGAGTACACCTGCCAGCATTGCGCCTTCTCCTCTTCCTCAGGCGCATCAAGTATTACCCTAATAGCAAACAGATCATATATATTCTCAAACTCAATCTTCTGCTTCTTTAGCTTGTTATAAATTGAGAAAATTGATTTAGTCCTACCCTTTATTTCAAAATTAAAACCGGTACTCTTCAATCGCTCTTTAACAGGCTCAATAAATTCATGAATATAACTATCTCGTGAATGCTTAGTTTCATTTAGCTTTCTTGCAATAAAGTCGTATTTATCCCTATCAGTATATTTTAAAGATAAATCCTCAAGCTCAGATTTAATAGCATAAAGACCCAGACGATGCGCAAGTGGAGCATACAGATAGGTAGACTCAACAGAAAGATTTAGTTTCTCATTTGACTTTACCAATTTAGCTTCTCGCATCAATCTCAGATGCTGAGCAATCATAATAAATACAACACGTATATCTTCTGCAATAGACAGAAGTAGTTTTATATAATTTTCCGATTCAACAGCTGTCTTCTTATCACTAAACTCACTAATTTTTATGAGCCCTCTTAATATAGTTGCCGTCTCTTCACCAAAAACATTTTTGCATTTATCAATTGTATAAGCCCCCTCAGCTACCGGGTGCAAGAGGAGTATTGCAAGCACTGCGGATTGCTTTAAGCCCACCTCTTCTACGGCTATTCTTGCTGTCCTTATATCAGACCATAGCTCCTCTTTAATATTGGGAAGCTCATTTTTATCATAAGAGGTCAAAAAGTTCTTCAATATACCCTTTATTATGAACATGGTTTTTATGTCCCACTTTTCTCTTAAAAATGAGTATATCCTTTTATAATGTAATAAAACCTTCTCTTTTCTTAATTCGATATCGTTGTGCATAACCTACAATAATTACAGATCACCTCCTATTAAACATTACAAATTTACTTTTTTTCTATGTAAAAAGAGTTTAAATAAAACTATTTAATTCTCATGATGTGGTTATCTTTGCAATTAAAGCAAAAAAATCATTTATAAAGTATGTACCGATTATTCTCTATAGTATTAAGTATGTTGCCCATAATGATGTTGGCTCAGAAGAGTGAGCAAATTTCATTAAATGAAGGGTGGCAATTCTCGCAAGTAAATGATACTGTGTGGTATGATGCAGAAACACCAGGCTCTGTGCAAGCAGATCTTATTAGACATGGTGTTCTTCCCGACCCTTATTATGGTACCAACGAAAAAGAGATTCAATGGGTTGAGGACGAAGATTGGAATTACAGTAAAACCTTTGCAGTAAATGCCGATCAACTCAACCACGATGATGCTTACATCTTTTTTGAAGGTTTAGATACTCATGCCGATGTATTTCTAAACGGTGCAAAGATATTACAAACAGAGAATATGTTTATAGGTCATAAAGTTCCTGTAAAGGACCTGCTAAAGGTGGGTGAAAACAAGCTATATATAAGGTTTTACTCTCCAATCAAACGTATGATGCCTGCAAGGGAAACATTTGGCTATGAGTATCCGGCCGGTAATGACCACAGAGAAGAAAAGCTAAGCGTTTATAACCGTAAAGCTCCCTACCATTTTGGATGGGATTGGGGAATTCGTATAGTGCAAATGGGTATTTGGAAACCTATAACGCTTAATTTCTATGACAAAGCTAGAATTGATGATTACTACGTAAAACAATCGTCGGTAACCAGCAAAAAGGCCAATATTAATAATATCATTGAAGTCAATTCGCTTCATGAAACCAATGCCACTATTGCCTTTGCCTACTCCTTAAATAAAAACTACAATACCCCTCAAACAAAAGAAGATCTAAAACAGCTCCAATCTACAAGTATGGAGGTTAAACTACAAAAAGGCGAAAACCTTTTTACTCTTCCCACCACAATTGAAAATCCTCAATTGTGGATGCCTGTTAGTTGGGGTGAGCAACATCTTTATGATTTTTATGCAATGTTAATTATTGATGATGAGGTAGTAGCTGTTAAAGATGTTAGAACCGGATTACGCACAATTCGTCACATTACCAAAGAGGACGAGCATGGTAAATCCTATTACTTTGAAGTAAACGGATTTCCAATATTCGCTAAAGGTACTAACTATATCCCCGGAGAGATTTTCACACATAAGCAAGATTCCAGTTTCTATGAAACATTGTTTAATAATATCTCAGGAGCCAACATGAATATGGTGCGTGTTTGGGGAGGTGGAATATATGAGAATGAGGAGTTCTACCGCCAAGCCGACGAAAGAGGTATACTTGTTTGGCAGGATTTTATATTTGGTTGTACAACATATCCATCAGACGACTTCTTCCTAAGCAATGTAAAAAAAGAGGCTGTTTATAACATCAAAAGATTGCGTAATTATGCATCACTTGCCTACTGGTGTGGAAATAACGAAGTACTTGAAGGGCTTAAATATTGGGGTTGGAGAAAAAATGTAACCGATGAAATTATGGACCAATGGTTTATTGGTTATGATAAAACATTCAGGGAATTGCTACCCTCTCTGGTTGAAGAGCTTGATGGTACACGTAGTTACGTACATGGCTCACCCGATATAGCTAACTGGGGACGTACTGAACTTTTTAGCATGGGTGATGTTCACGACTGGGGGTTATGGTACGGACAACTTCCATTTGAAGCATTAGCAGATAGACTTCCTCGTTTTGCAAGTGAGTTTGGATTTCAGTCTTTCCCCGAGATGAAGACGATAAGAACCTTTGCAGAACCGGATCAATGGGATATTGAAAGTGAAGTTATGAAAGTACATCAAAAAGCTTCAACAGGAAACTCTCTTATCAAAAAGTATATGGATATGTATTATCACGAACCAAATAATTTTGAGGATTTTGTATACCTTGGGCTAGCTATGCAAGGAAACGGAATGGAGGAATCAGTTGAGGCTATGCGCAGAGGCAGACCCTACTGTATGGGTGCTCTTTACTGGCAGATAAACGACAGCTGGCCTGTCGTATCTTGGTCGAGTATCGATTACTACAACAACTGGAAAGCTCAGCATTACAGAATGAGAGATGTTTTTGCTCCTCTTGCACTTGGTGTAGAGGCAAAAGATGGGAAGCTCAATTATTATACTATGTCTGACTATCTTAATGATATAAATGATCTGAAGCTTACAGTGAGGGTTATTGACTTCTCAACGGGTGTAAAAAAAGAGTTTATCGAGCTTGTAACTGCAAAAGCAAATGACAGCAAAATTGTAAAATCTTATAACATTTCAGATCTTTTGAGTGAAAATGAAAAAGTGCACTCTATGATAAATGCTTTTATTACAGATAGTAAAGGCAACAAGATTTCTCAAAAGGACCATTTCTTTTATTGGCCAAATAAGCTTAATCTTCCCGAAACTGATGTTAAAACCAGTGTTTTATACGCAGATGGTAAATATAAAGTTACATTATGGAGTAGCAAACTTGCCAAAGATCTGTTTATTGATATACCCATCTTGGGTGCACAATTTAGCGACAATTATATAGATTTGCTGCCAAATGAGAAAGTTACCATCACCATTACATCACCCAAACTCAAAAAAGCCGACAAAACACCTATTACAGTAAAACACGTAAGAGAAACATACTTTAAATGACGAATAAAAGAAAAAGTCAATCAATACTGCTTGTTGTAGCCATTACATCATTTATGGGTACCTTTTTGGTGTCTGCGGTAAATATTGCATTACCATCAATTGAGCATAGCTTTTCGCTATCGGCACTTCAGCTAAGTTGGATAATAACTTCATTCATACTTGGTACGGCGCTTTTTATGCTTCCTGCCGGTGTATGGGGTGATAATAGCGATAATCGTAAGCTCTTTAAACTTGGACTAATTGTATTTACTTTAGCATCAGCTCTATGCTTTGTTGCACCAAGCGGGACCTGGCTCATTGCAGCTCGTTTTCTGCAAGGTGTAGGAACAGCTTTCTCAGGTACAACCGGGCAGGCTATTCTTGTATCTTCATTCCCACCCGAAAGAAGAGGTCGAGTATTGGGCATATCAGTCTCTGCCGTATATACAGGTTTAGCTTTAGGCCCCCTCGTAGGTGGTATTATAACTCAGCAATTTGGCTGGCGCTTTCTTTTTCTTATTGCGGTAGTTCTAGGGGTTTTCACAATCATAATATCAATCTTTTATTTAAAAAGCGAAAAGAAGAAAGATAGAGTTGTTAAAAAAACAGACAAGCTTGGTACTATCATATTCATGACGGGCCTCACCACCTTGGTATACGGTTCAGCTCAAATACCATCTGCTATTGGTTGGACACTAATGGCAATATCACTTGTGCTCATGCTGCTATTCTGGAGGATTGAAAGCAGGGCAGAAAATCCATTACTAAACACATCACTATTCACAAAAAACAGACTATTCACCTACTCCAACCTGTCGGCACTGATAAACTATACAGCAACATTTGCCATCGTATTCTTTCTCAGTCTCTACCTGCAAAAGATACAAAACCTATCGCCCCGTCAGGCAGGTGCAGTAATCATTGCACAACCAATAATGATGGCAATATTCTCTCCTATAGTGGGAAGACTTTCCGACAAAATACAACCACGCTATTTTGCAACTTTGGGCATGGCAATGTGCTCAATTGGACTTGCTCTGCTTGCATTTCTGTCGCACGATACTCCAATAGCATATATAGTGGGAATACTAGTATGGGTAGGTTTAGGATTTGCTCTCTTCTCATCGCCCAATATGAATACAATAATGAGTTCGGTCGAACGCAAACATTATGGTCAGGCATCCGGTCTTGCCTCTTCAATGCGAGTATTTGGGCAGATTATAAGTATGAGCATAATAACCCTATTAATTTCAATAAACTTTGGAAGCCAATCGGTAGAAGCAGTCCCCGATGAGCTTTTTCTAAAAGCAATGAAATGGGGATTTATGATATTCGCAACCATAGGTATACCGGGAATCTATTTCTCTTTTTTTAGGGGGAATGTTAAAAAGAAGTGATGTTACATATTAATTTACCCAAAACAGTCTTTAAAGTTTCAACCAACTTTTCAGGATTGTTTTTCATGGGATAATGGTCGCCCTCCATTGTTATAATCTGCCAATTGTTCTCTTAAGCTCTTATTGTGTCAAAACTTCCTTGTGCCATCCCTCACCGATTATCGACTTAAGACTTTCACCACTTCCGGGTACAAAAGCGTCTAAAGATATCAAATATTTTATACGTTCAGGAACCTGTTGTACAACACCTGTAATAACCATTCCCCCCAATAGCTGTGACCAACTAAAATGATATTATGTAAATTCTCAAAGAGTATTATATTTACAATATCACTTATATGAGTAGAAAGGTTTATGGTTGAATCGGCTAAGTGTACTTTTTCTCCCAAACCGGTTAAAGTTGGATGATACACTACATTACCTTTTGCTGATAAAATGGAGTCAACATCTGAATAATCCACCCCCTCCCCATGCTCCATGTACAAACAGGGCAGTCAAAACTACTTATTACCTTCACAAGTATTTATAATCGCCTGTAACTTCCTAACAGTATTAACATTTCTAATGGTCATATGCCTGTATAAGTCCGTACCCATGAGTTTCATATTACCACTTTGCCCATAATCTCTCCCTTTCACGTTCCACAATAGAGCACCGGGAACATATTTAACACTGTCTACAGCTTTTAAATTGATAATTTCTACTACTTCGGGATTGTCATACTTTTCCCATAAAAACATAACATCGGTTCGCATCTCTTCGTTTTTAACCCAAGTTGAAGGTATTTCACTACATATAGCATTCAAGTGATTGTTGTTTATTACAACTACATTCAAATCGAGTTGAAATTCATCTTTCATAACTTGTTCTATTACTTGAGCAAGCTTAGCTTCATTATTAATTGAACTTTTAAAAATAACATTACCGGAGTTGATATAAGTAATAATGTTGGTAAAGCCTACATGCTCTAACACACTTTTAAGCTTACTCATATCAACCTTGTTTTTCCCACCCACGTTGATTCCTCTAAAAAGGGCAATATAAATCATAATTGTAAAAGTATTGTAACTTAAACCGCTCATTCCTCTATTTCTTCATATTCTTTTCATAAAAACTTATCCATTCATCAACACTTATTTTACTCATCAATTCACCAATTAGCTCATACGGTATTTCATTAAACTTCTTAAAGCGTATACAGCTTTTACCCATATCAAGTTTTTGCTTACTGTGCTTTGAATATTCGGCAACAAACCATTCTAATAATTTAGGGTTGGAATAAATTCCCATATGATATAAATTAATAGAGTTTTTTTGCGAAGCAATTCCGGCAAATGGCAATGGTTCACTTGGTTTACAATGATAACCGGCAGGATATATTGTATGTGGCACAACATATCCTAATCCACCGTAACTAATGGCTGCCTCAAATCCCTCCTGCAGGTTTTCCATAATAACATTATGCAGATTGTTAAATGGTTCAACTCTATCTTGCGGAAGGTTTGTCAGTATTTCATTTACCGTTTGTCCATTTGCTTTCATTTAATTGATATTTATTGTTATAATATTATAGTTTTGCAACACTCGTTAGTCGATTATCTACAAATGACTAAGCTGGTAGTATGCCAAAGACTATAACGCATTTGTGAACGAAAGGGTTTTTTTAATAATAATAAACTGCAAAAGCAACACAATACTAGTGACCGAATAAGTCAAACAGTAAATATTATTTCTTGACTAACAATATAATTTTATTTTTTCATTATCTTTCGTAAAATTATTTACTCAAAAATAATATGAACCATCAACGATTTTTTGGAAAAAGAACTTCTTATATATGTATATTACTTATAATACTTAAAAGTTCTTTTATGGAAGCACAAAATATTTTAATTGAGGGGGATAGTGTGAATTATGTTTTGGAAAATATTTTGAAAGAAGATCAAATACTTAGAGAAAAATTCAATTCTGCACTTGAGAATTATGGGAAAAATTCTTCAGAGTTTGAACTTGCTGCCAAAAATTTAATAAATGGCGATTTAATAAACCAAGATAAATTAGATTGTATTTTTGACAAGTATGGATGGCTAACTCCCCCGTCTATATCTAAAGAAGCCTCAATGGCTTATTTTTATGTAATTCAACATGCTCAAATCGAGTTTCAAAAGAGATATAAAAATCATGTAATTAAAGCATTTGAACTAGGTATTATTGACACACTAGATTATCAATTATTTATTGATAGAATAGCTATTCGCGATCAAAAATATCAGAAATATGGAACTCAAATAATGACTGACAATATTAATAACAATTACTTTATACCTATAGATACTACAGAATATTTAGAAGACAACCTTGCTAATAGAATTAAACAGAAATTTATAGAAAATGATTTCATATTATTTGCTAATAAGGATTTTCTAACTCTTTTTATACATGCATTTAATCCAAAATCAAACACACCAGTTGCATTCTTAGAAATATATCTCGATAATAAAAAATTAGGACAAACTAATAGTAAAGGTTTTTTTCAGGCTCAAATAAAGCGTGGGAAAAACGAATCACTCCTGACGATTATTGACACAAATAGCAAGCAAAAGCAGTCTATTAATTTGAAATATGATGAAAGCATTGATTTTTATGATAAGTACTTTGGTTTTAGTTGTAATTAAAGTATAGATAATATTATATTGGATTAGATAACAGTAAAACACTTTGAAACAACCTTTGTATATTTCGGTCTGATTAAGTTAGTTCCTTGAATAGCCCAATTGGGTTAGTCAAGGAATTACGCCACCAAAAGATACATTTGCTCCGGCGTTTTATACTCCAAAGATTGATGTGGTCTTTCAGCATTATAAAATTTCATGTAATCCTTTATTTTATGATACAACTACAAACCATTTGATGATGTCTCAATATATATATTATCATATTTTATGTTGCGCCAGAATCTTTCTATAAGTATATTGTTAATCTATAAGCTTCATCAACTCTTCATTATAGGAGAAACCTTACTATTACTACTTACACACTTATTGGTATAGTGCCCTCAAAAACTGAATTAATAACCTATTTAAAAACTTTCTTAATGCATCAGAGCTTGTTATGTTGTTGATTGCTTTTCTTTATGCTTTCTGCGGCTTTTGAGAGGAGATAAGCCAAAGTGCCTTAAGTATATTTGCGATAAATTGGAAACATGATTGTAGTTGTATTTCTTAGCAATTTCCGTGATACTTAAATTGGTGTTTATAATGAGTGAATGTATCTCATTCATTTTTCGTTCGACCAACCATTTATAGGGAGTTTTGCCAAACAATTTAGAAAAATGACGGGTAAATGTTCGCTCACTGTTAAATCCGCATAATTCTGCTAGTTCGGAAACATTTTTTACTTTCAAATAATTCTCTAGAACTTTATCTTGCAAATCTACTTGAGTTTCTGATTGAGGAATAACTTGAACTAAAACTAAATCACTCTTCGCATCACATTCAATTTTACTCTCTAATCCATCTGAGTGTTCGAAGATACATGTGGTAACATCTTTAAATATGAATTTTCGTTCGTTCAGGTGGTTTCTAACGGTTTTCTTTGAATTCATTTTTACTTCAAAATATTTATTAGATAAATGCGAGCGTTTTGAAAAATATTTACTCGCAAAATTACAAAATTGTACCAATATTACCTACTTAAAAAACCGTTACTATTAGCAGTTTTTAATATATTGTTGTCGTTAATTAAATGTTATTCGTTAAACATGTTTAAATTCTGCAATCGATTGCGCTAACAACACTATTTTCAACAAGATTAAAACTGAGTATATATGAGCTTTTTAGCATTCTGAATTTTTAAAAGTAAAGTTAATTGACATTTTTTCTTCAATTGCCGTTTTGCGTCAAAATACATATTATATATGTTAGATAAAATTTATTATTGACATTTCTTACCACCAACAAATAAAATGTTATTATTTAAACAAAAATAAATACCACAAGCTATAGCATTGAAATAAAACACTTAGTTTTTTTATTACCCTTGCAATAATAATTAAGTTGTTTTTAGAGAGAGAGAAGTTACTTTATCAAATCTAATTCTAGATAGATTAAATATTAAGAAAGACCTGAAATATCTCCTGAATATATATGTCAGAAATTGGTTTTTTCAATCAGCCTTTTACTGAATACAAAGATAAATTCAAACACTTTGCATTTTCTTATTTGCGCGATAAGGAAGCTGCTGAGGATATTGTAATGGAGAGCTTTCTATATTATTGGGAAAACAGGGCATCGCTTAAAAATCAAAATAATATTCCTGCATATTTGCTAAGAGTTGAAAAAATAAAAGCTTGAATTATTTGAGGTCTCAAAATATCAGGGAAAGAACTGAGAACCAAGTATATGAGCATAATAATAGAGTTTTACAAGCAAATATTGCTTCGCGGGAAGCATGTGAACCGGATTTCATTTTTTCAGAAGAGGCTAAACAATTAGTGAATGAGGCATTAGCATCAATGAAACCTCAAACTAGAGAAATTTTTATTTTGAGCAGAGAATTCGACCAAACCTATAAAGATATTGCTACTAATATGAATATTTCTGTTAAAGCCGTAGAGTACCATATCAGTAAGGCTCTAAAAATATTGAGATCGCACCTTAAGGATTATCATTTAGTTTTGCTTACATTTATTTATTTATAATCATTACCGTTTGATAAACATCAATATAATTCATCAATTTTCATACACAATTGCTTTTACACAAAATTATTGCTTAATTTTGCACCATATATAATGATTGCATTGTGCAATTAAGTTGTTATATTACAATTAAAAAACTGATAATATTATTTGATGGAATGAGAAAATGGCGTATTGAAGACTCGGAAGAATTATACAACATCAATGGTTGGGGAAATGGTTATTTTTCTATTAATGAAAAAGGACACGTACAGATCACTCCTCGAAAACAGCCGGGTAAAAATGTGGATTTAAGTGACCTGATGCGTGAACTATATCTTAGAGATGTATCGTCACCTGTATTAATTAGATTCCCCGAAATTCTTGATAATCGTATCGAAAAAATATCTCAAAGTTTTGCTAAAGCATCTAAGGAGTATGACTATAAAGCTCAAAATCACATAGTTTACCCGATAAAGGTAAACCAGATGCGTCAGGTAGTTGAAGAGATAGTTTCAAGTGGTAAAAGATTTAATTTGGGACTTGAAGCAGGCTCCAAACCAGAGCTTCACGCTGTTTTAGCTATTAATACTGATAGCGACTCTTTTATTATTTGCAACGGTTACAAAGATGAGAGTTATATTGAGCTGGCACTTCTTTCGCAGAAAATGGGCAAAAAAGTTTTCATTGTTGTGGAAAAACTTAACGAGCTCATTCTTACAATAGAAATTGGTAAGCGACTTAATGTAAAACCCAATATTGGTATTCGTGTGAAATTAGCCAGTTCGGGAAGTGGAAAGTGGGAAGAATCGGGTGGTGATGGCAGCAAGTTTGGACTTAATTCAAGTGAATTGCTAGAAGCACTTGAGATTCTCAAAAATAATGATTTGACTGAATGTTTCCAATTAATACATTTCCACATTGGTAGTCAGATTACTAAAATACGTCGCATAAAAACTGCATTACGTGAAGCTGCACAGTTTTACGTTCAATTACACACAATGGGCTACAATATTAAATATGTAGATATTGGTGGTGGATTGGGTGTAGATTATGATGGAACTCGCTCATCATTTACAGAGAATAGCATTAATTACTCTATTCAGGAGTATGTTAACGACTCTGTTTTTACTTTCGTGGATGCTGCAAACAAGAATAATATTCCTCATCCAAATATTATAACAGAATCAGGCAGGGCACTAACAGCACATCATTCTGTACTGGTATTTGAAGTTCTTGAGACTACTACACTTCCTGAATGGGCAGATGATTTGGACGTGCAAGAGGATGATCATGAGTTGGTGAAAGAACTTTATAAAATATGGGATTCTCTAACCCAACCTCGAATGCTTGAATCATGGCACGATGCCCAGCAGATTCGCGACGAATCACTCGACTTGTTTAGTCTCGGTATGCTGGATCTTAAAACAAGAGCTCAGGTGGAACAACTCTATTTTTCAATTGCACGAGAAATCAGTAAGACAAGTACCAGAGCAAAGCATGTTCCGGAGGAGCTTCGTCAATTATCAAAATTACTGCCGGATAAATATTTTTGTAATTTCTCGCTATTTCAATCGCTACCCGACTCATGGTCAATTGATCAAGTTTTCCCAATTATACCTATTAACAGACTGGATGAAAGACCGGACAGAACAGCTACATTACAAGATATTACTTGTGATTCTGATGGTAAGATTTCAAATTTCGCCTCGCAAGATGGCTTTCATTCAACATATCTACCTGTTCATTCTCTTAAGAAAAATGAGTCGTATTATATTGGGGTATTTCTTATTGGCGCCTATCAGGAGATCCTGGGTGCACTCCACAATCTTTTTGGTGATACAAATGTTGTGCATGTATCAACAACGGATAATGGATACAATATCGACCAAATAATTGACGGAGAATCAGTTGCAGAAGTGCTTGATTATGCACAGTACAATTCAAAGAAACTAGTTCGTACTGTAGAGACATGGGTAATGAGCTCTGTTAAGCAAGGGAAAATATCAGTAGAGGAAGGAAAAGAGTTCCTTTCAAACTACCGATCCGGCTTATATGGATATACCTATTTAGAATAATTTGATTAAGTATATTTTGATAATAGAGGATTAATTACAATCCTCCATTTCACATTCTTCATCTTTAACATCAAATTCAATTGTACTATGATGTACACCAATTTTGAGCAATGATTTACGAATTGTAGCTTTTAATTTTTGCTGCTCAATCACAGACAGTTCTTTTCTAAGAACAATATGAATGGTAAGAATATTATATTCTCCATCAACCGACCACGTATGTAGATCATGTACACTATCTACCTCCTTAAAATTAAGGAGTGATTTCTTTAACTCATCTATACTTAAATTTGATGGACTGCCTTGCAATATGATGTGTATACTTTCTCTTACATTTCGAAATATATTAAAGAATATATATAGAGAGATTATGATTGAAAGTATAGGATCAATGATTGGCGCATCAACAAAGTACATTACAGCTGCACCTATCAAAACAGATACCCATCCAAGCACATCTTCAAGTAGATGAAGCGATACAACTCTTTCATTAATAGAAGAGCCTTTTCGAAGCCTCAAAACAGCAAATCCGTTTATAAAAACACCCAAAACAGCAAATAAAAGCATGCCTTTAACATCTGGCTGCTGAGGATTGAACAAACGAGGTATTGCATGAAAAAGAATTATTATACTTCCTACTAGTAATATCAAAGAATTAATTACAGCACCGAGTAGTGAAAAACGCTTATATCCATAAGTATACTTTTTAGTGCTTGGTTTCTTTGATATTTTTTGAAAATACCAGGAAAGCCCTAGCGAAAAGCTGTCTCCAAGATCATGTACAGCATCTGATAAAATAGCCATACTATTAGTCAAGACCCCTCCAATAAATTCAATTATAGTAAATGAAAAATTAAGAAAAAAAGCAGTTTTGATGTTCTTGACATCATTATTTAGATAATCATGATTGCCATCGCTCATAAAAAAATTTTAAACTTAAAATATAACGTTATGAGAAAAAGAAAGTTCAATATTTCTAAATCAGACTTTTATATGTATATTTGTCTACATTTTTATTGAGAATTAACTTTATTAAATATAATGTGTATAAAACAATAAAAATCTAATTAGTAATTTAAATCAAAAATATCGATATGAAAAAAAGTTATTTAATCTGGATCAGCATCGTGACAACACTTTTATTTATAACTTGCAATAATAATAAAGAAAAAGTGAATATTACAAAACAAACAGATTTTTCTGCTCCGCCGGTAGCAGAAGTTGCTCCTGATACGTTTATCAATTTCGGACATCAGCGTATCGATAATTATTTTTGGATGAAAGATAAAAATAATCCTAAAGTTATTAATTATCTAAATTCTGAGAATGCGTATAAAGATAGCGTGATGAATTCTACAAAAGAATTACAGTCCACAATATATAATGAAATTCTGGGTAAAATAAAAGAGGATGATGAAAGTTATCCATCCTTTAGAAATGGATATTGGTATTATAGCCGTACGGAGAAAGGCAAACAATATCGCACTTATTGTAGACGAAAAGGTACAATGGAGGCAGAGGAAGAGATTATATTTGATGTAAACAAAATGGCCGAAAGCTTACCCGCATTTATTTTTGCAGGTTATAGTGTTAGCCCTGATAATAATAAGGCTGCTTACTTCTTTAATGAAACCGGTTCATATGCCGAGTTTGTATTAAAAATAAAAGATTTCACTACAGGCGAAGATATTGGTTACTCAGTTATAGGAGCAACTTCTGCCACATGGGCGAATGACAATAAAACACTCTTTTACAGTTTAATTGATGAAACATTAAGACCTTATCAAATACATAGACGCGCATTGGATGATTCTCAAAGTACAATAGTTTATGAGGAGAAAGATACAAAGTTCAGGACATATGTAACCGGCAGCAAATTAATGGATTATATATTTATAGGTAGCGCTAGTTCAACTACTTCAGAAGAACGTTTTATTTCTGCAGATAAGCCATTAGACGAGTTTAAACAGTTTTTACCTCGTGTACAAGATGTTGAATACTCAATATATTCTCATAAAGAGAAATTTTTTGTTAGATATAAAGACAAGGAAAATCTTAATGGTATGATTTACGAAACTCCTATCAAAGGTTTCGAGGATCGATCAAATTGGAGTGTTTTCTTGCCTCATGATAATAAAGTCAGAATTGAAGGGATAGATGTTATTAGCGACTATCTATTACTGGACTTACGAAGTAATGGCTTAAATGAGATATTAGTAAAACCAGTTTCAGGAGGCAAAGAACAAATTATTGATTTTCCCGAACCTGTTTATACAGTGTCTTTAAACGGTAATCCTGAATATGATGTTACAACATTCCGCTATTCTTATAGATCTCTCAACAGACCAACTACTTTATATGAATATGATATTAATTCAGGTGAGTCTGTAATTCTCAAAGTGCAGGAAGTGCCATCAGGTTTTAGTCCTGATGATTACACTGTCGAGAGACTGTGGGCTACTGCTCCTGATGGTGTACAGGTTCCCATGGCTATAGTTTACAAAAAAGGATTGAAAAAAGATGGAAGTAATCCCGCACTAATTTACTCATACGGAAGTTATGGTAGTAGTTCAGATGTCTATTTTAGCGCAAGCATGTATAGCTTAATAGATAGAGGATTTGTATATGCTCTTGCTCAAATAAGGGGTGGAAGCGACCTTGGTGAACAATGGTATGAAGATGGTAAGTTGATGAAAAAGAAGAATACTTTCACCGATTTTATTGCATGTAGTGAGAAATTAATTGAAGACGGATATACTTCTTCTAATAAGTTAGCAGCTATGGGAGGCAGTGCCGGTGGGCTACTAATGGGAGCAGTTGCTAATATGAGACCTGATCTTTATCAAACTATTGTATCGCAAGTTCCATTTGTAGATGTTATAAATACTATGCTCGACGACACACTGCCATTAACAACTGGAGAGTATGAAGAATGGGGAAATCCTAACATTGAAGAGGATTTCAACTACATTTTATCCTATTCGCCATACGATAATATATCTGTTCAGGATTACCCCAATATGCTGGTAACAGGAGGGATTAACGATTCGCAAGTTCTTTTTCACGAACCCACTAAATATGTTGCAAAATTACGCTCATTAAAAACAGATGACAATATTTTATTACTTAAGATGAATATGGAATCAGGGCATGGCGGTGCAACCGGTCGTTACGAAGGTATAAAAGACACAGCTTTTGAACTTGCTTTTATCTTAAACAGAGTTGGAATTGAAAAATAAGTAATTAAATATTTAATGCTTCATTATAATATATATTGGTAATCGGCATAGGTTTATAAATCACAATATTGATTATTGTGCAATATGATACATATAAAACGAATTTACGATTCAGCAAGTGATGATGACGGCTATCGTATATTGATAGACCGTCTCTGGCCAAGGGGCTTTTCAAAAGAGAAGGCAAATATCGATTTGTGGATGAAAGATATTGCCCCGTCAACAGATTTAAGGAAATGGTTTCACCATGATTTTGAAAAATGGAAAGAGTTTCAGGCTAAATATCAGAAAGAGCTTTCCGGTAAAATTGAGTTACTAAATGAATTACTACGTTTAGAGAATGAGAAAGGTACTATTACGTTGCTTTATTCCACAAAAGACACCCAACACAATCAAGCAAGAGTGTTATTAGCTGTTTTAGACAATATTGCCAAAACAATTTAAGAATTACCATGTTATAAAGTTCAAATCTTTGATTGAGCAAAAGATATTCGCTTTTGGTTAAATGATTATGAACTTACAAAAAACAACATTGCTTATATTAACTTTTCTGATAGCCTTGTATTCATTCGCTCATAATATTCCAACCTACACATCAGACTCAACCATATATCTCAATGAGGTAATTGTAGATGGATACCAGATTAATACACCACAACACAGAATACCTGGAGCAATATCTGTTTTATCCAATAAGGAAATCCAAACAACCGACGGAAATAATTTTGCACATACACTTCACTCTATTTCGGGTATATATATGCATAGCGGTACGCATGCAACTAGTCGTATTGTAATTAGAGGTATGGGAAGCAGAACTCCTTACAATACAAATAGGATTAAATCATATCTAAATGATATCCCAATTACTTCATCTGATGGTATTTCAACACCTGAGGATATTGATCTTCTCAATATTGGTCGTATGGAGATCATAAAAGGTCCCGCTTCCACTTTATATGGATCAGGGTTAGGTGGAAATATTAATCTTTATACTCCCAAATCAGATACTGAAAATGCAAATTTACTTATTCAGCTGGGGAGCTTTAATACAATTAAGACGGCTGCATCTGGTAATTACATCAAAAAAAGCCTAAATATATGGAGCAGTATTTCACACATGCAATCCAATGGTTATAGAGAAAACAATAGACATAAACGAACTTCATTACTTTCATCAGGTGAGATAATAAAAGACTCATATTCACTTGAGTATACTGTTATGCTGATTGATCTTTATGCGCAAATACCCAGTTCTATAAACAGGACCCAATTTGTAACAAACCCACAGTCAGCAGCTGAAAACTGGAAAGAAATTGAAGGCTACAAAGCTTACAAGAGAGCAATTGCAGGTGCTACATTAACAAATAATTTTTCAGATACATGGAACAACAGACTAACCCTATTTGGAAGATGGGCTGACAGTTATGAGCGCAGACCATTCAACAACCTTGATGATGGCACATCCGGTGGTGGTATTCGCAATAGATTAACATATCACGCCTCATATTTGGATGCATTAATTGGATTTGAATGGATAAATGACATATATAGGTGGCATATAGACTTGAATGATGAATTAATTAACAGAAATAGAGAGTTAAGGAATCATTATAACCTTTTTGGAATGTTATACTGGCGACCAACATCAAATTGGAATATATCACTTGGTGGAGCATTTAATTGGGTCTATTATAAACTTACGGATCAATTTTCTGAAAACGGTAACCAAAGCGGAACACGTAATTTCCCTATAATTTTCTCGCCTCGTTTAGGGTTTAATTATGCTCCATCTCAACAAATGGCTTTTTATACGTCTGTCGGGCATGGCTTCTCAATGCCTTCACCCGAGGAAACACTCCTTCCCGAAGGAGATATAAATGAAAAATTGAAGCCTGAGCAGGGTATCCAATACGAATTGGGTTTGAGACTAAACGTATTTAATAACTTCACAAATTTAGATGCTTCAATTTACAGGATAGATCTCACAAACTTATTGGTAACAAAACGATTAGGAGAAGATATTTTCACAGGGATAAATGCAGGAAAAACACGTCATATAGGATTTGAGCTAATGCTAAAACAAAGAATTCTCTGGCTTCAAAGCTTTCCGGGGCGACTCAGTTTAAATACCAGCTACACATGGTCAGATAACCGTTTTATCGACTTTACAGATAACGAGAAAGTCTTTGACACCAATAAACTTCCGGGAATTCCAAAACATTTGATAAACACCAATCTTATTTGGCAGCCAACATCAAGATTGGATCTCAATGCTAATTTTCAATTCGTTGGAGAGCAGTTTATCGATGATGCGAATAGCCAACTCAACGAAAGTTATTTCTTAATAAATATTAGAGCAAATCATCGTATACCTACAACCAAATCATATTATTTTGAACTTTTTGCCGGGATAAATAATCTAAACAACAGTCGCTTTTCTCCAATGCTCACTGTAAATGCGGTATCCTTTGGAAATGCTGAGCCCAGATATTATTATCCGGGATTACCAAGACACTTTTATACAGGAATCAGGTTTTACATCAAATAAATTACTCTATACAACTCATTTTTATCAGGAAGTATATCGATAGACTTTTTCAAACAGTATTAAACTAGACTAATTAGCGATTGAGTCAATCATCTTGTCGAGATTCAAACTACGGGCAGATGCATCAAAAATCTTTCTGTACTCTCCTTTGTAGCTGTATAATTCTTCATGGCTACCAGTTTCAACCAAATCTCCCTCTTTTAATACATGAATCAAATCAGCATCAACTATTTGAGAAAGTGAGTGAGAGATAATTACAACAGTTCTATTCTCCTTAATGGCATCCAGACTAAGTTTTATATGTTCGGTGGCAATAGCATCTAAGCTTGCAGTGGGCTCATCCAAAAAAATTAGGGGTGGGTTTTTTAAAAATAATCGCGCAATAGCAATTCGTTGCTGCTGTCCCCCGCTTAGATTTGAAGCATCAGTATCATACTTATTAGGTAGAGTCAAAACCTGTTCATGCAAATATGCTTTTTTTGAAGCTTCAATTACCTCCTCATATGTAGCTTCAATATTTCCATATAAAATATTGTTATAAATAGAACCTTTAAAAATATGATTTTTCTGTAATACAAGTCCAATATTATTCCTTATGGTGTCATTTTCATACTCCTCCAAATCGATTCCATCCAAAGAAATTACTCCTTTATCCGGCTTGTAAAATTTAGTCAATAGATTAATTAGAGTACTCTTTCCGGCACCACTTAATCCCACAACTGCTGTTGTCTTGCCACTCTCAATTGTAAGACTTATATTATTAAGAGCCTTTTTACCATTTGGATATGTAAAATCTAGATTAACAATTTCAAAGTTACCTTTTATATTTTCCACCTTAATATTTCCTCCAACCTCAACAGCCTCTTCATTGTCCAATACTTCAAAAAAACCATCAGCATAAATAAGAGCATCATTAATTTGATCATAAATTCTATGCAATTGTCCAATGGGTGCCGAAACATTTCTGAAAAGCATTATATGCATCATAATAGCACCAATACCCATTTGTCCATTTAACACAAGGTATACTGTTAATATTATAATCAAAACAATTCCAATTTGCTGAATAAAACTCTTCAGACTTTCATAAACATAACTTGTCTTTCGCGTCTGAAGTTGATTATTCAACATCTCTAGCTGAACCTCGTATTGCTTTGCACCTTCAAAATCTTCTCTTACAAAGCTCTTTATAACAGCTATTGAATCAATTATATTTATAAGCCCATGATTTTTTCGTTCTCTATGATCCCTAAGTTCCATTCTCCACCCTTTTAATTGCTTGGCTTGTCTTTGGCTCACGTAGAAATATGCCGGGACAATAAAAGTGGCTAACAGCCCTACGTATAAGTTAGCATTATACATAACTATAAGAGCAATAATTGCTGTAGAAAAAAGTGGAAGAATATCAAGAAAAAAGTTTTGCACTAGCCTAACAAGACTTTCGACACCTCTATTGATTCTTGTCTGTAAAAATCCAGTTTGATTTTTAGGTTCTGAGTAAAAAGTCATATTAAACTGTAAAAGTCTGTCTACAACCGACTGCGACAAGTCGCTCCCTACCCTAATTCTTATTTTTTCACCAAAATACTTCTGACCAAAATGAATACCAATATTCAGCAGCTCATTGGCAAGCATAATTAGAGATATTATAAGCAGCAGCCGCAAACCATTTTCAAACGGATTAGGTTGGCGCAATAGCTCTTCAACACGTTTAACAGTTTCGTTTACCAGAATAGGGTTAACCTGTGCAGCAAAGGATCCAATCAAAGTTAAAAAAAGGGTTCCCGCTATCATCATCTTATAAGGCTTCACATAGGGAGTTATACTCCTGTATAGCGCCTTAAATGACTGTATATATGATTCTTTGTTTTCATTCATCCGGGACTTGGACTTAATAATATCAAAAGAGTTTAATTTATGAACCCGGAGTTAAAACTGTGATGTTAATTATTTTCCTCTTTTGATTTAAATGCTATTGCGTAATATCTAATCTGCTTAATTACAGACAGTAAACCATTTGAACGTGTAGGAGATAAATGCTCAGTAAGACCAATCTCTTTCATAAATCTTAAATCAGAATTAACAATTTCATAAGGGGTACGACCACTGAAAACTCTTAAAACTAATGCTAGAAGTCCTTTAACAATTATAGCATCGCTCTCAGCCTGAAAATACAGTTTCCCATCTCTATAATCTGTCTGAAGCCAAACTCTACTTTGGCAGCCCTCAATTATATTCTCTGGTATCTTATACTTTTCATCTAATGGTTCAAGCGAATTACCCTGTTCAATTATTAATGCATATTTATCCATCCAGTCATCGAAAACACTAAATTCATCGATTATCTCCTGCTGTACGTTATCAATAGTTTGTATCACCTTTATTTATTCTCCTATTTAATTACTTCTTAATAAACTCAAAAATTAATTTACACTTATTTTTTATTGCACAAAAATCTATTTTTCTGTATAAATTACTTCTAAAACTGTCTGACCAACACCTTTTAGAGTGTTACTATCAATATTCCTCATATCGTCATTTAATGTATGCCAATAATTTGAAAAGCCGGTTCTAGTATCCTGCTTCAAATTAATAATATTTACACTTGGTACACTTCTGAGTTCATTAACGGGAACATGATCATCAATTATATAACCACCATGTTGAGATTTAAAATATTTAGAGTAGTTTAATTTTAAAGCAGTGCTCCAGATTTTATCAACAATATTTGTAGCGTAATTCAACGAGTATCCTTCTTTTAGAAATGTTGCATTTGCCCCACCTACCATATCCAAAAGAATCCCATATTCTGCTTTATAATTGTCTACATGAGGGTTCTCCGACCAGTATTTGGAGCCAATGCACCACCAATCCCCATTTATCAAATTACTTTCAAAAGATGGCTGACCCCAATCTTCTAAATCAAAGAAAATTATATCGATGCCAATACTAATTGGGTTATGATGCAATTGACGTGCAATCTCTAGCAGTACTCCTACTCCACTTGCACCGTCATCTGCGCCGGCAATTGCCTGTTTTTGTCTTGCCGGATCTGATTCTTCATCAGCAAAAGGACGCGAATCCCAATGAGCAAAAAGTAGAACTCTCTTTTCCATTTCCGGATTATAGCTGCCAATTATATTATGCAAATTTATATTCTCCCCATTATAGTGCGTTACATCTGCATATTGATGTAAAACAGCTGCTCCAAACTCTTGTAATTTACCTGCCAGATAATCTCCACATTCTATATGTGCATCAGTTCCGGGCACTCGCGGGCCAAAAGCGACCTGTTTTTCAATAAATCTATATGCACTGTCTGCATTAAAATCTGGAGACAATTGCTTATATGGCTCAACCTCTACTATCAGTTTTTTTGACTGACAAGAATTACAGGATATAGAAAACAATAATCCTATAACCATTAACACAACAAGTGACAATAAACCTAATCGTTTCAATTACTGATTTTTTTGAAATGAATATGTAGAAATACCAATATTTCTGTAAGTCTCTTTTAGTGCTTCTTCGTCATCCGAAATCACAAGAAGTTTATCACCTTCACGCAGCTCAGTCTGACCAGTTGGAACTAAATATTGCTCTCCCCTCTTCACCATAACTGCCAATGTATTATCCGGAAACGGCATCTCCATTAGATTCTTACCATAACTCAATGTTTCTTTAGTGATGTGAATTTCGGTCATTGCAGATTTAATTTCTTCCGCAAACTCCACATCAAAGTCTTCAAATGCCTTATATTTTGTTGGTTTTTCAGCCAAACCCAGCCATCTTGCAATCATAGGTAAAGATGTTCCCTGAACTAGTAGCGACACAATAGTTATTACAAACACCATATTAAAAATCCACCTCGCATGTGGTATATCTCCTGCTGCAAGAGGTAAAACTGCAAATATAATTGGAACTGCCCCTCTTAGTCCAACCCATGAAATATACAGCTTATCTTTCAACTTAATATTTTTAAATACTGCAACTGTAAGAAACACCACAATTGGTCGACCAAGAAATATTAGAAATACTGAAACTATTAAAGCAGGTACAAGAACATCTACAAGCTCTTTTGGATTAACTAACAATCCCAATGTAAGGAATAATAAAATCTGACTCATCCAGGCAAAACCATCCATAAAACTCATCGATGTACGCTTATGAGTAAATTTAGAATTTCCTATTACCAACCCTGCTATATATACTGCAAGATAACCATTACCCTGAAGATAATAAGTTGCAGCAAATATAAATAGCCCTAACGTCAGCAACAAAATAGGATAGAGAGAGTTATTCTCCATTCTTATACGATTTATAATCTTAACAGCTCCTTTACCAAACAGATAACCTAATAATGCTCCTACAACCAATTGAACAAGAACCATCAGAATCACTACCCCATAATTTGGGTTGTCTCCCGAACGGATAATCTCCATAAACATAAGAGTAAGTATATATGCCATAGGATCATTACTACCACTCTCAAGCTCCAAAAGTGGTCTAAGGTTATTTTTCAAAATAAGTCCTTTTGACCTTAGAATCCCAAATACTGATGCTGAATCAGTTGATGAGAATGTAGATGCTAGCAGGAAAGCTGTAACCAAACTTATACCTAATGAAGGGAACATCATACCAGAAAGCCAATAGATAAAAGCACCTGTCAACAGTGCTGTTAGCAAAACACCTATAGTTGCAAGCACCACCCCGGGTCCTATAATTGGTTTGATTTCCTTAAACTTAGTATCCAAGCCACCTGAAAAAAGAATAACACAAAGACAAATCGAGCTTATAGTTTGTGCAATTTGTACATTTTCAAACTCCAAGCCAAACCCATCTGATCCAAAGACCATTCCAACTACTAGAAAAAGCAACAAGACAGGGACACCATATTTAGATCCTGCTTTTCCAACAAGCATACTTATAAAAAAAAGAATTGACCCTACAAGTAGCAATAATTCAGTACTAATCTGCATCTTATATTTTTGTTTAAATATTTTGAAATTTATATCATCAAGCTTTAAGCCGTTCACTGCTTAAATACTATATTATCTTTATTTACATCCAACCTACCAATCTCTCCCATTATTATGGGGAAATTATGTTTTACATGTCCCACCGGGAAATCAAAACATACAGGAAAGGTATAATCTTTTACTAAATCATAAAATGACTCATATAAAGGCATATACATCAAATTATCCTCCTCATAATCTGTAAACTTACCGATAATGAGTCCGCTAATTCTATCAAAAACACCAGCAAGCTTCAATTGATTAATCATACGATCTACTTTATACGGTACTTCTCCAATATCCTCGATAAAAAGAATGCCTTTATCAGGTATTCCGGCAAACTTCGAACCAAGAATACCACAAAAGACAGATAAATTTCCACCAAATAGTCGACCCTCAGCCGCACCTACCCTATTTAAATAACTATATTCAGAGACCGGTATCTCATACTGCAGTGACTCACCTGCTAAAATACTTTTGGTATATCTAACAGAAATATCTTCTGATCCTTCAACAGAGTAATGTTTTGCCATTGGACCATGTATAGAAGCAATTCCATTATATTGTAGAGCGGCGTGAAGAGCTGTTATATCACTATATCCAACTACCCACTTAGGATATTTTTTTATAATTGAGAAGTTTAATTTATCCAATAAATGTACTACTCCATATCCACCTCTGGAACAAAGTATCAACTTAACATCAGGATCGTCAAATGCAGACTGCAAATCATATAGTCGGTGTTCTAAAGTGCCACTAAAACGTCCCTCTCTGTTTAGAGCATACTCACTTATTGAAGCAATTAACCCCCATTCCTCCAATACATATAATGCATCCTTAACTATACAACTGTCAATATCACCTGAAGGTGATAGTATGACAGCCTTATCGTTAAAATGTAATGATGGAGGTAATTGCATTACTAATTTATTTTCTACTAAGCATCAATTTTTGCGAGTAGAGCGTTCTCCTCAATAAAATCACGTCTTGGTGCAACTTCTTCTCCCATTAACATGGTGAAAATTATATCTGCATCTGCGGAATTCTCAATAGTAACTTGTTTAAGAGTACGATTTGCAGGGTCCATCGTGGTTTTCCATAACTGCTCTGCATTCATCTCTCCAAGTCCTTTATATCGTTGAGAACTTATTGCGCTCTCATTACCATCAGCATACTGATTTATAAACTCCTGTCTCTGACGTTCGTCGTAACAGTATTTTTCAATTTTTCCTTTCTTGCACAAATAAAGAGGTGGTGTAGCAATATATACATACCCTTTCTCAATAAGTGTACGCATATAACGGAAAAAGAATGTCAAAATAAGAGTATCAATGTGACTACCATCCACATCAGCGTCAGTCATCAGAATAATTTTATGATATCTTAATTTTTCAATATTCAATTCTTTTGAATCTTCTTCTGTACCGATTGAAACACCAAGTGCTGTATAGATATTTTTAATCTCATCACTTTCCAAAACTTTATGAGGCATTGCTTTTTCAACGTTAAGAATTTTACCTCTTAATGGTAAAATAGCCTGAAACATTCTGTCTCGCCCCTGTTTTGCTGTTCCACCGGCTGAATCTCCCTCCACCAAGAAAATCTCACTCAAACTTGGATCTTTGCTCGAACAATCGGCAAGCTTACCAGGAAGTCCTGCTCCAGATAAAGGAGACTTGCGCTGAACCATCTCACGTGCCTTTCTTGCAGCTTGGCGTGCTTGAGCAGCTAAAATAACCTTATCAACAATTACTTTGGCTTCTTTAGGATGTTCTTCAAGATAATTCCTTAGCGCCTCTCCTGTTGCTTGGTCCACTGCACCAATAACTTCAGAATTACCCAATTTTGTTTTAGTTTGCCCCTCAAATTGAGGTTCAGCAACTTTAATAGACAAAACAGCTGTTATACCTTCTCTAAAGTCATCTCCACTAATTTCAACTTTAACCTTTTCAAGCATCTTAGAGTCTTCAGCATACTTCTTTAGTGTACGTGAAAGTCCACGTCGGAAACCCGTTAAATGTGTCCCCCCTTCGATAGTATTTATATTGTTCACATACGAAAAAACATTTTCATTGTATGTATCATTATAAGTCATTGCAATCTCAATTGGAACACCATTCTTTTCGGTAACAATATGTATTGGATCATTAATTATTGACTCCTTATTTTTATCAATATATCTCACAAACTCCTCTAGTCCGGTTTCAGAATAGAATCGTTCAGATTTATATGCCCCACCCTCTTTTGGTATCCTATTATCTGCAATTGAAAGAGTAATACCGGAATTTAGGAATGCTAATTCACGGAGACGAGTTGCTAAAACATCATAACGGTATTCAGTTATTGTAAAAACGGAATCATCAGGTTTAAATGTGATTATTGTACCTGTCTTATCGGTTTCCCCAACAATTTTAATATCACCACAAGGTTTACCTTTTGAGAACTCCTGAACAAATATTTTCCCATTACGATGTATTTCAGCTTTTAAATATATTGATAGAGCATTTACTACTGAAACACCCACACCATGAAGTCCACCCGAAACTTTATAAGTTCCTTTATCAAATTTTCCACCAGCATGAAGTACTGTCAAGACCACTTCAAGAGCTGACCTCCCCTCTTTTTCGTGCCAGTCAACCGGAATACCGCGACCATCATCTTTAACAGTTATAGAATTATCTTCATTGATAATAACATCAATCTCACTGCAATAACCGGCAAGTGCTTCATCTATCGAATTATCAACCACCTCATTAACCAGATGATGGAGTCCTTTTTCACTAATATCCCCAATATACATCGCGGGGCGTTTGCGAACTGCTTCAAGACCCTCTAGCACCTGAATATTTTGAGCTGAGTAATCGACGCTTGCTGATTTTCTTTCTTCTTCTAACATGCTTTATGATTTATTAAATCTCTCTATAAATTAATATCTTACAATAAAATAAACTTGGAATAATTATCCGAGCAAAAATACAAAAAAAACACCTCTTAGCCAACGCTTTTTGGTTTTTTACAAAGAGAAAAGCAGTATTAAATCGATTCAAAACTCGTAATCAATAGCTGCTCTGTCAGTTTTCACTTTCCCAATAAATTCACCGACCTTAATATGCTCAGGATGTACTGAATAATATCTCAAATCCTCTAATGAATCAAACTCACTGTCAAGAACTATGTCATAATTAGAAACTGAAGCATCAGTGTAATTAATACTGACTTCAATTTTCCTTATTTGCGGAATTACATCCTTCAAATTTTCCAATCTCTCTTTAATAATTTGAGAATTTATGGCTTTAGAATTACCTTCTGCTTCTTCAGCCAGTTTAAATAGCACTAAATGTTTAATCACAATTATAAATTGTTATAGAAATTAAATATCCTAAATTATATAAGTACAGAACAAAAGTTCTAAGTTAATACCGTTTAAGTAAAACACAAAAAAAGCCGAACAAAAAATGTACGGCTTCTTCAATATTTTTTTTATCATTAATTAGCTCAAGCTGTTCACATGTGCTGCTAATTTTGATTTCAAGTTGTTAGCTTTGTTTTGATGAATAACATTCTTCTTTGCTAATTTATCCAACATAGAACAAACTTCGGGATACATCTTTAAAGCCTCCTCTTTAGATTCTATAGCACGTAATTTACGAACACTATTTCTAGTTGTACGAGAAGCATATCTATTTGTAAGACGAAGCGTTTTGGACTGCCTGATCCTTTTTTTTGCTGATTTGTGATTTGCCATTTTGTTGACCTATATGTTTATTCTTAATTTTTAGTAGCCCATAGGAGAATCGAACTCCTCTTTCAAGAATGAAAATCTTGCGTCCTAACCGATAGACGAATGGGCCATATTTTGGGCGTAAACCCTCTGCTGATTGAAGCAAAGCTTGAATTGCGGGTGCAAATATAGGACGTTTTTTTTTAACCACAAAACTTTTCTGATAATTTTCCAGTAATTTTTCTAAAAACACATTTTACCTCCATATAATTTGTAATTTAAAATAATTTGCCTAATTTTGCACTCCGATAAAAACGAAAAAAAAATATAGTCAAATGAAAAGAACATTCCAACCGTCAAATAGAAAGAGAAAAAACAAACACGGTTTCCGCACCAGAATGGCTACTAAAAACGGAAGAAAAGTACTAGCATCACGTCGTTCTAAAGGAAGAGCAAGATTAACAGTATCTGACACTTTCTAATAAATTGTCGGAGACATATAGTAATAGTAATTAAATATACCGCTATAATGCGCCTCATATAGAAATCTTATATATAGGTGCATACATAAAACATTAACAGGAACAGCAAAAACTGCTTTCCTGTTTTTTTTATTTTAGCCTATTCTCACCCTTCCTTCTCCTACTATAATATTTTTTGTACTTTTGTATAGTTATTAAATTGTAGCACTAACTAACGCAATAGTTATGAATAAACAACAGGTTAAAAAACCAATATTAGGCAACAACATTTTTAAAAACATGCTGCTAATTGCAATCATCGGCATCATTCTCGTGTTGCTATCATTAATATTTCTTCACTTTTACACAAGACATGGTCAAAACATAGTTGTACCCCGTTTAGATGGACTTCAAATTGAAGAAGCAAACATTATCTTAAAAGCTAAAGGACTACATGCAGAAATAGTTGACTCTATTTACAGGCAGGATGCAGTTCCCGGGGCAATACTCGACCAAACACCAAAAGCAGACAATAAAGTAAAGGAGGGACGTGCAATCTACGTTACTGTATACTCAAAAGTACCACAACAAATAGCAGTACCGGGGTTGGAAGACTACTCCACCCGTCAAGCAATTGCTCTACTTAACTCTCTGGGATTCACTCAGCTCTCCATTGAGGAAGTACCTTCAGAATATTCAGGCTTAGTTATGTCGATAGAATTTAGGGGAAGGAAATTATTACCGGACGAAAAAATACCTGCAGGATCTCCTCTTAAATTAGTTGTTAGCAGTAGCGTATTAGCTGACTCACTGGCAGTGGACGACGAAATAATTATTGCACCCGGTCGAATAAAAAATGACAACAACAATCAATCAGATGATACAGGACATTTCGATGACTCATTTTTCTAAAATCAAAAGACTTAGTGAAAGATAATTATTTAGACAACATTGATTTCATATCAGAAGAAGATGATGATGAAGGATTTTCAGATGAATCACAAAATCAGAATAAAAAATTTGAACATCATCGATTTGTAGCCGATAAAGGTCAAGGTCCCTTACGTGTCGACAAGTTCCTATCTGATCGCATAGAAGGAATTTCTCGCAATCGTATCCAGCAGGCTGCTGAATCAAAATCTGTTTTTGTCAATGGAATATCTGTTAAATCAAACTATAAAATCAAACCTCTGGATATTGTCACAATCGAACTTGACTGGCCACGTCGGGAACTTGAAATAACTCCCGAAAATATCCCCTTAGAAATTGTATACGAAGATGATGCTCTGATGGTAGTTAACAAACCTGCAGGTATGGTTGTACACCCCGGTCACGGTAATTATACAGGCACACTGGTTAATGCTGTAGCATATCATCTTAATTATAAAAAACTTGAGGGCATAAGCGACCCACGCCTGGGATTAGTGCATAGGATTGATAAAGACACATCCGGTCTCTTACTAATCGCCAAAACACCTGAAGCAAAGACCAATTTGTCTGGTCAATTCTTTAGAAAGGAAACTAAAAGACTATATACTGCACTGGTATGGGGAAATGTTTTAGAAGATAATGGTACAATAGAAGGGAACATTGGTCGCGATCCAAAAAATCGAATGCTCTTTCGTGTTTTCCCTGATAACGATCAAGGCAAGAATGCAATAACACACTACAAGGTAATAGAGCGATTTGGTTATGTTACACTGGTTGAATGTCAACTCGAAACGGGTCGTACACATCAAATCAGAGTACACATGAAAGAGATTGGACACACATTGTTTAATGATGAACGATATGGTGGAAATGAGATTTTGAGAGGCACTCATTTTGCAAAATACAAACAATTTATCTATAATTGTTTCGACATTTGCCCACGCCAATGTCTTCATGCTCAATCTTTGGGCTTTGTTCACCCCACAACAAAAGAGGAACTTTATTTTAAAAGTGATATCCCTGACGACATACTAAGCATAATAGATAAATGGCGATCTTATACTGCTTCAAGAGATTTTTAGAATCAGATATTTAAAAATAAAATTGATATTTTAATAATTTAAATATGAAAAAAAACATTGCAATTATTTGGGGAGGCTATTCATCAGAAGTACCAATTTCTGAATTAAGTGCAACCGGTATCTTCTCATTTATTGATAAAGAAAAATTCAAAATCTATAAAGTCAAAATAAGTGAGCACTCATGGCAAGTAGAATTCAACTCCCAAGTATTCGAAGTTGATAAAAATGATTTCAGCTTCACCGCTAATCAAGAAAAGATAAAATTCGACTTTGCATACATCACTATCCATGGCACTCCCGGTGAGGATGGCAAATTACAAGGATATTTTGACATACTCGCAATTCCTTATTCCAATTGTGGCGTGCTTGCCTCTGCACTTACTTTCGACAAGTTTGCTTGCAATAATTTCCTTAAAAACTTTGGAGTAAAAGTTGCAGAGTCGGTACTACTAAGTAAAACCGACTCAATAGATATTGAAAATATAAACGAAAAATTGGGGCTGCCGGTATTTGTCAAACCCAATACCGGTGGCTCTAGTTTTGCTACAACCAAAGTAACAGAGAAAAGCCAATTAAAAGCCGCAATAGACGATGCATTTATCGAAGCACCTGAAGTAATTGTAGAAAGCTTTGTACAGGGAATAGAAGTTACCTGCGGATGTTACAACACACATAAAGGATTTATGGTACTACCCATAACCGAGGTTGTAAGTAAAAATGAGTTTTTTGATTATGGTGCCAAATACCTTGGCGAAGTTGAAGAGATAACTCCTGCACGTATTTCTAAAGAAATCACAAAAGAAATTCAAAAAGAAACTGAAAAAATATACCGACTAATTGGTGCAAAAGGAATAATTCGTGCCGATTATATCATAAAAGACAATACACCAATACTTTTGGAAGTAAACACTACACCCGGAATGACATCAACCAGCTTTATACCTCAACAAGTAAGCGCAGCAGGTCTGAAAATGAGTGATGTGTTAACTGATATAATTGAAACAGAATTTAACAAACTAAGTAAATAATAACTTTATCAACTCTTGAATTAAATGGAAGAGACAAAAGACATTTACCAAAATATCCGTCCACTTTTAGATAGTGAAGTTAATGAAACAATAGTTCAGCTAATCCAAGATACTAGTTTCAGAAAAGCGGTTGAACCGATCGTTAAACCTTTCACTTGGGAACAATTCACCTCATTTTTATTACAATGCAACTCAAAGTATGATTTCCAGAAGGGAGTTATCTATCCTATAATGACACGATTAATCAAAAACACTACTACCGAAATGATCGGTATGGGATGGGACGATATACCTAAAAATGAAAGCCACATCTACATCTCAAATCATCGAGATATTGTTCTGGACGCAGCATTTTTTAATATGCTACTCTTTGATCAGCAAATGCAAACAACTGAAATTGCAATTGGGGATAATCTCCTAGTATATCATTGGATTGAGAAATTGGTACGACTCAACAAAAGCTTTATTGTTAAACGTGGCGTTTCGGTACGCGAAATGCTCAAAGTTTCAAAGCATTTATCAAACTACATTCATCACACAATAACTGACAAGAATCAGTCAATTTGGCTTGCACAGCGCGAAGGAAGAGCTAAAGACTCAAACGATAAAACACAAACAAGTTTACTGAAAATGCTTACTCTCCACCAAAGCTCACACCCCCTTCAAGCGCTTAAGCAGCTTAATATTGTACCACTATCAATTTCTTACGAGTATGATCCATGCGATTTTCTGAAAGCCAAAGAATTTCAACAAAAAAGGGACAATCCAAATCATAAAAAAAATAAAGCCGATGATATCGAAAATATGTACACCGGTATGACTGGATTTAAGGGAAGAGTTCATTTCAAATTTGGCAATCGTATCAACCCTCTACTCGATGAAATAGAGGCTGACACAGGCAGAAATGAGATTTTGAAAATTGCTGCAAATATAATTGACAATGAAATTTATAGAAACTACTCATTCTTTCCTGTCAACTATATTGCATATGATATGATGACAAAATCCAGAAAGTTCAACTCGAAATATAGCAATAAGGAAAAAGAAGAGTTTAACACATACATCAATTTGCAAATAGACAAGGTAAATCTACCTCAAAAGGACATCGAATATTTAAAAAATCAGATAATTGCAATGTATGGCAACACTGTAAAAAACAAATTAACTATTACAGAAAACATCTAAAAGTATGAAAACCCGGATAGTAGCTTTATTTACTTTCCTGCTTTTTCTGCAATTTTGGTCATGCAATAAAGAGCCGGAAAGGCTGGATAATTACCTTGTGGAATTTGCCACAACTTATATGGGTAACACATACCATTTTATTCTTGATAATGGTGATATTTTGACTCCAATAGAAGTAAAAGATATTAACAAAAAAAATGGACAAAGAATTATTTTAAAATATACACCTTTAGGTGATGGTATGATAAAAATCATACAGATAGCACCAATTTTAACAGGAGAAATTTCTTACGATATACTTCCTGACATTCATAATACCGATCCTATAAAGCTGCAGAGTGTATGGGTTGGAGGCAACTATTTAAATATTATATTTGAGATTGAATATAATTCAAAAGTGCATAACATCTCACTCCATCGCGATACTAACTCACCGGAAATTGATCTTTATCTAATACACTCCCTAAACAATGATTCACCGGGTTATCCCAGAATAATGTACTCCTCCTTTTTAATTGATGACATTCGTACAGAAACAGACCCCTCACCCACTCCTTTCAGATTACATATAAATACCCATTCAGGAATTCGTCAAATCAATCTTAAACTCCGGTAAAATTATTTTTTAAATTAAATGAGCTAATAAAGATCTAATTATTTCCCGATAATGGTGGAATCGGCTCCTCATCAATTGTAAAATCGATAGGTAAAAGACACTTCACATTAACCTTCTCACCGCTATTCTCACCCGGAGTCCATCTTGGCATAAGTCCCAAAACCCTTATCGCCTCATTATCAAGAGCCGGATTTAAACTATTTACCACCTCAATATTAGAAATTGAGCCATCAACACCAACTATAAATGAGCAGAGAATTCTACCCTCTATACCTTGCTGCATCGCCTCTTTAGGGTAACGAATATTATGAGATATAAAATTTGCCAACTCCCTTTCTCCATATGTATAATAGGGCATTTTATCAACTATAGTATAAATAACATTATCCTCTAAAATTGAAACATCGGTCTTTGCATAAGCTCTAGCAGTTGCCGAGCTTGATAGTCTTGTCCTATACTGAGCATCTTTATTCAACTTAAAATACAATGGAACATATGTCTCTGATCTTACAATTTCGCCATTATGCCTTGCAGGTCTCCAAGGTGGCATATTTTTCAGAATTCGTAAAGCCTCTTCATTTAGAAGAGGATCTGCGCTATGTATCATATTAAAGTTAGACAAAGTCCCATCTTTTTCAACTACAAAAGTATAAACCACTAAACCTTGTTCATTACGCTCCACTGCATCTGCAGGGTAGCTTAAGGTATTTGAAATAAACTTATGCATTTCAGGAGTACCTCCGGTAAACATTGGAATAACGTCCGGCTCTTCATAAACTCTATCACTATTCGAAACTGGCGGATTTTGTGCTTTTAAAGAGAACAGTGGGGTTATAGTATTTAAAACTAAAAATGAAATCGCTAAAACAAATGTATATTTAAATAAATTCATGTAACTAAATTTGCTCTTATTTATTATTTTAAAACAAGTTACAAATATACATTAATAATATTTTATTTCACAGAGAGCCGGACACTAACTTTTGTTAATACAATATTTTACTAACAACATCCATATACAAACAGTTACACTACACCGCGAATTCTATCATCAAATGCTGTAAGTGCAGCTTTAGCACCATCACCCATAGAAATTATTATTTGCTTGAAAGGAACAGTTGTCACATCACCTGCAGCATATATACCCGGAATATTAGTCCTACCATGTGCATCAACCTCAATCTCACCATATCGTGTTAAATTAACAACATCTCTAAAGACTTCACTATTAGGAGCCAATCCAATCTGAACAAAAACACCATCAACATCAACAACCCTCTCCTCTTCTGTTTTTCTATCCTTTACTTTCAAACCTCTCACTTTTTCGTTATCACCTAACACCTCTGTAGTTTGAGAACTTAAATAAACCTCAACATTAGAAAGTGACGCAACTTTTTCCTGCAAAACTTTATCTGCCTTAAGCTCATCCAAAAACTCAAAAACAGTTACTTTTGAACATATTCCTGCAAGGTCGATAGCCGCTTCAATACCTGAATTACCTCCACCAATAACTGCAACATGCTTATCTTTATAAAATGGCCCATCACAATGAACACAAAATGCAACACCTTTACCAATATGCTCCTTTTCACCGATAACGTTTAACCTTCTCCAATCAGCGCCGGTAGAGATAATCAACGAACGAGTAACAAATCTTTCACCTCCCTTTACATAAACAATTTTATTACCCTCTTCAAGCTCAACCCTATCTACAATCCTATGCTCCAAAATTGAGATAGAATACTCCTCCATATGCTTTCTCAAATTACTGCTAAGCCTCTCACCTGTAGTTTCTATAACAGAAATAAGATTCTCAATACTCTGCGTCTCTTTAACCTGACCTCCAACAGTTTCTGAAAGCACAGCTACATTTAACCCCTTTCTGGCTGAGTATATAGCTGCTGAAGCCCCGGCCGGACCCGCACCTATCACCACTACATCAAATAATTTGGGCTCATTCACACCCACAACATCTTCTGCCCCGTACTTCAACTCAAGCTTCGACAGCAATTGACCAAATTCACCTCTTCCAACATGAAGCAACTCTCCATCTGCATAAACAGCAGGAACAGCCTGAATATTAAAAGACTTTGCTTCTTCAGGATACAAAGATCCATCAACCATCTCATGTGAAATATTAGGATTAATAATTGCCATCTGATTTAGTGCTTGAACAACATCCGGACAATTTGTACAGGTAAGTGAAACATACGTTGTGAGTTTAATTTCACCTTTTAGTGCCAACACTCTTTTAGTAGTAAACTCATCAGGTAAATTTTTCCCTTTCCCATCGCTATTCAACACTGCAAGTAAAAGAGAGGAAAACTCATGCCCATTAGGTACACCTCTAAATACAACACCGGTTTTTTCTCCATCTTTTAATAACGAAAATGATATAGCATCACCATCACTTACTTTAAGTGACAATCTATCAGAGCAAGAAACCACATCTTCCAGCAATTCAACAAGCTCACTATAACTTTCATGCTCCTTTGAAGCATTAATCTCAAATGAATATTCTGACTCCAGGTTTGCAAAAATCGCTTTCACCTGTTCTCTTAATGAATTATCAAACATAACAAATTCTATTTCATAAAACTAAAAACCCTCTGAACCGAATTCAAGGTAGTTGTCCAAGAAAGCAGAACAGAGGATTTATCGCTGTAATTATTATTAAATCTTACCTACCAAATCAATACTTGGCTTCAGGGTTTCTTTACCTTTTTCCCAGTTTGCAGGACACACTTCATCATCGTGAGCTGCAACAAACTGTGCTGCTTCAATCTTTCTAACCAGCTCCGTTGCATTTCGTCCAATTGGTCCGTCGTTAATCTCAACAACCTTTACGACACCCTCCGGATTTGCAACAAATGTTCCACGATAAGCCAAATAATCTTCTTCGTTAAGAACACCAAAGGCGCGACTCAACGCACCTGTATGGTCTGCAAGCATTGGATATTGAATTTTCTTTATACTTTCTGAAGTATCATGCCATGCTTTATGAGTAAAATGTGAGTCGGTACTTACCGAATACACTTCCACTCCAATAGATTGCAGGTATTCATATTTTTCTGCTACATCAACCAATTCTGTTGGACACACAAAGGTAAAATCGGCCGGATAAAAGAAAAACACCGACCATTTACCTAACGTATCATTATCTGTAATGGTTTTAAACTCACCTTTATGAAAGGCTTGAACTTTAAACTTAGGGATTCTAGAATTAATTATTGGTTCCATATATTATAATAGTTTTAAAATACATACACAAAGATAATATAGTAATTATCTATTTAAAAATTATCACACATCTATTTTATCTATACTGACGCCTCATTAGAACTACCTTAAGACTCCTCTATTTGGTAATTTATAATTGCATACTAATAATTTGTAATCAGAAAAGAGTATCTTTGTGGCAGAAAAAAAGATTGTTTTTATGCATAATATTCGAAACATAGCCATAATTGCTCATGTAGACCATGGCAAAACAACCCTTGTTGATAAAATGCTCATGGCCGGTCATCTATTCAGAGACAATCAGCAAACTGATGAACTCATACTTGACAACAATGAAATTGAGCGTGAGCGTGGCATCACCATACTTAGCAAAAATGTATCAATAAAATACTTAGACACAAAAATCAATATAATTGACACCCCGGGGCATGCCGATTTTGGAGGTGAAGTGGAACGAGTACTTAATATGGCCGATGGATGTTTACTGGTTGTAGATGCTTTTGAAGGACCAATGCCACAAACACGTTTTGTACTTCAAAAGGCATTAGAAATCGGACTAAAGCCAATTCTTGTAATAAATAAAGTAGATAAGCCAAATTGTCGTCCCGAAGAGGTACAAGAGGAGGTCTTCGACCTTATGTTTAGTCTTGACGCAACTGAAGATCAACTTGACTTTCCCACAATCTATGGATCTGCAAAACAGGCTTGGATGTCTGACGACTGGAAAAAGCCTTCCGACAATATTACTCCTTTACTTGATGCAATAATCAACTACATACCTGCTCCCAAAGTACATAACGGCACACCGCAAATGCTCATAACATCACTCGATTATTCAAATTATGTAGGGAGAATTGCTGTGGGGCGTGTTCATCGTGGCACTATCTATAACAATAAAGATTATGCATTATGTAAACGTGACGGTAGCATTAAAAAAACACGTATCAAGGAACTTGATGTTTTTGAAGGATTAGGGAGAGTAAAGGTTGAACAAGTCAGCTCCGGAGACATTTGTGCACTAATTGGTATTGAAGGATTTGATATTGGGGATACAATTACAGATATCGAAAAACCTGAAGCTCTTGATCCAATAGCTATAGACGAGCCCACCATGTCAATGCTGTTCACAATAAACAACTCACCATTTTTTGGACAAGATGGTAAATATGTAACATCACGTCATATATATGAACGTTTAACACGAGAACTCGACAAAAACCTGGCACTTCGAGTAGAGGAAACTGAAGGCTCTGATTCATGGATAGTTTACGGTCGAGGCGTTTTGCATTTATCTGTATTAATTGAAACAATGCGTCGCGAAGGATATGAAATGCAGGTTGGGCAACCCAAGGTAATTATTAAAGAAGTAGATGGTGAAAAGTATGAACCAATTGAACAACTAACAGTCAACTTACCCGAAGAAACTGCAAGCAAAATTATTGACATTGTAACCCGTCGCAAAGGCGAACTACTTACAATGGAGAGTAAAGGCGAACGTATGCATATGGAGTTCATAATACCTTCAAGAGGAATAATTGGGCTCAACAATATCGTGCTTACACTTTCGGCAGGTGAAGCCATAATGGCACATAGATTTCTTGAATTTCAACCTTGGAAGGGTGATATTGAGAAACGCCAAAACGGTTCAATCATTGCAGGAGAATCGGGCAATGCCTATGCCTATGCATTAGACAAACTACAGGATAGAGGACATTTTTTCATACACCCTCAAACAGAAGTATACGCAGGACAAGTAGTTGGAGAAAGTAATAAAGAGGGCGATCTTGTAGTTAATGTAACCAAAGCTAAAAAACTGACAAACGTACGCGCCTCAGGCACAGATGACAAAGCACAACTTGCACCTCCCATCATCTTCAGTTTAGAAGAAGCATTAGAATATATAAAAGAAGATGAATATGTTGAAATAACACCTAAACATATGCGTCTACGAAAAATACATCTTGACGAAAATGAAAGAAAAAGAGCATCAAAGAAAAACTAACCATACCATACAGCCGGCACAATAGGCTTTACCAAGATATATTTAATAAAAGAGGGATTCATTTAATAAGATTAACAAACTCCTCTCTTGTTCTTTGCTCCTTAAACACACCTGTAAAATCGGAAGTAGTAGTAACTGAATTCTGCTTCTCCACCCCACGCATCTGCATACACATATGCTGAGCCTCAATAACCACCATCACGCCCATTGGATTAAGAGTCCTTTGAATACAATCTTTTATTTGAGTGGTAAGTCGTTCCTGAATCTGCAACCTCCTTGCATAAACATCTACAACACGGGCAATCTTACTCAATCCTGTAACATATCCATCAGGAATATATGCAACATGTGCTTTACCAAAAAAGGGCAGCAAGTGATGTTCACACATCGAAAAAAGATCAATATCTTTTACAATAACCATCTGACGATAGTTTTCCTTAAACTGCGCAGAACGTAATATCTCTTCCGGATCTTGCCAATACCCTTTTGTAAGATACTGCATAGCTTTAGCAACTCTATCAGGAGTCTTGATTAGTCCCTCACGACTCTTATCTTCACCCAATAAAGACAAGATATCTCTCATATGATTTGCAATCTCAGTCTTATTTACTTCCAGCTCTTCTGATGACATAAAATTTAAGATTTAATTAGTCGACAAGAACTTTAATCTCATCCACAACAACATACATTTCCCTACCGAATGATGGAAACTGCTTCTTCAATTCTTCCATAACCCTATTAGCTTCGCTGCGTGTCTCAAAGTTACCAACACGCAACCTCCAAAAAGGAGACTCAAACAGAACTACAGTATCAAGTTCAGGAAATGCATTTTTAATCACTCTCTGTTTGCTATTTGCTTCATCTCTCGACGAACGTTGATTATTCCCTGAAAAGGCTTGAATCTTGAACCCCCTCATTTTGTAATACTGAGCATCACCATCGGCAGAATAATATAAGGTCCTGGGCGGTCCCATTGGTCGTCCTAAAATATGCTTTATACTCTCATCCTCATAAATAGTAACATCACCCTTCCCTTGCCTATTGCTGTTCAACTCTTTAAGTATTTCATTCTTTTGAGATGAACTCTGTGCATTTACTACAACATTAAAACACATAAACAAAGTCAGAAGTATGAGATTGTAATTTATATATTTCATCATATTTCTTCTAATAATATAACCACATTTACTAAATACGGATGCAAAGTTAAATAAATACCACAGACCCTGAATGAATCTGTGGTAAAAATCTGTTAATAGTTAAAAAGCCTCAATAACAGGCATGAATTTATCAACCTCCAATGAAGCACCCCCTATAAGTCCACCATCAACATCAGGGTTAGAAAAAAGCTCCTTAGCATTACCTGCATTTGCGCTGCCACCGTATAAAATTGATATATCTTCAGCTACCTCAGCTCCAAACTTATCAGCAACAGTAGAACGAATAAATGCATGCATCTCTTGCGCTTGAGCGGGTGAAGCTGTTTTCCCGGTACCAATAGCCCAAACAGGCTCATAAGCAAGAACTATTTTGCTAAACTCTTCTTTAGACAAGTCAAAAAGCGACTCTTCAATCTGAGACTTCACAACATCAAAATGTTTTTCTGCTTCCCTCTCTTCAAGCACCTCACCAATACAGAAAATTGGCTTCAAACCATTTGAAAGTGCTAAATTCACTTTATCTTTTAGGATTGAAGGAGTCTCTCCGTAGTATGCACGACGCTCACTATGGCCCAAAATCACATATTCAGCTCCGGTTGAAGCAATCATTTCAGCAGAAACTTCACCTGTATATGCACCCGAATCTTTGTCTGCACAGTTTTGAGCAGCAACACCAATTCTACTTAAATCTACACTGTCAACAACAGCCGAAAGATGTATAAATGGAGCACCAAGAATCACATCACATTTCAATATTTTATCTTTTAATACTTCGTTAAGCTCTTTAGCCAATTCAATACCTTCCTGCAGGTTTTTATTCATCTTCCAATTACCTGCTACAATGTTTTTTCTCATAAATAATAATTATAATTAGTTAGTTTTTTTTAGTTTTATGTTGTGGACTGTCGATCAACCTCATAATAATCAATGGCACTAAAAAGATAATAGCTATAACTAACATTTTAGTTTCATTTGATGCATTACCACGTTCAATTAAATCAGAATTATCGGTTGGTACAGCTATATAGTCCCATTTATTAATAACCACACCCTCTTTCAATAACATCAAACCCGGATTAGTGCGAATCATAGTTTTAAGTACACGCTCATCGGCATGACAAAACTGAAACTCTGTTTGATACTTATCCTCCCACTTCTCCAATACATCCAACGATGAAGCGGTGACAAAATAAAAAGGAAAACCATTATCCAAAGCAAATCTACTAATCTCTTTTAGTCGACTCAAACTCTTGACCGACATTTTATCCAACGAATACGATACAGTAATAAAAGTATATGATGTATCTGACAAAATTAAATCAGTAATATCACCTCCAAAATTCCAGGAGTTATCAAAATCATCATAGTACAATACTTCAATTGCAAAATCTTCAATCTCCGGTTTAACCCCCTCTTTCACTAGGCTATTCTTCATATCCACAAAGGTCCAAGTAGAATCGTTCCAAGGATAATCCTCTTCAGTAAACTCTTGCTCCTCCCCATCTTTACTGTAAACAAATATCGTTTCGTAAATATCGGCATCCTCAGCATTGACATACATTAATTCAGGAATATCAGCACCAATTTTATATGATCTAAAATCAATAACCGGCTCTCTGTAAACATTATAAAGAGCAAAAGACAACCCAAAAACAGCTATAAACAAAGCTGCATAGCTTCCTGTTTTTTTTGAATAAACAGGTTTAATAACACTCCAATTAATAATAAGTAAAATTGCACCCACAAGCAAAACAAGATTCTTATAAAATGTCTGCCAATTACTTATTACAAGGGCATCTCCAAAACAACCACAATCCTCTACAGGATTTGCAATTGCAACCCATAATGTAAATGGAGTAAAAAAGATCATGAAAAGTCCAATCAAACGAGCAGTCCACTTTCTATGTGCACCAATCAAAAGCATTGCTCCAAGTAAAAACTCAGCAACAACAAAAAACAATGCAACAGGCATTGCAAGTTGGAATAGCTCGGTAAGATTCAGCTCAATAAGATAGTCTTGAATCTTATAAGTAAATCCGAGTGGATCTACAGCCTTTACAAAACCCGAAAATAGAAATGTAAATCCTACAATTATGCGAAACAGCTCAACACCTGTTTTTTCTGCTACCCCCTTTTTAACCATTAAATTACAGCTTCGTAAAGTTTTTACTTAAATTGAAGTTTTATTAAACCGAAAATTGAATAATTAATCATATCCATATAATTCGCATCCACTCCTTCTGAAATTAATGTTTGTCCGTCATTAGCCTCAATCTCTTTTGTACGATAAATCTTCATAAGTATAAGATCTGTATATGAACTAATCCTCATACTTCTCCACGCCTCATCATAATCATGATTCTTGGCAGTCATTAACTCCTTAGTCACTTTGATATACTTATCATAAAGCTCCACTGCTTTCTCGGGACTAACATCCACAGAATCTGAATAACCTAACTCCAGTTGAATAAGTCCAATAACTCCATAATTAACAATACCAATAAACTCAGAGAAAATGCCTTCATCAACCATTTTCTCCTTTTTAGTCTCTAGAGTTCTTATGCGATTGGCCTTAATAAATATTTGATCTGTCACCGACTTTGGTCTAAGTATCCGCCACGAAGCTCCGTAATCCTTCAGTTTATCCACAAATATTTGTCGACATATACCAATCACTTCATCAAATTGCTTATCAGTATTGTTCATTTAAAGTCCTAATTTTTTAACGTAAAACAACCAAACAAAGATAATCAAAAAAAAGGTACTTGATCAATTCAAATACCTTTTTTGTTTTTATGTTAATTATTCACCCTTCTCAAATCAAATACAACTTAAGAAACACGTAAAGACCTACCTATTCGCAATGTTGTACTTCTAGAAATATTATTCAGCTTGCACAACTCGCTAACAGAAGTACCATACTTCATTGAAATAGCTCCAAGTGTATCTCCGCTTTTAATTCGATGATATTTAACCTCTCCATCAACAAACTTATTTGAAGTAGAATTTGTTGGCTCTTTATACGCAGTAGTGCTACTATTAACTATTGTTCTGCTACTATTATTTGTTTTCCTATAACTTGAGTTTGTAACCAAATACTTCTCATCATGAACCGACTTACTATTAAAATCAATAATAAAATTTGGATTTATTGGTTTGCCAAGAAACCTTGTTTCGAAGTGAAGATGCGAACCAAACGAGCGACCGGTATTACCGGCAAGGCCAATTGGCTGACCCGACAGCACAAAATCATTCTCTTCAACAAGAAACTTTGAAAGATGACCATACACAGTTTCCAGTCCATTTACGTGCCTTACCACCAGGTAATAGCCATATCCTCTTCTTTCAAACTGTTTAACTCTAATTTTACCATCAAAAGCAGCATAAACAGTATCACCTGTCTGAGCTTTTATATCTATACCGTAATGATAACGTCTACTACCTCTGCGACCAAAATTTGAAGTCATATGCCCTTCAACCGGCATTGTAAAATTGTCCAAATCTACAATAAAAGAATCCGGTGCATTTTTCAGGCTACCATAAATATTAACATGTCTATTTATCCAGACACCCTCATAAACATCATCTGCAGGTATTGCTTCCGGGTCAAAAAACTCTCTTTCTTCTTCAACATCATCCAAAACCGATAAATCGAGTTTTAACTTGAGTCCGTCTGCAAAGAGTTTTTGTTGATCTCCCAGTTTCGCACTGTGTAGTTGCTTGAAATTTACTGCAGACCTATTATTTTCAACCGGCTCAATGGCACTTTGTGAAAATGAGTTCAATGAAACCAGCATTATAGTCGCCGTCATTAAACTTTTTGTTTTTGCAATCAAATATTTTATCTCCATTGATACATTTCTGATTATCAATAAGTTTTATACTCCTTTTTTTATTGACTCTTACTCTCATCTTCTGTATACAGATACTGAGCTGTAATCATCCCATAATCAAAGATTTCTTCTGAATTAAAGAAACGCCCCAGCTCCTCTTTTGCTGTCTCAATTGAATCTGAAGCATGTACAATATTTTCCAGTACGCTAACACTAAAATCACCTCTTATTGTGCCGGGCATCGCCTCTCTTCCGTTTGTCACTCCGGTCATTTTTCTAACACAACTTACTGCATCCACCCCTTTTAAAGCCATAGCAATTACGGGAGTTGCCTGCATTGATTTTTTAATTCGTCCAAAATAAGGTTTATCAACTAAATGCGAGTAATGCGCTTTAACAACTTCGTCTGACATCTGTAACATCTTCATCCCCACAATCTGGAAACCTTTTTTCTCAAACCGGGATATCACTTCTCCCAGAACCGCTCTTTGTATTGCTGAAGGCTTAATAATAACTAATGTTACTTGCATTAAATTGAAAACTAATGTTATACGACTTTATATATAGAATTTTTTCCTTAATCGATTTCAAAGTAAACTTTTTATTACCTCATCTCCAAATTATCGAAAGGCTTTTTATGTTAAGGATTTATATTAAAAAAGCCGCTCACAAGCTTAACTAACTGTGATACAGACATTAGCCTAAAAACATGTTGTAAAACACATTTTGTTGATATTAAACTCTTTATACTATAGCTGCATTAAATTTAACATTATTCCTTCACAACCAATAATCACCTTACATTTATTGCCCATTTTAATATTTCATCCGCTCCCCCAACTTATTATATATAACACTACCATAATAATTTTACTTTTTTTAATAACATCAAAACAAAATCCTTACAAAACAATTAACTGAATAGGTAGATTTACTTATCTTTGTCCTTACTTTAAAAAATTATGTCCTGATATATAGTAATTTTATATAGTAATTTCGGAAAAATACACATTGAATCAAAACAAAAAAATAATGTCTAAATACAGAATTATTAATAACATCTCAGGTTGGGTTGTTTTTGCAGTTGCAGCTATTGTTTACTTGTTAACCATTGAGCCCACGGCAAGCTTTTGGGATTGTGGCGAATTCATAACATCTGCATACAAGCTTGAGGTTGGTCACCCACCGGGTGCACCTTTTTTTATGTTGGTGGGCAACTTTTTCACACAATTTGCGAAAGACCCTTCGCAGGTAGCAATGATGATAAACATTATGTCTGCAATAATGAGTGCGTTCACCATCCTATTTCTGTTTTGGACCATAACTCACCTAACCCGCAAACTGATACAAACCGGCGAAAGTAAAATTCTTTCCTCAGGACAAACAATTGCTATTATTGGCAGTGGCATTGTTGGATCAATGGTATTTACATTCTCAGACACATTCTGGTTTTCGGCAGTTGAAGGTGAAGTTTACGCCTTCTCATCACTTCTCACAGCCCTTGTATTCTGGCTAATACTTAAGTGGGAGGATAATGCCGACAAACTACACTCTGACAAATGGCTTGTACTTATTGCATATATCATGGGGCTCTCAATTGGAGTACACCTGTTAAACCTCTTATGCATCCCGGCAATTGTACTTGTTTACTATTTCAAGAAAACAGAAAAAGCCAATTGGAAAGGAGTAATTAATGCACTATTAATATCATTTGTATTAATAGCTGTTTTGATGTGGGGAGTAATACCCGGATTTACAAAAATAGGAGGATGGCTTGAATTACTATTTGTAAACAGCCTTGGTATGCCATATCACTCCGGTGTTATATTCTATATCATCATACTTGTATCAGCCATTGTATGGGGACTATACGAAACAGTATCCAAAAAAGGCAAAGAAAAACGTGCACGCACAGCCTTTTTCATTACACTTGCACTCTCGGGTGTTCTATTTATTGGCAGTAGTGCATGGCTTTGGGCCATTCTGATAGCAGCCGGCTCATATTTCATTTTCAAACACAAAAGAATAAGTAAAAGATTCATCAATCTATCAATCTCCTGCTTCATGGTAATATTAGTGGGATTCTCAGCTTATGCTTTAATACCAATACGCTCAAGTGCAAATCCACCACTTGATCTCAACTCCCCTGAAGACATCTTTTCTCTTGGAAGTTATTTAAATCGCGAGCAATATGGACAAACCCCACTACTACACGGCACAACCTATGCTTCAAGGATTGCCAGAGACGCAAATGGTGCTGCAATTACTGAAGGTGAAAGAACAAGCTACAAACAAATTGTAAAATCATCACCCGATGAGAAAGACAGATATGAAAAAATAACATCACCCATTTATAAATACACCAACACAATGCTTCTCCCCAGAATGCATTCCAATCCCAACAATCCATCGTTTCACAATCACAGTATTGGATACGAAAGATGGGGAAGTGTAGTAGAACCAAACAAAAAACCAACAGTTTGGCAAAATTTGAAGTTCATGTTCAATTACCAGTTCAATTATATGTACTGGCGCTACTTCATGTGGAACTTCTCGGGCAGACAAAACGATATTCAAGGTGATGGAGGAATAACAAGAGGTAACTGGATCACCGGAATTAATTTTATTGATGAACATGTATTGAACCTTGGTCCGCAAGACAACATCGCTCCGGATATTTCCAACAATAAGGGAAGGAATAAATACTTCATGCTTCCGTTACTACTCGGAATAATTGGTATTCTCTATCAATTGAAACTCAAAGAGAGAGGCAATCAAAGTTTTGCTATTGTATTTATGTTGTTTTTCATGACAGGCCTGGCTATAATACTTTACCTTAACCAAACACCCTTCGAGCCCCGTGAGCGCGACTATGCATATGCAGGCTCCTTTTATGCCTTTGCAATATGGGTGGGTATGGGCGTTGCAGGTATAAGTCTATTCTTAAGGAAATATATCAAAAACACCAAAGCTGCAACCGCTATTACATCTGTAGCATGCCTGTTTGTACCAATTCAAATGGCATCTCAAAACTGGGATGACCATGACCGCTCGGGCAGAACACTGGCACGTGATACAGGAATGAACTTCCTAAGCAGCGTGGGTGAAAACGGCATTTTGTTTACCAATGGAGACAATGACACCTACCCTCTTTGGTATGTACAGGAAACAGAAGGATTCAGAACCGATGTGCGTGTCACCAACCTCAGCTTTCTGCAAACAGAGTGGTACGTAGATCAACTCTTGAGGCCTGCATATGAATCAACTCCGCTACCTATTAAATGGTCGCGACCAAGATATTCGGGCGAAGCAGGTTCGGCTGCCTTTGTAATGTCAAGAAGTGAAATAGAGTCGGTACTTCAACAGAGTCAGATCCCCCCAATGTCATATGGTAGTTATTACGACAGAAATATTTTCAGGGATACAGTCTCGCTAAAACAAACAATGGAGAATTTACGTACGGGCGAAAATGCAAAACCTTTAAACCCGTTCAACACCGGAGACACTCAAGTAATACCTTCGCACTTTCTCTATTTAGATGTTAATAGTGAAATGGTTGACTGGGAAGGATTAGCTGCAGAACCCACCAACAAGATGATTATTAGTCTAGAGAACAAACAAGCTATATATAGACAGGAGATAATGATTTTGGAACTACTTGCAAACCTTAATGATGAAAATTGGGAGCGACCCTTGCATTTTGCAACCACCATCACTCCCTCATTATATATGAATCTAGACAAGTCTAATTTCTCACTAAACGGACTCACATATCAAGTAGTGCCCGGCACTCCTCTTAACAACGGAGTAAACTTAGAAGCTGCATACGACAATATGGTTAATAAATTCAGATGGGGAGGACTAGAAAACAATCCGGACATATATATGGACGTAACAAGTCGTGGAATGCTTTCAACCTATCGTCTCTATTTCAGTGAACTGATAGAAGCCCTTATTGAAGCGGGAGAGAATGAAAAAGCTCTTATCGCACTTGATAAGGTCATATCTATGATACCTGACTCAGCTGTATCATTCGGTACTGACGGACTCTTATACGCAAGAGCATACTACAGTTTAAATGAACATCAAAAAGCTGATGAGCTTATATCAACAATACTTAACAGAGTTAATGCAAACCTCAACTGGTTTGAGCGTCTAAAACCAATGCAGGTAAATAATAGTCTTTCTGAAGTAATCTATTATAACATCAACCCCCTACTCTTAATAAGTAACATATACCAGGAGTATGATTACGAAAAGTACAAGCAACTTACCAGCGAGCTGTTGATGCGTGCTCAATCCTTTTACATGATAGGTGTTACTTATGTTGGAGATATTATTTTAAGAGAAGTAACCAACAACTCTGTAAGAGGATATTATTCGGCAGTTAACGAAGATTCGTTGCAGCAGACAACTGAAGAGAACATTATGCAAAATGCTTTGCAGATGATGAATCAATTCAACCCCGAGCTGCTAAAACAATTCAACATATCACCAAATTAAATAAATCCCGGTCGGAGGGCAGTGTTGTGACTGCACTGCTCTTTGTACCTTTTTATACATCGTGTTAATGCTATTTTTATGCTTATAGAACAGCCACCATTATTATACAGAATATTGTATCCCAAATGCGTATGGCGTATACCTGTACCTGAACAAAAAACGGTTTATCTAACTTTTGATGATGGACCCATACCTGAGGTCACCCCGTGGGTATTAGACATATTGGAAAGCTATAAAATAAAAGCCACATTCTTTTGCGTAGGTGATAATGTAAGAAAACATCAACACATATATAACCGTATATTAGCTGAAGGCCACAGAGTGGGTAATCACACATATAACCATATGCAAGGCTGGCTAAACACACCACACAAATTCTTAGAAAACACCAATAAAGCAAAAGAGTTTATTAATTCAGATCTATTTAGAGCCCCACACGGGCATATGATATTCCCTCAACCAATAAGGATTAGAAACAACGGATACAAAATAATTATGTGGGATGTAGTAACACGTGATTATAATTCAAAATTATCACCGGAAAGAATTCTGGACAATGTAAAAAAATATACGCGTGACGGTTCAATAATCCTATTCCACGACTCACTGAAAGCTGAAATCAACATGAAATATGCACTTCCTCGTGCAATTGAATGGCTAAAAAAAGAGGGCTATTCATTCAAGATAATTCCCTAATTTAGAACCACTATTCAAATTTTTTACTTCATTTGAATAATATTTATTCAAATGAAGAGCTAACCTATTATAATAGATCAAACCCTACAATCTTTAGTTAAATATATTTAAATATATCTTATCCACAGTATTATGTATTGCATAGTACAGTGTTTTATCATACATTTGTGCCGTACACCATAAAATCGATGTAAATGATACAAATAAAACAACTTCATAAATCGTATCATACCGAAGCAATCTCGCTTCATGTACTTAAAGGAATTGACCTCAATATTGACTCGGGTGAATATGTTTCAATTATGGGAGCATCGGGTTCTGGAAAATCCACCCTCTTGAATATAATTGGAATTCTCGACTCATATGACTCCGGCAGTTATTCTCTTAACGGGCATAAAATTAAAAATCTAGGAGAAACCCTTGCTGCTCAATACAGAAACGAAATGATTGGCTTTGTATTTCAATCATTTAATCTCATCAACTTTAAAAATGCACTTGAAAATGTTGCCTTGCCCTTATATTATAAAAATATAAGTCGCAAGAAGCGCAACATTATTGCAATGGAGCATCTAGATAAAATGGGACTTAAAGATTGGGCATACCACATGCCAAATGAATTATCGGGAGGACAAAAACAGCGAGTAGCAATTGCAAGAGCTATGATTGCGAAGCCAAAGGTTATTTTGGCCGACGAGCCCACAGGTGCCTTAGACAGTAAAACTACCGTAGAGGTTATGAATCTTCTCACAGAGCTCAACAATGACGGCATCACAATGATAATTGTAACTCATGAGCAATCGGTTGCCGAAGCCACTAACAGAATAATTCATCTCAAAGATGGAATGATTGAATATGAAACCAGAAAAAACAACGGAATACATAACACAATTCAAAAATCAAACTATCTCATAGTATGATAGACTTGTTGCAAGAAATATGGGGAACGCTTAAAAAGAATAAGTTACGTACAACCCTCACCGGTTTATCTGTAACCTGGGGTATATTTATACTTATTGTTCTTCTTGGGGCCGGCAATGGGCTTCAAAATGGCGTAATGCAAAACTTCGCCTCAAGAGCAATAAACAGGATTAACCTATACACCGGTACAACATCAATGCCACACAGAGGGCTTAAAAACGAGCGCAGTCTCCACTTTACAAATGAAGAGATTGAATTTATAAAAAATGATATAGAAGAAAGTCGTGAAATTACAGCACGATTAAATTCAAATCAAACAATTTCTTACGGCAAAGAATTTGGAACATACCAAGTAAGAGGTGTAATGCCTAACTATCTCGACATCGAAAAACTTATTATCAGCACAGAAAACGGCAGGTTCATTAATCGTTTAGACATGAACGAACGCAACAAGGTTATTGTACTGGATAAGAAAATTGCCAATCTTCTTTTCCCAAACGAATCTCCCTTAGGTAAAAATGTAAAAGTGGGACAACTCATGTTTAAGGTTGTAGGAGTAAACACAAAAAAGGAGGATTGGGGTGGCTCAAATGCATACATTCCTTTTACCACTGCTCAAACAATATTTAATCCTGATGGCAAGTTTTATCATATTGTATTTACTGTTGACGGTCTCACTACCAAAGAGGCAAATGAAAAATTTAATGAAACCCTCAGAGGTGCAATGAGCAGACGTTTAGAGTTTAATCCTGAAGATCAGCAGGCGCTTTGGATATACAATGCACAATCCGAATATGTTGAGACAATGAAAATATTTGGTGGAATTACAATATTTGTAGCTGTCATTGGCATACTAACACTTATTGCAGGGATAGTTGGCGTAAGCAACATCATGCTTGTATCAGTTAAAGAGCGTACCCGCGAGATAGGGATAAGAAAAGCTTTAGGCGCAAAACCTTCTTCAATTCTTAAAACAATCATACTGGAATCAATTTTAATAACTGCAATCTTTGGTTATATAGGATTAATTCTGGGAATAGGATTAACCGAACTGGTTAATTTCTTTATGGAGATGTCTGCAAATAATCAGGCAGTGACCGACGAGCCCCAAATGTCGATATTTACCAACCCAACAGTACAAATAGGATATGCACTGTTTGCAACTGTTGTATTAATTGTCTCCGGTACAATAGCAGGCTACTTACCTGCCCGTAAAGCCGTGAAAGTACAACCAATTGAAGCAATGAGACAAGAATGAAACTATTTGATATTGATAGATGGCAAGAAATTTGGACCACCATTACGCATAATAAATCGCGTAGTGCACTAACTGCCTTTGGTGTGTTCTGGGGAATGTTTATGCTTGTACTAATGGTAGGAGCAGGCAACGCATTGCAACAAGGCATATTCTCTCAAATTGAGGGATTTGCCACTAATTCGGCCTTCTTTGCAGCTGAAACAACATCACTTCCATATAAAGGATTCCAAAAAGGAAGAAGATGGAATATGGTCAACAGCGATATCCCGGTCATAAAAGAAAGAGTAAAAGAGCTAGAATACATATCACCCGTTCTATTTTCCGGTGGCGGTAATGACAAAAACGTAGTAAGAGGCGAAAAAAATGGCTCTTACTTGGTAAAAGGTTGTTATCCTGTATATGATCTGATCGAAAAAAGTAAAATGCTTTACGGTAGATATATAAACGATATTGACATTAAGGAGAGAAGGAAAGTATGTGTAATTGGTGAACGAATATATGAGGTACTATTTCAGAAGGGAGAAGACCCAACCGGGCAACAAATTAGAGTAAATGGAATATACTTTCAGGTTATAGGCGTTGCAAAAAGCACATCGGGAGTCAGTATTGGCGGAAGAACCGAAGAAACTGTTGTACTCCCATTCTCAACAATGCAGCAAGCCTTTAATCAGGGCAATATAATACACTTTCTTGCAGCAACAGCAAAAGAAGGAATGCCGGTTAAAGTAGTTCAAGACAAGATATTAGAAACCCTTAAACTCCAGCACCAGATATCGCCCGACGACAAAGAAGCAGTTTTCAGCATGAATATTGAGGAACAATTTAAGATGTTCAGCTACCTCGATATTGGCATTGCTGCACTCATTTGGCTCGTTGGCTTGGGCACCCTCCTTGCAGGAGCAGTAGGCGTAAGTAATATAATGCTTGTAACAGTTAGAGAACGCACAAAAGAGATAGGAATAAGACGCGCACTAGGAGCAACTCCACGCAATATAATTGGCCAGATATTAAGCGAAAGCGTTGTCCTAACTCTAATAGCAGGAATTTCAGGACTAATTTTGGGCGTTGGACTCTTAAGGGCAACCGGTATAGTACTGAGTCAAGGAGATCAATTCTTCAAAGACCCTCAAATATCATTTAATATGGCAATAACCTCGCTAATAATTCTGATAGTAATTGGTACAATGGCGGGCTATGTCCCTGCTCAAAGGGCTATGATGATAAAGCCCGTTGAAGCAATCGGAGAAGAATAAACAAACAAATATACAATTAACTAAATATAATATATGAAACGAATTTTGAAAATAATTGGATTTACCCTTTTAGGATTATTGGTAATATCCACATTTGTATTCCTTTGGCAAAAATCTCGTCCAACAATAGTAAACTATACAATTGTTGAAGCTGAAACAGGGAATATTGAGAAAAGCACCGTAGCCACAGGTAAAGTAGAACCTCGCAACGAAATTATGATCAAACCTCAAATGTCGGGAATCATATCAGAAGTACACAAGGAAGCAGGAGACATAGTAAAAGCAGGAGATATAATTGCAACCATACAAGTGGTACCAGATATGGTAAACCTGAGCAGTGCCGAATCGCGTGTAGAAAGAGCTCAACTCGCAGCAAACCAAAGCAGCAGTAATCATGAGCGCGATCGCAAGCTGTACGAAAGCAATGTAATCTCGCGCGAGGAATTCGAAAAAGTTGAACTGCAATACAAAAGTGATCTGGAAGAACTACGTGCAGCAAAAGACAACCTCAGCTTGGTCAGAACAGGTATAACACAAAGCTCTGCAAAATCTAGCAACACTCTTATACGTTCTACCGTCAACGGCACAATCCTCGATATACCAATAAAAGTAGGCAACTCAGTCATCCAGACAAATAATTTTAATGATGGCACAACCGTTGCGTCAGTTGCAGATTTAAGTGATATGCTATTTGTAGGCAAGATTGATGAAACAGAAGTAGGCAGACTATCATCAGGTATGCCATTAGAAATAACCATAGGAGCAGTACAGAACCGCACCATACCTGCAACATTAGAGTATATTTCGCCTAAAGGAACCGAAGAGAGTGGCGCCATTTTGTTTGAAATGAAAGCTGCAATGAGCATACCCGAAGATCTATTTATCAGGGCAGGATATAGTGCAAATGCCAACATAATACTCGAACAACGCGAAAACGTGCTAACAATCCCCGAGAGCGCACTTGAATTTAGTGGAGATTCGGCCTTTGTCTACTTGGTTAAAAACGAAGACCCTCAAGAATTTGAACGTCATCACGTAAAAATTGGAGTCTCTGATGGTATTAAGATTGAGGTCACAGAGGGATTGAAAGAAAAAGATAAAATTAGGGGAACAGAGATTATCCAATAGTTGATATCTACTCTAAAATAACTTTAATTATGCAATTAAAATTAATCATATTAAGCTTATTAATAACAGGAAGTACTTTAACTTCAAGCTTATCGGGACAGCAAACTTACACTCTTTTGGACTGCATTGACATCGCGTTGAACAACAACCTCAACATCAAACAGCAGCAAATTAATAATCAACAGCGCAACGTTGCTTACAGTCAGGCCAGAGCAGATCTACTACCGAGCGTTAATGCAAATGCCAATCAAAACTTCATATTTGGTCGATCAATCGGGCTGGATAATGTATATGAAAACACAAACTCATCTCAAACAAACTTTGGTATAGGTGCAGACATCACCCTGTTTGATGGACTAAGGATGAAGCACAACATTGATGCTCGTAGGGCAGAAATGCATGCATCAGAAGCCGATCTGGAGAAAGTGCAAGATGATATTATTATGGCCGTATCCACAGCATTCTTACAAGCTCTACTTAATAAAGAACTTCTAGCAATTGCAGAAAACCAAACCATTACAACAAAGGAAGACCTGAAAAGACGCAAAAACCTAGTAGAAAGTGGAAGAATGGCGCAGGGTGAACTTTTTGAAATAGAAGCTCAAATTGCAAGAGAGGAATTAGAACGTATACAAGCAGAGAGCAATCTTAAACTAGCCCTGCTCGATCTGGCACAAATAATGGAGCTGGATAGTTATAACAACTTCGATATAATAGCACCACCGGCAGAAGATTTGATCAACGAAACAGCCCTTCTCCCATCTCAAACAGTTTATGAAAGCGCATTGGTCAACAGACCACAAATTCGCAGCATGAAGCACCGAATTGAAAGTATCGAAAAAGAGGTACTAATGACAAAAGCACAATACTTCCCCACCCTTTCGTTTGGAGCAAACATGGGAACCGGTTATTACAATATGAGTGGAAGAAACAACGACTCATTCAGCTCGCAGTTACGCAACAACATGAGTAACTCCATTGGCTTTAATCTACGAATACCCATTTTCAACAAACTCCAGATAAAAAACAGTGTACAGAATGCTCAGCTAAATGTCATGAACACCCGTCTGGAAATGGACAAAACTAAAAACGAGCTACGTAAACAAATCGAGCAAGCATATTTTAATGCACTAGGAGCAGAAAGCAGATGGGAGGCAGCAAAAAAATCGGTTGCAGCCAACAATGAAGCCTACAGATTTGTTGAAGAGAAACACGAAAGTGGACGCGCCAACTCTTACGAACTATTCCAAGCCAAAAACAATCAAACAAGATCACTTGGCGAAGAGGCTCAAGCAAAATTTGAATATGCCTTCCGACTAAAAATTCTTGAATTGTTAAAAGATTAATTTAGTGTAACCATTAAACTTAAAACAGTGTCGTATTATTAAAACAACAAATTAAAAAAAATGAAAATGAATAAAACAACTCTATTACTCATAATCACAATACTGTTAACAGCAGTTAGCAGCTCCTGTGCACAATCGCGCGTTGCAAAAGATCAATTTGAAGTGGATAACTTTACATCCATAAAATCTTCTGTAGTTGCAAACATCAACATAAGCCAATCGTCACAAACAACTGTTGTTGCCGAAGGTGACGAAAACCTACTTGACATCCTTGAGGTTAGAATGGATAACAACAGATTGATACTAACCATGGAGGAACGTCAAGCTAAACGATTCAACAAAAAAGCAAGTAAACTTACAATAACAATCAGCACCCCCACCCTTACACATATCGACTCAGAAGGAGTTGGGAACATACAGTTTGTAGGCACCTTTGACACACCTGAGCTTATTATAAACTCGGAAGGAGTGGGAAATATAAGAGCCGACAACCTGCAGGCAGGATTTGTAAAAGCTGAATCGGAAGGAGTTGGAAATATCACCCTTATCGGAAAAGCAGATGAAGTTGAAATAAATTCGGAAGGAGTTGGAAATATTGATGTAAGTGAACTCATATCCTTAAGAGCAAAAGTTGAATCAGAAGGAGTGGGCAATGTTAGATGTCACGCCACCGAATTTCTTAAGGCCAAATCAGAAGGCATTGGCAATATCACATACTACGGTAACCCAAAACAGACCGACCTCTCTAAAGAAGGAATAGGAAAAATAAAAGCAGGAAAATGATCTCTGCAAATGCAACACAGTTCTATTGACCGAATAAGTCAAGCTGCTTGTGTTATTTTTTGATTAACAATAATAAAATCAGGGATGTAAATAGTATAAATAAGATATACTTCAAGCTTGTTTTATGTAACAGTTTTGTTTCAACAATTTTGTTTTCATCTATCTCCTTTTCAACTTTATAGCTGATGTTGCTATTTTGTATAGATACATCTGTTTTCTCTATTAAATCATCCTTTATATGAGCTTCATGATTTTTGAGCGATCTCTCAAGAGTTATAATATTTGTTGTTTCAACTTCACTTGATAGAGGGTACTTGCCGCTCACTGAGTCTTTTTGAGCACTTGTATCATAGAAAACCTCCTTTTTCAACATCTTGCTCTCCAGGTTAAAGCTATCCTCTATAAGTCTATTTAAATGAGTTCTAAAAACAGTCATTTGCCACTCTCTTACTTGTAGGCTATCATTAAACTCAAAAACTGCGGTACTGTCCATTTTTATTACATGTTGCTCATTCATCAACTGCTTTGGTTTACAACCTCCAAGCATCAATAAGGAGTTGGCAACAATCAAAAAAATTATCAAGCCACTATTTCTCAATGCTCTCAAAAACTTTCTAAAATAGCCTTCAATCATTTTTGCACAATCTAACCCATTTATAATCTTACGCGCATTAAATGGATCTTCTCTACTTGCATTAAAGTAATTCTCCAGCGACACATCGGTGAAGTCTCCCCTATTCGATTTGCCGCGCGTCATCCCTTCAATCATAATGCTTGCCGAAATCTCCGGATTCAGAGCCAGCTCCGGCTTATGCAGTAAAGGCAAATTCAACAAATCGCCCATCTTCTCATAATTCTCATACCAGGTTAGTTGAACGTCACCACGACCAAAAAACAGCCTGTCGGGCTCAACGTATATTGTGCCATTATATTTACGCTTTTGTCCGTAAGGCTTGCCGGCTCCTTTGCCTCTTTCTTCAATTGGCTGCATGGTTCTTGCGGTTTCATGGAACGAGGTTGCCAGCATATAAGCTCGCCATCTATCATCAGTAATATCATGTTTGTCAAATGCTTTTAGTTTGTATTTTATTCCCTCTTTTTGTTTGCTGTTTAGGGTTCCTTTAAATAGGGTTTTATTTATTTCGTTGAAGAGTTTATCTGTTTTCATTTCTATTATTGTTTCTTTACTAACGTAGTGTTCAGTTCAGTTCGCTTCGCTTAGATTCGTTTTTCTTTCTCTGTGATTTTAATTGTTGACTCTCGACTGACGATAATTCTTTGACCTGTCGGCGTCTCGATTACTAAAAGAAAAATAACTCGCTTCGCTCAAACAGCTTTTCTTTTTTAACGTAATCTTCTTCGGACAGGGTCCCAAAGAATTCTCTGAGGTCTTCAATCCAACATTACAATCAATTGCGAAAAAGAAAAACTTACCATAGTGTTATATTTTTCATTAATCGAACTTTCATTAACCTATAAACCATCTAGTAATCAATGCAAAACTACCTATTTAAAGTTCCAATTGGTGGTTCTCGCAAATCACATTCAACTACTGAGCAATAGTGAAAATCTGAATCTTTGCGCCATTCCAGTTCGCGGGTTACAGTTTTTTCTAATCCTGTAATTCTTCGATGGTCTTCAGTTCTTTGCAGCTGCAGCAACTCCAAATCTTTTATCAATTTGTCATTCAAACAGTCCTTCTCACTCACCATTTTCAACAAGCTCTCGGAGTTTGTTTCGTTGTATGAATTCATCTTCTCCATGTGAGCCACAGTGCGCTCCAAAAGCCCCATCATCTCACTTGCAGCAGAAGCATCTTCTTTTTTGGCACTAGCCTCAGACTGCACCGCTTCGCTCCTCTTAATGCGCCTATTCTCCTTACGGTTAATCAAAGTTGATATTAAACCTCCCAAAGCACCACCACCTGCAATAGTGCTTATTGTTCCAAGCAGCTCGTAATTAATTTTAAGCAATTCAATCATAATAATCAGACATTAACTCAACAGCTAAGCATTAATCTAAAAACGAATCGCCCCCATTAGAGCGATTCGTTAAAAACAGATCAATCAAATTAACCTTCCGGTATCTCAACCTTTCCAAGGTATAAACTATTTGACACAACACCATCCTCAGAAACGAAACCAACATAAGTTTCCACGTCATCACCTTCCCAAGTTGCAGGATATTCGATAGTATAACTACCTTCGGATCTAGCACAAGCATCCAGCATATACTTCGATTCGCCTGTCACACTATTGAAAATAACTAACAACGCTTTATCGTCGTCCGATGCACTGCCTGAAGTCAAAGAATCCCAGCTCATGTTTACCTTATTGTCAACAATCTTTACATCGCCTCTTGGAGAAGCAAATAAATTACCTCTCGAAACCAAAACCTTTGGATAATCCATTTTTACTTCACTACCCTCACCGGTCATAGCGTTAAGAACGTTATACGACATTGCTGCGTTAAAAGCAGTTTGCTTATTAGCGTAGTTGCTAAAACCAACTCTGATAAGAGGAGTTATCTGCGACAAGAAACTAATAACTGTCGAGAACTTATTCCTCTGATTCACCTGACCCGGTGTCCTAGGATTCCTTACAGTTGTTGGAAGACTTCTGATATAATCAATACCATTCCAACTTGCACCAACAACGTTACCCACTTTCCCGGAAAAACCTCCGAGAATACCTTTTGTAATTTTACCCATAAAACTTAATTTTTAAAATGTTAAACATTGGATCCGAATGGCCATTTCTCTAATCCGGGAGCTAAGTTCAGCAATATGGGAGGGGTAAAAAAATAACGGTTGATTTGTCGCGAATATGTAGGGTATTGGTGGAAAATTGTGGGAAATTGTGTGTAATGGTAGGATATGGTTGGATATGGAATAATATTGTAGGGAATTGTATGAAATTATATAAAATTGTAGGTACTGTAAGGATTTAAAAATAAACTAGATATGTAACACACTGTTATCTTAATTTTTATTATATTTGTTGATGTTAAAGTTTAAGTCGTAAATTTCGAAAAACAAAAGATTTATCTTGCTTACTTGAATTAAGTAGTTAATAACATTAAAACAATTCAGACAACTGCAACAAACTCAAACTCTTTTAATTATTGTTGATAATATGTTAGAATTTTCATTAATTATTATTGGTATAATAGTTTTTATATGGTTATTTCCGGTATTAAACATAGCCTTTTCTAGCAAAACATCAGGAGCAGAAAAGCTAGGTTGGATTTTAGCTTGCATCTTTATCTCATGGTTTGCCTGGATAGTTTATTTAATAATTGCACCTGTAAATAAGAGAAGGTGAGGTATATACAAATATCTCCTTATGCGAGACTGTAAATTAAACTGTTTAGTAAAAGTAATAAAAAATTGTTTTTATTCTTTGACACAGTTTAATTTACAGTCTCAATAAATATGTAGTTTGTTTTACACAACCCTTTTAAAGGTGATTTTTATTTCATTCTATTTATATTTTTAGTTAACTTTGGTTTTTTAACAGAATTAAATTTGTTAACTAAATAAAGATATAATTAAACATATTCAAATAAGCTTCGTAAACACCCCCGATTTCGTAAGGATATACGAATGTTATAAATCGGGTATATACGAATGTTGTATATTCATTGCGTAAATAACACGTTGAACTAAACCTGTCGGTAAATTAGAATAGTGATAATTTTGAAGCGTAATAACTTCAATTAATTATCATTATGAATCTAAACAAAACATTCGAGAGTTTGCAGATCAAGGAGATGCAAATTCGCAATTACAGTCCCCGTACAATTAAGACGTATTGCAGCCTGCTCATAAAACTTGAAAAAGACTTGGGTAAATCGCTGTATGAGGTTACCACCGAAGACTTTAAAAACTGGTTACATTACCTGATTACCAAAAAAGGAATTTCCGTTTCCACGGTAAACCAGCTTATAAGTGCTTTCAAGATTTTTCATGTAGACGTCTGCCATCGCAAATGGGAAGAGTTCCATGTAAGACGGCCTCGCAAGGAGAAAAAACTCCCCATAGTTTTGTCATTGCAGGAAGTGCAACGCATGATCACGGTAACAAACAACATAAAGCACAGAGCCATTCTAATGCTTACTTATTCTGCGGGACTTCGCAGGATGGAAGTATTACAAATCAAACCACGCGACATTGATTCACAGCGTATGCAAGTACGTATCGTGCAAGGAAAGGGGAAGAAGGACAGATATACCATTCTTTCGTGGAAAACACTCGAAGTGCTGCGAATGTATTATAAATTGGAACGACCAAGCACTTATCTATTCGAACCGATGGGGCGTAAAGGACAACCCTTGTCGGAAAGAACTGTAGAGTATATTGTGAAAAACAGTGCTAAAAATGCCGGAATAAAAAAAGAGGTATCGTTTCATACATTGCGTCATTGTTTTGCCACCCATTTATTGGAAGCCGGTGTAAACCTGAGACAGATACAGCAGTTCATGGGTCATACTTCATTGAAGACCACAGCTGTTTACCTGCATGTAGCCCATATCAAAACCAGCGAGTTTACTTCTCCATTGGATGATATAACACTTTTCTGATCTATCATTATGGAGAATAAAAAGCAAATCATAGAGATTGCTGACATTTTCCGGGATAAGAGACACGATTTCCTGACCGAGAACACACTTTGTGCCGTACAGCAAAAAGCAATGGAAGATATTATTGCCTGTCGTACCTCGGAACTTGGCGGGCATACATTAAGTTGCAATCATTGTGGTCACAAGGTTCAATCCTACAACTCGTGTCGTAATCGGAATTGTCCCAAATGTCAGTACGTAAAACGGATGCAATGGGTGGATAAACTTGCGGCTGATCTCCCCCCGATAAAACATTTTCATATTGTTTTCACAATACCCGCGTGTCTGCATAAGCTGTTTTATATCAATCAGAGGATAGCTTACTCTTTACTCTTCAAAGCTGCCGGAAATGCACTTATTCAATGTGCCAAAAATACGCATTATTTAGGCGCAGAGGCTGGAGCGGTTGCCCTGTTGCACACCTGGGGACAAACAATGACCTATCACCCGCATATCCATACCATTGTTCCTGCCGGTGGGTTATCCGATGATGGAATGGAATGGGTACCTAGTGCCAAAAAGTTTTTTGTCCCGGTAAAAGTGCTCAGCGCTGTATTCAGGGGTATTTTATGTCGGTTGCTGGAGGAGTCAGTATGTTGCAATGAAATCAAACTGCCGGATGATACACCCGAATTTCAGACCATAAAAGCAAAATGCTACGCTAAAAAATGGGTGGTTTATGCAGAAAAACCGTTTGCTTCACCTGATAATCTGATACGTTATCTTGGCAACTACACACACCGTGTAGCAATTAGCAACCACCGTATTGTGGATTACAAAGATGATAAGGTTACTTTCAACTATAGAGATAACAAGGCAGGAGGTGCAAGAAAAACAATGACCCTGGAAGCCGGTGAGTTTATACGGCGTTTCATGCAACATATCCTGCCTTGTGGATTTTGCAAAATACGTTACTTCGGATTTATGGCTATCTGCAATAGGAAAACAAAGCTCAATTTATGCTATTCACTGCTGCCCACCCCAACCAATTTTTCAAGACTTACAGGACTTCTTACAATGGAAGCTTTACAAATAATATCCGGTAAGGACCCAATTATTTGCACAAAATGCAAAAAAGGGAAATTAATGGTAAACCCGGCATGCAATGTTTTACACATGGAACCAGGATAATTCTAATAATTAACAAAAGCGTTCTTTCCATTTAATGACAAAACTCGTAAAGATGATGAGCAAAATCATACAGGGAGAATTATGCATTTACGTGGACTATCTAAGATCAAAAAAACAATCATGTACTTGAAAAAGAGCTTTTATAGAAACTTATTAACACAAATCAAGCAAAAACGCCAACCTCCCATAAATACTTTTCCCATAGCAATAGGTTCCGTTCAACTAGTTTTATTTGCCATTATTGATATCATATTAAATTAATCTTTGTGAAAATTTGTGAATCAACTTCTTTTCAATAACTTTGGTGGGCTATAACGGCGAATAAAACACTAAGATGTTAGCGGCAAGTTTAACACACAACTCAATAAACAACGACAATGGCAAAACGACAAACAGCAAAAATTGCAAACTCTGACCTTTTGGACGGAGAGAAACTTTATCAAGAAAGAGCAAGGTTGACACTTCCTTATTTGGTTAGACAAGCAAAAGCGGGACAGACAATTTATTACTCAGACCTTGCTGAAGAGATAGACATTCCTAATCCACGAAACTTAAATTATGTATTAGGTGCAATTGGCAATGCTTTAATTGATTTGGGTAAGCGGACAAAAACTGAAGTTCCGCCAATACAATGTGTTGTAATAAATAAGCGACAAGAACTTCCTGGCGAAGGCATTGGTTGGTTTATTAGTCCGACAGATTTCGGTAAACTTAACAAAATACAAAAACAAAAAGTTGTAGCTGCTCAACTGACAAAGATTTATACTTATCAGCATTGGGACTGGGTTTTAGAACAACTTGAACTTGAACCTGTCCAGACAAATCTTGATGACGAATTAGAGGAAGCGAAAAACGGACGTGGTGGTGGAGAAAGTGAACAACACAAAAAGTTCAAAGCGTTTATTTCTAAAAATCCGAGTGTGTTAGGACTTCGTGCAGACTTAGCCAACGGACAACAAGAATATCCCTTGCCTTCTGCTGACACAGTTGACGTATTATTTACTGACAAAGACCTTAAAATTGGAGTTGAAGTAAAGTCAAGTATTTCCAACACCTCAGACATTTTGAGAGGACTTTTTCAGTGCGTAAAATATAAACACTTAATAGAAGCCGAACAGACAGTTAATGACGAAATTCCCAACAGCAAAATAATTCTTGCATTGCAAGGACAATTTCCTGACGAGTTAACTTTAGTGAAAAATTTATTAGGTGTAGAAGTAATAGACAAAATAAAAACCAGCCGCTAACGGCAAAACGTTAGCGGTTATGCTAGGACGGACACTACGAACAGGAAAGGTAAGCGGACAACGACAAATGAAAAATGAAGTATGAACTATAAAGTTGAAGAAATATAAGCATTCGGTCTGCCCCGTCTTATTTTAACTTTTAATCTCCTCTATATTTGTCCTCAAAAAAATATGTGGACAATACAGCAGTTTGAGTTAGTTTATGATCGCTTCCAATCCAGTGGTTTATCTGTTAAAGATTTTTGTGCAAATGAGAGCATACTCCATTCTAAGTTTTATTACTGGAAAAAGAAATTAATTGAACAGAGCCAAGCTAGAGAACAACCGTCCGATTTTGTGCCGATTGTTTTCTCCGGTTCAAATACACAGTTACCAGCAAAAAGGAAGGTTCAGCATAAACCGGTTCTTGAACATAATGACCCTGCTTCCTGTGATGTTTTTGAAATAGTGTATCCCAATGGAGTTAAATTACGTGTTCCCGTTGGTGCAGACATCAATCAGCTGCGATCATTAATTCTTCTAACCTAATAAAGCATGTTTAACCTTAACAACTCGATGCGTTACTGGCTTTATCCCAGGCCTACCGATTTGCGCAAAGGTTTTTACACATTAAGCGGGTTGGTTACGGATCAGATGGGACAGAGTGTACGAAGCGGAGATGTTTTCATCTTCCTGAATCGTCATTGCACCAGTTTGAAGGCCCTGCACTTGGAGCATGGTGGACTGAACAAACTTATTTACTCTCGTTATCTAACAGATTAATGATGCAAGAAAACTTGCAAAAAAATACGGACGAGACCGAATGCTTACATTTATTTTATTCCTTTTCGCTCTATTTACTTTTTCAGGTAAGACCACATTACTCTCCACTAATATATTTAAAAGGTCTTGTGTTAAACGTTGGCAACTTGGATGTTCTCTGTTTATAATTGCATTAAAATGGTCATAAATGTCAGCTAAAAACTCTTTTCCATTTTCATCATTAAATTCAAAATCAACACATACTGATGCTTCAATGTTTTGAAATAAACCACTTTCTGTAAGATTTGAAGAGCCGACAATCGCTCTTTTTTCTAATTCACCTTCAAAAACGTAAATTTTAGGGTGATAAATAATATTGTTTGGAGAATATACAATATAGGATTCAATATTGTATTTTATTAATTGTTCTAAAGCTTCTTTTGAAGTTGCATTTAAATCAACTCCCAAATATAATTTTAATTCTCCTCCATTATCTCTAAAAGTAAGAAGTTGTTCAATTATATTATTAATTCCACTTGCACTCACAAAAGCAACAAAGGCATTGAAAGAATTATAATTTTCACTCTCTAATGATTCTATTATAGAATATCCTGAGCATATATCACTGTCAGGGTCTAATCCTTGTCCTATATATTTTAATCTCATAGCTAAACTTGGGTATTTATTGATAAAGATATGTAAAATAATTCAATGAATTCTAATGTCT
>JBFLFV010000003.1:0-297940 GCA_041859795.1 Fermentimonas sp.
CTTCGGTTAGGTATTCGTAAGCGGAAAGGCAGAAAATACCTAACCTCCAAGCTCTATAATTTTTACCACAGCAAGTTCGTCGAGACCATGCTCACCCATTTTGTGCAAGATTTCAGTTCGATAACCGTGACCGCACAAAAAACAGCCCCCGACGAGTTTGAGAATCCGAAGATGAACAATGTGACTCTGATCAATTAACTGTCGTGATGGTTAATTATTGTTAACTTATTTGCTGGTTTTTGCTGATGGTTGTATCGGACCATCATCGGAGTTGCACCGGAGCTGCACCGGAGCTGGGTGGGAGGTGCAATATGTTAAGGTAGGTTAAAATATCTTTTGTTATGTTTCGAATATAGATGAATCAAAGATGCAGGGTGAATGCTTCTTTGATTCATTTGATAATTTGATGCTGATAAATGTTAACTTCGGAACCTGACGGAGATAAGAAATGAAAACAGCAAAACAAATAAAATAGAAATTGAGAATTTATTATCTTAAAAATTAGTTATTTAGAAATAAATTAATTAAACTTGCAGTGGTAAACTTTAGATTGAAGACATACAATTGATAAAGGAGTTGAGCCTGTACCTGCATTCAGTACTGATGGATGGCACCGTATAAGTCTGATTATTTGTACTGTCGGTGTACTTTTAACCGGTGTTATAAGTGCATTGTTTCACGTTATTGAAAAGTTTAGCTTTGGAATATAAATTTCTCAGATATTAATTATCCAAATATTTTTTCAGATTCTTTAATATACTTCCCCAGCCTGCTGTAAAGCTCTCGTTGGTAAAATATTTGCTTTTCTCGTCAACAATATTTTCGAGCCCTTCATGGGTGATAATAACTTTTGAAAATTTACCTATGGGTATTAGTTCCCAGGTTAGAGTAGAGGTGCCTTTACTGTATCCGGGATACTCCCATGAGTGTTTTAGCTTTTTATTTGGTATAACTTCAAGTATCTCGAAAAAATGACGGAAGTTGTGTTCTCCTTCTTCATCCGTTATGGTAACAATAAAATCAAATATTTCACCTTCTTTTGCTTCGAAGTGTGAAATATTGAAGTACCAATTTTTCATTTTCTCAGGTTTAGTCAGAGCTTCCCAAACAATCTCGACACTCTGATTTATTATTATTTCTTTTTGCATAATACTAAATGCTTTATTATTATTGTTGTTATTATTAAGTCAAGTGCTTTATTATTAAAAGTTTTTTGAAGCATTAATGCACTAGTGATTCCTGTAATTCCGGCTCCAACTTCAACTACATCAAAATAGGAATTTTGAATTGTATCTTTCTGCATGTAGTGTTTTACTTCGGATTGGCAGATACTCTCAAAATGATCTTATTTTCCCATAAAATTGCCGGTTTTAGTGATGTAAAACTATTATTACTGTAGTAGACAGTGATATATGTTTTATTGTAAAACCGTAATGAAGTAGTTTTTGTTCAAGGCTTTTTATATCTATCTGTTGAGGCTGGATTGAAGTCGTCATCTCACTTTTTAACTATTGGGGTGCTTTGGTTAGAAATGTCTACAAGTGTTTGTGTTGTTACAACTATTATGCGAGTCGACTTGTTATGCTTATGAGTTAATTGTTAATGGCAAATTTATATGAGTAAGTTATCAGATAATTGGAACAGTAGATATTCAGGTGATGAGTATGTGTATGGAGAATTACCTAACAACTTCTTAAAGGAGCAACTGGGAAAACTATCTCACGGCAAAATATTGTTTCCTGGTGAGGGTGAAGGTAGAAATGCTGTCTATGCAGCTAAAATGGGTTGGGATGTTTATGCATATGATATAAGTCCAGTAGGCAAAATGAAGGCTTATAAGCTTGCAGCAAAGCACAGAGTGCAAATAGATTATAATGTGGGGGAAATTCAGAATCTAAATTATCAGGAGGAGCAATTTGATGTTGTTGCACTTATATATTTGCATTTGCCAAAAGATGAAAGAGTCATTTTGCATGATTCAATTTATGAATTACTTCGTCCCGGTGGTATAGTTGTTGCAGAACTATTTAGTAAAAATCATATAGATTATCAGAAGAAAAACAGTAGAGTTGGTGGTCCAAGAGATATTAATTTATTGTATTCAGCTCAGGATATAGAAGATGACTTCAGTAGATTTTCAATACTGGAACTAAAAGAGGAGGAGATTGAGTTGCTGGAAGGTGATTATCATAATGGAACGGCCTCTGCAATACGTTTTATTGGAAGAAAATAGTTCCAATAGACCTTATTTTTAATAAATCCTCATCTTAATCTAATTGAGGATTAAAATTGCTGTATTATATCGAAATGAAGGTGGGTTGACCTAAGTGTTAAAGATCCTAAAGTAGGGTTTGATGTCTCTAGGGTGACAATTAGCATATTTTGATGTGGTTATCTTTGCAATACAATTAAAAAAAGAAGCCGACTCTGAAACACCGCTATTAGATGAGGAATTTAAACAATTAAGAAAGATTACTAATAATTATACTACGCCGAGAGGTGTTTGCGAAAGCTATAGGGCAGTGTATAATAGTCTTAAGAAGGTGGATGACGCTTACAAAAATAATTAACACAAAAAATAAATTTGAAATGAAAAATAATATGAAACAAGCAACAATTCAACTCGAAACATTAACTTGTCCATCTTGTATACAGAAGATAGAGGCTGCACTTAAAGGACTTGGCGGAGTAGAGAAGGAAAGTGTAAAAGTGATGTTTAATTCAAGTAAAGTGAAAGTAGATTTTGACGAAGATAAAGTATCTGTAGAGCAGATAGAAAAATCCATTACAAAGATGGGCTATGAAGTAAAAAAATCTAAAGTAAAACAAGCATAATATTAATGCAACGATTTATATTTAGAAATAAAAATAGGACTACTTTATTAAGTGCGATCTTAATTGCTACTGCCTATATCAGTAGATGGGCAGCTGGCAGTATGGAGATTTTCACTTGGTCGTTGATTATTGCCTCAATTATTGGAGCACTACCTATTGCTATTCAAGCTTATCAAGCACTTAGAGTTAAAGTGATTAGTATTGATGTGCTTGTTACAATAGCAGTTGTTGGAGCATTTCTCATTCAGAACTATGAAGAGTCGGCAATTGTTACATTTCTATTCCTGTTTGGCGCCTATCTTGAGCAGCGTACACTAAATAAAACGCGATCTGCAATAAAAGAGCTTACTGAAATGGCTCCTGAGAGTGCGTTAAAACAGATGGAGAATGGTGATTATATTGAGGTTGATGTTGAAGTTGTTGATGAAGGTGACAAACTGCTTGTTAAAACAGGCTCTAAGATACCGGTGGACGGTACGGTTGTTACCGGAGAAGGCACCATAAATGAGGCTAGTATTACAGGAGAGTCTCTGCCGGTACTTAAAGAAAAAGATTCTGAGGTTTTTGCAGGAACAATTTTGGAGAATGGTACTATTTATATAGTAGCTGATAGAGTTGGTGAGGATACTACTTTTAGTAAGATAATTGAGCTTGTTGAAGAGGCTCAGGACTCAAAATCTATGGCCGAAAGATTTATAGATCGATTCTCAAAATATTATACTCCGGTTGTTCTTATTCTGGCATTTATTGTTTGGCTTATAACAAAAGATGTTGAGGTTGCTATTACTATTCTTGTGTTAGGTTGCCCCGGTGCACTGGTTATTGGTGTACCTGTTTCAAACGTGGCAGGAATTGGTAATGGAGCGAAAAAAGGAGTTTTACTAAAAGGCAGCGAAGTTATTACTAATTTTAGTAAGGTTAGAACTATGGTTTTTGATAAGACCGGTACCTTAACAGTTGGAAAACCATCTGTTTCAAAAACAATATATTATTCTGAAGATAAAAACGATGTTTTAGATTATTTGGCTAGTATTGAGTGTGAATCGGATCATCCTTTAGCAAAAGCAGTACTGGAAGAGATTGGTGATGCTAAGTTCTATAAAGTTGAGAATACTGAAGTAGTTAAAGGAGGCGGTGTTGTTGCCAATGTTAATGGTCACAGAGTCGCAGTTGGCAATGTTGCTTTGATGGAGAAGGAGAATGTGCATCTGAATGATAAGGCTATCACTGACATTAACCGGCTTGTTAAAAATGGAAATTCTTTGGTGATAACGTCGATAGATGGTCAACTTAAAGTGTTAATGGGGGTACGAGATCAGATTCGTCCCGGTGTTAAAGAGGATCTTAATAAGCTTAGGAGATTAGGTGTTAAGAATTTGATAATGCTTTCGGGAGATAATCAGGGTACGGTGGATATTGTAAGTAATGAAATCGGAATGACTGAGACTTATGGCAATATGTTGCCGGAAGATAAGTCGGCCTACATTAAAATGCTTAAAGATAAGGGTGAAATTGTAGCATTTGTTGGAGATGGAGTTAATGATAGCCCTTCACTTGCTCTTGCCGATATTGGTATTGCTATGGGAAGTGGGACTGATGTTGCAATTGAAGCTTCGGATGTGGTATTAATGAATTCTGATTTTAGCAAATTGCCACATGCATTGGGACTAACCAAATCAATTTCAAGAAATATGAAGCAGAATATTTTCATAGCAGTTGGTGTGGTTTTAGTTTTGTTTTCGGGACTTTTGTTTAGTGAATGGGTAAGCATGTCTGTTGGTATGTTGGTTCACGAGCTTAGTATTCTGGCGGTAATATTAAACGGTATGAGAGTGCTTGGTTATGAGTTAAGATAAATATTATCTTTATTTATACTCACGATTCTACAAAAACTTAGTGACATTTGGTAAGAAGTTATTATCAATGTGCTAAGTTTTTGTTATTTTTGCATATAACCGGGAGTTCTTATATAACTCCCTCTATTATTTATCGCGAAATAGATTGTTATATGGTTAAAAGCAGATTTTGAAATCTGATCTTTAGATTTATCGTGATAAAATATCGTAACAAGTTTTAATTTATGAAGAGAGAAAAGATTGGAGTCAGAATACTGCTTCTTGTGGCAGGTGTATTTATTATTGGAGCCGGTGTTGCACTTTCTATTAGGTCGAATTTAGGTACAAGTCCTATTTCATCAATACCGTACGTACTTAATATTATTCTACCCGGAATATCAGTTGGAACATTCACTATATTAATTAATACATTTCTAGTATTGATTCAGTTTTTCATACTTAAAAGTCGATCCGGAATAGATCAATTAACACAAATACCAATTTTGCTAATTTTCGGACTGTTTATTGACATTAATCTATATCTAACGCAATCATTGATTTTAGATAATTATATAGTTCAATTATTAACGGCTTTATTAGGCTGTTTTGTTATGGCTTTCGGAATATTCTTGGAGCTAAAAGCTGATATTGGATATCTTCCCGGTGAAGGTCTTTCTTTAGTAATTTCGGAGTCATACAATAAGAATTTTGGAAAGGTTAAAGTTGCAACTGATTCTATGTTTGTTACTATTGCGATTGTACTTTCGCTGATTTTTAATGGTAAAATAGAAGGAGTGAGGGAGGGTACTGTTTTAGCTGCACTGCTAGTTGGTGTAATTGTGCAGATTTATCAGAATAGGATTGTATTTCTGGATAAGTTATTGGTTAAAACTAAGCTGTTAGAGTATACACCCGAACCATATATGACCAGAGATAATTTTGTGATTACTATTTCTCGTCAGTTTGGAAGTGGGGGACGAGCAGTGGGTGAAATAATTGCCAAAAAACTCGGCATTGCGTTTTATGATAGTAAATTAATTGATCTTACTGCAATTGCAAGTGGCTATACCCCTGAATATGTTGAAAGTCATGAGCAGAAGATGTCTAATAGCTTACTGGAAAAATTGTATCAACACAATTATGCATATATTAATGAGGTTATTCCTCCTAACGATAAACTATTTATTGCGCAAACCGGTGTTATACGAAATATTGCTGCAAACGAGTCGTGCGTACTAGTAGGACGTGCTGCTAATTTTATTCTTAAAGGTCATAAAAACTGCTTTAATGTTTTTGTGCATGCTGATAAAGAATTTCGCAAAAACAGAGTTATTCATGAATATTTGATTGTTCCTGAGAATGCAGAAAAGGTAATGTTTAAAAAAGACAAAGAACGCGATAGTTACAGTAAACATTACACAGGGAAACATTGGGATGATCTTAATGTGTATGACATGACTGTTGAGACTTCTAAGTTAGGAATTGAGGGTACGGCAGATATGATAATTCATGCTTTTAAAGTTTCCCGCTAATCTGATCAATAAGTCTCTTTACGAACTATTTTTATTTAATACTGTTATAAACTCGAGCAATTAAATAAAACCATTCTAAATAGATATAAAAAATAAATGAATTCATATAATTTGCCTGAAATTTTTCGAGAGTTTAACCCTCTTGAGGATAAGATGTTGCGTGTTATCGATGATGAGGGGAATGTAGTAAATCAAAAATTGATGCTTCAACTAGATGACAAGGTAATTGTTGATGCCTATAAACAGATGTTCTATGAACGTACTGCAGATGAGATGGCAATATCTTTTCAACGACAGGGAAGAATGTTTACTTTTACTCCTAATCTTGGACAGGAAGCAATACATATTGCTGCCGGTATGAATATACAGAAGAATGACTGGTTTGTTCCTGCGTTTCGTGAGATGGGCACACTTTTGGCAAGAGGTGTAACAATGAAAGAGATGTTCCTGTTTTATCTTGGAAACGAACATGGTGGTAGTTTTAAGAATGTGAAAAATACATTACCTATTGCTATCTCAATTGGAACTCAGATGCATCATGCAACCGGTATTGGATATTCTATCAAATTAAAGAAAACTGATGATGTTGTTTTTACTTTTATAGGCGATGGAGGCACATCGGAGGGCGATTTTAGTGAGGCGCTTAATTTTGCAGGTGTTTGGCAAGTTCCGGTTGTATTTACAATTCAAAATAATCAGTATGCAATTTCTATTCCTGTTAAATCACAAACTAATTCTATAAATCTTGCAGTTAAATCTGTTGCTTTTGGAATGCCGGGCATTAAGGTTGATGGTAACGACTTTTTCGCAATGTATCTAGCATATAAAGTTGCAACAGAACATGCTCGTTCAGGAAGAGGACCACTACTTATAGAGGCTTATACGTATAGACTTGGTGCTCATACCACTTCAGATGATCCGTCGAAATATAGAGAAAAAACGGAGGAAGAAAAGTGGAGTCTTGTTGATCCATTGTTACGATTAGAGGGTTTTATGAGAAAAAGCGGAATCTGGAATATTGATAAAGATAGATTGAAAGAAGAGTATAAAAATGAAATAAACTCTCAATTTGTTGATGCTGAAAAAAATAAAAACTATCCAATCGATGACGTTTTTGATTATATGTACACAGATAAACCTGAGGATCTGAAAAGACAAAAAGCAGAGTATGAACAGTTTTTAAATTGGAAGGAGAGTCGGAAATGAGTGTTATGACTATTGTGAAAGCGATAAATAATGCGCTGGATATTAAGCTTAATGAAGATAAGAGTATTGTAATATATGGTGAGGACGTAGGTGTTGAAGGAGGTGTTTTCCGTGTTACTGAAGGCCTTCAAAAGAAATATGGTGCTGACCGTGTTTTTGATTCACCACTTGCGGAGTCTGGAATTGTAGGTACAGCTATGGGAATGGCTGTTTCGGGGCTGAGACCTATTGTGGAGCTTCAGTTTGATGGGTTTACATATCCGGCATTTAATCAGATAGCATCAAATGTATCTCGTATGCAGAATCGTTCTCGCGGTAAATATACTGTTCCGATGGTGATACGGTTTCCTTACGGTGGGGGTGTAAATGCTTTGGAGCATCACTCTGATAGTCCTGAGGCTCTATTTGCACATCTTCCGGGATTGAAGGTAGTTGCACCATCTACTCCTCATGATGCAAAAGGATTATTGATTTCTGCTATCGAAAGTGAAGACCCGGTTATTTTTATGGAACCAAAAAGAATTTATCGTGCAATAAAGCAAGAGGTTTCAGATGAAAAGTTCACTTTACCACTTGATAAAGCAAAGGTGGTTCAAGAGGGCACGGATATAACTATTGTTGCTTTCGGTGCAATGATTCGTGAGTGTCAAAAGGCAATCTTAATGGCTAAAGAGGCAGGAATATCTGTTGAGCTTATTGATATGCGTTCAATTTATCCTATCGACAGAGAAACAATAGGTAAATCGATTAGAAAGACAGGTCGAGTAATTATTGTTGCCGAAACTCATGAATCATTTAGTGTAGGTTCTGAATTAATAGCAATAGCAAATGAAGAGGCTTTCCTTTATTTGGAAGCTCCTCCAAGGAGAGTTATGGGTTACGATATCATAGTGCCTCTTGCTCAAGGAGAAAAATATTATATTATTTCTCCTGAGAGAATATTTTACGAGATAGAGAAAAGCTTTAAGTTTTAATAACCAAATATTTACCTTTATGAAATTTGTATTTAATTTTCCGGATCTGGGCGAAGGGCTCGAAGAGGGGACCATACTTGAGTGGTATGTTAAAGTAGGAGATAAAGTTAAAGTAGGTGATATACTTGTTCAGATGGAAACTGATAAGGTGGTTGCTGATATACCATCTCCCAAAGATGGGGTTATAACTAAGTTACATGGGGATATTGATGATGTTGTAAAAGTTGGCTCGTCTTTGGTTGAGTTTGAAGTAGAAGGAGAGGCAAAAGGGGGAGATTTGGTAAAAGAGAATATTCAATTAGAGGAAACTGATGCAGATCAATTGCGCAAAAATCAACAGAAGAAAATTGATAGAACTACAATAGACACAATCACAGAATTAGAAGATAACAACGATGATGATGATGCCGGTTCAGTTGTTGGAACTATTGAGGTTGCCGGGAAAGACTCTGTGATTGCAGCAAGTCACGAAGGTTTCTCTGATAAAGGTGATAGTATAGAATCTCAAACTCGTAAAGCTTTAGCAACTCCGGTAGCGAGAGCTATGGCAAAACAGTATGGAATTGATATAAATGAGGTTCAGGGTAGTGGCCCTTCAGGAAGAGTTAAAAAAGAAGATGTTGTTAATTTTAACGCTCAAAAAGGATCTGTAAATAATCTGTTAGTAGATAATAATATTTCAGCAGAAAAAGTTACAGATGATGTTATATATGCCCCACTTTCGCAAATTAGGAAAACAATTGCAAAAAATATGCTTCAATCAAAGCAAAGTGCTGCGCATATGACTGTTTTTGAAGAGGTTGAAATTACAGGATTAATAAAAGTTAGAGAAAAATACAAACAAAGATTTGCAGATAATGATGTAAAATTAACATATCTGCCATTCATTATAAAAGCTGTAGCACAAGCTTTAAAACATCACCCTCAGCTTAACTCGCAGCTGGACATGGAAAACAATCGTATTATTTATCGAAATCGTTATCATATTGGTATTGCTGTGGATGCACCTGATGGATTGGTTGTTCCTGTAATTCGTGATGCCGACAGATTGTCTGTTTTTCAGATTGCCAAGCAAATTGGTGAATTGGCCGAAAAAGCAAGGACAAGAAAGCTTACTTTAGATAATCTAAAAGATGGTTCATTTAGCATAACCAGCTTTGGCTCAATAGGAGGGATTTTCGCAACTCCTGTAATAAATTATCCTCAAGCCGGTATACTTGGAATTGGAAGAATTCTAAAAACTCCTATAGTAAAAGGGGATGAAATCGTAATTGGAACTATTATGCCCCTTTCACTTTCTGTTGACCATCGTGTTGCTGATGGTGGTGAAACAACTCGTTTTTTAAATAGAATTGTTGAGTATATTTCTGATCCGATTTCATTTATTATGGATGAGATGTAATAACTCCTCAATTTTATTGTCCCTTGTAAATTTGATTTACTGTTTTTATTTGAGTTTTTATGAAGTCGCTGCTAAACCAATAAAGGAAACTTGTATTTATTGTTAAAGAAAAATCCATGTTAATTATGGATAACTACAACTTTATTTTATCTTTGCCTATTAAAAATTACAATATTTTTATACATCTAAAAATTATACTGTGATTTTAAGATGAAAAAGTGATAGTTAAATGTCAGAAAACAAGTCAACTACCAGCAAAGGTTTTATACGATTTATTGAAAAAGGGGGTAACGCCCTACCACATCCCGCAATTTTATTTGCAATATTTGCCCTCATCACACTTATTGTCTCCGCATTGGGAGGTATGCTTGGATGGAGCAGAATTCATCCTGCTACAGGGGAGACTGTTGATGTAATTAACCTTCTTTCAAAAGAGGGAGTACACAGAATTCTTCTTGATATGGTTTCAAGTTACACCGGCTTTGCTCCACTTGGTATTGTTATGGTGGCATTACTGGGTATTGGTGTTGCTGAGAGTAGTGGACTTATTAGTACTGCTGTTAAAGCTTTGCTTGTAAAAGCTCCTCCCAAAAGTGTAACATTTATGGTTGTTTTTACAGGCGCGCTTTCTAATGTTGCTTCAGATGTGGGTTATATTCTTATTATTCCTCTTGCAGGAGTAATATTTCATTCACTGGGGAGACACCCTTTAGCAGGTATGGCAGCTGCATTTGCAGGCGTTAGTGGAGGTTTTAGTGCAAATATTTTAATTGGAACTATTGATCCTTTGCTTGCAGGTCTTTCTACTGAGGCTGCTCAGATTCTAGACCCTGAATATATTGTTATGCCTACTGTCAACTATTATTTTATGGCAGTTTCATCCTTTCTTATTACAATTTTAGGAACTATTGTTACTGATAAAATTGTTGAACCTCGATTGGGTAAATATACTGGTGATGTTGAACCGGAAGAAATTACAAAGTTAACGCCAGTTGAACGCAAAGGTCTTAGAAATACCGGATTGGCAGTATTGGTGTGGTTAGCATTGATACTAATAGCAATTATTCCGGACAATGGTTTCTTAAGAGGACCTGATAATACTATTTTACACTCTCCGTTATTAAGAGGCTTTATTGCATTTTTATTCCTGATTACATCAACTTTGGGTGTTGTTTATGGATATACAGTTGGTACATTCAAAAAATCATCTGATATTATAAATGGGATGAATCAAAGTTTCAAAACTCTTGTGTCTTTCTTGGTTCTCGTTTTTTTTGCTGCACAGTTTGTTGCTTGGTTTCAGTGGAGTAATCTTGGTGTGCTGCTCGCAATCTCAGGCGCAGAGTTGCTGCAGAGTCTTAACATTGGTTTGATTCCATTAGTCATAATGTTTGTAATATTTTCTGCATTTATAAACCTGTTTATGGGAAGTGCATCTGCTAAATGGGCGATTATGGCACCAATTTTTGTTCCAATATTTATGCTACTGGGGTATTCGCCCGAACTGTCTCAAGCAGTGTACAGGGTAGGAGATAGTGTTACAAACATTATATCACCAATGATGAGCTTCTTTGCACTTATAATTGTTTATTTCCAAAAATATAAGAAAGATGCAGGATTTGGTACAATTGTAGGCAATATGTTACCTTACTCAATAGCATTTTTTATTGGGTGGACACTATTACTCATAATTTGGATTATTTTTGGTCTACCTTTAGGTCCTGAATCACCTCAAATCTACAATATCGGCTAGATTTTAGTAAGCTTTGAATACTAAAATAGCTAGCTCGTGTGTATCTGCTATCTGTATTTACAACAGGCCGGCAATGCGTCATACGTTGCATTATCAGCTTTGTGTTTATCGGTATCATGTCCTGAAGCAGCAATGGCTTTAGCAACATTATCAACAGATGTTTTGTCAGGATTGAAATCAAGATGCAATTGTTTTGTTTTTAAGTCCCAACTGGCTGAGGTGACACCGTTAACCGATTTTGCCGTCTTCTCAATACGATCTTTGCACATTTCACATAACCCCTGTACAGTTAGCATCACGTGCTCTTCACCCGTAGCTGCAGACTGTATGTTGTGGCCATTGTGATCTGCCTCGGAGGAGGTACTGCTTCTATTCATCGTATGGGCCTCATGTCCTGTAACTGCTCTGACCGCACTTTCGTTCATCATACTTTGTTTACCCGATAATTGAGCACTTGCATCAATAATATATGTACCATTTGTGACTATTTCCTCTCCATCATCAACTCCTGACAAAATAACATACGAATCACCAAGCGAAGGTCCAAGTTCCACTTCACGAAGCATAAAAGCAGGTGTTTCTGTGTTTTGTTGTTTTACATATACAATTGAGCGCTTACCAGTCCAAAGAATTGATGATTTAGGAATAACAAGCTCGTTGTTGTATTGTTTTAGTTGAGCGTTTACAATGGCACTTGCATACATCTCCGGCATAAGTTCTCCTCTAGGGTTAGAAGTTTCAACACGTATTTTTGCAGTTCTCGTAATCGGGTCAAGTATTGGGTTTATAAATGATACTGTTCCTGAAAACTTTTTACCCGGAAGTGACTGCATCGTGTACTCTAGCTTATCTCCTTTTTTAAGGAAAGGAAGGTCTGATTCATAAGCATCAAATACTGCCCAAACTTGCGATAAGTTGGCTATGTCGAACAGAATGGTGCCTGTATTTACATAATCACCTTGACTTACATTTTTTGAAATTACTATTCCGTTAGTGGTTGCAATTACATCAATTGTTGGTGTTACTTCACCAGACTGTTCTATACTTGCTATCTGCTCGTTAGTGAGCTTCCACAAACGCAGCTTTTCCCTTACCGCCTCTAAAATAGTTGGCTGTAAGTCTTTCATTTTAACTGCCTCAATTAGTTCTTGTTGCGCATTTAGCAGATCAGGTGAATAAATAGTAGCTATGGGTTGCCCACGGCGTACACTCTCTCCGGTAAAGGAGACAAATAGCTTTTCTATTCGACCGCTCACATGAGAGGTTTGCGACTGCGACAATCTCTCATCTACCTGAATTGTTCCATATAGTCTAACTTCTTTGACAGGATTCTGACGGTTAACAGTTGTGGTCTGTATGTTTGCAAGAGCTATTGCCTCTATACTCATTTGAATAGCATCAGGGTCAATAGCTGCATCACCTGAACCGGTTGTTTGTAGCGGTATTAAATCCATTGCACAAAGAGGGCATAATCCCGGTTCATCCATTCTTATTTGTGGATGCATTGAGCAAGTCCAAACTGTCTGCTCAGTTCCGTGATCATGATCATGCTCTTCTTCCAAAGCAGTTGTTTGTAGTGAAGAATGATTTCTGTTATTTCCTGAGAATATTAGCCAACCTAGAAATAATCCGATTAGTAATATTAATGCATATCTGAAATATGGATGTTTAGTAATCCCTTTAATTTTATTGTTATTCATATTGTTGAAGTTTTTTAGTTGTTTGACGTATTGAAAGAACCCAATTTTCGGATAGATACCACCATTGTGTTGTATTCTGCAATAGCTTCTGCTTTTCGTAATTGATAATTTAGAAGTTGACGTTGGACTTGAATAACATTGGTGAGATCACTTTTTGCAGTAACAAATTCCTGCACAACCAACTGATAAGTTACACGTACCAATTGTTCCTGTTTTTGATAAAGTGTAATTTTTCGTTCTGCATTGTCAAGCTGCTGTTTAAGTTTGAAAAGATCTGATTGAAGTAAATTAAGTGTATTGTTGTACTTTTCCTTGGCCGATTGCCACATAAAACGGCTTTCACGCTGTTGAGCCCTATATTTATTTCGGTATATTGGGAGGGTAATAGAAAACATAGGCATGATCATATCCATACCGTTCATTTCCGGTTTCATCGTTAGGTTCATCGGCGCCCCTTTGTTTTCACCAATCAGCATATATTGCAATCCGATACCGAACATAGGATAACTCATTTTTTTATCCATATCTTGCTTTGCTCGGTAAGCTTGTTCTTCTTCTTCTAACATACCTAACATTGGATTCTGCATCTCAATCTCACTTATTGAGACTCTTTCATCGAAAATAAAAGGTACTGTAGTGATTGAATCGGGTATCAATACTTCAATATCAACCGGACGGTTAAGCAAAGCATTGAATTTGGCTATTTCAGCTGCTATATCAGAAAGTAGACTTTCTATGTTGTTCTCAATTTCAACCATTTCCAGTTGAACACGAAGTACGTCTGACATGCCGGGAGCAGTGTTACCCATTTCTGCCATTGCACTGCCACTAGAGGACGAATTACTGTTTTTTGCTACAGGTGAAGGGGCAGGGACAGTGTAATCTGATGATGAACCGCTGAATGATGTGGATATTCTGCGAAGGGCAAGATCCTCAAGTTGTTTTAACAGTTTGAGATTTTCACGATTGTTTTTAAGCTGTTCTTTTAGGGATGAAAGTTTATACCATTGGGTATATACTTCCAAATATAGGTTATCCCTTGTCTCTCTGAATTGCTCATATGACATTTTGGCCATATGGGTTGCTTCTGTTTGAGCTGATTTTTTAGTTCCAAACCAAGGGAACATCTGCATGAGAGTGAAATCAGCTATCTGTCGACCTCCCACAATATCCATCGGTTTAAGAAAAAAATCGATGTCGAGCTGCGGATTGGGCCATACTCCTGCTTGTGGTACTTTTTCAAGTGATGCCTTATATACAAGAAAATCAGCATTTAAACCGGGATTATTTCTTGCTGCTATCTCAAGATAGTGGTTGAGCGAATCAGTTCCCTGTCCCTTTAAATTGGTCGCCAAAACAACTGTAATCAGTAGAATGGTTATATGTTTGATATTAAACTGTATCATAATTGTTTATTCTTTTTTGTTCTGTTTTATCTTTTCTTTTAATAACACCCTCTCTCCACCAACATTGAAGAATGGGAACCACAAACATTGTCATCGATTGAATTATCATACCTCCAAATGTTGGAATTGCCATAGGTACCATTATATCTGAACCCTTTCCGGTTGAAGTAAGTACAGGCAGAAAAGCAATAAGTGTTGAAGCAGTAGTCATAACGGCTGGTCTAACTCTCTTTAGTCCGGCATATACAACAGCCTCTCTAATTTCATCCTTTGTTTGAGGATCTCTCTCCAGAAATGTATCGTGAATAAATGTACCCATTAGTACGCCATCGTCAGTAGCAATACCAAATAAGGCAATAAATCCAACCCACACTGCAATACTAAGGTTTACTTGATGCATCTGAAACATATCCCTGATATTTGTACCGGCTACCGAGAAGTTCATAAACCAGGGTTCGCCATACAACCATAATAGTATGAACCCACCTGCAAGTGCAACAAAAACTCCCGAAAAGTGGATGAATGATGCAGTTACAGATTTAAACTGGAAGTAAAGTATCAGTAGAATACTTATAAGGCTTATAGGAATAATTATCAATAATCTCTGTGCTGCACGTGCTTGTTGCTCGTAATTACCCGCAAATGTGTATGAGACCCCTTTTGGCAGACTGATTTCCCCATTATTAATTTTCTCCTGTAGTACTTTTTGAGCATCATGCACAACATCCACTTCTGCCTTACCTGCAATCTTGTCAAAAATTACATATCCAACCAGAAATGTGTTTTCACTCTGTATCATCTGTGCACCTCTGGTGTATTCAATCTCAGCAACATCTCCAAGAGGGATCTGAGCACCTGTTGCAGTAGGAATAATTAGTTTGGTGAGTTCTTCCGGACTCTCTCTCATTTCGCGTGGGTATCTTAATCTTACCGGATATCGTTCAAGGCCTTCAACTGTGGTTGTCAATGCCATTCCACCAACAGCAGCACTTATTACATCCTGAAGATCTGTTACAGTAATTCCATATCGTGCCATATTTGTTCTGTTCAGTTTAATCTCAATATATGGAGATCCAACAGCTCTGTCATAGAATACAGTTGAAGGTAATACTGAAGGCACATCTTTTAGTGCACCTTCAAGAGTTTTACCTGCTATTTCTATTGATTCAAGATCAGGACCATATACTTTTACACCCATAGGTGCACGCATTCCTGTAGATAGCATTACTAAACGTGCATCTATAGGTTGCAACTTAGGTGCTGAGGTCATCCCGGGTAGATGTGAAGAATTCACAATCTCTTGCCAGATATCATCAGGGTTTTTAATGTGTGGACGCCATTGTCTAAAATATTTTCCATATCCGGATTTGATTAGACTGTCGGCAGGAATCAATCTAAATTCCTCATTCTGCTGATCATAAGTTGAACCATCAATTAAGATAAACTCACCTTTTCTATTAGTTTTAAATCTTTGGCGATGGCCATCTTCATCAAGAATAAATTCAGGTATATAGTTGATTGTATTCTCAAACATTTGAGTTGGAGCAGGATCGAGAGCCGAATTTACTCTTCCCCATTTGCCTACTGTTTGTTCAACTTCCGGAATGTTGGATATTCGTTTATCTAACAGTGATATATACTCAATGTTTTGCTCAATTCCTGTATGTGGCATGGTTGTAGGCATTAGCAGGAATGAACCTTCGTTGAGACTGGGCATGAATTCTTGCCCTAAACCTGGAAATCTGTTGCTTGCAGATTGCCAGAAACCGTTTTGTCTAAATGATTTCCAACCAACTGTTTCAAATCCTTTTGCAACAATTGAGAATGTTTTGTCGAATCCAAGCCATATTACTATACCAAACATTACTGTTACAATTGGGATAGCCATGAATTTCCATCTGTTAGCTAAGCTCCACCTAAGAATATCTTCATAATAAATGACGAGCGACCAAAGGAGTCCCAGTACAACAGCAATTATTATTATGACAAACAGGAAGTTTCTGATTATTCCTGTATTTGTTCCAAGGGGCAACCATTCAATAGTAAGCAGATAGGAAACTGCAATAATGGCAATGGTAATATTTATGATATTGCCAATTTTCTTATGTGACCATTTATGAGAAAAGATATTGTTTAGTCCAAAAAGCGGTAGAGCAATATATAATAGGTTACCGGTAATAAATAGAAGTGTTATCCCACCTATTACAAGAATATAATTTCCTACTTTTCTAACTTTGTCAGATGTGATTTTAAAAGAGAAAAAATAGTATATAAGTGTTGGAATAACTGTTATACCCAGTATAAAAGATGTTACAATTGCAATGGTTTTTGTGTAGGCAAGTGGACTAAACATCTTTCCTTCTTGTGCCTCAAGGAAAAATACGGGCAAAAAGCTGATAACTGTAGTTAAGAAGCCAACTAATATTGCGCTTGATACCTCACTTATACTTTTATGAATCAGGTTGATGAACGGTTTACCTTTCAGCTTGTCTTTGTTATCTTCCATCTCCATATTTCGGATGGTACTCTCAACAAACACAACGCCAATATCTATCATCACGCCAATCGCAATCGCAATACCGGATAGAGCAACAATGTTTGCGTCAATACCCATATTGCGCATAACAATGAATGTGAAAAGAACTCCTACAGGGAGAATGCTTGAAATAACTACTGATGCTCTAAGATTTAGAACCAAAACTATCACAACAATAATTGTAATAAGTATTTCCAGTGTCAGTGAGTTTTCAAGCGTACCAATTGTTTCATGAATCAATCCTGTTCTGTCGTAAAATGGAACTACTGTAACTTTTGATACCGTTCCGTCGGAAAGTGTTTTCTGGGGCAGTCCCGATTCCAAAAATTCAATCTGCTCTTTTACATTATTAATAACCTCAAGTGGATTGGAGCCATAGCGAGCAACAACAACCCCTCCAACAGCTTCAACACCCTCTTTGTCGAGACCACCACGACGTGTAGCGGGGCCAAGATTTATAAATGAGACATCTTTAAGCTTTACGGGTAACCCTTCTCGAACAGTAACAACTGCTTCTTCCAAATCGGATATTGACTTTATATATCCAAGTCCTCTAACAAGATATTCCACCTTGTTTATCTCAACAGTTTCAGCACCAATATCGAGATTACTGTTTTGTATTGCATGCATCAGGTCCATTAGAGTCAAGTTATATGCCCTCATTGCATCAGGATTAGCTTCTACCTGGTACTCTTTTATAAAACCTCCAATTGATGCTACTTCAGCAACGCCACCGGCAGATGCAAGACTGTATTTTACTTGATAATCCTGAATAGACCTGAGTTCTGCCGGATCCCATCCCCCTGTGGGTTTACCTGTTGCAGGGTTGCGCCCCTCAAGAGTGTACCAGAATATTTGCCCTAATGCTGTTGCATCAGGCCCAAGGCTTGGTTGAACTCCACTAGGAAGTGTGCCTGCAGAAAGTGAGTTTAGTTTCTCTAAAATTCGGGAGCGACTCCAATAAAATTCCACATCGTCTTCAAAGATTACATATATGAATGACATTCCAAACATTGATGAACTTCGGATAGTTTTTACACCCGGTATACCAAGTAACGAAGTTGTAAGCGGATAGGTTATCTGTTCCTGAATATCTTTCGGAGATCGACCCATCCATTCGGTAGATATAATTTGCTGATTATCTCCAATATCAGGAATAGCATCAACAGGAACAGGATTCCTAGGCAAAAAACTGTGCCAGTTGAACGGGGCAGTAGATATTCCCCAAATAATTATGATGGCCAGTAAAAGTATGGTTATCACCCTGTTGTTCAGGAAATACTTTATGATTTTGTTGATCATAGAATATAATATTAATTTGTTTTTGTAATTGGATAGGCTATTTACTTAAACCATTGAAGAGCCTGTGGTGTTTTTTGCCTGTGGTGTTTAGGCGTAAAGATGATAATTGCAAACAGACATATTAAGGTAAACGTAAATCTCCTTATACTGTTTTCAATTAAATATTAGGTATCAAATACGGTAAATGCAGATGTAGTTATTAATACTTACATCTTTAAAGAAAAGTCCTTTTGGTGGAAATTTTAAAACAGATAATTGAGTAACTGTTTCATGTTCCGGTTTATTGAACAGACTTAAATTTATGAAAAATCCCAAATTTTTTATCGGTAAGTTTACCCTTGAAATAAAATGATTAGTTGGATTTTTATATTCATCTGTTGATAGCTCTAATAGCTTTGTGTCACAACATTTTTGTCCTGAAATATCAAGCATGTGTAATTCTTTGGTTTCATTACAGCATGACTCAGGAATAATATCAGATTGAATGATTGAATATGAATAGAGTTCGTTTCCACAATAATGCATAGCAATAATTGGATGTATTGCTGAGACCATTGTCACAAAAACTAGTATTATACTTATAACTCTTTTCATAACCCGCAAAACTATGAATTATTTTATATTTAACAAAATAAAAATGTTTAATAAACGTTTTTGTTAAAGGTGATACGGTAATAAGTTCAGTATAAATTAAAGTAGGACTGCAGTAAGCACAGCAATTGCTATAGCATAATCCCTCTCAATCTCAAGCATATTATTATATGCATCGTAATATGCTTCTGCTTGAATAAAATAATTAAGGAGTGAAATCTCGCCAGATTCATGTGCTTTTCTAAGCATTGGCACGCTGTTGTATGATGAAAGCGTTTTCCTGAATTGGTCAACTGCCTCCTGAAGTCCCACAGATTTCTCATAAAGAGTATATAAATGATTGTAAAACTGCAGTTTATTGTCTTCCAAAGAATATTCATTCGAAAGTAGTTCAGCCTTAGCCTGTTTCACTGTATTCTTGTTTTCCCAAAGTGGTATAGTAACACCGAAAATTATACCCTGTAATTTTTCATTCAAAATCTCTTCATATGAGTATCCGGCTGATATTTTAGGTAAGCTTAATGCTTTTTTAAGTTTTACTTGTTGCCTGCCGATATTGATCTGTTGATTCAAATGTTGAATTAACGGACTATGAAGTTCAACTTCGGCATACCATTGATTAAAGTTTTTAGGTAATGGTGATATTGGAGTTTCAGTAGCATTAAAATCAATATCTTTACCTCCATTAAGTGATTTTAGTTCATTCAGTAGTGCTTTTCTCTCAATGTCAATTTTTCTTGTATCATTGATACAAGAAATTAGACTCATATTTACTTGATTTCTCTCTAACTTTGCAATTTCTCCCTGTTCATACATTCTGTCATAAGAGTCGGATATCTCTTTTGCCATTTGAACTCTGATTACATAGTCATTTGATAAAGCATTATAATATGCAAGTTCAATAGCTAGTTTCTTAGCTTTTAGTAAAATATTAATTCTCTCGGAGTTGTAAAGTATATCGAGATTTTTATTTTCCATATTAGATATCTTGGACCTATGACTGTATACAGTTGGAAAATCAAGTGATTGTTTTACAATAATAGAATTTTCATTCCCTAATTCGGTTGGACTCCCCCATAAATGACCAAACTCCACTTCAGGATTTGGTAAATATATTCCGGTCTTATTACCAATCTTTTTTGCTTCAATTTGTTTTTGGAGAGCGAGTAGGGTGGTGTTGTTAGACTCAATTTCTTGTAATACTCTTTGAATATTATTTTGCGCTTTTGTTGTTAGCATAATCGTTAATACGAAGATGCTGAGTATAATTTTTCTCATTCCTTTTAAAATTATTTTCTTGTGCAAATATACTTGTAGAAATTAATTAATTATGTCATTTAAGTTGCATAACAGAGTGTTTTGCAAACTTAGCGTAAAGTAAATCACTATAAAATCTTAAAAGCCAAAATCATCAATCACAATCTCCTCAATTTCATCATGTTTAATCTTAATGGTATTATGCCGGGAGATTCCTTCCACATATATTGCTTTGAAAGGAATTGCAGGACAGACATATTCACATCCACCGCAACCAACACAAATTGATTGGTCTGTTTTTGGAATGGTTAGATGACCTTTATATGGAACCATTCGCACAGCCTGAGTTGGACAGTGTTCTGAACAAGCACCGCAATTTGTTTCGTTGTAGTAAACGATGCAGTTTTCTAAAATAAAATGCACTTTACCCATTTGAGTATGATTTTTTTCTTCCAGAGTTAGTGGAACAAGTGCTCCGGTAGGGCATACTTCACCACAAATTGTACAATCATAATTACAAAAACCTTTATCGAAATATAACTTTGGTTGCATCATACCTCCGGGTCCATATTCCAAAAATGCAGGCTTTATAACATGACTTGGGCATTTGCTTACACACAGGTGGCATGAGATACATTTTTCTCTCAGATTATCGAATGAGAGTGCTCCAGGAGGCGCTATGGGGATTTGGCGTTTCAGTTCTCGTTTTGGCATTATCTCGTCAGGTAGAGTAAAAATGTTGTCGGAGAAATTCTGAGCGAACAACTTTCCTGCAGCTAAACCTGTAATAAGGGATGTAGAAAGGAATCGTCGTTTCGACTCGTTAATAGTACTAGTTACAGCTATTGGCTTAAAAGTAGACACAGATTTAACTACTTTTACTGTCTCTGTTTTTTTAACAATTTCTGTTTCATTTACACTTTCAACTCCTATAATAGAATTCTTTTTAAATTCAGTTTTCCGATTTGGAATGCCAATAGTGTACTTCATAGCACTTCTATTGCAAACTTCAATGCAATTAAAGCAGGTAACACATCTGCTATAATCAATCCTTTTGTTTTTTGAGTCGATACATGAAGCCTTACACTTCATAGCGCACAGTCCGCACATATTGCACTTATCATCAACAAACTGAATTTTCAGAAGAGAATATTTACTTATAAATCCTAGAGTGGTGCCAACCGGACAAATGGTGTTGCAGTACGTCCTTCCTCCTTTCCATGCCATATATCCAATCGCTAATAGTGTGATTAGTGCAATAATAGTAGATGAAATACTTATCATATAAATACCCACCTTATAGAATGTATAGTTATTGAAAGATGTAAATATTGATGCAAGAATATTATTCCCTTCAAGATATGCCGGTCTAAAAAGATGAGTTGCAATTCTTCCATACGCACCGTAAGGATCAAGAAGTCCAACAAGGAAATTGAAACCGAAAATAAATGCAACAATGGTTAACCCAAGCACACTCCATCGTAAAACATTTTTCGCTTTGCTGTACTTATACCTCTTTTTCTTGTTACTCTTTTTTGATAACCATGAAATAAAATCCTGATATATTCCCATTGGACAGATGGACGAGCAGTAGGCTCTTCCTAGCAGCAAAGTAAGAAGTAGCAGTGATGCCAGAATAATTATATTCAATGATAACAGTGCAGGTATAAACTGAAATTCAGTAAGAAAGTTTAGCCTCTCAGGAAGGAGGTCCCTGAAATCCAGAAAGTATAGTGTAATAAATACAAAAATAACAACAGATAGTATTATTCGGATTTTCTTTAACATAGTTTTTTTATTCAGCTGTTTAATGATTAACTGTTAATAATTTAATTTTTTATGATAACTATCAGATTCTAACTCTCTTAATATTTAATTTGTCAAGTTTCATTGTTCCTACTCCAAGCTCTTCTCCTTTCACAATATGAGTTACATTCTCTAATGGCATCTCTCTTGCCTGATTAAAGAAAGTGGCAGCGGCCGTATCAACTGCAACGATATCCTGAGATACAAACAATCCTTTTGAAAGAACGACATCAGACAAAGATTTACCTCTAGGACCACTTGTTTTCATTAGCCTGTATGCATCAACAACATTCAGTACCGGTCTTTTCTCAAATGTGCAAATATCTGCAATACATTGCTGAAGGTCGTTTGCATGGAAAAACCCTCTGTCCCAAACAATGCCCATATAGTTTTTCATTGAAATGGTAAGTTGTGCGCCACCATGGTTTTTAAGAACAGGCACGTTAATCCATTTATCGCTATCCAATATAGCATTGTGAATCTTTGCATTCTTAAGACTTCTACCTTTTGGTATTGAAACTGACCTGTAATATGACTCTAAATTTGCCGGAACAACATTAGCTCCTGCATTTCTAGCAGCCTCCTCAATACCGCTGTTTGTATAAGATTTTCGCCAATCGTCGCATGGATGGTCAAACACAGTAACTTGTGATGCACCTGCAGCAAAACATTGCTTTATAATCTCTGTAACTAGTTTTGGGTTAGTATTAGCAGCCATCTCCACCGGTTGATCCCAACCAATATTGGGTTTAACACATACTTTATCACCTTTGCTGATAAACTTGTTCATTCCACCCATCTCTATAATAGCTTTTTTGAACATTTCTTCCGGTTCACCTCCCAACACTGCAACCAAATCAAAGTTTGATGCTGCGTTGGTTGTTTCAAAGGATTGAGTCAGTATGCTCATAGCATCAGCCTCTTTCATGGTTGTAAGTGTAGCACCTGTTAAGGCAACTGAACGTAAAAATTTCCTTCTGTCCATAATTTCTGGTTTTATTGTTGTTTCAGTTATTAGTTCTGATTAGTTGCTTACTTAGTTAATTTTGAAATTTATGCTTTAAAACACTAGACTCATTCCTCCATAAAGGGTGAGATCGGGCATCGGATAGCCTGCATTCACTTCATACACTTGGTTAAGCAAATTCTCACCTCTCACAAACAGATTCATCCAATCAAATGCTCTGTAATTAGTTCGAGCATTTAGCAATAAAGCGCTCTCTTTAATCTGCTCATAGCTCCAGCTGCACCTTTGGCAACACCACAACCCATAACCCCTCGCTGAGTAATAAACAGTCCCGGTACCTCCTCCGTAAGAAGTAGCAAGAGTGAATGATCCTTTCTGGCATCAATTTGATTTTTAGATACCACTGTGATACTCATCGACAGATCTCGTAGGTTTACTTCAGGGATACTACCTGTCACTATCACCTCATCCAGAACAATAGTGTCGTTCGCATTGCAATAAGCCGTGTATAATGTAGTTAAGAATAAAAAGATGAAAGATTGACTTCTCCTCATACAATCCATGGGAATTTAAAACATCCTTCATCATACAAAGAATAATCTGCCCTTCCGTTTACTGCAAAGGTTTTTATTTGCTTAGCACCATGTAAAAGATCTATGGCGAATTTTACAGTCGCCCCTGTTTTTATACGGTCCTCCACCAGCAGAATAGTCTTTTCTTTAAACTCAAAACCGATTGGTGAAATAAGTTTCGGACTATTATATTTTGGTTTCTGGTTAGGGTCTCGAAGATTGATTTTCAATAGTTCAATACCTACATTTAGTCGCTGGTTTATTATTGCTGCCGGAATAATACCCCCATTAGCAATTGCAACAATTAAATCAAACGTTTCCACAAACGTGATTTCACGAATACGTTGAAGAATATCCTCAAATGATTTCTCTCTAATCATCTCAAACTTTGGAGATAGCTTTCAATATAAAATAACCACCAAAGAGCTGAATAAGCATTCCCGGAACACCGATTCTGAAATCCTGTATGGCTATATTAAAGTTTTGAGTCATTGCCCACTCAACCCCTGTACCAATAAACTGATAAGCCAGAATTGCCATAAGTATTCCTATAAGTGAAACCTTTCCAAAATGTTTTGCAGCCAAAGCTGCGGCAATTGCAAGGAATATCGATTTAATTATAATTGCCGGTAAAACTACAGAAGGGGGCATGCCAAAAAACAAGTTGTTGGCTAGTGGTGATAAAGCTGCCGTAATTAATCCAACATGTATTCCATATTTATAAGCAGCAATAAGTGTGAAGAAATAAATTGGTAGAAATATGAATCCCCCCTGCGGAACAAGATGCGCAAGCTGAGGCAGCAACAGATTACCCACAACGAAAGCTGCTGCAAACAGATACGTTTTTGTGTTGCTTAGATTTAACGAATACAAATTAGCTGTTGTTGACATATTGATTTGTTTTTATTAGATTATCAAATTTTTGGTGTACAACATATCACATAATTTACAAATTTATAAATAAAAGAGGCGGTTATTGTATGGGTGTCTGTTATTATTGTTTAAATAAGTCAAAATTTAACGTTGTGTGATTTTTGTTCTGTGCCTTGCTCACAGAACATTTGTGAATACTCTTATTTGCACATAAAGGTGATAAGTGTTACATTTCATACAGACCTCAATTTAGTTTTTTATATATAATACTATATGATTATCCGCAATAGTTCCTATTATAAATTCTTGATTTGAAATCGGGTGTGTAAGTGAGGGCAGCTACCAGAAGCCGGTCAAACTGCTTCTCACCGAAATAACGCCTGTTGAACTTGTAACAGAACTGATTTAGATAATATTGTAAGTATTCGGGTTTCATTTTGTAATATACGCCCAATAATTGTCGCTTGGCATTACTTATTGCCGTATGGACCCAGGGCAGGACACTGGGGAGCTCCTTGGGTGGGATGACAGATGCCGTATGCGAATGGACATGTTCTTTTAATTGTGTATAGGAAGTCGAATCATCGGTGGTTAAATCCGCCGTGTTCTCGATGTGTTCTTTGACATTCTTTGTGATTGTATCGGACTTCAAATCGTTGATTACTTTCATTTTCAGGTATCTGACCTTCTTTGGTTTCTTGCCTGCTTTTGACTTTCAACTGTTTTGCTTTCAGCCATTACCAATACTTTGGTCTTTTTCTGACTGCCGCGGCCGCGTTTCAACGGTTTATCCCTGTCTTCAAGGGATATTTCCGTGGAAAAGAAGGCATCGTCCAGCTCGATGGCACCTTCAAGTGTGTACTCATCATCACGCTTGCCCATCACGTCACGCAGCTTATTGACCATTTCCCATATCGGCTGATAGCGCTTGTGTCCTAATTGGCGTTGCAGTTCAGCCGTAGAGAAGGAACCCTTGGTGGCTGTGAGCAGGTGCATGGCGACGAACCAGTAACGGTAAGGCAGGTTGGAGTGTTGCATGACAGTGCCTGAACGCAGGGTTTGGCGGGCATGGCAACTCTTGCATTCATAGGCTTGTTTGTTTTGAAGCCAGTAATGTTCTTTACAATTACAATGACGACAAGTTATACCCATTTGCTCTCTTAGTTCTTTGAATTTTTTCCGACAGGACTCCTCATCGGGGTAATTTATGGCAAAATCCAGGATATTCATAGCTCGAATTATTTTATTGTTGATGATGTAAATATAATGAATATCAATGAATTGTGCAAACATTTTTGAAACTTATTTATAACTTTTTCTCGCTAAATTCTTTAGGAAGAACTGCGGATAATCATATAATACTATTATCTGATCTATATTTTGCTGATATCAGGCTTATTAAAACATAAGGAAGATATATGCAAATATTGAGCAAGAGTCCAAATATTTTAACTTTATCTACTATTGATATAAGTTTATATTAATAGTAAATTTTAAAAAGCTATATTAGTTGCAGAAAAAAAGGGGAAAGCAATGTTGCTTTCCCCCGAACTAATTATATTTTCAACTGGTAAAAGTAATTTAATTCTAAATAGGCTTGTATAAAAATTGTAATCATGTTTCTATAACATGTGTTGTATACAATTTTTAATGGAGTTCTTTAATATAAATATCCCTATATGCTACTTTACTGCCATGTGCTTGTAATTCTATTTGTTCGATTGGGAAAATTGGTTGACTTCTATCCCAGAAGTTTTCCAAAATTACATTGTCGGTTACCAGTGCTCCATTAAGCCAAACAGATACTTGCTCACCAATCATTACAATTCTGAATGTATTCCATTCTCCAACTTTCTGATCAGCTACTGCCAAAGGCTTGCTTGAGCTTTTTTGGTTGTTGTAAAGTCCACCTGATCCAACTTGTGCTCCCACATTTACTCTGGCTGTATCCCAAATCTGTACTTGAGGAGTGCCACGAAGATAAACACCTGCATCAGGTTCCGGTCCGGGATACAATTTCCAATCAATCAACATCTCAAAATCTCCATACTGTTTTACGGTGCAAAGATTATCATAACCTTGACCGTCAAAAACAATCATTCCACCCTCAACCTTCCAGTCGAGATTCATCTGACTGTCGGCCTTAACCTGAGCTGCTGCAAGCTCCCTTTCGCTCATCTTAGATCTTTTTATTGGATTGGCAACAAGGCCTTTCCATCCATCAAGATTATAACCATTGAAAAGTGATACAAAACCACCTTCATTTGGATTTTCTGAAAGAAATTTTGTTATAGATTGACGTTGATAGTCGGCATCCGGATTATTTAGAGTTTCAGCAGCTTTATTTAAAGCGGCAGTTGTTGCATCGCCGGCAAATGAAGAATTAGAGATCCCAATATTCATTACAGCTAAAGCAGCAGATTCGCTATATGCAGGATTATCCATAAATGGAACAGCATACAACATTGCTTGATACTGAGCGGTATTGCCTATTTGCCTGAGGATATTATTTTTCTGCAAGTCGGTTTGTGCAAATTGCATCGCCTCACGCAGATATAAATATTTCACTTGACCTGTTTCACTTGATTTGCCTATAACGTTAATTAGTGCATCTGTTACTTTCTCCAGTTCCTTTTTATCATTACTACTTCTTGCAATTTCTAGGATTGGATAAATAACATGGAAAGAGTTTATATTAGTCAATGCATCAAAAGCAGCCTCTTTACTTGCACCTTTCTCACTATTGAAGATAGCATACAATTTCTTAATAGCATCCGAAGAACCAATACTTGCCAAAGCGCTATAATAAAGATGCTTTTTGGCAGATTTGTTCATTTTTTCAGCAACAAGGTCAGTTCGCTCATCTAAAGGAAGATATGTTAAAGAATTGTTAATTGCCTGTTGTATTGAAGTAACATATTCGTTATCTGATTGCTCAAGCAGTGTGAATAGATCTGATAGGTTCTTGTCAGTCGACACATCTTTTAGTGAATTAGCTGCAACTAATTTAACTTCTTTGTTGTCTGTTAACATCTGGTTGTACACCAAATTGTATTGGCTTTCGTCCTTACGATTAGCGATTATCTCAAGTACAGCTATTTTGCCGATATCAGCACTCTCATTAAATACTAACGCAAGTGTATTTGAAATATTGCCATCGTAACTCATAAGTGCATTTTTTGCAAGTTCAATAGATGCTTCATCATTGCTTTTAAGTAGCCCCGTCAAAGCAAGAAGTGATTCTTCTCCTCCAATTTTCACAAGCGACAGTGTAGTGGCTTTTTGGACCATTTTGTTTGGTGAACTTATATGACGAGATAAAAGTGAAGCAACGTTGTCTGATTTATTTTCACCTAACCAGTAAATTAATGGGGTTAGTACCTCAGGTGATCTGTTTGAAGCTATTTCCTTTTTAATGAGATTGACTGATTTCATATCATTTCGGAATGGATAAACTTCAAGAATATTGGTCAAATAATTAGCGTTGCCATCTTTGATTGCATTTTTAAGAATCTTGTCAGGTTTTACTGATGTTTGTTCAAGTAGTATCTTGACAGCAGCAATTTTTAAATCATGCTTTCCTTGTTTTTCAGCATTAGACAACAATCTGTTTGCCTCTTTCTTTACGATTTTGGCATCTGATTTTTTTAATTTTTCTAACAGGGTAATATAAGATCCAACAGCGCTGTTATTGCTGTATGAATAATTAACTTCTTCTGCAGCTTTCCGCAATGGTTTGATCGATGCTTTAGACCCAACATTTGCAAGTGCATTAAGTAGTACTTTTTCCATACTCTCATCATTATTGTTTTCTAATAATGAAAGGAGTGTTGGTTCTGCAGAATAAAAATCAGTATGACCCAAAGCGTTAGTCAGGTTGAGTTTTACAATATCAGATGATGCTGATTTTAAAGCATCCAATAAAGCAGTATGAGATTTGTTGGTGCCAATACTAACCAATGCTTGTGCGGCCGGATCAGAAAGATATTCGTCGTTCAGAAAACCTGCAAGGACTTCTACATTATCGTCAGAACCAATTGTTCTAAGATGACGTACAAGATATGCTTTAATCTCTCTGTCAATCGGTTTTGCAAGCGCTTTTTCAAAAGCTTTGGTTGCTTCCGAACGCTTTTGATCATCATTAGCAACAAAATGCGTCCATCCGGTAATTGCAAACTCATATGTTTCGTTTGAAATATTGCCCGGGGGAATCATTCTGCCTATTAGATCAAGCAAACCCTCTTCACCTGTAGATACTAAATCGCTAATGATTTGATTGTATTCAACCTGTGTTTGAGCCGGCAACTTGTCAAGTGCATCTGAGATAATTGTAGCGTTGGTTTTGCCCTGAGGTATTTGTGCTTGCACACCGCTTACAATCAACAGACATAAACAGAGTATTATATATTTGACTTGTTTCATTTTCTTTAATTTTTTAAGATTAAATTGACCATGGAGCTCTCATTGGTTGATCGATAAAACGATTAGCCTCTTCATCATTAACGAACAACTCTTTAACCGGATCAAACTCAAGTGTTCTGTTGAGCTGCAATGCAACTGCTCCCATGTTTACAATTGTCGCTGAACGGTGACCATTTATTTCGTTAAGAGCATACTTCTGTCTTGTTTGAATACTCTCTAAGAAGTCGGTATTCTGTTCTTCCGGTTCAGGGAAGTCGGCCAATTTCTTTTCCCAATCAGGTATATCACATACAAAGTTTCTGTAAACATTGCCGTTTGGACCAGAGATATAAGGAGTATTAGGCTCTCCATAATCGCCACCCCATAAAATAATTTGGCAACCATCATCATAAGTATAAGTGATACTTCTCCATGTACCCACTGCATCGTGATGTTGTTGTGGAGCGTCAACTTCAACCTTAATAGGACTTGTGTCATCTTTCCCAAGAAGATATTGAACAGGATCAATGTAATGCTGACCCATATCTCCAAGTCCACCGCCATCATAATCCCAATATCCACGAAATGTATTATGAACACGGTGAGCATTATAGGGCTTGGATGGTGCAGGTCCCAACCACATATCGTAATCCAGCTCTTTTGGTATTGGTTGTGGTTCAAGATGATTTTTTCCAACCCAATAAAACTTCCAGTCGAAACCGGTATGCTGACTAATTGTCACCTTTAGAGGCCAACCTAGCATACCACTATCTACTAGTTTTTTAAGTGGTTTAACAGGTGTCCCGAGTCCGTAGAATTGATCTCTAAAACGAAACCATGTATTAAGTCGGAAGATATTTCCATGTTGTGCAATTGCTTCTCTAATTCGCTTTCCTTCTCCAATTGTACGAGTCATTGGCTTTTCGCAGAAAATGTCTTTACCCGCCTTAGCAGCTTGAACCGACATAATGCCATGCCAATGAGGTGGCGTTGCAATATGTACAATATCCACATTCTTATCTAATATAAGGTCTCTAAAATCATGGTAAAGATTAATTTTATCTTTCACCATAGCAGCTGCTTGCGAGAGATGATTTTTATCAACATCACACATAGCAACAACTCGGGTGTTATCATAATTGATATGGCCTCGTCCCATACCTCCAACTCCGATAATTCCCTTGGTTAATTGATCACTGGGTGCAATCATCCCTCTACCAAGAACGTTTCTTGGAACAATTGTTAGTAGGGTCGCTCCTCCAAGTGTTTTTAAAAATTGTCTTCTGGAAGTCATTTTTGTTATATAATTGAATAAATAATAATTTCTAAAGAATTAAATTAATATATAGAGAATAAATTCTATCCTCGAGTAATTTCTTCTTTGTCGACATCCCAGTATAAAGTCCTTCCTTCAAGGTATGAGCGTGTACCCATGTGAGCAGTAATTGCCTCTTCAAATCCTTGATCTATACCACAAGAAGGTTGCTTATCGGTTCGAATGCATTCAAGCCATTCGCGTAAGTGGAGATGTGTAGTATTATAACGCTTGCCTCCTATATATGAATAAAGCAAGCCTCTTTCTGCAAAATAAAGCTCAGTAGCTGATGTAACCGCATCCACATCCTGACCGGGAACATAGTGGTAAAAAGGTTCGCCCGGTTTTATTATTCCTTTTTCGATTTTGTCTTTGTATATTTCGGATTGTGGATCAATAGTTATACTTAGTGAACTACCAACTTCCATAGTTGCATCATGTCCCATAATTTTTCTGCTACGTTTAAACTGACTTGCAAGGGTGGCAGAATACAGCATTGCCAAATTTTTCTTAGGATACTCAAAAGTTGTATGAAGTACATCCGGAACGGTACGACCATCCTTAAAGAAATACACTCCTCCCGAAGATGAGGCTGAGGAAGGAATCCCCAGATTGAGTATTTGATTCATTGCATCATATTCGTGTGTAAGTAAATCGCCACTTAGTCCTGTACTGTAATCCCACCAGCACCGCCAACGGAAAAATCGCTCGAGACTAAACTTATCCCTGGAATCGGGACCAATATATTTGGCCAAACCTGCCGATGTCATGTAATCCATATATTCTTTTATCCTGTCTGGATCACCATCAAATTGTTTCCAATCAATAGTTTTAGGACTTGCATCTGGATGTATATCATAAACCCAAGCTCCATTTGGGTCATTTCTATTTGTACCGGTTTCGATTAAGGATATTGGGCCCAATAAGCCTCTCTCAACAATCTCTCTCGCTCTTTCATATGCTTCAATTTGTCGGTTTTGATGACCAAGCATAAATACAATATTGCTGTTTCTAACTAAATCACGAAGTGAATAAGTCTCAGGAACTGTCCATGTCATTGGTTTTTCCAAATATACATGTTTGCCGGCTTTGACTGCGTCCATAGTCATCTGTCCATGCCAATGGTCGGGTGATGCAATTATAACTGCATCAACATCTTCGGCAGCCAACAAATCCTTGTAATATTTGTATCTTTTAGGTGCCTCACCAAAACCTCCATTAATACCTTCGCGATGGATATTAGCTCCAGCTGCAACCCCCTCTTCGGCATGAATGTCAAATATATCACAAACAGCTGTAATTCTGATATTTAAATCTTCCTGTTCAACAAAATCTTTGTGTCTGGTGTTTTTTGAGTCTATTTTATTCTGTTCTATTAGATTTTCTACATATGAGGGAGTACCAAAACCTAATGCTTCTAGTAGCTGCTTACCTCTAATGCCGGCTCCAATAATTCCTACACGTATAGTTTCTCCATTTGTTAGAGTGGGTACAAACTGCGCAGTTTCTGATGGAAAACGAAACATGTCTGCAGCTGATCGATTGACAAGTTCGCTTTTTCTTTTTTTGTAAACACCATATGCCATTGCACCAAGAACAGGAACTGTAGCTAATGTCTTAAGTGCATCGCGTCTTCCAGGCGATGAGGGCTTATTGTCATTTTTCACATTTCTTTTATCGGTGTTATTCTTAGAGGGTTGAGTTGATTTATCATGATGTTCACTGCCTGTGGTATGATCCTTTTTGTTTGGATCTTTTTCTATATAATTTTCAGACATACTGTATACTCCTTCTGTTTTTCTATTTTTTAAAAATCAATCTATCAAGTCCAATTTTTCTCGCAGTTGGAAAAAGGAACAATGCTACAACTGTAGCCAGCATTATCAGGTTTTTGTCAACCCATAGATATGAGCCCTCTGTAGGGAATAAATATTTAGCATATAACAATGGTGGGTGTGCAAGATAGTATAAAGCTATTAGACCGGCTGCACCTAAATATCCAATTTTTTCAAAAAGCCCCAATATCAGTAAAAGTCCAATTACAACAAGTCCCCATATATTTATTAAATCTATTATTGACAACAGATTAGGATTATTTGCAATAGCAGTGAAAATTGGTGCAAATATGCCTTTTGAATCAATCAAATATCCATAAGATGTCCAATTTGGAGTGAAAACTTTTGCCAACCCTTCGTAGAGAAAGTACCAACCAATAAAAACCCGTAATATAACAAGGCAGTAAAGTTGTGTATTTGAATATGCATAGACCGATTTTTTAGCCATCATTTAATTAAATTACATAGTGTTATACAAAAGACAAATATGATTACATAATTTTTCTTTTGAAATGAATTTGATGTTTGTTTAATGTTAGAATGTATCTTAGAAAATTAAAATACAAATGTATAAAATGATTGTGTGTTAATGACTAAAAACGGCTCAAACAATGTTAAAAAACGACCACCTTTAACAAACAGTTAAAGATGGCCTCAAAAAAAATTATAGAACCTTAACTCGCTTTTTATATTCTTCGAGGGCAGCATCCAATCGGTCATGTGCTGTTGTATCTCCAGGAATATTATGTGAAGGATGAATATGCAACTTTACACCTCTGTCGGCCAAAATCTCTGCCACAGTAGTTATAGTTACCCATACCAAAGTAATAAAACCCATAGTGGAAAGTGGACCTACTTTATCATAGTGATTTTTAAGAGGAACCGATGCATCTTCAAGCGGCACACATGAGTCTACAACATAATCAGCAAGTTCAAACAAGTTTTTACCGCTAGAGTGACGAGGTACTTTTCCTTCAGTCTGTGCTGCAGAACCATAGACAATTACCTTCATCCCTCTCTTTTTTGCTTCAATAGCGACATCAATATTTACTGCATTGATACCTGTGTGTGAAAAGAGCCAAATACAATCTCTTGAATCGAAATCATAGTTCTTCATCACTTCAACTCCATATCCTTCTGCTCTTTCAAGAAACAAAAACTGATGGATACCCATCTGCCCTTTTATTTGTGTAAAAAATGTAAGAGGAAGTTCAACAAGTGGATGGAATCCCACAAAACCTCCAATTCGAGGATACATCTCTTCAACCGGTATGGTAGCATGCCCACATCCAAAAGTATGCACCCATCTACCTGCTTCTATTGAATCGGCCATTACTTCGGCTGCTTTTCTAACATTTTCCAACTGGGTATTTTCGATGTTGTTCATCACTTCGTATGCGTTTTTTAACCATTCTTTTGCCAACATAATTTTTAATTTTTAAATTGTTTAAATTGATTGTTTGAATTTGATAGTTTAATTCTGTTATATATTAATTTGAAGTATTGTTTAGATTATTTTTACTTACACGTGAAAATAATAAAATGATAGCAGCAAAACATGTTATCAGAATTAATGGATAAATGAAAGCGCCACTTTTATCGAGCAATATACCTGTGGCACTGTTCATCACATTGTTCCCTAAAAGAGAGAATACTAAAGCTATACTGAAAGCTGTACCGGACATTGTTGGGAACTTTGCGCCTACAATACCCAATATAATAGGGAAAGTTGAAGCTATTCCAAAACCTACAAGCATCATTCCTATTAGAGATGTATAATAATTTGGCTGTATCATAAAAACTACACCCAATATTGCAATGATAATACTGGCAACAAGTATTTTATTTTGCGAGAATTTCTTGAGAAGTGCTACAAGCATTAATCGAGCTGCAGTTAAACTTGCTGTCATTACAGTTATAGTAAGCAGCGCTTTTGAATGCTCCAAAAATCCAAAACCGGTAAGATAAAAAACGGTCCAATTGTTTACTACACCTTCGACCCCACTCTGAAAGAAAAGAATAATTGAAAGTATAAGCAAGTCTCTGCTCTTTAGTAATTTAAAACCTTCTGAAAGTGGGAATCCTTGTTTTTGAGTAGCCTCAGGATATTTAATAAATATACAGTATATTATTAATATTAACATTACAACTCCAATACCCATGAAGATATTCTGGATGTTTAAGTGTTTCAATAAAGTACTAAGTAGAACAGGAATTCCTAATGCCCCAAGTCCATAGAAAACACCAAGCAGGCTTAACATCGAATTTCTCTTTGAGTCGTCGTACATAACAGAAACTAATGCATTTGTCTCTCCATTAAGTATTCCACCGCCAAAGCCAATCAAGAAAATGCTCATCTGGACCAAAGGTACTTTTTCAAAAAAAGCGACTCCTTCCAATCCGAATAAAACAAGTAGACTACTGATAATTAAAAGACCTTTATATCCTTGTCGGTCCACAATCGGTCCAAATATAACAGATCCTATAAGCATACCAATTGGCAAGAAAGCCACTAAAGCAGTTGCCTGTCCGGTGTTAAGATTAAATTTTTCTGAGAGAATTGGGAGAATTGACCCCAAAACTATCATTGAAATGCCAAAGAACGACATCCCGATACAAGCTGCTATAAAAACTTTAAGTTTATTATATCTGTTTTCCATATGATATCTTTTTTAAAACTAAATATGCTGCTCCTGCCAGGCCTGCTTCTTCAGAAGAGGTTGCAGGAACATATTTAACCTGCTTAATACTTATAGGTTGTGCCCATTTTAGTGATTCGGTATAAATTTCAGGAATCAGTTTAACGGCTGGACCAAAAACACCTCCACCCCAGATAATTTTCTCGGGATTTAGTAAACTTACAATATTAGCGCTTGCCATTCCCCACATTTGCACTGCTTTGCTGATTACCTCTAAAGCAATTGGATCATTCTTTTCATAAGCATCAAAAATATCTTTAGTCGTAATTTCTTCAGATGTTTTATTTAAAAGTACACCATTGTAATTTTTGTGAGATTTAATTTTTTCAACAAAACGATTACGAATTCCATTTCCCGAAGCATAGTACTCGAAACATCCACATTTACAAAACTCACTATTGTAGGGTGTTTCCAAAGCCATCCATCCAACCGATCCTGCAATGTCACCAGTACCATGAATAAGATGATTGTCAATCATAATCCCGGCTCCAATACCTGTGCCAACACCAATGTATACGGCATTCTTAGAGCCTTTGGCAGCCCCTTGCCATAATTCACCACAAAGATAACAAGATCTGTCGGATTCAATAATTACCGGAATTTGAGGATTGTTTATATAATTATTTATAACTTTTAGCAGAGGATATTTATCCCATCCGGCAATATTTGGCGCCCATACACTTCCATCATCAGAATAAACAATGCCGGGTATAGATATTCCTACCCCTAAAATTTCTAATTGTTTAACGTCAGTAGATGATATCAGATAGCTCAATAAATCAAAAACCAATTCACCTACCTCATTACCGGTTCGACCTTCAATCAATACTTTTTTGTAGTGATTTATTTCACCATCAACAGTATAGAGGGCACCTGAAATTTTAGTGCCCCCTATATCAATAGAGACTATTTGTTGATTATTCATCTCCTATTTATCTTTGTTAATCTCAAAAACGCGAGTATTACGACTTTCTACAGATGTACTAAGAGTGAGAACGTTGCCGTTGCTTTTCAATCTCTTTATTTCATCATTTTTCACGTCTCTTACAATAAAGTTTCCTCTTGCATCCACATTCAGATTTATATCAATAGTTTCGTTTTTTGTACTGTGGTTAATAAGAAAAATGATATATCCATTATCAGCGTTTTGCAGTCGAACTTCAATCTGATCACTAACTCTTCCATCTTCAGAAGTAGTAAATGGTCGTTTGATATCAGCCCAGTTCAGAAGATTTATAAAAAACCTGTCATTGGTTGGTACGACTTGGCTGAAGTTGGCCATTCCTAAATATGAGCCAGCTAAAATTGCTTCACCTTTACCATATTGTGAACTTACAATTGCAGGATTTCCCTCTTCGGTAGTAGCTAATACAACAGCATTACTTTTATCTAGAAGTTTTATGGACTGAGAATATAATGAACCGCTAAGTTTATCACCTGGTTTTAATCCTTCAAGAACAGGATGTTTATGATTGTTTAAAGAAAAAGCAACATTCTCTCTCATTCTAACTTCATCCTCTCTGGCACCAAAAATATCATGCATGCCGATACCGGGAATAATTTCAGATGCATACCCACGATCGTCGTTCCAACCAAATCTTGCTTCAGCAACAACATGTCCACCATTTTTCACAAACTCTCTAAGTCCTTCTGCTCCTTTCTGTGTAAACATGATAGGATAGGGGAGAATTACAAGTTTATATTGTGAAAGATCTTGATTTTCTATATGCTCTCTGTGAATAAAATCTACAGGGACATTATGATTTGCAAATGATTGGAAATAGCCAATTAGCGACTGGTTCATAGCAGAAGGAAAATCGCGACGTTGCATGCCACCTACCATTTGTGTTAATGGGTTATAAACGATACCCACTTCAGCTTTTGCAGGGATCCCATTTAGGAATAATTCCTGGTTTCTATTTACTATATCAGCTATTTTACCTGCATTTATTGAGCGTTCTGTAAGGGTCCCATCTAAATTTATCAGACCATAACCACCGGCTTCATAGCCCGATGACATAGGATAATAAGCATAAATATTAACTCCTTTTGCTCCTTTTGCAATTGCCGACCATGCCCATATGCTATGATCATTTGAAGTAACCGGGTCACTTATAAGTAAAGATATTGTACCAAGTCCCCCCTGCAATTCTCCAACAAACCATCCACCTTTTTCTCTGTTGGCACTTCTTGTGAAGTCCATTACTGTTCGCAGTGTAGTTGTTGACCAAGCGCCTTCGGGACGATTGTGTTTTGGATAAATAGATACTCCGTAATAATCAAGCGGTCTTGCCATTAAGAAATCGTCTGTTGCACCTGCTCCAACGTGGGGTGACTGAAATATTGATGCTCCAACGGCATGTGCTGTTATCAAACTGGTAGGATCTACTTCTCTGATTGCATTATACCTTGCCTGCATATCGCCAACAAGTTTTTCGTATATAAATGTTTTCCAATCAATAAAGTCTGTGTAGCTTAGTATTGTACTAAATCTTGGAGCCTCAACTTGATTCCAATCAGTAAAATTTCTGTACCAAGCTTTATTTAAATTTTCAAGGGTTTGATATTTATCTTTAAGCCAGTTTCTAAATCTGTTTTGAGTACCATCGCAGAAGCAGAATTGTATATTTGGTACATAATCTAGCGAAGCCCAGTTGATAATATGTGGTTCACTCCATAAATCCCAGCCAAATAAATTTGGATACTTATTTGCAACTTTTGCAGTTTCGGCATAAAAGTTTAGTATTGCATCCTCTACCTCTTTATTGTCCATACATGCACCGGGAGCCGACTGTGGAACAACAATGTCTCCACTTTGAGCTTCAAATAATGCATGAGGAAAATTATGAGCAACCCAATCTGGAGCCGAATCAACATAAATCTGAATAAATACTCTTAACCCCAACTCTTCAGCAAGGCTCATCAACAGTTCAAGATTCTCAAAATTATACTTGCCGGGTTCGGGTTCACACGTTGCCCATTCAACCCAGGTTCTAACTGTGTTAAATCCTAGGTCTTTTATTTGTTGCAAATCGGCCCTCCACTCCTTTTCAGAGTTTTCTGTAACTTGGCTAAGCATTGGTGCACGTGCTTTACCTCCACTATACCATACAGAGAAAGGGAAAAAGTCTTTTTCTATTTCACTTGCTTTTATACCTATCGTTATTGATGGCAGAAGCAATAAGATTACGAATAGCTTTAAAGTTTGTTTTTTCATTATTTAAAATTTATACATTATTTAAAATTAATATTAGAAATTAAATAAAATTTCCATCCAATTGTATTTAAATTTCCTTTTATTAGTTTAGATACTTAAATCCTTTTCTTTTAAACCTCCATGTCCAACCTGTATTTTTAGCAGCACCTGCACCATCTTGGAATAGAACAAGTTCGTTCTCATTAAGAATTTTCACTGAAAAGGTGTCTTTATATGCGTTATCCATTCCTGGAAATATGTCTTCAATAACTGTCAATGTCATTGCTTCAGAATTGAATAAAAACTCACTGACTTTTGCTTCATCTCCGGGAAAATTAGTAACTGTCAAGAAAAATTTATCATCAATCTTCTCAAAAAATAATTCAGTTTGAAAACCATCTTCAGAAGAAACACCTTCTGCAATTGGCAACCACCATATTTCGTCCCAAGCATAAGGTGCTGATAGGAACCAGTGTTGAGTTCCATCACTAAAATCTGTTGCATAAACCCATGTTTTACCATCTCCGAAATAATCTATTAAAAAAGCAAGTGGCTCTTCAACAAGGTTGGGCACTGATGAGACCTCAACTGACCGTACTATGCTTACCTTCCCTCCCTTAGTCAACACATTGCATATTATTGTTTTTTCACCTGTAGTTCTTAATCGGATAGTATCTTTTGTCTTAAAAGAGTTTATCCCTTCTGCCTCCCAGTGTACTTGGTATCCATCATCAATTATTAATGATATAATGTTTCCACCGGGAAATGTGTTTTCTACTTTTAAATTAATTTCTTCTGCCACTCTTTCAGAGTTTTCTAAAGAAGGCAATGTATCTCTGTTTTCGATTGGATTGCAGGATATAAAACTAACAGCAATCGCTAATACTAATAATATTATATTCTTCATCATTAAAGTATTTATTAAGTTTACCATCCTTCATTTTGTTCAAGTACACCGTCAGACAACAACACCTGTGATTCAGGTATCGGTAAAAAACCTTTAGTTTCGGGACGATAAATAGCACTATATTCGATTGATTTTCCTTCATTTTCAAGTGGAATGTTTCTCATTTTACTATAGGCAGCCTCCAAATCGCCCCATCTCATTAAGTCATAATATCTTACCCCTTCAAAGGCAAGCTCATGTCTTCTCTCTTCCTTTATGTTCTCTAAAGTAACAGATACACTTGGTAAATCCGCTCTTGCTCTGACAATATCCATATAATCTTGTGCTTTTGAAGACCCCAACTCTGCTCCCATAAGATAGACATCAGCCAATCTTAACAGAACAATCTCCTGTGCATTGCAGTCCATATTATTTGCAGGAGTATCATAAAGAAAAGTGAACATACTTTGTTGCTTACCATCAGAGTAAATATTTACAGGCATATATTTTTTTTGCCATAAATATGTTTCATGATATTGATCAGAACTTGAAACATATCCAATATTCTCATCATTTACATCACAAATTGACCCAATCTTTCTAAGATCATTATTCTCCCATGAATCCCATAATTGTGGGTTTACAGGACCGGCCCCCCAACCGTATCCAAAGGGATTTGTGTTTTGCATTCTTACACCAAAAAACAGAACAATTGTATTGCGACTACTTCCACCAAAAGAGCCAAATCTAATGGAGAACATGTTTTCTTTATTATTACCTTCTTCACCTACCCAAGATAAATTATTATCAATTTTGTAAAAATAATTATCAGCATAAGAATATGGCCAAAGATTTCTGAAGTCATCAGCTAGTTCATGCCCACTATCACTAATGCAATTATCAATATTATTAATGACTTCAGTTTTTGTTAATGTCCCGGATTCTGGTAGCGCAATTTCTGTTTTCTCATATAATCCAGTATAATATAAGAATACTCTTGCCAACATTCCCTGTGCTGCCCATTTAGTTGCTCTTCCAATATCACCAGATGAGTATGGAGTGTTTGGTAATTTCTCAATTGCTGACAACAAGTCTGCTGCAATCTGACCAAACAGTTCTTCCGGTGTTGCCTTTGGAAGATTTTGTGGAGTTGTTTCTAAAACTAAAGGAACAGTTCCGAACATTCTTACCAAATCAAAGTAGTAGTAAGCTCTCATAAAAAGTGCTTGGCCATGATAACTGTTTTTTTGAGATTCTGATTCCCATACATTAACTTGCTCGAACGACTCTAGTAACATATTTGCTCTGAAAATCCCTCTATAGTTTTGTTGCCATGGGTATAAATACATATCGTTTGCAAAATTCTTGAATTCAGAAATTGCATGTAGTGAAGCATCAACTCCCCCTCCTCCGGCAAATCTGTCGTCCGACAGCAACTCAGAAATAAAAAAGCTATGCATATGTGAAGTTCCCGGATTAATAACAGAGTATATTCCGATTAATGCTTGATCCACATCTTCATGCGTTTGGTAAAAATTTGTGTTAACTTTACTTGTAAGTGGATCAGTGTCTAAAAAATCAGAACAGCTACTAATCAAAATTAGTGTTATTATTGTAATTATATATTTTTTCATAATTATCCTCATTTAAAATGTGACGTTTAAACCTACCAATACAGTTCTGGGACTAGGATAGAATCCTAAATCAATGCCTGATCCAAAACTTAATCCTCCATTGTAACCTATTTCCGGGTCCATTCCTGAGTATTTTGTGAATGTAACCAGATTCTGAACAGAAAAATAGAGACGCAGTCTGTTTAAATAATCTTTTTTAAGAAGTTTGCTAAAGTCATAACCCACAGATATACTTGAGATTCTAAGATAATCTCCATCTTCAATATAGAGGTCTGATATGTTTGCAAAGTTTTTTGATGAAGCTGTAGACAACTTTGGAAGTCGGTTTGAAGTACCTTCACCATACCATCTTTCAAAAACATCGGTTGTAAAGTTGTGGGTAGGGAAAATAGCAAAATCACGATAAGATTGTATGATTTGATTTCCGGCTACTCCATTAGCTACTAAAGAAAAATCAAACCCTTTATAATCTGCTCCAAGTGTAATTCCAAATGTGAAGTCAGGATTAGGATCACCAATCATCACCTTGTCATTATCATCAATGATATTATCATCATTCATATTAACGAAACGAACATCTCCAGGTGTAGCATCAGGTTGAATTAACTCACCATTTGAGTTCTTATATGCTAGTACTTCAGATTCATTTTGAAAAATACCATCGGTTTTGTATCCCCAGAAATATCCAATTGGAAATCCTTCTTCTGCTCTGAATATTTCACTGGTTAGGTCTGCTAATACATTTGGAAGTCCATGAATAATTTTTTCATGATTATCAATTCTTGTAACTTCGTTTTTATTTTTAGACAAATTTGCACCGATAGAATAGTTAAATTCATTAATCTTGTCATTCCAACTAACTGATAGCTCAAAACCTTTGTTCTGAACATCACCTCCGTTGATAAAGGGTGCACCGGTACCAAAACTTGCAAGTGTAGGTGCAGCTACCAGCCAGTCTTTTGTGATTTTATTATAAAAATCAAAGTTGATCATCAACCTATCATTAAATAGATATGAGTCAAATCCAAAATTCAGCTGTTCTGAGGTTTCCCATGTTATATCGGGATTAGGAAGAATATTTGGGTAAGCACCTATTAATCTTTCATTTTTATTAATTCCATAGTAGTTTGCTCCACTTAAACTTATTGTTGACAGGTATTGAAATGGCGATATGTTTTGATTTCCATTTTGTCCCCAACTTGCCCTGAATTTTAAAAATGAAATATTGTTTTTAATCTCTTCCCAAAATGGCTCTTCAGAAATTATCCACCCGGCTGCCAGAGAAGGAAAATATCCCCACCTCTTACTTTTTGCAAATCTTGAAGATCCATCAGTTCTTAATACAAGCGTAAGTAAATATTTTTCATTAAACTCATAATTTATTCTTCCAAAATAGGATAATAATTTATTTTCAACCCATGGGTAGCTACCCAGTATTGTTCTTGCAGGATCAATTGTTTTAGAGTTGTCAAGAAATGCATGATCCAGGTCATCGAAAATACTGTTTATGTTAGTACCGTATAATGTCTCACCAATATTATTAATTTGAATTGTATTACCAATAAGGAAATCAAACTTATGTCCAGTGTCGCCTAACTTATAAAGATAATTAGCTGTGTTCTCATTAGTAATTCCCATTACCTTATACATATTGTGAGTTGTGCTACTATAATCTCTGAAGTGCCTCTCACTTAAATTGTATTTTGGCGCGTAACTTCGGTAAGTATAATTTGAGTAATCATATCCAAAAGAACTTCTTATTGTAAGGTTTTCGATGGGCTGTAAATTAACGTAAATATTACCTAATAGATTGTTAGTAACTGAAGTATTGTTACCATGTGTATAAACCATAATTGCTACAGGATTAGGAACTCGTATGTCCCATGGAATTGCAAACTGATAATCTCCATTATGATCATAAACAGACATAAAAGGAGATGTTGACAAAGTATTGCGAATAGAGTTTGTGTACATTCCGCCAGTAGCAATACCTGAGCGGTTAATATAACTATAAGAGAGGTTTTCACCTACTGTAAGAATTGGACGTCCCTTATTTTCAATAATTATATGTTCACTATTTAATCTGAAGTTATATCTATCATAAGCAGATGCTACGGGTTTGCCAATTATACCATCTTGAGAGGTAAAAGAAAAGCCCATAGTATAACGTGAACTATTTGTACCTCCGTTTATACTTAAAGCATGATTTTGTAAAGGTGCATTATCCACCAAAATCTCTCCAAACCAGTCTGTTCCTTTACTTATCCCACTTTCAATATCTTCCCAGTTTGGAACCAATGAAGCGAAATTATACGGCACAAGACCGTCATTTAATCTTGCTTCATTCATTAAAACTGCATACTCCTGAGCATTTAAAGTAGGCAGTTTCTTATACAAATTCTGTACACCATAATATCCATCATAAGATATTGTTGGTTTAGAGTTGTAGCTCCCTGACTTTGTTGTAACCAATACTACTCCATTAGCTGCTCTTGATCCATAAATCGAAGAAGACGCAGCATCTTTTAATATATCAATTGATTCAATTTCGGATGGATTTAAATAATTAATATTGCTAACTGGTACGCCATCTACTATAAACAGTGGAGTTGCGTCTCCCGTTGTTCCCAATCCACGGATATTAATTCTAAATGATGAACCGGGCTCCCCGGAAGTCTTAATTATTTGCATACCGGTTGAACTAGACTTCAGTGCATCAACTACAGAAACTGAATTTTGCTTACTTATTTGTTCTGAGCCTATCTGAGAAGTAGCACCTGTCACCAATTTTTTCTTTTGAACACCATAGCCAACTACTACAAGCTCTTCAAGTGATTGAGTGTCTTCAATTAATACAATATTGAAGTTTGTTTGGTTTGCAGTATTTACTACCTGTTCAACATATCCAATGTATGAGATACGAATTAACGCATCATTATTAACTTGTAACGTAAAATTTCCATCAATATCGGTTACAGTTCCGTGAGTTGTTCCTGTTTCTAAAATATTGGCACCAATTATTGGAACTCCTTTGTTGTCTGTAACTCTTCCGGTAATATGTTTGTTTTGCTGTACAATAATCCTGCCTTCACCACGAGAATTTAAATTTTCCTTGATTTTTATATAGAGAAACCTGCCTTGCAACTACAATATAATCAAGAGTAGTTTGTATTATCCTGATTTTAGTTGACTGTTGATTTTTACAATCCCTATGTAAAGTTGACTCAGTTAATTATTATTCCTTTTTTAAGTTGACTTTGTTTGTCTTATCCCTGCCTGTGGTTGACAGAAGAGCGTAGCTCAATGGCGACCACAGGCAGGGATAAAGGTATACTTTATTCAGGGATTATCTCCCGTATCAGATAATTTATTTATAGCTGCCTCCCGATAACTGTGCCACCTTTTCTTTAGTTTTCCTTGACACAAAGACGCTTCATTTGGCGTCATCATATCTATACTCATATGTGGGCGACTTCTGTTGTAGAACTCTACAGCCATATCTACACCGGCTCTTACTTCGGCAAGAGAGCAGAAGTGGCGATTATAAAATAATTCATTCTTAAACGTGTTATTAATTCGTTCAGCTTGAGGATTCTCCTTCGGATTCCCGCTTTCCGTCATGCTAATCCTTATGGAGCGTTCCTTAAGGATATCCACATATCTTGAGCTGGCATATTGAATACCTCGATCGGAATGGTGTATTAGGGCTGTCAAATCAGCCAGCCTTTCATCACACTTCCTCAAAGCCTTGCGGAGGGACATGATGCAATAGAAAGCTTCCAAAGTGGCTCCGACTTGATATCCCATAATTTCTTCGGAGTAAGCATCCATTATAAGAGAAAGATAACAGAACTTACACTCGCCATCATCTATCCAAATCGGAATATAAGTAATGTCACTTACCCATAACTGATTCGGACCTTCAGGGATGAAGGCCTTGACCAGATTCGGATATAACGGTAATCCGTGACGAGAGTCTGTAGTGCGAGGCTTTCTGATTTTCTGACGCACTTTAAGCCCGTATTTATCGACAACCGTCTCGAAACGGTCACGCCCCAAAGGGGCATTTCCTTTGAACTCTTTACGATACATGTACCACAGTTTCATGCCTCCGATGCCCGGATCTATTTTTCTGATAGAATGGATAAACTCCACGGCAAACGCTTCTTGAGTGAGTTTGCTAAGTCTGTTCTGTTCAATATCTTTGAAATATGCCTGCTTGGTAACGCCAAACAATCTACACAAGGCAGCTATGGGATATTGTCGCTTGTCTTGTGTATGCAGGTTCGTTATTGTTTGGCGCCAACTTTTTTTCTTATTTTGATGTTAAATTGTGCTTCTGCAACGTTTATCATCTCATCATACGCATCAGCCCTCAGACGCTGATACTTTAACTCTTCCCTGAGATGTGCCAGTTCCGTCTCCAAAGAGTCAGTTTCTTTTGATGAAGCTACATTGATATTATCCTTTGCCTTCTTAGAACTTTTCCCTGAGGATTTGTCAAGATTTGAGATGGCTTCCATAATTTCTGCCTTAGTTGTGTATTCTTTGACAAAGTTACGAATCCAATAACCAACAGATGCAAATGAAACCGGTAAAATTTCACTGATCGAACGATAACCCAGACCTTCTTCGAAGTAAAGATGTAGCACTCTTGTTGTCTGTAACTCTTCCGGTAATATGTTTGTTTTGCTGTACAATAATCCTGCCTTCACCACGAGAATTTAAATTTCCTTGATTTTTATATAGAGAAACCTGCCTTGCAACTACAATATAATCAAGAGTAGTTTCTTGCAACAGCAGTTCAAGGATATTATTTATACTTTCATTGCTAACATTAATTGAAGTTATCTTATTAAGTTCTGTCTTAGCTTCATCTGTAATAAGGAAAACATAATCGCTTGCTTTCTCTATCTCTGAAATTGCGCTAGTTAAAGTAGCATTTCTAAGTTTAAGAGAAATTTCCTTTTGCTGTGGATAAACATTTTCTGCTGTTAGGCTAAAAACGCAAATTAATAAAAGGAAAGTTGACAACTTCATAATCATTAAGCTTCGCTTATAAATTTTACAAGCATTTTTTTTAGATTTAATAATTTCTTCCATACATTTGTAATGAATTTAGTTTACCTGATTAAGGTCTATTAGTAAATTAATTTCTATTAATCGAACAGTGTAGCAGCACTGTTCGGTTTACTTTTAATTAGAGTTTAAGTATTGTTTCATAGGCAATTCCTTTTTTGTTAAAAATATAATATTTCCATTTCTTATATAATCAGTTGATGATATTGATGTTATTGAAGTCATAATACTATCAAGGCTATTTGAAAGGAATAGCTTACCTGAAAAATCTTTATCACTAAGATCTACACCTTCAGCTTCTTCAAATTGCACATTATAGTATCTGCCAATTCTTTTTAAAATTTCTGTTACAGGTGTACTGTTTAACTCAAGAAGTCCATCCTTCCAGCTAATATACTCTTTAACATTAACAAATTCTTTAGTGATATAATTGTCCGTAACTTCAACTTTTTCATTAGGAGCAAGTAAAGTGTTAAAACTATTCTCAGCCTCAATCTTTACTTCGCCATTAACAAGTACTACAGTTTTACTAATATCCTCTTTATAAGCAGTAATATTAAAAGCTGTTCCTAAAACAATTACATCCATATTGCCGGCATGAACGATGAAAGGCAAGTTTATATCTTTCTCAACATCAACATATATCTCTCCATTAACAAATATTTCACGTGTTTTACCTCTGAATTCGGATGGAAAATCAAGTTGAGTTCCTGAGTTGAGCCAAACATTAGTACCATCAGAAAGAGTTATATTTGTTCTTTTGCCATAAGGAACAACTAATCTATTAAGCTTTGAGGTAGCTAATAACAGTTCTTTTTTTGTTTGTGAGCTGTCAATTATAACTGCTTTGCCATCATTATTTAACTCAATATGAGAATTGTCTGCCAATTTAATCTTTTCTCCATTAGACAGTAGATAAATTTCATCCTCGGGGAGGGTTAGCCCAACAATTCTGTTAAAGTTAACATAAGAATCTTGCTCAACATTTATTTGGGTATACTTTAAAAATAAAATTGAAAAAATTCCAAATAATATAACAGCTGCTGCAAAACTGAAACGTATTATCCATTTGTGTTTTTTTTGCTTTATAATATTTGATTTTATTTTCCTATATAGATTCTTTTTCTCTATATCATTTATTGGAAAATAATTAATTTTCACATCACCAAATTGATAGATAGCTTCTTGTAAAACTTTTTCTAAGTGTGGGTTCTCAATTATAAAATTTGCCCAATACTCATCTAATACCTTTGTCTGAAAAAGCCTCCATTTGATGAAGTCATCATTTTGTAACAGCTCATCAACATTACGAAAAAATTGTTTTTTGTTGTCCACCACTCGACTCTTTTATTGAATAACGAGTTATATTTAATTTCGTGGACAGGAAAGTGACGAGAAATTAAAATTTAACATTCTGCATTTGTTGAAAAAGGCAATAAAATGTTTATCCGGACTGTAAATCAGGCGATTTTAATGCTGTGTCAATCATTGGCGTTTTTTCTTAATTTTTCCATTGCCCTGTAAAGTCGTTTCCTTGACGACTCTTCATTAATATTTAAAATATCAGCAATTTCTTTGTGATTAAGCTCGGCAACATATTTAAGGTAAACAGCCTCTCTTTGATCAATTGTAATTGTATCTAAAAGTCTTTTGACTTTCTCTTTTAGTATTTTAGCCGTCTCTTTATCAATAATATTATCTAAAACTGTAACATCCAAAGTGAAACTTTCTTTAATAGTATCTATATTATTAATTGTATAGTTGCTTCTATTTAAATCAATCAATCTGTTTTTAAATGATTTAAAAATATACCCGGTAATATTGTCGATGTTTGCTATTCTGTTTTTATTTAAATAGACTTTTATGAAAATATCCTGAATTGCATCTTTGCAACTTTCTTTTGGAAACCCAAGACTTATTCCATAGGCAAAAAGGTCGTCTACATATTTATTGTAGATGATAGAAAATGATGACTCATCGTCTGTTTCTAGAAACCTTCTCCAACTTTGCTCTATTGGGTTCATTAATTAGTTTTGTTATTTATGATTACATTTTGATTTCTTTAAATGCAAATATATATTAATCTAATGTTAAATGAAAGGCTAATTTTTTTAAAATCTCTATCTGTAGTATCAGTTTAACTTTTGAATTTCCTCGCTTACTCCATTCATAATCTTATTTGTCATTATTCGCCCAATTTTTTTTGCTATGATTATTGTAACATTTTGAGGGTGTCATTAATATCGGAATGCAGTCGAACCTCAACATATAAAGGTAGGTGGTCTGATGCAACTTTTTCTGAAATGACACCTCTGTAGGTAAGACGAGACCAGTTTTCAGTACCTCTATATCCATAGATATAGTCGATGCAGATACTTGGATTGTCTGAAGGAAAAGTGTTTTCTTTATACAAGTTTAGCTTGACAAAAGATTCATTTAAATACTTTTGTTCTTGAGATTCTGGAAGTGAATTCATATCACCGGCAAGAAAAAAAGGTTTATCTAATTTTTCAGCTTCTCCCATTATAATTTCTACAGACTTTAAGCGATCCTCCGCATTCAAAGAAAGGTGTGTACAACCAAAATAATATTCATTTAGTTCAACTATTAGAAGTATTCGTTCCTCTTCACCTCCCGGTAGTTTGATTTTTCTTACACTTAACGGCTTCTCTTTAGATAGAATTCCTACTCCATATTTTCCTCCATCATAATCAATAGCAGCAGCATAGGTTGCATGCCTAAGTGTTTTTCCAGATAAGATATCAAGTACGTCAATCCCGCCGCTCCTATTGGTTACACTATCTAGTTCCTGTAAGGCAATAACATCAGGATTTACTTTGTTTATTATGTCCGCTATTCTATTATAATCGGTAATATTGTCCATCCCGCGTCCATTTCGAATATTATATGACATAAGTCTAATGGAATTATTTTCTTGTATAGGGGCTGCATTAACAAAGAAGTTTATAAAAACAATAACTTCTAAGAGCAGTATTTTTATTTTGCTCATTACAAAATGATTTTTCTTTACTAGATATTATAGCTGAAATTAGTACCCTTCTATATAAAAATAAATATGTGATTTGTTCAACTTATAACTGACAAATATAGATAAAATATAATATAAAACAGAAGTGAATGCATTTGTAATACAATTAGTCCTTAACAAATTTAAAAAATAAGTTGCTTAATTATTTTTTGACTTTTTAATTCACTCATCTAACTTTGATATATCAACATATTAACTATTTTTGCATTTGAGCTTTTTAAACTAAAGTTATATGAGAAAAATTTCGTTATCAACACTTTTCTTTTTTCTAACTACAGTTATTCTTGCAATAATATTACTGGTTGGCAACAACGCCCGAGAAAAAGACTCGGGTTACGACAGCTCTACAGTAATGAGCAGGATCACGCACATTCAGGAACTTGCTCTAGTGAAGCATAACTATACAGGAGTAATTGGTTATAAAGACTACATGAAGTTTTTGAATATTAACATTCCACTTACAGATAAATATTTTTTATTGAAGTATAATGGCTACCTTAAAGCAGGAGTTGACTTTAGCAGAATAAAAGTGACAGTTGAAAATGACAGCTCTGTACATGTTTCAATACCTAAGCCAAAGATACTAGACACTGTTATCGACGAAAAATCGGTTCAAGTTTACAATGAAAGCGAAAATGCATTTAATCCAATCAAAATATCTGATTACAACGAAGCTCTAATAAGAGAAAAAAATGTAATGATAAATGATGCAATAAATCAGGGGATTCTCAATGATGCTACAGATCAGGCAAAGATAGTGTTAACAACGTTACTTGAAGATATGGGTTTCTCCGTTATAATAATAACCGAAGAGCTTGTTATACCACAAGTTCGTTAGTATAGTCCAACAAAGCATAATCATATTCACATAGATATTAATTCAAGTAATAAATATAAACCATAAGAACAATTAATATGAATTTTACAGTTAGATTGTACTTCTATTGGGTCTCCATTTTTTTAATATTCTATATTGGAGTGTTGGTTGCCATAAATCTTTTTTGGGGGCTACAAATGAATATTTGGCAGATTGTAATGGTTTTTATGATTGTTGGCATGATTCCACCGGCATTAATAACATCATTTTTTGCTAAACGACTCAACTATATGGAGTCTGATGATATTAGTCCTCCCGAGTTTTCGGGTCAGAAAACAGAAATGTTGAAATATTCCGGACATACTGAACAACCATTTGATGAAGTAATGCAGATAATTGACCGACAATGGATAATATCTTACTCTGATCGTAGAAACTATGTATTGAAATTCAGGACAGATTCAAGAATGTTGTCGTGGGGCCTTGGTGGATATATTAAAATGGATGAGGGAGAAAATCTTTTAATAATTGTATATCCAATGTACCCAAAATCCGGAAGGGAGATGAAATTAGTAAAACAGGTGCTTTTATTAATGAAAACTATTCTGACTGAATAAATCCCTCGCAATACTTTATAACCTCTTCATTAACAAACCTGAGAAAATCGTTGTGTTGATTTTTAGAAATCATTTTAGGATAACTTAAAATAAGTAACTCTTGCTCCTGACCATCCAAGCGATATGGTAAATGTACAAATCGATATGGAGTTAGAGTATATCCTGCTAGTTCATAAAATTGTAGTCGTCTAACCGACAGCTCATTGCTTAGTGGATCAATTTCAAGAATAATTGTATGTTCTGAGTCACGCAAGTGCCTCAACAGTTGTGAACCATATCCATGACCTCTAAGGTCAGGATTAACTGCAAGATGCTCTAGATAACGATAAGAATTCCACTCCCAGAAAAACATTAACCCTATAAGCTCATTGCCTTCCCAAGCCGACAAAGGGAAAAATCGATCATCTTTGCATGCTCTAAGATGATCCGCTTCTTTTCGCCTCTCTGCTAATGGAAAGCTATCTTCATATAAACTCCAAACGCTATCCCATCGCTCTTTATCGTCAGGGCTAATCTTTAAAAACTCCATTTATGAAACTCCTTTAGTGAATAGGATTATTGAATTACAAAGTTACAATAATCCTTTTTAAGAATAAAAAAGTGGATGAATTTTATTAACAATTAAATCTCGCAAGTACCGTCAGCCGAGCAGGACTTACCAACTATAACTTCCGGCTTTATTTGCTCATCATTACGAGCTTTCCATACATTATAAGCTTTATTCAAAACTTCAAGGTAGAGTGCAACAGGCTCTGAGCCAACAATCGCTTGTCTTCTATCAATCAAGAATGTAGGCACTGTGTCAAAACCCAAATTTGCAGCTTCCTGTATATCCTGTTTAATTTCGTATCTGAAATCGTCGCTGTTAAGCATATTAAGAATCTCATCCTCGTCCATGCCAACTTCTTTACCAATAGACACTAGCAGACTGTGATCACTGTAATCCTTTGCTTCTTCAAAATAAGCCTTGGAAAGTTTGTTTAAAACTTTAGAATCCAGCCCCTTTTTAGCAGCTAACTTAATTAAACGGTGTGCGTCATGTGTATTTGCAGCAATTGCATTAGGTAGATTAAAACCTACCTCTGCATCTTCAGCCAATTTCTTAATGACCTCAAACATGCTATTATACTTCTCTTCCGGTATACCCACATGATTATTAAAATAATCAATTAGAGAGACTCCATTGCCCTTATCCGGCAACTCCGGATTCAACTGAAATGCTTTCCACTCAAGTTCAATATCATCAGCATGCTCAAACTGACTAAGTGCTTTCTCGTAGAACTTTTTTCCTATATAACAGTATGGACACATTATATCGGTCCATACTTCAACTTTCATTTTATCTGTAATCATATCTAATTGCCTTAAATTGAATAAACAACATTCTATCGTTATTGTTTTAATTAAAAGAGCTGCTCTTATTGAACAGCCCTTCTGATATAATTTTTATTGTTCAGTAAATCAACGATTTACATAAACTCTTGTTTAATATTATGGTTCACTTTCAACTCTATCTTCTTCAACTCTATCTTCTCGTTTCATTACAATCTGTTGTTTCTCTTCATCAAAATCAACTGTAACAACATCACCTTCTTTCATCCCAATGCTAATAATCTTTTCGGCCAGTTCATCTTCAATGTACTTTTGAATTGCACGCTTAAGTGGTCTGGCGCCAAATTGAATATCATAACCTTTATGAGCAATAAATTCTTTTGCAGGCTCTGAAAGTATAACCTTGAATCCAAGTTCACCGGTTCTCTTATACAGACCCTCTAATTCAAGATCTATAATCTTGTATATCGACTCCTTGCTAAGTTGATCAAACATAACAATATCATCAACTCTGTTAAGAAACTCAGGTGCAAACGCTTTGTTAAGTGCCTTCTGAATAACACTTCGTGAGTACTCAACATCACTAACATCAGTATTAGTTTTAAAACCTACACCTCTGCCAAAATCCTTCAGTTGACGAGTACCAATATTGGAAGTCATTATCAATATAGTATTCTTGAAATCAATCTTTCGTCCCAAGCTATCTGTTACATGTCCTTCATCCATAATCTGAAGAAGAATGTTAAATACATCAGGATGAGCCTTTTCAACCTCGTCAAGAAGAACTACCGAATATGGTCTGCGACGAACCTTCTCTGTCAATTGTCCACCCTCTTCATAGCCAACATACCCCGGAGGTGCTCCAACAAGTCTGGATACATTAAACTTCTCCATATACTCACTCATATCTATCCTAATGAGATTCTCCGGAGAGTCGAAAAGGAACTGAGCTAATTTCTTGGCAAGATGTGTTTTACCTACTCCTGTAGGTCCAAGAAACATAAATGTACCAATTGGTTTATTTGGATCTTTTAGTCCCACACGATTACGCTGAATTGCTCTAACAATCTTATCAACTGCTTCATCCTGACCAATTACTTTACTTTTTAAAAGATCTTTCATCTGCATTAGTCTCTGGCCCTCTGCCTGTGCAATTCGTTGAACCGGCACATTGGAAATCATCGCTACTACTTCAGCAATCTTGTTTTCATCCACAATTTCCGGTTTTTCTTTAATCTCCTTTTGCCAACGCTCCTCTTCAGCCTCTAAGGCAAGTAAAAGCTGACGTTGCTTATCGCGATAACTTGCAGCCAACTCATACTTTTGTGCCTTGACTGCATCAGTCTTTTGTTGCTCAACCTCTTTTAACTCCTCTTCCAGATGCTCAATCGCTTTTGGAATAATGATATTAGAGATATGTACTCTTGCACCGGCTTCATCAAGAGCATCTATAGCTTTGTCAGGAAATGTGCGATCCGATACATAACGTTCTGTAAGTGTAACGCATGCTTTTAGTGCCTCATCTGTATACTTAACATTGTGATGCTCTTCGTATCTATCCTTAATATTTCGTAAAATCTGCAGTGTTTCCTCAGTTGTGGTAGGATCTACTAATACCTTTTGGAAACGGCGTTCTAGAGCACCATCCTTTTCAATACTTTTTCGATACTCATCAAGAGTTGTAGCACCAATACATTGAATTTCACCTCTTGCAAGTGCAGGTTTAAGCATGTTTGCAGCATCTAGTGATCCTGCAGCACCTCCGGCACCAACAATGGTGTGAATCTCATCAATAAAAAGAATTATATTGGGGTTTTTAGAAAGCTCATTTAAAATTGCTTTTATACGTTCTTCAAACTGACCGCGATACTTTGTACCGGCAACAATTGAAGCCATATCTAATGCAATAACTCTTTTGTCGAAAAGTGCTCTCGATACCTTTTTCTGTGTAATCCTGAGGGCTAAACCGTCAACAATTGCCGACTTACCAACTCCCGGATCTCCAATAAGAACAGGATTGTTTTTTTTGCGTCTGCTAAGTATTTGCGCAATTCGCTCAATCTCTTTTTCGCGTCCTACCACCGGATCCAAGCGGTTTTCCAATGCTGCACGTGTAATATCGGTACCAAAGTTATCAAGTACAGGTGTATCTGATGATACATTTTTACCCTGAGCCGAAGAACCTTGTCCGCCCCCCATTGAAAATGGTGATTTCTCATCATCGTCATCATCAGTAAAATTAGCACCTGCTACTGGTAAATCAGTTTCATCATCAGTTTCATCATTATAGTTTTCTATAATACTTTTGATATACAAAAATGCACTAGAATAGTCAAGCTTAAACTGCTTTAGTATGTCAAATATTAGAGTATTCTTTTCTTTAAGCAGAGCAAGCAATATATGTTCAGAATCAGTCTCAACGCTCTTTGTGAGTCTTGCTTCAAGAATACTCATCTTTAAGACTTTTTCGGTGTTTTTATTTATAACCAGCTCGCTTGTACCTTCATAGGGCTCTAGATTGGATCGCACATGAGAATCTATATAATCTTTCAAAACATGCAAATCTATATCAAAGTCTTGAAGCACCTGAATTGCAATTCCATCACCGTCACGCAATATACCAAGCATGAGATGCTCAGGCCCAATATAATTGTTTTGAAGGCGACCGGCTTCTTCACGACTATATGCCATGATGTCCCTAACTCGCTGTGAAAAGTTGTTATCCATTATTTTATCCCTTCTTTTGCAATAATTATCAAATACAAATATAAACTTTAATTTTAATACGACTAATAAATATAATATACAATCTGTGTCGATTTACTATTAATTACAAAAACGATGCCATAAATTATAGTTTCTTTCTTTTCAAAACAATCCATATAATCATCGGGGCACCAAAAAGAGCAGTAACAGCATTGATAGGTATGGTCCTGTTTGATATTGGTAATTGAGAAACAATATCACACACTAGCATTAAAATACTACCCAGAAGAATTGTGGCAGGTAATATTGTTTTATGATTTACTGTTCCAAAAAAAGCACGTGCAAAATGAGGTATAACAACTCCAACAAAAGCAATTGGACCTGTAAATGCAGTAACAGCTCCAGTAATTATTGCAGCAATTGATATAATTAAAATTCTAGCCCTTCTAATATTTAGCCCTGCACTTAGCGCATAATTTTCACCCAACAGTAAACTGTTTAGCGATTTCTGCATAATAAATGCCACTGTAATTCCTGAAAAAACCAGTATAAGTAATAATGGCATTTTATCCCATGTCACATCACCCAAGCTCCCAAAAGTCCATGTTACAAATACTTTTAATGAATCGGGATCAGCAAAGCTTTGCAATATTGTTATTAATGAACCGGCAACATAGCCGAAAATCATTCCCAACACCAATATTGTAATCGAATCCTTAATTCTTGACGATACTCCCAAAATAAGGATTAATACAATTGCAGCACCAAATATTGCAGAAATAATTTGCGCCATACCACCCATCGCAGAAATGAAAGGATAAACCAATGTACCGCTCAACATTGTCATAATTGCTACGCCCAAGCCGGATCCTGCAGTAACACCCAAAACGTCGGGACCGGCCAGTGGATTACGAAAAAGTGTTTGCATCAACAGTCCGGAAACAGAAAGTGCTGAACCCGCAAGTATGGCAGTTATAGCTTTAGGAGTTCTATAATTACGAATTATCTCATCAATAATTGCATCACCCGAGCCGCCAAAAATAGCACTCCATGCCTCTTTAATAGAAATTGGTGCGTTACCTGTAAAGATGTCTCCAATAAATGTTAGGATCAATAAAACTATTAGCAGTATAAATATAAAAGAGTTTTTCTTCAATTTTTTCTATTTTCAAATAATCAAATTAATATCAGATCAATACAGAGGTTTGATATATGTAAACGAGTAGTTTGGCAGTAAATCAGGATAAGCAGCTTTCACCAAATCAGACAAGATGAGGTCGGGATTAGCAATTGCGCTCTCAAAATAGTCATTCCCCCCTGTTTTGGTAGTGCGGTTATGATTATTAAAAACCTGTTTCTCTTTTACCGGTTTCAAAAGGAGGAATTTTGTATCATTTGTTACTAATTCTTCATATAAGTTTGCATTACTGCCAATCCATAAATCTGCATTCCTGAATTGAGTTAAAACAGTTTCAATATCAAGACCAATGCTGCCACTCTGATCATTGTTTTTATAGTAATACTCCATACCTGCATCATTAAAAAGAGTTGCGTTAAAGCTTTTGCCACCAGGGACATACCATGTACCTTGAAAATTATCTCCACTCATCACCATCTTCCTGTCTTTAATGTTTTCAGATGCATTAACTTTTTCTTTTAATGTCAAATAACGATTTTCAATCTCATAAAATATACTGTCTGCCAACTCTTTTTTATCAAAAAACAGCGCTATCATTTTTATCCATTCAGCACGAGCAAGTGGTGAATTCTCCATCCACTCCAATGTATAAATAACTTTAAACCCCGAATATTTAAGTCGTTCACTATAATTGTCTATTTGTGCATATGCTGTATTTATAATTGCCTGAGGTCGGATTGCCATAGTTTTTTCTATACTTGGGTTAAAGGGGTCACCTAAATCAATAATTTCACCGGATTCAATTTTTTTTAAAATATCAGGATTATAAATCCTAAATCCGTCCGACACCCCACTTACAATATCTAGTTCGCCAAGTAATGAAAGAAATTCAAAATAGGAAAAAGTATTGACAGCCAAAGATGTTAGAGGTATATTTAAAATAGTTCCATCACTTGTGGCTTTTCCTTTCTTAGAACCGGAATCATACAAATAATATACCTCATAGGGTTTTGAAGAGTTTGACCATGGATTATTTACAACTACTTTAGTATATTCTTCATAATACTCCACTTCAAAACCTTTAGCATATCTTATCTCTTCAGAATATAAATATCTTCCTGACTCACCGGCATTTTTTTTACTGCTTTGTAGGTTACAACCGGAGTTTGTTATACTTAAAAGTAGGCTAAAAAGAATTAGGCTCAAGCTACTCTTCACTTTTCGACTCATCTTGATTCTCTTTATCTATTTTATTTATTATTTTTTTTAATGGATTATACTTGTTGGCGCCTACTTTATTTGATTTAAATCGAGTTGTAACGCGTGGCTCAGCATTTGATCCGGGTACAAACTCATGACGATACATATTAAAAAACAGTATAAATAGAGATAGTATAAGCGGTCCAAAAACAACACCCCAGAAACCAAACATAGGAATACCAATTAGAACACCAAATACTGTTATCAGAGGGTGTATGTCGGCAAGTTTTTTTTGCAGAATGAATCTTGCCACATTATCAACACCTCCGATAATAAAAAACCCATAAATCAGCAAACCTATTCCATTTATTAAATCTCCTCCAATCAAAAGGCCAACGCTCAAAGGAACCCATACAATCATTGTTCCAACAATAGGCAGTATAGATGCAAATCCTGTAAGAATACCATATAGAATAGCGCTGTCAACACCAAAGAAGAGAAAACCCACATAAGCAAATATACCCTGCAATATAGCCATAAGTGGTATTCCAATTGCGTTTGCCTGAATTATAAGTTGTGTTTCTTCCAATAAAATTTGTTTATTCTCTTTTCCGAACGGTAATATTTCCCAAATAGCTTCTTCAAATGATTCATTACTGTAAAGCATATAGTATAGCACAAAAAGAATTACAATAATATTTATTATAAAAGAGTAAATACTATTACCCAGAATCTGTATAATATTTGATCCTGCTTTTGGAAGGAATGATAAATTGTCGGGAGTCAGCAGATTAAAGCCGAGTCTCTCTTCTAGTGAATGAATGAAATTATTTATGTTATTTAGAATTGCTGCAGGGTCTATTGAAATACCGGAAAAAGTATCAACAACTAGAAACGCTATACCCGTTAGCGGTAAAAGAATAAATATCAAAACCTCAAGCACAAGCAGCAAAGCACTTAAAGCTTTTTTAAAATTTAGTTTTTGAGTAAGATATCTATGTTGACCTATCACAATTACATATAAAGTTGCTGCTCCCAGAAAACCACTCATATATGGGCGTGTATATCTGAAAATAATCAAACCTAAAATGATTAAAAAACCAATCAGGATATATTTTTGCTTAGATCTTTTATTTTCTAACGATTCTAACATTTATAAATGTGGGATTAATAGTGTTAATTAAAGATAAATAATCAAAATTCATAGTCTTCAGGCTTTGCAAAACCACCCTCTATAAGCGCATCTTTTGCTTTCTCATAATCTGATGATTTTACCTGCATCTCAATATCGCCAATTGTATATGAAAGCCTGTTAGAAACTAGATTTTTCATATATATATCAATACCTTTCATCTCCATGTAAGACTGCACTATTGCCAAATCGGCAGGAAAATTGAATGTTTTAACTGTGATAAATTTTTCTTCCATAGAAATTGATGTTTAAATGTAAATATAACTATTCAACTTTAGTTTTACTTAAATCTTCCTTTCTTTTTTTCTTTTCAGTTTAAATTTCCTATTTATTACCTGCTTTCCTATTTTACTTTCCTTTTTGTCTTTCACTCGTGTAGTTACTCTTGGTTCAGCCTTTGATCCCGGGACATACTCATGAAGATACATATTAAAGAAAAGAAAAAACAGTGATAATAATAATGGTCCAAAAACCACTCCCCAAAAACCAAACATAGGTATTCCTATTAAAACACCAAATACGGTAATTAATGGGTGAATGTTAGCCAACTTTTTTTGTAATAGAAATCGTGCCACATTATCCACACCTCCAATAACAACTGTACCATAAAGAAATAGGCCGATGCCATTAATCAAATCACCGCTAATAATCAAGCTAATACTCAGAGGTAACCACAAAATTGCAGTACCTACAATTGGCATTACACTCACAAATGCTGTTAATATACCAAACAAAATTGGGTTATTAACACCGAATAATAAATATCCAAAGTAACTGAAAAAACCTTGAATAATTGCAATCAGAGGAATTCCAATAGTATTTGCATGAATAATCTGCACAGTTTCTTCTGCAAGAATTATTTTGTTCTTTCTTTCAAACGGTAATGTTTCCCAAATAGCTTGCTCAAAAGATTCATTGCTGTAAAGCATATAATATAGGACAAAAAGAACAACTATGACATTTATTATAAAAGTGTATACCCCTGTACCGAGCATTTGCAGAATATTAGATCCCGCTCTTGGCAGGAAAGACAGATTCTCAGGAGTAAATAGTTTATAGCCAATTCTTTCCTCAATATTGTATACGAATTTATTTATCGACTCTAGTATTGCTCCCGGATCAATAGTTACTCCTGAAAGAGTATCAATAACCAACAAAGCAATTCCGGTCAAAGGTATTAAAATGAAAAACAGAACTTCAAGTACGAGTATAGTAGCGCTTAATGCTTTGTTGAAGTTTAATTTTTTTGTAAGATATCTGTGCTGACCAATTACAATAAAATAAAGCGTAGCTGCACCCAGAAATCCGCTCATATACGGACGGGTATATCTAAAAATGATTAATCCTAGAATGATAAGTACACCAATCAGGATATGTTTTTGTTTTGCGCCTTTTCTCTTAGCTTGCTCTAACATCCGGTAATGTGAAAATATTTGTAAAAATAGGCTTTTTTTCAATGGAAACAGTCTGTATACGGGTTAATTGTAGTAAATTTGGACATTAGTATTAACAAACCATGATATATCTATGTTGAAATTAGCTTTAATAACAGGTGCAACATCCGGTATTGGAGAAGCAACCGCATTTAAACTTGCCAAAAATGGAGTAAATCTGATTATTACAGGACGTAGAAACGACCGATTGCTTGAACTGAAAAAGAAACTTGAAGAATTGCAAATCAGTGTACATTCACTTTGTTTTGATGTAAGGAGCAATCAAGAAGTTACAGAATCGCTTGAAAATCTTCCGGAAGAGTTTAAAAACATTGATCTTCTTGTAAATAATGCCGGACTTGCCGCAGGATTAACAACGCTGCAGGAAGGGGATTTAGATGACTGGGACAGAATGATTGACACAAATGTTAAAGGCTTATTATATGTAACTAGAGTAGTTGCACCCCGGATGATAGAGCGAGGAAGTGGACAAATAATAAATATAGGTTCTATTGCAGGTAAAGAGGTTTATCCAAATGGGAATGTCTACTGTGCCAGTAAACATGCAGTTGACGCGCTTACAAAAGGTATGCGCATTGATATGTTACCTCATAATATCAGAGTGTCACAAATATGTCCGGGTGCTGTTGAAACAGAGTTTTCACTTATCCGTTTTCACGGTGATAAAATGCGTGCAGACAAGGTTTATGAAGGATATGAGTGCCTTGTTGCCGAAGATATTGCCGATTGTTTATGGTTTATTGCTTCACGTCCACCACATATAAATATTAATGATATGGTAGTTATGCCAACATCACAAGCTTCGGCATCAATATTCCATAAAGCATGATTTTTAATTTTTAACCTGATTTAGAAACCCATAAATAACAAAAGAATGAAAATTAATGTAATCGCCATTTTAATGATAATGACAACATTGTTACAAGCGCAAGAGAAGGTATTATATCAAACACCTCCATCCGAAATAATGGAGTTAGTTGATATTGAAAGAGTACCAAATATAAACATCGACAGCAGGGGTGAACAGATGCTTTTTTATTATAGAAGCACTTTTAAAACACTCTCAGATCTAAAACAGCCTGAGCTCAGGTTAGGTGGCTTAAGGATTAATCCTAAAGCCAATATTTCGTCAACAATCACCTATTATAACAATCTCAAGTATAAAAAAATAGAAGAAAAGGAGGTTAAGCAGATAACCGGTTTGCCCATTAATCCGCGATTAGCACATATCTCCTATGCGCCCGACGAATCAAAAGTCGCATTTACTAACACTCTTGATAATGGAGTTGAATTATGGGTGGTAGATCTTAAAACTTTAAAAGCAAAAAAAATTGCAGATAACTTGAATGCCAATGCAGGATATCCATACACTTGGTTCCCAAACAGTGAGGCGCTACTGGTAAGGTTATTGCCATCAGACAAGATTGATCTTATTGATACTCAGATAGCTTTGCCCGAAGGTCCAATCGTATCAACAAGTGATGGTCAGATATCTCAAAACAGAACATATCAGGATCTATTGAAGAACCCTGTAGATGAAGCAAATTTTGAGGCATTGTTAACATCAAAACTTTATAAAGTGGGTGTTGATGGCAAAAAAGATCTTTGGAAAGATGCAGGCATGCATTTGAATGAAGTTTTTTCCCCGGATGGAGAGTGGGTGATTCTCACTACATTAGCTAAACCATTCTCTTACACTGTTCCATATTACAGTTTCCCTAATACAACAGATATTTATAGTTCAGAAGGAGAGTTTCTTTTAAACTTTAGCCAACAACCATTGCTTGACAATTTGCCCGTTGGGTTTATGTCTACTTACGAAGGCAAAAGAAATATTCATTGGCGTTCAGATAAACCCGCAACATTGGCTTGGGTTGAAGCACTTGACAAAGGTGATCCTGCTTTTGAAGCAGAATTCAGAGATGAACTGTTTCAGGTTGATGCTCCATTTGCAGGTACACCGGAATCACTTATGAAAACAATAAATCGTTATGCGGGAATTATATGGGGAAATGACAAATATGCATTGGTCTATGACAGATGGTGGAATACTCGCAACAGCAAAATTTACTTGCTCAATCCATCAGATCCTTCTGAAGAAGTTCGTTTGGTATATGATTTAAATTATCAGGATGTTTATAATTACCCGGGTGATCCTCAAACAGAAAAGAATAAATTCGGAAAATATGCATTAAAAATTGATGGGAAAAAAGCTTATCTTTTTGGTGATGGATACACTGCCGAGGGTCAGTTCCCCTTTATTGACGAAATAGACTTGGAAAAATTAAAAACCAAAAGAATATACCAGTCGACTTATACTGATCGTGCCGAGAATTTAATTTCATTTATCGATAGTAAGAAAGGCAAAGTTATAACACGAATTGAATCTCCTACTGAGTATCCAAATTATTACATTCGCAATATTCGTAAAAAGGATGATATCACACCGATCACATCTTTTGAAAATCCTTTCAAAAGCATCGAAGGAATTCATAAAGAGGTTATAACTTACTACAGAGAAGATGGAGTTCAACTTTCAGGAACCCTATATTTGCCCCTGGGATATGATATGGTAAATAAAGAAAAACTACCTATGATCATGTGGGCATATCCAACAGAGTATAAGGATAAAAGCAGTGCAGGTCAAACCACTGCCAATCCCAACACTTTCACCTATCTATCCTATGGTAATCCAATATATTGGGTGACTCAAGGATATGCAGTTTTGGATGATGCAGCATTTCCAATTGTGGGAGAGGGTGATGAGCAACCAAACGATACATTTGTAGAACAACTGGTATTAAACGCAAAAGCTGCAATTGATGCAATTGATGAGCTTGGATATATTGATAGAAACAGAGTTGCTGTAGGAGGGCATTCATACGGAGCATTTATGACAGCAAATCTACTATCACATTCAGACCTTTTTGCAGCCGGAATTGCTCGAAGTGGTGCATATAACAGAACACTCACTCCATTTGGATTCCAGGCCGAAGAGCGCAGCTATTGGGATGCTCAGGAGGTATATACAAATATGTCGCCATTTATGCATGCCGATAAAATGAAAACCCCAATGCTGATAATACATGGCGAAGCAGACAATAACTCGGGTACACATACAATGCAAAGCGAACGCTATTTTCAGGCATTAAAGAGTTTTGGGGCACCGGCCCGAATGGTGATATTGCCAATGGAAAGTCATGGATATGCAGCCCGTGAGAATGTCCTGCATCTTCTTTGGGAGCAAAATCAATGGTTAGACAAGCATGTGAAGAACAGATTTATTGAAAAACAGTAAATTCAATTTTATCTCTTTTGGTGATGTCGTTTAGATGACAATATCCGGCATTCACTTCTACAACATATAGTGCCGGCTCGGTGGAAGTATAACTCCAATCTTTCATCGGGCTGGTATTATGATGTATAGTAACTATCTCATTGTCGCTGTTAACAAAAATCATATCCAGGGCAATAAAAGTATTCTTCATCCAGAAACTTTGAATTGACTCATATTCATGAATAAAGAGCATGCCGCCGTTTTCAGGTATAGCCTTACGATACATTAACCCTCTTGCTCTTTTTTGATCATCATCGGCAACCTCAATATCAATTTCTGAAAGCGTCTCACCACTTACCCCATCAATAAACAACAATTTTCCCTGTTTATTAAACTGAACATCTATTGCTTCATTTTGAGTGTAAATCAAAGCATCACTATCGTTTTTTAGGACGAAGTAAACTATTAAACCTACTATAACTAATAATAATGCTGCAAGATAGGCGCTACGATTGTTTTTCATACATACATATTTTTTCTTGTAAACATTCTAACTGCTTTTATGTTTACTTGAAAGTGCGAAAAATGGTGACACATGAGTGACTGAAATTTTGGCAGTTTCTCTTTTAATATTGTTGTTTTAAAATTTTGGCACAGATTTCGCAGTTGCAGTTATAACGATTAGAAACCTATATTATTAATATTAAAAAAATAGATTGTAATATGAACATTAAACCATTAGCAGACAGAGTTTTGGTGAAACCAGCTGCTGCAGAAGAGAAAACAGTTAGTGGAATTATTATTCCTGATACAGCTAAAGAAAAACCACTAAAAGGTGAAGTTATTGCTGTTGGTAAAGGCACAAAAGATGAAGAGATGATTGTTAAAGAAGGAGATAATGTACTTTATGGAAAATATGGTGGCACAGAAATTGAAATTGATGGCGAGCAGTTATTGATTATGCGTCAATCTGATATTTTAGCAATTATTTCATAGCTGAATCCAAAACTTTAATAATTATTTTCATTTTTTAAACAAACAATAATAAAATAAGAAAACAATATGGCTAAAGACATTAAATTTAACATTGAGGCCCGCGACCTACTAAAAAAAGGGGTAGATGAGCTTACAGATGCAGTTAAGGTAACACTAGGACCTAAAGGTCGCAATGTAATTATAGACAAAAGCTATGGTGCACCACAAATCACAAAAGATGGGGTTACAGTAGCAAAAGAAATTGAACTTGAGGACTCTTTCAAGAATATGGGAGCACAGCTTGTAAAAGAGGTAGCTTCTAAAACAAATGATGATGCAGGTGATGGAACTACAACAGCAACTGTTCTTGCACAATCAATTATAAATGTAGGGCTTAAGAATGTTACAGCCGGAGCAAATCCTATGGATTTAAAGCGTGGAATTGATAAAGCTGTTGTAAATATTGTAAAAAGCCTTAAAGAGCAGGCAGTTGAAGTTGGCAGCGATCTAAAGAAAATAGAAAACGTTGCAAGAATTTCAGCCAATGGTGACGAGAGCGTAGGTAAATTGATTGCCGAAGCAATGGAGAAAGTAAGCAAAGAGGGTGTTATCACAGTTGAGGAATCAAAAGGCACCGACACATATGTAGATGTAGTTGAAGGTATGCAGTTTGATCGTGGATATATATCTCCATACTTTGTAACAGATACAGAAGCAATGAAGGTTGATTTTGAGAACCCGCTAATTCTAATTCACGACAAGAAAATTTCAGCCATAAAAGATCTACTTCCAATTCTCGAAAAGGGAATCCAGTCGGGCCGACCAATGCTTATCATTGCAGAAGATATAGATTCTGAAGCACTAACAACGCTGGTTGTAAACCGCTTACGTGGATCTCTTAAGGTTGCTGCAGTTAAAGCTCCCGGATTTGGAGATCGCAGAAAAGAAATGCTGGAAGATATAGCAATACTTACAGGTGGTGTAGTTATTTCTGAAGAGAAAGGTCTCACACTAGAGAATGCTACATTAGAAATGATGGGAAGTGCCGAGAAAGTAAATATCGACAAAGATAATACTACTATTGTAAACGGTACAGGTGACAAAGAGACTATTCAAAATCGTATCGGCCAGATACGCGCACAAATCGATAGAACAACTTCTGACTACGACCGCGAAAAACTGCAAGAACGTTTGGCTAAATTAGCCGGAGGAGTAGCAGTTCTTTACGTTGGAGCTAACTCTGAAGTTGAGTTGAAAGAGAAAAAAGACCGTGTTGAAGATGCTCTTTCTGCAACCCGTGCTGCAGTAGAAGAAGGAACCGTACCGGGTGGTGGTATTGCCTATATCCGTGCAGTTGATTCAATTATTGACCTGAAAGGCAATAATGACGACGAAACCACAGGTATTGATATTATCAGACGTGCTGTTGAAGAGCCACTACGTCAAATAGTAGCTAACGCAGGCAAAGAGGGTGCAGTTGTAGTTCAAAAAGTTCGCGAAGGTAAAGGCGATTATGGATATAATGCAGCTACCGACACATATGAAAATCTTTATGAAACAGGTGTAATTGATCCAACAAAGGTAACACGAGTTGCATTAGAAAATGCATCATCAATTGCAGGTATGTTCTTGACAACTGAGTGTGTAATTACAGATATCAAAGAAGATAATCCTATGCCACAAATGCCGGCCGGTGGTGGAATGGGTGGTATGATGTAATGATTTATAGATAAAATAAATGTCTTATTTAAGGCGTATAACCGGATATGAAAATTGAAGGATATACGCTTTTTTCTTGTTAAATGTAGCCGCAGGGATAATATGTGGTTACATTTTGTTATTATTTAATGTGTGAATATGTGATTATGATACAACTATGTAATAGTTAATATTTTAATATATTTGCATTATAGAAATCGTAACCAAAAATTAACAAAAATCTCATTTTTTAATATTACTTTTGCATTGAATTTAATGAATACTACATTTGATAAACATAAAATGTTAACTAATAGAGAATTGACGAATTATTAATTTAAAAAAAACTATGGTAAGAAAATTAAAGTTTTTTTCAGTGGCATTGTTTTTAACAATTGCTACTTTAGTTAATGCACAGGTAACAACATCCAGTATGAGTGGACGAGTTACAGATGCAGAGGGTGCCGTTATCGGTGCAACAGTGGTTGCAACACACGTATCTTCGGGTACTACTTACGGTACAATCACAAATATGGAAGGACGCTACAACCTTAACGGTATGCGTGTTGGCGGTCCTTACAGTGTAGAAATCTCCTACATTGGCTATGGAACTAATACAACTGATGGTGTTATCCTTAGTTTGGGTGAAAACTACTCACACAACGTAGTAATGCAGGAAGAAACAGTTACCTTGGGTGAAGTTGTAGTTACAGCTTTGCGCACAAAATTTCCAACTGAAAAAACAGGAGCTGTCACTAATATCACAAATGATCAGATAGTTAATTTGCCTACAGTAAACCGCAGTATTATGGACATTACTCGTCTTTCACCCTATGGTGGTAATGGTATGAGTTTTGCCGGTACAGATGGTCGTACGGCCAACTTTACGGTGGATGGAGCAAACTTCAACAACAACTTTGGTTTGAGCGAGGCTCTTCCCGGTGGAGGTAACCCAATCTCAATTGAAGCAATCGAAGAGTTGCAGGTTGTAATCGCTCCATATGATGTTCGTCAGACTAACTTTATTGGTGGCGGTGTAAATGCTGTTACAAAATCCGGAACAAATAAGTATCAAGCAAGTGTATACACATACCATAGAAATGAAAACTTGCGTGGGGATGCTGTTAGAGGTCAACAAATACCATTAGCACGTGAAAAAGATCGTAATACAACTTATGGTTTCACATTAGGAGGTCCGATCATTAAGAATAAACTATTTTTCTTTGTAAACGCAGAACAGTCAAAAATTCCAACCTTAGTCAACCGTTGGAGAGCATCTACGGATGGTGTTGCTGATGCAGATAATTATATTTCTCGCACCACAGAAAGCGATCTTAAAACTGTTTCAGATTTTGTAAGGAGTAAATATGGATATGACACAGGGTCCTACACAAACTTCCCTGCTGATGAAAGCAACCGCAAGCTACTTGCTCGTATAGATTGGAATATTACAAACCAACATAGATTGGCATTGCGCTACAACTATACAAAGAATCTTTCATGGAGATCTCCCAATGCCTCTTCAATGGATGGAGGTACTCGTATGTCTGAGGCAAGAATGTCGCAAGCCTCAATGTCATTTGCAAACTCAATGTATTCGCAAGACAACCTTGTTCATTCATTCTCATTTGACTTGAACAGCCGTTTGTCAAACAACATATCAAATCAATTTTTGGCAACTTTTTCAAAACTCGACGATATTCGCGGATCGAGTTCATCTGAGTTCCCATTTATTGACATCTTGAAAGATGATCAAGCATACATGTCTTTGGGATATGAGCTATTTACCTGGAATAATGGTGTTCACAACAATGTTTGGAACATAAAAGATGAATTAACTTTCTATATGGGTAATCACAAAATTGTTGGTGGAATAGCATACGAATATAAAATGGCCGACAATGCTTATATGCGTAATGGTACAGGATACTATCGCTACACAAGTCTCGACGATTTCTTAAATGAAAGAACACCTGAGGTTGTAAACCTTACATATGGATATGATGGCGAAAGCAATCCTGCAGCTCGTGTGAGAAGTAGCAAAATTGGAGTTTATGGTCAAGACGACTGGAGCGTAAACGAGAAGTTCAAGCTTTCATATGGCTTGCGTATAGATGGACTTTTCTTCAACAATGATGACTTGATGACAAACAATGCTATTCACGAAATTGATTATTCGGGTCGCCGTATCGATACAGGAAAATGGCCTGATGCAAGTATTATATTCTCTCCTCGTGTAGGATTTGTTTGGGATACCTATGGTGATAACAGCTTGAAAGTTCGTGGAGGTACAGGTCTTTTCTCAGGTAACTTACCACTTGTGTTCTTTACTAACATGCCAACTAATGGAGGTATGGTTCAGTATCAAGCACAAATAAATGCTGCTGAAGCTGCTAAAAAAGGATTCTCAATGGATGCTTTTGCCGGTGGTCTTGTAACTGATGCCAACGGAAATGCAACAATGGCTGCTTTATATGACAAGTTAATAGGATTAGGATATCCTGAAACCGTTTCACCCGAAGATGGTACAGTTCCATCAGCAATTGCAGCAGTAGATAGAAAGTTTAAAATGCCACAGGTGTGGAAAACATCGCTTGCTGTTGATTATGCATTCCCAACATCATTCCCATTCTCTGTAACAGTAGAAGGAATTTTTAATAAAACCATAAACGGTGTTTCAATCTCTGACTGGAGTACTCCAACTGTAGGTGGCTTTGCTCGTTTTAACGGAGCTGACAATCGTCCAATTTATCCTGATGGATATCGTACAGGCACAAAAGCTTTTGTTCTAGAAAATACAAGTCGCGGCTATGGCTGGTCGGGCAATATTTCATTAAATGCTCAACCTGCAAAGTGGATCGACTTAATGGCTGCATATACGCACACAGTTGCTAAAGATGTAACAGGTATGCCGGGTTCTAACGCTGAATCTGCATTTACTTACGTGCCAACTGTTGAGGGGCCAAATCATATTAAATTGCACAATTCTCAATATACCACACCAGATCGTTTGGTGGCAGGTCTTACTGCACACGACAAGAGTGGTAATCACTATAGCTTCATTTATGAAGGATGGCGAGGTGGTGCAAGCTACTCATTTATGACAGCAAATGACATTAATGGCGATGGTTATAACTACGATGCTATTTATGTTCCTACCGATGAGGATATTGCAAGCGGACAGTTCAGATTTATTTCACCAGACGATCAAAATCGTTTTATGGACTATGTAAATTCAAATGATTATTTGAAAAACCAGAGAGGTAAGTATGCCGAAGCTTATAGTGTTTACTCTCCTTGGGTACATCGTATCGACTTTAGCTACAAGCATGATTTTGTCTTTGATTCAGGAAATAACAGACATAAACTACAACTTAGTCTTGACATCAAAAACTTAATGAACCTGTTTAATTCTGAGTGGGGTGTAGCTAAATATTTGAATCCTGATATTGGTTCGGAAGCTCGCATTCTCAGATACGAAGGTGTTGATGCACAAGGTGTAGCAACATTCTCTACTCCAGCTGCAATCAATGGAGATACTAAAACATTTACACCAAGCTACTCCATTGGTCAGACTTGGTATGCCTCAATTGGTATTAAGTACATTTTCAACTAATTAAAAGTATATACAAAATGAAAATAAAATATTTATTTCCACTATTAATAGCAGCAATTGCTTTAATAAGTTGTGACGATGAAGATACAATGACACTGCTTGATGGAATTCAAGTATCATCGTCATACGTGTCTCTGCCCGTAGATGGTGGTTCAACAAAAATTACTGTAACGGCAAAAGATAGCTGGACAGTAGAAAAAGTAACAACAGATAAAGATGATGTTGCCTGGTTAACTCTCTCTGTAACGGGAGGAAGTGCCGGAGAAACGGAGTTTACTTTTTCAGCTCCATCTACTTTAGATGGTAGAACTGCAGAGGTTTTGATAAAAAGTAACGGTCAAACTCAGAGAGTAAATGTAATTCAAGGTTTAGCTCAAATTTCAGAAGCTTCTGTAGCAGATGTTAAAGCAGGTCCCGATGGTAAAACATTCCGTGTAAAAGGAGTTGTTACTACAATCTCAAATACATTGTATGGCAACTGGGATTTAACTGATGAAACCGGTACTATATATATTTATGGAACACTTGATGAAAAAGGTGCAACTAGAAATTTCTTGAGTCTTGGACTTGAGGTTGGTGATGAGGTAACTATTGAAGGACCAAAATCTACTTATGCCGGAGCACCTCAATTAGTTGACGTGACTGTAATCGAGATAGAGAAATCACTTGTCAAGGTTGATTCTGTTGAAAATAGTATGCTTCCGGTTGAGGGTGGTGAATTCATTGCATATCTTACTTCTAAAGGAGAAGGAGTATCTGTGGAAATACCGGAAGATGCCGAGTCGTGGTTGTCAATTTCATCAATCCAATCGGCAGGAACAAATACGGTTGTAAAATTCAAAGCTGATGCAAATGTCGGTGGAGATCGCTCTACAACAATCGTATTCCGCACCACAGATGGAGGGAAAATGTATTCAACTGAAACTACTCTAAGCCAAAAAGGAGCTATAATACAAGCATCAATTGCAGAATTCCTTGCAGCTGAAGTTGGTGACACTCAATATCGTTTGACTGGTGTTATAACCGATATCTCTAGCACTACTTATGGCAATTTATATATTAGAGACTTCTCCGGAGAAACATATGTTTATGGTATTCAGGATTTCCAGGATAAAGATTTAAAGGTTGGCGATATAATCACAATAGTTGGAAAACGTGCTGCTTATAAAGACGATCCTCAAGTAGGTGGTGCAGTACTAGAAAGCGTCATTCCAGTAACCCCTGCCACTATTGCCGAGGTTCTGGCTAAGCCTGATTCAAGCACTGACTACTTTATTGTAACAGGTGAAATTACAAGCATTGCAGATGATGTTTACGGTAATCTTTATTTGAAAGATGGTGATAACGAAATATATGTATATGGTTGTTATCCGGGTTATGGTGCAACCGGTGACTTCAGAAAAGGATTGATAGAAGCTAAAGAGATTGTAGTTGGTGATACGCTAACTGTAATTGGAACTAAGAGCACTTATAAAGAAGAGCCTCAACTTACAAACGGTATTTATTTCAGCCACGAAAGTCAAGTAGCGATGTAAACTTTAAAACATAAACTTTTTTACATGAGTTTATGAAATAAAAGGTATATAAGATTATTTTAAGAGATGTCTTGATCAATAATATCAAGGCATCTCTTTTTTAGTACATATATGTATAATTAATAAAACTGCAAACAAAAATCAGGACGATACAATTTGAGGACTAGACAGAGACCTTGTTCGAATATAGCTTATAAATCGCATATAGATAGCTTATACTTATATATGGTATGTATAAGCTATCTATATGGCATCTACGAGGGAGGTGCTGAACAAGAACTCTTAAGTATTTTTATTTGCCCGTTTTCCTTAAAAAGGATAACTTTGGAAAAAAATTAATAAATGAAGACTCTACACGTGCCATTGCTGAATGTTTCGTGCAACGAAACAATTTTTGATAAAATAAAACTTATAATTGAGGCAGGTGCCGTTGCAGAAATTGATCAGGTAAACTGGCCTGATACTTTCCCTAAGTTTTTGCAAGCAACTGTAAGAGTTGCACACAATAAAGAAAAACTCACTCTATATTACACAGTTGTGGGCGAAGTATTGCGTGCTGTAAATACAGAAGATTTTGGTTCTGTTTGGGAAGATAGTTGCGTGGAGTTTTTTATGCAGAGGGATGGAGAAACAGGCTATAGAAACTTCGAGTGTAATGTACTGGGGGTGCTATTATCGCGCAGACATAAATCCAGAAACGAAAGTGTTTCGCAAGCTGATTTGATGAGTTCGATATTTCGATATAGCACTATTAATCACAGATACGAAGGTGACAAAGAGGTGAGCGATTGGTCAATGTATCTTGAGATTCCCAAGAAAACTTTAGGGTTTGATGATAATGAAACGCTTTCAGGACAAAAAATCAAAGCTAATTTTTACAAGTGTGGAGATAAAACATCCGAGCCTCATTATTTAAGCTGGAATAGAATTGATCTGCTAAGTCCTAACTTCCACGTCCCTCAGTTTTTCGGACTGCTTGAGCTTGAATAATTTAATTTTTTGATTGATTGTGTTTAGGTTATATCGGAGTAGTTTAAGTGTGATTACAGGCTAATGCTTGAGTTATTGCAGGTTAACACCAAGACGATTTCATTATATTTTCCGAGTAACTTCAAGCTATTTATTTTTGGAGCAAATTACTAAAACAAATATTGAGAATATATGAGTGAGAAAAATAATCTTAAAGATATTGTAGCCCAATTTTTAGAGAAGGATGATAGTATCAAAGTAGTGCCACTTGGTAAGGGTCATATAAATGATTCTTACAGGGTAGTAAAGGAAGACAATGAGTATGTTTTGCAGCGTATTAACCACAATATTTTTAAGAATGTAGAGCAGTTGCAGGATAATATATACCGAGTAACAAGCCATATTCGTTCCAAGCTTGAAGAGCAAGGTGTGAGTGATGTTGAACGCAGGGTACTTACACTGCTTCCTACACATGATGGTGTGCTTTTTTATAAGGATAGCAATGGCAACTACTGGCGTATGACAATCTTTATTAAGAATAGCAAGAGTTACGAAGAGATCAATCCCGATCTTGCATACAGGGCAGGTATGGCATTTGGAGATTTTCAGAAGTCGCTCGCAGATATACCCGGAGAGCCACTGTTTGAAACAATTCCTGATTTTCATAATATGGAGGCGCGACTGGAAGCTTTTCGCGAGTCGGTAAAAGCTAATAAGGCAGGTCGACTTGATGAAGTTGCTGATCTGGTAAAAGAGATTGAAGAGCGTGCAGAGGAGATGTGTAATCCCGAAAGATTGCATCGTGTAGGTAAACTTCAAAAAAGAATTAATCACTGTGATACAAAGGTTAATAATATATTGTTCGACCAAGATGATCAAGTTCTTTGTGTAGTTGATTTGGATACCGTAATGCCGGGCTATGTGCTTTCTGATTTCGGAGATTTTATTCGCACAGGAGCAAATACAGGTGCCGAGGATGATAAAAATCTTGATAATGTATCTGTTAATTTGGATATTTTTGAAGCATATGCAAAGGGTTATTTGAAAAATGCAAAATCATTTCTGACAGATGTCGAGGTGGAAAATCTGGCATTTGGAGCCAAACTGCTCACATATATGCAAACTGTAAGATTTTTTACAGATTATATTGATGGTGACACCTATTATAAGATAGAGTATCCGGAGCATAATCTTGTTCGCACCAAAGCACAGTTTAAATTGCTTCAGAGTATGGAAGAGAAATTTGATAAAATGCAAAAGATTGTTGCAGAAGCTGCAGGTAAATAAATTTTCAACAGCAGGAAGCCGCGTGTTTAATGCTGAGAGATAAATAATTCAATTTAAAACAAGCGGTATAAAGAAATTTTATTATCTTTGCACCGCTTTTTATTTTATGGATAAATCGTGGCAAAATTTAGTTTGTACAATATTCCTCTGAAGAACCTGTCGGTTGGATTACATACTTTTGAGTATGATCTTGACAGGAAATTCTTTGACGCTATTGATGGCGACGAAGTAAAGAAGGGTAGTGTTAAGGTTCTGATTAGTGTGAGAAGAACTTCATCATCTTTTGAGTTCAAGTTCGATTTAAAGGGTGTTATACAGGTGCCATGTACCAGATGTTTGGATGACATGAGTCAGGAGGTTGATACCCAAAGTCGTTTAATTGTAAAGTTTGGTGAAGAGTATTCAGAAGAGAGCGATGAGATAGTTGTTATTCCGGAGACTGAAGGTGAGATAAATATAGCTTGGTTCTTGTATGAATTTATTGCTCTTGCAATTCCAATAAAGCATGTACATCCACCGGGTGAATGTAATAGATTGGTGTCTTCCAAATTCAAAAAACATCGGGCAGTTAGCTCCGACGACGAAAATGATGACGAAGATACAGATGATAATTTTGTTGATGACGATTCACATTCTAATGAAGCAGAAGAGGTTCAATCAAACGATCCCCGCTGGGATGCCCTAAAGGGATTGGAATTTGATGATAATTGAATATATAAAAGTAAAAAATTGATATAAAATGGCACATCCAAAGAAAAGACAATCTTCTTCAAGACAAGGAAAGAGAAGGGCACATGACCATGCCAAGATGCCTACATTGGCACTTTGCTCAAACTGTGGTTCATGGCATGTTTATCATACAGTATGCAACGAATGCGGTTACTATAGAGGTAAACTTGCAATCGAAAAAGATGTGATGGCTTAAGCGCATACATCACCTTTTATGGAAAAAGCCCTGAATTGACATGATCGTTTTTTCAGGGTTTTTTACTCTTATTTTAATATATTGAAGATGAGAAAACTAAACGCTGTAATTTCAGGAATATCCGCTAGCGTACCGGATTATATTCTAACAAATGAGGAGCTTTCGCAAATGGTTGATACCAACGATGAGTGGATTATGACTCGAGTTGGTATAAAAGAAAGAAGAATTTTAAAGGGAGAAGAGCAAGGTGTATCTGTATTGGGTACAAATGCTGTTAAAGACCTTCTCAATAAAACCAAAACATTGCCGCAAGATATTGATGCTGTAATTTTTGCAACAACTACTCCTGATCATGTTTTTCCTTCATCTGCTTCTATGGTAGCAGAGAATTGTGGAATTAAAAATGCATTCTGCTTTGATATGCAGGTGGCTTGCTCCGGCTTTGTTTATGGTTTGGAGATTTGTAATGGACTCATTAAAATGGGAAAGTACAATAAAATAATACTAATTGCCGGTGATAAAATGTCGTCAATTACTAATTATAGCGATCGTACTACTTGTCCACTGTTTGGCGACGCTGTAGGTGCTGCTCTTATTGAGCCAACCGAAGAGAACATTGGTATAATGGATGCAATGCTTCATTCTGATGGTGTAGGGTATAAGCCACTCCAAATGAAAGCAGGAGGAAGTAAATATCCGGCAACACGCGAGTCAGTTGAAAATAATGAGCATACTGTTTATCAGGATGGAAAAGTGGTATTTAAATATGCTGTTTCAAAAATGTCTGAGGTTACTGCAAATATTATTGAAAGGAACAACCTTAGCATAAACGATATTGATTGGCTTGTTCCGCATCAGGCAAATATGCGAATTATTGATGTTGCAGTTCAGAGAACAGGTTTGGCTCGTGAAAAGGTGATGGTTAATATTGAGCGATACGGTAATACAAGTGCAGGAACCATCCCTCTTTGTTTATGGGAGTGGGAGTCTAAACTGCGTAAAGGTGATAATATTATTCTTACCGCATTTGGTGCAGGCTTTTCTTGGGGCAGCGTATACCTAAAATGGGGATATGACTCCTGATCCTATTCTTGATAAGAGGAGTGAAAAAAAAAGAGAAAAATAAATTATTGATGCAACATAAAAAAGGTCATAAGTCGGGCTTTGTTAACATAGTTGGTAATCCAAACGTTGGAAAATCAACATTGATGAACAGACTGGTAGGCGAAAAAATTTCTATAATTACAGCTAAGGCTCAAACTACCCGTCACCGCATAATTGGTATTGTTAATACATCCGACTATCAGATTGTATATTCTGATACACCGGGTGTGTTAAGTCCTAATTATAAGCTGCAGGAGTCAATGTTGAGCTTCTCACTCTCTGCATTGGATGATGCCGACGTTTTGCTATATGTGACTGATGTTGTTGAGAAGATAGATAAAAATGACAACTATCTAGCCAAAGTTCAGCGATTGAATTTACCAATTCTATTGATTATTAATAAGATCGACCAGACAAATCAATCTGTTTTGGAAAAGATGGTTGATACATGGCAAGAATTATTACCTAAAGCAGAGATTTATCCAATATCTGCACTAAATAATTTCGGCATCGAAATGGTACAAAAACGCATTTTGGAACTTTTGCCGGAGTCACCTCCATATTTTGAGAAGGATGCGTTGACCGACAAGCCTGCCCGTTTTTTTGTTACAGAGATAATTCGCGAGAAGTCGCTGCAAATCTATCAAAAAGAGGTGCCTTATTCAATTGAAGTGGTTGTTGAAGAGTTTAAAGACGAGGCAGATATAATTCGTATTCGTGCAACCATTCTCGTTGAAAGGGATACTCAAAAAGGAATTGTAATAGGGCATAAGGGAGAGTTACTTAAAAAACTCGGAACATTAGCCCGTAAAGATATTGAGCTGTTTTTTGAGAAAAAAGTTTATCTGCAACTCTATGTTAAAGTCGAAAAAGATTGGCGAAATAGAGATAATATGCTAAAGACTTTTGGATATAAACTTGATTAACCAAATGACTCGAAGCCATTTGAACCGAAGAAATTAAAAATAACGTATGAGTAATTTAGTAGCTATAGTTGGAAGACCAAATGTAGGAAAATCAACTCTTTTTAACCGATTAACACAGAGTCGCCAAGCAATTGTGACAGAGGTTGCAGGTACAACTCGCGACCGTCAGTATGGTAAGGTAAATTGGACGGGCAAAGAGTTTTCGCTTGTTGATACAGGTGGTTGGGTTGTGAAATCTGACGATATAATGGAAGATCAAATAAACAAGCAGGTTCAAATTGCAATTGAAGAGGCTGATGTAATCCTGTTTGTTGTTGATGTAATGCATGGGTTGACCGATCTTGATTCCGGTGTTGGACTAATGCTTAGAAAATCCGGTAAACCTGTTGTAGTTGTTTCAAATAAGTCTGATAATTTTGAGCTTGGACATCAATCTGCAGAGTTTTATTCGCTAGGATTGGGTGATCCTTATAGTGTGTCAGCAATTAATGGATCGGGAACAGGCGATCTATTGGATCATATCCTAACCCTATTCGCGAAAGAGAATGAAGAGGAGATGCTTGAAGATATCCCTAAATTTGCAGTTGTTGGACGCCCTAATGCAGGTAAGTCTTCATTTACAAATTCTTTGACCGGAGAAGAGCGTAGTATTGTAACAGAAGTAGCGGGTACTACTCGCGATTCTATATACCAGCGTTACAATAAGTTTGGAATGGACTTCTATTTAATTGATACTGCAGGAATCCGAAAGAAAGGCAAAGTTACAGAGGATCTTGAATATTATTCAGTCCTCCGTTCAATTAGAGTGATTGAGAATGCCGATGTCTGCATATTACTGATTGACGCGACTCGTGGAATAGAAAGCCAGGACATGAATATTTTTTCATTAATACAGAAAAACCGAAATGGCTTAGTTGTATTTGTAAATAAATGGGATACTGTTGAGGATAAAAACAATGAAGTTATTAAATCATTTGAGAATGCTATTCGAAATCGATTGGCACCATTTACTGATTTCCCTATAGTTTTTGGTTCAGCACTCACTAAACAGCGTATTCTTAAAGTTATGGATTTGGCAAAAGAGGTTTATCAAAACAAAAAACGAAGAGTTCCAACTCATAAACTCAACGAGGTGATGTTGCCAATAATCGAACGTACACCACCACCATCCAATAAAGGTAAATTTGTTAAGGTTAAATATATTACACAATTGCACAATACAAGCGTTCCATCATTTGTGTTTTTCTGTAATCTGCCACAATGGGTAAAAGAACCTTATCGCAGATTTATAGAAAACAGGATGAGAGAAAACTGGAATTTCACGGGTACCCCTATCAATATCTTCTTCCGTGAAAAATAAATGGTGCAAATTAGGGAATTAACAAAAATATTGCGTTAATTTGTATTACTTATGACTATGAGTACATAAAATGTGCTATTTAGTCATAAAAAAACCAATTTGAAATGTACGTCCTCGGATTTATAATCCGAGTTAAATGAAGGAATACGGATGAATACTAAGAACAATTTAGAGAACGAAAAACTCCCGGTTAACGAAAAAGAGACAGACAACAATTTAACACCAGAAATTGAGGAAAAAGAGACAAGTGTAATTGTTTCTCAAAATGAAAGTGAGTCTGAAGTTTTAAACGATTCTGAGATAGTAACTGAATCAGAAGAGTTGAAAGACGAGGCGAATATTTCTGAATCTGAAGATATTAAAACGGAGGAAGAAATAGTGGAGATAAGAGAAACAGAGTCTAATATCGTAGAGGAAGAAATTGATTATCATCTTGATGATGCAATTGAAGAGGATGAGTCTGACGAAGAAGATGATGAGGATAATGAAGAAGATATTGAATTAGACGAAGATAAGACTGTCTTAAACTCAATTGTTGAGATAGTTGATCAATTAAGCACACTTTTAAAAAACGACTCTCTAAAGCGTAAACAGGTTGATGAGTACAAAAATCAGTTCTACCGTTCACTTCGAAACGAAATTGAGGAGCAAAAGCGAAAATTTATTGCCGAAGGAGGAGAAGAGATAGATTTTGTAGCTGTTGAGCCTGAAATATATACAGAAGGTAAAGAACTTTTACAAAAGATAAAAGAGAGAAGAGCAGAGTTGGTAATCCAGGAAAATGCTCAAAAAGAGAAGAATGTTGCGAGAAAACTCTTTATCATAAATCAAATAAAAATACTCACCGAAACACAAGGTCACGAAGATTTTAATAAAACATATCAGGAGTTCAAGTCACTTCAGAATGAGTGGAACGAAATTAAACTTATTCCGCAAACAAAAGTTAACGAGCTGTGGAAATCTTATCAGCGTTATGTAGAAAAGTTTTATGATCTTGTGCGGATTAATAATGAATTCAGGGAGTATGACTTCAAAAAGAACCTTGAATTAAAGACTGAGTTATGTGAAGCTGCTGAACGATTAAATGATGAAACAGATGTTGTATCGGCATTTCATCAATTACAAAATCTGCATCAGGAATGGCGCGAAATTGGTCCGGTTTCAAGAAGAGACCGCGAAGTTATATGGAATCGCTTTAAAGAAGCGTCTACCAATATAAATAAAAAATACCAGGCACATTTTGAAGAATTAAGAGAGAAAGAGGATGAAAATCTAGTACTTAAAACTGCAATTTGTGAGAAACTTGAAGCTATTGATTATAGTAAGATTAAAACAATAAAGGATTGGAACAGGAGTGTTAAAGATGTTCTGGAATTGCAATCACAATGGCGTCAAATTGGATATGTTCCAAGAAAATGGAATACTAAAATTTATAAACGTTATCGTGCTGCATGTGATCTCTTTTTCAAGAATAAGAACGAATTTTATAAATCTCTGCGTGGAGAGATGGAAGAGAATTTGGAGAAAAAGATAGCTCTTTGTGAAAGAGCTGAAGCTATGAAAGATAGTATCGATTGGAAGAAAACCACGCAGGATATGATAGATATTCAGAAAGAGTGGAAGACAATTGGAATTATACCACGTAAGCATGTAGATTCTGTTTGGAAGAGGTTTATTGCTGCATGTGATTATTTCTTCGATCAAAAGAAGAAACAGACATCTTCTCGTTATGATGAGGAGAATAGAAATCTTGAAGCTAAGAAGGCAATTGTTGAAACTATTAGGAGCATTGATACAAACTTACCGGTAGAAGCATCTTTGACTACATTACGTGAGCTTATGGATCAGTGGTATGCTGTTGGACATGTACCTTATAAAATGAAAGATGTTGCATATCATGAGTTTTATAATGCAACTGAAGAACAGTTTGACAGACTTAATATTGATAAGGATGAACGTAAACTTGAAACCTTTAAAACAAGTATTTCAGATATTTCGAAATCAGGTAATGCAAAGAATCAACTACTATATGAACGTGATAAACTTATGCGTCAATATGAACGCATGAAAAGCGAGTTGCAGACATATGAAAATAATATTGGGTTCCTATCAATATCATCTAAAAAAGGCAATTCATTGCTTGATGATATGAATAATAAGGTTGATAAAATTAAATCTGAATTGCGACTAATTGTCAAAAAAGTAGAAGCTTTAGACAAAGAATTGTAGTTTATATATAATATGAATATATTTTATGATTATCCGCAGTTCTTCCTAAAGAATTTAGCGAGAAAAAGTTATAAATAAGTTTCAAAAATGTTTGCACAATTCATTGATATTCATTATATTTACATCATCAACAATAAAATAATTCGAGCTATGAATATCCTGGATTTTGCCATAAATTACCCCGATGAGGAGTCCTGTCGGAAAAAATTCAAAGAACTAAGAGAGCAAATGGGTATAACTTGTCGTCATTGTAATTGTAAAGAACATTACTGGCTTCAAAACAAACAAGCCTATGAATGCAAGAGTTGCCATGCCCGCCAAACCCTGCGTTCAGGCACTGTCATGCAACACTCCAACCTGCCTTACCGTTACTGGTTCGTCGCCATGCACCTGCTCACAGCCACCAAGGGTTCCTTCTCTACGGCTGAACTGCAACGCCAATTAGGACACAAGCGCTATCAGCCGATATGGGAAATGGTCAATAAGCTGCGTGACGTGATGGGCAAGCGTGATGATGAGTACACACTTGAAGGTGCCATCGAGCTGGACGATGCCTTCTTTTCCACGGAAATATCCCTTGAAGACAGGGATAAACCGTTGAAACGCGGCCGCGGCAGTCAGAAAAAGACCAAAGTATTGGTAATGGCTGAAAGCAAAACAGTTGAAAGTCCAAAAGCAGGCAAGAAACCAAAGAAGGTCAGATACCTGAAAATGAAAGTAATCAACGATTTGAAGTCCGATACAATCACAAAGAATGTCAAAGAACACATCGAGAACACGGCGGATTTAACCACCGATGATTCGACTTCCTATACACAATTAAAAGAACATGTCCATTCGCATACGGCATCTGTCATCCCACCCAAGGAGCTCCCCAGTGTCCTGCCCTGGGTCCATACGGCAATAAGTAATGCCAAGCGACAATTATTGGGCGTATATTACAAAATGAAACCCGAATACTTACAATATTATCTAAATCAGTTCTGTTACAAGTTCAACAGGCGTTATTTCGGTGAGAAGCAGTTTGACCGGCTTCTGGTAGCTGCCCTCACTTACACACCCGATTTCAAATCAAGAATTTATAATAGGAACTATTGCGGATAATCATAATATATTTTAAAAGCGAACGTATATGCGTTCGCTTTTTTGTTTTTTTGTTAATTTATTGATATATAATCAAAATTACGTATATTTATTGTTGTTTTAGAATATGAATCTGTAATATCTTATTTATGAAAACTTTACTTCCGTTTCTCTTTTCTTTATTGATAACATTCAACCTCTCTGCCCAATGGCAACCTGCCGGTGATAAGCTTAAAACAAAATGGGCTTCAGAGATAGATGTTAATAATGTTTTGCCTGAATATCCCAGACCAATAATGGAGAGATCTGAATGGCAAAACCTTAACGGAATATGGGATTATGCCATATTGCCGATTGGACAACAGCCTACAAGTTATGATGGCGATATATTAGTTCCATTTGCAGTTGAATCGAGCTTGTCGGGTGTTCAAAAAAGAGTTGGAAAAGATAATGAACTTTGGTATCATCGCGAATTCGTTATTCCATCAAAATGGAAAAACAGTAGAGTTCTGTTACATTTTGGGGCGGTCGATTGGCGAGCGGATGTTTGGATAAACGATATTAAGGTTGGTAGTCATCAAGGAGGATATACTCCATTTTCATTTGACATAACTCCTGCACTTATAAATGGTTCAAATACAATAAAGGTGAAAGTTTGGGACCCGACAGATCAGGGCTATCAGCCACGCGGTAAGCAGGTTAATGAGCCACATGGAATTTGGTATACACCGGTTACCGGTATTTGGCAGACTGTATGGCTGGAACCTGTACCGGAAATTTATATTAAAGATGTGAGAATAACACCTAATATTGATAATAATAGACTACTTGTTGATGTGACAACAAATCTTAAAACATCTTCCAATAAGATTGAGGTAAGGGTTAAAGATGGCAACAAATTAGTTGCAGTAGGTAAGTCAATTAACAATCAACAGATTGAAATTGCAATGCCTAAAGATGTAAAATACTGGTCGCCTAACAATCCACATATTTATGAACTTGAAGTTGTAGTTTATGAAGGAAATAAGCAAATAGATAAAGTAGAAAGTTACGCTGCAATGAGGAAATACTCTATGGAGCGAGACGATAAAGGGATAGTGCGACTTCAGCTAAACAACAAGGATCTATTTCACTTTGGTCCGCTCGATCAGGGTTGGTGGCCTGATGGACTTTATACTGCTGCCACAGATGAAGCATTGGCTTATGATATTATTAAAACAAAAGATCTGGGATTTAATATGATTCGCAAACATGTGAAAGTTGAACCTGCACGTTGGTATACTCATTGTGATCGTCTTGGTATTATTGTTTGGCAGGACATGCCTAATGGAGATAGAGGTCCTGAGTGGCAAATGCGTAATTATTTCACTGGAAATGAGAGGGTGCGATCGGCTGAGTCGGAGGATAATTTTCGCAGGGAATGGAAAGAGCTTATCGATTACCTATACTCATATCCCTCTGTAGGAGTATGGGTCCCTTTCAATGAAGCATGGGGTCAGTTTAAGACTGCTGAGATAGCAGAGTGGACCAAAGTTTATGATCCAACTCGTTTAATAAATCCCGCAAGTGGAGGTAATCATTATACTTTAGGAGATATGCTTGATCTGCACAATTATCCCAATCCAAAAATGTATCTTTATGATGCTCAGCGTGCTACCGTTTTGGGTGAGTATGGAGGTATTGGTTGGGCTAACAGTAAGCATCTTTGGGACCCGGACCGCAACTGGGGATATGTTCAATTCAATAGTTCAGACGAGGTCACAAATGAATATATTAAGTATGCCGAGGAGTTGAAGCAGTTAATCCTACAGGGGTTTTCAGCAGCAGTATATACTCAGACAACAGATGTGGAGATTGAGGTGAATGGCTTACTTACATATGATCGTGCGCTGGTTAAGGTTGACGAAGAGCGCGTGAGGAATGTTAACCAAGAGATTTGCAACATGTTAAATGATTGAAATATTCAATTTATGAAGATTGACCTTGAAAAGTAGTCTTCATCTCGATTGTAGGAGATTGATTGTTTCTCGATAATTTTAATTTGAAAATTCTAATAAGAAAACAGTGGAGTGGTTTAGAATAATTTCTTAAATTTGTAATTATGATCTGTTTTCAATCCAATTAGAAATATAATCAGAATAAAGTTTAAAAGTGATATAATGAAATTTAATCAATTCGTACTTATACTTGCAGTATTGGGATTGGTTGCTTGTACAAATAAACATGAGTCGGGTACTACCGATGAGACCACATTATCAGGACTTTATAGAAGTAATTTCAAAACTGAACCGGGTGGTGAATCAACTGATTTGTATGTTCTTACAAACTTAAATGGCTTGGAGGTGACTGTTACGAATTATGGAGGACGAATAGTTTCTGTTATGGTGCCTGACAAAGAGGGTAACCTAAAGGATGTCGTTTTGGGTTTCGATAATATTGACGACTATATAGCTACTGACAATAATTTTGGAGCAACGATTGGCAGATATGGTAATAGAATAGCTAACGGAAAAATAACTGTTGGTGGTGTTGATTATCAGCTGCCACAAAATAACTTCGGACATACTTTACATGGTGGCCCGGAAGGTTTTGATAAAAAGGTGTTTAATGTGGTGCAGGCTGACAATAAAACAGTTGAGCTGACTTATCTTTCAAAGGATGGAGAAGCAGGTTTCCCGGGAAATTTAAATGTTAAGGTAAAGATAACTCTTACTGATGATAATGAAATTGATATAGAGTATGATGCTGAGACAGATAAAGAGACAGTTGTGAATCTTACAAATCACTCCTATTTTAATTTATCCGGAGATGCTAATAATACGATTCTGAATGATATACTTACTATTAATGCAGATCAGTTTACACCGATTGATGATACATTTATGACAACTGGAGAGATATTGTCGGTTGAAAATACTCCTATGGATTTCAGGAACTCTAATATTATTGGAGAGCGTATAAATAATTATGATTATGAACAGCTTAAGTTTGGAGATGGATATGATCATAACTGGGTTTTGAATACAGAAGGTGATATTAATAAAGTTGCTGCAACTGTTTATTCTCCTCAAACAGGAATATTTCTTGAGGTTTATACAAACGAACCCGGGTTACAGGTTTATACCGGTAATTTCTTAAATGGTACTGACACAGGGAAGTATGATGCTGTGTACAATAAAAGAAATGCAATTTGCTTGGAGACTCAAAAATTTCCTGATTCACCAAATAAGTCAGGTTGGGTATCTCCCTTTTTAAAACCGGGAGAAAAGTATAGTAGTCGATGTATTTATAAGTTTTCTGTAGTTGATCAACTAAATTAAATGTTATTGAAATATGGCTGATATTAGTTTCTTTAATTCTCTTCCGATGTGGGCAATTATTGTGATTACAATTCTTGTTCTATTTGATTCTGTAATGAAGATTATTGCTTTATGGAAATCAGCAAGAAACAATCACTTAGTTTGGTTTATATTTCTTGCTATAGTTAATTCTTTAGGTATTTTGCCAATTATTTATCTGATAATTCACGGCAAAAAAATTAAACCTGAGAGCTAATTCCATTAACTAAGTTTGTTTATTATGTCTTATTTGAAAAAGAACTCCCATCTAGGGTTTATTTTATTATTACTTTTTGTTGTTAGTTTAACTTCGTGTGATTTAAATAAAAAAAAGAGCAGCGATGAAGATGAAGAGGAGATAGATACAAGTGTTTATAAATATGGTATTTGTGTTGATACGCTTGATGTAAGTTATTATTCTATAGAAAGAGGCGATTTACTCTCTTCGATTTTATCAAAGAGGGGATTTGGAGGTAATGAAATTGAAAAAATAAGTCAGGTTATGACACCTTATTATCCTCCGTCTCGACTACAAATTGGGAATCCATACGCTACATTATGCACTCAGGATAGTCTTAAGACTGTTAAATATCTGGTGTTTGAAAAAAACAGAACCGATTTTGTTGTAATTGATTTATGCAGTGATAAGGTTAATGCATATGAGTCGTCTAAGCCCATAACCATCAAACGCAAATTTGCGGAGGGTACAATTACTTCTTCTTTGTGGAATACTTTGGTTGACGCAGGTGCACCCGTTATGCTTGCTTTAAAGCTTTCTGATATATTTGCTTGGCAGATTGATTTCTTTGATGTTAAGGAGGGTGATTCCTTTAGATTGATGTATGATGTTGCATATATTGATGATACCACTTATGTGGATATTTCATCAATTGGGGCTGCTGAGTTTAAACATCAGGGTAAAAGTTTCAAAGCAATACCATTTGAACAGGATTCAATAAGAGAATACTTTGATGAAGAGGGTAACAGTTTGAGAAAAGCATTCTTAAAATCCCCTCTTGATTTTTATAGAATTAGTTCAAGGTTTTCTAATGCAAGATTCCATCCGGTATTAAAACGTTATCGTCCACATCACGGTGTAGATTATGCTGCACCTACAGGAACTCCGGTCAAAGCAATCGGAGATGGTTTGGTTATTGAGAGAGCTTATCAAAAAAATGGTGCGGGAAATTACTTGAAGATTAAACACAACGCTACTTACACTACCACATATATGCATTTAAGTAAGTTTGCCAAAGGGATACAGAAAGGTAGCAGAGTGTCTCAGGGAGAAGTGATAGGTTATGTTGGATCTACAGGTCTTTCAACCGGGCCACATCTAGATTTTAGGGTGCATAAAAATAATCAACCTATTAATCCATTAACTATGGAGGCCCCACCATCAAATCCTGTTAGAAAAGAATTGATGGATAGCTTTTTGTTAGTGCAAAATCAGGTTCTTAACGAATTAGATAGTTTACAGTATGTAGATCGACTTTATGTTTCAGATATTGACTCTGTTAAACAGAATAATAGTACTCTTTAATAGATGTTTCTGAAATTATAATATCAATATGTAGTCTCAGGAAAATTCTAATCAAATTAAAAGGGGGATCTAGAACGCTTTTATTGCGCTTTGGATCCCCCTTTTTTTAAGAGTATTGTAATAAACTAGTGTTCTTGTATTTCAATCATAACAGTGTCTTCCATAACTCTTTCACCGGGCTTTACAAAAATGCGGTTTACTTTTCCTGTGTAAGGAGTATATATTTCATTCTCCATTTTCATTGCTTCAAGGATAAGTACAACCGAGTCTTTGTTTATTATATCGCCTTCTTTTACTAATACCTGCATCACATTGCCTGGCATTGGGCTTACAATTACTTTACCTGTGATGGCCTCTTCCTTAATATCGCCATTGCTACTTTCAATTACAGTTTCTTTGTTATCTGATTTATCACCGTTTTGAGAAAGGAATTCCTCTTCTCTTACTTTTCTAAGATATCCAATTGCTACAGTAGGGAATAACTCCATAAGAAGTTTTTCTTTTTCATTTTTAGCTAATGTAACATTACCAAATTCAGGTAGTGTTGGATTATCTTGATACTTATAATTACCGGTGTTATACGGAATCTCTTCTTTCGAGCCGGTAATCTGCTCTCTAAATGCAGGGTCTACAGGAACAGGTGTTTCGCCGTACTCACCCTTAACAAGTGCAATAAATTGATTGCTTGGGTTGGCATATTTTGGATTACCTCTCTTTAGGTTCATTGCAGAAACAACAGCCTGAACACCAACAATCTGGCTGGTTGGCGTAACTAGTGGTGGAAGACCGGCATCAGATCTTACACTTGGAATTAAACTCATTGCATCTTCGAGAATATCAATTGAGTTGAGCTGCTTAAGCTGGGCTACCATGTTGGTGTACATACCACCGGGAATCTCTGCATTTTTTACAAGTTCATTTGGTTTGGGGAAATCAAAATATGCTTCAATTGTATGACATGCTTTTAGCAGTGCCTCTTCGTCTTTGTTTCTAACTGCATTTATTGCATTGTCAAACTCTTTATCAATCTCTGCCGGAAGCGTATCTTTTACCGGATTAAATGGTTTCGGAAAATGCTTGGTTGTGTCAAATTGTGAAAGCTCTTTTCTTATATTAAATAGCTCATCATTAATTTTGGCAACCGCCTCCATATTTATATTTAGCTCAATGTCAAGTTTCTTGCAGAACAAATAAATAAGTTCAATAGCCGGTGCTGCAGGTCCGCCGGCAAAATACCATATGTTTGTATCTACAATGTCAACACCATGCATTATTGCTGTAAGTACAGACCCAAGGCCAAATCCGGGTGTGCAGTGAGTGTGGAAATCAATTGGAACATTTAGCTCTTTCTTTAATCCGGATATTAATGATGCCACTCTTGTTGGAGGAATAAGACCACTCATGTCTTTTATGGTAATCATATCTGCTCCCAAGTTGACCATCTCTTTGGCCTTTGATACGAAATATTCATCTGTAAATACTTTCTTTGGCTGATTTGGTTTTTCTTCCTGTTTGTTTTTACCTCCAAAAAATGAAAACAGACCTTTTTTAGGCTTAGCGGTTTCTTCTTTGTCATCATCATACTTAGGATCGACAGTATAACATACTGCACAATCGGCCATTCCGCCATATTGTTTGATGTATTTAACGCTCGAGCGTATATTGTTTACGTCGTTCAATGCATCAAAAATACGCATAATGTTTAGGCCTGAATCAACTGCATTTTTGAAAAAACCATCAATTATTTCGTCAGGGTAGGGTGCATATCCATAAAGATTTCTTCCTCGAGAAAGAGCGGTTAACTTGCTAACATCCCCAACAGCCTCACTTATTTTTTCAAGACGGTGCCATGGGTTTTCTCCCAGATAACGCATTACTGAGTCGGGAACAGCTCCACCCCATACTTCCATGGCATAGAAATTTGCTTCTTTGTAGTATGAAAGTACGCGATTAATTTGATCTTGACTCATTCTAGTTGCAAAAGCCGACTGTTGTCCATCACGAAGGGTGAGGTCCCTGATTAATAGTTTTTTGTTCATAATTGTTTAATTAAATGTTTGATTATTTGCTACTCATAACAACTTGCTTCTCATAATGTTTGCACCATCTGTTTAGTCCGCATAAGTTACATTTAGGTTTTCGGGCTACACATACATATCTTCCATGGAGTATTAGCCAATGATGTGCTTTAGATAGTAGTTCTGATGGTATATTTTTAATTAAGATTTTCTCTGTTTTAAGTGGCGATTTAGAATTATTTGTTAATCCAATGCGGTTGGCAACTCGAAAAACATGAGTGTCAACCGGCATAGCTGGTTTGTTGAAAGCAACAACAAGTATTACGTTTGCAGTTTTGCGCCCCACACCCGGTATTGTGAGAAGTGAGTCGAAATCATCAGGTACCTCACTGTTGAAGTCCGACACAAGCTTCTTTGCCATGCCATGTAGGCTTTTAGATTTATTGTTAGGGTAGGAGCATGACTTTATATATTCAAATATTACTTCGGGCGATGATGCAGCCATAATCTCTGGAGTTGGAAATGCTTCAAACAGTGCTGGAGTAATAATGTTTACTCTAACATCAGTGCATTGAGCTGAAAGGATTACAGCGATAAGTAATTGGTAGTTGTTCTTATAATGCAATTCAGATTCTGCCGATTCTGCATTTTGATCAAACCATTCCAAAACCTTGCTATATCGCTCTTTTGTTGTCATATCTATTATGATAATAAGATAGTGAAATTTTCATGTTTCACTATCTTAATTAATCAGGTAAATTGTTTAAATACTTATTTATTTTACTTATTTATGTTATGCTTCAAAGTTAATGAAAAATTCTGAAACCATTGCTTGATTGTTAGTATTTTAATTCATTTGAAAGAGGGATAAATTTAGCACTTAGATCAGGGTCCTTCATGTCGGGATCGAGTGGATACATAGGTCTGTTAATTCTTTTATATGGCAATCTTAACAGATCCTGATCAACACCGCCGGGAGTAAGTGCCATTACCCAATCGGCACGAATATCATAAAGCTCCGGTACAAGATATCCGATTTTTACAACTAATATATCAGCCTCTTTCGGGTTAAGTCCTAAATCAGTAAAGCTTTTGACAAAATGATAAGCTTTTCTTGATTCTGTTACGATAGTATAGATGTTACCACTTTTAACTACAACTTCGGTGTTGCCTGAACTCTCATCTTCTTTTATTGCGGTAATTACTCCATTTAGTCGGATAGGGGGTGCAAATCTATTGTCAATCTCTGCACCGGCTGTAGCATCAATATTACCTCCTACACCTATTTCTTTAGCTTTTTTTACAAACTCAGCACCAGGTATTGAAGCATAGATCAATGTTTTACTATTACTTTTTTTGAACTCGGGATGTTTAAATAGTTCATGAAGAGTCCAAGTAACATCTCCTGCACCACCTGCTGTGGGATTATCACCCATGTCGCTAATGATAAATGGCTTGACCTCACTTTTAATTGCCATATCTATGGCTTCATCAAGATATGTAGTTGGTGCAACAAATACAAACTTATCTCTTACATCCCAAAAATGCTGAGCAAGGGCTTCTGCTGCTTCGCCAACAGCTTTTTCATCATCTCCATAAGCCATTACTACACCATGATTACGAGGTTCATCTGCCCAAGGATAAGACATCCAAATAGAAGCATCAATTACTTTATCTCCATCTAGTAAACCGGGTATTTGTTCATACAGACTCTTACCGGGTTCAATTCGAGTACTTGTTTTCTCACCCGGCAGAAGTATAGGAACAGGTATCCAGGCTTTATAAGAGGGTTTGCCTTTACCCGATTCTAATCGGTTTAATAGGTTTGTTACTGCTCTTTTTTTAGTCACAATGGCATCTTCATGTGGAGCAAGGCGGTAACATGTAATTAAATCAGAGTTTTGTGCTAATCTTGGTGATACACTTCCATGCAAATCCATAGTTGTTGAAACCAAGACATCAGTTCCCACCAATTCTCTAATTCTTACAAGGAAATCACCTTCAGGATCTTCTATTCCCTGAACACTCATTGCACCATGTACATCAAAGAAAAGCGCATCAATTGGCAACAATTCTCCCAACATATTAAGAGTTTTTGTAACTAGCGATTCATATGTCTCCTGTGTTACAATACCACCCGGCATTGCATGTCCTCGTATGGTAGGGAGCCATTCAGCGCGGTTGATAATCCCTGAGTCGGGTGCCATAAAAGGGTAGTAACTAAAAACATCTTCTCCTTCACGTGCTCTAAACGCCTCTTCGTAAGTTACTGCCGGAGAAAATGTGCTCGACTCAATTGCTATACCTGCAATTGCAATTCTTGGCAAATCCTTTTCTTTGTTACTGTTACATCCTGAGAGTAAAAGTCCGATACAGACAACTAATATACTAGCCGTTGTCGGGTGAAAAATCTTCTTCATATTTTTATTTATTAAATGGGAATATTTATTTTATGAGTTATTGATTACATGTATTGAATGAGCTGCAACAAAACAGGCAGTTTCAGTTCTTAGTCTGGTATTACCAAGGCTTACAGGCTCAAATCCACTTTTTATTGCTTTGGTAACTTCCTCTTCGCTAAAATCACCCTCAGGTCCGATAAGAATTAATGAGTTGTCGCCTTTCTTGTAGGTTTGGATTAAAGGTTTTTTAGGCAAATCATAACAGTGAGCTATAAACTTTCTTCCATTAAATGGCAGTGTGATAAATTTATCAAATTGAATATATTTGTCTATTAAAGGTAAATAAGCTTGACGCGACTGTTTCATTGCAGAGATTGCAATCTTCTGAAGTCTCTCATTTTTAATTTCTTTACGTTCACTGTAAGTTGAGATAAATGGGGTAAATCTATCTATGCCAATTTCTGTTGCTTTTTCTACAAACCATTCATTCCTGTCTAACTGCTTTGTTGGAGCAAATGCTATTTGTAAGTAAAAATCTCTACTTCGTTTTATCTCTAATCTATTATTAATACTAACTGTACAATGCTTTGGGTGATTATCAACAAGAATACAATTATAGAAGCTCCCATTGCCATCGGTCACAATTAGTTCCTCTCCGATTTGCATTCTTAATACTTTGGCACAATGTTGTGACTCATTCTCCGTAAGTTGTGGGTTTATGAGTATATCAGGTGAATAGAATAATGTAACAGGCATATACTTAATTATTAGGATTTATTTTCTCTTCTATTTATTTCGTCTCGTAAACGTGTTGCCAACTCATAATTTTCTTCATTTACAGCATCCTCAAGACGAAGTTTGAGAGCTTCGAGTCGAAGATCCGATAGCTCTTCTTCACTTCCACCTGTTTCATCATTAATATAATCAGCACTTGATGGTGATTGTTCATCAAAAACTATTGCCATGTTTTGCATAATCTCTTCTGTAGTGTATATACTTGAGTTTGTACGAATAGCTAATGCTACAGCATCTGAAGTCCGGGAATCTATTCGATACTTTTTGCCATTCTGTTCGAGTAGTAGTTCAGAGAAGAAAGCTCCATCTTCAAATTTATAAATAACTACTTCTAATAGATTTATGTTCAGATCTTTAAATATTGAGCACATTAAGTCGTGTGATAATGGTCTAGGAGGTGAGATACCTTCCATCACAATTGCAATTGATTGAGCTTCAGGTGTTCCTATAACGATGGGGAGCCTACGGATTCCATTTTCTTCCGAAAATATCAGTGCATATGCTCCTGCTTGTACTTGACTGAATGAAATTCCTAAAATTGACAGCTTTACTCTATTTTTATCCATTTCTTTCCGGGTTTAATCAATAGCAACTTCAAATATACTATTTTTTTATTAGTTAAACCGAACTTGCGATTTATTTAGAAAATTTGGACGATTTTGATGGAATATATTAAAATAATTGTATCTTTGCACTTGCAAAATAAATGGTGGTTATAGCTCAGTTGGTTAGAGCGTCGGATTGTGGTTCCGAAGGTCGCGGGTTCGAGTCCCGTTTTCCACCCAATCTCCTTAGATGGAGGTTTTTTTCATTATCATAAGATTTGTTTTAGGTAATCACGTATTAAGAAATACGTGATTTTTTTGTCCTGATGCTCAAGAGTAGTCTGTGTGATAGGCTGTTAGCTTCTTGGATTTAACTCCTCCGTCGGAGTTCAGAACAAACAATTGCAGTGGCTGCTGCAACATTTAATGACTCGGACGATTTTTTGTTTATCGGATAGTTTGGTATAAATAGTCTTTTATTAATAAACTTTTCAACCTCGGAACTAATACCTTTACCTTCGCTGCCCATCACAATGAATCCATGATCTGACAATTTTTCATCATAGATGTTATTTCCATTAAGAAAAGTACCGTAAACAGGTAAGTTGGCATTATTACTTAGAAAACTAATTATATCGGTGTAAATAACATTTACTCTGGCAATTGATCCCATGGTTGCCTGTACTGTTTTAGGATTATAAACATCTGCCGAATCTTTAGAACAAATAATATTATCAATTCCAAACCAGTCGGCTATCCTTATAATAGTACCAACATTACCAGGATCCTGAATATTATCTAAAACTATACTTATATGCTTGTTTAAATCGATTTCGTCAATATTAAATTGGGGTTGATCAAAAACAGCAATAACAGGTGGGGGAGTCTTTAAGAAAGTGGCCTTCTTTAGTTTTGCATCAGTTGTTTCGATAACTTTTTCTGCAATAATATTGGGATACTTATTTAATGTTTCCGGGAGTGCGGCAATTATTTGGCATCGACAGGATTCCATTAAATCAAAAACAAGTTTTTCCCCTTCAGCTACAAATGTGTTGAATTGATTTCGAAACTTTTTTTCGCCTAATGATCTGATGTATTTTATTTGGTTATTGCTTAGCCCCATTCTTATTTAATAAGTAAATTAAATTTACTGCCACTTAATCAAGTATTATTATAAAAAGCTCAAGTATAAAATGAGAGTAATTATAGTACACAAAAGTAATAAAAATTAGATTAAACTGTCTATTGCAACTTTTATAACTTAATCAAGCAATAAAATAAAGAGTTGGGTATTAAAAAAACATTATCTTTGTAAGTAGTTAAACCAATATTCAATTATTTTTATGAACGATAATGCATTAATGAACAAAGCAGCTGATAATATACGAATACTTTCAGCATCAATGGTGGAAAAAGCTAAATCAGGTCACCCCGGTGGTGCAATGGGAGGTGCAGATTTTATTAATGTACTATTTTCCGAATTTTTAGTTTATGATCCTGAAAATCCGTTTTGGGAATCTAGAGATAGATTTTTTCTTGACCCCGGACATATGTCGGCGATGCTATACTCAGTTCTCTGTTTAAGCGGTAAATTTACTTTAGCAGAACTTGAGGATTTCCGTCAATGGGGAAGTCCAACTCCCGGTCACCCTGAAATTGATGTAAAAAGGGGTATAGAAAATACGTCGGGTCCGCTTGGACAGGGTCACGCATTTGCTGCAGGAGCTGCTATTTCGGCAAAATTTCTGAAGGCAAGACTTGTAGATACTATGGATCATACAATTTATAGCTATATTTCTGACGGTACAATACAGGAGGAGATTTCGCAAGGCGTAGGTCGTATTGCAGGTCATCTTGGGCTGGATAATCTAATAATGTTTTACGATTCAAATGAGATTCAGCTTTCAACCACTACTAACGTTGTAACTAGTGAAGATGTTGCCAAGAAGTATGAGGCTTGGAACTGGAAGGTAATTACAATTGACGGAAATGATGTTGATCAGATTCGTAAAGCTCTTACAGATGCTAAAGCAGAAAAGGAGAAGCCCACACTTATTATAGGTAATACTGTAATGGGTAAAGGAGCGCTTACTGTCGACTGTAATTCATTTGAATGTCAGGTGTCAACACATGGTCAACCGCTTAGTGCAGCCGGAGCAGACTTTTCTGAGACTATTAAAAACTTAGGTGGTGATCCGGAAAATCCTTTTGTTGTTTTTCCTGAAACAAAAGAGATTTATGAAAAAAGAAAAGAGGAGCTTAAAGTTATTGTTTCAAATAAAAGAGCCAAAAAGGATGCTTGGGCAAAGGCTAATCCTGAACTGGCAGAGAAAAGTGAAAAATGGTTTTCGAGAGAATTGCCTGAAATCGACTGGTCGGCCATCCAACAAAAACCAAATGGAGCAACCAGAGTTGCTTCTGCAACGGTACTTGGCGAATTAGCCAAACAAGTAGAAAACATGGTGGTTGCCTCTGCTGATTTATCAAATTCTGATAAAACAGATGGGTTTCTAAAGCAAACAAAAGAGTTTGTTAAAGGAGATTTCTCAGGTGCATTTCTACAGATAGGGGTCTCCGAATTTACGATGTCTTGCCTATGTATTGGTATGAGCTTACATGGTGGAGTTATACCTGCGTGTGGTACATTCTTCGCATTTTCTGATTACATGAAACCATCATTGCGAGTTGCTGCATTAATGGAGACACCGGTAATTTTTATTTGGACACATGATGCCTTCAGAGTTGGAGAAGATGGTCCAACGCATCAACCGGTTGAGCAGGAAGCTCAGATTCGTCTTTTAGAGAAGCTTCAAAACCACTCAGGCAGGAATTCAATGTTGGTGCTTCGTCCTGCTGATGTATATGAAACAACAGTTGCATGGAAGATGGCAATGGAGAATGATAAATCGCCTACAGGTCTAATTTTGTCACGTCAAAACATTAAGGATTTGCCTGTGAAGGAATCACATTACAAAGAAGCGTTACAGGCAGAAAAAGGAGCATATATAGTTGAAGAAGATGAGGATTATCATATAATTTTACTAGCATCAGGTTCTGAGGTGTCAACTCTGGTGGAAGGTGCAGAGCTGCTTCGTAATGATGGAGTAAAAGTGAGAATAGTATCTGTTCCTTCAGAAGGACTTTTCCGTTCACAGTCGGCCCAATATCAAGAATCAGTGCTGCCAAAAGGGAAAAAGAAATTTGGTTTGACAGCCGGTCTACCTGTTACTCTTGAAGGTTTGGTAGGTGAGGATGGAGCTGTTTGGGGGTTGAAATCTTTTGGATATTCTGCTCCATATAGTGTGCTTGACGAAAAACTTGGATATACCGGTAAGAATGTATATGAACAGGTTAAGAAGCTTTTACAATAATTAAACTATTAAAAACCAGTTATTATGACAGCATTTGATCACTTGGAAAAGCCTATTGGTCTCGCATCAGATCATGCAGGATTCAAAGTTAAAAGTCATATTATAAATGTATTGGAAGGTATGGGATACAAATTTAAAGATTTTGGCACCTATACTTCTGAAAGTACTGATTATCCTGATTATGCTCACCCATTGGCTTTAGCTGTAGAAAGTGGTGATTGTAAGTATGGAATTGCAGTTTGCGGCACAGGCAATGGTATAAATATGACTATGAACAAGCATCAGGGTATTAGAGCAGCACTTTGCTGGAACCCTGAAACTGCATTTTATGCCAGGGCACATAATGATGCCAATGTGCTTTCGGTTCCGGGTAGATTATTGAGTAATGAAGAGTTAGTTGAGATTATCAAGGTTTTTCTCTCAACGCCCTTTGAAGGTGGGCGTCATGAAAGAAGAATAAATAAAATCCCCTGCAGTTAAAAATCTCATTGTACCTTGATGAAATTAAAAAAGTGTTTTATATCGATTTTTATCATACAGCTTTTTTTACTGCAAAGCTGTATAGATACAAATATGCAGTTTGACAATCATCCCAAAGGAAATTTTGATGCCTTATGGGATATTCTAGATAAAAATTATTGCTTTTTTGATTATAAAGGTATAAATTGGGACGCTGTATATAATGATTATAGTAGACGTGTAACTTTTGATATGACAAATGACGGACTCTTTAAGCTTATGGGAGAAATGCTTGCTGAGTTGAAGGATGGTCATGTAAATTTAACCGCATCTCACGATATTACACGCTATTGGGAGTGGTACGAAGATTTCCCGGCTAATTTTGATGCTAAAATTCAAGGAGATTATCTTGGTAAAGATTACAACATATCTTCCGGAATGAGATATTTAGTTCTGGAAGATAATGTAGGGTATATATATTATGGAAGTTTTTCTAATGATGTGAGTCCGGGTCGCTTTAGTGAAATTATTAATAGAATGGCACTTTGTAACGGACTTATTATTGATGTAAGAAATAATGGTGGTGGGAGTCTCACTAATGTGGACAGAATTGCCAGTCGTTTTTTTAATGAGCGTACACACATAGGCTATATATCTCATAAAATTGGTCCCGGGCATAACGATTTTTCTCCTCTTTATCCAAAATATATTGAAAGCTATAACGGAATAAGGTATCAAAAACCGGTAGTTGTGCTTACAAACAGGGGTTGTTACAGTGCAACTAACGAGTTTGTAAGTATTATGAAGTACGCACCAAATGTAACTGTAATTGGTGATATAACCGGAGGTGGAAGTGGACTTCCATTTTCATCTGAACTGCCAAATGGCTGGTCGGTAAGATTTTCAACATCTCCTTTGTATAATGCTCAAAAGGAGCATATCGAATTTGGTATTGAACCAGATATTTACGTAAGTATGCTGCAGGAGGATATGGAAAAAAACAAAGATACAATTATTGAGAAAGCAAGAGAGTTGCTAAGTAAATAACCAATTATTCAACAACTTAAATTGTAATCCATCCAATTCAATTATGTAGTTGGATTTTTATAAGAATTAAAATGTTTGCAAAAGAGATCTACATTAAAAGAAGAGAACAGCTGAAAGCATGTCTTGAAAGTGGTAAATTGTTGTTTTTAGGAAATGATGAAACTGGTATTAATTATGCTGATAATACTTACTACTACAGACAAGACAGCACCTTTCTTTATTATTTTGGAATAAGTCAACCCAACCTAATAGCTTTGATAGATTTAGATGAAGGAAAGGATTTTATTTTTGGTGATAATCCAACAATTGATTCTATAGTTTGGACAGGTTCCCAACCCGATATTAAAGAGATAGCAGCCAAAGTAGGTGTAAATAATGTTGGGAGCTTATCTGATTTTCGTAATCTTATTAATAAAACTGGAGCAGCAAAAGTTAAGTATTTACCTCCATATAGACCCGAGCATTACTTAAAGTTAATGGACTTTCTTGGCTATAATCTATCGGAGACGGACGCAAAGAGTGATTTAGAATTTATTATTGCGGTTGCAAATCAAAGAAACAAAAAATCGGCCGAAGAAATAGAGGAGATAGAAAAAGCTGTTTCTGTAACTGCAGATATGCACTTTGCTGCTATGCGATATGCCAGAGAAGGAATGACAGAAGCAATGGTTACCGCAAAAGTTCACGAGGTTGCAATAGCAGCCGGAGGGAATCTGTCATTTCCAATAATTGGTACGATAAATGGACAGTTTTTACATAATCATTATCACGGAAATTACCTGAAAGAAGGGGATCTTTTTTTACTTGATGCCGGATATGAAACTCCACTTGGCTATGCAGGAGATATGAGCAGTACTTTCCCGGTATCTCCTAAATTTACGGAAAAACAAAAAGATATATACCAAATAACACTGAAAGCGCATAATAGAGCCATTGAATTGTCGAAACCCGGAGTTAATTTTAGAGATGTACATTTAAATGTTGGAGCAATTATTTTTGAGGGTCTTAAAGATTTAGGATTAACAAAAGGTGATACTGAAGAGGCTGTTATTAATGGTGCTCATGCACTTTTCTTTCCTTGTGGTACAGGTCATATGATGGGATTGGATGTACATGATATGGAAAACCTTGGAGAAGTTATAGTTGGATATGGAGGTCAGCCCAAAAGCACGCAATTCGGATTAAAATCGCTTCGTTTAGGAAGAGAATTGGAGCCGGGTTTTGTTTTAACTATTGAGCCCGGAATTTACTTTATACCGGAGCTTATTGATTACTGGAAAAGTAATAAGATAAACTCTGATTTTATAAATTTTGATAAAGTCAATAAGTATCGTGATTTTGGAGGGATACGTAACGAAGAGGATATTTTAATTACAGAAAGAGGAAATCGTATTCTCGGCAAACCACTTGCCAAGAGTATAGAGGATGTTGAAAGAGAACGAGAGAAAAGTTTCTATTAGTAAATTTGTTTTTATAACTTAATTCTTTTAAGTTTGCTGTATAAATTTGAATTAAATGTACAAAAGTCAGCATATTATAACCTTATACCATAACAACGGGAAGAGATTATTCTCTTGCTGGATTTGCTGATTTGTGATTTTTTTTAATCTTTCCACTATTCAATTTTTTTACTTACTACCAAATTCTTTATCCATTTATCAATGGGTACTTTTTGCAATCGATTTTAATTAATGCATAATATGTCTGAAAATACTAATAAATTCAACAGATCTAAACCGGATATGAATGAACGAATTCGCATTCTTCGAAATGAGAGTGTTACTACTCCTACAACTCTTTCAATTGAACGTGCGCTAATAGAGACATCATTTTATAAGCAGAATGACGGGAAATACTCAATTCCAATGATGCGCGCAATGAATTTTATGGAGATTTGTGAAAAGAAACAAATTTATATAGGTGATCACGAGTTAATTGTTGGTGAACGAGGAGAAAAACCAAAAGCTGTATCCACTTTTCCCGAACTAACTTGCCATACAGTAGAGGATTTGAGAATATTAAATAGTAGAGATCAGCAACGTTATCTGATAAGTGAAGAAGATATTGAGAAATATAGTCGCGAGGTGATACCTTATTGGACAGGGCGTTCGCAACGAGACAGAATATTTAATAGAGTTCCCAACGAGTGGAAAATAGCTTATGAAGCCGGGCTGTTTACTGAGTTTATGGAGCAGAGAGCTCCGGGACATACCTGTTTGGATGGAAAAATATATAAGAAAGGGATGATCGACTTTAAAAAAGATATTGAGGTTTCGATTAGTCAGCTTGATTATTTTAATGATCCTGAAGCAACTGATAAGGAAGAGCAATTGCGTGCAATGAGTCTCTCTTGCGATGCATTAATAAGGCTGGGAGAGCGACATGCCGAAAAGGCAGAAGAGTTGGCAAAAATTGAAGCCAATCCTCAAATAGTAGAGGAACTTCTTGAGATTGCTGATGTTTGTAGATGGGTGCCTGCGCACGCACCTCGTAATTTTAGAGAAGCTATTCAGATGTACTGGTTTGTTCATCTTGGAGTTATTACTGAGTTAAACGGTTGGGATGCGTTTAACCCGGGACATTTTGATCAGCATTTGGCTCCTTTTTATGATGCAGATATTAAAAATGGAACACTAAATCGTGAGGATGCCAAAGAATTGATAAGCTGTTTCTGGATAAAAGTTAATAATCAACCTGCACCACCCAAAGTTGGTGTAACTGCTAGTGAAAGTGGTACATACAACGACTTTACAAATATCAATATAGGTGGAGTTAAACCTAATGGTACGGATGGGGTTAATGAAGTTTCCTATATTATGCTTGAGGTGATTGAGGAGTTGCATATATTGCAACCGGGTAGTTCCGTTCATATCTCATCGGTTACACCTAATCGTTTCTTGCATGCTGCCTTAAAGGTTATACGAAGAGGGTATGGGTACCCCTCAATATTTAATCCCGATGTTTATATTCAGGAGATGCTTCGTTCCGGAAAATCTCTGCAGGATGCTAGAGAAGGTGGCTGTAGTGGATGTATAGAGGTTGGGGCTTTTGGAAAAGAGGCATACTTATTGACAGGTTATCTTAATGTGCCAAAAATTTTAGAGGTTACGCTTAATAATGGTATTAATCCGGTTACAGGTAAAAAGGTGGGTATTGAGACCGGTGATCCAACCAAGTTTTCAACATACGATGAGTTGTATGAGGCATTTCATAAGCAATTGAGATATGTTATTGATCTGAAAATAAGAGTTAATCAATATATTGATAGTATGTATGGACGCTATTTCCCGGCAACATTCCTTTCGGTTGTAACTGATGATTGTATTAGTAAGGGCAGGGATTATTATAATGGTGGAGCTAGATATAATACTACATATATTCAGTGTACCGGTTTGGGGACAATAACCGATTCCTTGTCAGCACTAAAGAAACATGTCTTTGAGGATAAGACATTTGTCATGGATAAATTGCTACAAGCAATTTCTGTTGATTTTGAAGGTGAGGAGGTTATGCGTCAGAGAATTATAAATAATACACCATTTTTCGGTAATGATAATGATTATGCTGATGAAATTGCAGTGAAAGTATATAATGATATGTTTGAATTGATTGATGGACGTCCAAATGGTAAAGAGGGGGGGAAATATCATATGAATATGCTGTCAACAACTTGCCACAATTACTTTGGTAACATTATGGGTGCTACACCTAACGGACGACTTTCTAGAAAAGCAATTTCTGATGGAACTTCTCCATCTCACGGGGCGGATACAAACGGTCCAACTGCTGTAATTCGCTCTTTAGGTAAAATTGATCAGGTGAAGTCAGGTGGTACCCTGCTTAATTTGAGATTCTTGCCGAGTATGTTGAATAGCGATGAGAGTGTAGCAAAATTGGGAAGTCTTGTAAGGAGTTATTTTTCATTAGGCGGTCATCATGTCCAATTTAATATTGTAGATAATGCGACCCTCATAGCTGCACGTAAAAATCCTGAAGAGTACCGTGATTTAATGGTACGTGTGGCAGGTTACAGCGATTATTTTAATGACCTGAGTGATAATCTTAAACAGGAGATTATTGATCGTACAGTAAATTCTGAGTTTTAATATTTAGTGTATGGCATTTCTTTTTGATATCAAACGATACTCTATAAATGATGGACCGGGTGTAAGAATTACAGTTTTCTTTAAGGGGTGCTCGCTTTCGTGTAGATGGTGTCATAATCCCGAAAGTATTTCTTTTAAGTCTGAGAAATTGTATAATATAAACAAATGCATTGGATGTGGAAGCTGTGTTATAGCATGTCCTAATAATGCTCTTACTTTAACAGGCTCTAAGGGCATTGTGACTGATTTTTCAAAATGTGACATGACTGGCAAATGTGCTGAGGTTTGCCCTTCAAGAGCAATGGAAATAAGCGGGAAGAGTTATTCAGAAGTGGAGGTGATGAATGCTATTTTAAGAGAAACCAATATTATGGATAACTCAGGTGGGGGAGTTACCTTTTCGGGTGGTGAGCCTCTGATGCATCCTGTTGAACTTAAAAAACTGCTTGTCAGATGTAATGAGGAGGGTGTTCACAGTGCAATTGATACTGCCGGTTATGTGAAAAGGAGTATAGTTGAAGATGTTATTCCATTAACCAATCTTTTCCTTTATGATTTGAAAATGATGAATTCCGATAAACATCGCTATTGGACAGGAGCCGATAATTATTTGATTCTTGACAATCTTCGTTTGATATCTGAAAGTGGAAGAACATTTCATGTTAGAATTCCTCTGATTGAAGGAGTAAACTGTGATAATGAAAACATTCAAAAAACTATTTTATTTTTAAAAGAGTTGAAAAACAGTCCGTATGCCATTGAACTTCTACCTTATCATAATATCGCTATTAAAAAATATGAAAAATTGGGGAGATTATATGGTGAAAACGATCTCGTTGCTCCATCTGAAGAAAAGGTTGAGGACATAATTTCTAAATTCAAAAATAGTGGGTTTAACATATTAATAAATTAGAGAAGTTTGATTTTTAATTAAGTGTATTATGAGAAAAATAGGGTTGTTTTTTTTATTTGTCTCGTTATCTGTTCAAGCTCAGACTATTGATAGTCTTTACAGGAAGGCAGATTTATTTGTGGAGAATTATGCAGCAAAGTATTATTATGGAATTTCAGAGATTGATAATATAAAAGACACACATTGTTTTTGGTACTTATCAAATACTCCTAAGGGTATGGAGTTTTTTTTGGTTGATGCGGATGATAAAGATATATCGCCTGCTTTTGATCAAAAAAGGGTTGCAACTCAATTATCAAACTATATCGGTAGTAGTGATATAGATCCATATAGACTTCCTTTCAGACGTGTCGAATTTAATAGAGCACTTGATTCAGTTACATTTAGAATGGATAAATATAATTACATACTATCTCTAGCTGATTATAACATTTCACGCACACTTGTTCCAGAGTATGAGGGTGTAAGTTATTGGGAGTTCTACAGAGAAAGGGCTAAGGATAAAGTTAAATCTCCAAATGGAAAATATGAAGCATATATTTCGGAAGGAAATTTATGGATAACTGACCTAACCAATGGCGAGAACAAGAAACTAAGTAATGATGGAACAATATCTGATTATTACTCATCAAATATATACTGGTCGCCCGATTCCAAAAAAATTGTATGCTGCAAATATCGTCCGGGAGGTGACAGAAAACTTAATATTGTTTATTCATCACCTGATGACCAACTTCAACCAAAAACTCTTACATATGATTATCCAAAACCGGGTGATGCCTTGCCCGTTCGTAGGCCCACACTTTTTATTCTTGATGATGATAAACAAATAAATTTCAGCTTTCCTAATATGGATGAGCAATATTATTTGGGTTCAATTCAATGGAATGACAATAGCAAATCCTTTTCTTTTCATTTTAACCGTAGAGGGCATCAGCAATATATAATCTATTCGGGAGATGTAAATGGTAATTTATATTCTATTGTTGATGAAAGAACTGATACATTTATCTATTATAATAATTTATATACCTATTGGTTTAAAAATAGTGATGAGCTACTGTGGATATCAGAAAGGGATGGGTGGAGGCACCTCTATCTGTATGATGTTTCAACCGGAAAGGTTAAAAAGAAGATTACCGATGGAAATTGGGTAGTGAAAGATGTTGTGAATGTTGATGAAAAAAACAGAACAGTAATTATTAAAGCTTGCGGAAAAGATAAAGGAGTAGATCCATATCTAGAGAAATATTATAGAGTTTCATTAAATGATGGGCAAATGGTTGATCTTACTCCGGAAAATGCTAATCACTCTGTTACTTTCAGTTCGGATTATAAATATATGATAGATTCCTATTCGCGTGTTGATTTAGTTCCAAAAATTGTTGTTCGCTCTGCCAATGATGGGAAAGTGGTTTTTGTACCGGATAATCAACCTGATATAATGGAAGCAGTAGATGCCGGTTGGAGAATGCCCGAAGTGTTTTCAGCAAAAGGGAGAGATGGAATAACTGATATTTGGGGAATGATTATTAGACCAACTGACTTTGATCCTAATAAAACATACCCGGTTATTGAATATATATATGCAGGCCCGCACAATTCTCATGTGCCTAAATCATTTTCTATGTCTCATAGATGTGGTGAGCTGTCAGAAATTGGTTTTATCACTGTTATGATTGATGGAATGGGGACTGCAAACCGCTCTAAGGCATTTCATGATGTGTGTTGGCAAAACATTAAGGATGCCGGTTTCCCCGATCGTATTTTATGGATAAAGGCTGCAGCAGAAAAGTATCCGGAGATGGATATAAGTAATGTTGGGATATATGGAATGTCAGCCGGTGGTCAGAACGCAATGGGAGCCTTGCTTTTTCATCCTGATTTTTACAAGGTGGCTGTATCTTCATGTGGATGTCACGATAACAGAATGGATAAAATGTGGTGGAACGAGCAATGGATGGGATATCCTATTGGAAAGCATTATCAAGAGTCATCTAATTTGGTAAACGCACATTTGTTGAAGGGTGAATTAATGCTTCTTTTGGGTGAAATTGATAATAATGTTGATCCTTCTAGCACATTACAGGTTGTCAATCAGTTGATAAAACATGGAAAAGAGTTTGAATTTGTAATGTTACCCGGAGAGAACCATACTCACGGAGGAAAGTATGGTGAAAGAAAACGTCGTGACTTCTTTGTAAAACATATTCTGAAAGCTATAACACCTGATTGGAACTCAAAAAATAAAGAATAGTCATACAGGAATAACTCAAGTTAGATGATTAATTAATTATGATACATTGGGGATTTATAGGATGTGGTGCAGTAACCGAAAAGAAAAGCGGCCCCGCATTTAGTAAAGTAGAGGGGTCGAATGTTGTTGCAGTAATGAGAAGAGATGGCTATAAAGCACGAGATTATGCTCAACGACATGGAATTGATAAATGGTACAATAGTGCACATGATTTGATTAATGATCCGGAGGTTAATGCAATTTATGTGGCAACTCCTCCAGCTTCTCATGCCGAATATTCAATTGCCGCTATGAGAGCCGGTAAACCGGTTTATATCGAAAAGCCAATGGCCGCTTCATATGATGAGTGTCTACAAATAAATCGAGTGTCTGAAGAAACAGGTGTTCCTTGTTTTGTGGCATATTATCGTAGAACTTTACCCTATTTTCTTAAAGTAAAGCAAATAATAGATGATGATCAGTTAGGTGAAATATCTTCAATACAAATTAGATTTGCAATACCTCCTTACGCTACAGATTTTGACAGAGATAATCTACCATGGAGAGTGAAGAAGGATCTTGCCGGTGCGGGTTACTTTTATGATCTTGCATCTCATCAAATGGATATTCTTGATTTTATTTTTGGAAAAATAAAAAATGCTCAAGGTTTACAAAGCAATATTGCCGGCTTATATGATGTAGAGGACACAGTTGTTGGCACATTTGAATTTCAATCCGGGATTTTAGGAAGTGGCAGCTGGAGTTTTATTGCACCTAAAGATACTCGTTCAGATCTTATATATATTACAGGAACAAAAGGCAAATTAACCTGTTCAACATTCAACTTTTCGCCAATACTTTTAGAAACAGCAGAGGGTAAACAGGAATTCATTGAAGAGAATCCGGAGAATATTCAATTTTATCTTATCCGAAGTATAGTCAATTTCCTAAATGGTAAAGGAGAAATGCCCGTTAGTACAGGAATAACCGCTCAGCGTGCAAATCTTGTAATGGATATGATTCTGAGGAAAATCTAAAACGAGTCATTTTAATTTTTCCAAGTTTTGATCGTATTGTCCAATTTTTAAATTTACAAATAGAGTAAATTTAGATTAGGTCTATTCATAGACAAAGGGTGATTATTGAAAATAAGATGTAATTTATATTAGAAATTCCCCCTGAAAATAGTTGGGTTTATCGAAAGACTCAAATATGCCCAGTCTTGCCATGAATCCGGATTACCTAAGGGATAATCCTTAGCAATTGGCATGGCATCTGTGCTCAACATAAAAGAATATCCTCCTTCAAGCATAATATACTTACGAATAGGATAATTAAATTTCAAGTCAATTTCAGAACCGAGATTCTTTACTAATGAATTGCTAACATCAATCTGTTTGTTGGAATTAAAATGGTGGTAGCTGAAGTCAAACATAAGTTTTTTGCCTGTATCCCACTTAATTCCAAAGTATTTATGAAAAACACCATAATAATCATTTCCACTGAAGTAATCCATTGCACCCATAAAGGTGTGATTTGATCTATACAGTAGATTCATATATGACTTTTTATCCGATTCTTGATCTTGCCCCGGATGAAATTCCATTCCACCGTAAAAAGAGAAGTTAGGATTGACTGTATAACCACCGCGTAAAGCAAGCATATAGGCAGCAACTTCCTGATTTATAACGTTAGTACCCATTTGATAATATACAGTTCCCATAATATTCCATATGCTGTTTTTAAAGCCGATATTTGTGCCCATAGTTTGCATATAAACTTTTTCTGATTTAAGTGGATTATTAACACCATCACCGGTTTCAAAGCCAAGATTTATTAAAACTGCGGAAGCTGTAAATCCGGTATTGTTATGATATTGATACCAAATTGTTTGCATGTTTTGATAAGGTTGTCCAATTGCATTGTAATAATTTCCTTCATTGGTTTTCATTCTCGACTGATTGTAAGCCATTATAAAATGCAATGTGTTAAATTCATCTTCAAGCCCGAACTTTAAAGCATCATGCCAAATACCTGTTGGTGTCCAATTTGATTCTGAAAGTATTCGACCATCGTCGTAATTAAGCGATTGTCTACCAACTTTGGCAAATAAATTATTCCATTTCATTTTAGCCCATGCCTCGTGGATTGTTGTAAATGATCCTAAGTTATCATTTTGAGGCTTCTGACCCCAAATTGAAATATCTTGTGCTGCAATACGGGCAGAGAAAAAACCATTGTCAAAATTAGCTCCTATTCGGGCACGGTTTGATATAAAGGATGATGGAGATACCCCCTCCATTCGTGGGAAACTATAACCGTTTCTGTATTCAAAACGAGGACGCAAACTGATATCAATTGAAAATTCACCCCCTTTTTCTTCTTCCTGTGCTAATAAAATTGTTGGTGACATCATTACTGACATAAGGATGGAAAGCAAAAACTTTTTCATAGTTATTTATTGATTTTAATGTTTGTAATGTATGAGATCTAAATGCGAAAAACAAATGTAAAGAATTTATATATTAAAAACACTAATTTTTATATTTTCGTTTTGCATATCGCCAAAGTTGCCATGAATTTACTATGTTCTGCCACAATACATAAGCACCGGGACCAAGTGCTGCGAGTGGATTGAGGTATGTTTGTGTTAGCCAAATAGCCAAAACTGTATTCTTTTGACCTAATCCTTGACCACCGGCAATGGTTTTGTTAAATTTAGAACCAATTCGTCTTCCAAAATAAAACTGCAACAAGCATATTATAAGCGATGCGCTAATTATAATTAATTCTAAAGTATAGTTCCCATCGTTTTGCAAACTAATATATTGAGTTACATTACCAACTACTATTGTTAAGGCAACAGCCCAAATATAGAACGAAGCATTTTGTGCAGATTTAATCCTTTTATGTACAATAGGTGCAAATTTATTAAGTAAAAGTGCTATGATAAATGGTATAATTAAAATAGGGATAACGCTCATAAATATGTGTGAAAATGATGATGTGAAGGGTATTGATTCATTTGTCCGACCTATAAATGATAAAAACAGCGGTCCAATAAAGGCTACAGATAAATTGCTGATGAGTGAATATGCTGCAGTTGCAGGGATACTGCCTCCAAGCATACCGGCTACAACCGGTGCAGAGGTTGCAGTTGATGTTAAAACACATATCATTGCGGCTTGAGCTAAAATCTCATTGATTGGTCGCAAGACTACATATATCAATGCACTGCCAAAATATTGAATTGCGAGAAGAATATAATGAAACTTTGTTAATTTGATATCGTCTATACTTAATCTGCAGTATGATATAAATAACATCAGAGCTATAAGATAAGGAAGAATAGGAGAAAGAACAGAAATTTGTTTGTGAAAAGCAATTCCCAAAATCATAGCTATGGGAAGCAGATATTTTTCTAAAAATTTTTGCATTCTAATTATAATAGCTTCCTGGAGTATCGGAAGAAATAGATTTGTGTATCATATCTTTATAATTGATATCAATCATAAGTAATTTTCGATCGAATATAAAATCTGCAATAAACTTTTCAATTTCGGGAAGAAATTCAATCATAGGGTCTTTTGCAACTTCATGGCCTACATTTTCAAAGCTATAAAAAACATATGGATAACGTTCTTGTTTAAATCTATCTACCAAGGCTTTTGATCCGAACATTCCAATATGAAATACTCTTAACTTATTGTAAGGGACAAGTTTGTCGGCACTACCATGAAAGAATAGTGTAGGAGCAGGCTTTTGAGTATATGATGGTAATCCTTCTTTGCTAAAAATGCCTCCTGCAAATGAGATAACCCCTGCATATCTGAAATCTTTGGCCAAGACATCGGCAGAAGCATGGTTGTTACGTTCTTCATATTCGGCTTGCAGTACACTTATAGCTCCTGCACTTGAACCACTAATTATAAAAAGAGTAGAATCAATATTGAGCTTTTTGGCATTATCCAACAGGTAATTTGTTGCGGAATATAGATCTGAAACAGCCATAGAAATAGAATTCATCAAAGGTTTGTAATTTAGTAACCCCGGTGCTTTTTGATCCTTCATCCCCAATCTATAGTCTATAGAAGCAACAGTGAACCCTCTCTTTGCAAAATAATTAAAATATTCAGAATAATCCTCACTATCTCTATTCCCCTCTTTAAAACCACCACCAAATACGAATATTAGACATGGTTGAGGAAGTATTGTGGTTGAATCACTTTTATATATATCCATTTTCAATTCTTGCCCATCTACAACTGCAAATAGGTGAGTCGTTTTTTCTACATTCTGACCTAAAAAGATTGTAGGCAAAAAAACTAATACAGATATAAAAAATAACCTGAAATGATTCATATTATTTATTTCTGAATAAAATCTGACACCAATTTTAATATTTCTTCCCTTGCTCTGTCGTAATCATTATTGTAAACGGTGAAGTCAAACTGTGGAGCAAAACTCATCTCATAATCAGCCTTTTTGAGTCTGCCTTCAATTACTTTTTGAGAGTCAGTCCCTCTTTTCACAAGCCTTTCTTTCAGGACTTCTATAGAGGGTGGCATAATGAAAATACTTATTGCTCTAGAACCATATTTTTTCTTTATGTTAAGCCCACCGATACAATCAACATCAAATATTACATTACTTCCTTTTTTCAGAATTCGATCAACTTCACTCTTAAGTGTACCATAAAACTTATCGGGATATACCTCCTCATATTCAAGGAATTCGTCATTAGTTATACGCCTACGAAACTCTTCGGGAGAAATAAAATAATATTCAACACCATTTTTTTCTTGACCTCGTGGTTTTCTGCTTGTTGCAGAGATGGAAAACCTGATATTAAATTCCTGGGTTAATAGATATCTTACGAGTGTAGATTTACCCGCACCTGAAGGAGCTGAAATTATAATTAGTTTACCCATATTCTTTTTGCTTCAGTAAATAAAAGTATTACAATATATTTAATATTTGCTCTTTAATCTGTTCCAGGTCATCTTTCATTTGAACAACTATTTTTTGCATTTCAGACTGGTTGGATTTTGATCCTAATGTATTTATTTCTCGACCAATTTCTTGAGTTATAAAACCTAGTTTTTTGCCTTGTGAGCTTTCTGATTTAAGTGTCTCTTTAAAATACTTTAAATGATGTGAAAGTCTTGTCTTCTCTTCGTTTACATCTAATTTTTCAAGATAATAAATAATTTCCTGCTCAAAGCGATTTTTATCGTATTCAATACCTTCAAGGTTTTTGAGTTGCTCCAATAGTCGGCTTTTGACTTTTTCTATGCGTTCCTCTTCATATGGTTCTATTGATAATAGGAGAGATTGAATGTTATTTATTTTTTCGATAAGAACATTCTCAAGCATGGCGCCTTCTTGTTTACGGAATTCAATTACTTCATCAACCGCTTTGTGAATTGCTTTTTCAATTATTATCCACTCCTGCTCATCCAGTTCTTCTGAGTCCTGCTTCATGACATCCGGCAGACGTAAAATAACATTAAACCAATCTTCGGGTTGTGGTATCTGCAACTCTTGAGCAATTAATTTTAATTCACTTTGATATTGTTTGAGAACGTTATGATCAATTCTTGATGAAATATCTTTGGAGTATTCTTCTATATTAAGTGTTAAATCAACCTTGCCTCTACCAAGACGATGAGAGATTGAATTACGCAATTCAATCTCTTTTACTCTATAAGCGCTTGGCAGCCTGATATACATGTCAAACTGTTTGCTATTCAGAGATTTAATCTCTACTGTTATTTTTTTTTGGGGAAGTTCAGCAACAGCCTTACCATAACCCGTCATTGAGTGTGCCATTCCTTATTTTTTTACAAAGGTATTGATTTTTACTCAAATGATAAAGTTGTTTTTTAGGCGTGCTCTCTTTGCATTTCTTTTTGTTGTTCCTTTTTTTGTTTAAGTTCAATCTTATCTGTGTTGTCAGCAAGCTTCAGTAGCTTGCGGAGCTCTATAAAATTAGATATTAAAAGGAAAAGTGATGCAATAGTTGCCATGTATTTAAGTGATCCGGGGATAAATACTTCTAAAGTAATAATTAGGCCAAGTACTATTCTAACTTCTGTTGGTCCAAATATTCCGGAATCAATTGAGTATTGTCCACTAATTTTGTATCTTAATTGAGCTGTAATCATTTGCCATCCGTAAAATACAACGAAAAAGAAACCTGCTAGCTTCCATATTCCGGGTGCGAAAATTATATAACCTGTTCCAATAAGTATAGTACCAATCCAGTCGACGGAAACATCAAGCGAGAAACCGTACCATTTGCGAGGTTTATTACGATAGTATGCTAATCTGCCATCCAAAGAATCTCCAATCCAGTTAATTATAAAACCAAGTAAAGAGAGGAGTAGCCAATAGCGGTTTATATATGCACCCAAAACAAAACTTGATGCAACCATGATATTACCAAAAAGACCAATGGCTGTTAACCCATCAGATGTTATCCAAGAAGGCACTTTTTGCACAAGATATGCTATTGTTTTTTGTTCCCAGTTTCTAAGTATATTTGTTCTTTGGCGTCCTGTAGTAATTCTTCTGAGCGAATTAGCCATATCCCTTTTACTACTTTTCATCTCTTAATTATTTTTCGTGTTTAATCATCAATCAAAATTCGCAAACAATATAATATCTATTACAAATATAACCAATTAATTTCATTGTTGCGAACTTGTTACAAATATATTAACTATAAATTAAATTGATACTTAGTTGTAACTATATGTTATAATTCACTATATTTGAGACAAAAATACTACCGTGAATCGAAAAATTATCCATATCGATATGGATGCTTTCTATGCTTCTATAGAACAGAGAGACAATCCTGCGTATCGGAACAAACCTCTTGCAGTTGGTTATGGCGAGAAGCGAGGCGTTGTTGCTGCTGCAAGTTACGAAGCACGCAAATATGGAGTTTATTCAGCTATGCCATCTGTAACAGCTATACGTAAATGTCCACATCTTATATTTGCTGCACCTCGTTTTGAAGTATATAGGAAAGTTTCTAATCAAATAATGCAAATTTTCAATGAATATACTTCGCTGGTTGAGCCTCTCTCGCTCGACGAGGCATTTTTAGACGTAACCGTTAATCATAAAGGATCACGCTCTGCAACTCTAATTGCAAAAGAGATAAAACAAAAAATTTTTAACCATACACACTTAACAGCTTCTGCCGGTGTGTCATATAATAAATTTCTTGCTAAAGTTGCTTCAGATTACAGAAAACCTAATGGTTTTTTCCTAATCGAACCAGATAAAGCAGAATCATTTATTGAAAAACTACCTATAAATAAATTTTTTGGAGTTGGGAAAGTAACTGCTAAGAGAATGGCTGAGCTTGGTATTAAAGTTGGTTATGATTTAAAGAAATGGTCGGAAATTGACCTAGTAAGAGAGTTTGGGAAAGCAGGGATCCTGTTCTATCAATTTGCAAGGGGTATAGATGAGCGCGAGGTAGAGTCAGAAAGAATACGAAAATCGCTTGGAGCTGAGGTTACATTTTTGGATGATCTGTTTGAACTTGTAGATGTACTTAGTGCTTTAGACCAAATAGCGCATGAAGTGGAGCAAAGAGCAAAAAAACGGGTATTCCTTGCTAGAACACTAACATTAAAGATAAAGTATTCAGATTTCACAGTAATTACTCGTAGCAAGACTGTTAATTACTATATAAATAATTACAAAAAATTATTTGATCTGGGTAAAGAACTTTTATTTCAAATTGATGGAATTGAAGATAAAAAAATTCGACTTATGGGACTTACACTAAAAAAATCAGACGCCGAGTCGGACTCTTTGTCTATGGAAGCAATTCAACTTAAACTAGATTTTGATGAGTGATGGTTATAAGATAAAGTTTTCAGGCTTCTTGGCTTCAATGTCCTTAAAGTATGATTGGATTTTAACTATATCACTCCTAAAGTCACCCGTGGGATAAAAATGAGCTAGAACTTTTGCCTCTTTGCGACCATAATCGAGACCAACAAGAAGTATTGGCACATTAGCATTCATGGCGATATAATAAAACCCTTTTTTCCATTCTTTAACCGGTTTACGTGTTCCTTCAGGAGTTATACCCAAATGCATCCAGTCGCGCTTTTTATATTCGTCAGCTAATTTGCTTGTAAGTGATTCGCTACTATCCCTTTTTACAGGTATACCACCAATTTTTTTAAAGAATAAATTGAATGGGAAGACAAACCATTCAGCTTTGATAAGGAAGTTGGCCTTGCGCCCTAAAGATGAATATGCTAGTTTCCCCACTACAAAATCCCAGTTGCTGGTGTGAGGTGCAATAGCTATTACACATTTAGGCACCACAGGAAAGTTATCTATTGCTTTCCATCCCATAACTTTGTTTAATAAAAACTTACTAAAGTTTGCCATTTGATAATTTAATATAAAAATTAGTTTAGTAAACTGTCCAACTCTAATATCAAAACTTCCCATTTGTTCATTTCAGTGTCAAGTATGTTTTTGGTTTTAAGATACTTTTGCAACAGTGTTGAATTTGATGCACCTTCAGCTGTGGATAATTCGTTTTCCAACTTCTTTAATTTGTTTTCAAGTGCTTCAATGTTATCTTCAATAGTTTTAATTTGTCTTTCGAGCTTGCGCTGATTTCTATTTTGTTCTTTTTGTTCTTCGTATGTCAGTTTGGATAATGACTTGGGGTCGTTATTTGCTTCTGAAGTTATATTAGTTGTGTTTGAAGAATTTGGTGAAGATGAAGAAGCTTCAAGTTGTTGGAGATTATCTAGCTTCTTCTTAGATAAATAGTCATAAATTCCACCCAAATTTTCAGTAACCTTTCCACCTCCAAATTCATAAACCTTACTAACAAGATCATCCAGGAAATCACGATCGTGCGACACAATTATTGCCGTACCATCAAACTCCTTTATTGCTTTTTTCAATACATCTTTTGACACAAGATCCAGGTGATTTGTGGGTTCGTCTAGAATAAGAAGATTAACCGGTTCGAGCAGGAGTCTGATCATCGCAAGTCTACTTCGTTCACCACCTGATAATACTTTTACTTTTTTTTCTGATGCCTCACCTCCAAACATAAATGCACCCAGTATGTCTCGAATCTTTGTACGAATGTCACCTGTTGCAACATTGTCAATGGTTTCAAAGACAGTTTGATTTTCATCTAACAACTGTGCCTGATTTTGAGCAAAATAGCCAATTTTTACGTTATGTCCCGGTTCAAGCTTACCTTTAAAGTCAATTTCGCCCATTATACATTTAACAAGTGTAGACTTCCCCTCGCCATTTTTTCCAACAAAAGCTACTTTTTCTCCTCGTTCTAAATTAAAAGTTACATCCTTAAAAACTTTATGATCACCATAGCTTTTAGATACATTTTCAATAATTATGGGATATGAACCTGAGCGAGGAGCCGGAGGAAATTTTAGGTTTAGTCTTGAATTATCGACCTCGTCAATTTCGATTCGTTCTACCTTCTCTAACTGCTTTATTCTTGATTGTACTTGATTGGATTTTGTTGGTTTATAACGAAATCGTTCAATAAAATTTTCGGTGTCTTTTATCTGTTTTTGTTGATTTTCAAAAGCACGTAATTGTTGTTCTCTTCTCTCCTTGCGAAGCTCAACATATTTAGAGTAGTTTACCTTATAGTCATGAGCTTCACCAAGTACAATTTCAATTGTCCTATTGGTTGTTGTATCAAGAAAAGCCCTGTCGTGTGATACAAGCATTACTGCATTGGTGTGATTTAGAAGAAAGTTCTCTAACCATTGAATCGACTCTATGTCTAGATGGTTTGTGGGTTCATCAAGCAAAAGCACATCGGGAGCTTGTAAAAGTAATTTAGCCAATTCGATACGCATACGCCATCCACCACTAAATTCAGCTGTTTGCCTGTCAAAATCAGACCTTATGAATCCTAGCCCAAGTAGTGTCTTTTCAACTTCAGCCTCAAAATTATGAATGCCCGACATTTGCAGGAGTTCTTGTAAATCTGTTGCTCTCTGAATTATTGTAGCGTATTCTTCAGATTCATAATCGGTGCGCTCGTCCATTTCTTGATGCAAATATTTCAAATCTCTCTCCATCTTTTGCAGGTTTTCAAAAGCAAGAGATGCTTCTTCACGAACAGATCGAGAGTTGCTTAGCTTCATTTGTTGAGGGAGGTAACCAATAGTTGCATCTCTTGGGTAGGAGACGTTTCCACCTGTTGGGTGTTGCAATCCGGCCATAATTTTTAGTAGTGTTGACTTACCTGCTCCATTTTTTCCGGTAAGTGCAATTCTTTCATTCTTGTTTAGAACGAACGAAACATTATCAAAAAGTGTAAAACCGCCAAATTCAACTGAAAGATTTTCTATAGATACCATCTAGAACAAATATTTTGTGCAAAGAAAACGTTTTTTGAGAGACAATAAAAATAATTTTCAACTTTACCCAAACATAGTTTTTTTTATGTTAAAAGTAATGTAATTAGTGTATTTTTTTAAAGAGAGATTAGCGACTTGATAAATTGAAGAATTTTCATTAAATTTGCAGGATAGAATAAATATATAAAATTAAAGAATGGCCAAATCAAATTCATTTAGTAAAAGAGAAATAGAAAAAAACAAACAACAGAAAAGAAAAGAGAAACAAGCAAGGAGAGAGGCTAGAAAACTTCAGCCTGCGGATACATTTGAAGATATGATTGCTTTTGTTGATGCAAATGGAGTTATAACTGACGAGCGACCCGAACCTATACTGGAAGAGCAAATAGAGCTTGAGGATATTGAAATTTCGATTCCCCCAAAAGAGGTGAATGAGAGGATAGGTGATCCAATAGGAAGGGTTGAGTTTTTTAATGAAGACCGAGGTTTTGGATTTATTAAAGATTCTGATAGTCCTAAAAAGTATTTCTTTCACAGAAGTAATGCTGAATATGGTATTAGTGAAGATAATGTAGTTACATTCAAGTTGGAGAAAGGGCCTAAGGGCATCAATGCAGTTGACGTAAAACTGGTCCATTAAACAACACATTATATTTATAAAATTAAAGGGGCTGTCTCAAAAGGTAGACAGTCTCTTTTTTTTATTTAAAATTTTCTGCAAAAAAACTATATACATCGTTGTTGTTTTAAACACTTTTACTTATCTTTATGTCTGTATATCAAACATATAAGATATGGCTAAACCTTTTTTAACTATCAATGGTTCAAAGCTTCGCCATCGTTTTGTTGGTCATCAGCAAAACTAATTAAATATATTGAAATCCTTGTATTATTATTTAATTAAATCAATAATTTAAATCTTTCAGGAAAAAGAATAGCCAGCTGCTGTGCTGTCTGACCCCAGTTGTGTAGTGGCATTACCCATTTTTTTCGGATATTGCGATAAGCCAGGTAGACTAGTTTTTCCAATGCGGTATCGTTGGTGAATACTCCCTTATTTTTGGTCACCTTTCGTATTTGGCGATGATACCCTTCAACTATGTTGGTAGTATATATAAGACGCCTGATTGAGTCTGTATATTGAAAATAAGATGATAATTTATGCCAGTTGTCGCGCCAAGATTTAATAACCAATGGATATTGCTCACCCCAGTTCACCTCTAAATTGTCTAATTCATCTTCTGCTGTTTCACGGTTTATAGCCTGATAAACCAGCTTGAGGTCTTTCATGAAAGCCTTTTGATACTTACTGGCAACATATTTAAGTGAGTTGCGTATCTGATGAACAATGCAGCTCTGAACAATAGTTTCAGGAAAAACGCTATTAATGGCATCCGAGAAGCCTGTCAGATTATCGGTACTGGCTATTAAAATATCTTGTACTCCACGAGTCTGCAAATCTGTAAGGACAGATAGCCAAAAATTGGCTCCTTCACTCTTGGAGATATACATTCCTAACAGGTCTTTATGTCCGTTGCGATCAACACCAAGTACATTATAAATAGCACGAGTAGCAGGACGATTCTTGTCATCCATCACTTTGTAATGAATAGCATCCATCCATACAATGGGATAAACCGGATCAAGTGGACGAGTACGCCAGGACTGAAGCTCAGGTAGCACACGGTCAGTAATGGAGCTTATTGTGTCGGCTGAAACACGATTGCCAAGGTTCTCCTCCATCCAGTCACTGATCTCTCTGGTGCTGTTTCCAAGAGCGTATAAACCGATGATACGGTCCGCTACACCTTCTGCCAATATACGTTCGCGCTTCTTTATAAACTCAGGTTCAAACCGAGATTCTCTGTCACGAGGGGTTTGAACCGTTACCTCGCCAAGTGAGGTCTGAACTTGTTTACGGTTATAACCATTGCGGCGGTTACCACTTAAACGCTCTTCATCATCCATGTGAGCATCCATTTCACCTTCAAGAGCAGCATTAAGAAGGTTTTCCAATAAAGGGGCAAATGCACCGTCTTTGCCCAAGAGAGGCTTGCCCGATTTTAACTGCTCCAGCGCCTTAGCTTGAAAGGACTTGTAATCAAAATCTTCCATAATATAAACTGTTTAGTAAAAGTAATAAAAAATTGTTTTTATTCTTTGACACAGTTTAATTTACAGTCTCGAGCTTTTAATTTTATGCAATCATTTTATTTATGCCAAGATAACATCCTTTAGCTGGTCGACTGTAACACTTTCTTGTTTTCCGGTTTTCATGTTTTTAAGGGTGATTGTCCCTTCGCGCATCTCATTTTCGCCAATCATTGCCACAAATCTAATTGAATTATTGTTTGCATAACTTAGCTGTTTCTTCATCTTAGCCGATTCAGGATAAAGTTCGCAACTTATACCTTTCACTCGAAGTTTTGTAATTATTGGAAGTATATATTCTATTTCATTTTCTCCAAAATTTACAAACATTAGATCGCTTCCTTGAACAAAACTTTCAGGAAACATTTCCAGCTGTGTTAATACATCATATATACGATCAGCACCAAACGAAATCCCTACACCCGAAACATCAGGTAATCCAAATATTCCTGTTAGGTTATCATATCTTCCGCCTCCTGTAATACTTCCCATCTCAGCATCATCAGCTTTTACTTCTACAATGGTTCCGGTATAATAATTTAATCCACGAGCCAATGTAAGGTCAAGTTCAATGTTGTTTTTAATATCAAGAGAAGCAACTTTGTCAAAAACATATTCCATCTCTTCAACACCTTTCAATCCAAATTCCGAATCATTTAGAACTTCTCTTAGTTTGTTCATTTTGTTTGAAGATGTTCCGCTAAGTAAAAGAATTGGCTGAAGTTTATTGATCGAATCCATGCTTATACCAATTGAGGCTAATTCTTCATTAACCTTCTTATGTCCTATTTTATCCAGCTTGTCTATTGCAATTGTAATGTCTATTATTTTATCAGCTTCACCTATAATTTCAGCAATTCCTGACAAAATCTTTCTGTTATTCAGCTTTATGGTAACTGATAAGCTAAAACGAGAAAATACCTCATCAATTATTTGAATAAACTCCACCTCATTTAGTAGCGAGTCTGAACCAATGATATCGGCATCACACTGAAAAAACTCTCTATAACGACCCTTTTGCGGTCGGTCGGCTCTCCAAACCGGCTGAATCTGGTAGCGCCTAAATGGAAATGTTATTTCATTTCGGTGCATTACCACATATCGTGCAAATGGTACTGTAAGGTCATATCGCAACCCTTTTTCTGAAATTTTATTTGCCGTTTTAGTAGAATTGCCTTCTTTAATATCTTCTACACTCATGCTGCCTAAAAAATTGCCCGAGTTGAGAATCTTAAATAATAACTTATCCCCCTCTTCACCATACTTTCCCATCAGAGTTGAGAGATTTTCCATTGCAGGTGTTTCTATCTGATTGAAGCCATGTAGGTGATAAACATCCTTAATAGTATCAAAAATATAATTACGCTTGGCCATTTCTATTGGCGAAAAGTCACGTGTACCTTTGGGTATGGAAGGTTTTTGCATTGTTATAAAATTTTGAAATGCAAAGATAATGCTTTAACTTACAAATTAAAAACAGAAGTAAAGGTCTGTTTATTACCTGCCACCGAAATTAAAAACTACAGGAATTGGAGCCGGTACTTTGATTAGTCTGTTTCCCACAGAAAGTTTAGGCCAAAGTTTTACGGAAACTGTTGTTTCATTAGGTGTAATACCTAGAAAAGCACTCATCTCGCTAGTTACACGTTGCTGTGAATATCTATTTATAAGTGCCTTTAAATCAACGCTTACAGGTATTTGTATTACTTTTGTCTCTCCCGGTTCAATCCGAATCGGGATATCCATTTTTCCTTCAACAAACTCCATTTCATTTATGCTTATTGCATAATCTAATGCATCTAAAAATGCAGCACTGGTGTTAGGATTTGTCACATCCATATTTAGAGTCATACTAAATGGAATGTTTTGTGACAAAGAGCTTCCTGCCAGTATTGTAGCAATTGATGCGAGATTAGAGACCGAAATATCGGACGCGCTACCTAGGTTCATCCCTGCCAATTGAATACTGCCAAGCGAGTTATAGCGATATTCACTTTGAGAAAGCTGATATGCTCCTCCTATTTTGTTGAAAACGTCACAGCCGCTAAATAGGAAAGCAGTGATTAATAATAAAAACGAAGTTTTTTTCATATCTTTTTTTACTTAATTGTTATCATAGTCGCCCCATAGCCATACTCACGGAATGACGCATCCTGATAATAGCATTTTGGCCAATTATTTTTCAATTCTTTGATTAGTGTGCTTTTTAGTACACCATCACCTTTACCGTGAATAAATACAATTTTTCTGTTTTTATGGTTAATATTATCTTTCATTATTTCGTTGAATTTTCTCATTTGATATTCCAATATATCTGAGTTACTCATACCCGCTGTGGTGTCTAGTAACTGATCTATATGGAGGTCTATTTCTATAAAAGGATCTTTTTTTCTCCTCTCAATTCGCTCTCTCTTTGGACGCCTATCTGCTACTTGTTTCTCTCTCATGGCAAATTCCAAATCACCTGCCGAAATTAAAAGCTCTTTTTCAGGAATATCTTTCTTGACAATATAATATATAATAGCATCATCCTCAAAATAGTCGTTCTCTATGAAACTGTGTAGTTTGTAGAACTTTACTGTATCAATACGAAGTTCAACAGAGCATGGGTTTTTGAATTTAAATGGTTTGTTGTGTTTGAAAGCGATAAACTGTATACATACCTTTTCAATGTCATTTAATTGGTCTTTGCCAAACTCCTCTACAAAAACTTTGGTGTTAGGCTCCACGGTGCCCGTATATCTACTTATCCAACTGTTATTTTCGCGACTCATATAATTGAAAAACAGATAATAATTACTGTCGTTAACAAAGTAACACTCATAAGTTGTTGTGGATAAGTTTTTAATATCCATTGGTAAATAAGCTAAGCAGGCAGTAATCTCTTCACCTTCCAAAGTCTCTTCGGGTGTATAGTTTTCAACAACCTTAGTAATAGGCTTATCCTCAGGGATAGATGCAGTCTGACTCCCTTTGGAATGGGATTTAACTTCATATGTAGATCTTTCGCTAACCTCATTTGATTGCCCCATTTTTTTATCTGCAGCAGATTCAATAAGAATACATTCCGATATCAATACAGGTACATCAAAACCATGTTCGTCTTCAACCACTGCAATCTGTTTGTTTTGAAAACCTTTCACTATTCCCCCGCCAACAGTATTAAGAAATCTAACTTTATCTCCAACTGATAATTTTTTCATTCTGCTTTCTCTATATTTATATTTCTAATTTACTCTTTCATTTGTCATGTTATGCAAAGTTGAGTAATTTTGTGGAATAAATGCATTAATTAATATGAAAATAGATTTTACGATAGTAAAAAAATGAAAAAAAACTATCCGGGACATATACATATTTCAGATTTCGATTATTCATTACCTGACGAGAAAATCGCAAAATACCCTCTACCTGTAAGAGATTCATCTAAACTGTTAGTTTATAATAATTCTAAAATTAATACAAAACAATTTGATCAACTTCCCGATCTGTTGCCGAAAGATAGTCTTATTTTATTTAATAATACGAGAGTGATTCATGCGCGACTCATACTTCGTAAAGAGAGTGGTGCAGTTATTGAAGTTTTCTGCCTCTCTCCTTACGAACCTTCAGATTATACCCAAAATCTTCAAAAGCAAGGTTCATGTGCATGGAAATGCATGATTGGTAATTCTCGTAGATGGAAGAATGGGAAATTATCACTTGATATTGATGTTGGAGGACAAAATATTAATTTAAACGCCGAAAAGTTGGAGGATAAATCTTTCACAAATATTGATGGTGATGTTATTATAACTTTTAGCTGGAATGGCGAGATTACTTTCTCAGAAATACTGGAATCGGCAGGACAGCTACCAATTCCACCATATCTTAATCGTAAGGCTGAAAAGGGTGATGATGAAACATATCAAACCATATATTCAAATTCAGAGGGCTCTGTTGCTGCACCAACAGCCGGACTCCATTTTACTACCGAGCTTATGTCTCAACTAAAACTGAGGAAAATTAAAACAGCACAGGTTACTCTACATGTTGGTGCAGGTACTTTTAAGCCGGTTAAATCACTAACATTATCCGGTCATGAAATGCACACTGAACATTTTTCGATAGACATTGAAACGCTAAAGACAATAATTAATCATAGAGGAAAGTTGGTGGTAGTAGGAACAACTACATTGCGAACCCTTGAAAGTTTGTATTTTATTGGGAGTAAAATTCTTGCTAATCCTAATATTGATGGAAAGAAATTAATAGTTGGTCAATGGGAACCTTATGAAACAGAGACAAATGCAGATTCTAAAAAGGCTCTCTTAGCAATAATAGATTATATAGATAAAATGAATGCACAAAAGTTGATTTGTGCAACTCAAATAATGATCGCTCCTGGATATAAGTTTCGTTATGCAGATGCTTTGATCACTAATTTTCATCAACCCCGGAGTACTCTTTTATTGCTTGTCTCAGCTTTTGTAAATGGAAATTGGAGAAGCATTTACGATTATGCTTTAAGCAACAAATACAGATTCCTTAGTTATGGTGATAGTTCTCTTTTATGGAGAAATTCCAAATAATATTGTTTTATGGTAAAAATCCCCACACGCTGTTTAGATTACCTCTTTTTTTTGTATTATTGCATATTTAATCGTTATAAGTAACACATTCGAGTAATTTTGAATTGGTTTATAAAAATAGTTCGAGTTTTAGCAATTATTGTTATAAGTATTATTCTGCTTAATTTAATACTATTTATAACTTTTAGCATCCCTCCAATTCAAAAGAAGGTTGCCAACATTGCATTGGAGAAATTAGAACCTAAAATCGGAACTGCAATAAATCTTGATGGCATACGTGTAAGATTGTTTAATACTGTAGAGTTAAAGGGTTTATATGTTGAGGATCAACATCAAGACACTCTTCTGTATACAGGAAGATTAACCGCCAGGATACGCGCTTTAGATCTTTTGCGAAATAAGTTGTCAGTTCAGAAAGTGGGACTCGAAAATTTTACTGCAAAAATTTATCGTGAATCTCCGGAAACTCCTTTTAATTTTCAGTTTATAATAAATGCATTTGCCTCGGAAAAAGATACGGCAGAAGTAAAAGAGAAAAAACCATTGCATATTGTTGTAGATGATGTAATTATAAAGAATGGTAAATTAAGCTATAATATACTTTCAGAACCTCATACCCCGGGACAATTTAACAGTAATCATATAAATGTTGAAGACTTCAATTTTAGGGCTAATACCAGTTTTCTTAACATTAATGATATGGAAGCTGAAGTGAAATTGTTAACATTTTATGAAAAAAACTCCGGAATATATCTGAGACAGATGATGGCTGATGTTTTAGGAAAAGATTCGATGTTGAAAAGTGGAGGAGTAAAACTGACTCTTAATGAGACAAGTATTGAGATTGATGAAGCAATCTTTGACACCAAGTCAAAAGAGTTTACAGTAAGCCTTCAAAGTGAATATTTAGACCCAAAAGATGTGGCTAAATTCTATTCGCCATTAAATAAGCTTGATAAAATACTCTCATTTGATATAGATGCTGATGGGCAGTTGCCCATGGTAAATCTAAAAAAACTCAATCTGAGATATGGAGATGATACAGAGTTTGATGTTTTAGGAATGATTTCAGATTACAGTAATTTTAATAATAGCAATCTTCAGGCAGATATTAGAAGTTTATCGGTTACACAGAACGATTTAGAGTCAATTATTTCTGTTTGGGCCACGGAGTATATTTCTCCCCAACAACTTGTAGCACTCGGTAATATTGATTTAAGAATTAAAGCCTTAGGTAAGCTTAGCAACTTCAGATACAGCGGTGATATAAATACTGAACAGGGAGATATTTCACTTAATGGAGTTGGTCGAATGATTAATAATTTTAAATATCTCAGCTTCGAAGGTCCGGTAAAAGTCAATGATATCAGTGTTGCAGGTATAATTGGTGAAAGTGCAGGAATTGGGAACACTACAATGCAAGTAGATGCAAAAGTTGTAATACCACGTGGTTCGGCTGTTTCTGTTACTGCTGATGGTAATATTGGATCCTTAAATTATAAAGATTTTAGCTACAATGACTTGCAATTCAATGGAGTTTATATGGGGAATAATGTTTCGGCAAATATAAAAATGGACTCACCTCTCAACCAGTTTGATCTGTTCGGAGATATTACATTTGGGCAACAATTAGGATTTGATATTGATGCTAACTTTCAGAGACTCGATTTAAGACCATTTTTAATGATTGAAAATTGGAGGTCTCCACTTCTCACTACGAGTATAAAAGGACAAATGTCAGGTTCCTCTATCGACAATTTGGCTGGTACAATTATTATTGACAACACTTCAATAGTAGACAGTAACTTTATTTATAACCCGGGTCCTATTTACCTTCAGGCAACTGCAGCTGAGAGTTCCAATAAAAAAATACAGATTATGTCTTCATTCATTGAGGCAGAAATAATCGGAGACTATTATCTATCATCTATAGCAAATGATATAAAGGAGCAATTGTCTTATCACCTTCCCTCAATAATTAAATTTGAAGAAAGCGATCATTCAGATAAAGTTTATCAATATAATGATTTCAAATTCAATGTTAAATTAAATAATACTGAGGATTTGTCTAGTGCTTTTGCATTGCCATTTTATAATGTTGAGCAGGCATTGATATCGGGCTCTGTCGATTTGCCGGAAAGAAATATGATAAGGATTGAAGCACATTTTCCACGATTAATGTTTGGCAACAACGATATTAGAGAAACAAAACTTGATGTTAGTAAAAACTCCACAGGGTTAGATCTTAGTGTAAATACATACCTTGTTCAGGATAATGGATATATAAATGCACGTTTGAATACAGATGTTTTACTCGATTCTGTAATTAACCGTTTGGCATTTGATCTTCAAAATAGTAATAATAAATCGAATGGAGAGCTGTTGGTTACAATGGAGTTTGATCGAGATGTCGAAGAGCAACTTACTTCTGATATTCGCATTTATCCTGTTATAATTAATTTCAACGATAAGAAAATTGGTATTAATGATGCCAAAATAGCATACAAAAAAGACAAAATTGATATCAGAAATTTTGGTGTCACTGAAAATGAGATGCTGCTTTTGGGAATTGATGGTATTGCATCTAAAAGTGAGGCTGATAACGTAAGGATCTATTTTAATAATACTGATTTGGCTAACATTCTAGCAGCATTTAATGTATCTAATTTTGCCGGTTCAATTAATGGTGATATATATATACGTCAGGCACTTGAGACACCTATGATTCGTACCGAAGAGTTACGTGTTGAGAATATTACCGTTCATAATGATACCATAGGTACATTAATGATTGAAGGTAATTGGGACCAGATTCATTCCGGTTTGAGCTTAAACACTTATCTTATAAATAAGGGGGAGCGAAGTTTTAATATTGAGGGTTATATACCAACAGGTGATGCTAGTCCTTTTCCAATGAATTTAATCTTAGAAATGGAGAAGTTTGAGTTGCATGCAATTCAACCACTCACTGCTGGAGCTTTTAGCGATTTGTCGGGTCAACTGAATTCCAGTATAAAAATAACCGGCAAGCCATCAGAGCCTATTACTGAAGGGTGGCTTGGCATTGATAATGGAGAATTGAAGGTTTCCTATTCAAATGTTACTTACTACCTCTCTGATACAATACAGATCAGTAGAGACAAAGTGGGACTTGATAATCTTGTAATACGTGATCAGAATAATAAAACAGCCACTATAAACTTGAGTCTTTCACATTCAAATTTTGGCAGAATTGTATATGCTGCAGGAATTACACTCGATGATTTTTTACTTCTTAATAACGAAAACAGAACAGATTTGATGGTTTATGGCAATATGAAATTGTCCGGAAAACTAAATATAACAGGTTCACCGTTAGGGATATATGGTGACGGTAATCTAATAACTAGAAGCCCCTCTGAAGTTACTGTTATGCTACCTCAAACAGCTAAAGCAATTGAGTATAGTGGCGTTATTTATATAAATACTCACCAGGAAGACTCATTGGCATTTCTAAGAAAATTGGACAATCCTATAAGTCAATTAAACACAACTGCTCCTAAGTCTTCAATCCCAATTATTATGAGAGCTACGGTAAATTTAACACCGCAATTTGAAGGTCATGTGATATTAGATCCCACAACAGGAAATGCGCTTGAGGTCAGTGGTGAAGGAGAGATTAATATAAATTACAACTCAAAATCTACACCACCTGTTCGACTTTATGGCGATTACGTTATTAACAGTGGTAAGTTCCATTATAACCTTCAAAACCTGAGAGCAATAGATTTTAATATTCGTCAGGGCAGCCGTCTTACAATGGAGGGCGATCCAATGAATACTCAATTTAATATTATTGCATATTTACCTGTGAGGGCCGATTTAGTTGCTTTGAGCCCGACCTTCGCGACAGAGCTTGCAAATACTAGGGTTCCTGTAAATGCATTATTGCAAATTAGAGGTGATCTCGAAGCTATGGATTTACAGTACGATATTGAATTACCTGAGAGTTCAAACGATGTTCAGCAAAGGGTTAATAGTTTTATAAATGATGAAGAGACCAAAATTTTGCAGTTTGCCTATTTAGCTACAACAGGAAGTTTTATTCCCTCAGAGGGTTCGCCCGATTTGAATTTCGGGTCTAATGTGTTTTCAAATTTTGCTGCAAGCACTCTTTCCCGTGGATTAGATGCTTTATTTGCTAGTGCATTAAGCGACAATTGGTCGATTAGCACCAACCTCGAATCTATGGATGGTACGTTTGATAATGTCAGAATGGGGCTGGATGTGTCAACTCGACTATTAAACAATAGGCTAAGAATGTCAACTAATCTTAGTTATGGAGATAATAGTACATTAGCAACTCAACAAGCTTTTATAGGAGAGTTCGAACTTGAGTATGATATTAATAACTGGCTCATGTTTAGAGGTTTTAATCGAGCAAACGATCGTTTCTATAGACGTACTCCCACCACTCAAGGTATTGGGGTAGTGGTAACCAAAGAGGCTCAATCGCTACGTGATCTTTTTAATTTTAGGTTTATAAGACCCAAAGAAGATGAAAAATAGTTGGATAAAAAAATATATGTTTTTTGTTGTATCAGCTTTGTTTTTAGTAGCATGCGATGTGACAAAGAAAGTTCCTGAAGGAGGTTATTTGCTTAATAAGGTTGATATTAATTCTGATGTTAAGGGACAGGGCTCATCAGATCTGCGACCATTTCTTAGGCAGAGACCAAACTCATCAATACCTTTAATTGGTAAGTGGAAACTACACATGTATAATATCCCCAATAATAATTCAACTTGGCTCAATAGGCAACTTCTAAAATATGGCGAACCACCTGTGCTGTATAATGAGCAGCTTGCAACTGTGTCCACCGAACAGATTCGCTTACATCTCAATAATGTTGGATATTTAAATGCTGAAGTAGATACAGCAATTGTAAAAAAGAATAAGAAGGTTCATGTTACATACGATGTGACAGGCAATGAACCTCATCGAATTCGTATTTTCAATGATACTATTAACTCAGTAGATACAACTATTTATAATATTTTGAATCGTTCGAGACGACTCGACTTGATGAAGGAGGGAGATGTTTTTGATCTTTCGGTATTGGAGCAGGGTAGAGAAAGCATGACAATAACGTTAAGGAATCGTGGATATTATAATTTTTCTAAGGATAACTTCTTTTTCTTAGCTGACACAACTGTTGGACAAAATCAGGTTGATGTAACACTTTCTCTTAAAAATCCCGATGACAACACTTTTCATAAACGTTATGATTTTGGCAATGTAGTTGTACTTAACGGTGTTGATCCTTCCATACTTGAAGATTCCACAAAAAGATCACTTCTAGACACTGTAGATTACCGTGGAATTAATATAATTTCAGAGAAAGAGCCATTTCTTAAACCCAAAGCTGTTTATTATAATACGTTTATAAGACCTGGTAGAATGTATTCAGATAGGTTAGTAGAGAGAACCTACTCAACGTTAAATGGTATGGGACCAATCAATCAAACAGCAATAAACTTAACACCTGTTGAAAGAAATGATTCAAATTATCTCGACTCAAGAATTACTCTTTATCCTGGCAATGTTCATTTTATGCAGTTTGGAGTTGATGGTACAAATTCAGCAGGGGATTTGGGTGTTGCAAGTAATATTACATACGAGCATAAAAATTTCTTTAAAGGTGGAGAGACATTCAGGGTAAGGTTAAATGCTGCCTACGAATTTATTAGATCGGACAGTTTAGACCTAGTCGACAATAGCTATTACGAGTATGGAATTGAAGCATTTCTTTCAATACCTCAGATGTTATTACCATGGTTACTCCAGCAATTAAGAGATCAACCTTCAGCCTCAACTGAATTCTCTGTAGGTACAAACTTTCAGAAGAGGCCCGAATATTTACGACAGTTTTTCAACCTTTCAACACGTTTTCAATGGTCTTCAATGGAATGGAAGTTACAACACTCACTTGAGCCAATTGGTGTAACATATGTTAGAATGCCTTGGTACTCCAAGCGATTTGAAGATTTGTATCTTAGTGATGAAGTCAACCCAATTCTCAGATTTAGTTACGATGAACAATTAATCGTAAGAACAGCATATAATCTTACATATACCAACTATAGTCGTATATTGAGAGGACCAATGCCAAAAATACCTTTTCGTGTAAGATCAGGAATTGAAGTTGCCGGTTGGCTCCCAAGGGTTGCAACAAGTTTGGGTGGAGGTAAAAAGAATGAAGATGGACAAGAATCGTTTTTTCAAATACCATATTCAGAATACATTAAAGGAGATTTTGATATTGCTCCTATGTATTCCTTTGACGACCGCAGGAGTATAGCCGCACACTTATCATTAGGTGTTGCTTATCCTTACGGGAACTCTTCAGTTCTTCCCTTCGAAAAACGATATTTTGGAGGTGGAGCAAACAGTGTTAGAGGTTGGAGCACACGCACGTTAGGGCCTGGTACGTTTAGTCGCGACTCAACAGGCAGGGATTTTGGAAGAAGAGTGGGTGAGATAAAACTTGATTTAAGTTTGGAGTACAGAAGAAAAATATCACGCCTCATTGAGTTAGCTACATTTGTTGATGCAGGTAATATTTGGACAATCAAGGATTATGAAGTTCAGCCCGGTGGTCTCTTTAAGCTGGACAGTTTTTATAAGGAGCTTGGTGTAGCATATGGGTTAGGTGTTCGTTTTGATCTTAATTTTCTGCTTCTGCGATTGGATTTTGGCATGAAAGCACATAATCCTGCACTTCCTGAAGGAGAACGATGGACTATTTTTAAGCCTGATTTCGGTCGTGATTTTGCTTTTCACTTTGCAATTGGTTACCCTTTCTAATAAATCATATATTAATCTTGACCATTTAAAAAATGTCGGACCAACGATTAATCGATCCGACATTTACTTTTGTGCTTTTCATCTTGTATAAAAAACAAGGTTTTATTGTTGTCCTGCCAGGATTCGAACCTAGACAAACAGGACCAGAATCTGTTGTGCTACCGTTACACCACAGGACAATTTGTATACATAATATTCTGTTTGCAAAATTACAAAAAAATGTGACATCCCAAAAAATAAGTTATTCAACTTTGATTAACTTATTGCTATAAAAATCCACCAATGAAGCATAGATGTGATGTTGATTTAGTATTTGAGTATTTCCTACAAGAAAAAGCTGCTGACGTGCACGTGTTAATGCAACGTTTAGTTTACGATCCACCGTTTTATCATAACTAAGATTGCAAAGGTACTTTATTTGTTGATATTGATTTATGCAAAAGGACACAATTATAATATCACGTTGACTCCCCTGGTATCTCTCTACTGTATCAATCATTATCTTCTCAGTATCCTGTATATCGGACTGAATTAACTTATTTCTGATAAGAGCAATCTGATTACGATAAGGGGCAATAATGCCAATTTTGCTGCAATCAAATGCTAAATTATTATGCTGATAAACCCTACTAATGGATTTTAAAATATCTATAATGATATCAGCCTCATTTTCATTGATTTTATTTGATGTTGAATTATTTTGCAATATTTTGGTGGAGAAAAAGGCAGTACGCTCTGTAGCAATATATCGATCATACTTTTTATTGGGATCAAACTTTAAATTCCAGTCACTCATTTGCCATTCAAGTGCAGGGAAAAGATTATCTGAATAAAAATGTATTGAGGGAAATAAAGCTATTTCGTTGTGCATCCTTCCTTGATATGCGAGCTGTGTGTAGACATAGTCCCAACCTTCTGAGTGTGATCTGCGCAGCAGTCTCTCGAAAAAAGATTCTCTACAATTATAAATACCTATGTTTTGCAAGTCGGGATAGTTAATCTTAGAATTATATTCCTCTTGCAGTACAATTGTTGATAGTTGATTATGATCACCAATCAAAATGAATTTATCTAAATTAGGCAGTAATCCTATAATTTGTGGTTCAAGGATTTGTGAGGCTTCATCGATTATTGAAACTTGAAATTTCTTTAATTTAAAAAGTTCCATTTTACCTGTAATTGAGGCGAGTGTTGAAACAAAAATCCGTGTATCAATAATTTCTTTACGTAGTGAGAGTCTGTTTGTGGACCTTTCCGATACGTTTTTTAGTAACCTGTGGCAATGTTCAGGTGAACAAGAAAGTTCACTCCCAACACGTATATACTTTTCGCACTCTCCGTTACTATATCCAAAAGCAGCATTTATTGCATCGCAAAGTTCATCTACTGCTCGGTTAGTATAAGCGATAACTATTAAATTAATATCAGGCATTTTGTAGTACTCCTCAATTAGTCGTTTGACATAAATTGAAGTCTTACCTGTACCGGGAGGGCCAACTATCAGGAAATATTCCTCTGCATTAATCGCCTGTTTTATAATCACTTCATCTTGTGGGTCGTTGTTGTTAATTATTAGTTTACTTACTCCATTTTTATAAGTAGGATTACCCAATCCCGGGGGCCTAAGTCCTAATAAAAGATCTCTTTTATATTTAGGTGATGAAATAAAAGAGAAAAGACTCTTATACATGCTATTGTATGACGAATCAAGCGAGTCATGCTCTATAGCCCATAACGGATTATTTTCAAAATAGTGGTGATTTTTCTGCTTGTATCTAAAACGAACTATTACCTTTTTTAAAGTCACATGTACTATTGTCCCTTTTAATATCTGCTTGTTTAGCACTGAGTCGTTCTCATTTCTTCTGGGATATACAATGCAGATCTCACCTTCTCTGAAGTTTACAAGTTCGTTCCTCTTTTCATTTAATATTTGATTTCTATTGAAAACAATTGTCATATCGTTTTCCGAATCATTTATTTCCTGAATCGATAGGTTGTAGATAATGTCTAATGCATCAGCTCTTTCATCAAAGCTGCTATTCCACAAAGATGCCATGCCGGTTGGAGTTTCATAATCCACATCTCCAATTTTTTGGTGGTATAACTCTCTAGAAATAAATTGGGTATAACGAAAAAAATATGTCCTCTCAATCTCAGTGCAATTGGATAAAACTGATTTAAAATTATTAACATTGTTTTGAAAGAATTTTGGCAATCTTTTTTCTGCACTAACTTGTTGAAACATCAACGTAAACAAAGATTCGACAGAACAAGTGTTTCCCGTAATGATGTTATGTTCGTTAATGACTATGTGATTACGAAGATTTAGAATTTGCTTCTCTAGATCACCATCAAGCATGGCATTACGAATATTTTCACCCGGTATATTTGCGGCAGCGTATAGAATCGAAGCATCAACATCATATTTATTACTTCCAAAAACACTATCAATCATTAAGCGGTAAACATACGTTTGCACATTATGATTTAGAGCAACTTTAGTAGAATCAATTGAAGGATAAGGAAGGCGCCCCGATTTAAGCTCAATTATTTTAGCGTCAGTATTTCCGGGAGAAGTATATAGCAGGTCGAGTCGTCCCTGAAAACCATACTTCACACTAAAGAAGGTTGGCTCAAGTGTACAATAGTTTACATCGATATCCAACTTAGGAAAATCGTTATAAACAACTCTTTTAATGTTTTCGAAAAGTTGTCGTGCTTTATTCATAAACTCTCTGAAATCATTATCGCCATTTATATCTTCGCAGCTGGTATATTCAAAGGGTGATTGTTTGAATGATTTTTGGAAAATATTGTCAAAGGCGACCTCTTCCTGATCTTTTGCAAATACTATCTCATCGAGGAAGAAGTTAGCTAGATTTCCTAACAATAAGTAGGATCTATTTTCTGTTATTTCAAACCTGTTTCGAAAAAAGTGTAGAGGTGATATTAAATAATTTTGAAAGCACTCAGCTATTGCAGATGCGTCTATCAGATAGTCGGCTTCAAGAACTATATATGTAGGAATAAGCATTCCATTATTATCGTAAATACTATTAATAAGGTTTAGTTTTGCTCCTTCCCAAAACTGTTCAACAGAAGATGTGAATATTTTATTTTCAGGATCAATATCATACCTTACAATACACTCCTTTTGATCACAGTCTTTTCGATAGCAAATTAGGAGTTTGTTCTCAAAATCAATTTTAAGAAGTTCTGCCTGAATAACATCAGCATATATATGAGAGAGATTCGTCAAAATGAAAATTATAAAAGATTTATGATTTTTGGTGCAAAAATAATAATACCGACAATTAATGAAGTGATTGCTGCAATAAGTACTGCAGCAGCTGCCAGATCTTTTGTTTTTTTTATTAAGGGGTGACTTTCCCTTTTACATGCATAATTGGAAAGTTCTTCCAAAGCAGTATTTAATAACTCCATTGCAAACACGAATCCTATCACTATTATTATTGTCGTCCATTCCCCGCTTGAAATGTTAAGAGCAAATCCCAAAATAATTACTACAACACCTACAAGTATATGGATAATAGTATTTGGTGTTTCTCGAAAAAGAGTAATAATTCCGTTAAATGCATATTTGAATGATTGAAGAGGTTTATTTGTTTGAGGCATATATTATTGATATAAATAATTTCACTCTCAAAATTAGTAAATTTGATTATCTTCGCAAAAACGTCTCACTAGCTAAAACATTATTATCTTTGTAGTTTGAATAATTTTCAATTAAAACTGGTTGATATATGTCCAACGTTTGTCCTCTTTGTGGAAAAAGCAGATTAGAAAGTGCTCTGTTTTGTGATGATTGCAGCAAAAAGATACAGTCGGATTATGAAGTGTATATACCAGATATTGAAATATTTGAAACTATATCTGAGGATCAGTTTAAACACATTCATCATTCATCACATTCACCCGACACTTCAGAGAAAGATTATAACACAAATTATAAAAAGCAAAAGTCGTCTAATAGAAGCAAAACAATACTAAGGTATGTAATTATAGCAGCGGTTATAATAGGCCTTTTTAATATTTATGATATAACAATTAGGCAAAGTAATTTGGAACGTAGTGAATGGGAAAAAGCTGAAAAACTAAATAGTGTTGATGGTTACCTTGAATATATTGAGTCGAACCCCTCAGGTATCCACTTTGAAGATGCACGTATTGCTTTAATGAATCTTAAACAAAACGAGGCAAGTATTTGGGAATCAATAAAAAGCACTAGTAATGAAACTGAATTGCGAAACTTTATGAATCAATACAGTATTAGCCCGTATATACCTTTAGCAAAAGCTCGACTTGATTCACTCTCATGGATGTCAGCATTAAGGTCCAATAGTGTTAATTCATATACAGAATACATGGCATTAGTTGAAAGTGGAGAAATTAATGGCTATTATATAGCAGAAGCTGAAAAAAGGTACAAAATGCTGTTTCAGAGATATCCTGTTAACAGTTCAACCCTTGATAGTTTGCGAACAACTGTTTTAGGGTTTTACTCATCTCTTTCATTAATTGATCATAGTGGAATGTTCAGCCATTTAGCTCCTTATGTTAACAGATTCTTCGATTCAGGTGGTTCCACACGCGAACAGATAACCGGAGAATTGATAGTTACAGCAGCACAAACTGATGGTAAAAGAGTTCAGTTTATCCCTGATTATGAAGGTGTGCAATATGAAAAAACTATAGATGATATTTATGTTGTTAATGTTCCTCTAATAAAATCATATATGGAGAAGGGATCAGAAGTTCTAGTACCGGGCTATGTTGTTCACATAAGGATAAACCAAGTTTTTCAGATTTCATCAATTTATGAAACCAAACCCTTTGCGGAAGCGCCATAATTAGTTTTTGATTAAACTAATTCAATCTCTAACTGTTTTAAATTATTATATGAAATTCCAACTTACATCAGATTTTATTCCAACCGGAGATCAGCCAGAGGCTATTAATGCACTTTTGGAAGGGTTAAATCAAAAGGTGCAATATCAGACCTTGTTAGGTGTAACAGGTTCAGGAAAGACATTTACAGTTGCCAATGTTATTAATAAAATTAATAAACCTACGTTGGTATTAAGTCACAATAAAACACTAGCAGCACAATTATACAGTGAGTTTAAGAATTTTTTCCCGAACAATTCAGTTGAGTATTTTGTATCGTACTATGATTATTATCAACCTGAAGCCTATCTTCCAACAACTGATACTTATATAGAAAAAGATTTATCAATAAATGATGAAATAGAAAAATTGCGACTTGCAGCTACATCTTCTTTGCTTTCAGGGAGGAGTGATGTAATTGTAGTGTCATCAGTTTCTTGTCTATACGGAATTGGTAACCCTGAAGACTTTCAAAAAATTACTATCGACTTGAAAACAGGGATGACATTGGATCGTGATCAATTGTTGCGCTTATTAGTAAGTAGCTTATACTCTAGAAACGAAACCGTGGAGTTTGATCGAGGGAACTTCAGAGTAAAAGGTGATACTGTGGATGTGTTCTTGGCATATCACGATTTTATAATAAGAATAATATTCTGGGGTAATGAGATAGAAAGTATTGAATCAATTGATCCACTTACAGGTATCACTATTGAAAGACTCGACTCTTACAGAATTTTTCCTGCAAACTTGTTTGTAACCACTCAAGAGCGAATTAACCGTGCGGTGGATGAAATATTAATTGATCTTGGCAAGCAGGTTGAGTTTTTCAAAGAAATTGGTAAACCTCTTGAATCTAAGCGTATTTACGAGAGGGTTACATATGATGTGGAAATGATAAAAGAGATTGGATATTGTTCAGGGATAGAAAACTATTCTCGATATTTTGATGGTCGTGCGCCGGGAACACGACCATTCTGCTTGCTAGATTTCTTTCCTGACGATTATCTTACAGTAATAGATGAAAGTCACGTTACAATACCTCAGATTCGTGCAATGTATGGAGGTGATCACTCTCGAAAAATGAACTTGGTAGAGTACGGCTTCAGATTACCTGCTGCAATAGACAATCGCCCTCTTAAATTTGAAGAGTTTGAGGCTTTAACTTCTGAATTGATATTTGTAAGTGCAACACCAGCTGATTATGAACTAGAGAAGTCAGAAGGTGTAGTAGTTGATCAGCTAATAAGACCTACCGGATTACTAGATCCCCCAATAGATGTGAGACCTAGTATGAATCAGATTGATGACTTGATGGAAGAGATTCAATTAAGAGCTGAAAAAGATGAGCGGGTTTTGGTTACTACTTTAACTAAGAGGATGGCTGAAGAGTTAGCTGATTATTTGGCAGATAATAATGTGAGATGCAGATATATTCATTCTGATGTAGAAACACTGGAACGAGTAAAAATAATGGATGATCTCAGACGGGGCGTGTTTGATGTATTAATTGGGGTTAATCTGCTGCGTGAAGGACTTGATTTGCCTGAAGTATCTCTTGTAGCCATACTTGATGCAGATAAAGAGGGTTTTCTACGTTCTCACAGATCTCTCACACAAACAGCCGGAAGGGCTGCACGTAATATTAATGGAAGAGTTATATTTTATGCCGATAAAATAACTCAAAGCATGCAGATGACACTTGATGAGACAAATCGAAGGCGCGAGAAGCAGATGAAGTATAATGAAGAGCATGGTATAATCCCACAACAGATTAGAAGAAGTCACACCTCAGCACTTAGCAAGGAATACACAACAAACATTGAAGCAAAGGCTTATGTCGAACCCGATTATTCAGCTTTGGCTGCAGAACCTTTAGAGAGGTATGCAACTGAGAAAGATTTGAAAATTAAAACTGAACAGACCCGTAAGGCGATGTTAGCTGCAGCAAAAAAGTTGGAATTCCTTGAAGCTGCACAGTTGCGCGATCAATTACTAATGCTAGAAGACATGTTGAAAAATAATAATAAATTAATTAAATGAAATCAGACATTCAAATTGCAAGAGAAACGCCATTAAAAAAAATTAGAGATGTGGCGGAAGGTATTGGTGTTGATCGTGAAGATGTGATCAACTTTGGTAGACATATGGCAAAGATACCTTTAAATTTAATAGATAAAGAAAAAGTAAAAGCAAGTAATCTTATTTTAGTTACTGCAATAACACCAACCAAAGCAGGAGTAGGAAAAACTACAGTTTCGATTGGTTTAGCTTTAGGTTTAAATAAAATTGGTGAAAAAGCTATTGTTGCACTTCGTGAACCTTCTCTTGGACCTGTTTTTGGTATGAAGGGGGGAGCAGCAGGTGGTGGTTATGCTCAAGTTTTGCCTATGGAGAATATTAACCTTCACTTCACTGGCGACTTTCATGCTATTACAACCGCTCACAACACTATTTCGGCCTTATTGGCAAATTATCTTTTTAGAGTTCAGGGCACGACTGATGATCTAAAAGTGGTTTTATGGAAACGTGTTTTAGATGTTAATGACAGAAGTTTAAGATATATTGTGACAGGATTAGGGCCAGGCAATGGTATACCAAATGAGGCAGGTTTTGATATTACTGCTGCATCAGAATTGATGGCTATTCTATGCCTCTCAGAAAATGAGAATGATTTACGCCAAAGAATTGAAAATATTCTTTTAGGCTATAAGATCGATGGTACACCTTTTACTGTTAAAGATTTAGGCGTTGCAGGTGCAATCACTGTTTTAATGAAGGATGCAATTAATCCAAATTTAGTACAGACAACCGAAAACACACCTGCATTTATTCACGGTGGTCCTTTTGCAAACATTGCACATGGTTGCAACTCAGTACTTGCAACAAAAATGGCTATGACATATGGCGATTACGTGATAACTGAGGCTGGTTTTGGTGCAGATCTTGGTGCAGAAAAGTTTTTTAACATCAAATGTCGTAAAAGCGGTCTTAGACCAAAGCTTACAGTTATAGTCGTAACAGCACAAGGCCTTAAAATGCACGGAGGTACAGACGAAAAGAAAATTAAGCTACCTGATTTGGATGGACTTATAAAAGGTTTAGAAAATCTTGAAAAGCATCTTGAAAACTTGTCATTATTTGGACAGACAGTAGTTGTGTCATTCAATAAATACTCATTTGATACTGAAGAAGAAATTGAAACCGTACGTAGTTTTTGTTCAGAACGAGGTGTAGGGTTTGCTGTAAATGAGGCGTTTAGTAAAGGTGGAGATGGTGCAGTTGAACTAGCAGAGGTTGTTGTAGATGCTATTGATAACAAACCATCAGGAGAATTAAAATTCACCTATAGTAATGAGGATGATATTCAAACTAAAATCACTAAAATTGCTACAAAGATTTATGGTGCAAGAGATGTTGTGTTAAATGAGACAGCACTTAGGAAGTTAAAGTTAATAGAAGGTACATCTCTTGAGAAACTGCCTGTTTGCATTGCAAAAACACAATATTCTTTTTCGGCTGATCCTAAATGGTATGGAGTAGCCAGAGATTTCAGATTTAAAATAAATGATTTGGTAATAAATCAAGGTTCAGGCTTTATAGTGGCAATTGCAGGTGAAATGATGCGTATGCCGGGACTTCCTGCAGATCCTCAAGCTAGAAGAATAAATATTGTTGATGGGGAAATTGAAGGATTGAGTTAATATTTAAAAGAGTTAAATCCTCATTAAATCACTCATTATACCATCAGATATAAAAATACCGGAACGAGTAAGCTTTACAATGTTATTTTCAGAAATTAGGAATCCCTTTTGAATCCAGTTTTTAATATTTTCTCGAAAATAATAATATAATTCTTCACCAAATCTATCTTTAAGTTCTGACAGATCAATGCCCCACATGGTGCGTAGTCCGGTGAGAATAAATTCGTTGTATTTTTCATCCCTACTAAGATGTTCGGATTCCCTAATGGGGAATCCGAACATTATTCCTTTTATATATTGATTGAGTGAGGCAATATTCCACGAACGGTTATTGCCATCAAATGAGTGTGCAGCTGGTCCTAGACCAATATATTTTCTGTTATTCCAATAGGAGGAGTTGTGCTGAGAAAAATATCCTTCTTTGCCAAATGCAGATATTTCATAATTAATAAAACCATGTTTCGTCATCCACTCTAATAATGTAGAAAACATTTCGTTGCTCAACTCTTCGTCTATCTGTTTAATTTTACCGGTTTTAAGCATTGAATACATTCGTGTCTTTTCTTCATAAATAAGATGATAAGCAGACACATGTTTAATATCAAGACTTGTGGCTTTTCTTAAATTTTCACACCAAATATTTAAAGTTTGTTCGGGAAGGCCATACATTAGATCTATGCTAATGTTATCAATGCCATACTCTTGTGATCTTAATACAGCGTTAATTGCCTGTTGAGATGTGTGTCGGCGACTAAGAAATTTAAGTTCACTGTCATCAAAGCTTTGTATACCTATACTGAGACGGTTTACCGGTAATTCCGAAATCATTTTGATATACTCTTCGAGCAGATCGTCAGGGTTAGCCTCAATAGTAATCTCAGCTCGCTTATCAATATTAAAATTGGTATAAACGGATTCAAATATTTGCTCAAAATGCTTTTGGGAGAGGCGCGAGGGTGTGCCGCCACCAAAATAGATGGTCTTAATCGGTTCGCTTATCTCGGATTTCCTTATGATAATTTCTTTACATAATGCTTCTACAAACGGGTTCATTTGCAACTCATTTGTTATAGTATAAAAATCGCAATATGTACACCTGGTTTTACAAAATGGTATGTGGATATAAATACCTGCACTTCCATCCTGAATCAGATTATTACTCAAAATTTTATATTAATTATTTAATAGGTTCAAAATCCTGTTCGGTGAGCTTCTTATATGCTTCTAGATATTTTTGTAATCTTGCAAGATCTTGATATTGTATATCTTTCCAGCGTCTAATATCCATATTGTCAGTTAAGTCATACATTTTCACTCTCTTTGCAATAGGATTATCTAAGACTCTTAGCATATAATAGTCATACGATTCATTATCTCTTCGCGACATAGCATCAACTCCATCAATAATCTCTTTTGAAAAGCCAGCCTCATGAAGTTGATTAAGTGTCCAACTTGTATCTTCTATAATATCATGCAGAACACCAACAATTTTCTCTTTAATGGTGTGTCCTGCATTCATAACACGAAAGGGGTGTTCTATATAAGGACGACCATTGTGCGTGTCTAATTGCCCCTCATGTGCCAATATCGCAATTTCAATTGCCCGTTTTAACTGTTCATTCAGAGTCATTGCCTTTTATCAATTCTTTTACCATCAATGGCTCGTCGGTTGTAATAAAGTCAACATTTAAATGAATAACCTTTATAATGTCTTCTTTTTTGTTAACTGTCCACACATTAACTTTTTGTCCATTTTCATGAGCCTCCTTTACCCATTCGGGTCGTTTGTCAAATACATTGTGATGATAATCCAAACCGGCACCCATCTTTGAAAGAATTTGTGGTGTAAGGTCACCATTGAGATAGTAAACAGACGAATTAGGTGCCAATCTTCTTACCTGTTGTACATAATTAATTCCGAATGAGATGTATTCAACTTTATCTTGCAAATCTCGTTCATTGACCAAATTAACTACCTTTTGTACAAGCATATCTTCACTTTCTTTACTTTTTAGCTTTTTAAACTCAATAATGAGTTTTATGTTATCACACTTTTTTAAAGCATCAAGATACTCTTCTACGGTTGGTAGTGATTCACCATTAGAAAGTTTTACCTGTCTCAATGTAGAAAAGGGAGTATCCTCAACAATCAATTTTTTCCCATCTAAAGTTACATATGCATCGTGATTAACTACCGGTATTCCGTCGGATGAGATGAGTATGTCGACTTCCGATCCATATACTTTAATTGCATCCGCTTTCATAAGTGCTGCAATTGAGTTTTGCGCGGACCCTTCCGTTTTCCAATAACCACGATGAGCTATAACTTGTTGAGCTGCAATATTACCAGCAAAAAAGATAAGTATTAATACTAATAAGAGAGACTTTTGTTTCATAGTTACACTTTTTAAAGAGGAATAATTTTTAAAATTACAATAAATGATTTGAATGTAAGTGCAAATGTGATCAAAAATCATCAATTTAGTTTAAAAAAATAATAATTGTATGATTAAAGCTTATTTACTGATACATATTAATATAGTCTAATATTTGCTGTGATAATATTTGAAGTATTTTACTCTAATTTACCTGTTTCATCTAAGTGTAACTGAAGATTCATCAGAAAGTTCAATTCTTATATCGATTTCTTTATCAAATCCATTTTCAAATATATTATCTTCAATTGAGATATCATTCACTTTTACAAAAAAGAACTTATGCATATTCCAATGAAAAGGTTCAAACTCTTTATTATAGGTAATACTATTATTTTTGAAAACTAATCTATCGGTCGACTTTGCATAAAGTATCGGTTGATCGAACATCTCAAAACTATTGTTTTCAATAACTATACCCGAGTGGAAAAACTTCTTCTGACCTTCCAGATTAGGAATTTCGGGGTAAATTGAAATTACTGCGTTTGTGAACTGATAGTTAGCAGTTAGAGAGTTTACAAATCTATTGTTCCTTATTACAACTTCCTTGCAGGCACCGGTTTCGTACCATCCGTTACAATCCCCACAAAGCAATATTGCTGTTCCGTGTGTATGATCGAAAAGGTTATTCTCGCAAAGAACACGCTTTGGGGTACTAAACAATGTTCCTCTTGCTCTATTATTTCTAACAATATTATCTGAGAAATTCACTTCGGGAGTCCAAGTAAGATTTTCTATGCCATATTTACCATCTTCTGAAATTTCTGATGGTAGAGTATCAGTGAAGACAATCTCAAAGACTTTCGCACCAAACTCTGTTGGTTTATCAACAGCTCTTATTGATTTAATACTATTTGTTTTTCCATCAACTAACTCCATCTTTTCCGACTCTATAAACTGCACTTTGTCACTTGGCTCTCCCCATTTAAATCCCCATGCCTGATTATGCATATATCTTGCCTGAACGGTATAGTCATCAACACGTTTTGTCACTCTTAAATATGTACCATGAACATTAATTGCATCATCTGCCATTGATTCGTATAGTCCGTTTTTAGAAACTATTACCCCTTTGCAAGCCGAAAAATGTGTTGCATCTGCCTGTGTTGTAAAATACCTTAGATCGTTCTCACCTCTAAGTGAAACATTAAATCCATCAAGCAAAATATTTTCGCTCATCTGTGCCAGTAATCCCATTCCTTCAGCATAGTGAACAGTTACATTTTCAATTTTAGTGTCAAGACACTCACTTATAAAGATACCTGGAGTAGGACGATAATAGGTTCTCAGTACAAATCGCTCTCCCGGTGAAGTTTCATTAACCTGACTCCATCCCTTTAAACTTAAAATATTTGGAGATATTTCACTTACTGACTGTGGATTGAAACTGAGGTCACGACGGAGGTAGGTTAGCCTTTTGTCCTCTCTGAAGGACATTGCATTATTTGGAGTAATCTCATATGATTCTCCTTTAATAATTAGTTTATCATCCTCAATTCTATAATTTCCATTAGGAAATATTTCGGCTATAATTTCGTCTGATGATGCATTAACATTCAAGACATTTAGTTGACGAAGAGCGGGAACTTCAAAATCTACCGAAAAGTTCTTTAGTGTAATAACTTCTGAATTAATTAATGAAAATGGAATCATCCTTCCATGGAATATAAACTCAGAGCCTTGTCCGTCAAACGTTATATTCTTTAATCCTTCCATTGCAAATGCAACCTTCTTTGGATTATCCTGATCATGATTAGAAATATAATACTCACGAACAAATGCGCTATCCTCAAAAAAATGATAAATTCCTTTTGGGAATGTTACAATAATGTGGTCTGAGTCATTTACACCTACTTTTTTAAGTTCTTTAATTAAGTTTTGTGCAGCAATAGAGCTGTTTTGAAGTGTGTTGGCTCTAGCTCCATAATCTTCGAATGAAATAGTGGAAACTGAATTTGAGCAGCCGACTAAAAATAGCAGTGTATTTAACAGTAATATTAAAAAGATACTTTTCATTTTTATGAATGTTTAAATAGTAGTTATACAAAGGTATCTGATATCTTAGTTTACACAATAGCTCTCAGCTTAAAAATTATGATTATTGAGAGGAATTATTGCTAAGTTTGTAATATTAAGATAATGAGGAATAAAATTAAAAACGAAATTATGAGTATAATTAATGAGCCAATTACTATAAAATCTATTACCATTAAAAATCGCATAGGAATGTCACCAATGTGTATGTATTCATCAGTTGACGGATATGCAACCAACTGGCATCTTGTTCATTACGGCACAAGAGCTATGGGAGGAGTAGGTTTAATAATTCAAGAAGCTACAGCGGTTTCTCCAGAAGGAAGAATATCACCATATGATTTAGGATTGTGGAAGGATGAACATGTTGCACCTTTAAAGAAAATCACTCAATTTTTAGAGTCAGAGGGTGCTGTTCCCGGAATTCAGCTTGCGCATGCAGGAAGAAAAGCATCAACAGACCATCCTAGCAAAGGAGGAAAATTTGTTACGATTGAAAATGGTGGCTGGCAAACAGTAGCGCCTTCTTCCATACCTTTTTCTGAAGATAAATCGGTTCCCCATCAACTTTCTATAGATGATATAAAAAAAACTATAAATCAATTTAAAGATTCAGCAAAAAGATCACTTGAAGCAGGCTTTAAGGTAATAGAAATACACGGAGCTCATGGTTATCTGATTCATGAATTTCTTTCGCCCTTAAGTAATACTCGCACAGATGAGTATGGCGGGAGTTTTGAGAATAGAATCCGATTTTTATTGGAAATTATTGAAGAAATTAAAAAAGTATGGCCTGATAATCTGCCGCTGTTTGTTCGACTCTCTATTACCGAATGGGCGGAAAATGGATGGGATGTCGAAGAGTCAATTAAGCTAGCATATATTCTTAAAAATATTGGCGTTGATCTTATTGACTGCTCATCAGGCGGAAACATCATTACTCAAAAAATTTCTCTTAAGCCTCTTTACCAGTTGCCATTTTCAGAAGCTATTCGTAGCACAGGTATTCTTACCGCAACTGTTGGGTTGATATCAACTCGCGAAGAGATTGAGTCAATTCTTGTAAACAATCAGGCTGATATGATTCTTCTTGGCAGAGAACTCATTCGCAATCCATATCTAATATTAAATGAGACAGATGTAGAGTGGACTGGTCAATATGTCAGAGGAAAACAAAGAAAATGAAATAAAACATTTGGTTTGAAAGCTTTTTAGTGGAATTTCCCTATATTTGTGGTATATATCAAACATCATTGAATAACTTATTTAAAATAATAAATCATGGACAAACCCTATGCAATAGGAGTGGATGTGGGCGGTACAAATACCGTAGTTGGCATCGTTGATAAAAGAGGACAAATATTAACTAGCGGTAGTGTTAAGACCAGTAAACATGCTGAAGTAGAGAGCTATTTAGATGAACTCACCGATTTGATTAATGAATTGATTGAAAAGATTACGTCTAAAGACCAAATAAAAGGAATTGGTGCAGGAACTCCAAATGGTAATTACTTTACAGGGAGTATTGAGTTTGCACCAAATCTTCGTTGGAAAGGTGTAATACCTTTTGCACAGATGTTAGAAGACAGAGTAGGAATTCCTGTTGCACTTACTAACGATGCAAATGCAGCAGCCATTGGTGAAATGACTTACGGAGCGGCTCGTGGGATGAAAGATTTTATCATAATAACACTTGGTACGGGAGTAGGAAGTGGTATTGTTGTTAACGGGCAACTAGTTTACGGTCATGATGGTTTTGCAGGAGAACTGGGACACGTAATTGTGAGACGTAACAACGGACGTATGTGTGGATGCGGAAGAGCAGGATGTCTTGAAGCTTATACTTCAGCAACAGGCATGGCTCGCACAGCAAGAGAGTTTCTTACTTTAAAGCCAGATTTTAAAACTCAACTCCGCAATATACCTGCTGATGATATTACTTCAAAAGATGTATTTGAAGCAGCAATGGCAGGTGATGAAATGGCCAAAGAGATTTTCAAACTAACAGGAGAGATGTTGGGCGAGGCATTCGCTGATTTTGTAGCATTCTCAAGTCCCGAAGCAATCATATTATTTGGTGGTTTATCAAAAGCGGGCGATTTGATTATGAACCCTATTCGGGAATCAATGGAAAATAACCTGCTGAATATTTATAAGGACAAAGTAAAGCTGATGTTTTCAGAGCTTAAAGAGAGTGACGCAGCTGTTCTTGGTGCAAGTGCACTTGGCTGGGAAGTAAGATAACTAAACTTTCATCCTTAATTCAGAGAATTTAATAGATAGATTTTATAACTTAGCAATCTTTTAATAATAATAGGTGTCAAATAACTGTATAATGTCAAGAAAGATTCAAACTGCCCTTATTTCGGTTTATCATAAAGAGGGTTTAGAAGAGATTCTACAGGAGCTTAACTATTTACGCATAAAATTTATTTCTACAGGTGGTACAAGAGACTTTATTCAGTCTCTTGGTTATGAGTGTTATTCTGTAGAAGATGTGAGTGGTTACCCATCAATATTAGGAGGAAGAGTGAAAACACTTCACCCTAAAATATTTGGAGGTATTCTATACAGAAGAGATAATGAAACTGATAAAAAACAGGTGAAAGCATATGATATTCCATCAATAGATTTGGTGATAGTTGATCTTTATCCGTTTGAAGAGACAGTTGCTACAGGAGGAACCGAAGAAGAAGTTATTGAAAAGATTGATATTGGCGGTATATCACTAATACGAGGTGCTGCTAAAAATTATAAAGATGTATTGATTGTAGCATCAAAAAATCAATATAAACCATTACTTGATCTCTTAAGAGAGAAACAGGGAACCTCTGAAATAGGTGATAGAAAAAGGTTTGCTTCAGAGTCGTTTAAGGTGTCATCCGGATATGACTCAGCAATATATAATTATTTTGCCGGTGATGATATCTCTTCGTTACGTGTTTCATTAAATGAATCAAAACATCTAAGATATGGCGAAAATCCTCATCAAAGAGGAAGTTTTATTGGCAATTTTGATGATTTATTTGAGCAAGTCCATGGAAAAGAGATTTCATACAATAATCTTTTAGATATTGACGCTGCGGTCTCATTAATTTCAGATTTTGATGAAACAACCGTTGCAATTTTAAAGCACAATAATGCATGTGGAATAGCATGCCGTCCTATCGTTAATGAGGCATGGGAAGCGGCACTTGCAGTAGATCCTATTTCCGCTTTTGGTGGAATTGTTGTTACAAATAGGGTGGTCGATAAAGAGGCAGCAGAATCTATCAATAAGATATTTTTTGAAGTAATAATTGCTCCAGGTTATGATAAAGAGGCTCTTGAAATTTTGATTCAAAAGAAAAATCGTATAATTTTGATAATTAAATCGGTTGATAAGGCAAAACAGAAACTTCAATATCGCTCGGTATTAAACGGAGCATTAATACAAGAATGTGATAATTATGTTCATAAATCATCAGATTTGCAGGTGGTTACAGATATTAACCCTACAGTTAAAGAGATTGAAGATTTGCTTTTTGCCAATATATTAGTGAAACATACAAAATCAAATGCTATTGTTTTAGTTAAAGACAAACAGTTGATTGCCAGTGGAACAGGACAAACTTCAAGAGTTGATGCACTAAAGCAAGCTATTGAAAAGGCAGAAGTGTTTAAATTCAACCTCAAAGGTGCCGTGATGGCAAGTGATGCTTTCTTCCCTTTTCCCGATTGCGTAGAAATTGCAAAGAATGCCGGCATTACTTCAGTAATCCAGCCTGGTGGTTCTATACGTGATTCAGAATCAGTTGAATACTGCAATAAAAATGGGGTGTCGATGGTCATAACAGGTATAAGACATTTCAAACATTAAGTATAAAAAGTAATACAGATAATTACATAAAAGCTAACATAATATGGGCTTATTCTCATTTACACAAGAATTGGCAATGGACCTCGGTACAGCCAACTCTATAATAGTTAACAGCGCCGGAAAGATTTTACTGGATGAACCATCCATAGTGGCACTGGATCGTAAAACCGAGAAAATGATTGCTTTAGGTGAGAAGGCGAGACAAATGCACGGAAAGACTCACGAAAATATTCGCACAGTAAGGCCATTAAGAGATGGAGTTATTGCTGATTTTAATGCTGCTGAACAGATGATTCGTGAGATGATCAAAATGGCAACTAAAAATAAAAGAGGATTATTTTCTCCATCATTGCGTGTTGTAATTTGTATACCGTCCGGAAGTACTGAGGTAGAGATACGTGCTGTGCGCGACTCGGCAGAGCATGCCGGTGGGCGTGATGTATTTATGATATTTGAACCTATGGCTGCAGCTCTTGGTATTGGCATAGATGTTGAAGCTCCCGAAGGAAATATGATTGTTGATATAGGTGGGGGTACTACCGAAATTGCAGTTATTTCACTAGGTGGAATCGTATCTAACAAGTCGATAAAGATAGCGGGTGATGATTTTACCGAAGACATCCAAGAATATATGGGTAGACAGCATAATATCAAGGTGGGCGACCGAACAGCCGAGCAGATTAAAATAAATGTTGGTTCTGTTTTGACCGAATTGGATAATCCACCTGAAGATTATGTAGTTCATGGTCCCAATAGAATGACGTCTTTACCAATGGATGTTCCGGTTTCATATCAGGAAGTAGCCCATTGTATAGAAAAATCTGTTACTAAAGTAGATTCAGCTGTACTAAGTGCGTTAGAGCAAACGCCACCCGAACTATATGCAGATATAGTAAGAAACGGGATATACTTAACAGGTGGTGGAGCACTTTTGAGAGGTCTTGATAAACGTCTTACAGAAAAGATAGGTATTCCATTCAGAGTAGTTGAGGATCCGCTTCATATAGTGGCAAAAGGTACAGGAATTGCATTGAGAAATATTAATAAATTTTCCTTTTTAATGCGTTAAAATTTTAATGCGTAATTTATTCAATTTCATTATTAGGAATAGTCACTGGTTATTGGCAATTATGCTAATAGCATTCAGTTTCTATCTTATTTTTACGCATAATTCTTATCAACGCAGTGTTTATCTGACTTCTGCCAACAATATATCAGGGTGGATGTATAAGACGTCAAATAATGTAACGTCTTTTATACATCTGCGAAAAAATAATCAGAAGCTGTTGGAACGTAATGCACAACTGGAGAATGAAATCCACCTCCTTAAAACTTATATTTACAATATAAGCGATACAGTATCAACTAAGATTAACGTATTTTCTGAAGACTCTCTAGATCATTCTCAATTCGATTATATACCGGCTGAGGTGGTAAACTTAAGCTTTTCCGGGGTAAATAATTTTATAACGCTCAATAAAGGTTCTGACCATGGAGTAAAATCTGATATGGGAGTAATTTCTCAGCATGGAGTTGTAGGAGTTGTATCAAACGTATCATCAAAGTTCTCGGTTGTAATTCCAATTATCAATCCTATGTTCAGGTTAAGTGGTAAGTTGAAAAACTCCGATAATTATGGTTCAGTTTCTTGGAATGGAAAAAGTATACGTGAAGCTCAGCTGGGAGAGCTTCCTAAGCATGAGATTTTTGAGATTGGTGATACTGTAGAGACTAGCTTCTCGCGTATATTCCCAAAAAAGGTTATAATTGGTTTTGTAAGCGATCTTGGCTACTCTAAAGATGATAATTTCAATACTTTTAACATACAGTTGGCAACAGACTTCTATTCGCTGCAGGATGTATTTGTGATTGATGACAAATTATTTGTTGAGCAGAAAGAACTTGAAAAGACATTGTAGCAATGAAACTAAATTTCATAAAAGAATTTCTGATTTTTGTACTTTTAATTCTGTTACAGGTTTTACTTCTTAACAGAATTAGTGTTTTTGGTATTGCTACACCAATTCTTTATATCTATTTTTTATTAAAACTTCCAATTGGCAGATCACCTTTTTATACTATTATAGCTGGCTTTTTGATGGGACTTATAATTGATATCTTCCTCAATACTCCCGGAATGAATGCTGCCGCAACAACTATTGTCGCCACACTAAGAAAGCCAATTATCAACTTGTTTTATGAAAAAGAGGTGCATGACGAGTATTTACCGGGAATAAATACTGATTCCGGTCAATTCATCAAGTTTACAATATTTACTCTACTATTTCATTTAACATTACTGTTTTTTATAGAATCATTCACTCTATTTAATCTAGGTAATACGTTAATCAGAATAGTTACCTCTTCGACAATATCAGTTCTTATTATTTTAGCATTAGATGGTTTAATATATAGAAAAAAGCCGGGTGAGCAATCCTAAGAAATTTGAAAATAGACGTTATATAATTGCTGCTATTATAGTGGTAATAGGGATTATATATGTAATTCAATTGTTCAACCTTCAGATATTAAGTCCCCAATACCGTGATTATGCCGATAGCAATGCATTTTTAAAAAGAGCACTTTATCCGGCTCGTGGCGCTATCTACGACCGCAATGGAGAGCTTTTGGTTTATAATCGTCCTACATACGATGTTATGATGGTGGTAAGAGAAATGACTCGTTTTGATACTCTTGACTTTTGCAACACTCTTAATATTGACATTGAAAGATTTCATCAGCTTGATGGCGATATGAGAGATAGGCGCAAGAATCCGGGTTACTCTTCATACACACCTCAGATGTTTATGTCGCAGCTCAGCGTTGAAGATTACGGACTGTTGCAAGAAAAGTTATACAAATTTCCCGGAATATACATTCAAAGCAGAACAGAGCGTCAGTATAACTTCCCTAACATGGGACTTGTACTGGGATACGTAGCAGAAGTCGATCAAAATAAAATGGCTGCTGATGCCTATTATGTAAGAGGCGATTATGTTGGTAAATCCGGAATCGAGTTGTCACACGAAGAAGATTTGCGTGGTGAAAAGGGTGTTGAGGTTCTTTTGAGGGATGCACATGGACGCATTCAAGGTCATTATGACGACGGATTGCAAGACAAGGCACCGATTTCAGGAAAGGATCTAATACTCGGAATTGATATAGAATTGCAGGCATATGGTGAACTTCTTATGAAAAATAAGGTTGGAAGTATAGTTATGATTGAACCTAAAACAGGTGAGATACTTGCAATGATATCAGCACCCACTTATGATCCTGCTTTGCTTACGGGCAAAAACTTCAGTGCTAATTATAGGATACTCGAAAATGATCCATATAAACCACTAATAAACAGATCAATTGCCGGAACTTATCCTCCCGGGTCCACTTTTAAACCGGCAAATGGACTAATTTATCTGGAAGAGGATATTCTTACACCCCAAACCAACTTTAGTTGTTATGGAGGATATGCACCATTGGGTGGCCGACCCGCATGTCATGGTCATGCTAATCCCGTTGCTTATCAATATTCACTCACTACATCATGTAACTCCTACTACGCTTATGGATTGAATTATATGCTGAGCAACCGTACAAAGTACGCAAACATTGGAGAAGCATTTAATATTTGGCGGGATTATATGGTAAATCAGGGATTTGGATATCAACTTGGAGTTGATCTACCTTCCGAAAAGAGAGGATTTATACCAAATAGCAAATTTTACTCAAATATATTCAATACAGAAAGGTGGCACGCCCACAACATCATATCAATCTCAATTGGTCAGGGTGAGATATTAACAACTCCCCTTCAATTGGCTAATTTTTCTGCAACAATTGCTAACAGAGGTTATTACTATACGCCACACATAGTTAGCAGTATAGGAGGGAGTGAATTAAAGCCTGAATATAGAAAAAGACATTACACAGGCATTAATAGGGAATATTATGAAGTTACGGTTGATGGCATGGCAGATGCAGTTACTCGTGGTACAGCTCGCGGCATATTTATTGAACCACTTGTTGAAGTTTGCGGTAAAACAGGTACTGCCGAAAACCCTCATGGTGATTCACATTCATTGTTCATGGGTTTTGCTCCAAAAGATGATCCACAGGTAGCCATTGCTGTAATTGTAGAGAACGGTCGCTACGGTGCCACAAATGCAGTTCCAATAGCACGATTAATGCTTCAGAAGTTCTTTGGAGGTGAAATTCCTGATTCAGATAAATGGCTTGAGCAAACCATCATAAATCGTGAAATACTACCATATGTATACACACGAAATCTACCTTCTCAGCAGCATAATTAATTAGATTTTAAAGATGCTGCAAAGTAGAATAGGCAGTAGTTACAAAACAGTAAAACAGAATACTTCAAATCAAGCATGTTAAATAATAGAAACATAGAGATGACAGATAAAGGTAAAGTTGACAAAACAATTGTCATCTTATATCTTATTTTTGTTGTTGCTGGATGGTTCAACATCTATGCTGCAAGCTATGATTTGGAAAATGCAACAGACATGCTCGACCTCTCCACAAGAGCAGGAATGCAGCTTGTATGGATTGGAACATCGCTTTTGTTGGCCTTTGCTCTGCTTAAAATAGAAGTCAGTTTTTACGAATCTTACGCCTTTGTCTTTTATCTTATAGGTATAACATTACTGATAATAACCCTAATTGTTGCTAAGGAGATAAATGGTTCACGATCCTGGCTTGTAATCGGTCCGGTCAGACTACAGCCTGCTGAATTCATTAAGTTTATAATAGCACTTTTATTAGCAAAGATTTTCAACGTTTACGATTTTAGGTTGATGGAGAGAAAAAATTTACTGCTAGTTTCATTAATTATATTACTTCCAACGATACTTGTAATATTTCAGAGCGAAACGGGTACGGCACTTGTTTATCTAAGCTTTATTCTCGTTTTGTATAGAGAAGGATTACCGGGCGGTTTTTTGTTTATGGGAATAGCTGTAGTCGTCTACTTTATTTTAGGTGTTCGTTACTCCGATATAGAGGTTGGAATGTTATCTAAAGGAGAAATTATTGCATCTATACTTATAATTATATTCTCTGCCGGACTTGTTAGGAGTTATCTTAAGCGTCACAGAACATCTTTCATAATAATCAACATTGCAGCAGTAATATTTGTAATAGGTTATATTCTATCAAAATTTGAAATAAAAATAGACTGGGGATTAGTAACGCTTATTGCACTTGGAGCGACTGCCGTTTATCTTATCTTTCTATTTTTTAGATATCGTTCAAAGACTTACATCTATATTTTTCTTTTTGTTGTAGGTTCATTTGTTTTTATTGAATCTGTTGAATATGTGTTTCAGGAAGTAATGCAGCCTCACCAGCAAATGCGTATTAAAGTAGCTCTTGGTATGGAGAAAGATCTTAGTGGTGCCGGTTACCACGTAGATCAATCTAAGATTGCTATTGGTTCGGGAGGGCTTTTGGGTAAAGGCTATCTAAACGGAACTCAAACAAAATTGAAATATGTGCCTGAGCAGGATACCGATTTTATTTTTTGCACAATTGGTGAAGAGCATGGATTTATCGGCTCTACTATAATATTAATACTATTCACATTGTTTATTTTGAGGTTGATAACATTAGCAGAGCGACAAACATCTGTTTTTGGCAGAGTCTATGGCTATGGTGTGGTTAGTGTTTTCTTTTTTCACCTACTTGTGAATATTGGCATGGTAGTTGGGATAGTACCCGTTATTGGTATTCCTCTCCCATTTTTCAGCTATGGTGGTTCTTCTTTGTGGGGATTCACAATCCTGCTTTTTATATTTCTGCGAATAGATAAATCCAGAAAGCGCACTTAATTGAAGAGTATTAAAAAAAGCGTATTCTGATTTCACAATCTGAGTACGCTTTATCAATTAGAACCCAATTTAATGAATATTGCTTTGGATATTTACATATAAACTGTTTGGGCAACAGTTTATCGATCCATGCAATTTCTTCAATACATAACAGTTTGTCTTAATTCATTTTACATAAATTCCCTCTTCTTTTTAACAACACCAAAAAAAAATAGTTTATTTTTGCTATAAATAAAGTGCGATTCAATTAATTAAAAAAATACAATGGATAAAAAAACTGCTTTAATAACGGGAGCATCAAAAGGTATAGGAGTTGAACTGGCACAAATATTTGCAGAAAATGGTTGCAATCTGGTGTTAATTGCCCGTAGCGCCGATTTGCTGGATCAACTGAAAAGAAGATTTGAAAGTGAATACTCTACAACCGTATATACAATAGTAAAAGACCTTACTCTATCATCATCTGCCAAAGAGGTTTATGATGAAGTTGTGGACAAAAACATCAAAATTGACTATCTTGTGAATAATGCGGGATTTGGGGATTATGGTGAGTTCGTAGAAACCGCTTGGGATCGATATGAAAAAATGATTGCTCTGAATATTACAACACTAACACACCTGACTCATCTTTTTGTATCCTCCTGGAAAGGGAAAACAGCCGGCAAAATTCTTAATGTCTCTTCAACAGCTGCTTTTCAACCCGGACCAATGATGGCTGTTTATTTTGCCGGCAAGTCGTTTGTTCTTAACTTCTCAGAAGGGATTGGCGAAGAGCTAAAAAAGCACAATATTACAGTTACAGCACTTTGTCCCGGACCAACCAGAACACATTTTGGCGATGAGTCTAACATGAACGCATCTAAGTTGGTCAAGAATGTTAAAATAGCAAGCTCAAAAGATGTCGCGCTTTTGGGTTATAAATCAATGATGAAGGGTAGATCAACAGTCATACATGGTGCAATGAACAAGTTGGCTCCTTTTGGTGTTAGGTTTATGCCCAGAAAATGGGTGACTAAACTTTCGGAAAGAGTGATGCGTCACCCCGATGAATGAGGCACATTAAAGAAAGTCATTGAAATGAAATGTCTCGTTGGTATATGGTTTGCATGTTTGTATGCAATAAGTGCAAACTCTCAGGTTTCGCAATATTCAACGAACGAGTTTTTGCTGTATTTCAATCAAATTGCAGTTGTAACAGAGAAACATAAGGATTTATGGGATAAAGAGTTATATGGACCCATACTCCTGGTAGATCCAACAACACGAGAAGTATATGCCAATATGCCGGATAAAGAGGGTGTTCTCAAATTTAAAGATGGACTATACACTGGTTTTCTACCTCGCGAAGTGCCTGTTTCTAATACCGATATCAAATGGAAAGGTGTCCATTGGGCTATGCTTGAGTTACCACTACCCAAAGGTGGTTATAATCGAATCGATTTAATGGCGCATGAGCTTTTTCATGTTGCACAACCATCACTCGGTTTTTTTTTAGATAGGGATGATAATAATCATTTAAACCAAAAAGACGGTAGAATTTATTTGCGATTAGAAATTGCAGCGCTCCTGTCGGCCCTCAACTCAAACCGATTAGTTGTTGCAGAGGAGCATATCAGTAATGCTTTAATATTTAGAAAATATCGCCATATGATACATCGTGGTTCTCAGGTATCTGAAAATAAACTGGAGTTGCTCGAAGGTCTTGCAAGCTATACAGGGCAAGTTATGAGTGGGCGCGATAAATGGGAGTGGAGAGAATACTTAATCCGGAGATTAAAACAGTTTAACAATAACCCAACATTTGTTCGTTCATTTGCTTATGAAACTGTTCCTGTTTATGGCTTTTTTCTTCAACAGAAAGATTATTACTGGAATAAAAAAGTCGATAATCTAACTGATCTTACAGATTACTTCTCCGAAGCATTTGGCATGGACTCTCGTATTTTACTACAATCATATGTGAGACAGTTAGCAGATGAGTATAACGGCAGAGCTATTGTTGATGAGGAAATCAAGCGAGCCTCTCTGAATGATGACTTGCTAGATAATTACAGAGATAAGTTTTTTGAGCAACCACATCTCGAAATCAGGCTCGAAAATATGGAAATGTCATTCAACCCAAAAAACCTTATACCACTTGATGAAGATGAGGGTGTTGTTTATCCAACAATCAAAATAAGTGACAACTGGGGCATACTTACAGTTGAGGGTGGGGGCGCTTTGTTGCGGACCGACTGGCGCTGGGTGATTGTTTCTGAACCATTGGAAGTCACAAAAGAAAAAGTGATAGGTGACGGATGGTTTATTGAACTCAACAATGGTTATTATATTGAAAAGATAACTAATGAGGTTTATCTTTTATCGAAAAAACAATAATTACTTATTCTTCGGACATTAAATTATAAATGTTTAAAAAAATTGAAAGAATTGATTAATTAGTATTTTCACTAATAATTAAGCATAGATAAAATTGAATCTGTGATTGAGCTTGATTTGGAGAGGATAAAGAAAATAGTTATTTTTGAGTTCAAATTATATGATTGAAAATGAATGAAGAAGAAAAAAAGGTTGTTAGTAAGATGATTTCAATATATTGTCGCTCAAAACATGATTCAGGAAAGGATCTGTGCGAAGAGTGCAATACTCTCAATAATTATGCCAGTCAGCGCTTGGAGCGCTGTCCTTTTGGTGAAAAAAAACCAACATGTGGTTCATGTTCTGTTCACTGCTACAAGTCAGACATGCGTGAAAAGATTAGAAATGTAATGAGATTTGCAGGTCCTCGTATGCTTTTATTGAATCCATTCATTACTATTAAACATTACCACAAAGAATATCAGCGTAAACGTGCTTTTCAGACTACAAACCGATAACTGATAACTGATGATTTTTTTAAAACCACATACAGTTATTTCTGAAGTATTGAGTGATCACAACGATTTAATTCCCATACTTAATAGATTTGGTATTAAGCTAGGTGTAGGAGATAATAGCGTTGAAGAATTGTGCTATAAGTATAGCTTAGACACCAGTCTTCTTCTAACTGTATTAAATGTATATCTCCACGAAGATTATATACCCGATGCAGATACATTAGATTCGTTTGATACAGAGTTGGTTGTAGATTATTTTAATCACACTACCGAGAATTATATAAATGAGCTTATTCCTAATATCGAGAAGCACTTAAATGCTTTTATCATAATTAGTAGCTCAAACAGTACATACAACAGCTCTGATTCTGTCTTCGGCAAACAACCGATAAATGTTTCAGTGAATAATAAAAATGTTGGAGCAGAGAATAATGAACTTGAAATTCTTAGAGATCTATTTTTGAAGTTTAAAAATAAAATGACCAACTACCTTAAGGAGTTTACAAACTATTATATAAATATGCCTGATGAACTGCTGCATGATCTCAAAAACATTCTAATAAAGCATATACCAACTGACTATAATCAGAATCTATGCTATGCGGTAATATTCTCAATTAACTCTTTTGAAAAAGATATATGCGCACATAATAGATTGCGCAACAGAGTGCTACTGCCAAAATTAAACAAACTTGATTCCACAGGAATCCGTCAGCTAAAGCAGTCTGTAAGCATTGATTATACAGATAAAAGTGAAGTGGGCGAACATCATCTTACAAATCGTGAAACTGAAATATTGTGTCTTATAGTTAAAGGATATCTCAATAAGGAGATTGCAGATTCACTAAATATTAGTTTGAATACAGTGCTCACTCATCGAAAAAATATAATAGCCAAAACGGGTATCAAAACTGTTTCGGGACTCACATTTTACAGTTTACGCAATGGATTGATATCAATATAATATTTAAATAAATAAGCATTATGAGTAAAAATAGTTTCCTTCGAATGCCAATTACTAATTGGGGAGAGGTGATTCAGCATAAATATGATATGGCAATATTGCCTTGGGGAGCAGTTGAACCTCACAACTATCATCTTCCTTATATTACAGACTGTATTTTATCTTATGAAATAGCGTGCGATGCTGTTGATAAGGCTTATGAAAAAGGTGTAACCTGTATGGTTATGCCTCCAATTTTTTTAGGTTCGCAAAATGCCGGGCAGTGGAACAAACCTTTTTGTGTTCATACACGCAGCGAAACTCAGAAGGCGATTCTACAAGATATTATAACATCACTTAATGGGCAAGGGATACATGATCTTATAATTGTGAACGGTCACGGTGGCAACACTTTCAAACCTTATATTAGGGATTTTAAGTTAATATTCCCCGATTTTAGAATCGTTGTGGTTGACTGGTTTGCTTTTGTACTTACAGAAGGTTATTTCGAAGAGAAGCCCGATGAGCATGCCGGTGAACAGGAAACCTCTGTTATGCTTCATTATCACCCCGAACTTGTCAAAATGGAAAGTGCCGGTGATGGAACTGTTAAAGCTGATAAAATACCTGCAATTAACAATAAAATTGGTTGGATGCCACGTAATTGGGATGAAATTTCGGAAGATACAGGAATAGGAAATCCAAAAAGATCTACATCTGAAAAAGGTAAGCGGTATGCCAGTATTGTGACAGATAGAATTTCGGAATTGTTGTTAGACTTAAAGAACACCAAATAGATATTAAATAAAAAACACATTAATAAGGCTAAATACTTTTAAATGAGAGCAAATAATTGTAATTTTGTGGCTCTAAAAATGATACTATGCCTGATAAATCAAATTGTTAGCAAATCTATTTGCTATTAAAACTAAGAAGATCATAAATAATAAATAAAAAGTAGTTGTATGAATAATCAGAGAGAAAAACTTTTTACAGATTTTCCTCCCGTTTCCACAGATGAGTGGATGGAAATTGTTAACAGGGACCTTAAGGGTGCTGATTTCCAAAAGAGATTGGTCTGGAGAACTAAAGAGGGTTTTAATGTAAATCCCTTCTATCGTAAAGAAGAGATAGAAGGTTCAAAAGCAGCTTTAAATCTGCCCGGAGAGTTTCCATATGTACGAAGTACCCGAAAAGACAACGTATGGTATGTACGCCGGGAAATAAAAGTTGAAGACTTTCCTGAGGCAAATAAAAAAGCTCTCACACTTCTTGATAAAGGTGTGACATCTTTTGGATTTCAATTACCAAAGGATATGCTTTCGGCAGAAAATCTGGCCATTCTACTCAATGGTATTCAACCAGACAAGGTTGAACTAAATTTCAGAACATGTATTTCGCGCACTATCGACCTTGCAAAATTAGTTGTAGACTATGTTCTTGCTCAGAATCTAAACCCACTTGAGTGTTTTGGATCTATAGAATTTGATCCTTTCAGAAAGATATTGAAGAAGGGCATTGATGAGTCGGAATGGGTTGATAAAGTTGTAGAAATTGTACAAATAACATCAGCACTACCGAGATACAGAGCAATTTCTGTTACCGGAAACAAAATGAACGATACCGGTGCCTATAGTTATCAGGAACTTGGCTTTAGTCTTTCTTATGGTAATCAGGTACTCTCTAAACTCATCGAGAAAGGAATTGATCCATCAAATGCAGCTAAGAAAATTAAATTTGAATTTGGTGTAGGTTCAAATTATTTCATGGAGATTGCAAAATTTAGAGCAGCTCGATGGTTGTGGGCCGAGATTGTAAATGCATATAAACCTCCTTGTCCACACGAGTGTGATAATAAAGCAGATGATGGAACTTGTCGTTGTGCTGCAAAAATGAATATCCATGCAACAACATCAGCGTTCAATCAATCATTATATGATCCTTATGTAAACATGTTGCGTACACAGACAGAGGCAATGTCTGCAGCACTTGGTTCAGTTGATTCTCTTACTGTACGTCCCTTTGACGAGGTTTTTGAAACCCCATCAGATTTTGCAGAGCGAATAGCAGTAAACCAACAGCTACTGCTTAAAGAAGAGTCGCACTTGGATAAAGTAGTTGACCCCGCTTCAGGCTCATACTATATCGAAACATTAACTTCTTCGTTAGCAGAGCAAGCATGGAAGCTATTCCTTGAAACTGAAGAGACAGGGTTTTATAATTCGTTAAAGAGTGGTGTGGTTCAGGATGCGATTAATAAATCGGCCGACGAGCGTTTCAATGCCTTGGCAAATCGTAAAGAGATATTGCTTGGGACTAACCAATTTCCCAACTTCAACGAAGTTATGGCAGATAAGATAGAAAGTCATAAAGGAGAGGGCTGCGGATGCGGTTGTGGCGATTCGGATAATCAAACACCTCTCAAAAAGTTAAATAAAAAGCGTTTGGCTAGTGAGTTTAATGAACTCCGTCTGGCAACTGAAAAGAGCAACAGACGTCCAAAAGTATTTATGCTCACAATTGGTAATTTATCAATGCGTCTAGCACGTTCACAATTTTCAAGTAACTTCTTTGCGTCGGCCGGTTATGAAATTGTCGACAATCTTGGGTTTAACTCAGTTGAAGAGGGTGTTACTGCTGCACGTAATAAAGGTGCAGATATTGTAGTCCTATGTTCAAGCGATGATGAATATCCAACATTTGCTCCTCAAGCAAAAGATTTGCTTAAAGAAGGCAAAGAACTCTTAGTAATTGCAGGTGCTCCTGCATGTATGGACGAACTGAAAGCTCAAGGAATTGAGAATTTTATTAATGTTCGTAGTAATGTGCTTGAGACGCTAAAGAGTTTTAACAATCAATTGTTAAATAAATAATTGCTAATCACCAACATATACAGCTGAATTATGGATGGAGGAGGTAAAATAAAAAACTGGATACTCGTTGCGCAGCCCTGGGCTTGGTTTGCATCTGCATCACCTGCACTTGTAGCATATTCATATGTGTTCTATTTACTAAAAACAGGTGAGCTTTCTGGCGAAGCTAACTGGGCGTTTGGAATTATAGGTTTTATTGCTATGCTTATTTTTCATGTTTCAGGCAACACGATGAACGAATATCAGGATTTTATAAAAGGTGTTGATGTAAAAGAGAAGATGGGGCCACCCCGATTAATTGTTCAGGGTGTATTTAAACCAAAAACTGTTCTCAAATACTCTCTCACAATGCTTACTATTGGTAGTTTAATAGGAATCTATTTGCTTGTGAAAACCGGATGGCCACTACTGATTATCGGTCTGGTTGGAATTCTAAGCGTTCTCCTCTATCACAAATTTAAGTATGTAGCACTAGGAGAATTACTAATCTTTATTTGCTATGCTGTGGCAGTACCCATGGGAATTGGATATGTGTTAACAGAACAGCTTTTATGGATTATCCTTCTTATTACTACTCCAACAGGTTTACTTGTAGTAGGGATTTTACACGCAAACAACACTCGTGATGTAGTTCAAGACAGAGATGCAAATATAAAAACACAGGCCATGATCTTGGGGCTTGAAGGTTCGCAGATTCTCTATCAAACATTAGTTTTGGTATCATATCTGCTCATTGCCATTTTTGTGTCAATGAATCTTTTGCATCCAGTCACATTTATAGTGCTATTAAGCTTTACAATGGCAATCAAGAACATCAAAGCAATGAAAAAGGCTACGGACAATAGTCTGGAGGTTATTAATTTCCTTGATGCAAAAACTTCAATGCTTGCGTTAGTATTTAGTATATTGTTGGCAACAGGCAATTTTATAGCGCCATTTATTTAAACTCAGAAATTATAAAACAAATATAAGTCTAAAAATATGAAACCTAATTTTAAGGATATAGACATTAAAACAGCCGATTTTCCCTCACCAAACGTAGATGAATGGGTTGAAAAAAATGATATAAAAGCAGACTGGATTACATCGGAGCAAATACCGGTGAAACCTGTATATACAAAAGAAGACCTTGAAGGAATGGAGCATCTGGATTATGCTGCAGGAGTTCCACCTTATTTGCGCGGACCATACTCTACCATGTATGTAATGCGTCCATGGACCATCCGTCAGTATGCCGGATTCTCAACTGCCGAGGAGTCAAATGCTTTCTATCGTCGCAACTTGGCTTCGGGACAAAAAGGCTTGTCTGTTGCATTTGACCTTCCCACGCACCGTGGCTATGACGCCGACAATGATCGTGTTGTTGGTGATGTGGGTAAAGCAGGAGTTTCCATCTCTTCGGTAGAAGACATGAAAATATTATTTGATGGAATCCCGTTAAATAAGATGTCGGTATCAATGACAATGAACGGTGCAGTATTGCCAATCATGGCATTTTATATTGTTGCCGCTCAGGAACAAGGTGCAAATCTCGATGAGATGGCCGGTACCATACAAAACGATATTCTTAAAGAGTTCATGGTGCGTAATACATATATTTATCCACCCGAATTCTCAATGAAGATTATCGCCGATATATTTGAATATACTTCTCAGAAGATGCCTAAGTTCAACTCAATCTCTATCTCAGGATATCATATGCAGGAGGCCGGAGCTACTGCCGATATTGAGTTGGCATATACACTAGCCGATGGTATTGAATATCTCCGTGCAGGTATAGATGCAGGTATCCCCGTGGATAAGTTTGCGCCTCGTCTTTCATTCTTCTGGGGTATTGGAATGAATCACTTCATGGAAATTGCAAAGATGAGAGCTGCGCGTCTGTTATGGGCAAAGATTGTTAAAAGCTTTGGGTCAGAGAATCCAAAATCGATGGCACTGCGTACCCACTCACAAACATCAGGGTGGTCATTAACCGAACAGGACCCGTTCAATAACGTTGGGCGTACCGCCATTGAAGCAATGGGTGCAGCATTAGGGCACACTCAATCGTTGCACACCAATGCACTTGATGAAGCAATTGCTTTACCTACAGATTTCTCGGCACGTATTGCACGTAATACTCAGATTTATCTGCAGGAGGAGACTCATATCACAAAGCATGTCGATCCATGGGCAGGTTCATATTACGTTGAATCGCTAACTCAGGATATTGCTGATAAGGCTTGGGAGCTTATTCAGGAAGTAGAAAAGCTTGGCGGAATGGCTAAGGCTATAGAGACAGGTGTTCCAAAAATGCGTATCGAAGAGGCAGCTGCTCGCACACAGGCTAGAATCGATTCAGGAGCCCAAACTATTATTGGTGTAAATAAGTATCGTCTCGACCACGAAGATCCAATTGATATTCTTGATATAGATAATACAGAAGTAAGGAAGCAACAGGTTGAGCGTCTTTCCAAACTAAAATCTGAGCGTGACAATGATGCTGTTCAAAAAGCGCTTTATGCAATCACAAAGTGTGTTGAAACCAAAGAAGGAAACCTTTTGGAACTTACAGTAGAAGCTGCACGACTTCGTGCAACACTAGGAGAAATTTCAGATGCCTGCGAAAAAGTTGTAGGTCGTTATAATGCAGTAATTAGAACTATATCAGGAGTGTATTCATCAGAATCAAAAGGAGATGCAACGCTTGACGAAGCGAGAGCGCTCACAGATAAATTTGCTAAGCTAGAGGGTAGAAGACCAAGAATAATGGTTGCCAAAATGGGGCAAGACGGGCACGACCGTGGAGCCAAAGTAGTTGCAACAGGTTATGCCGATTGCGGCTTTGATGTGGATATGGGTCCACTATTCCAAACTCCGGACGAAGCTGCCCGTCAGGCTGTTGAGAACGACGTTCACGTATTGGGAGTATCTTCACTTGCTGCAGGACACAAAACCTTGGTGCCAAAAGTAATAGAAGAACTCAACCGTTTAGGTCGCCCCGACATTGCTGTGATTGTAGGTGGTGTTATTCCTGCACAAGACTATGATTTCCTTTACAAAGCAGGTGTAGCAGCAATATTTGGACCCGGGTCAAAGGTTACTAAGTCCGCCGTTGATATCATGCATATCCTTATGGATGAGTGATAATTGATTAGGTATTAGCTGTCTGTTGTTACAGGTGGTTAAATTCAATAATATTTCCGCTTTCGGCGTGCTCTTATAGTGAAGAGTTGTCGAAAGCGGTTTTTTTTATATATTTACGGCATGAAGACAATTATAAATAGGGTAGGGAGAGAGATAAAGATATTTGCTGAAACGTTTGAACAGGAAGCTTACGATCAGGTAGAATCTCTTGCTAATTTTGAGGCTTACCTATATGAGAAGATACGGGTGATGCCCGATGCTCATGTAGGTAAAGGATCAACAATTGGTACCACCATCACTATTACTGATAAGGTAACTCCAAACCTGGTTGGCGTTGATATTGGATGTGGAATGTTGACTACCAAACTTAACGAAAGAGTGGTGGATTTGCCCAAATTAGATCAAATAATTAAAAAAGAGATACCCTCTGGTTTTTCGGTTAGGGATCAGTCCATTGAAAAGTTTGATTTTAAAAATCTAAGAAGTGCTAAGTATACAGATATTGAACGTGCAGCTCTTTCAATTGGTACTCTTGGAGGCGGAAATCATTTTATAGAACTGAATAAAAGTGATGATGATTCACTATACCTGGTGATCCATTCCGGTAGTCGTCACCTTGGCACTAATGTCTGGAAATATTATCAGGACCTGGCAATAGGGAATGTAAAAGAGTCTAAAATTGAATTGAAAAAGCGGATTAAAGAACTGAAAAAAAATGTTCCTAAGTCCGAGATAAAGGATGAGATAAAAAAACTTAAACGAACCTCCGGGAATAAAGAGCTGGCTTATCTTGAGGGAATCAATTTTGAAAATTATATAAATGACATGAAGATTGTTCAACACTTTGCTTCGGTCAACCGTAAAACAATGGCAAATCTGATACTTAATGAGATGGGACTTACTATGGCGGATCAATTTGAAACGATTCACAACTATATTGATACAGACAATATGATACTCCGCAAAGGAGCTGTGAGTGCTCGGGAAGGAGAAATTATACTTATACCGATTAATATGCGCGACGGTTCATTAATTTGTCGAGGGAAAGGTAATGCCGACTGGAACTATTCTGCACCTCACGGAGCGGGGAGGTTAATGAGTCGCTCCAAAGCCAAAGAACTTTTAACGATGGAAAATTATACTGAATCTATGAAAGGTGTGTACTCTAGTTCTGTAAGCCGCTCAACACTTGACGAAGCTCCCCAAGCTTATAAGCCTATGAGTGAGATAGTGAATGCAATAGAAGATACTGCAGATGTAATTGAAGTGATTAGTCCAATATATAATTTCAAAGCGAAATAATAATTTAATTTGTTGAAGAGGCTGTATCATCCTGTTTTTAATGGTTCTTCTTCAACTAAATTGAAGAAGAACCACCTATTTCAGGACTAGACACAAGGTAATTAGACCTTATATAGTCTATATATGGGCTATATCAACCCTATATTCTCCTCATACAAACATATACCGAATATAGGCCATGTATAAGCTATGTATGGACTTGATATAGATAAGATACCTGTCTAGTCTTGAAACTTTAATTTTTTGAAGTAATTTGATGAACTATACTAACAAATTTTTCCGGTTCCTCTACATTTGGAGAATGAGCTGAGTTCTCGAAAGTGAAAAAAGTTTTATCGGGTGCTTCAATTTTATCGAAATATTCACGAGCTAAAGTTTGTGATACCTGATAATCATATTTTCCGTGAATTATATATATTGGTATTTTGAAATTTACAGAAGATTCATTCAAATTGTCTTTAGCAACATTATCCCATACATTTTCGAGAGAAAACATCGATCCATTAAAATAAAATAGTTTTTCGGTTATTGTGTATCCTTTGAAGGTAAGCATATTCTTAATTAAACCACTCACAGAAAATCCCTCTGTATGCATTATCCCAATTCTATATTTATTCATTAATAAAGAGCGGGCAGATAGTAGATATTTAAGTGATGGGAATTCTGCAGCGTTGACATCAAACCTTTCAAGTTTTTTTACTGCCCGTTTATCATTTGTTTCAATTGCATATTGCAACATATATTTATATGCAATCTTTTCAGACTCCAATTGATTGCTAATCTGTCCTATACCAATAAAAGCTGTGTAGTTGTCGGGATACTTCTCAATGGTTTTAATCCCAAGATAAGTACCCCAGGAGTGCCCCATAAGATAGATCTTTTCTTTATTAAACCGGCGTTTCAGATACTCGGTCATTTGGCGAGTGTCCTCAACCATTTGTACAACGGTCATAGTTGATGGGTCGATGGAGCGGTTGTAACTCATTCCTGCACCCCGCTGATCCCAGTAACAAACAGTGAAGTACTTCTCTAAACGTTCTGATGTTTCAAAAGGATAAAACATTGGCAGTTCGGGACTTCCCGGGCCACCATGCAAGAATAAAATAACGGGGTTTTCGGGATTTTCAGTTCGTATAAAAAATCCCTGCTGCATACCACCAATTTCAATAAAGTTTTTTTCCGAAATTGACCCTTTTATCTCTACTCCGTCTTTATCCTTCAATGGTTCTAACTTCCCGGGGCTGTATAATGCTAAAATAAGTAAGCCGATTAATAAAACTCCGATGATTGACAATAATGTGATTCCGATAATTTTCAGTATTTTCTTCATTTGCAATGAGATGTTAGGTGATTATTGCTTGATCTTGTGGTTGTTGTACAAATTTATTAATAAATGTTCAGAAATTTAATAAGTAACTCTGTTAATTTTTTATTTAAATGGTATAAGTATTTGTTTTAGGAACTATTTATCTACGAGTTGTTTTTACAAACATAAAGTTAATGTGCCTTATAATCATAAAGTTGCATAAAGTATATTTCAGTTAGCAATCACTTTGAGAATATATTTGTTTTAATTTTACTCTTAATCATAATCTGATATTATAAATACTAAAGTTATGGTGTAAATGATGATTAACAATAGAAGTATTGCTTAAAGAGTGTTTTAGATTTATCAGAGTTTCTAACTTTTTAAATTGATGGTTATGAAAAAAAATTTTAAGTTGATAGTTATATCAGTAGCTATTGCTACTTTATTTATAACTTGTGACATGAGTAGTGATATTATGAATGATGGCGGTGATATAATTATCTTTAATGCTATGTTGTATGGATATAATGAAGTGCCTTCTAATTTATCTGCTGCAACAGGTAGTACTACATTAACTTTTAATGAAGTCACAAAGAGGTTTACTGCAGTAACAACGTATACCGGACTAACTCCCATTGCAGGACATATACACAATGCAGCAGAGGGGATGAATGGAGAAATTGTATTTACATTTGCTATAACTTCTCCTACTGCAGGTGATTTAAACAGCGCAGTAGAGGGAGTGAATGGTGTTATACAGTTAACTGCTTCTCCTATAATATTTGAGAGTGATGTGTTGACTGTAGAACAGATTGAAGAGCTTTTTAGTGGAAGAATGTATGTAAATTTACATACTGTAGAATTTCCCGGAGGAGAGATTAGGGGTCAGCTTATAAAACAATAGAATATTTTACAAAGATGGGGCTGTTCCAAAAGGACAGCTCCTTTGAGACTGTAAATTAAACTGTGTCAAAGAATAAAAACAATTTTTTATTACTTTTACTAAACAGTTTATATTATGGAAGATTTTGATTACAAGTCCTTTCAAGCTAAGGCGCTGGAGCAGTTAAAATCGGGCAAGCCTCTCTTGGGCAAAGACGGTGCATTTGCCCCTTTATTGGAAAACCTTCTTAATGCTGCTCTTGAAGGTGAAATGGATGCTCACATGGATGATGAAGAGCGTTTAAGTGGTAACCGCCGCAATGGTTATAACCGTAAACAAGTTCAGACCTCACTTGGCGAGGGGTAACGGTTCAAACCCCTCGTGACAGAGAATCTCGGTTTGAACCTGAGTTTATAAAGAAGCGCGAACGTATATTGGCAGAAGGTGTAGCGGACCGTATCATCGGTTTATACGCTCTTGAAACAGCACCAGAGAGATCAGTGACTGGATGGAGGAGAACCTTGGCAATCGTGTTTCAGCCGACACAATAAGCTCCATTACTGACCGTGTGCTACCTGAGCTTCAGTCCTGGCGTACTCGTCCACTTGATCCGGTTTATCCCATTGTATGGATGGATGCTATTCATTACAAAGTGATGGATGACAAGAATCGTCCTGCTACTCGTGCTATTTATAATGTACTTGGTGTTGATCGCAACGGACATAAAGACCTGTTAGGAATGTATATCTCCAAGAGTGAAGGAGCCAATTTTTGGCTATCTGTCCTTACAGATTTGCAGACTCGTGGAGTACAAGATATTTTAATAGCCAGTACCGATAATCTGACAGGCTTCTCGGATGCCATTAATAGCGTTTTTCCTGAAACTATTGTTCAGAGCTGCATTGTTCATCAGATACGCAACTCACTTAAATATGTTGCCAGTAAGTATCAAAAGGCTTTCATGAAAGACCTCAAGCTGGTTTATCAGGCTATAAACCGTGAAACAGCAGAAGATGAATTAGACAATTTAGAGGTGAACTGGGGTGAGCAATATCCATTGGTTATTAAATCTTGGCGCGACAACTGGCATAAATTATCATCTTATTTTCAATATACAGACTCAATCAGGCGTCTTATATATACTACCAACATAGTTGAAGGGTATCATCGCCAAATACGAAAGGTGACCAAAAATAAGGAGTATTCACCAACGATACCGCATTGGAAAAACTAGTCTACCTGGCTTATCGCAATATCCGAAAAAAATGGGTAATGCCACTACACAACTGGGGTCAGACAGCACAGCAGCTGGCTATTCTTTTTCCTGAAAGATTTAAATTATTGATTTAATTAAATAATAATACAAGGATTTCAATATATTTAATTAGTTTTGCTGATGACCAACAAAACGATGGCGAAGCTTTGAACCATTGATAGTTAAAAACGATTAGGGGATCGACCCCTAACCGTTTTTGACCAACTAAAACTCAGGTCTCGGCATTACCCATTAATAAATGATGCCAAATTAATTATAAAAATGAAACCTGACACAGTTTAATTTACACTACCGCTCCTTTTTTAATTTTTCATGCTGCTATTTTCTGATTGTTGTTATTATTTTCTGATAAACTTTTAGAGTTTATCTCTATTTTCACAAAAAACATAATAAGACCGCCTTTTTGACCATATTTCTCCAAAAAAGCCAGTATTCCTTTATTGCTTAATCCCTTCAAGTGTAGTTTTCCGATGTTAAATGCGATAGCAAAGATTGCAAAGTCCATTAAAACCTTGTCTTTGTTAAAGTGCCTGAACCGATTGTAGTGTTTGTTGGATTTAGTTTGTCCGAACACAGACTCAGGCTCTATAGGACGCTGACTTCGATGATAAATTCCTTCTTCTGATGTCAACAGTTCCCTTACTTTCTGTTTATGGCGGTTAAGGTTATGATTTACTTCCACCCTTCTGTTGCCTTTTGCATTACTGCAGAGACATTTCAAAGGACAACCGTTACAGTTTTTTGCCTCGTAAAGAGTTGATGTTGATTTGTATCCACTAGCTGTTTTGTTTCTCTTTTTTCCTACCTTGTTCATATGCTGCCCCATTGGACAAACATAATAATCTTCTTCTGAGTTATAGTAAAGGTTCTGAGAGAGAAAGCCATTCTTTTTAAATGCTCTTTTCTGTTCTTTATGGAAGTAATTAAACTTTACAAACGGCTCAATATCATTCTCCTGCATAAACTCATAATTCTCTTCACTACCGTAACCGGAATCAGCCACTACCTTACCCGGCAAAATGTTATAACGGTTCTCGAAGCTATTTAAAAAAGGAATCAAGGTTAATGTATCTGTAGGATTTGGGTAAAAATCATAATGGCTTATAAACTGATTCTCTGTACTTATCTGAACGTTATATGCAGGCTTGAGTTGGCCGTTGAGCATATGATCCTCTTTCATGCGCATAAAAGTTGCATCAGTGTCGGTTTTAGAATAACTATTGCGATTGGCCAGAGTATCTAAATGGCGCTCATACTCTTCAAATTTAGGTAAAAGCTTATCCTCAAGTGTTTTAATTGCCTTTTGTTCCTCTTTGCTTCTGTTCTCCCGATTAATCTGAGCAACACGCTTTTTTATCTCTTCACTGTTGAATGGTCTCGGTGGATCATAATCAGGGTTATTATCACCGGCTATACCTTCTTCAATCATTCCCAGTATTTTATGGATCTTTTCTTCTAATCTATCTTTGTATTTTTCAATCGACTTACGCCAGACAAAGGTGTAACGATTAGATCTTGATTCAATCTTGGTGCCGTCAACATAAGCCACTTCAAGACTTAAACATCCCATTTCAACAAGCATCACAACGACCTGAGTAAAAACCTCATGTATTGAGTCTTTTAAATGAGACGAGCGGAAACGGTTAATGGTGTTGTGATCAGGAGTCTGGTTGCCCGATAACCACATGAAGCTGACACGGTCTGTGAGAGCCTGTTCTATTTTACGACTGGAATAAATATTATTCAAATAGCTGTATAGAACAACTTTAAGCATCATACGTGGATTATAGGCTGTAGTACCACCGCCTTTGTAAGTGTCAAAGACTTTACTCAAATCTAGGCTATCTACTATTTGATTAATAATACGGGCGGGTGAGTTTTCAGGTACTTTTTCATCCAAACTGGGAGGAAAAAGAGTAACCTGACCCTGGTTATAAGATTTGAATTTAGGTTTAGCCATATCTTATATGTTTGATATACAGACATAAAGATAAGTAAAAGTGTTTAAAACAACAACGATGTATATAGTTTTTTTGCAGAAAATTTTAAATAAAAAAAAGAGACTGTCTACCTTTTGAGACAGCCCCATCTTTATTAAAAGGAAAAATGAAATATAATTGATTTAAAGTTATATCTTAACTGTTATAGCCTATTAAACTCGTTCTGACCGGCACCGGTTCCTTTGTATCTGCTACCATTGGTGTTGAATTTATATCTCACGGTTAACTCAAGTTCGTGAGTATCCCATTTACTTGACTGCGAAATGTGAAGTTTGTTATTGTATGATACAACTCTCATTTTATTTTCGTGAAACAGGTCGTGACCTTTAAGTGTTACCGAAAGCTTGTCGTTCATGAACGATTTTGTTACTCCAAGATTCATGATAATTTTTTCTTCCGTCATTTCTACATTTTGATATGAACCTTTTCCCTGATAGCTGGCATCAAGCGTAAGCAGAAATCCTTTTGGTAAATTGAATGAGTTGTTTAGTGAAGCAATTATCAATGGGTTGTTTAACTTAACTTCATTGTTATTACTAGTGATAGATAACCACTGCTTTGTAAATCCTATACTTGCTTGGGGCGACCATACACCAAACTTTGGAGAGGCTGTCAGGAAGAGAGATAGATTTGGGCGTTTATCAATATTTTTTGTCGATAGAATTGTAACTGCAGGGTTATCTTCAGATTGCTCGGCCCACTGGATAATAGCATCCTTCTCATGTTTATAGCTTACCATTAACTGCAGAAATCTCCATGAACTCATAAGTGATGCGTCGTGAATGATTGTAGGCTTTAGAAAAGGATTTCCTGTCTGCAAAGTAAACCTGTTACCATAGAATGTATTGCTACCCAGCTGCCAGTATGAAGGGCGTACAGTCTTTACATTATAACTCATTTGTAATTGTACATTTCCAAGTGTATTTGAGTAGGTGAAATTTGGAAACCACTGATCATAATTCCTGCTCTGCTCATCAATTTTGCCTCCTTCGTCAAAATAATCTGAACTCACATTCTCGTAACGAACACCTGCACTGATCTTACCTATGATGGTCTGTCTAGAATATTCTGCAAATAAACTATTATTCTCTTCATTAATTTCAGTATCACTCGAGGGAATATTTGTCATGTCAGTCATATATATGTCTTTACGTTTAGTGCGGGTATATTCATTTCCAAATGAGAGTTGACCTCCTAGAAGTGGGTACGACATAACTAATCTTGTTGCAAATAATCGATTGTTAATCTTATTTGTAGAGCTTATAACCCTGTCGTCAAATTCTTCACTACTCTCCGTAATATTAGTTAATGAAGATTGGTTGTTTTTGAAAATATCACTGTTGAAGTCGATTTTAAGATCCCCCACACTTCCATTATAATACAGATTAACCCTATGCCTGGGATCATAATCATTATCCTGATCACTTATACTTACCCATCTGTCGTAAAACTGGTTGTTGGCGTAAACATCACTTGTAGTTTTTAGAAGATCGCTACTTCTGCCCGGATAGGAAGTTGTTGTATATTTCACACCAACATAGTGCTTGGGGTTTATCTCATAGTTTATACCTCCAATAATTGTGAGGGGATTAACTTCACCATCTACATACATAGTATTGGCTTGTGTCCAAAGTGTATCCACAAAAGCAGTCTGATTAAGCACACTATTTTGGACGTATGCATATTTTTCATACTTAACTGTTCCGAAAATATCCAATCCGCGATAACGATAATTGAGATTTAATTGCTGCCTTAGGTCGACATTATTCTCCGACTGCAAATAGGTAGATCTTACATCAAAGCTAAAACCATCACCAGCCTTGCGCACTGTATGTATGCGAATAACAGCCTTAACTGAAGCATCGTATCTTGCACCCGGATTGTGAATAATCTCAACTTCACTTATGTCGGAAGAAGCAATCAAATCAAGCTCAGAAACGTCGCGTAACTCTCTATTGTTGATATAGATCTTTGCTTTACCTTTACCAAATATTGAGAAATCACCATTTTCACCCGTAATTGCAGGAAGTCTTTTGAGAACATCGTTGGCTGTGCCTGCTTTGCTTAATACAGTATTCTCTACGGTTGCAACTACAGCATCATCACGAAGTCTGATTCGCGGTATGTCGCCATTTACCACCACTTCGTCAAGCATAGTAGCATCTGAATTAAGAACGATAGCCTGTTCAGGTTTTGCCGACAAAGTTTGAGTTTCGTATCCAATAAATGAAACCCTCAATAGTTTGTTATCACTATTATTGGTCGAAAGCTCAAAAGCACCAAACTCATTGGTTGTAGTTCCGGTAATTAAAGTAGAGTCGGGAAGAGAATATATTGCCACATTGGCAAATTCAATCGGATTGCTGTTAGTATCAGAAACCGTACCTTTTATTTGTGCGCTAAGTTGAAATATCAAACCACATAAAATCAACGAAAATAGAATCTTTTGCATAATCATATTTATTTTATTTATTCGTAAATATGACAATGTCACTTTTTATTTGGTTACAAAAAAAATTGATTGATTATTATACGTCTCATTGCAAGCACCTATTAATAGTTTGAAATCAGTTCTTTAATTTGTATCTTTGCATAAGTTTTAGGAAACCAGTTTAAGAAAACAGATTTTAATAATCCGCTTAAAAATAAATTATCTTATGGACGACGATCCGAAACAATGTGAATTAATTATTATGATTATCCGCAGTTCTTCCTAAAGAATTTGCCCCCAGCGAGAAAAAGTTATAAATAAGTTTCAAAAATGTTTGCACAATTCATTGATATTCATTATATTTACATCATCAACAATAAAATAATTCGAGCTATGAATATCCTGGATTTTGCCATAAATTACCCCGATGAGGAGTCCTGTCGGAAAAAATTCAAAGAACTAAGAGAGCAAATGGGTATAACTTGTCGTCATTGTAATTGTAAAGAACATTACTGGCTTCAAAACAAACAAGCCTATGAATGCAAGAGTTGCCATGCCCGCCAAACCCTGCGTTCAGGCACTGTCATGCAACACTCCAACCTGCCTTACCGTTACTGGTTCGTCGCCATGCACCTGCTCACAGCCACCAAGGGTTCCTTCTCTACGGCTGAACTGCAACGCCAATTAGGACACAAGCGCTATCAGCCGATATGGGAAATGGTCAATAAGCTGCGTGACGTGATGGGCAAGCGTGATGATGAGTACACACTTGAAGGTGCCATCGAGCTGGACGATGCCTTCTTTTCCACGGAAATATCCCTTGAAGACAGGGATAAACCGTTGAAACGCGGCCGCGGCAGTCAGAAAAAGACCAAAGTATTGGTAATGGCTGAAAGCAAAACAGTTGAAAGTCCAAAAGCAGGCAAGAAACCAAAGAAGGTCAGATACCTGAAAATGAAAGTAATCAACGATTGAAGTCCGATACAATCACAAAGAATGTCAAAGAACACATCGAGAACACGGCGGATTTAACCACCGATGATTCGACTTCCTATACACAATTAAAAGAACATGTCCATTCGCATACGGCATCTGTCATCCCACCCAAGGAGCTCCCCAGTGTCCTGCCCTGGGTCCATACGGCAATAAGTAATGCCAAGCGACAATTATTGGGCGTATATTACAAAATGAAACCCGAATACTTACAATATTATCTAAATCAGTTCTGTTACAAGTTCAACAGGCGTTATTTCGGTGAGAAGCAGTTTGACCGGCTTCTGGTAGCTGCCCTCACTTACACACCCGATTTCAAATCAAGAATTTATAATAGGAACTATTGCGGATAATCATAATTAATTATTAACATTATCTTTGCCGGATAGGTATTCGTTTGCCTTTCTGTTAAGGATGAAAGGGAAACGATTATGACAAAAATCTACACAAATTTCTACACGTTCATTAAGGATGAAGCGTGGACCTTGCTCAAAGAGGAGTTGACTAAATTGGATGTACCTGCAACTGTTACACTTATTGAGCGAAGCAACGAATTACAATCAACCATTTTATTTCGCTTTCTCCCCAGAGAAAAAGCAAAACTTGTGTTTCAGGAACTTGATTCACAGAAGCAGAAAAAGATTATTGATGGACTTGCAGAACATGCAACGCTACTCACAAATCTTATGAATGATATGGAGCCGGACGATCGGGCAGCACTTTTTGAAGAGCTGACCGGTAAAGTTGCTCAGCAGTTGATGCAATTAATGAGTCAGGAAAATCGTCAACAAACAACTCAACTTCTTGGTTACCCCGAAGATAGTATCGGGCGAATGATGACTCCGAGATATGTAGCCGTTAAATCACATTTTACTGTAAAAGAGACTTTACAGCATATACGACGTTTTGGGAATGATGCCGAAACACTGGGTGTGGTTTATGTTGTTGATAAACAGTGGCAACTTGTTAACGACCTTCGTATTCGTGATATATTACTTGCAGATCCTGAGGATAAAATTGAGGATTTAACTAAACACAAGCTTATAGTGTTGAGTGCATATGATGATCAGGAGACTGCTATTCAGGTTTTTCGTGATTATAATCGCGTAGCCCTGCCGGTTGTCGATAGTTCAAATACATTGCTTGGCATTGTTACGGTGGATGATATTCTTGATGTAGTGGAAGAGGAGCAGACTGAGGATTTTCACAGATTTGTTGGGGTGAAGGATGCAATTATCAATCCAATACAGGCAACTGTTTCATTTATTTATAAGAAGCGTATTGGCTGGCTTTTAGCCCTGGTATTGATGAATATCTTCTCGGGGTATGCTATGTCACGTTTTGAAACTGTTATCGAATCGATGGTTTCTTTGGTGTTTTTCTTGCCTCTTTTGATTGATAGTGGTGGAAATGCCGGATCGCAATCAGCAACATTAATGATACGGTCGCTTGGAAAGGGCGATGTTCGTGGAAAGGATTGGTTATATTTGTTGGGCAAAGAACTTATTGTAGCCCTTCTGTTGGGATTAACTATGGCTGTTGGTGTTTCAGTTGTAGCTTCGTGGCGTGCTCCTGATATTATACCGGTACTATCACTTACAATGATTCTTATAGTGATTGTAGGTAGTGTAATGGGTATGCTATTGCCTTTTATTTTTACACGTCTTAAATTAGATCCTGCAACTGCAAGCGCGCCACTGATTACTACAATATGCGATATTTCGGGTGTACTTATTTATTTCTCTATGGCAAAAATGTACTTTGGTTTGTAAGTTAAATCTTACCACCACCTTGTGCACTGACATATTTGATGATAGGAGTGATATTGAAATAAACTCTAGCAACTCCAAATCGGTTGTCGCCAAGTGAAAGATAATTTACTTTATTGCCTCTAAGGATTTTATCCTCGCCACCAAAGGTGTATCCAAGAAATGGGAGAATGTCATATTCATGCGCAATCATTATAACATAAAATGCACTGTTTTCAGACATACCATCACCGGTACTAATTATAGCATCCTGTACAACTCGTCGCTGTTGAGCTGTTCTTTTATATTCATCTGCATTATCCTGCTGAGCATAAACCAGCATCTTTGCGTTAAGTGCTCTAAGGTTAAAGGGATCCTCCAAAAGTAGTGCATCAGAGTATTCCAAGATTTTGGCATAATCACTATTAGAAAATGAGCTTCGTGAAAGAATTTCTACAAGTTTACTATTAAATTCTGATGTATCGGCAGGTTGATAATTCTGCTGAAAAACATATCCAAAATATAGATGTCTACCCTCTTCGGGAGTCATTTGAGTTTTTCCTGAAAGATATTTTTCCATCAACTTAGGATAATAATAAATTGATGTGGATTCTTTAATATTGTTTTCTATCCGGTTAAAATCAGGTGCTTTAAAAAACTGTTCATCTACATTCTGTGCATTAAGGTTTAGAATTATGCAGGAGAAAAGTGCTAATAGTGTAATTGTTTTTTTCATTTATGAGCATTTTAGTTGTTAAGGTGAAGCAGGTTAACATCAACTGTTATATCCTGCTTAACCAAAACAAATGTATTTTCTAAATTTAGTTTTTACAAATAAACTTTACTAACAAAGCTTAAAACAAGGGTCTGCTTACTGTTTCCCTGAAACAGTTACTCCTTTGTCGATCTTTGATACCAATCCTTGCAATACATTACCCGGACCAAGTTCAACAAACTCAGTTGCTCCATCGGCAATCATGTTCTGAACTGATTGAGTCCATTTAACAGGTGAAGTCAGCTGATCAATCAAATTCTTTTTGATTGTTTCGGGATCAGTTTCGCCCTTTGTTGTAACATTTTGGTAAACAGGGCAAACAGGTGATTTAAAGTTTGTTGCCTTAATGGCTTCAGAAAGTTCTACTCTTGCAGGCTCCATTAATGGAGAGTGAAAAGCTCCACCCACCTTTAGAGGTAAAGCTCTTTTTGCACCGGCTTCTTTCATTAGAACACAAGCTTTCTCAATTCCGCTCATGCTCCCTGAGATAACTATCTGACCAGGGCAGTTATAGTTGGCCGGCACAACAATATCCTCAATTGATGCGCAAATCTCTTCCACCTTCTCATCCGAAAGTGCAATAATTGCTGCCATTGTAGAGGGGTTAGCTTCACAAGCTTTTTGCATTGCAAGGGCACGCGCATAGACTAGTTTTAGTCCGTCTTCAAACGACAATGCTCCGGCTGCAACCAATGCTGAGAATTCGCCCAAAGAGTGACCGGCAGTCATGTCGGGTTTAAATTCATCACCCAATATCTTTGCTAGTATCACAGAGTGAAGAAAAATTGCAGGTTGAGTTACTTTAGTCTGCCTTAAATCTTCGTCAGTGCCCTCAAACATTAGATCGGTTATCCTAAAGCCAAGTATTTCGTTGGCTCTTTCAAACAACTCTTTTGCCTGAGGTGATGTTTCATATAAATCTTTTCCCATTCCCACAAATTGGGCACCTTGACCCGGAAACACATATGCTCTTTTCATATTATTCAAAAATTTTTCTGATAAATCTATTATTAATAAATAATTATCAATGTATGTTTTAATTATCTGGAGAACTGCAGATTATTATCTAATTGATTTAAATTCCTTTTCGTTAACTCGCTAATAGAGTTAGTGTAATTTAACAATTAAAACTCTATTCTGTTCAATTCTAATTTTTAGTCTCTATTCTTCTCTCTAATCTCAACACGACGGATTTTGCCACTTATTGTTTTAGGCAGTTCATCCACAAACTCCACTACACGCGGATATTTGTATGGAGCAGTAACACTCTTCACATGGTTCTGAATCTCTTTGACCAACGCATCGCCCGCTTTCTCTCTATACTCGGCGGCAAGTACAATGGTAGCTTTAATAATATGACCTCTAATCTCGTCCGGTACACCTGTTATTGCGCATTCAACCACAGCCGGGTGTGTCATAACTGCACTCTCCACCTCAAACGGTCCGATTCTATATCCCGAACTTTTAATAACATCATCTGTTCGCCCAACAAACCAATAATATCCATCTTCGTCGCGCCAAGCCATATCTCCCGTACGATAAATATTGTCTGAATAAACTTCTTCTGTTAGCGCTTCGTCTTTGTAGTACCCTTTAAATAGAGATAAAGGACGATTCTTATTGGTATAGAAAACTATCTCTCCCTGTTCGCCATCCTCGGCACTCCTCCCGTCGTGAGCGAGCAAATCCATATTATAAAGCGGATTAGGTACACCCATAGACCCCGGTTTTGGTTCTAACCAGGGGAAGGTTATAATTGTGGGAGCAGTCTCGGTTTGACCAAAAGCCTCCATCATCTTTATCCCCGTTTTATTATAAAACGCTTCGAAAACCGATGGGTTAAGAGCTTCACCTGCAGTGGTACAATATACAAGCGAGGAGAGGTCGTATTTACTTAAATCTTCACGAATCATGAAACGATAGATAGTTGGTGGTGCACAAAACGATGTGATTTTGTATTTTGATATGATGTTAAGCATATCTTCGGGGATAAAGCGTCCCTCGAAATCGTACACAAATACACAGGCACCCACAATCCACTGGCCGTAAAGTTTGCCCCAAACGGCTTTTGCCCACCCGGTATCGGCAACTGTCAGGTGGATACTATCTTCATTGAGGTTGTGCCAGTACTTGGCGGTGGTAATGTGTCCTAGAGGATAAGTGAAGTCATGGACTACCATTTTGGGCTGACCGGTTGTACCGGATGTAAAATAGAGTATCATCATATCTTCATTTGTGTTGACAATCGCAGGTTTTATAAATTCACCTGCATCCGCAACACCTTTATGAAAATTTAACCAACCCTCGGGTATTTTATTGCCAACCATTATTCTGTGCTCAACTGTTGGAGACTCGTCTATGGCCTGATTTACGTGTTCAATCAGATTATTGTCCTCGGTTGCTACAATTGCCTTGACCCCCGCAGCATTATTTCTATAAACAATGTCTTTGTCAGTCAAAAGATGAGTCGCCGGAATTGCCACAGCTCCAATTTTGTGCAGTGCAATCATTGTTGGCCAAAACTCGATACTTCTCTTTAGAATTAGCATCACCATATCACCTTGGCCGATACCAATTGAAAGCAAGAAAGAAGCAATCTTATCTGACAATACCTTCATCTCACCAAATGTAATGTCTTTATTGTCACCCTTATCATTTGTCCAGCACAGAGCACGTTTATTGGGATTACTTGAAGCCCATTTGTCTACAACATCATATGCAAAATTGAACTTTTTAGGTACAATAATTTCATAATTCTCAACAAAATCTTTGTGAGACTTGAACTCAGTTTTACTTAAAAATTTTTCTATCATGATAACCTATAAAAAATCTATACTCTCTTTCTTATGGATGCAGAATTACTGCAAGAAACTTAACCGGCTTGTTGTCAAGTGCTTTCATTCCGTGAGGAAGCGATGAGTCGAAATATATACTATCCCCCTGCTCAAGCATTAACTCCTTGCCGTTCATGTTCATCAACATCCTACCCTCCAAAACCATATTAAACTCCTGTCCTGCATGAATATTCTTAAAAAAATCCATTTCCATAGGTTTAGGTTCAACTGTTACAACAAATACATCTGATCTGCTATTTGAAAAGCCCGATGTTAGCGATTGGTACTTATAGGCGGAAATCCTTTCGACACTTTCACCCTTATCCTTCCGGGTAATGAAATATGAGCTCATACGAGCCTCGGTTCCAAACATTAAAGTTGATATATCAACATTAAACTCCCTCTCAATTCGTTGTAGAAAAGAGACCGAAATATCCTTCTCTCCCTCCTCGTAAAGGAGATAATCTTTAACATCCACCTCTAGTCGCCCCGCCATATCGGTAGGGGAATAATCAAGTGCATCTCGCAACCCTTTTATTCTTTCACCTATCTGTTTTAAGTCTGTTTTCATACTTCAAAATTGTTATGTATAATTATTATTGTGCAATAATAATAATTGTTTAGTAAATAGTTAAATAAACATGTAAAGACTAATTGCCATGATGGCCATTCCTACAACCAATCCGATAATAGAAAGGTGATGCTTTCCGTACTTTTCTGCACTGGGCAGCAGTTCATCAAGCGATATAAATACCATAATTCCTGCAACAGCAGCAAATACAACCGCATGAAGTGTGGAACTCCAAAACGGCATTAGGAATATGAATGCAATCAATGCACCAAGTGGCTCTGCAAGTCCGGATAATAGGGACAGCCAAAAGGCTTTCAGCTTGCTGCCGGTTGAGTGATAAATGGGAACCGCTACAGCAATTCCCTCCGGAATATTATGTATGGCGATAGCTACAGTAATAGGTATAGCCACTTCAATTGATGTAAGAGCCGACATAAATGTTGCTATCCCCTCCGGAAAGTTGTGAATAGCAATAGTTATTGCTGTAATTATACCTGCCTGCTTAAGTCCCTTGTTTCGTTTATAGTCCATTTCTTCTACACCATGCATCTCGTGAGGGTTACTTGCTTTTGGCACCATAAAATCAATCAGTGCAATTAAAGCAATGCCTCCAAAGAATGCCAAAATCATGTACAGCATACCTGATTTTTGGCCAAACACATTTGTAAATAAATCAAGTGATTGCGGCAACATTTCCATAAAGGAGACGTAAATCATAACTCCTGCTGAAAGTCCTAAAGAAAAACTTAGAAAGTTTGTGTTAGTTCGCTTAGCAATTAGAGCAATAAGTCCGCCAATCCCTGTAGATAATCCTGCAAAGAGTGTTAATAGAAATGCTATTAGTATTGTTTGACTATCCATTACAAATCGTTAATATCACTTGTCGTTTATAATATGATTCATTATATCATCGTGGATAATGACGTTGGATGCCACTAATTCTCGCCCGAAAAGATAATTGTTGCCACCTGCAAAATCTGTGCATTTACCACCTGCGCAATGCAAAATAAATGTACCTGCAGCAACATCCCAAGGTGATAATCCGGAGTGGAAATAGGCATCGCAAATACCAGCTGCAACGTAGCATAATTCAAGTGCTGCGGAACCTTTTATTCTAAAACTGCAAGTCCTAAATTGCGCCATTGCATTACGTAGTACACGTTCACCATTATCATCCAAGCTATATGGAATTCCAAAGCCTAAGTAAGCATTTTTTAAAGTGGAATGATTGCTCACTTTTAATCTCTTGTCATTTATAAAAGCATTACCCATTGAAGTAGCATAATACATTTGATCTGCAAGAGGATCATAAACCACACCAAGGATAATGTCCTTATCCTTCTTAAGTGCTATGCTGACTGAATAAGAAGAGTCGCCATGAACATAATTTGTTGTTCCATCCAGTGGATCAATAATCCATGTATACTCTAACTCTTCAAACTCCACGGTTTCCTCTTCAGCAAGAAAACCCCCATTTGGGAAAATTTTATTTAAACCTTCAACTAGTCGACGTTCAGCCTCCTTATCAATATAGGTTACATAATTACGCGAGCCCTTGAGTTCAATATCATTTTTATTTAATGCTGATTGTTCACTCTTAAGATATTTACCTATTTCTCGCGCCAATTTCTGAACCTTCTCACATAAACTTTCCATAAACTTTCTCAATAATTATTTGTCCGGATACATTGAATCCCACCACCTGGAATCATCCTTAAGCCACTTTGCAAACCAAGCATAAATAGCATTATTCCACGCAATCCTCTTATCATAATCATAAATTGCATGATTCTCGCCAATCACCTTTATAAACTCAACAGGCTTATTGAGAAGCTTGAGCGCTGTGTACATTTGGATACTCTCGCCAATGGGTACATTAGTATCTGCTGTGCCATGGAGCAATAGGAGGGGGGTGTTAATCTTGTCGGCATGAAATAGCGGACTCTGTTTTACATATAGCTCAGGATTATTCCATGGATAACTTCCTGCACTAGCTCCTGCACTATAAGAATAGCCCCAATATCCTTCGCCCCAATAGCTTGTTATATTACTTATGCCGGCATGTGAAATAGAAGCAGAGAATAAATTAGTTTTTGTGATCAAATATTGAGTCATAAAACCTCCATATGAAGCACCGATATTTCCAATCTTTGTTTGGTCGACAAATTGGTGAGCATCAATAAAAGCCTCAACACCTTCTATTATCTCCTCTGCTGTTTGGTCGCCCCAAGCATTCACATGGCGTGCCGAAAACTCCTGCCCGTAACCCGTTGTGCCACTAGGTTGCAATGTGTAAACTACGTAATCCTGAGCAGCATACACATGGAGTGGATATGTACTCTCAAAGATGCGTGATGTAGGGCTTGTGCCACCATAATAATAAACAATAAGCGGATATTTTTTATTTGGATCGAAGTTAGGTGGCAAATAATATCTACCCTCAATTTCGTCGCCATACGAACTTCTGAAGTTCCAATCCTTCACCTCTCCGAGATTAAGCTTACTCAAACGTTCGGCGTAGGGATCAGAAATTAGAGTTGATTTCATCGTTTTCAAATTCAGCAGATAGCTTCTGTTGGAGTTTGAAGTGCTGACACCGGTATATGTTGCCCATGCAGCATTCTCTGCAATGTCAAACGATCTGATAACATCCTCATTAAGATTTAATTTATCAAACTTTTTGTTGCGGGTAGAATAGCGATACATATTTGACCTATCGCCCTCTTCAACCCTGTAGTATATGTAATTATCCAGTGTATTCCACTCTTGTGCAGTAATTGAAGGATCAAAATCTTTAGTGACCGCTTCAACATTCATAGTATTCAGATCCATTAAAAACGACTGAGTATCGTAGCTGTTAGCTATTTGTCCCGGTTTAATGTTCAAGCTGATACCTCCAAATGCTTCAGGTGCACCGTGAATAAGCAGTTGTTTGCCATCTGGCGAAAACTGTGCGGAGTATGTATAAACCTGATCTTTCCAGATAGTATCAATGCCCATACTCTCTAGGTTGAGCATATAAAGCGAACTTTTTCTGAAAGGACGATCAGTTAGATCCTCTTCGGTTGTTGAGAATAATAAAAACTTTAAATCATCAGTCACATCATTAAGTGAAGCTGTCTGTTTTCCAAAAGTAAGCTGCTGTGTAAGGCCTGTGTCAAAATAATATCGATATAAAAAATATCTGTCGCGATAGTTCGACTGTCTATCGTCAATTCCAACCAAACGCTTTAGTCCGGACGGACTACCGCCATTTACGGTCTCTTTTGAAGAGAAGAATACCGACTTCTCGTCAGGAGCCATATGAAAACTCTCTTTTGGCAATCCTTTTGCAAGAAGTTTGGTTTCCAGTGTTTTAGGATTAAGAGTGTAAATTGATCTGTGATCGTTGTTATCACTAACATAATAAAGCAAATCTGACTTGGGCATCCATCTTAGCTGACTCCTGCTGGCTGTTTCCGATAAAACTATTCTGTTTTGCTTAACATCCAGCACTTCAATTGTGTTGATGCTCTTTCCTCCTACAAATGTTTCTCTTAAATTAATGAGGACAAACTGACCGCTTGGAGAAATCGAAGAACTATTTACACGCTTTCCTTCAATTATGTCATTTATATTGATCCTTCTTTTGTCTACATTGTTAAAAGAGTATGTCAGTAGCGAATCTTTCTTGTCAGGCTTCAACTCAAGCTTTAAGGCCGGAGCAATCTTACTGTCGACCGATGTTAGCATTTTAATCACCACTCGCGAGTTGTTCGTAAAACCATTCAGATTGGCATCCACTGACCCCGCTTGGTGCAAGCTGTCATTACTTTTAGTTTTTGTTGCACGCTTAACATCATTAATCCATAACTCCAGCTGATTGGGCGAGGTGACCGTTAGTTTACCCTTGCCGTACCTGTCGCCTGTAACATATAGTGAAACAAGTCTGAATGCATATCCTTTCTCAGGTTTATCAAAATGAAAAAAACCAGCCGTATCGGCGGTTACTTCACCTGTAAACTTTTCCTGGTCGGGGAAAGAGATTGAGTAAGAGAGGAGCATGTCGTCCGAATATGGAGTATCGCTCAGATTAACACTATCCAATAATATCGGTTTTTTCACTGGTATTGGATCAAATGAATACAGTTTTTCAGGCGTAAATACGCTCTGTGATTGTAAATTAGCGGTCATAATGATTCCGGTAATTACGAGCCATAATAGATTTTTTTTCATATTGTTTATATTTCACTATATTTGTTATTTTCCTTTTGTTGCAACTGTTAAGTACTCATTAAAAATCCAATCTATCATATTTAATCCCAGCTTTTCCAAACAAAACAGTCACTAAAAAAACCTTCAAGTTCAGGTTTGCTGTCAAAAATTCCATAAACGGCCGAGCCCGAACCGCTCATTGAGGAGTATATCGCACCCATTTCCTGAAGTTTACATTTAACATTACAAATTACGGGATATTTTTTGAATATTGGAATTTCAAAATCATTTTTCATTATGTCACTCCACTCTTCAACAGGTTTTTTAACTATTTCTTTTAGTGAGACAGAGGGTTTGGCGGGTACAATCATTGAATAGGCTTCTTTGGTTGATATTAACACATTTGGTTTAACAACCACAAAATGATAGCCTTCCAAATTGAGATCCACCGTCTCTAACATATCACCAATACCGGTTGCAAACGCCGGTTTATTATGAAGGAAAAATGAGCAATCTGCACCAATTTTTGCGGCAAACTTCATCAGTTCTTCAACACTATAGCCGAGATCGAACTTTTCATTCATAATCTTCAACATAAATGAGGCATCAGCCGAGCCTCCTCCCAAACCAGCACCCGAAGGGATTTTTTTAAGTAAGTGGATATCAATGTTTGACAAATCTCTCTCTGCTGAAATTATTGAAAAAGCCTTTATTACTAAGTTGTTCGCATAATCGCACTCTACAATATCCCCATACTGAAAGAGTCGATATTTATCATCATTCAAACAAACTTCAGAATTAATCACCTCTAGAGCATCCTTCATCCCAATAGGATAAAAGATTGTCTCTATATTATGATAACCATCGGCTCTTCGGGAAATTATATTTAGTCCTAAATTGATTTTAGCGTTTGGGAAACAGATCATCTTAAATCGTTTTAATACTTTATTTGAATCGATTTTACTTTAAAAAACTTAATCTACCCAAGTAAAATTCAGTCACAAAGATACTAATTAAGCACTAAAATTCAAATGCCGCCTTCACTCCAATTTGCCTGAATTTGGTTTTATGAAATGAGCCAAAAATACCCGCATTAAAAAACCTGTTCCCAATGCCATAGCCAAACTCTGTATATGATATTATTTGAGGGGTGTAGAGCTGACTTAAATAAATACGCTCTTTATCTGCAAAATCGGATACAAACGGAATGTTTTTCAAAATTAGAAAGGGTGTTTCAAACATTACATGAGCCTGAACATATGAGTCCGATGCATTGTATAAATTCCTACTCAGCAAATTGAAACCTCCTCCCAATCCATCTTTCCAATTCTCGGGGAAATTACTCTTAGAGAAATAAACAAAATCTGCAAAATATTCTGTTTTCTGATTGATAAACATACCCGTGCCAACGTGGTACTGAAGCGAATTCATCAAACCTGTTGGAATATTCTGACTAATATCAAACTCAATTCTGTTATACTCTGATGTACTACCCAATACACCTTGGAAACTTCTAGAAAGTTCCAATTTAAAAGTAGGAAAATCTGATCTCACATAAATTTTCTGTCGTCCCTCATATCTATAGTATTGCCTTGGAGTCCAGCTGATTCGCACAAATGGTGCAAACGATCTCCTAATGCCAAACAGATCCTCAATCGGTTCACTGTCATTAGTTGTTGATCGTAGAACTGCCGTATTACTCTTGCTCTGCCTAATATGATAATCAATACCTGTTTGCAGAAGCATGCCATTTGTTACTTCAAGTGTATTAAATAGCTTAAAATAATAGTCCTTGTAATAATTAACCGAAATATCATTAAATGTTAGTCCCCTGTTAATCAAACTGTCCTGAATCTGATCTACAAATAGTGAGCTGTATGTGGGATTTCCATTTCCAACCGATAACGAAGCACTACCTAAATGAAAAGGGTCGTAATTAAAAGTAGTGGTTAGATCTGCAAAAAACTCCTTCCGTCTGAACATATAACCCGCAAATGCTTTAAGCTTAATAGTACGATTGTGACTCATGTCAATATTGAAAGACAGCTTCTGTTGGTATGTTAGTCCATCGTTTGATGAGTAGCCAAGCATCAGCGGATTTAATAGACCGGAGTAACCCATGTGCATCGATTTATACTTATAACTAGAGTTCATCACCATTCTTTGTGCAAGCTGTTGTCCAATTTTTGAATCACTAAGTGAGTCACCGTTTGCTTTGTCTTTATTATTATTGACTTCGCGATTAATAAAATTTCTAATGACATCTCTCTCCTTGGCCTGCAGTGGAATTGCTCTGTTTTCATTCCAAAAAGTTGAATCTGAGAACACAGGTACCGAATCCAGTCTTACTTTAAAGAAATCGCTAATGTTTAGTGACTTGTCAGGTTCATCATGTTTTCGCAATTCAATGTTTTTGTAATCAATTTTAGCCAAGTGTCTGCTTGCAAGCTCATTGCCCAAATATGAGGCTTTTTGATAAATCACAAAATTAACTGGTAAATAATTAGTAATCCACTGATCACCCATAGTAATTTCGAATGAGAAATCGGACAAAATATCTATCCCTTCACCTCTAAAAAATATCACTCTCCAAGTACCTCTTTCAACAATAAACGAGCCCTTGAGTAAATTTGTATTCTCATAGATAGGATTGAAGTTAATACTGTAATAAATCTTGTCATTTTCCTCAAAAGTTTGATGAAGTTCATACCTGTAGTATTTTGCTGTGCTAAATCTTAAAGGCATAAAAAAGCTTTCGTCGTTAGTCGTTTCTCCATAAATATTGATATTAAGCAACTCAAACGGAATCATTTCGATATTCTTATAATTTGAAAGTGTTCCGATCACATGCCTAATATCCTGTACATAATTATTTGGATAATCGAATCTAAGATCACTTAGTGATTCTATAATAATTTCATCGTTTTTAGGGTCATGTAAAACAAAGTTAGGGATATGATGAGTATATTTATATAGGAAATTTTTCTTAATAGTTTGTACATACGTACGAGTATAAACCTTTGCGGAGAAACTCTCCACAAGATTGTTGTATTTCTCTGCAGCATTCATTGCCTTCAGCATAATTGTGTCTAATGGTAATTGGGGTGAGGCACCCAGGCATTTAAGAGAAATAAAAAATATTAATAAAGTTTGTATTAATTTTGTTCTACTCATACTCTATACAAACTTACGTTTTTTTTAAACGTAATAACAAAATATATGACAAAAAAACAATTATAAACTAATAAACAGTTGACATAAATAAAAAAAAAGAACATTAAATGTTATAATAAAGCAACATTTTTTCTATTTTAATTAAAAAAAATAGTATGTTTGTGTTTTAGAACATAGTTCTATAACACTTATGGGCGGAAGAAAAAGTAAAGAAATAATTGACTTATCATCAACTCTAACAGATATATGGAGGATGTTGTCGGACGTTGAACGTAATTTGTTGCGTGATAATGCCCGGATACTTCAATTTAAGAAAAATGAAATCGTCTACCTCGAAGATGAAACCCCAAAGGACTTGATGTGCCTCTTTAAGGGAAAAGTGAAGATATTCAAAAGCGGAGTAGGAGGACGTAGTCAGATTATACGAATCATCCGACCGGAACAGTATTTTGGGTACCGTGCATATTTTGCTCGTGAACCCTATATAACTGCTGCAACTGCATTTGAAGCCTGCACTGTTTGCTTTATACCAATGGGGTTGATAGAGAAGTTAATTCGTAATAATGGAGATCTTGCTATGTTCTTTATCCAAATGCTTTCTGTTGATTTGGGTACAGCTGACGAGAGAGTTGTAAATCTCACACAAAAACATGTGCGTGGACGTCTTGCTGATTCACTAATCACTCTAAAAGAGAGTTACGGCCTGGAAGAAGATGGAGCAACAATAAACATATACCTCGCACGTGAAGATTTAGCCAACATGTCAAATATGACCACATCAAATGCCATTCGCACACTGTCAAATTTTGCAAACGAGAGAATAATAGCAGTTGATGGTCGTAAAATAAAAATCATCGATGAAGAGAGGCTCCATAAAATTAGTCGTATTGGTTAATCTCAATTTTTATTTAAAATTGTGATTTTATTTTTCCAATTAATAAAAGTCCTTTTTAACTTTGCGAACAATTTTATAGGAATTAGTAAATAAGAATGATTCAGAAAATAGCTAGCTCAATATTAACTTCATACTATAAATCGGTTGAAGAGTTCATAAAAAATCCACTTGGAACCCAAAAAAGAACTTTAGAATATCTACTCGAACATGGTCGTAACACTCTTTACGGCAGCAAGATGGGCTTTTCAAACATAACCACAAACGATCAATACAGTACAAAGGTACCTGTTATGTCATATGAGGATTTACGTCCTTATCTTGAAAAAATTATAAATCATAAGCAGGAAAATGTGCTTTGGGATACACCGATTAAATGGTTTGCTATGTCGTCAGGAACTACTGAAGACAAAAGCAAATATATACCTGTTACCAAAGAATCACTTTACAATGGTAGCTATCGTGCGGGTTATCATATGCTTGGTACATATGCGGTGCATTATCCGGATACTAACTTCGTATTGGGCAAAACACTAGTAATGGGTGGTAGTCAGCAAGTCAACCGTATTGGAGGAGGTATTTATACAGGAGATATTTCTGCGATATTAATGAAGAATCTCCCACGTCCTGTAAAGCGTCGCCGTACACCTGAGGAAATAGCTTTGCTATCAGACTGGGAAGTTAAGCTTCAGAAGCTAACCGAATATTCACTGAAAACCGATATTCGAGCCTTACTTGGTGTACCTTCCTGGATGCTCGTTCTCCTGAAAAAAATAGTTGAAGAGAGTGGTAAATCGATTCCCGAAGTATGGCCAAATATAGAGGTTTTCTTTCATGGTGGAGTAAGCTTTATGCCATTTCGCGAAAATTTCAAAAAAATAATACCCTCAGATCGTATGCGTTATTGGGAGACCTACAATGCATCTGAGGGTTTCTTTGGAGTACAGTTTGCTCCTGATTCAAGTGACATGCTCCTTCTGCTTGACAATGAGGTTTATTACGAGTTTATTCCTGCAGGAGAGTGGGATTTACCCAATCCGCAATGTGTACCGCTTGAAGGTGTAGAAACCGGGAAACAATATGCGATGGTAATAAGTACTAGTGGTGGATTGTGGCGTTATAAAATTGGAGATACAATCCAATTTACTTCTACCGACCCATATCTGTTCAAAGTAACCGGACGTACCAAACAATTCATAAACGCTTTCGGTGAAGAGTTAATTGTGGAAAATGCCGATAAAGCAATTGATGATGCTTGTCGTACCACAGGTGCAAAAATTACTGAGTATACTGTTGCACCTGTATATTTCAACGAAAGTCACAATGGTGCTCATGAATGGCTCATAGAATTTGAGACTAAACCTTCCAGCTTGTCACAGTTCACTGCACTGCTCGATGAGAATCTGAAAAAACAGAATTCGGATTATGAGGCTAAACGTTCTTACAACCTTTCGCTCGACATGCCCATTGTACATTCGCTTGACAAGGGTGTTTTTTACGAATGGATGAAAATGCGAGAGAGAGTGGGTGGACAAAACAAGGTTCCAAAACTATCTAACGACCGTAAATATGTGGATAGTGTCTTGGAGTTTGTTTCAAAAAAGTGCTAAAATAGAATAAAAACAACTATCATTACCTATAAATGAGAAAGTTTCAGTAAATTTGCATGCTTAAACTACTTGTAACAAGATGAAAACTAAACTTGTCTTATTTTTGATGTTCACTATCGCATTGAGTTCGTGCGGCGAGTACAACAAAATATTGAAAAGTACCGATAGAGATTTGAAATACAGCTATGCAAAAAAGTATTTCGAAGAAGGTAAATACAGCCGAAGTATTACTCTGCTCGAAGAGCTTGTGCCTTTCCTTAAAGGATCATCGCTAGCCGAGGAAAGTTTATATCTCCTAGCACAAAGTCACTATAACTCAAAAAACTATTATTCGGCCACACAAGTTTTTACAACTTACTACAATACATATCCAAAGGGTGAATTTGCAGAACCTGCATTATTCTACTCGGCTTACGGTATGTATCTAGATTCGCCCGATACTCGTCTTGATCAAACAAAAACCTATACAGCTATATCAGAGTTTCAAAAATATATGGAGCGCTATCCACAAACCGAAAGGGCAGAGCAGGCAAAAAATTACTTGTTCGAACTACAAGAGAAGCTGGCAGAAAAAGAGCTACTCGCAGCTCAGCTTTATCTAAATCTTGGCAATTATATGGGTAATAATTACGAATCGGCTGTTATTACAGCACGTGAAGCAATGAAAAACTATCCATATTCTAAATATCTAGAGGAGTATCAAATTACAATCCTTCGTGCCCGTTACGAATTTGCTCAGCGAAGCACAATTCAAACTCAGCCCGAAAGATACCGAATGGTTGTTGATGAAGTTTACAACTACACTAACACATTCCCTGAAGGGAAATATACAAAGGAAGCCCAAATATATTACAAAGAGGCACAAAGCAAAATTGATGTATTACCCACAACGTAAGAATAAAAAACTAATAGTTTATATATAAATATGGATTACCGAAAATTAGCAGCAAGTACAAATACAGAAACTCGCGACATAATGGAGTTGTCGAGTAAAATTGGGAATATTTACGAAACAGTTAAGATAATTGGCAAAAGAGCTAATCAGATTGGTATCGAAATGAAGCAAGATCTTGACTCAAAGCTACAGGAGTTTGCATCTTATAGCGATAATCTAGAGGAGGTGTTTGAAAATCACGAACAGATAGAGATTTCACGATTCTACGAAAAACTTCCTAAACCTAGCCTGCTTGCCATCGAAGAGTGGAAAGAGGGAGATATTTATTACCGTAATCCTGCAAAGGAAAAAGATCTATTCTAATTTATGCTTCAACGTATTCAAACGCTGTTTTTGGCGTTAGCCGCCGCCGCAATGCTGATAGCAGTGTCCACACCCTTGGCCACACTTTATCTTAATGGTGATAAGGTAGTAATGGAAGCGATGGGGGTTTATCTTAACGACAACCTTAATGTCTCAACTTGGGGGCTCTTTGTTATTGGACTTATCAGTTCCATCTTGGCACTGATAACAATTTTTCTTTACAAGAACAGAATCCTTCAAATAAGATTGTCAATCTTCAATATTATTGTGATGGTAGGTTTCTATTTGTACTTTGGTTTTTTAATTTTCAAAGTAGTATCAGCTGATGTTGAAGGACTCAGTTTTGATAAGATAAGTATAGGTGTAATTATGCCAATTATCGCCATTATCCTTACAATTCTTGCAATTAGAAAGATTGGAGCTGACGAAGCGCTTGTACAGTCGCTAAATAGATTAAGAGGATAAATCATAAACTCCGGCCGGAGAACAGATATTTAAAAGTATAAAAATATAAAGCTCAACTTGACAGGATAGAGTCTATCTTCTGTTATAGTTGAGCTTTTTTTAGTAAAAGTTGTGAATTCTATTGAAGGTAGGTAATAATTAGAAACTCCACTCTTCAGATGTCTTAGCCTTTTTAGTCTCTACAGGAACTGATGTTTTAGTTTTAATAGGTTCAGTTGTTTGATTTTGAACTCCCGAGCCTTTATAGTATTCAAGAGCAATAGGTAAAATTGCTTGTAGCCTTTCAATCCGCTTGCTGTCGGTAGGATGAGTACTCAGTACCTCCGGAACATTTGCTCCACCTGCCTGAGACATTCTTTGCCAGAAAGGAATTGCAACCTGAGGATTATAGCCTGCAATGGCCATAATAATCACGCCAATCTCATCAGCTTCCAACTCTTGTTTACGTGCATAGGGCATCATAATGCCATACTGTGCACCAATACCAAAAACAGTATTTCCAAGTTGTCGTGTAGCATCTGAGTTTCCTAGTAATCCTCCTGCTATAGCTCCACCATATTGTAGAGCGATCTGCTGACTCAACCTCTCATTAGAGTGATGTGCAATTACGTGAGCTATTTCATGCCCAACAACAACTGCAAGTGCCTCTTCTGTTTGAGTCACAGGAAGAAGTCCGGTATTTACAACCACCTTTCCACCAGGCATGGCAAATGCATTAACGCTATTATCTTTTACAAGATTAAACTCCCACGAATAATCGGATAACATTGATTCATAACCGTTATTTGTATAGAAAGTTTCAACTGCCTGCGCAATCCTTCGCCCTACGCGGTCAACCATCTGGGCGTTTGCAGTGCCACGTTCAATTGGCGCCGATCTCATATATTCCTGATATTGTTGCAGACTCAAAGCAATAACTTCATCGTTTGATACGAGTTGCAACTGTCTTCGACCGGTAAAAGGTACGCTTCCACATGACCATAATATTACTGTAACTATCAACAGTGTGAGGTTTCTTTTTGCATTTTGAAATGTATTAGCTTCATTCATAGTTTATCGTTTTAGTTCATTACAAATATATGTATTATTTCTTTTATTTGACTTTTAATAATGAATTTTCAAATTTTGAGCATAAAAGAAAATATTTATATGCCTTAGATTCGCTAAGAGTATTTATTTTTCGTCTTATTTCCCAATTTTTTTATTCAAATTGAATAAGAACTTTACAATAAAACCAAATTATACCGTTGAGGGTTCATTATATAAGTATAATATTCAAAAAGTTGATGATAGATTATTGCTCCACTATAAACACTTAGCTTCTTTTACAAATTTTTTAGGGTCTGTCTGATAAATCAGTACCAAATTTTAGCGATGGAGTATTTCCCATCTCAAATTAAATGATTGAAGTTCTCTTCGTAAAATCTATTATTTCAGGAATATACCCAAATGCAATACTTGTTACAGTATCAGCGCACCCATAATAAACGGCAATACGCCCTGTTTCATCGTCGTGCAGAGCTGCGCAAGGGAAGCAAACATTAGGCACATCACCGGCAAGTTCGTAAATTTCTTTCGGTGCAATTAAATATGGACCACTTCTGGCTATCATCTTCCATGGCTGATCAATATCTAGAAGAGCTGATCCAAAACTGTAAACATAACCATTGCAAGAGCGTAATACACCGTGATATATCATAAGCCATCCTTCGGAAGTTTCAATGGGAATTGGTCCTGCACCTACCTTCATGCACTGCCATGCGCTCTCTTCAAACGCTGCAGGTGCCATTACATGTCTATGACGACCCCAATATTCCATGTCAGGTGATTCGCTATAAAATATATCACCAAAAGCAGTGTGACCATTATCACTTGGCCTGCTTAACATCGCAAAATTCCCATTTATTTTTCTAGGAAACATCACCCCGTTTCTGTTATAGGGTAGGAAAGCATTCTCCAGTTGATGGAAAGTTTTAAAATCTTTAGTCCACGCACAACCTATTGTTGGACCATGATAACCATTACACCAAGTAACATAATACCTATCTTCGATAAAACATACTCGAGGATCATAACCATAAACCCACTCGCCAATCTCTTTATCATCGCACTCAAATTTAAGAGTCTCATGATTAATATTCCAATTAATGCCGTCATCACTAAAACCAACATGTAGTCGCATACGACGGTTAGTGTCGTCGCATCTGAAAACGCCTGCAAAACCATCTTCAAAAGGTACTACTGCACTGTTGAATATACTATTTGATGTTGGTAGTAAATCGCGAGGAATAATTGGATTTGCTGAGTAACGCCACATTACTTCATTAGAGTTTTTGGGGCGATTTTCCCATGGTAATAACTGTTTCATATTATAATATTTTAAAATTTAATTTTCTCTTTTTTTATCTACATAATTAAATGGAACAAAATAGGTTGCCAAAAAAGCAGGGATTGTGGCAAAAAGTACAAATATAAAGAAGTTTTTATATCCCAGAGCATCACTGACTAAGCCACTAAGCATACCCGGAATCATTACCCCTAAATTCATAATACCTGTTGCAAAGGCATAGTGTGCCATTTGATACTTTCCCGGAGCAATTTGTTGCATCATAAATAACGTTAAGCCAACAAATCCAAATCCGTAACCAAAATATTCAAATGAAATGCCTGAAGCAATAATCCATCCTTGATCGGGCTGAAAAATTGCAAAAAGCAGATACACAGCAAATGGTAGGTTAAACGTACAGCACAAGATGAAAAGAGCTTTTTTTAGTCCAACCTTCGAAATAAAATAACCTGCCATAATAGATCCAAAGATAAATGCAATTGCACCAAAAGTACCGTAATACAGCCCTATTTGTTGCTCACTTAATCCAAGTCCTTGTTCCTCAACAGGAGCTTTTAAAAATAGAGGAACAATCTTCATAACAAAGCCTTCAGCAAATCTGTAGAAAATTATAAATAGAATATGCCAAACAATATTTTTTTTCGAAAAGAAGCTTTTAATTACAACTATCAATTCATTTACGCCATCTTTAACCGATCGAGCCTCATTTACTGCAGAGCCACCGGTGGGCAATGCTTTTAAATGATAAATACCAAGGAAAAGCATTATTATACCGCAAAGTGCCATAATTGACATCCAAGCATTCACAGTACCAAATTGTCCAATCAGATATCCTGCCAGCCAAACTAATCCGCCCGACGCCACAACCTTTGCCAGATTATAAAAAGCACCCTGCCAGCCAATCCATTTAGCTTGTTCATCTTTGTTAAGCTCAGTCATGTATACTCCATCGGCGGCAATATCATGTGTAGCACCACTAAATGCAATTATAAAAAGAACTGCAACAGAAATTGCAAAAAAGCTACTCATCTGCAGAGATAGTGCAACCAAACCAAAACCAATACCGGTAACAATTTGAGTCGCTACAACAAAAAACTTTTTTGTTTTAAACATCCCTAAAAATGGGCTCCATAGTGGTTTAAGTGTCCATGGGAGCATAATTAAAGAGGTCCAAAATGCAATCTGAGTATTAGAGACATCTAAGCCTTTAAACATTAATACACAAACCATATTTAGAACCACAAAAGGAAGTCCCATCGCAAAATATACCGAAGGAATCCATGATATTGGAGATTTTCGATCAGATTTAATGCTTTCCATAAATTACTTTACCGTTTTTATTTTATTTATTGCTAGTTATAGATTTCTTTTTCTACAAATATGAAACTTTTGCTCAATTCTTATACAACTTTTTTTGCTGCCTCTACAGCCTCTTCAATTCTTTTTATATCAACAATATCATTACTCAAAGCTTTCTCTAGATGAGAAAATGAATTTGCTCCTAAATCTACATCCACCCTCCGGAACACCATATGCTGCGAAATGCTTTAAAGTTGTAATCGTACTATATTTTTTATCTAATAATCCACCACCGTTTCCTCTTGAAATTGCCTCTGCCATTCGGGATGTAAGCACATAGTCTTCACCAAAACTCTCTTCTACTCTCGACCATCTAGGATCGCGAGAAATATCTAAAACGGGACCGTAACTAATATGACCTCCCTGTAATCTCACCTCCTTAGATATCACACTGGCCATCTCTTCTAGTAGCTGCGGATTCCAGGTAGAAGCTTGTCCTATACCTGTTGGGAAAACAGTCGCACCAATAGCCATATGACCATGAGGGGCTTCTTCTGCTAAAAAAATTGGTATGCCTAAACGTGTGTTTTCAATAATATATTGCTGCAATGTATTAGCTGCATCAGCTGCTAGAGTTGGATTTAACCCATTTAACAATGTTTTTTTAGTCCATGGATCTGCCCTAAAAGTAGCCCATAACATCCCCACATGTTGAAAGTCAATCAACTCTTCAAACATCTTTGAATGTCCAACATCTTCACCTGTGACTTCATACATCTCCCAATCTAACGAACATTTAAGTTGACCGATTTTTTCTTCAAGAGTCATTTTCGAAAGCAAATCCTGAATCCTCTCTTCAGTAGTGAAATTTGAGTTTTTATATATAGGAATATCCTGCTGAATATTATAGCTTTTATTTCCTGAAGCCTGTGCTGAAAAATTAAAACAAATTAAATGTCTGAATAATAGTATTATAAAATTATATTTATTCATCTGCGATAGTAATGTTTGCAATGATAGGTAAAGGTAGCTTTTTCCCGTTAACAATAGAGTATATTTTTATAAATTGATTGCCTTTTTGTTTACCTGAAGGTGAAAACTTAAAAACTGTACTGCCTCTAAATTTAGGAGCAAGTCTGCCCGGATTAGTGAAAATTAAATCAGGATTATTTGGTTGTAATCATCACTACTCCATTTGCAGCAGCACTACCATATAATGCCGCAGCAGATGCACCGCTAAGCACAGATAAGCTCTCAATGTCATCAGGGTTGATAGTTGATAGAATATCAACCCTGATTGTCCTGCTCCCGAAAAGTGATCATCAATATTTCCTCTTTCGACGTTAAACATTGGAACACCATCAACAACTTCATTAATTTGAAGGGAAGCCTCTTCCATTACCACATTAAATGCAGATCTGTTGTTGATTTGCATTTCAACAGTTTTCTTTCCAATGTACGAGAAAACTAAAGCTCTAGCATTTGCGGGTACCGACAAAGAGAAGTTTCCACTAACATCAGTAACAGCTTCAATGGAGGTTCCTTTAACAACTACCGTCACTCCAATTAAAGATTTACCTTCAGAATCTCTAACATTTCCGGTAATTGTTCTTTTCTTATCTTGTTCAACAGTAGTAGAGGCAACCGAGCGCAATATAATATTCGATCCTTCGGTATTATATGTAACATTAGTATCTTTAAATAATTGATTTAAAACATCATTTAATGCCATTTTATCAGCGTTAACTGATACTTTCTTCTTAATATCTACACTACTATCATGGACAAACAAATAATTTGTCTGTTTCTCAATTTCACTAAGCACTGTTCCTAGTTCAACATTAGTTTGATTTAAACTTACTTGAGTGTTTTGGGCTTGTATAGTTGTTGTATAAAGAAGAAAAGTTAAAAACAACAACCCCAAGGAAACTATTCCTCTAATTCTTAAAAAGTGTTTATTCGGAACTTTTTCATAAGCAAAAAAGCTCTCTGAACTGATATTTTATTCATAACTGATGTAAGCGACTTTTTTTGGTCATTTACATAAAATAAACTAATAGCAATAATAACTACAGCAACAGCAGCATATTTTGCAGGCTCCTTAGCAATTAATTTGATTTTGTGCTTCTCTCCTCTCAGGGGCTTCTCCTTTAAAGTGAGATTTTCTTTATCACTATTCAATAGAATAGAAGTATAGTTTTAATAAACTAGTAATTTAAATATGATTTTTATCGGAAATAAAACATCATTTATGTTTTATTTAACTGTTTTTGTGCAACTATTTCCCTGTTTAAAACATCTATCTATATATATAATAAAAGAACAATTACTATAAAGCACTTAACTATGAAATCAAAAGTCAATATGTTTTTATTTTTAACAATGTCAGCGTTTTTACTATCAGCATCATGCGATAAAAATATCGATGATATCGATACAAATGATTTGCCTGAACCAATTAAAATCAACCTACGTTCTTCGGAAGTTGAAATGGTTGAATCAGACATCGATTTTGCATTTGAGTTATTTAGAAATGTATTTGAGGAAGAGGCATCAGACAATGATAACAATTTTATGATTTCGCCATTCAGTTTGAGTATGTCGTTAGCTATGATTCGTAATGGTGCCGGAGGCGAAACAAAGGCTGCCATACAGAGAGTATTAAAACTCAGCGAACATTCAGATGAAGAAATAAATGGATACTATCATAAACTGAGAGAGTCTCTGCTAAAAACGGATCCTTCAACAAAACTTTCAATTGCCAACTCTATATGGACAAACAAAAATGTGAAGATAAACAATGAATTTATAACTGTAAATACAAAGTTTTTCAACTCAGCCATAGAATCACTAGATTTTTCAAACAACAATGCTGTCGATCGTATTAATAAGTGGGCAGCGGATAACACCAATGATTTAATTGATCATGTATTGCTCAAAACAGACCCAATGGATTTGATGTACTTATTAAATGCAATTTACTTTAAAGGTAAATGGTCTTCTCAATTTGATGTTAAAAACACTTCAAGAAAACCATTTTACAGTGAAAATGGCAGTTACAAAAATGTTGATATGATGCATCAATCTTCAGATTTTAATTATACAGAAAACAATACCTTTCAGATGCTTCAATTGCTATATGGCAACAAGGCCTTCAGTATGATAATTCTATTACCAAAAGAGAATAAAGAACTTTCAGATATAAATAAAGAGTTAGTAGATAATGCAGCTTGGATGGATCTCAAATCAGGGTTACGCAAAACTAAAGTCGATCTTTATTTGCCAAAGTTTAAAACAGAATTCAATATGAGATTTAATAATATTCTTATCGATATGGGAATGGGGGTTGCGTTTGATAGTGGCGTAGCAGATTTCTCAAGAATGTCAGCTACAGATGCATTTATCTCATTTGTAGATCAATTCACTTATATAACTACAGATGAAGTTGGTACTGAAGCTGCAGCTGTAACCGTGATAGGTGTTAAACTCACTTCTTATCAACCATCAAAAACAGTTTTTAATGCAAACAAACCTTTTATATATCTTATTCAAGAAAACTCAACCGGTTCAATATTATTTATGGGTTCTGTAAAAAACATTGACTAACAATCTGTAATATAATAATTATACTGCTTAAATATTAAATCACTCAGAAGGCTCTGTACTCTGAGTGATTTTTTTTGTTTATATATAAAAATATTCACCTTAATAGATATTTTTGTATCATCTATTTGATTACAAGCGAGATTGTACAAAAAGGAGAACTTTTCCGGTTATCTATAAAGATAATACGCATGTTATCAGCCAGATATAAAATAATTTAGAAAATTTCACAAAATTGTTTATAACTATAGTTGGAAAAGTTTTGATTTCTTCGAAAGATTCTATAAAATTGCATAGCCAAATAATACCTGACATTGAAAAAGATTTTGTTGGAAAAGTCGTTTTTAAATAAAAAGTCAGAATTATATGAAATAACAATTTATTATAAAATATAAAACCATTAGCTAATGAAAAAAAAATCATACACATTTGATGAAGCTTATAAGGCATCATTAAATTATTTTAAGGGTGATGAACTGGCTGCGAAAGTATGGGTAAGCAAATATGCTCTTAAAGATAGCAAAGGAACTATATATGAAAAGACGCCTGAAGATATGCATTGGCGTTTGGCAAAAGAAGTTGCAAGAATCGAAAAGAAGTATAAAAATCCTCTTAGCGAACAAGAACTATTTGAACTGTTTGATCGATTCACTTACATTATTCCACAAGGAAGCCCTATGACCGGTATTGGAAACGACTATCAGGTAGCTTCATTATCTAACTGTTTTGTAATCGGTATGGATGGAAGTGCAGATTCATACGGTGCAATCATCCGTATTGATGAGGAGCAGGTACAGCTAATGAAACGTAGGGGAGGAGTGGGGCACGATTTGTCACATATACGCCCAAAAGGATCACCTGTAAAAAACTCAGCATTGACATCAACCGGATTGGTGCCTTTTATGGAGCGTTACTCCAATTCAACACGTGAAGTTGCTCAGGATGGTCGACGTGGCGCATTGATGTTGAGTGTATCAATCAAACATCCTGATTCTGAAGATTTCATTGATGCCAAAATGGAACAAGGTAAAGTTACAGGAGCCAATATATCAGTGAAGATTGACGATGACTTTATGAAAGCCGTATCTGATGGCAAAAAATATACACAGAAATTTCCGATAGAGTCGTCAACACCAAAGTACGAAAAATCAATTGATGCCCAGAAACTTTGGGGTAAAATTATTCACAACGCATGGCAATCTGCAGAGCCGGGTGTACTATTCTGGGATACAATCATTCGCGAATCAGTTCCTGATTGTTATGCCGACCTTGGTTTTAAAACTGTGTCCACAAATCCATGTGGTGAAATTCCTTTATGTACATACGACAGCTGTCGTCTTTTAGCTATCAATCTCTATTCTTATGTTGTAAATCCCTTTAAAGAGGACGCATATTTTGATTTCGAACTATTCTCCAAGCATGTACAGCTTGCACAGCGAATAATGGATGATATTGTAGATCTTGAAGCAGAGAAAATTGATAGAATCCTTGAAAAAATTGGAGATGATCCCGAAGAAGAAGAGGTTAAATTCACAGAAAGAAATCTTTGGAAAAAGATTCAACGTAAAACTTTGCAGGGAAGACGAACAGGTGTTGGTATAACTGCCGAAGGCGATATGTTGGCCGCTTTAGGTATACGATATGGCTCTGAAGAAGGTAATGATTTTTCAGAAAAGGTACATCGTGAAGTTGCAATAAATGCATATAAATCTTCAGTTAAAATGGCCAAAGAGCGTGGAACTTTTGAGATTTTTGATGCTGAGCGTGAGAAAAACAATCCCTTCATAAATCGTCTCAAAGAGGCCGATCCTCAAATGTATGAGGATATGGTCAAATATGGCAGACGAAATATTGCTTGCCTTACGATTGCACCAACAGGTACTACAAGCCTTATGTCGCAAACAACTTCAGGAATTGAACCCGTATTCTTGCCTGTATATACACGTCGTCGAAAGGTAAATCCTAATGACAAAGATGTGAAAATCGACTTTATTGACGAAAATGGTGATTCATGGGAAGAATATATTGTCTTCCACCACAAATTTGTGACTTGGATGGAGGCTAGTGGCTATCCTACCACACAAAAATATTCTAATGCTGAAATTGATGAGCTTGTTGCAAAATCACCCTATTTTAAAGCAACCTCTAATGATGTTGATTGGCTCCAAAAGGTGAGAATGCAAGGTCGTGTTCAGAAGTGGGTCGATCACTCAATTAGTGTGACCATTAACCTGCCCAATGATGTGTCTGAAGACCTGGTTGGAGAGCTATATATGGAAGCTTGGAAAAGTGGTTGTAAAGGCTGTACAGTCTATCGTGACGGATCAAGGGCGGGGGTTTTAATTTCTAATGAAGGTGACAAAACAGAAAAAGAGGACTGTTTTGAAATGCCGCAAATAGTAACATCTCGACCAATAGAACTAGATGCAGATGTAATTAAATTTCAGAATAACAAGGAGAAGTGGATCGCATTTATTGGATTGCTTAATGGAAGACCTTATGAAATATTTACCGGTCTCAATGATGAAGACGATGGTATTATGATACCAAAAAGTGTTACATCAGGTAAAATAATAAAAGCATATTACAACGATGGTACTAAACATTACGATTTTCAATTCCAGAATCGTCGAGGTTATAAAGTAACAATTGAAGGGCTGGATGGTAAATTTAATCCTGAGTTTTGGAATTATGCCAAATTGATATCCGGTGTATTGCGTTATGGTATGCCTATCGATCAGGTTATAAAGTTGGTTTCCGGACTTGAGCTTGACAGTGAAACAATAAACACTTGGAAGAATGGTGTAGAAAGAGCATTAAAGAAGTATCTACCTAACGAAACTGAAGCTAGAGGGCAGAAATGTCCGGTTTGTGGTCACGAAACCCTCGTTTACGAAGAGGGGTGCCTAAAATGTCGCAACTGTGGTGCTTCTAAATGCTAATTAAACAATTTAAATAAAAATATTTGAGGTAATAAGCAGCTATGGCGATACTGCATAACAGTATCGCGCCGCTGCTTAAATAAAATGAATTAATGGACAACGACATTTATAAGACCATTATTAAACCTGCTGAAGGTTATATTACCGAGAAAAAAAGCAAATTCCTTTCTTTTATCTTTCCGGTGAATAACGTTGAGGAGGCAATGGGAATACTGGATGAATATCGTAAAAAATATTATAACGCTCGTCATATTTGCTGGGCATACATGATTGGCCAGCAAAGAGAGGAGTTTCGGTTTAATGATGATGGTGAACCTTCGGGAACAGCCGGTAAACCTATCTTGGGGCAAATAAACTCTTCTGAGCTTACTGATGTATTAATTTTGGTAATTAGATATTTTGGAGGAACACTACTTGGCACGGGGGGATTAATCAGAGCTTATAAAGATGCTGCTGCCGATGCTATTGCAAACGCTGAAATTGTTGAGAAAACGGTTGATGATGATATCACCATTCATTTTGAATATACAATCCTAAATGATGTTATGCGGGTATTAAAACAGTTCGAGTCAGCTCAATGGACTCAAGAGTTTACCGAATCATGCATAATGAAACTTAAAATTAGACGGTCACTGTCAAACCAGCTAAAAGAAATGCTTTCTTCTATTTATGGGGTGGAGATAAAGTGAACATAGTTTATATATTATGTTATTTAATTAAAAGCTCAAGATGTTTATTGATCTAAAATCCACAAAACCTTTCCTATAAAAATTCCTTAATAAACAAGGAATTTATGAAAAAATTGCTCTTAGTTATACAAAATTGCTACTTTTGCACTCAAAATGGGTTGAAATAACCTATATTTATAAAGAAGAAACAGAAACTGAATGGAAAAAAACCTGGTAATTGTTGAGTCACCTGCGAAAGCGAAAACTATAGAGAAATTCCTTGGAAATGATTTTCAAGTCATGTCCAGCTATGGTCACATTCGTGATTTAAAGAAAAAAGATTTTAGTATTGATTTTGAAAATAATTTCGAGCCAATTTATGAAGTACCCACTGATAAAAAGAAGGTAGTAAATGAATTAAAAACTGCAGCAAAAAACTCTGATACAGTTTGGTTGGCATCGGATGAGGACCGCGAGGGAGAGGCAATTGCATGGCATCTTTTTGAGACATTAGAACTAAAAGAAGAAAACACTAAACGTATTGTGTTTCATGAAATTACCAAAAATGCCATTCAGGAAGCTGTTAATAACCCAAGAAGTATAGATAAAAATCTAGTTGATGCACAACAGGCACGACGTGTACTTGATCGTATAGTTGGATTTGAGTTGTCGCCGGTTCTCTGGAAAAAAATTAAACCTGCACTTTCTGCTGGTCGTGTACAATCGGTAGCTGTTAGGCTCATTGTTGAACGCGAGCGTGAAATTCAGAACTTTCAATCAGTAGCTTCATATCGAATAATTGCTATTTTTTCTAAAGAGGAAAATGGACAGATCCATGAAATTAAAGCTGAATTCAATAAACGTCTAAAGACCAAAAAGGAAGCATTAGAATTGCTGGAGAAGTTCAAAAGCTCTGAATTCTCAATAGAAAATGTTACTATAAAGCCAGCAAAAAAATCGCCTGCACCACCTTTTACAACATCAACACTACAACAGGAAGCCTCCCGAAAACTTGGCTTTTCTGTAGGTCAGACAATGATGGTGGCTCAGCGTTTGTATGAATCAGGAAAGATAACATATATGCGTACTGACTCTGTGAATCTTTCCGGACTTGCAATAAATACATCAAAGTCAGAGATTGTTGAGCAGTATGGTGAAAAATATCATAAGGTACGTCAGTACAGGACTAAATCAAAAGGAGCTCAGGAAGCTCACGAAGCCATACGTCCCACATTCATGAATGAGCATGAAGTGCCGGGTACCGCCCAGGAGAAAAAACTATATAATCTGATCTGGAAAAGAACAATTGCCTCACAAATGGCAGATGCAGAACTTGAACGTACAACTGCCGATATTTTAATATCAAACACAGAAGGTAAATTTGTAGCTAGCGGTGAAGTAATTAAATTTGATGGATTTTTGCGTGTTTATCTTGAAGGTACAGATGATGAAAATGGTGAAAAAGAAGATGGAATTTTACCTCCAATGAAAAAAGGAGAAAAGTTGAGTCTGTTAGAAGTTACTGCAACTGAACGATTCACTCAAAGACCACCACGTTATTCTGAAGCTGCTCTAGTGCGTAAAATGGAAGAGCTTGGTATAGGGCGTCCTTCAACATATGCACCTACCATTTCAACAATTATAAATAGAGAGTATGTTGAAAAAAGAAGTGTTGATGGGGTTGAACGCGAATATAATCTACTTCATCTTAAGAAAGGAATTGTAAAAGACATTGATAAAAAAGAAATTGCCGGATCAGATAAAAACAAATTGGTACCCACAGATATTGGAATAGTGGTTAATGATTTTCTTGTAGAATACTTTCCTAAGGTAATTAATTATGACTTTACCGCTAAAGTTGAAGAAGGATTTGACGAAATTGCTGAAGGTAAAGCTAAATGGAATGAGTCTATCGCTGCTTTTTATGATCTGTTTCATCCTGTTGTAGAGGAAATTACTAATATGAGAACTGAGCATAAAGCCGGTGAAAGAATTCTTGGAGTAGATCCTAAATCAGGAAGGCAGTTATCTGTAAAAATTGGCAGATATGGAGCCATGGCTCAGATAGGGACATCCGACGAGGAAGAAAAACCTTTGTTTGCGTCTCTTCAGAAAACTCAGTCAATTGAAACAATATCATTAGAAGAAGCTTTGAAACTTTTTGAATTACCAAGAACTCTTGGCAAATTCAGAGATAAAGAAGTTGTAATTGGTGTTGGTCGCTTCGGACCATACATTCGTCATAATAGTAAATTTGTATCACTTCCCAAAGATGTTGATCCCCTTGAAATTGAATTAGAGGAAGCTATAGTTTTAATAGAAGAGAAAGAGAAAAAAGATAGAGAGAAAACTATAAAAATATTTGATGAAGAGCCTGATATTCAGATTTTAAATGGTCGTTACGGTCCATACATAAAGTATAAAAAATCAAACTTCAAAATACCTAAATCTGTAGAACCAAAAGAGTTGACGCTCGAGGATTGCAAAAAAATTATTGCTGAAGAAGGTAAACCAAAAAGCAAAACTTCTACAAAGAAAACGACAGCAAAAAAGTCAACCACTAAGAAGTCAACTACTAAGAAGACATCTGCAAAGAAAACGACAACAAAGAAGACAACTGATGGGAAAGCTTCCAAAAAAGAACTTCTTTAAAAACAAAACCTTAAATTTTTAAACTTGAAGTGAAATGATAATTGTCATTAGGGAAACAACAGTTAATGATCTGCCATTTGTAATGGATATATATAATACTGCTCGTCAATTTATGAGCAGTATTGGCAATGTTGATCAATGGACTAAAGGCTATCCTTCTGAACAATTCATTAAAGAGGAGATTGAAGCAAGACACAGTTTCGTATGCGAAAATCAAGATGGAGTGCTAGTTGGAACCTTTTGTTTCATAATTGGTGATGATCCCACTTATGCAGAAATTTATGATGGGCAATGGTTAAATAATGAACTATATGGTACTATTCATCGCATTGCTTCGTCAGGAATTGAAAAGAATGTTGCCAATTTCTGTATTGAGTGGTGCTTTACTAAATGTAAAAATATTCGTATTGATACACATCGTAACAATATAGTGATGAAGAATATTATTAAAAATCAAGGATTTAGCTATTGTGGGGTTATTTACTTGCTTGATGGGTCAGAGCGAATTGCCTTTCAGAAAAAAATATAATTAAGATTATCAATAAACTAGGAACAGATTAATAAAAATGGAATATTCATTTGCTCAAAATGCTGCCGAAATTGCCGAAATTGTTGCACTTGATATAAGCATAGATTACAGCAATGATCCTTTTTACGTAGAAATATGGTTTTGGATCTTAATAGCATTGTTTTTTCTATTAATATTAATCCTGTTGATGCGTGGAAGTAAAAAGGAGTATAATTCAGTTAATACAGAATCAAGCCAGCCAAACCTGCCAGAAAAATCAGTAGAATCGGATCCACTTTCTTAAGCGAAGCAATCATCACAGCACCAAAAATCATCCAACTTTTGTAGTCAATAAAATTATTATCATTTATAAGCATCAAAGCTGCAGATGCAATAAGTCCTATTATTGACAATTTAAGTATATTTAGCGAAGACTGCATCCATGGGTTATTGTTAAGTTTAAAAAAGAAGGCACATACTAAAGTCATCAACACTAATGACGGAATACTAACTGATATGGTGCATATAGCTGAACCCAAAACACCATAGCCAGTTGAAAAACCTGCATTGGTAACAGCCGTATATCCTATGTAAGTGGCTGAGTTAAAGGCTATTGGCCCTGGTGTTGTTTGAGAGATAGCAACAATATCCGTAAAATCACTTACTGTAATCCATCCATGTAATTCTACAACCTCTCTCTGAATAAGAGGCAGCATAGCGTATCCTCCGCCAAAACCAAAGAGTCCTATTTTGAAAAAGGATATAAACAGCGCCAGGAATAAATCAATCAATTCCATTTACAGATTCATTTTTCTTCTCAGAATTGCATAGTGAGCAACTCCAAATATAATTGAAATTATTATTATATATATGGGCGATACTTTTAGCAACCACACAGATAGAGCAACAGCAATTGGAATCCAAATGTTTTTTATTATCACCCCGGCAGATTTCCCTAAACCCAGTAATGGTGACGCAATCAAGGCTACAACTGCAGGACGAATGCCTTTAAAAATACGCTCAACGACAGGATTATCTTTAAATTGGGTAAAAACAATAGCAATCAAGAGTATAACTACAAAGGATGGAATAATAATTCCGGCACCTGTAACAAGGCTCCCTTTAAAACCATTTCTTTTGTTACCTACAAAAATAGCAGTGTTAAGTGAAATTGGCCCTGGAATCGACTGGGCAATTGCGAGCATATCCATAAATTCTTTATCGTCGAGCCATTTCTTTTTATCTACCACTTCATTCCTAATTAATGGAATCATAGCGTACCCGCCACCAAAAGTAAAGGCGCCAATTTTTAAGAAAACCAGGAACATCTCCCAATATTGTTTAGCAAGGTTCATAGTGTAGTAAAATTAAAAAAAGCAGATTGCAAGTCGATATAATCATTTGCTAATCTGCTTTTATAGGAAGCCGCATCGGTAGAATAAGACGAAACTCCGTTTGACAGGATTTGAGTGTCTTGGTTTCTTTGTAATCCGCTGTCCGATAAATCGAATCCCGAAGGTGCGGCCCGCCATTGAGACCAAAAACGAGTCTCGGTTTATAAAATGTAATTGATGAGTTTCCCAATCGACCAATGCGGCAAAAACTTCATCTTTTTCTATTTCAAAGATAATGGGTATATATGGAAAATGCAAATTATTTATGTTGTTTTTTTGCCATTCCAAATAGGATAATTACTTAACTATTTCATAACCTACAGCTTCAATATAGTATTGAGAAAGATAATCTTTACCCTCATTTGCATTCCTTTCTGCAATTTGATTTCTTAATATTGTAATTCTCTCCATCTCAGAAGTTCCGGAAGCAATGCCTTCAGCAGCAAGCTCAGTATCACAACCTGCACCCCCTTCTCCATGACCTACATGAGTACTGTCAGCCAATTGTTGTTCTAAGTCCGTAAGATAAGCCTCATCAATTCTAAACTCAGCAAATTTACCACGTACAACAACTTTTTCGTCAACACTTTCGGGGTCAAATTTTCCAAGATTTGCTCCCGACTCAGCACGAATAGAGTGCTCAGCATCAGATCCCTGAAGGAAAAGCTTCATACCACTTGTCTGGCAAACATGTGTACATAGACCCTCAACAATTATATTTTCTCCCACCATCGATTCGGCATTAGCCAGCAGATCGTCAACACTCATTACCTTATTGCCACCTGTGCAATTTATTAGAAGCACTCCAATAATACCTAATAAAAACGCTTTAATGATAAGTTTACTTTGTTTCATTTTTGTTTGAATTTAAATAGTGTTTATATTTTTAATTGAACTTATATATCATGATTAAAACTAGAATAATAGTAGTTCAAAGTTAATGTATTTTTTTAATTGAATATAAATTTAAGAGTCAATTAACAGTCATCAAGTATTTATTCGTCGGGATAATACAGCTGTTTCGTCGATTTTAGCTTGCAAAATGCTTCATTTCACTTATATAGTTGTAGCGAGTTGCAAAACTTATATTCATAACTTATTCAATTCTATTAAACATTTATTTGCAGCTTTTTAAGTAATAAACAATATAATTTTTATAATTTTGATGATTATGCAACAAAGTACTGTTTTTACATCATGTAGTTCACGTCCAAAAGGTTTGGTGGTTGGACTAATATTAATTTTAATAGGATTAATTTTTCTGGGATTTAACTTTGGTTGGATTGATCCTGCGCTTAAAAATGTAATCCTTTCGTGGCCAATGGTATTTATTGTTATTGGAATTGTAAGTTTTTCTAAAAAAGATTATCTTTTTTCATTAATCTGGTTAATAGCCGGTTTCTTTTTTCTCATTCCACGAATAGTAGGATCCTATCCTAATTTATTACCCGGATTAAGTTCTGATTTTGTTGGCATATATTGGCCGGTTTTACTAATAATAGTTGGGCTTATTTTTATTGTCAGGGTAGGGAATGGAAAATTTAGCAGCGCTAAAAGGCATTACAATACTAGAGGTGATAGTACAGGTAAAGAATTGAATGGAACAGTTAGTAAAACTGTTATATTTGGAGGTTCTGAAAGCATATTTCTTGAACCTATGTTTAATGGCGGCCAAATAAGCACTGTTTTTGGAGGTGCTGTTTTGGATCTTAGGCACACGCAACTTCAAGAAGGAGAGACATATCTGGATATTGATTCCATATTTGGTGGAGTAGAGCTTTATATCCCCGGCAACTGGATAGTGGAAACTCGTTTCAGCACTGTATTTGGTGGCTATCAGGATAAACGATTAATATCAGAAACCGATAGTTCACGCAAGCTTATAATTGGAGGTAGTCTAATTTTTGGTGGTTGCGAAGTACGTTAAATGATGTATCAGGACATAATAATTTAGCAATCAGGAATGAAAAACTCCTTTTCTATTACACCATTTAAATGGCATTCAATTTTGCAATTAGCCTTACTGTTTATAATTGTGCAATCATTGGCATATAATCCACTTGTACCATTTTCGTTTCGCACACTCATTTTTAAAAGTATTGCAGATTCAGCTATATTAATAGGACTGGGAATTTTATTGGCAACTATCATTCCATCATCAAATTATGTAAAACTAAGTTTATTTCAGCAAATCATAAACTATCTCTCCCTTGGCATTATTGTTATTGTCGTATGGATATCAATTAGCTTCTTCGCTTCATATCTCATTATTGGTAAAAGTGAAATCAATAATATTGTTGATATGATACCTATGTCTGCATTAATTGGAACTCTGTTGTATATAATACATGTTCAATTAATCCATACCCGAGCAGCTAATAACAAAGAGGATGATATTGAAAACGAAATTGAAGAGATAACTAATACTACTAACCTGCAATTAAAAGAATACGCTGAGCACATTGAAGTTATTGAAAGAATAGCTGTAAAAATTGGTCAAAAAATACATGTAATCCAAGTATCTGATATTATATATATTGAGTCCGATGGAGATTATGTGCAAATATTTACCGATAAAGGAAAATTCACAAAAGAGGACACAATGAAATATTTCGAGGCTAATTTGCCTTCTTCAACTTTTGTGCGTATTCATAGATCTTTTATTGTAAACATAGAAAAAATCTTACGTATCGAATTATACGAAAAGCAAAGCCAAGTGATAACATTAAGCAATGGCCATAAGGTGAAAGCCAGTTTATCCGGATATAAGCTGCTGAGGGAGGCGTTAAATCTATAGAACATAACAACACCTTAATGTAAAGTATGTTAAAACCTATAAAACTGTTTTGAGTTATCGAGTTTTCTGAATTACCTTTGTCCGGATTTTATTAAAAACAGATGGATCTAAAAGAAAGAATTATAGAAGTTGCAGGCAATTTATTTTTCCAATATGGTATAAAAAGTATATCAATGGACGAACTAGCTTCCTCACTTGGAATATCTAAGAGAACGATATATGAGAATTTTGAAGACAAAGAAGATATTCTGCATTCACTTATAGTAAAGCTCAGAGATAAGCGTAATGATTCATTCAGGTCATTTCTCACGAAAGGATATAATGTAGTTGAAGTTTTTATCAAAGTGATAGAAACTCAGAAAAAAATGCCTGTAACTAATGTCAAATTTTTTCAGGATATATATAAGTATTACCCAAAGATATCGAAGATGATGCAGGATGATATCGAAAGAAATAATATTCTAATGCAGGATTTTTTGCGAAATGGAATTGAACAGGGATATATAAGAGACGATTTAAATATTGCAGTTACAGCATTTTTGGTTGAGGAAAGTACCCATATTTATATAAGGGCATCCTATCTTGAACAGCCTCCTTTCTCATTCTCCGAACTATTTTATACAATGATGATAAATTTTGTACGTGGTATTTTAACCGAGAAAGGTATTAATATTATTGATACTTATCTTAATAGCAAAGTATCATAATCAGTAAATAAAGACATAAAACAGATTAACAAGTAATATATATGAAAAAATCAATTGCAGGTCTAAAAATTTTCGGACTTCTTTTTGCTGTTATCCTCGCTCCTATAGGACAGTTTACAGTTTATGCTCAGCCCGATAGTTTGAATATAGATTTAGCTGCTGCACTCGAAATTGCATTGAGTGAAAATCCAACGGTAAAAGTTGCCGATATGGAGATCACCAAAAAAGAGTATGCTAAAAAGACGGCATACGGAGCACTCCTCCCACAGATGGATATTATTGGCTCTTATCAACGGGCAATTAAAAGACAAACTGTTTATTTTGACGAAGGTTTGGGTTTTGGAGGAGGTGATATTGATCCTACCAAATACACTCCCGAAGAGCTTCAGATTATGAAAGTTGTTGGAGATATGTTTTCAATGGGTGGAGACTCCGAAAGCTCGGGAGAAGGAATTCAGATGGGTCGATTTAATGTATGGTCGGCCGGACTTAACGTTAATCTCCCGATTATTGTTCCTTCACTTTGGAAAAACGTCCAGATGAGCGAAGTAGATATTAGTCTTGCTATGGAACATGCCAGGGCATCGCGAATCAATTTGATTAACCAGGTTAAAAAATCATACTTCAGTTTGTTGTTAGCACAAGACAGTTATGAAGTTTTAAAATTAACTTACGAAACTGATTCAATAAATCTTGAGAATATTCGTAATAGATACAATCAAGGAGTTGTTGCAGAGTATGATGTTATAACAGCAGATGTCAGATTAAAAAGTCTTATTCCAAGCATACTTCAGGCCGAAAATATGATGAAGATTGCAGAGATGCAGCTTAATATTCTTATGGGAATTGATGGACACATTCCACTTAAAATTATTGGATCGCTTGATGAATATGAGGCATCAATGTTTGATAATTTAATTCCCGCAGATACAACTCTCTCGCATAATAGTGATATTAAACAATTCGATCTTCAGGCAAAGCAGGCGCAGAATGCTTATGAAATGCAAAAACTGCAATATGCTCCATCTTTAATATCAACTTTCAACTGGACATATATGAGTCAGAACAACGATTTCAAATTTAGCAATTATCGCTGGGATCCGTACTCCATGCTTGGTTTAACTTTGCAGATACCAATTTTTAGCGGTGGTCAACGTTACCACAATGTAAAGCAGTCGCAAATACAGCTCTATCAGCTTAGCGAGCAACGCAAAGAAGTAGAAAGAGGATTAAGATTATCCATCAAAAATAATTATGATATTATAAACAAAAATATTGAGCAGGTTGTAGCCACGCAGTCATCAATAGAGTTGGCACGTAAAGGCCATGATATAGCTCTTAAAAGATATGAAACAGGTATGGGCACAATAGTTGATGTTAATGCTGCAGCACTTGCAGTTTTAAATGCCGAGCTTCAAAATAGAAATGCCATATATGATTATCTGGCAGCAAAGGCAGATTTAGAAAAGGTGTTGGGTTACGATATCACACCTGTCGAGTAACTTAATTAGGAACAAATTCAATAGAAATCAAAAACAAAAATATATCAAATGAAAAAGTACAACTTATTAATATTTACTTCTTTGATTGCAGTAGTGTTGCTCACTTCGTGTGGAGGTGGAAAACAAACCGGTGAAACAGAGGGAGATGCACTGATTAAAACAAGAGTTCGAGTTGAAGAGGTAAGGTTGACACCTGTTAATCAAATATCAACTTTTACTGCAACTGTTGAGGCAGATAAGGTGAATAATATCGCCCCTGCTATGGGCGGAAGAATACGATCAATTAATGTTGATGTTGGTTCAAATGTAAGAAAAGGGCAAGCTTTAGTTGCCATGGATGCCGCAACTCTTACACAGCAAGAAACACAAGTTGCCACTTTAAGAAGAGATTTTGAGAGATATCAAGAGTTGTATAATGTTGGTGGAATATCTAAGCAACAGCTTGATCAAGTAAAATCTCAACTTGATGTAGCTGAAACAGCAATGAAAAATCTTGGAGAAAATACAACTCTTACAAGTCCAATTAGCGGTGTTGTTACAGCACGCAACTATGATCCGGGTGATGTTGCAATGCAGCTGCCAATTCTAACAATCGAAAGCTTGAATCCTGTTAAGGTATTGATTAATGTTTCAGAAACATACTATAGTCAGGTTGTAAAGAGTATGCCTGTTGAAGTTCAAGCAGACGCCCTTGAAGATGAGGTTTTTGAAGGAAAAGTTTCTCTTATATACCCCACAATCGACCCGATATCACATACCTTTACTGTTGAGATTACTGTTCCAAATAGCAGCTTGAAGTTGCGTCCGGGTATGTTCTCGCGCGTGAGAATTAATTTCGGAAGTTACGACAGACCATTGGTTAGCGATAGGGCAGTCCTAAAGCAGGTTGGTTCTAATGATCGCTATGTATTTGTTGAAAAAGATGGAAAGGCTAAATACACTTTGGTTCAACTTGGTCTTCGAATTGATGATAAATATGAAATACTTTCAGGTTTAAACACCGGCGATAGGGTAATTATTCAAGGAAACACAAATCTGATTGATGGTTCAGATGTTGAAGTAATTGATTAAAGTAGGCTTTTTAGTAATAAATAAGGACAAAAAAGAAAAACTATATGAAGATATATGAAACCGCGGTGAAAAATCCCGTGGGAACATCATTAATATTTATAGGCGTTGTTTTAATTGGATTGCTTTTCTACCGACAACTTCCTATCGATCTTTATCCAAATATCGACCTGAATATCGTGTCGGTTATGACCTCCTATTCTGGTGCAGGTGCACAGGACGTAGAAGCAAACGTTACTCGTCCTCTCGAAGATGTGCTTAACACTACCGAGAAGCTTAAAAAGATTACGTCTCAATCGCGTGACGGTTTATCCATGATAATGCTTGAGTTTGATTTCGGTACAGATATGGATGCCGTTATGAATGATGTGAGGGACAAGGTGTCTCTTATATCCGGGTTCCTGCCGGATGGCACCGAAGACCCCATTATTCTGAAGTTTAGCTCAGATATGATTCCAGTTGTTGTTTTATCGGCAACAGCCGAAGAGAGCTCGGGAGCACTGTATAAGATTTTGGATGAGCAGGTTGCTAATCCGTTGAATCGTATCTCAGGTGTTGGAACAGTATCTGTAGGTGGAGCCCCAAAACGTGAAGTGCAGGTAAACGTTGTGCCTTCAAAACTTGAAGCATACAATATGTCGCTTGAGCAGATTGCGCAGATAATTGCAGCAGAAAACGTAAACGTTCCTGCAGGTAACTTTGATATTGGCTCTCAAACATACATGTTGCGTTTAGAAGGCGAATTTAAGAATAGCAAAGATCTGAATAATATTGTAATTGGAAACAGTATGGGGCGCCCTGTTTACCTAAGGGATGTTGCTACTGTTAGCGACACTCTTGAGTCGCGTGTACAGGAAAACTATACTAATGGTCGACGAAGTGCAAGTATTATTGTGCAAAAGCAGTCGGGTGCCAACACTGTAGCTATTGCCGATGCTGTTATGGCACAGTTGCCTGAACTTCAAGAGACTCTTCCGCCTGATATTGAGATAGTATCAGTAATGGATACTTCAGACTATATTAAAACCTCGATTAATAGCTTGCTTGAGACAATTTTGATAGCATTGATTATAGTAGGTATTATAGTTCTGTTCTTCCTTGGAAGATGGCGTGCTACCATTATTGTTATGGTTACAATACCTATATCTCTTATCGGATCATTTATTTATCTGTACATAACGGGCAATACAATAAATATCATATCGCTGTCGGCACTCTCTATAACTATTGGTATGGTTGTTGACGATGCAATTGTGGTGCTTGAGAATATTACAACTCATATTGAGAGGGGTAGTCGACCCAAACAGGCAGCTGTTTACGGTACCGAGGAGGTGTCACTTTCGGTAATTGCTTCTACTCTTACAATTATTGCGGTGTTCTTACCAATGACCATGGTAGGAGGTTTTGCAGGTGTAATGTTTAAGCAGTTAGGTTGGATGGTAACAATTATTATCTCACTATCATTGATAATCTCACTTACACTTACACCAATGATGAGTGCCAGTATGATGCGCTCTAACAAAGATACTAAGGCTAATAAGTTCGACAGATGGTATAATAAAAGAATCCTTCCCGCACTTGACAAACTTGATAAGAATTATGGGCGACTGGTTAACTGGGTTGCAAGGAAAAGGAGAGCCACATTGTTGGGTGTAGTTGCATTATTTATTGTTAGTGTTATTATTAGTGCGCTTACCCTGAAGACAGCGTTTATGCCTGAATCAGATAATAATAATATCGCCATAACTGTTGAGATGCCAACAGGCACACGCATGGAGTTTGCACGTGATGTTGGACACAAGATTGCACAAGGTATGAAGGATAAATATCCTGAGATTGAGATAATCTCTTTTTCAGTTGGTATGGCAGGCGAAGATGATACTTGGGCAGCTATGCAGGATAATGCGTCTAATATAATGACTTATACAATGCGACTTACTGAGGCAAAGAATAGACATAAAACTATTTATGATATCTCTGATGAGATTCGTCAAGATCTTTCCATGATGCCGGAGCTACATCGTTATCAAGTAATGCCGGGTGGTGGTAATATGGGAATGGCCGGAGGTAATAATGTTGCAGTTGATATATATGGCTACGATCTTACAGAAACAGATCAGATAGCTTCAGAATTGAGCGAAAAATTGGCTGATGTGAATGGCTTGAGAGATATTGTAATATCTCGTAAAGACTACAGAATGGAGTATCAGATTCAATTTGATCGTGAAAAACTAGCTCTAAACGGGCTAAATATGGCTACTGCTGCAAATTCTGTTCGTAACAGAATTAACGGTCTTATAATGTCGCGTTTTCGTGAAGGTGGTGAGGAGTATAATATTCGTGTTCGTTTTGAAGAACAATATCGACAATCAATAGAAGATATCGAAAATATACTAATCTATAATCCAATGGGAGCGGGGGTTAGAGTACGTGATTTGGGTACAGTTGTCGAGACATCTTCACTTCCCCAGATAGATAGGCAAGATCGTGAACGTATAGTTACAGTTACCGGAACAATTTATGGTAGAGCACTTAGTGAAGTGGTGAATGATGTCAATACTATTTTATTTGAAACAGAGGTTCCCGCAGGTATTCAGGTAGAGATAGCAGGTACTCTAGAGGATCAACAAGAGGCCTTTGCCGAACTTGGCTTACTGCTACTCATAGTATCAATACTTGTTTATATTGTTCTTGCATCTCAGTTTGAGTCGCTCACCTATCCATTTATGATTATTCTTACGGTTCCGTTTGCCTTTACCGGCGGGATGTTATTGCTTGCATTAACCGGAGAACCGCTAGGTATAATGGGTTATGTTGGATTGATTATGCTTGTGGGAATGGTTGTGAAGAACGCCATTGTGCTTATCGACTATATAAATCTTAACCGTGAAAGGGGTATGTCTATTATAACATCCGTTGTTCATGGTGGACGCTCAAGATTAAGACCGGTATTGATGACCACTCTTACTACCATTTTGGGTATGGTTCCTCTTGCAATTGGAACCGGACAGGGTTCTGAAATGTGGCGTGCACTTGGTATAGCTATTATTGGCGGTATGACTTTCTCTACAATTATTACGCTTATACTCATCCCGGCACTTTACTCAATGATGGCAGGATATGGTGTGCGTCGCAAACGCAAGAAGCATCGTGCAGTATATGAAGTTAATGGTAATTAAAAAGCAGTAACCTAGAAAAAAGAGATTATGAAAGCAGTAATGATTTTATTAGACCAAGCACATTATGATCAGATAGTGCGCGACTTGAGTTCATTGAATATACGAGGATTTACTTCTTGGAAAGAGGTGTTTGGCAGAGGCAGTAAAGATGGTTATCCCCACTACGGATCGCATGCCTGGCCATCTGTTAACAATGCTATCCTCACTATTGTTGAGGATGATAGGGTACCTATTTTAATGAAGTATCTTAAAGAAGTTGACAACGAGTCTTCAAATCTTGGATTACGTGCATTTGTCTGGAATATTGAAGATATGATATAGCTCAATTTAGGAGTGTTGATAACTTTTATAGGGGTGCAGCATAATAGTTGCGCCCCTTTTTGTTATTATCAACTCCACATCAACTCCACATCAACTCCATATCAACACTGTACCAACACTGTATCAACACTGTAGTTTAACGGAGTTAATAAGGGGAGGGTACGAGTATTATATAGGTGAAATATGGCTCATGGGTTGGAGAAATACAGTTATCCTACATAAGTTGTTTGTATTTTATTAATTTAGCAGATAAATTGTGGGAAATCAATTGGTGATATCTGAACGAATAGTTTTTTAAAATGTTTAATTTAACAAAGAGATATTTTACCGATATAATTTATTAAATATAGGAAAATGGGTATTATAAAAAGTGTGCTTGATACAGATTTGTACAAGTTTACTACAAGCTATGCTTATTCAAAACTCTTTCCGCGAGCTCACGGAGAATTTGAATTTGTTGACAGGAGTAATGGTGATTATCCCGATGGATTTGACATTATGCTGCGCAACGAGTTGGAAAACATGTCGTCACTGGTGCTTACTGATAGTGAGGTTGAGTTCATAAAGAGAGAGATGCCATATCTTCCTCCAACATATATCGACTTCCTAAAAGGCTTTAGATTTAATCCGTCGGAGGTTGATGTATGGATGGAGGGATCTAAGTTGCATATAAAGGCATCAGGACTACTTTATAGGATTACACTATGGGAAACGCCTATTTTAGCTACTGTATCTGAGCTTTTCTTCAAGATGAGGGGGATGAGTCCGGACCAAAAATATATGGAGGAAGTCGCCATTGAAAAGGCTCTCAAGATGAAAGATAATGGAATTGTTTTTTCACTTTTCGGTATGCGCAGACGATTTAGTTATGATGTTGAAGATAGGGTTACGGAGCTGCTAAAACAGCATTCCGGAGATAGTTTGTTTGGTACAAGTAACGTGCATATGGCTTATAAGCATGATTTGAAAGTGTCGGGAACACATCCACATGAATGGGTGCAGTTTCATGGCTCCAATTATGGATATAAGATGGCAAATTATATGTCTATGGAGCATTGGATAAACGTATTTGATGGTGATTTAGGGACGGTACTTACCGATACTTATACTACTGATGTGTTCCTTAGAAATTTCAGTAAAAAACATGCTGCATTGTTTACCAGTCTAAGGCATGATAGTGGCGATCCTTTTGTTTTTATTGATAAGGTTATCAATCGTTATGAGGAACTTCGTGTGAATCCAAAAATGAAATATCTTGTTTTTTCAGATAGCTTAAATGTTGATAAAGCTATCCAAATCAAGAAATATTGTGGCGATCGTATTGGTGCAACCTTTGGTATTGGTACTAACCTCACAAACGATGTTTCGGGAGATATTAAAAGTATGAATATCGTAATGAAATTATTCAGATGTAAGATGACCGCCAAAGAGGATTGGCAGGAGTGCGTAAAACTGTCTGATGTTGAGGGTAAGCACACCGGAAGCGAGAAAGAGATTGCTTTAGTAAAGGAGACTTTGGGATTGTAATTCCCCTTGCACTTATTGGCTCAAAAATCATCCTATTTTGCTTATTATTACAGAAATGAGAGTTTTTCAGCAGACCCTAAATAGGTTTACACTAAAAATGAATTAAACTCAATACAATACAGAGCAATACAGAGCAATCAGAGTAATCAGAGCAATACTGAGCAAATTACAAAGTAATCAGAGCAATCAGAGCAATTTATAGGGTTGAGCTGTATTCGCTTTTGTTGCCTGCTCCATCTGTAGCGATGAAAACAAAGTTGAGCTTTTCTCCCTTGGGTAATCTCGATTCGTCAAATTGATATGTGTAAACCGAGGACTTTGAGTCGTGAGTAAACAGAACAAACTCTCCATTTATTTCTCCTCTAAAAGATGCTATACCACTCTTGTTGTCTCTAAGGCGTACTCTGATTCGGCGCTGACTCGACCAGTTTTCGGGAGATATAGGCGTTATTGTTGGAGGTTGTGTGTCGGATGAAATTGCATAACTATCTCCTAGTTCTCTTATAGAAACAGAGATGCCCCCTTGATTATATCTGCCTCCAATCCAGCTTTCAGCACCTTTGTTATCAATTCTTATCACTCCGTAATTATCCCTGTTTTGCAATGTGTCGATATTGAGTTTAATCCACATATCTGCTTTGTTATGCAAGGGAGCCGGAGTGTTGTGAAGTTGATGAATATCTGAGTAGTATTTGTCGCTTTTATTTCGGTTATAATTAAAGCATAGGTCTGTATACAGATTGCCGGGTGGTATATCAAGAGTAAATCCCATCTCAATAAGCCTGTTGTTCAGGTTCCACGCCATCCAGTTGTCGCAATCCGCACTATTAGTAATTATCTGAGGTTTGCCATTGACAGTAAATCGATAAGTTAGAACATTTCCATAATGGTCTTCCAGTTCATATTTAAACCTGTATGCTCTCTCTTCATTTATATCTATATATCCATCATTGACAGATTCATAAAATGGCAAATTATTGCCCGGTTCAATAAAAGATTTCATGTAGAATGAACGACGTTTTTTCCAATCTTCAAAATCAACAAAAGAGTTTAACATTCGTGTTTTTGAAAAAGGGTATCTGTTTATTTTGCTGCTGAACACCTGTTTGCCATCAACAGATAAACGTATATATTTAACACCATAAATGTTATTCTGACCGTTCATGCGATCGTATGCTTTAACTCCTACGCTAATTTGCCCCCATGCATTAATAGTTCTGCTTAACCCAAGAGGATTGCCGTTTGCATCATTAGTTATGTTTAGTCGTATTGGATTTTGACTACCATTAATAACGCCCTTCGCTTGTTTTGGGTAGAAGGCTATTCCCCTGAGGTCCGGTTTTCGTGAATCGGTTATTTTATTCAAAAACTCCAATGGGTCCAATAGATCTTCAGTGCGGGTGTCCCTGATTTCAAAATGTAGGTGTGGTCCTCCTGAGCTCCCTGTATTGCCACTTAATGCTATCTGCTGACCTTTTTTTACAGGAAACCTCTCTTTCTCAGGATATAAATTAATATTGAATCTCTCCAGCTCATATTGTTTTTCAATTACATAGTCAGTAATCTCTTCTGAGAATCTGTTGAGATGTGCATAAACACTTGTGTGACCGGTTGAAGGGTGGGTTATGTACAAGGCCAGTCCGTATCCTCCCGGTGAAACGCTTATTCTTGAAACATATCCATCTTCAATCGAAACAATTGATTTATCAACTACTTGTTGTGTTTTAAAATCAATCCCTGAATGGAAATGATTTGCTCTTAGCTCGCCAAAACCACCACTTAATGCCGGAGGTATAGTTATAGGATACCTGTAAAGCTGTGAAAAGGATGAAAGAGATAAAATAAAAAAAAATGAAAGTAATAAGAAGCGACTGTTTTTGAATGTCATTATGTGTGGTTTTGTTCGATTAAAAAATATGTTATCCGCTCTGGTTAGTTCTAGTTGATTCTTCTGATTTATCAGAAATGTTTTTTAATGTTGTATTAATAATATCTTTGGCGACATCTCTTTTTGACTTTAATTCGAAAGCTGTTTGGTTGCCTTCGCGTGATATAATTGTCACCTTATTTGTATCCTTGCTAAAGCCTGCACCAACATCTTGCAATGAATTAAGAACTATATAATCGAAGTTTTTTCTTTCAAGTTTTTTAATTGCATTCTCCTCTTCATTGTTCGTTTCTAAAGCAAATCCTACTGTTAATTGTCTATTATTTTTTATTTGTCCTAGCGATGCTGCTATATCCGGGTTTGGAGTTAGTTTGAGGGCAAGATCACCTGTTTCGTTTCGTTTTATCTTCTCATCTTCAGAATGCAATGGTCTATAGTCGGCCACCGCTGCTGAGAATATTGCAGCATCCATCTCAGGAAAAAGCTTCAGAGCAATGTCATACATTTCTTTTGCCGACTCAACATCATATCTTTGAATGTTTTTTTCTGTTGTGATGAGCGAGGTGGGTCCGGATATCAATTTAACATCAGCTCCGCGCAATGCACACTCTTCGGCTAGGGCAAATCCCATCTTTCCGGATGAGAAGTTGCCAATAAATCTTACGGGATCTATTCGCTCGTATGTGGGACCTGCTGTTATTAGGATTTTTTTGTTGAGTAAGTCCTTTATCTGATTGTTTTCATTATTCTGATTATTTTCCTGAGTCTGTATGTTTTTAAGATTCTGTATATTGTTGGTAATTTGTTGATTATCTAACAATGCTTTATAGTTATCATAACTAAAAAAGTCTTCAAGTACCTTAACAATGTTCTCAGGCTCTTCCATCCTGCCTTTGCCCTCAAGATGACTTGCCAGTTCGCCCACACCGGGATCAATAATGTGAACGCCATCGGACTTCAATATTTCTAAATTACGTTGCGTTGTGATATGTTTAAACATATCAAGGTCCATTGCAGGGGCAATAAATACAGGTGCCTTCATAGAAAGGTAAGTTGTAATTAGCATATTGTCAGCTATACCATTAACCATCTTTCCAATAGATGATGCTGTTGCCGGGGCAATTATCATTAGATCAGCCCATAATCCCAGGTCAACATGACTGTGCCATGTACCATCTCCTGATGCAAAGAACTCACTTATAACAGGTTTTCCCGATAGTGCCGAGAGAGTTACCGTTGTAATAAATTCTTTTCCTGCAGATGTAATTACGATTTGTACTTCAGCTCCTTTTTTGATGAGCAGTCGGGTTAGTATTGCCGACTTATAAGCAGCTATACTTCCGGTAATTCCTAAAACTATATGTTTTCCTTTTAGTGACATAGTTGTTGTTTAAACTTTCACAAATATACATGAATTTTTGAAATGAGGTATTTAAAGATTTAGTATCAGTTTACGTAGAACTGTTAATATTTGGTTTATATGCCATCGCACAGTTAAATAATATTAAAAATACAGGATTGCTAAGTACTTTGTATTGCATAATACCATGCTAAGTGTATCTTTGTATTGCAGTTTTGAATAATATGCGTATTTACACAATATAGAATATGAATTTATGAATATAGAGAATACACAAAGTCAGATGCGTAAGGGTGTATTGGATTATTGTATTCTTTCCATTATTAAAAGAAGTGAGGCTTACCCCGGAGATATCATAGAAGAGATGAAAAATGCCGGATTAACTCTCTTGGAAGGAACACTATATCCATTATTAAATCGCCTAAAAAATGCCGGTGTACTCAGTTATCAATGGGTAGAGAGTACCTCGGGTCCCCCTAGAAAGTATTTTAGACTAACCGATAAAGGTAAAGAGTTTTATAAACTTTTGGAGTTGACATGGAATGAATTGGCTACAGGAGTCGAGAATTTAACTCGACCGGTTAATTATGATCAGGAAAGTTTTTCAGAAATAGAAAACAAGGAGCAAACTACTACAAATTCAGTAGCACCGGATGATGAAAATAATCAAACAACCGAGCAATAAGGTACCATCTAAATAACATATTATATGAAAAAAGTAATTAATATAAATTTTCAGGGGCAGGTGATTGCAATTGAAGAGACTGCTTACGAAATATTAAAGCAATATATTGAAAGTCTTCAACGCTATTTTTCAAAAGAAGATGGTGGTGGTGAAATTGTAAATGATATTGAAAATCGTATTGCTGAGCTTTTTGGTAACCGCTTAAAACTTGGGATCAACTGTATTACAGACGAGGATGTTGAATCAATAATTGCAAATATTGGCAGACCCGAAGAGTTTGATACAGAGTATGACGAGAGCACTGCTTTGGATAGTACTTATGCTAGTGAAAATGAGGATCCATTGGGGGCTAAAGCAAAAAATATTGATGCAGGTGCCTCTAAAAGCTCTGACGAAGGATCAAACGAGAGACGGGGAGAATCTTTAAATAGAAATTCGAATGATAAAATAATCGGTGGTGTTTGTAGTGGACTTGCCAACTATTTTAAAACAGATCCTACATGGATTAGACTTATTTTTCTTTTCTTTTTTGGAGTTCTTTTTTGGGTCTATATTGTTTTGTGGATTGTATTGAGAGCTAAACCTATGGAGTCAAATGTTGCTAAAAGGTTGTATAGAAACCCGAATGATAAATACATTGGTGGCGTTTGTGGTGGAATTGCAGCATATTTTAAAATAGATTCATGGATACCAAGAGTTTTGTTCTTACTTCCATTGATTTTTAATCTAATTGGAATATTTAGTTTTTTTCCTCTCAACCATTTTTTCAAAGACATCGATTTCAGTTGGAATTTAAATGGAGGAGTAGTGTTAATATATATAGTTCTGATGATTATAATTCCTGAAGCTAAATCAGTAAAGCAGAAGCTCGAAATGATGGGCGAAGAGGAGTATATTAAAACTATCCGCGATAAAGTTAGTGATGCTAAATCATCTTATGCGACTCATGCAAAAACAGATGATTTAAAATCAAGTAATGCTAAGTCAACTTATTCAAATTTGGATGAAATGCCACCTGTACCACCAACTTCAAACTTAAAGACAAATGTTTCGGCAAAATCAGAAAGATCGGGTTGTCTTAATGTGTTTGTGATTCTAATTAAAGTATTGTTCTTTTCGTTTGTTGGTGTTTTTGCTCTTGCAATGGTGGCTGTGCTCATTGGTTTACTTGTTGCAGGTGCCCAGTTTGTTCCACTAAAGTCTCTATTTATTGATTCAGGATATGAAACCAACTTGCTCATATTAGCTTTGGGATTTCTAATCTTGACACCCATTATATCGATTGTAGTTTGGATTATACGACGAGCTATTAAGGCTAAATCACGACCATTGATTGGTGTTTTTTCTATAGTACTATGGGTTGTAGGTGTTGTGCTTGCTATTATACTTGCAACAAAAGTAGCTGATAAATTCAAGGTGGAGAGTTCTAATGAGAAAACATTGGTTGTTGCACCCGTTTCATCCGACAAACTTTATATAGAGATGAATCCTTATAAAGAGGATTATGCAGAATACAGAATTGGTATTGGTAGAGGGAGTGATATTGATGGCCTTCCATACACTAATATAAATGAGGACTCACTTCTTTTCATAAATATGTATTTACAAATAAGGCAAAGCCGTGACTCTCTATTTCATATACGAACAATTTCTGCAACATATGGCGAAAATCTCCGTGTTGCAAAGAGTGATTTAAATGAGTTTACATATAATGTAATTCAGAAAGACTCACTCATTTTGCTGCCAGAATTTTTGACTGTTCCAGTTGAACAAGGGTTTAGAAATCAAAGTATAACAGTTGAAATTTCGGTGCCTGCAGGAAAATCGATTGAGGTTAGCGATGCATTAGATGCGTATAAAAACAACAGACCGCCAACAGTGGTAAGAAAAAGAATAAGAAGTTACGATAGCTCATATACACCTTACGAGTATTCATCTTTATAGATAATTTTCATCTTTATAAATACTTTTCATTGTGATTAAGGAGGCTGTCCATAGTGGATGGCTTTCTTTTTTTGAAGAATTGTAAATAAATATTGGTTTTCATTTAAAAAAACCTCTATCTTTGCATCCGCAAATTTAATTAAGCAGAGGCAGTGACCCTCAGAACCTACACTTTTTGAACGCCCGGATGGCGGAATAGGCAGACGCGCTAGTTTCAGGGACTAGTGTTGGCAACAACGTGCAGGTTCGACCCCTGTTCCGGGCACTGTAATATGCGCAGGTGGTGAAATTGGTATACACGCTACTTTGAGGGGGTAGTGCCGGCAACGGCGTGTGAGTTCGAATCTCATCCTGCGCACTTTTTAAATCTATTATTTGAGTTGCATTGACTCTTTTCTGTTATAAATATACTTATCTTAGCTGTATCAAGATTGCTGTATCAAATAAAAACAGATCTAATGAAAATTTTCAATTCAGAACAAATACGTAAGATTGACTCTGAAACCATTAGGCGTGAGGGGGTCCCCTCATTGGTTTTAATGAAAAGAGCTTCTAAGGCTTTTTTCGATCGATATATAGAGTTTTTTCCGAATAAACATACATCAATTATTGTTTTTGCAGGTGTTGGAAATAACGGTGGCGACGCACTTGGTGTTGCACGAATACTAAATTCCTCCGGTTACAAGGTAAAGGTATGCTGTGTTGAATATAGTGCAAATTATTCAGAAGACTGCGAACATAATTTGCGCCGGGTTAAGGCTGAAAATGTCTCATTTAAAAAAATATTTAATGAGAAAGATATTCCTGAAATTGAAGGTTACGATGTAATAATTGATGGGATTTTTGGGACAGGGCTTTCAAGGGAGATTGTTGGTGTTGCAGCTGAAGTTATTAAACGTATCAACGAGAGTGAAAAACCTATAATTAGTATTGATGTTCCAAGCGGATTATTTCTTGATAAAAAAACTACGTTTGCTGTTAGATCAACAAAAACTATTACGTTTCAAGTACCTAAGATTGCTTTATTTCTCCCGGATAATAAACAGTACTTCGGTGAAGTAAATATAGTTCCTATAGGATTAAATGAAGATGTTATAAAGGAGACTGAGACAAATTATTATTATATTGGAACAAAAGAGGCAGCTTCACTATTAAAACCTTTATCAAAATTTGCTCATAAAGGTACTCAAGGTCATACATTAATTATTGGAGGTAGTTTGGGTAAAACTGGTTCGGTTTGCCTTGCAACAAAGGCAGCACTTAGAGTCGGTTGTGGATTAGCAACAGCATACGTTCCAAAATGCAGTATGGTGGTAATTCAGTCGAATGTACCCGAAGTAATGGCCATAGAAGATAAAAACGAGGAGTATTTAACTTCAATAAAATACGATATCAAACCCAAATCAATTGGTATTGGTATTGGAATGGGGCAAAATAAGAGTACACAAAAAGCATTTTATGAGTTTTTAAAAAATAATAGCTCCCCTACTGTTATTGATGCCGATGCTTTGAATATCCTTTCACAAAACAGTATATGGCTTTCATTATTAAGAGCAAATACTATTTTAACACCTCACCCTAAAGAGTTGGAGAGATTGATTGGTGAATGGAGTGATGATTTTGATAAGATTCAAAAGACAAGGTTATTTGCCAAAAAATATAATTTAATTGTAGTTGTAAAAGGTGCAAATACCCTAATAATTGATGAAAAGAATGTATATGTGAACAGTAGCGGTAGCCCCGCACTGGGCACAGCAGGCAGCGGCGATGTTTTAACAGGAATGATTGCAGGATTGCTTGCTCAAGGATATTCTTCATTAGATGCTGCACGGATAGGGGTTTATCTTCATGGATTGACTGCTAACTTGTATCAACTAAACAATCATCCACTTTCGTTAATTGCAGGTGATATAATTGATTATATTGGTGTTGCATATAGGAAATTGGAAAAAAACAGTTGATTCATTTGCTGTTTACAGAAATATTTTCTATTTTTGCACCTCATTTTGCTAATAGGCTTTAAAAGAAGTAGCGTTTTGTTACTCGCCTCAGGCATATAACGTCAAGTTATTTAAAATATGTACGTAATTGTAGATATTCAGGGTCAGCAGTTTAAGGTAAAACAAGACCAAAAATTATTCGTCCACAGAATCAATGCAGACCAAGGCAGTGAAGTGGAATTTGAGAATGTAATGCTTGTCGACAACGACGGTAAAGTAACAGTTGGAACACCAGTTGTGGATGGCGCAAAAGTGGTAGTAGAAATTCTATCTCATGTGAAAGGCGACAAAGTTCTTGTCTTTAAAAAGAAGAGAAGAAAAGGTTACAGTAAACTAAACGGACATCGTCAACAGTTTTCGCATGTGAGGGTAAAAGAAATTATTGCTTAATCAGTTAAAATAAGAAGAAAATGGCACATAAAAAAGGAGTTGGTAGCTCAAAGAACGGCCGCGAATCGCATAGTAAACGATTGGGCGTAAAAATGTTTGGTGGTGAAGTAGCTAAAGCCGGTAATATACTGGTTCGTCAGCGTGGAACAGCTCATCATCCGGGTGAAAATGTAGGTGTCGGAAAAGATCACACACTTTTTGCATTAGTTGATGGTGTAGTGATATTTCGCAAAAAAAGGAATAATCGTTCATACGTTTCAGTTCAACCGTTTGCACATACAGAGGCTGAAGCATAATTGAGGCTGTCATTTTAAGGTTGAAATGAAACTTGAGCCGTAAAATAGATATTTATTAGTTATAAAAATAACTCGCTTACTTGTAAGCGGGTTATTTTTTTGATTAATGTTTTATAAGTTACCTACTGTTTACTTATGTCTGTCGAATAATATTAGCTCAATATCTTCCATATTCAACTCTTTTGTTTTCAGTAAAATAAGAAAATGATAAAGTAGATCAGCTGCCTCATTCTTAAGCAGATTTATATTATTGTCTTTGGCTTCTATAATCAATTCTACAGCCTCTTCTCCAACTTTTTGGGCTACTTTGTTTATTCCACTATTGAATAGTTTGGCAGTATAAGAACCATCTTTGTTTTCACTAATGCGATTTTCAATTACATTCTCCAGTTCGTACAGAAATCCCTTAGATGTTTCCTCATTAAAGCAAGAAGTATTCCCGAGATGACATGTAGGTCCTTTTGGAATTACTTTGATGAGCAAAGTATCATTATCGCAATCCTGCATAATATCTTCCACAAGAAGATAATTGCCGGATGTTTCACCCTTAGTCCACAACTCACCTTTACTCCTGCTGAAAAAGGTCACTCTGCCTTCTTTTCTCGTTTTTTCAAGGGCCTCGGGACTCATGTATCCCATCATTAACACCTGAAGTGTATGGGCGTGTTGAATTATCGCCGGCACTAATCCCTGATTTTTATTAAAATCGATATTCACTACTATTGTTTTTTTGTTAGTTATATAATTTATATTTAGCCAAACTCACCTTTTGCATAAATCATATTTATAATATACACTTAACCGGTTCTCACAATTTTAAACTTATTTAAATATTATTCTAAAATCAAGTGTAATCAATATTCACAAAATTTCTCTGTAAGCTAAATATCACTATTAAATCAAAGTTTCAACTTAAAGAGTTATTCTCGAAATATTATTATATAAGAACATTACTGTTAAAGTTCATTTCTTTTTAATGTACAGGTATATTTTGCGTTTTTAAAAATTGTTTTAGCTGAGGGATAGATATTTCTCCAAAGTGAAAAACAGTAGCGCCCAGACCTGCAGCTGCTTTTGTATGAAGGAATACATCGGCAAAGTGTTGCATCGTACCTGCTCCACCTGATGCAATAACAGGGATGTTTACTGTTTCACTTATTTTACGTGTGATATCTATTGCAAAACCGTTTTTGGTACCATCGTTATTCATTGAAGTTAGTAGTATTGAACCTGCACCTCTTTTCTCTCCTTCAATTGCCCAATCAACAGTTTTTAATCTGGTCGCTTTGTTTCCACCTTTTATATATACAATCCACTCACCATTTTCTTCAAGCTTTGTGTCGATTGCCAACACCACACATTCACTTCCGTAATAATCAGCGATTTGAGTAATTAGCTCAGGGTGCTCTACAGAAGAAGTGCTAATACTTACTTTGTTTGCACCTGCATCAATTATTGCTTTTGCATCTTCAAGCGTACTTATACCTCCCCCAACTGTGAAGGGTATATTGATTGCCTCTGCAACCTGTTTTACTAGTTTGGTCAATGTTTTCCGTTTTTCAACAGTTGCTGTTATATCCAAAAACACCAATTCATCTGCACCTTCACGTACATAACGACGAGCTAGCTCAACTGCATCACCGGCATCTCGTAGTCCCACAAAATTCACACCTTTAACAGTACGTCCATCTTTAATATCTAAACAAGGAATTATTTTTTTTCTTTCCATATGAACTGCCTTAATTGTTCTAGACTAATCTTTTTCTCATATATCGCTTTCCCAATGATGACACCGCTGCAGCCAATTTGTTGTAGCATATGCAAATCATCTATTGAAGATACCCCACCGCTTGCAATAAGTTTAACCCCTGTTTTCTCAAGTATCTCTTTGTATAGATCTGTTGAAGGTCCTTGTAACATACCATCTTTAGATATATCGGTGCATATGACATGCTGAACACCCTTTTTAGCGTAATTGGATATATATTCTAATACATCAGCTTTTATCTCTTGTTGCCATCCGTTTGTAGATATATTCCTGTTATGACTATCAGCACCTAAGATGATTTTGTCAGAGCCATAGGTGTCTAACCAACTTAGAAACAGTTCGGGGTTTTGTGCAGCTATACTTCCTGCGGTTACTTGTTTAGCACCATTTTCAAATGCAATATTTAGATCGATTGTCGACTTAATACCTCCACCAAAATCGATATGTAGTTTTGTTTTAGTGGCAATCTTATTTAGTATACGGTGGTTTACAATGTGATTTGATTTTGCCCCATCAAGATCTACCAGATGTAGGTATTTTAACCCATTGTCTTCAAATTTTTTTGCCATATCCAAGGGGTTATAGCTATATATCTTTTTGGTGCTGTAGTCACCTTTTGTGAGTCTAACACATTTACCTTCGATAATATCAATTGCAGGAATAATATTCATTTCAATTTTATGTTTTTATCTATAAAGATCCCTTAGTGCTGGGTATACCACTATTATCACCCCTTTTTACAGCCATATTTATTGCTTTTGCAAATGCTTTAAATATTGCTTCAATTTTATGATGCTCATTTTCTCCTTCGGCCTTTATGTTCAGATTGCATCTGGCATGATCGCTAAACGACTTAAAAAAGTGCATAAACATTTCGGTTGGTACATCACCAACATACTCTCTTTTAAAATCAGCATCCCATACCAACCATGGACGTCCCCCAAAATCTATTGCAACTTGAGCCAAACAGTCGTCCATTGGAAGCAAAAAGCCATACCTATTAATACCTTTCTTTTTTCCTAAGGCTTGCAAGAAGGCTTCGCCCAGTGAAATGCCCACATCTTCTATTGTATGGTGTTCATCAACATTCAGATCTCCGGTTGCTAATATTATTATATCTACATTGCCATGATGTGCAATCTGCAGCAGCATGTGATCGAAGAAGTGCAATCCGGTTGATATGTTACTTTTACCTGTCCCATCAAGATTAACTTCCACTTTGATATTAGTTTCAGAAGTTTTGCGAACTAGCTTTCCCAGTCGAGGTTTTAATTTAAGAAAGTTGTAAATATCCTTCCAGTCGGATGTTGTTAGAGCAGCATTTGGATGTGGGTTATCACTTAATAGTATCGATTGACATCCCAAATTGTCAGCAAGTTGAACATCTGTGATCCTATCACCTATAACAAAAGAATTTGTCAAATCATATCCACCTTTAATATAGTGAGTCAGCATGGCTGTGCCGGGTTTGCGAGTAGGCAGATTTTCATTTGGAAATGATCTATCTATTAATATCTCATTAAAAATTATGCACTCGTTTTCCAAAGACTTCAATATTTTATTTTGTGAAGTCCAAAAGGTCTCTTCCGGAAAAGAGTCTGTCCCTAGTCCATCTTGATTGCTAACCATTACTAACTCATATTCTAATTCAGTAGCTATACGTGAGAGATACTGAAATACTCCGGGGTAGAACTCCAATTTCTCCAAACTATCAATTTGCTTATCGTCGGGTTCAATAATAAGAGTACCATCACGATCTATAAAAAGTACCTTTTTCATAAGTCTATTAATTTTAAATTAGCTATCTGTTTTCATTACTTCATTGTATGTAATCTTAGTAAAGCTCGGTTGAATCTATTACTGCTAATTTCTTTAATGCATCTATTAATTTCTTATTCTCATCGGGTGTACCCACACTTATTCGCAAGCAATTGTTGACAATACTGTTACGGTTTCTTACTATAACATTTTCTGAAAGAAGATAACTATGTGTTTTATCTGCATTGTGCATTTCAACAAGAATAAAATTTGCATCTGATGGAAATATATGTTTCACTATGGGTAGTTTTGACAGCTCTATTTGCAGTTTCCCTCGTTGTTCTTTTATAATTGTCAATTTTTCTTTTAACTTATCAAGATTGGATATTGCTTTTAAAGCCTCCTCCTGATTGAATTTACTTACATTATATGGAGGCTTAGTCTTATCCATAAGTTTTATAATATCTTCACTTGCATATGCCACACCCACACGTGCACTTGCCAGCGCCCATGCTTTGCTGAAGGTTTGCATTATTATCAGGTTGGGATATTTACTAAGTTTACTTAGAAAACTTGGCGAATCACTAAAATCAATATAGGCTTCATCTATAACAACAATCCCTTTAAATTTATTTAGAAGAATCTCTACATCATGCAAAATGTTTCCGGTTGGATTATTTGGAGAACAGACGAATATGCATTTTGCATTTTGCTTAAGAATTTTGTTGATATTTAATTGAAAATCATTGTCAAGTTGTACATTGATTATATTAATATTATTAATGTTGGCAGACACCTCATACATGCCATATGTTGGGGGGCATAAAATCACATTATCTTTAGCTGGTTCGCAGAATATTCTGAAAACCAAATCGATTATTTCATCACTGCCATTTCCTATCAAAATGTTTTTTGTTGGAATCTCTCTTACTGAAGACAGCCTAGCTTTCAGTTCACGCTGATGAGGATCGGGGTAACGGTTTTTTTTACCGAATGGATTCTCATTTGCATCAAGTAAAACTCCCTCATATCCAGCATGCTCATCACGGGCACTTGAATATGGCTTTAAATTCCAAATATTTTGTCGTACTAATCTCTTTAAATCATTTTTACCCATTTTGCCTATAAATTTGAGTTATGGGAGAAGTCTGATTTGTCCGTTATAGAAGAAATATTTGATTTGTCCGTTGTAGTTTCAGGAGCAGTTGAGTTTTGTAATCTCTTAGCGATAATTGCACCTTGACGAAGTGTTATTGCATTTTTATGAGCAAAAAGTTGCTCGGCTTCGGCCATTGCTTCAACTGCATTACCGATGCTTAGTACTCCCTCTTCATTAAGTTCTTGGAAAGTGATTTTTTTAATAAAGCTATCTAAAGATACACCGCTATATGACTTAGAATATCCATTTGTTGGCAGTGTGTGATTAGTCCCACTTGCATAGTCTCCCGCACTTTCACTACTCCAGTTTCCCAAAAATACAGAGCCTGCATTATTTACGTTTCTACTTACTAAAGAAGGGTTTTCTACTGCCAGAATGAGATGCTCAGGAGCATATAAATTACTAAATTCAATACACTCATCCAGATTTTTTAGATAAATTGCTCTACTATTTTTAAGAGCTTTTGATGCAATATCCTGCCGTGGAAGACCAACTAATTGTAATTCTAGCTCTTTGTTTATTGCTTTTATAATCTTTTTATTGTTTGACAATAGAATGACTTGACTATCAGGTCCATGTTCGGCTTGAGAAAGAAGATCGGCAGCAACAAAAGAGGGGTTACAAGTCTCGTCTGCAATTACTAACAGTTCGCTAGGACCAGCCGGCATATCAATTGCAACACCATAGTATTGTGCCGAACGTTTGGCAGCCATTACATACTGGTTACCCGGACCAAATATTTTATTTACCTTCGGAACACTCTGAGTTCCAAAAGTCATAGCAGCAATAGCTTGTATACCTCCAATTGCAAAAATTTTTGTTGCTCCTACACGCTTTGCCGAATAAAGTATGGCAGGATGTATTTTTCCTTCTTCATTGGGTGGTGTGCAGAGTACAATTTCTTTGCAACCGGCAATTTTTGCAGGAATTGCCAGCATCAATACAGTTGAAAAGAGTGGGGCAGATCCTCCGGGAACATAAATCCCAATACTGTCAATTGCTCGAGCCTCACTCCAGCAGACTACACCGGGTGCTGTCTCCACCTTTCGTATTTCCGGTTGTTGTGACTTGTGAAAAGTTTCAATATTTTTATAAGCCAAATCGATAGCTTGCTTCAGCTGTTCAGAAACATAATCAGCAGATCTGTTAATTTCTTCCTCACTTACCAACATGATTTCCTGCTCAGGGAAGTCAAATTTACGACTGTACAAAAGAACTGCTTTATCACCTTTGCGATGTATATCATAAAACATTTTGTCAACAGTCTTCATCAGCTTTTGTTGTTTTATCAATGGGCGCTCTGTAAGCTTTTCCCATCTTGCCCTAGATGGATTAGATATAGTTTTCATATTATTCTTTTTTTGCAATAATTTAGCCATAAGTTATAGTATCATTTTCTCGATAGGTGTAACAAGAATACCCTCTGCACCATTCCTTTTAAGCTCATCAATAACATCCCAAAAATCGTCGTCATCTATAACTGAATGAATGCTACTCCAACCTTTGTCAGCTAAAGAAAGTATACTTGGTGATCGCATTCCGGGTAAAAGATTAGTAATTACGGGGATAACTTCATTAGGAACATTCATTAATATATATTTTTTACCTTGTCCGTTTTTATAAGCTTTAATTCGGAATAACAGCTTTTCAAGTATAGTTTTTTTGTCTAACGAGAGATTTTTATTGCTGATTAAAACAGCTTCACTTTTCACCACTGTTTCTATTTCTTTCAAGCCATTCATAATTAGAGTGCTACCCGAGCTGACAATATCAAAAACTGCATCTGCAAGCCCAATACTTGTAGCAATCTCCACACTTCCTCCTAATGATTCAATTTCTGCATCTATCCTATTCTTTTGAAAATACTCATTCAATATTTTGGGATAACTTGTTGCTACTCGCTTGCCATTGAAGTAGTTGATGTTGGTGTATACTTCTTCTTTAGGAATTGCAAGTGATAATCGGCAATAACCGAACCCAAGATGTTCAACAATACTTACATCTTTTTCTTTCTCCCAAACTTCATTCTGTCCTAAGATGCCTAAATCTGCAACACCCTGTTCAACATATTGCGGTATATCATCATCACGAAGAAAAAGTATTTCCATTGGAAAATTAGTTGACTCGGTTTTCAATTTACTAAAATCATTTGAAACCTTAATTCCGCATTCTCTTAAAAGATTAATTGATTTCTCACTTAGTCTTCCTTTTTTCTGAATTGCAATCTTAATACTTTCCACAAGTTTTTCTTATATTAATTATTAATGTATATATAATAACAAAAAACCCGCATGAATTGATTCAGACGGGTTTATAAATATTTATAATAGGATTCACATATCTATCTCAGCTCGCCTGATTGCAAGTATTAAAATGATGATGATGAAACCTGTTTACTGTCATTTGTTTATTTTTATACAGCAAAGATAATAGATTTTTTTAAACCACATCAATAATAATAGAACCTATTTTTATTAAATTGCAGAAGGAAAGTTGCGATTGGGTTTATTTTTCTGTGCAAACGAATTCTGATAGTGTGTATGTTTTGTGATATAGAATATAATAAATGAAAAATTAGTATCTTTGCAACTTCAAATAAAAAACAACATTTTTTCAAAACAATATAATGGCAAAGGTATTGAAGGAGATTACTCCCAGAAGCGAAGATTTTTCACAATGGTATCAAGATTTGGTTATTAAGGCAGATTTAGCTGAGAATTCGGCTGTTAGAGGCTGCATGGTTATAAAACCATATGGATACGCAATTTGGGAGAAGATGCAGCGTCAGCTTGACGATATGTTTAAAGAAACGGGGCATATGAATGCTTATTTTCCGTTATTTATTCCAAAATCTTATCTTAGCAGAGAAGCCGAACATGTGGAGGGTTTTGCCAAAGAATGTGCAGTGGTTACACACTACCGTTTGAAAAATGATCCAAATGGAGGGGGAGTAATTGTGGACCCAACAGCTAAGCTCGAAGAGGAACTTGTTGTTCGTCCAACTTCAGAAACAATCATTTGGAGTACATTTAAAAACTGGATACAGTCGTATCGCGACCTCCCACTGCTTATTAATCAATGGGCAAATGTGGTGCGCTGGGAAATGCGTACAAGGCTGTTTCTCAGAACAACAGAGTTTCTTTGGCAAGAGGGGCACACTGCTCACGAAACTAAAGAAGAGGCTATCGAAGAGACCGAGCAGATGATTAATGTGTATTCTGAGTTTGCCGAGAAATATATGGCAATGCCGGTTGTTATGGGTTTTAAGTCCGAATCAGAGAGGTTTGCAGGTGCACTTGAAACATATACAATTGAAGCATTGATGCAAGACGGAAAAGCATTGCAATCAGGTACTTCGCATTTTCTGGGGCAAAATTTTGCAAAAGCTTTTGATGTACAATTTGCCGATCATAATGGTAAGCTGGAGCACGTTTGGGCCACATCGTGGGGTGTTTCTACACGATTAATTGGTGCACTTATTATGACTCACTCAGATGACAACGGGTTGGTTCTGCCTCCAAAATTAGCGCCATTTCAGGTGGTTATTGTTCCAATTTATAGAAATAAAGAGCAGCTTGATCAGATAAATGAGAAGGTTGCGGGTATAGTAAACAGACTGAAGGCTTTGGGTGTAAGTGTTAAGTATGATAGCTCAGACAATAAGAAGCCGGGCTGGAAGTTTGCTGAGTATGAACTTAAAGGTGTGCCTGTGAGGTTGGCAATTGGTGGACGTGATCTTGAGAACAATACAATTGAGGTGGCACGACGTGATACGCTTACAAAAGAGACTCTTTCGTGTGATGGTATTGAAGAGTATCTAAAGAATCTTTTAGATGAGATTCAGGATAACATCTATAAGAAAGCATTTGATTTCCGTGCTTCACAAACTCGCGAGGTGGACTCATACGACGAATTTAAGGTTGAGATAGAAAAAGGTGGGTTCTTGCTTTGCCACTGGGATGGTACTCCGGAGACAGAAGAGCAGATAAAGAATGATACAAAAGCAACAGTTCGATGTATCCCCCTAAATGGAGATAAAACACCGGGTGTGTGCATGGTAACCGGTAAGCCTTCTGCCCAAAGGGTAATCTTTGCTCGCTCCTACTAGTTTTCAGGGTTTCAATAATGGCTAAAGCGATTTAGGTGAATATCAAAAAGAAAAAGATACAATGGGTAATAGACGGTTTTATAACCTGTTTTAAAATATTTATTTAACTTTGCTATAACTACAAACCTAAAAATCATTTTAATATGTACGATAACAGTGATCGTGCTTTTATAGCCATTAACGATGAAAAAGAAGTTTGCCTGATACCTAAAATGGCAAACCGTCACGGACTAATTACAGGAGCTACAGGTACAGGTAAGACTGTCACTCTTCAAACTCTTTCAGAAACATTTAGTGATATGGGTGTACCTGTATTTGCTGCTGATATGAAAGGTGATTTGTCGGGTGTAGCTAAAATTGGAGGTAATAAAGAGAGCGTAAATAAGCGTGTAGATGGATATAATCTGAAAGAAAAGGGTTTTGAATATAAACCTTTCCCGGTAAGGTTTTGGGATGTTTTTGGTGAGCAAGGACACCCGGTGCGTACTACAGTTACGTCAATGGGACCGCTTTTGCTTGAACGTTTGCTTAACCTTAACGATACGCAAGGGGCAATCTTATCAATGGCATTTAAGATTGCTGACGATAATAATCTTCTCCTGATTGATTTGAAGGATTTGCAGAAAATGCTACAGTTTGTTGGAGATAATCGCAAAGAATTTACTACTAAATATGGCAACATCTCTCCTGCTAGTATAGGAGCTATTCAAAGAGGTTTGATGAGGCTGGAAAGTGAAGGTGCCGAGAAGTTCTTTGGTGAGCCTGATTTGGAGATAACAGATTTTATTCAGACAGAAGAGGGCAAAGGGGTAATAAATATTCTTGCAGCCGATAAGCTTATGAATTCTCCAAGGGTGTATACTACATTCTTGCTGTGGTTGCTTGATGATCTATATGATACACTTCCGGAAGTTGGCGATTTGGATAAACCTAAGCTGGTGTTCTTCTTTGATGAAGCTCATTTACTGTTCAACGATATGCCAAGCTCTCTGCTGGAAAAAGTGGAGCAGATTGTTAGATTAATTCGCTCTAAAGGGGTAGGAATATACTTCTGTACTCAGAATCCTGCAGATATTCCTGAAAGCATATTAGGGCAGCTTGGCAATAGAGTGCAACATGCGTTAAGGGCTTATACACCTAACGACCAAAAGGCTGTAAGAGTAGCTGCAAATACATTTAGGGCAAATCCAAGATTTGATACTTCAGAAGCAATTACTCAGTTAAATACCGGTGAGGCTCTAGTTTCGTTTCTCGATGAGAAAGGTGCTCCACAGATGGTAGAGAGAGCGAATATACTTCCTCCGCAGGGACAGATTGGTCCAATAACTGTGGGCGAAAGAGATCAGGTGTTGCGTAGCTCACTTATATTTGGTGTGTATGAGGATCTGATTGATAGAGAGTCGGCCTACGAAATACTATCGCACAAAGAAAATCTACTTGAAGAGGAGAGGCGCTTAGCCTCTGAAGAGAAAGAGAGAGTACGCTTGCAAAAAGAGGCTCAAAAGGTTGCTTTGGAAGCTGAAAGAGCAGAACGCGCAGCGGCAAGAAAACGAAAAGAGGAACAAGGTTTCATTGGCGACTTGCTAAATCAGGTCGGTAAAAGTACTAAGCGTCAAATTAGTTATCAAATTGGCAGATCAATTACACGTGGTATTTTAGGTGGTCTGTTTGGCAAAAAATAATTTATAATGCGTAAAGGTTTCTTTACTTTAGTCTCTTTTATATTAATTCTTTTATTATTAGGATGTAATAAGTCAAATGAAGAGAGCTTTGAGTTAAAGGTTGGGGATTTACTCTTTGCAGTAGGCACTGAGGGGTCCGATTTTACATCTGCAATTCAAAACAGTACTTCAGATTATCAAGAGGTACCCTACTCTCACGTTGGAATCGTGAGCATTGAGAATAACGAAGTTATGGTTATTGAGGCAACTCCCAAAGGAGGAGTTGTTATTAGTAAATTAGATGATTTTTTTTCAAATGCTGCATCAGTAAACAATGATAGATATATCGCCGTAGGCAGATTAACACCTGATTTACAGTATACAATTACTGATGCTATAATATCAGCAAAACAGAATTTAGGGAAGGAGTATGATTTCTTATATGACGAAAGTAACGACTCATTCTATTGTAGCGAATTGGTAAGATTTTCTTTTATTGATTCCATGGGTAACTATATCTTTAAACCTTTGTCTATGTCATTTAAAAACAAGGAAACAGGCCAAGCAGAACCATTTTGGATAAGCCACTTTAATAACTACGGCTTACCTGTTCCGGAAGGAGAGCCGGGAAGCAATCCCACTGATATGGCAAAATCATCACAATTGGAAATAGTTCATTCCTATTTTTAGGTTAAATAGCAATTTAGTTCTAACAGCAAAAAATTATTTTTGAGTTTTAGAAAATTGAAGAAGAAAAGATGAGAAATAATAAAGTTGACGTAAATAGGGTTGAACCTGGCGAAGAGTATAAACTTCGAAATATCAAAATCTCAAATAACGAAAAAATGATAACTTCGAAAGGAAAGAAAATTAATCCTACTACCGACTGGTTTATTCGTCTTATAAAAGGTGCACTAGTAGGCATTGGATTTATTCTCCCCGGTCTCTCAGGTGGAGTTCTTGCTGTTATATTTGGGATATATGATCCTCTAATTAAGTTCTTAGCAAATATCCGTAATAATTTCGTTAAGAATGCTTTCTACTTTATTCCGGTTGGAATTGGTGCTGCAATTGGTATTGTGCTTTTTTCAGTTGTTGTGGAGAAAGCTTTCGGAAAATATGCTGCACAGTTTGTGTGTCTGTTTGTGGGATTTGTGGCAGGTACTTTTCCCTCACTTTATAAAACTGCAGGTAAAAAGGGAAGAAAATCATCGGATATCCGGATATTAATTATAACCACCATAGCACTTTTTTTAGTAATGCTTATTGGTGGAAGGCAGTTGACTGAAGTTAGTCCCAATATTGTTGTTTGGCTTGGTTCAGGGCTACTTATGGGCTTGGGGTTGATAGTGCCGGGAATGAGTCCTTCAAATTTTCTTATCTATTTTGGCTTATACGATAAGATGGCAATTGGTATTAAAGATTTTGATTTTGGCGTTATAATCCCACTTATTATTGGGTTTATAATTTGTGTTTTATTGTTTGCCAAGATTGCAGCATGGTTTTTCCGAAAATACTATTCGGGTATGTATCACTTTATCTTAGGTATGGTGGTTGGGTCGTCATTGGCTATCTTTCCAACAGTGGTTTTCCCTGCTTTCACTCCTGAGGGGTTGGGGGCTGCGGAACTTGGACTTGGAGCGTCGCTAATATTTAGTGTTGCCCTTTTTATTGTTGGTGCAATTGCTTCATACCTGTTTAGTAAGGTTGAGGAGAAGTATCCGAGGGAAGAACTGTTTTAGAGAGGTTTATGAAAGAATTTAGGCCCTGTTTAATAAAACCTTACAGGTTATGATTCTTCTTTCTCTTTTGCAATTTTAATTCTGGGATTCCTATCAGTTAGCTCAGCAATTAGAGCATCCATATCTGACTCTTTCACTTTAAGTATTTCAAACCCTCGTATAAGATCTAACCGAAGTCTGTTTTTTTTAAGTTTCTTCAGTCCAATTATATCACCTAATGGAATTCGTCTGTTTTTTGCAAACAGCTTCAAGACAAAGCGAATCTCCAAGAAATTCAGTTCTGTTATTGCATACTCTTTTATAGTAGTTGATACAGAAAATAGTATTGCAAACACAAAATATAGGATGTATGTCCAGACATTTTTTGAGCCTTCATACCAGTAATATAGTATTATACCCAGCAACAAAATAGCCGCAATACCCCACAAGAAAGTTCCTAATCCATTTTTAGCTTTATACTTCTTTTCCACTTTTTTCGACTTATTTAATGCAAAGATAACTTCAACTTAAAAATATACCTAATAACTTTCACAAAAATGCTTTTATGTTTTGAAGTTTTTTCTTTATAATTTGAAGAAAATTGCAGCCGCCAATGTTAAACTGTGTTAATCTTTATAGGCTATACATATTGGTGTAATTTATCGACCAAAATAACAATTTTATATATGAACCTGCAAATTTTACCTGTAAACAGTTCTGTTTTTATAGTTTAATGGTTGAAAATCAGGCTGTATAGATTTGTTTCGATTAAACTTTTCAATAACTTTGGAATCATAGATATCAGATAAAATATTTATTCACCTAATAAACCGTTTACAAAATGAAAAAAAATGGATTAATTACATTAATGGCTTTAATTACTTTGAGCTTTACAGTTTCAGCTCAAAACAGAGGCAATAGAGGTGGCGAATTTCAGAGAAATGATGGTAAGATGAGATGGTCGGCTACAGAGCGTGCCGAAAATATGGCAAAGCAGCTTGAGTTGACTGAAACTGAAAAAGCTAAGGTTATTGCACTTTTTGAAAAACAGGATGAAGAGCGAAACAAAAAGGTTGAAGAGCAGCGTTCACAAAGAGAGGCTTTAAGAAACGATCGTGAAGCTCGCAGAGCAGAAATGCTTAAATTAAGAGAAAAAGCTGTAGCAGAAAACGATGCTGAACTTGAAAAAGTAATTGGTAAAGAAAAATTAGAGCAGTGGAAAGAGTATCGAACAGAATTACAGAAAAAAAGACGTGATATAAATCGCCAAGACAGGCGCCCGGACAGACGATAAAAAAGGCCAAATTGTATAATTGGTTTTCTTTGAATTTTCATTTAAAAAAGGGCATCTCATTTTTGAGTGCCCTTTAGTTGTATTACATAAATGATACTTTAATGATATTTAGCATACATTGCCTGAAACCTATCACTATTTTTGAATTCAGTTAGCCAGCTGTTTAAGCTGTCAAGCAGAACCGGAGAATCATTTCTTACTGCCCACGATTCAAATTGAGTAAAACTGATATCTGTTTCTATATCTATCTCAGGCATGGTTAAGGCAAATTCTTTGGCTAGTCTTTCATTGCAAACTGTAAAGTCAATCTCGCCCGATGCAACCATCATTACAAGCTGCTCAGACTCATAAACTGTTTCTTCTTTAATAAAAATGGTGTCACCAATTTCATGGGAGAGGTTATTTAATCTAAGTATATCGGGAGAATCAGCAGGTACATATATAGTCTTTTCAGCAAAATCAAGATGTTGACGCAGTGGAGGAATATTATTATTGTATTCTGCTTTTCGCTGTACCAATACAAGCTTGTTTAATGTTATTGGAATGGTAAAGGAGAAGTGTTCTTTTAGCTCTGAATTAAGAGGAATGTTTCTAGCAATAATATCATATTTATGAAGCTTTAATCCCTCTAAATTATCATCAAGGCTATTTTCCAGAAACAGGTTGATGTTAACTCCCCATGCATCTTCCAGTGCTTCAATCATTTCAAATTGAAACCCCTGGATAGTATCACCATCAACAAAATATCCAATTGAACTATAGTCGGTCACAACATTTAACTCACCTAAACTCATAATCTCATTATAATCACGCACTATTAATAAACTATCGTTATGAATTATTAAATTTCTGAGCAGAATCATTATTGATATTGCAAAAATGAGCAATATAATATATAAGCATGCATGTTTTTTAGGTTTCATATTTTGATGACAGGGTATTGTATGTTTTCTAATAAACTAATTTGATTTCACAATAAAGGCTCCTCTTAATTGTGAAGGTTAATAGATAAACCCAGTTTAAATTGAAAGGGATTAACCGGGTAGTTTGGTAATGAGAAATACTCCTGAGGATCGATGACCTTAGATGCAACATTATATAGCATTATGAAAAAACGAGTCTGCTTTAAGTGCATATTCAAATAGATGGTTGAAATTGGATAGTTGCCAATCTCTTTTTCTCGTTGATTATAAAATTGCAGTAAAGCAGGTTCGTAACCCTGAACAAAATACTTTGTGTGATAATGTGCATCAATTCCAAATTGTACTGTCAGCTCATCAACCAGTTTGGTTTTAAGATACATATTAGAGTATAAACCAAGTTTAGGTAATGGTATTATTTCATCATTACTTGATGTCTGATATACAACTTGATTGTCCCAGTTAAATATACCCAGTTGGATATTTTGATCTATACGAGCAGTAAAAACCTGAATGTTTTTGCTCTCTTGTGCAATATTTTTTTCTTGATTAAAATATATAAAATTTTGAAGATTTTCCACTCCGGCACTTAAAGTTGTATTTGTAAACGGAATAACCAATTTTCCTCCTAAATAAACTCTTCTAATATCACCAAAATCATTGTTCCACTTAAAATACTTAGAAAAATAATTATTCTGAAGATACTTAGGTTTAAGGTTCTTAATATATGCTTGTGCAGATAAAGTTGTTCTTCTACCGGCAATGTCAAAGCCTGTTTCAACATCACCCATTGCTCTAAATTCGCCCAAATTAACCCCCAATACACCAATATCGGCACGAATATTAAATAAAAAATTGTCTCCCTGTTGTTTATTTAACACACCTCCTAAAGTTACAGCGCTCTCTTTATGCTCCATTCTGTTGTTACCAACGGTATCCCTCATTGAATACGTACGAAGGTCATGCTCCAAAAATGCAGTCAATCCAAATTTCACCCAATCTTTGAACCCTTCACGTAAACTAAGTGACACTGTGTTTTTAAAAGATGTAAAGTGAATGCTGTCATCAACTGCCTCATTATAATATCTGTTAGCATAAAACTGATCAATTTTTTGCATCTGAGCACCATTTACATTTACGTATGTTGTATCGTACGATAAAAATCTTCTATATTGTTGATTGTACTGAGAAGATAAACCAATACTTGCAACAGGTACAAACTTAGCAGATGTCAAACTCAGTGTATCGGTTGGCTCCTCCATATACCCAAAATTATATCTGCCTGAGAGAAAAAACCGATTATTTTTCACAGTATTCCATGTATTTGTGAACTTAACCGGAATATCTCTGGGAGTAAAACTTTGTTGAACAGACTGCGGATCAGTAATAAAATTTTCTTCCGTTATCCCTCCATTTTCAAAATGGCTGATTTTTCCAATATTCATATAGGCATGCGACTCAAACCTATCAGTTATATAATTTCCAAACAAAGTGAAATTATTATGCTTTACTTCTTCCGAATTGTAAAAACCTTTGGCATTAATTAAGTCGACATCCAATCCTGCATTCAAACTTTTACCAAAATTTGATGTTAATCTTGCAAAAAATTTCTCTTCTCTGTTACGTTGATTGCCACTGCGTTGGTAATCAAGTCGAGAATATGGGACTCGGGTATTTACAAACAATAAATTTTGAGGATCTTTTAAATAAAGATAATAGGGATTATTAAACAGGAAATGTTCAGTCTCAAGTTGATCAAAAAACACTTTTGAAAAGGCAGGCGCTCCCAGTGGAGCCAAATGCCCCATTATAACCGATTTTCCATCAGCTATTGTATTTTGTTGATAGTTGTGCAATAATGTATCTGATATTGCAGGCAAACGCTCACCTGTTCGCGCATTAATTGTCCATATACTCATTTGTGCTAATCGCTGCAATGAATCAGCCTCTGCTCCATGATCATGGATAATATGATCAAGCTGAGATTGTTGCCCTAAAGGAGCTTGATTCAGCCCAATTGAATCGGGATGTGAGCCAATCTGTGATGAATCAGGCATGATAATTCTCGACTGAGGAAATAGAACAGCCACACAGAAAGCCCAAATAAATATTGATATAATTAACTTATCTTTCATCGAGTGCAAACTTACATAAAAAAACGTCATGCTCTGATAGTCATCTAAGATTTTATATAGATTTTGATAATTTTTAGGATGAAGTATAATCACTCTCGCAAAAAAAGGAGTCTCCTTATACTTTACCGGCAGTTCACCCGGACTAATATAGTCATGGATGAAATCATCTGCAGGTGAGGTAAATCCGGCTGGCAAATCTCCTATAAACTGAATCCTTTTCTAATCATTATCGTCGTTGTTCATAACAACAAAATTCACCTTATTCCATATAAAAATAAAGTCATAAAGTTAATAATGGTTTGTCATAGCTCTCCATGCTTAAAATTAAAAGTGCTTTCAATTTGTTAATTCACTTTTATTATGTTAATTTAGCGACCCTGAGTTTTACTGACAAATAAAGTAAAAGTTACTTGTACCTTAATCTAAATGTTAGCTCTAATACAATAACTAATATTTTTTGTAAGTAAATCACTTTAATATTAATCCTTAAAATGTAAGTAAATGTCAAATTTTAAAACAAAAAAAGTAAAAACGCATCTATCATTGTTAGCTATCGCTATCGCAATTGTTATGATTAATCTATCTTCATGTGAATCGGAAGATTTTGGTAAAGAGATAATTAACGATGAAGTAGAAGCAATATTTAAAACAACAATCAGCAATATTGAAAAATCCACCACCAAAACACGTGCTACGGGCACCACTTGGCATCAAAATGACTCAATTGGAATATTTGCCATAAAAGGCGATCAAACTTTAAGCGAAGAAGCAATATATAATGACTACAGAAACGTAAAATATATAAACCCAACTGAAGGTGAGTTCGTAAACTTTACAGCTGCAACAGATAAGATCATGCTACCTGCAACAGGCGAAATATTTGATTTCATTACCTATTATCCTTACAACCCTTTAGTGACAGATTTCACTCTTAATATTGATATATCAACACAAGAGCCTCATTCATCAATAGATATATTATATGCAACCGCAAAAGGCTACAGTTATGAAAATCCCGATGTAGAGCTTCATTTCAGCCACATGCTATCACAACTTCAACTACAGTTAACATCAACTGATGGCAAAACAGTTGAAGGAGCAACAATAATAATACAAAACGCTCAAACAAATGCAACCATGAATCTCGTGGATGGAACAATAACAAGCGGAGCAGAAAAAAAGAGCCTAACCCCTGTAATAATAAGCAATTCATCTAATAATTTAACTGCAACAGCTATATTGTTGCCAGGCCAGGATCTCAGTAAATTAAAAATAACAATACTACTGGTTGATGGAAGCAATTACGTTTGGACGACTCCCGACGCTTATATTCTCGAATCAAATACGACACGAATTTACAAGCTTAATTTAAAACATGGCGAAGTAGAATTAACAAATCCGGGGTCCACAATTGGCAGTTGGATTGAAGATATATATGAACCAACACTTGATGTCAACCCAACACCTGTCGACTCCACAGAAATTCCGGAAATTCCCGAAATTCCCGGAGATGGTACCCAGCTTAGTCCCTACACAGTATCTCAAGCAATTGCAAAGAGTGATGAAACAGATGTCTGGGTGCAAGGATATATCGTAGGATACATGTACAATGATTATGATAAAGGTAGAAATTTTTTAAGCACAGAATTCACATCAAATAAAGCGGACAATAATATTGTGTTGGCAGATGGTAAATCAGAAACTGATTTGGAATTTATGATACCTATTGAGGTAAGCAAAGCAACCACAGGTGATCCCGCTCCATATGAAGCACTTAACCTAAAGTCAAATAGTGGTTTATTGGGGAAAAGAGTGAAAATAAAATGCGATTTGGAGCAATATATGGGTGGAGCTGGTGGTAAAAATGTTAAAGAGTTTGAATTATAAAAATTGGACAAAATGATAAAAATAATTCCATTTAAATCTAAGCTAAGCTTCATTTAAAAGTAATCCAAAGTTAAAGCCGGCTTAAATGCCGGCTTTAAATTACACATAAAAAAACGATGAAGCTCACACAAATCAACATGCTCGCTCCATCGTTATAAAAATTGTCTTTCTATTAGTGTCAGAATTAAGAGGCACCCTCTTAATCTTGTTATAAACCTGTTAAGCAGTTACAGAATTATAATAAGAGCCGTCCTATTAGAACAGCTTTAAGGCATTAACTCTGCCAACTTATCGTCTAATTCTTTACCTCTTAAATCTTTCTCAATAATCACACCATCTCTATCAAGCAAAACAGTATGCGGTATACCCTGTATTGCATACAACATAGCAATAGGACTATCCCATAAAAGTAAATCAGACATTTGCGGCCAAGTCATCCCCATATCTTCAATACCTTTTATCCAATCCTCATACTCACGATCAAAAGAAACACCTACTACTTCGAAACCTTTCGATTTATACTTATCGTAAGCAGCCACCACATTTGGCATTTCAATCTTACAAGGTCCGCACCATGCAGCCCAGAAATCAATCAAAACAATATTTCCATTACCTGCATAATCAGAAAGTGAAACATAGTTGCCATTAACATCCCTAGAAGTAAAGTCTATAAACTTCTTACCGATAGCAACATTATCTATATTTACTAGTCTTTCATAAATATCTTTAATCAATGTAGTCTCTCTGAAGCTTTCATTAGCCATCTCAATCAGCTCCTTTTGTATTGAAGGTTCAAATTTCGAAAACGATGTTATAAAGAGGTACTCTCCAAGGCCATTCTTCATATTGTCTTTAAGGAACTCATAATTAAGATTGGTCATCTGAACATTCACCAAGTCACTATATTCTGCTCTTGCAGTTTCAACCTCATCCTCATTTCCCGGACCTTTATCCAATGCTGCGTAATACCTTTTAAGTACATCGCTAACCTGTTGCCCCAGTTGACCCATTTTTTCGCTATTGGCATTAAAATCATCATTCACTTTAGTACCTTTAATTGAAACTGAATGACTACTTACATCAACCGTAATATTACCCGGTTCAATCAAAAATGGAATACGATTTTGTATTGGTTGAGGTTTTATATTCTCATCAAATAAAATAATACGCAAAAATGGTTCATTTACAATGCCAGAAAAAAAGAACTTACCATTCATAACAACTGCCGTATCTGTGGTGACCATGTCACCACCATCAGTCAAACGCTGTAAATAAATATTAGTTCCCTCGTAAACCTCGTCTTCAATCGTACCCGAAACAGTGTATTCTTTATTGTTTTGATACGATACTAAAATAAAGCTCAAACCAATTACAAGTAAATAAATTAATTTTTTCATTTCTTATTATTTTAATTATTTTCTTTTTTTAATGTTCATCACTCATATTTTTTTGCAACAAATTATGGAACTAATCAACAAATTTTATTAACTCTTTAAGCAAAACAATTGGCTTTGTACCTCTTGCAACCATCTGCAAATTTGCGTTTTTAGTATTATTGCTGTAAACAGATTGTGTTGTTGACACTGTTGAAACAAGATTTCCTTTGTTATTCACAATAGGAGCACCGCTTGAGCCAACAGCATATTCGGCAGTAATCTGCATCTCAGGTATTGCATCATGAAAATCGTGCGGGTTACTTCTCAACAAATAGTATCTCGAAACAATTCCGGAAGAAAAATAAAAAAGCATACCTTGTGGATTACTCAAAACATAAACATCATCGCCAACTTCTGCATCTTCACCAAATGCAATTGGAATAAGTTTATCGCCGCCTGTATCAACTTTTACAACTGCCAGATCATATCTTTTAGATGCAGAGATAATTTCTATTACAGGATAAACTTTTCCCGAGGAAGTCATAATCTGCATAGTCAAATTTTTATTACCGTCCTCTCCATTTGTAAATGACTCAATTACATGCTGATTGGTGACAATTAATCCATCCTCATCAATAACATAACCCGAGGCCGGATTAACGTGCATAAGGTCACAATTCCCGCAATCAAACGCAATACCATAAACAACAATTGACTTTAAAACCTGCGAGTGTATCTCGCTTTTATCTAACACTTTGTCGTTTGGAGCAACTCTCCTTATCTTAATAGTTTTTCCTTCGGTTTCCTCAAGCTGTTTCACAGCATTTTCAACTGTCAAAAAGTTGCCTTTTTCAAATATCTCTTTAGCTCTATTTTCAAAGATCATCAAGAACTTCTCCTGATCCAAAAACACCGAGCTATCACGTGCACTATTTTTCTCATCAGCCTGTAATCTTATTCCCGAATAAGACAAAAAGAGCACAACAGTAATCCAACTTATAGTTTTATACATAATAATATATTAATTAAAAATATTTAAATATTGTTTTCCACTTTCCCTAATATCACTTTAAAACAACTCTATATTCACTATTAGGCATTAATCTTTATCATATATCAAAATGAAATTTTCATCAAAGGTGATATCTAAATTCTTCTGTGTAGCGTGTATCGAAGTAAAAAAGACATCAGCTTCAATGACATATTCTGTTATATTCCTACTTTCTTTTGCATTAAGTATATTTGTTAACAATAAACAAATAATAAATAAAATAGCACCCAGAGAACAACTTACTTTTTTCATAAAGTTTTTTCATAAAGTTTAAATGGGGCTGTCTCAAAAGGTAGACAGTCTCTTTTTTTTATTTAAAATTTTCTGCAAAAAAACTATATACATCGTTGTTGTTTTAAACACTTTTGCTTATCTTTATGTCTGTATATCAAACATATAAGATATGGCTAAACCTAAATTCAAATCTTATAACCAGGGTCAGGTTACTCTTTTTCCTCCCAGTTTGGATGAAAAAGTACCTGAAAACTCACCCGCCCGTATTATTAATCAAATAGTAGATAGCCTAGATTTGAGTAAAGTCTTTGACACTTACAAAGGCGGTGGTACTACAGCCTATAATCCACGTATGATGCTTAAAGTTGTTCTATACAGCTATTTGAATAATATTTATTCCAGTCGTAAAATAGAACAGGCTCTCACAGACCGTGTCAGCTTCATGTGGTTATCGGGCAACCAGACTCCTGATCACAACACCATTAACCGTTTCCGCTCGTCTCATTTAAAAGACTCAATACATGAGGTTTTTACTCAGGTCGTTGTGATGCTTGTTGAAATGGGATGTTTAAGTCTTGAAGTGGCTTATGTTGACGGCACCAAGATTGAATCAAGATCTAATCGTTACACCTTTGTCTGGCGTAAGTCGATTGAAAAATACAAAGATAGATTAGAAGAAAAGATCCATAAAATACTGGGAATGATTGAAGAAGGTATAGCCGGTGATAATAACCCTGATTATGATCCACCGAGACCATTCAACAGTGAAGAGATAAAAAAGCGTGTTGCTCAGATTAATCGGGAGAACAGAAGCAAAGAGGAACAAAAGGCAATTAAAACACTTGAGGATAAGCTTTTACCTAAATTTGAAGAGTATGAGCGCCATTTAGATACTCTGGCCAATCGCAATAGTTATTCTAAAACCGACACTGATGCAACTTTTATGCGCATGAAAGAGGATCATATGCTCAACGGCCAACTCAAGCCTGCATATAACGTTCAGATAAGTACAGAGAATCAGTTTATAAGCCATTATGATTTTTACCCAAATCCTACAGATACATTAACCTTGATTCCTTTTTTAAATAGCTTCGAGAACCGTTATAACATTTTGCCGGGTAAGGTAGTGGCTGATTCCGGTTACGGTAGTGAAGAGAATTATGAGTTTATGCAGGAGAATGATATTGAGCCGTTTGTAAAGTTTAATTACTTCCATAAAGAACAGAAAAGAGCATTTAAAAAGAATGGCTTTCTCTCTCAGAACCTTTACTATAACTCAGAAGAAGATTATTATGTTTGTCCAATGGGGCAGCATATGAACAAGGTAGGAAAAAAGAGAAACAAAACAGCTAGTGGATACAAATCAACATCAACTCTTTACGAGGCAAAAAACTGTAACGGTTGTCCTTTGAAATGTCTCTGTACTAATGCAAAAGGTAACAGAAGAATAGAGGTGAATCATAACCTTAACCGGCATAAACAGAGAATCAGAGAGCTACTGACTTCAGAAGAAGGAATTTATCATCGAAGTCAGCGTCCAATAGAGCCTGAGTCAGTGTTTGGACAAACCAAATCAAACAAACATTACAACAGATTCAGGCATTTTAAAAAAGACAAGGTTTTAATGGACTTTGCGATCTTCGCTATTGCATTTAATATTGGAAAACTACACTTGAAAGGGTTAGATAATAAAGGAATATGGGCTATTTTGGGGAAATATGATCAAAAAGGTGGTGTTATTTTATTTTTAGTGAAAATAGGGGTGAACTTTAAAAATTTCTCTTCAGTTAATAACTACAATCAGAAAATAGCAGCTTGAAAAATTAAAAAAGGAGCTGCCCTTTTGGAACAGCTCCATTTAAGTTAAAACTAACATTGTTTTATAATAGTCTATAATTTAATTTTTATTTTCCTGCTTCTCAGCACTTCTCAATTCATAAGGTTTAATCCTTTCTTTAAACATCTCTACAAAATCATCATCTTTATTTCTTACAGAACCTCCTTCGAGCTTACACAATAGGTTACCGTCAGGTTCAAAAATAAGAAAAGTAGGTAAAATCATAATATTATACTTTTCTCTGATCTCAATTCCCTCACCTTCTGTCATATTTTTCTTTAGAGAGATAAAGTATTTGTTAAAATAGTCACCAACTTCTTTTTTTGGAAAAATATGTTCAATTATAAATATACATGGTCTGCAAGATAAAGTGTAGCAGTCCACAAAAACTCTTTTGCCTTCAATGCTTGCTTTCTCCAACGCCTCTTCCAAAGTTAAATCTTCAAAGTTTGTACCTTCTAATTCCTGTGCAATTGTAGAAAAGGATACTGAGAGAAAAGCAAGAATCAAAAGACTGCCAAAAATAGTTTTCATATTGCCCATATTGCTGAAAAGTTTTTTAAATCAATGCCTTCCGACAAGAAATATTCAACTACTGCTTCGTATCTTCTATTTATGAGTGGAAATATATTTTCTGGATATTTAGCTTTAAATTGAGATTCACTATAATATAAAGCAGCTCTAATATAGCTAAAAAAGTCCGGATACGGCATATCGTCTGGATTAATCGGCCGATCTGTAAAGTCGCCAATAACCCACGGTGTACTTTCCACAGGTAATTCCCACATATTATAAGGCGGAGTAAAGTCGCGGTACACAATATTAATAAACCCTCTATTCAGATAGTAGTTAGGATCTGCAGGCTTGTTGTTATTAATAGGCGTCACATAATCAATGCCTTCTTTAAATGAATCAGGTTCAATAAACACTCCACTTTTAATAGCACCTTCTATAATCAGATAAAGAAGTGTACAAGATTTAATTCTCATATTTCTAGGATCAGGATTATCTAACTCATTTTTAGAAAAACTAATAGCCCAGTAATCAAAACCATCTGTCTTTATTGGAACAAAATTGGGATCTATCTCTGTTCCCGGATCCCCAGGTCCACCAGGGCCTGTTCCACCAGTCCCACCAGTCCCACCAGTTCCACCAGTCCCACCAGTTCCACCAGTCCCACCAGTTCCACCAGTTCCACCAGTCCCACCAGTCCCACCAGTTCCACCAGTTCCACCAGTCCCACCAGTTCCACCAGTCCCACCAGTTCCACCAGTTCCACCAGTCCCACCAGTTCCACCAGTTCCACCAGTCCCACCAGTTCCACCTGTGTCTTCCTCATCCGGATCTAATCCTTTCAAATCATTAAGCAAATAAATTTTCAATGGGAGAGCTGTTCTGGCCATTTCAGGAGTGATATTTGAAAAAATAGCGTTTTTCAAATAATCCACATAAAACAGCACTTCTTCTCCTTCCGGTTCAGTGCCGGAATATAGCTTGCCTGTACCCAAAGATTGCCACTGCCGGTTCAAATCAAGTACAGTAACATCCTTATACAGAAGATAAACACCATACTTGTCATAAATTTCTTTAATCTCCATGTCCCACGAGTTGTTCCCTTGTGGAAACTCATGTCTGATAACTTTATAGTTACCCGATGGAACAATTAACTCTTCTTTACTGCATCCAATCATTAACAAAACGATTAACGATAGCAGAAGTGATGTTTTTGTTTTCATAATTATTTCTTTAATATTTACACATCTTTCTAATTAACCCTAGGAGCAGGAGCCAGTGGATTTTGCTCTAAATTAGGATTCATATTAAGTGCCTCGGGGGGCAAAGGGATAGTAAAACCCAAATCATCTTGTGTGAGCGTAAACTCACTAATAGTACTTTCGTTGGGATACCATACATGGGTAAAAGGTTTCATACCCCAGCGTCTCAAATCAAACCATCTATGGTCCTCAAAACATAATTCTCTGCGACGCTCTCTTTTAACAAACTCAATAAGCTCTTCGGGATCAGAAATATTAATAGTAAAATCCTCACTGTCATTCGGGAAACGGTTCTTTCTCAACCTGTTCACAGCATTAAGCGCTTGCGACAAAGCGCTACCATCAACGCCCTCTTTATAAAGCATCGCCTTTGCCTCACTATAGTTCAAAAATGCTTCTGAAACTCTCAAACTACGTCCAAAATTGTTTGAACCTCCAGGAGCATACCCATTTGTGTGGATTGCAATCTTACCAAAAGCTTGAGGATGATATACAAGCTCATCATCCACCACAGAAGGATATTCTTCACGTACTAAGTAACAATCCACACGTAAATCCTCGGGAGTCTCTTTAAAAGTCTCCATCAGCGCATCAGATGCTTTAAAATAAACCTTATCATCGGCACCTGTTCTGGCAACTAGAAATGTCACATCATTGATAGAACTGTAAGGCCAAATGACCTCAGGTGAATCGTATGAATGATAATTTCTGTACGACCTATTCCCCTCTTCATTCACAAGTGGCACCGAATTAAGATCAATCATATTAAAGTTCTTGTTATTCATAACCCTCTCTGCATATTCGGCAGCTTTAGTCCAATTCTCCATATAAAGGTATACTCTTGACAACATCAATTCAACCATAGGTAAGCTGACTCTGTAATTTTTTCTCCACTGAAGCTCAACCGGTAGCAAATTATAGTGCTGCTCTGCATTATTCAAGTCGTTGAGCACCTGTTCATAAACCTCAGCAACAGTATTTCTCGACGGAGTGTCAAGTTCAATACCGCTAGTTAATTTTAATGGTACACCTAAAGATTCCTTATTGTAATAATAGGGTTGTCCAAAAATATTAACCAAATTAAAGTAGTAGAAACCGCGCAAAGCATATGCCTGAGCTGCCACCTGGTTAATCATATCTTGATCACGATCTTCTACAGTTGGTAAATAGTCCAATACTGCGTTAGTCCCTAAAATAAGGCTGTAATAATTTTTATATAGATTGTAAATCCCTTCACTTGGTCCGGTCGTATGAAATATTTCATACAAGTTGGACTGCCAGGTATACGCTGCCCACCACATCTCTTCATTTTGCCCTACCTGCACCTCATGAAATCCAGTAGCTTCAACATCATCATCTAAAACATTCAAGAAACAGTTCAAATACTGTCCACTGTTAATAGGATATGCCTCTCCAAGCAGCAGTTCGTTCAACGAAACTGCATCTTTAGGCACAAATTCACTTTTCGACCGGGGCTCCAGAAAATCTCCGCACGATAATAACAGAAGCGCAGAAACAACAGATAATATATATATAAATAATTTTTTCATACTGCTTAATTATTAAAATCCAACATTAAAACCAAAAGAGTAAATCCTTGGCATAACGCTATTACCAAGTTCAGGGTCAAATCCCTGAAATCTCTTATTTGCTATAACAAACAGATTATTTACGTTAAACGAAGCTCTAAAGGAAGTTGCACCAAATTTGGAGCTCCACTCCGTTGGCATGCTCCATGAAAGCGACAGTTGTTGCAATCTCAAAAACGATGCATCCACAACCATAGCATCAGAACTTGCCCACATATCATAGATCGAAGCTCTGGTACCGTCAGGTAAATCTGTATTAATAATATTATCAACGGAAGTATAAAGTGCAGGAATAATGGTGTTTGCTTCATCTCCCGGTTTTTTCCATCTGTTATTCAGATCTTTACTGAGATTGTCAAAAGGATCCGGAATTTTACCTGAATAAAATGTAGCATATGGATTAGGCAGTCTCTTCTTAGATCCAAGTATTGCTGAGAAGTTAAGATTCAACATAATGCTCTTATACCTCAAAGTATTATGGAAGCCTCCGGTAAAATATGGAGTCTGCTCACCTGAATAAACCAAAAACTTTGTAGGGTCGATATTATTATCAACCTCCTGATTAAGAAGATTAAAAATTGGCATACCGTTTTCGGGCGACAAACCTGCACTAGAGTAAGACCAGAATGCGTTCAACGGATATCCTTTCTTCAGCAACATATCACTTCGTCCATGCAGAAAGTCATACTTAGTAAGCTGATCGGCTCTTGCCTTAGCATCTTCGGTTTTAGATAAATTCCAGTTCTTAGATGAGTTCATACGCAAGGTCCATGCAAAATCTCTTCCATTATACGGAGTCAGACTCACAGACACCTCCACACCCTTGTTGTCAATCAGACCACCATTCATATACATCCTTTCAAGCCCATATTCCTGTGCCACATCCACCAAGTTAATAGCATTAGAATGTCTTTTGTAATAGTTTATGCTCATTGTGACATCTTTAAAAACCTGTATATCCAAACCTAAGTTCCAGCTCTTTGTATGTTCCCATTTTAAGTGAGGATTTGGCAAACTGCTTATATGGTTAAAATACTCATTATATATAGGTCTCACACCCTGCAAACTAAGAATCATATCCGGACTCAAAGATTGTACAACATAACCTTGAATTCCATATGTAGCACGTAGGTTAAACTGATTCAACCACGAAATATTTTCTTTAACAAAATGTTCTTCGGCCATTCTCCACGATGCTCCTAAAGAATAAATTGGATCAAACTGCTTGTTAACATTCTGCCCAAAACGGTTAGATGCATCACCTCTAATGTTAAAGTTCATCACATAACGGTTATTAAGTGAGTATGCCAAAGTGCCAAAATATGATATATAATTATTGGTCTGAGTAGATTTGATAAAACCTCCCTGATAAATTCTTTCAAGGATACCCCAATCCTGTGGTACAACCCTTCCAATCGGAACTAAGTCAGCCACCGGCGTAGGTCTAATTAATCTTTCTCCTCTTTCGGGTGCAAACCCCCAGACAGTATTATGCTCCGACTCACTATCCTCAGATCTAACCTCCAAACCTGCCATAGCATTCACACGATGAATCTCATCAAAAGTTTTGGAGAAAACCAGCTTATGTTGCATATTGTAAGAAGCCGATTTCGAACTTCTTGTTAAAAGCTCGCCTCCAAAAGGTAACATTGCAGCCTTAAACCTTGTAGAGCCTGATAACTCTGAACCATAATCATAACCCCTGTAATTCCTTGCAATATAAGTAGTTTTCTCTCCTGCATAACCTTCGGAATTTGTAATACCGTGCGAAAGACCACCCACAATTTGGTAAGTAAGATTTGGAGAAATAGTCCAATCTAAATTAAGTGACAAACTAGTTCTCGAATTACTAAACTTCGAGAAACTATTCTCTAACTCATTCAGAATATTATAACTAAACATCACTTCAGACGAATTCAACATATATCCACCATAAGTTTGATAGAAAACCCTTTCACCTTCATCAAAAGCAGGAATCGCACGACTAGTACTTCTTGCATAATTAATCGGGCTCACATCCGGTCCATAACCCAAAGTCTCGCTAAGAGAGCCACTAATATTAAAGTTAAGACGAATCTTGTCGGTCAAGTTAGTACTAATATTAAGTCTTGCCGAATAATTTTCGATATCGTTATTAATCTCAATCCCTTTATTAGAAGAGTATCCTATAGATGCGTTATATGAAGTCTTTTCTGTACTCCCTGCCAAACTTACGTTATGATTATGGCTAAAAGAGTTTCTTGTAAGAATATCTAACCAGTCGGTATTTTCCACTTCCAACTTCTGCATTTGAGCCATTAAATCATTTTCAGAAATTTTCCCGGAGTTAAGCATCTGTATCAAACCCTCGTAGGTATAAATTTGGGGAAGCGGTACACTTTGGTATCTTGCACCTGCGTCATAAGCCTCCTTACTAAATTGTATTCTTTCAAACGAGTTCATGAAGTTAAACATATCATATGTTGGTCTTGCGCGCACTGAGAAGTTGGCGCTATACTGAATACTTGTACGATCGGCTCGACCCTTTTTTGTTGTAATCACAATAACACCGTTAGAGGCTCTTGAGCCATAAACTGCAGTTGCCGAAGCATCCTTTAGCACAGTAATAGTTTCAATATCATTTGGATTAAGCCACGAAATTTGACTTCCCACCATCTCTTGCATATTACCAACAACAGCCATATTAGCGTTGATTGGTATCGGGTCGGGTTGAATAATACCATCAACAACCCACAATGGAGCCGAATTACCTAATATTGTTGATTGTCCACGAATAGTAATATTTGGAGTAGATCCAACACGTCCCGATGTGTTTGAAACTATCATTCCCGGAACTTGTCCCTGTAGCATCTGATCAATAGATGAATATGTGGGTATCATAACATCCTCAATTTTCAAAGTTGTGTAAGCACCAACCATATCACGTCTTTCAATGGTCTGATAACCTGTAACAACCATCTCTTCAAGGGCTGTATTATCATATTCTAAAATAACATTAATAACCTCCCTCCCATTTACATTAACAATTTTCGATTTCAAACCTATACATATAAATTGCAATCTATCGTCAGGCTTAGTTTGTATTTCATAATTTCCATTCTTATCTGTATCAATACCTTTTGTGGTTCCCTCTACAATAACTGCTACTCCCGGTACAGGCAAATTATCACTATCAGTAACCCTTCCTCTAACAATAAAGGTAGAGGGAGGCTGATGTTGAAAAGTAATAACATTATTTACTGGTGCACGTTCCCCCAGGAAAACTAAAACTTGTTTTCCAATAATTTGATAATTTAAATTTGTATTCTTCAGTAATAAATCCATGATTTCGTTCATCGACTCATTCTCTATCGACACATTTATACGCCTGTGTAATTCATTCTCAGATTCATCAGTAGCAAGAAACATAAAATCAGTAGTCCTCTCTATTTGTTTAAAAGCCTCCTGAATAGTTGCATTTTGTAAATTCATAGAGATTTCTGTTTGTTGAGAATATACAATCTCCGCACTCAAACTAAATGTACAGAGAATGATAAACAACACGAAGATTTTCACGATCTGTAATGATTTTTGGCACCCAAAGAGTGCAATTTTCATAAAGTCAACAATTTGTTCCATACATAAATTTTTAAATACTTATTTTTTTCTTAGAAAAACTATCTGCTCATTTTCTCTTTTATAATCAGTGGATGAAAGATATGAAAACGCACTCATCACACTGTCTAAATCGTCATATAATAATAGTTTACCCGACACTGTTTTTTCTGATATAGAAATATTATCGTTCATAATAAACGAGACATTATAGTAACGCCCAATACTCTTTAAAACCTCGGTCATAGGTGTACGTTTAAACGTCATAACACCATGTCGCCAACTAATGTGTTCAGAAACATCTACATACATTTTAGTAATTTCATTATCAAAAATTGAAACCATTTCATTTGGGGCAATAACCATAGAAGATGCATCACCCGCACTCACTTTTAAGCTGCCTTCAACCAGCACAACCCGTTCTTCACTATCATCTTTATATGCCGAAATATTGAATTGAGTACCCAGAACATCAACTCTCGAATTGTGTGTGTGCACAATAAATGGCTGATTAGACTTATGAACATCTAAAAATATCTCACCGTTAACTCTGATCTCTCGAGTATTGCCCGTAAAACTTGATGGAAACTCCAGTTCAGTACCTGAGTTAATCCACACCTTTGAGCCATCTGATAATGTTATTACTGATCTCTGTCCAAAGGGTACTACTAGTTTATTAATCTTGTTATTAATTGAAACTGTTTTCTTAACCTCGCTATTGTTATAGGTCATGGTAGCCTCTCCCTGATCTGAGAGAGTGATTTCGCAATTAGATTCTAAAAAGACAACTTCCTCATCAAAAAACAGCTTCATGCATTTTTCGGGTAACCTAAATCCGGTAATTTCGGTCTCTGCAACCAATTCTTCTTCATTATAATACTTGTTGAATAAAGCAATCGAAAGTAAAATCACAACCGATGCTGCAACTGAACTCCAATACTTTAGATACTTTCTCTTTCTTCTGCGATTAATATTTGAATAAATTCTCTCAAATAATTCTTTCTCTTTTTCGGACTTAAGATTTTTATCACTCAACTTTATAAAACTAAACCTTTTACAAGCCTCATCCAGTAATAACTTTGAATCCGGATTGTTTTCTAAAAATTCTTTCCAATACTCATCCAGCTCATTCGTGCGAAATAGCCGCCAAGTAATAAACTTGTCGTTATATAAAAAATCTGAAACAGAAAATAAATGTTTTTTGTCGTTCATGTTTAAAGAACATTAAATGTCTTACTATATTAATAAGACGACCGAACTAAAGTTTTATGGACATCAATTTGCAAAAAATATTTTTTAACGATTCAAATCAAGAAAAGTAAGGTCAAGAAAAGTAAGGTCAAGAAAAGTAAAAATAGTAGATAATAAACACTATGTTTAAAGTAAACAACTCTCAAATGTATTCAAAAAAGTAATAAGTCAATATAGTTAAAATTGGAAGATTAAAATCTTTGTTGTTTTTACGTATTGTTTCGAAAGCTCTGTAAACCAGTTTATGAACTGATTCTGTATTAATTTGCATTATTTCGGCAATATCTTTATACTCCATATTTTGCATATATCGAAGAAATAGGGCTTCACGTTGACGTTCAGTGAGTTGGGCCACTAACCTTTCAACCTTCTCTTTTAGCAATCTACTCTCTTCTTTATCCTCATAATCATCAGCAACAGATACCTCTACCTCAAAATTATAATTTCTTACATCATAGGACACTGTCTTTTTTCGATACTTATGCAAATCAAAAAGACGGTTCCTAAAACTACTGAAAAGATAATAACGGAAATTAGAAATATGTGTTAATTGTTTTTTTTGAGAAAAAATTTTCAAGAAAACATCATGAATTGCATCCATACAGTCATCAGCTTCAAATCCAAAGTTCAACCCATATGAATATAAATCTTTAACATTATTTTTATAAAGGGTTTCAAAAGAATCTTTGTCTTCCTTCTTCAAAAAATTATGCCACTCTAAGTTTCCCTTTAAATAAATCATTTTCAGTTAACGCATATTTACACTATAAGAAATCACCTCAATAGGTACAATTATGATTATATTGGAAGCAAACATACAAAAAATTCTTATAAACACACTTTTGTTTTTCGTAAGATCTTATTTATTTTTTGTTATAGAAAAGAAATATGAACAAGTTAGTATTTTATTTAACGCATTAAAGCCGGCTCAAATGCCGGCTTTAACTTACACATAAAAAAAACGATGAAGCTCACACAAATCAACATGCTCGCTCCATCGTTATATACAGATGAAAAAACTATAAACCATTATAGATTTATAGAAACCTTAGCCGGAAACAACCTCTCGGGGTCTCCAAACAAGCCACAGCTCTCTATCAAATTGCTTTCATCCAATTTAAGTTTATTGTTAAAGACTACATCACCATTATATACAACCTTCACCTTCTTCTTCAAATTAACATATCTCTCATCCAAAAAAAGTGCAATTCGTCCATTATCAATTTCCTTCAACTCATTCATCTCATCATCCATCAAACTTGCATCAATCGTTACAACATTTTTTTTCTTATCAAACCTAATATCAAACAGGATTCTATTAAACTTATCCTCCTCCTTAATATTTGGGAACACCTCCATAGCAACATTATAAAAACCTTTTCTATACCTGTTATGCATAGGAAAATGCACCCAACTAATATTCATTGGAGCAATATTTCTAGTATAGTCAACAAGCCAAGGAGTAGTAAGAGAATAATCCACTGCATGTCCTTTATCCTTTTGTATAACAATATTATGAACAAATTCGCCGGGATACACAGTAGCCAAACTATCAAAAACAGAACCTGCCAATGCTGTCAACTCATTACGTCCAAACATTCTATCATGCTCACCTGTATGAAATGAAAAAGCAACATGCCTATAATTCAACGGAGGAGCATTTTTAAGCGGCTCACCACCGGCCATAGGGCCCACTCCTGCAAGATAATCTGCATAATAGGCACCTAATCGCTGACTACCATATCCACCTTCCGAAATACCAATAATATGAATCCTGTTCGCATCAATCTCATCATTCAGCATAGCTAGTCTAAACAGCTTTTCCCACGCATTTTGTACAGGCTGGTACCACCATCTGTAGCGTCTTTCACTTGGTATCTGCGGAATAAAATAGACAGATGGAACATCCTTATAACTCTCAGAGAGTTTCAAAGTTGTAGGAAACTCAATAAATTTTGAACCCGAACCATGTAGGTTCAAAAAAAGAGGCTTTAGATTCTCCTCAACATCCGACACTTTTTTAATATAATAAAAAGGCATAGGATCCTCATCAATTAACTCCCAGCTATGCAAAACCAGTTCATCACCATTTATATTACTTGCAGAAGGAAGTTTCTCAAACTCATCATTAACCTCTTTCCATAAACTCCAAACAGCACTTTTTGCATCCTCCACACCCTTAAAACTCAAAGAACTACTGCTCTCTGTAAAAGGCACAAGCACATTTTCAACATTGCTATTTAAGATCCTATCCTTTAAATAACCATACTTATCACCCTCTGCAGACTTCACACCGGCAACTCCGTCACCAGCAAAAAATATCAAAGCAAAAACTAGTAAAACTGATTTTCTAATATTCATATCCATTGTTTTATTTAACCTCTTTATTATATTTAATGTCAACAATTCCCGCACACTTTTTTAACCTCTAATTTTCGGGAAACGGCAAAAATAATAAAAAATAATTGATATATCCTCACATATAAAACAAATCTGCAAGTTCCACTTTCCCATTTGCGGTGGATATGCCCACATTCATTCGGCACAGATTGTCTTCCCGAAGATTATAACAATTGTCATGACTTTTATAATGAATATTAAGTGATAGTTTTGAATTACACATAGAAAGTTGAAATTAATTTTCACTCTCATTTATCTTCTTTTTCTTAATTATAACATCAATAGGTAATATTTTAAAAATTAAATTATGAAATCAGAATTATATTAGTATTTTTGTGTTCACTACTTTTTTGTTCTTTTTTCATTATTTATCTTCATGAATTCTCTGTTTGAATCAAGGTGCGACCAAATTACTGAAATTTACAACTATTATGTAGATGACATGTATACTTATGGTCTCTATTTAGGATTTGAAGAGGAAGATGTCATTGATGCCATACATGATATATTTGCTAATTTATGTGAGAGTAAAAGAGATATTAATGAAATATTAAACGTCAAATCATTTCTTTTCAGATCGCTTCGCAACAGACTTATTGATATTAAAAGGTCTATGGGATCAATATCATTTATTACCTACAATGATTCAAGTACTCTTTTTACTGATACTCAAAAAACAGCCGAAGACAAGATTATTTATAATGAAGACTCAAAAGAGATTCAACTGAAAATTAATGAAATGTTAATGTTATTATCCCCTATGCAAAGAGAAATAATTTATCTGCATTTTATACAGGAGCAAGACTATAAACACATTGCAGAAATAATGGATATAAATTACGACAATTGTCGCAAACTGGTTTATAAAGCACTAACAACACTTCGCGAGAAGTTCGGAGTACTCCTTACATCACTATTTATTTGTCAAATGTACACATCCACCAGCTAGACACTCACTAAACACGCTAAACAATTAAACAACACAAACAAGTTAAATTGATGTTAAATTATGTAAACACGGAGACATTTCAGCTCTTATTACGTCTTCTTATTAGAAGTTAAAGCATTTTTAGCATAATTTGTAACTACAATATATCTACTTTATGACATTAAACGGCAAAAATAAAAGCTATAAAACTTATAAGGATCTTCTACTAAACGAAAAATATTTAATGTGGCGTTATGCTCCCTCAAAGGAGTCTGACGAATATTGGAGCAAACTTATAAATCAATATCCTCATTTAGAAGAAGAGATTAAGCTTGCCGACAAATATTTAAAAGAAAAAACACTCCCAAAGAAATATCTAGTTACATCTAAAAAGCAAGATCTTTTAAATAAAATAATCTCCACTGCATATTCTAATAATGAGTCAACAGGCAAAAAAAACAAAAAAATCAGAACTATTTTACGATATGGTGTTGCAGCTTCGATTCTATTTTTATCATGCTTACTAACATATAATTTATTGCTTAAATCGAATACCGAACATATCTCTATTTCTCAACTTGATACAGAAAACATCCAATTTTACTCCAGTGGTAAAATAAATGAATTTGATAAAAACATCAACATAAAAATTGATAAAGAGGGTACAGCAATAATAAGTGAAGATAAATCTAACAAATATGAAATAGCTGAAGTGGCAGAACAGACTGAGATTAAGATGGATACTGATGAACTTAACTCAATCACAGTTCCCTATGGAAAAAGAGCAACACTTACACTATCTGATGGATCAAAGGTTTGGCTCAACTCGGGAACAAAACTACTCTTTCCATCAACATTCAATAAAAACAAACGTGAAGTTACTCTTATAGGAGAGATGTATATCGAAGTAGAAAGTAATGAAACATCCCCATTCGTAGTAGAAACACCTGAATTCAAAGTACAAGTATTAGGAACCAAATTTTGTATTTCTGCCTACGAGAAGCAGGAAAAATCAGTAGTCTTAGTCGAAGGGAAAGTAAATTTAACATCAAAGGAAACTAATGTCGACTTCCCTCTATCACCTAACGAGTACGCTACGCTCAATTGTAATAATCACACATTCAACAAGCGCGTAATAAATGTATCACAACATATAACTTGGACAAAAGGTTATTTAACACTCAACGAAACACCGATATCCGAAGTATTAAAATATGTATCTCGATATTACAATTTATCGCTTGATTGTTCAAACGCAACAAACTTGAAAACAGTTACCTGCAATGGGAAACTGTATCTATCTCAAGACTTAGAAAATGTAATGAAATCAATTGCTACTCTATCAAATACAAACTACAAAAAAACAAATAACACTATTTATATTTCAGATAATATAAACTCATTAAGAAACAAATCGACTCAAAAGAAATAAATAAAATATGGTTCAATAAATTAATACATTCAACATAGAGAAACAAAAAAATCTCAAGAAACAATCAATGCAAGGCTAAATAAACGCTAGAACTATCAAGGAGCAAACTAACTAACTGACAAACTAAACTAAGGATTAAGTAACACATAAATTATTTTGTATGAAGAACAATGGCAAGTCGCTATTTAAAACAGCGAAAGTACTAATTTTATTTTCACTTTGTGTAATTTTAACTGCTAATGCAGAATCCTACTCACAGGGAACTCAAATCAACATAAAGTTGGAAAATGCAACAATCAAAAAAGTAATTTCTGAGATTGAAATAAAAAGTGATTTCATTTTTCTGGTCCCGGGAGAATTAGAAAATGAAATGAATAAATTTATCGATATCGATATTCAGAGTGAATCGATAGATGAAATTCTTCAATATATCACAGCGGGAAATAATTTTAACTATAAAATCTACGACAAGCAGATTGTCTTTTACAAAGAAGAAAAAAACATACAAAACAATTCAAAAACTCCCGTTGTGGCTAAGCAATCTCCAAAACCTGCCGATAAAAAAGGCTTTTCAATAAGTGGCACAGTTATAGATGGTACTGACGGACAAACTATCGTATTTGCCACAGCAGTTATCAAGGAGCTTAACTTATGGGCCACCAGTGATAAAAATGGCAACTTCTACATTGCAAACATACTTCCCGGGAACTACACTCTCGAAGTATCAAGCATGGGATACGTCACATACAACAGCCCAATTAGTATAAGTAAAGATGTAGCTAAATTCAAAGTTGTACTTGAACAAAGCAATTTATTACTTCAAGATGTTATTGTAACAGCTCAAGCAGGAGGTGCAATAAACTCTTCATACATAATGGAGAAAACATCAATAGATCACCTTCAACCCTCAAGCTTAGCGGACGTAATGCAGCTAATGCCCGGATCTCTTACAAGTAATCCAACACTTTCATCACAAAATACGGTAAGTATTAGGAGTATAAAAGACAATAGTGGTCTAAATGCTGTCGGAGTCGGCTTAATGATTGATGGCAACAAAATATCAAACAATGCCGAAATTGGAGGCGGTAATTTCGATTACAGAAAAATACCTACAGATAATATCGAATCAGTAGAAGTAATGACAGGAGTTCTTTCTGCTCAGTATGGCGACATGACATCAGGTGCTATCATCGTAAAAACAAAAGCAGGAATGACTCCCTACGAAGTTAGAGTAAAATCCGATCCACGAACTAAGGCTGCATCAATAAACAAAGGTTACAGACTCCCTTCCGATGCCGGATTTTTCAATGTAAGTGCCGACTATGCAAGAGCATTCAAGAGAAACATCTCTCCTGTTGACATATTCGACAGAACAACCCTTGGTCTTTCATACTCTAACACATTCAGCAAGAATAGAAATCCATTCAGATTTAACTTCAAACTGAATGGCACCTTCACATCCAACAATGTAACTCAAGACCCCGATGTTTCAAAAGAAGATTTCTCCAAATCATCAACCAACAACTTAAACAGCTCAATATATGGCTCGTGGATGCTCAATAAGTCATTTATATCAGTATTAAACTACAATGTATCGGCAACATATCAGAAACAATCAACAAATCAGTTCAGTGTAATAAACAGAACACCGGTACCAACCACAAATACAAAAACAGCCGGAATAGCTGAGGGTACATTTACAGATTTACTATATAATGAAGATTATTGGAGAGAGAGCACACCACTATACTTCAATGCCAAAATACATGGAACTCTTAACAAGCTTGCCGGAAAAACACTGTTTTCCACACTTCTTGGTGTAGAGTATAACCTAAATGGAAACGTAGGTAGAGGTACATACTACACCGATGCAACTCCTGCCTTTTTTAGAGAGAGAAGTTACAAAGAAATCCCATTTATGGGCAACCTTAGTGTCTTTGCTGAAGAGAAAGTCAAACTTCCTATAAATAAATCCACACTTGAACTAGTTGCCGGAACAAGAATAACAAAAATGAATCTTGAGGGATATGACTACAAACCTACTGTAGAGCCTCGACTTAATGCTAAACTTGAAGTAATAAAACCTAAATTTAGAGGCACACTCAGAAAACTCAACTTTAGAGGAGGTTGGGGTATCATGGAAAAACTGCCCTCAATTGGATATCTATATCCCGATCCGGTATATATCGACTATAATTTATTCAGGTTTGTAAATACAGAAGTCAATAAATCACTTGCAGTCATACAAACAGATGTTATAGATGAATTACTCCCTTACAACTTAAAGCCAAACAAAACCCACAACATAGAGCTGGGAATTGATTTTAATATATTAGGGACTAATGGACAAGTCACATATTTCAAAGAAAAGCTTACTGATGGAATCACTTCAAATGTTAACTTCCAAACAAATACAATAAAATATTTTGATGCAGTATTAGATCCAAACGCAGATCCAAAATTTGAAAACAACACAGTTTATGCTAAAAATGAAAGTGGAGAATATGTTGAAGTACCTCATACGCTAAGGAACGACTTTAAACTGTTTAGCAGACCCGACAACCGCGGTATAATTGACAAATGGGGCATCGAGTATTCAGTCTCATTTCCCAAGATTGAAACAATAAACACAACAGTCATACTTAACGGAGCCTACCTAAACGTTAAAAACAGCAGTTCAGGTGTTGAATATAGAAAACTCAATACCAACGACCCAATTAATTCACAAGAAGTATTCCCCTATTTAGCTGTCTTCGATAAAAGTCTCGGAAGCAACATTGGAAGTAGTGAACGTCGATTAAACACCAACGTTAATTTCGTGACCAATATCCCTGCAATTCGTATGGTAATCTCCTTAACATCTCAAATTGTTTGGTTCAATGAATCGCAATTTACTTACGACCCTGTCAACTCATACATTGAAGATGAAAATGGTAAGCCTATATATGGCGACTATTCAAACAAAAATGTACTTCAAGATATATATAGAGACCCAATTTACTACATTGATTTTGACGGTGTAAAGCATCCATTCTCAGATTTTCATACAACTAATGATCCGGCATTAAAAACCCGACTATCATTATTAAGGGAAACAACCAATTTCAGCTACTATTTCTTGACCACCGGGTACAAACCATATATGATGGCAAATGTTAGGCTAACAAAAGAGATAGGAGACAACACCTCACTCTCTTTCTATGCCAACAACTTCACAAACTACACGCCAATCTTAAAAAATAAAGCGCGACCAAATTATGTTGGAGCCAGACTAAATTCGGATATTTATTTTGGTGCTGAATTGAAATTTAAATTTTGATAAATCTGATCAAACAAACAATAAAATTCAAACAATATGAAACACTATAAATACATAGCAATATTGACAACACTCACGATCATCTTCACATCTTGTCTCGAAGATATCAGATCTGATGAGTTCAGTGATTTAAATGCAAGCGAAGCTATTACTGTAAGTGTAAAAATGCCTGAGGGTTACAATTATCCGGTTGAAGGTTTAATCGTGTCTCTTTACGACAATACTGCAGGACTCGAATTTAAGGGAACCACAAATGCATCAGGGGTTGCCGAAATTAAAGTAGCTCCCGGCTATTATATAGCAACAACCGAAACATCTCATAAAGATTCGGGTGGAATTCTTTACCTCTTCAATGGAACATCTCAAAAAATTGAAGCAATAAACGAACCAAAAAGTGTTGAAATAAATCTCTCTGTATCAAAATCAGGTCAGATAATATTTAAGGAACTATACTTTGGTGGATGCTTTAGCGAAGAAACCGGTAAAAACTACACAACCGACAAATATTTTATCCTATACAATAATTCTGATCAGGATGCATATCTCGACTCTCTATGCATGGGAGTTGTACACCCATTTAATGCTCCTACAAACGGAAAACTATCCGATTGGGTAAAACCGGGTACTTCCGAACTCAGAGATTCAATACCTGCAGCATCAATGGTATGGATGTTCCCGGGAACGGGCAAAGACAACATACTTAAACCAGGTGAAGAAGTTGTTATTGCAATGAATGCAATAAACCACTCAGCATCCGTTTCAGCCTCAGTAAATTTAGGCAAACCCGGATATTGGGCAATATACAACCCCATCATGACACCCCGTCATGCAACCCCCGAAGCAGGAGTTAAGTTGCTAGCTGGTATATGGAAAATTGGTGGAGCCACATCCTTTATAATATCAAACAATAGTCCCGGTTTCTTTATATTCACATTAGGGGGTAAAAGCGTAGAGCAGTACATATTAGATAATTACGCATTAAACCCAAACTCATCTAATGTTAATTTGAGCGCACTGCTTGTCGACAAAAACTTAATACTAGATGCTGTTGAATGTCTAAGAAATCCTACCGACACCAAAAGATTCATGTCGGAAATAGATAACGGATATGCAATGATATCGGGAGCTGGTCAAAGTGAAAGCATAATCAGAAAAATTGACGTTGAAGAAACTGAAAAGGCGGGAGGAAGGATTGTATACATGGATACAAACAATTCGTCCAATGATTTTACAGTTATACCAAAGCCTACTTTATATAATAACTAGGAATTGTTTAACCCCACATCAATAAAAAAATTTCACATGAAAAAAATATATAAAATATTAATAGGTGTATTAGCAATATACCCTTTTATTTCACTTAATCTCTATGCTCAGGAAAAAAAATCAGCTGAAAAAACTGATTACACATTCGAAGAGATACAGATGCGTACACCTTGGGCTGTAAGTAGTAATGCAGCGGGGCTTGCCGATTATCAATTTCTGAATATAACCTCAGTGGGAGGATTCTTCAACTATCAAGAGGGAGACTATAAAAACTATAATACTGCTCAAAGTTCAAACAATTTTGGTGTCACCACAAGAGCCTATAAAAGAGTAAACAAAGTTCTTTTTTATGGCGACTTTACCTATAAGTACGACACCAAAAAGGATCAAACATGGCTTGGTACATATATACCCGACTTTACAACAAATCCAATCCTTGACTCTATTCCGGGCAAGATTTTAAGCGAAAGCTACAACATGACCGGCAAAATAGCATACAGTCTCAATAATAAAACAGCATTAGGCATTGGTATCGACTATCATACGGCAACAATGGCAAAAAGAGTTGACGGTCGCAACTCAAACGTCTACTCCTCAATTACGGTAAAACCTGGAATAACTCGTAAAGCAGGAAATTTTATTGCAGGTGTCAACCTAAACTATAAGTATGATGTAGATAGAGTAAAGTATAATTTCATAGGCGATATTACAGGAAAAAACATTTACTATATGGAGGGATTATTTTTCATGTCTAAATCTGGAATTACCCCAACAACAATCCTCGATAGATCCTATTTCATGAACTCAATGGGAGGAGCAATACAACTGGACTACCTAAATAATAATTTTGAATTCTTTAATGAATTTGAATTTGATTACGCAAAACTCAACAACTACGAAGGCCTCTCAATGACAAAGAGATACAGCAAAGAAGAGAAATTGGGTTACCGTTACAGCGGTGCAGCCAAGTTTTTGGGAGACAACTCCAACCACTTTGTAAGGTTAAATCTTAGCAACAACGAGAGAGGATCATATTATATCATTAATAATTACGAAGTGGTACCCGACGAAATAAAATCCTGGAGCTATTACGAAAAAGGCAGTATATTAAGATATCTAACTTCACTTAACGAGTTGGATGCATCATACCGTTTTTGTTATAAAAAAACCGATTGGAAATACAACTTCAATATTACAGCCGGATACAACAGATTAACAAGTACAAAAACATATAAAGTATTCCCCGAAAAATATAAACAAAACTTCACAATAAACACACTTTATCTTGAGGGAAGAAAATACTTTTATACTACTGTAAATAACACACTAGAACTGGAAGCAGGAATTGCTTATTCAAAAAGCGGCGACGATAGTTATGATTTAAAAACCCAAAGTTCAGGTAATTTAGGCATGCTTCAACTCAACAAATCGCTATTAGACATGGACTATCAATACCACAATATTAGCAGTACAAAGTTCAATATTGGAGCAAGATACCGTCACATGTTAAACCAAAAGAACCGAGCACTCGAATTCTGTTTAAAATACAATAAAGTAACAACAGAAGATTTGGGCGACAGATCATATTTTTCTATCTCAAGCAATTTTATTTTTTAATTGAACGATATTAAAACACAAACTAAAAACACAAACTAAAAACATGAAATTATTTTCTAAGCAATTCAAAAAAAATTGGTTCAGACACCTCCTTCAATGGGGGGTATTAATTGCAATAATTGTAGTACTGACCAACCTTTTCTCTAAAACCCCTGCCGATCCCGAGGCATATTGTCCTTTTGGGGGGCTGCAAGCATTTGGCTCATACATAACAAACGAGACATTGACGTGTAATATGAGCTCGCTTCAAATCCTAATGGGAATAGCTCTTGGAGTAGGAGTAATACTCTTTGGCAAATTATTCTGTGGATATCTTTGTCCGGTTGGTTTTGCAACAGAATACATGGGCAGACTCAGAAAAAAACTAAAAGTAAAAGAGATAGTAATCAGAAACGGATCAATTGGCGACAAGCTTCTCAGATCAATAAAATACATTCTGCTGTTTATTGTTTTCTACATGACTTTGACCAGTTCAGAATTGTTCTGTAAAAACTTCGACCCCTACTATGCAGTTGCAACAGGATTCAAAGGCGAAATTACCTTATGGATGTCGGTTACTGCCTTAGCACTACTGTTTCTTGGCAGCTTTTACATAAACATGTTTTGGTGTAAATATATCTGTCCACTTGGTGCCCTAAGCAACATATTCAAATTTACTATTTCATTTTTATCGTTAACCATTCTATACATCATACTTGTAAACCTTGGATTAAACATCCCTTGGATATATCTACTTATAGCTGTATGCCTAGTAGGCTATCTACTTGAAATTATTAAAGTAAGAACAGGAGTTTTTCCTTTAATAAAAGTGCACCGAGATGAAGAAAAGTGCAACTCATGTAATTTATGTGTAAAAAAATGTCCCTACAGATTACCAATAAACAAAGAAAAAGAGATAAAAGAGGTCGACTGTACACTTTGTGGAGAATGTATTTCATCCTGCTCAAAAGATGCACTCACATTCAATAAAAAGAAACGCAACCGTTGGCTACCCGCAATACTTACAATAGTTCTATTTGTAATTGCACTCATTCTTTCAACAAAATGGGAAATGCCAACAATCAACGAAACTTGGGGCGAAAATATCGAAGAGTTAGATCTGAAAACATTCAAAATGGAGGGACTCAACTCTGTAAAATGTTTCGGTAGTGCAAAAGCTTTATCTGCAAAACTACGTCGTGTACCCGGGGTATATGGTGTAGCCTCATTCGTAAAAAGCAAAACAGCAAATATACTTTATGATCCACAACAGACCAGTGAAGAAAAAATTTTGGAAGCAACATATACGCCGGTAAAATTCAAAATCTCTAACCCTGCCGAGTCTGATAGTTTGGTAAAAGTAATTACTATATTCACAGAAAAAATGTATGACACGTTAGACCCAAATTATTTGGGAATGCAATTCAGACAGTCCGGTAAAGAAAAATACTACGGACTCGAAACCAAGTTCTCATGCCCACTAACAATCTACCTTTATATGAATATCAATGAGCCTGTTAGCGAAGAATTCTTAAAAGGGATAGTTGAAAAAAAGCAACTTGTAACAAAAAGAGCCGACGGTCAGGAAGACATCAGAAAGCTAAACTTCGAATTTGTGAAAATGGGTACTGAGACCGACACAATCACCAGAAGAGAATTTTTAGAACGTCACTTTAACGCTTACAACTCCAGGTACAAAGAAAACATGGAAAAATATGCCGATCTTGATTCAGCTTATCTTACAATTCCATTTCCTGAACTGGAAAAGCCCATCTACTCTAGAAACATACCCTACCTGTCAAGCTATCTATCCATAACTGAAGGTCCTACTAGAATAGAAACATATTTAAATGAATATGATAAGCCGGCAATTAAAATAGTTTATATTCCATCAGTAATCACAGAAGATCAGCTTTGGGATAAATTGACGGCAGACATGTGGACAATAAAAATGAGAACCGGAGAGCTACAGGAAGTGGAAGCTAAATTGAATTTTAAAGATAAGAGAGAGAAAGAATAAAAGGAATTCAAACAAGCGATAACAAACAAATACTTTTTAGTAACGACAAAACAGGAAAGTAACAGTAAAATAACGAACAAGAATATGAAAAAATATTGTGTAATAATATTAATAATTGCAGGCATATTTCAGTCATCTACAGTAAAGGCCGATGAAGGAATGTGGCTAATTCAGGCACTGAATTTAGAACTGCAGAAAAGAATGGAAAACGGTGGACTAAAAATTGGGTCCGATGTAATATACAGCGAAAATGAAACCTCTTTAAAAGATGCAGTTGTATCATTAGACTTTGGATGTACCGGAAGTATGATATCCAACAAAGGACTCTTAATCACAAACCACCATTGTGCTTATGATGATATATTTAATCTGAGTACACCTGACAACAACCTCCTTGAAAATGGGTTTTGGGCACAAAACAGCTCCGAAGAAATTCCAATACAAGGAAAAACTGTATATTTTCTCCGTAGAGTTGAAGATTGCACAGCAGAGATGAATCATGTAAGAGACTCACTGCGCAGCATCAAGCAGGGCAGCGGACTTCGTCGCGTTACCAGTATAGTAGAAAACAGGCACAAAATAAAAAGTGGCTACGAAGCCTCCTGCTCCTCTATGTGGAATGGCAACCAGTACTACATGTATTATTATGAGACCTACACAGACATACGTTTGGTAGGAGCACCACCTGTACAGGCAGCAGCTTTTGGAGGCGATGTTGATAATTGGGAGTGGCCACAGCATAAATGCGACTTCACCCTCTATCGTGTATATGGCGATAAGAATGGAAAACCTGCAAAATACTCAAAAGACAATCTCCCCATAGTTCCAAAAAAGATCCTCAATATTTCTCTTGATGGAATAGAAAAGGATGATTTTGCAATGATTATTGGATTCCCGGGTCGAGTTGACAGATACAGCTCATCCTACAAAGTTGATTTTAACCAAAACGTTATTAGCCCCATTATAGTTGAGGCAATGGGCTCAAAAATGGAAATAATCAGAAAATGGATGAATAGAGATCCTGAAATTCGTCAAAAATACTCCAACATATTCTTCGGACTAAGTAATGTACAAGAGTCACTTGCAGGAGAGGTTACCTGTACAAGAAGATTTGAAGTTGCAGACAAAAAAAGGGAGGAAGAAAAAAAATACATGCAAAGTGAGTCAGATCTTCTTTCAACAATGGAAAGTGCCTACAGAGATGTTCAAGACATACAAAAATACATGACATACTACCGCCAGTCGCTCGTTTCCGGAAAAGGATTCATAGCCTTAGGCAACAGGGGCAATTCTTTAAACCCTGATGATGAAAAATCATATAACTTTTTTGTCAGAAGAGTTAACAGCCTCTATACAGAATACGATGCCAGAGTTGAAAAAGAATTAATGGAATACTCATTAGGACTATTTTTTGAAAATATACCTGAAAATCTATGGGGACCTTTTACCAACTATCTTCACGGAAAATTTGAGAACAACTATGCCGAGATGTCAAATGAAATATTCGAAAGCTCAATCCTTTTAAATCCTGATCAATTTAATGAGGCAGTCACAGACAGAGCCAATATTAAGCAATTCTTAGAAGATCCAGCAGTAAAATTGGCTCAAGACATAAAGATAACTGACTTCCGTAAAATTGAGTCCAAAATACTTGGCAAAAGAGGTACAACATATGGCTTAGACAACCTATATGCAAGTAGATTATATAACTTAAAAAATGATGCAGGAGCATTACAATACCCCAATGCAAACTTCACAATGAGGCTAACCTATGGAAATGTTTGTGACATGGAACCATCAGATGCTATAAAATACAGTTATATATCAACTGCTCAGGGCATTGTCGATAAATATAATCCAAGTGACTACGACTTTGCTTACCCTTCTGACATTCTTGAATTAATAAAGAAAAATGATTTCGGGAAATATGGAAAAGCGGGAAGTTTACCTGTAAACTTTCTTACAAACAATGACATTACCGGTGGTAATTCAGGCAGCCCGGTTATGAATGCAAAAGGTGAGCTAATCGGACTTGCATTCGACGGCAACAAAGAATCACTTGCATCAAATTACTACTATCAAGATGGAGTAACAAACTGCGTAAATGTTGATATCAGATACATCCTCTGGTACATCGACAACTGCACAGATGCAGGATATTTATTGAAAGAACTTAAAATTAATCAATTAAAACAACTGTAGTAAAATGTGTTCAAAATGGCTCTATTTTCTATTGTCTTCATTTCTTTTTCTAACATTGGGATGCAGCACGATGGAAAACGTAGCAACCCATAAAATTAACAACAGATTTTTCAGTCACGCTGACGGCGCTGACTCAAAAAATCTGTTTGTTAAGGGTGATGAAGATCAGATAAAATTTATCAAATAAATGCCGAAAACCTTTCATGCGAATTGGATAGTTCAACTTTAAAAACCTACCCATTATTAGTATACGAAGAAAACAAAATACCGCAAATAAATTTCCATGATAAGGGATTTGAAGTCAGCTTCATTGTACTCCCACTAAAAATAAGACCTTCTGTAAAAGAAGTACCCACTCAACTAAATTGCGATTTCAACGGCTCAATATATGCCGGATATTCCAAAAACAGATATAAAATAAACTATTTAAATCATGACACAGGACTATATCTGAGAAAAATCTCAAATTACGAATTCTCATACGGCCTATTTTTGGGAGTAGGGAACACCTTTATATCCCCAACTACCACAAATCATGCAATACATGATGAATACGATGGAGTAGTTTTACAAAAAGGAATCGCCATAAGTCTTGGATACAATAATCTAAAAGCCGGTATTGCTTTAGGAATGGATAATTTACTTGGCAAAGACAGAAAAAACTGGATCTACGAAAATAAACCATACCTTGCTTTATCATTGGGTTTAAATATATAATAAAAATTAGTAACTGAAACAGAACATTTTAAATAAGAATATTATGAATAAGAAAACAATTCTTCTTATTGGTTTTCTCTTCCAAGCAGTAATCTTAGCTGCCCAAACATTCGATATTTCGAAAGAGTTGCCTGTCGACCCAAGCTTTGTCATTGGAAAACTGGATAACGGACTCACATACTACATCAAAGAATCAAAACTAAGTGAGAATAGGGCCGACTTTTTCATTGCTCACAACGTTGGTTCTCTCCAAGAGGAGGAGAATCAGCGCGGCCTAGCACACTTCTTGGAGCATATGGCTTTTAACGGCACCAAACATTTCCCAAACAAACAACTACTAAGCTACTTTGAAAGTATTGGTGTAAGATTTGGAGCAAATGTCAATGCTTACACCTCCATGAGCAGAACTGTATATAATATATCAGAAGTACCTGTCAACCGTAGCACAGTCATAGACACTGCATTGTTGGCGTTGCATGACTGGTCGCACTATATCAACTGCCTTCCCGAAGAGATTGAAAGTGAACGTGGAGTTGTGCGCGAGGAGATGAGGAGAGGTGATGATCCTCTAACCAGAACAATGCAAGCCATATCACAAATACAAAGAACCGGCTCAATGTTTGCTAACAGATTGCCAATTGGAACAGCCGAAGTGATAGAAAACTTCAAACACCGGGAGTTAATAGATTTTTACCATAAATGGTACAGACCAAGCCTGCAGGCAGTAATTATTGTAGGAGACATAGATGCAAAGGATATTGAAAAAAGGATTATCGAAAGATTCTCAACAATTCCACGACCAAAAAATGAGGCTGAAAAGACAATATACACAATCCCCGACAATGTCGAGCCAATTGTTGGATATTTCACAGACCCCGAAACAAAGGCAAGCTCTGTAAGGATGACAATTAAAATACCACATCGCTCAATAGAAGAGAGGCAAACCGAGGCTTTTATATATGATCAAATCGTATATGATCTATTTCGTGAAATGTTTAGTGCAAGATGTGTAGAAAATGCAAAAGCAACTGACGCCGACTACAGATTCATCATACCGGTATTTGGCGAAATTGATTACGCTTGCAAAACATTTACAGCCACAGCAATGCCTGCAAAAGGAAAAGATTTACAAACAGCACTTAGAGGTATTTTAACAGAGGTGGAGCGGGTCCGACAACATGGTATAACCAACTTAGAACTTGACAATGCAAAAAGAATTGTAAGGGCTAATATACGCAAACAGCAATCAGATCAGGGACGCCCAAAAGCCAATAAAGATTTAATAAGCTACGTAGTAGATAATTTTACACGCAACCGCCCTTTGGTAGACCAAACCGAGCTGCTAAAATTATCGGGGGTGATACTCGACAAAATTCAGATTGAAGACATTAACGCAAATATTGAACAGATATTGAACAGTAACAACAGGATAATAATCTTTGCAGCTCCTGAATCTGAAAAAGAATCACTTCCATCTGAACAAGAGGTTCTGTCACTTGTTGATAAAATGCAAAACGCCAAATATGAACAATATACCCCTGTTGCACAAAAAGACCTCGAACTATCATCTCAAATCATCCCCGGCAAAATCATTGAGTCAAAAAAGATAACCTCAAAAGATCTCGGAATCGATTATAAAATACCGCTCGACTCAACAACCGAACTTCGTCTTGACAATGGTGCCAGAATAATTTGGAAAGAATCGTACGACGGTGGCAAACAGATAAGATTATCGGCCTTCACCCCGGGTGGTTATGCACGTAATAACTCAATCGAAGAGTTAATATTACTCAAAAACTTCATGAGATATTACAATGCATCAAACTTAAACTGGAACGACCTAAAAGAGTGGAAGCACACAAATGGCATCAGACTCAGTCAGGCAGTAAACAAAAGAACCGACAATTATTCAGGTAATTTTTATCCTCAAAACAGTGAAAATTTCTTCAAGCTCCTATACACCCATTTCGATGATGTATCTGTTGACGAGACTGACCTAATCAAATTCAAACAGCAATATCTAAAAGCAATAGGTGAAGAAAAAAATGAAGGAAAACTCTTTGCAGACTCGGTAAGAACACTCACATACTTGCACGACCCAATAAGAACAAAATTCGACACACTCACAATTGAATCGCTCAGCATTGAGAAATTAGAAAATCTATATAATGAACACTTCTCAAACGCGGGTGAGTTTACATTCATATTCATTGGACCAATGCCGGTAGAAAAAGCTGCTCCCATGATTGAAAAGTATATTGGATCTATTAAAACAATAAACAGAGAAGACAAAAAACTTCAAAACAAGGATCAAGCACTTAATAAAGGAGTTGTAGAGCTATACTATACTGCTGAAAACACTATATCCACAAAAGCATCTGTGGCAATCACATATCATGCCAATGTAGACTATAACGCAGTCAGCTATGTCAACACTCTATTCTTGCGCGACGTATTATCCCGAAGATGTTACAATAGTATCAGAGAGGAGAGAGGAGGCACATATCATGTAGGAGTAACAGCCGGGCTTACCAAGTATCCCTCGCCACAACTCTCACTAGACATAGAATTCAGTACAAATCCTGCAATGGTTAGCGAACTGCTTGAAGTTGCAAAAGATGAGGCAGAGCAATTAGCAAAAAAGGGACCAACAAAAACTGAAATCGAAGAGATAAGGAAATACCGATTAAAAGCATTAGACAAAAAGATTCCAACACCTTGGGCAAATATAATAACTCAAGCTATTCTAAACGATGACTTTTTGGATACAACAAATTTGGAATTATACGAAAATGTAGATGCTAAAAGTGTACATAAACTTGCAAAAAAACTATTTAACTCAGGAAACATAATGACTTTTGTTTTCGATCCTCAATAAAAAAATCCTCAATACTTTATAGTTAAATAGTAAATCCATACATCGCTTAGTTTAGTGATGTATGGATTTTTTATTCTGTTTTATATCTAATTACATATAAAGTGAAATAAAAAATCAATATTATATGCATTTAAATATAATTGCGTATATTTGCAGATAATGAATGTAAATGCATATAATCATGGCTTTAAGTATAGCTAAATTTATTAAAATGAAACGTAAGGAGGCCGGGCTTACCCAGGAACAGTTTGCAGATAAAGCAGGTGTGGCACTTACTGTTGTCAGAAAAATGGAACAAGGCAAAGAAAATCTAAGCCTTACTAAAGTCAATCAGGTCTTGATGATGTTTGGCAATAAATTAGCCCTGTTAATCACAAAGAAATTGAAGAATGAGATAAAACGCTCTTTCCTTTCAAAAGATAATCAATCAAAGTATATAGCCCTTTTGGATGATAGAATGCTTCTCCTTAAATAATTCAAATTTAGCGGAAGTTAGGGGAAATTAGAGGGAAATTTCTCCTAATCTTGAATATCTCACAATTCTTTTTTAATAACATATTTTATATATTTGTCCTCAATTAATTTTAAAAGTTAAATAAATATGAAAAAGACATTAGTATTATTCTCTTTAATATTTTTGATTGGTTGTAGTGTAACCAAAGTAAATGTAAGCGAAAACTACATTAAAGATATCTCAACTTTCTACACTGATCCCTTACCTGCATATTCAGATGATTACTCTGTGATTTGGGACTATATACTAACAAATAACCCCTTTTTTCAGGACTATCAATCTGATGGATCAAGAATAAAACAGAAGTCAAGAAAAGAATTTTGGAATGAAGTTAATAGTTTAACTCTAGATTTTAACGCTGATAAAAACAATGAAGAATTTGCTGCTACATTAGTTGGCAGTAAATATAACCATTTTCTAAAAACAGTAAGCCCTGGTGGGTCTGATGTTAATGCTTATGCTTATCCCAATGGATACATTTTTATTGGAGAAGGAATAATAAAACTATCGGATGATGAAGATGGAGTATTTGGTGTAATAGCACACGAAGCTGCACACGTACTATTTAAACACTCAGAGCGTCAAGCGTATAGTTATAAGAAAAGAGAGCGAAATGACAATATTTTAACCGGAATAACTGCAGGAGTACTTGCTGTAGCTGCAGGAGCGGGGTATGCTACAGCAGTTGACGGTTACACTACCGAAGAGCAGGCAGAAGCCCTGGCTTATAGTTATGCATCTACTGTTTACGATATAACAAGTGCAGTTAACTTTGGACTCAGAAATCATTCACATAAAAAATATTTTGAATATAGCAGGGAGCAAGAAGTTGAAGCAGATATTGCAGCTATCCTGTTTTTGAAATGGATGGGACTGTCAACAGATTCGTATATTAAACTATTGTCAAAACTACCCACTGGTGTGTCTGTTGAACACAACACTCATCCCGATATACAATTTAGAGTTAACTTCTTAAGAAATTTTGTACTAAACAATTTATAATATACAAAAAAAGGGTAACTACTTCACAGTAACTACCCCTTTGAAACGAAATATCTCAACCATGTTACAAATGAGATAAATTTCGAGTGTTATGAAAATTTAAACTAACTATTTAATTGTCTTTAACACATCTCACAGCAAAACCATATTTTTTATCGCTATATCCACGTTTAGCTATTTCATTACCATTGTATAGGTGTCTTTGCCATGCTCTTGCCTCGTTGTTTTCGGTGCTGCTCCAGAAAAATGCATACTGCTCAATTCTAAAGAAAGTACCGTTATTATCGCGTCTAGCACCACTTGGTTGCATATTCATGCCAATTGCATCAGTAGCACCTGTGTTTGGCTCTAACCAGTTGGAAGTAGATTTCAGCTTACCACCGGCAACTTCTTCACCACCTAAGAAATCTATCAAACCTGTCCACTCATCATCACTTGGCACGTGCCATCCTTCAGGACAAAGTTTTCCTGTGTTAACAGCAAACCAGTTATAAAGCGCACCATAAGTTGCACCGTAGGTCTCTTCATCATTATTGTACCAGCTATAAGCGGGGGTAGTTAACACCATCCACTCGTCGTTACTTGTAACAAGAGGAATCTCACTGCCATCATTATACTTAAGAACCTTCAAGTTCTCTGCCATCCACTGCTTTCCGTTAATCCACAAAGTTTTGTACTCATTACCGTCAACATCTGTCAGCATATCACCCTCACCATCAGGAATAGGAGTAGTAAATGAAATCTGATTTCCATACTCTGTACCCTTACTGTTTGTTGCGTATGCTCTTACGTAGTAAACAGTATTCATCTCCAGATTGGTAATAGAGCTTGTAAACTCTCCGCTACCTGTACCATCACTTGTTTTATTACCATCAACTGCAGGCATCTCTTCGGTACTCCATACCACACCTCTTGCAGTAATTGGTGCACCACCATCGTCGGTAATATTTGAATTAATAACAGCCGAATTAATTGTCAGCTCGGCAACACCTTCAGTTAAAACAGTAGGCAAGAACACACTCTCAATCGTAGTAAAAGAGATCTCTTTTGCATAAAAAGTTTGCTTACTGTTAGTCACATAAGCTCTCACATAATATGTAGTATTGGCCTCCAACCCGGTCAAATAACTCTCATACTCACCTCTACCGGTACCATCCTCTGTTTTATTATCACTAACCGTTGGGTTTTGCGAAGTACTCCACACAACACCACGTGCTGTAACAGGCAGACCTCCATCATTAATAACATTACCACCCGACACTGCAGCTGTTTGTCTTATTTCAGACACCTCCGTTGTCAGTAGAATAGGATCTGTAATGTTGGAATCATCTTTTTCGCAACTGCTAAGGAACAACACAAATGCTCCGATAAAAATTAATGCTTTTGTCCAAGCTTTATTTGATTTCATAGAATTTTAATTTAATATCTTATTATTTTACTTTCAATTTGAAATTAATACTCGAGAATATTCTGATATTATTTCCAGTTCAACTTTAAAATAATATCAGAATATCCCTTTTGACTAATATCCCGGTGTTTGCTCAATCATTGGATCGCGCGAAATCATATCTGCATTTATAGGCCACAACAGATGCTGCTCAACCTTCTCGCCCGACACATTAATCTGCAAAGCTTTAGCAAGCTCACCATCCTTCATTCTGCGGATATCGTACCAGCGTTTACCTTCGGCAACAAACTCTTTTGTGCGCTCCATTAGGATTGCATCCTCTGCAGTTTCACCGTTATAGGGATACTTATATGTTTCATATGCATCACCGTATGCTCTTTGGCGTACCAGGTTGATATATGAAGCCGGGTCATTATCCTGCGCCTCTTCAATCTCAGCCAAAAGCAGCAACACATCAGTATAGCGATACACCGGCCAATCACTTGTAAAGCGACGATAATTACTTTGATCCAACTCACCTAAAAACTTCACCAGCAAAATTGCAACATCCGAGCGATTAGTTCTTCTATAAATATCAAAGAAAGTAACATCTCTTCTGCTGTCGGCATCCTCATACATATTAAAGGTTGAGAAATCATACTGATAGAGATACTTCGAACCGGAGTTGGTAAGATTCAAAGGATCCGGCGATTCATTATCACCATACCTCAAGCTGCCGTCGCGATTCTCAAAACCGTTTGCATTACCACTCCCTTCCGGGTAAAGGAACCCTCCAAATGAATTTGTAGCCTCGTTAAGTGCATACCTGATACTGAAAATAATCTCCTTATTATCCTTATTGTTGATGTCAAACACATCGGAGTAATTGCCAAGCATATCAAACTTACTAGACCTCTCAATCTCATTAAGCGATGCTTTAGCAGCTGCAAGATCTGCAGCAATATTGTCAGAATAAACAGCAGACCCACCAATTGGCTTCACTTTACAACCCCACAACAAAACTTCTGCTTTAAGAACATTTGTAGCAGCCTTATTCCAAAATGATGCATAGTCGGGAGCAAGAAGAGTGAAGTTATCGTTAGCAAAATACTCATACGATTTCTCGATATCCTTTTTAATAAAATCATAAATCTCGCTCTCCGATGCACGCGGCTTATTAAGCACCTCGGGCGATGAAACACCCTCCACAACCTGAGGATAATCAACCAGAGGAACACCACCCCAAGTTCTAAAAAGATGGAAATAGTAGAACGACCTCAGTCCATGCAGCACACCTAAATAGTAGTTCTGCTCCTGCTCCGATAAAAAATTGGTAGTAGGAATCTCCTCAATTGCATGATTAATCTGCATTATATCCATATAAAAACTACCAAAACCGGCTATACCATAATTTTGAACCGACAGGTTATTACCAATAACTTCCAAGTCGCTCTTCGACTGTGCAAAAGGTGAAACCAGATTCATATCCAGCGTGCCACCTCTAAACTCACCCATAGTAAGGAACGTCATCTGACGCGAGCGTACACGATTATGCAATCCGCGCATAAACCTATCCACCTGATCCTTCGTGTTCCAGTAATTATCTATACTATAATTATCAACCGGGGCCAAATCCAGCCAATCACAGCTACTAAAGCCGGCGGTCAATACAATTAAAAGCGATATTATTATTTTTTTCATATTTTATTACTTATTAATTCTGATTTGTTTTGAGTTCTACTTGTTGACTCTAAATTTTTTAGCCTAAATAAATCTGATTAAAAGATATTTAAATCTCCTCCTGTCTCTTTGAGTCTAGTTAACTGCTCCTTTTAGTTTAGTTAACTGCTCCTTTTTGTCAAACTTATAATAGCTGTTTCTAACAAGTCTATTTAATTTAGAATGTCAAATTAACCCCCATAAATACCGATATAGGTAATGGATAACCACCCTTATCGTTTTGTGTAGAACCATACTCAGGAGTATAAACCTTAGTATTAGTGAAATAGAACAGATTCTGACCCGTTACATTCAGCTTAATATTCTCCATCATAGCACGCTTAGCAATTACGCTTGGAAAGTCGTACGACAAAGTCACCTCTCTCACAGCCATATACGAAGCATCCTCCCAGAAAAGAGAAGCGTTGCTGCGAGTATAATTCTGTTTCAGTACACTGTCACCGTTCACAAACACAGGAAGCTTAGCAGTAGTATTCTCTTCAGTCCAAGTTTGCTTCACCATCTCAGGCGCATTAAAATGGTTTGAAGTTAATCCCATGAAATACTGCATTCCCGCATTCCACTTCAAATAACCTAAAGCGTAATCAAACACTGCCGACAACGACAAACCCTTATATGAAATAGAAGTATTAAATCCACCTGTCCACTTAGGTATCATACTACCCAATTTCACGCGGTCGTAGCTATCAATAATATTATCACCGTTAACATCCATCCAAACAGCATCACCCGGTGCCAACTGCTGAGCATTGTTTTTCTGAGCATTTGTCAGCTCGGCATAGGCGGCCGGACCGTAAACCGATTGCCTTGGCATATTGTCAACATAATTTGCATAGTTCTGCAAATCTGCTTCATCCTGAATTACATGCACCATCTTAGGGCCATAAACATCACCATACGATTCACCTTCGGCATATCCTCCAACCCAAATCAAATCATTTCCATTTCCTGAATAAACTTGAAATCCATTCTGACGGTTCAGCTCGTTACCATTATCAGGCAACTTCAAAATCTTAGTTTTCACATAAGTTGCATTAGCTCCAACTTTCCATTTAAAATCTCTGTTATTGAAGATATTATAGCTTGCATCAATCTCAAAACCTTTACTGCCAACGTTACCGTTATTGGTACGCATAGAGTTCACACCCGACGAGGTAGGAAGGTTTACATTCGTAATAAGATCTGTTGTAACCTTATTAAAATATCCTGCATTCAAATTAAATCTATTAAACAGAGCCAGCTCAACACCGGTATCAAAAGATGTAGTCTTCTCCCATTTCAAAGAAGGGTAGGGCAACTGGTTAATCAGGATACCATACGCCCCATTATAGTTGGATGTAGTACCGTAATTACCCTGCAACACGTATGGATCACTGCCAATACCTCTAACGTTACCATTCTGACCGTAACCTGCTCTCAGCTTCAAGAATGTTACAGTATCAAGATAGTCCTCCATAAACTCTTCGCGATAAATATTCCACGCTGCACTCATCCCCGGGAAAAAGCCCCATCTGTTGTTAATCAACCTTGAGTAACCGTCGTATCTGCCCGAAAAAGAAAATAGATATCTGCTATCATAGTCATAATATGCATTAACAAAACTCGACATGATACGCTCGCGCTGGTGATAAGTAGACATTTTGCGAGTCGTACCCTCTTCGGTATACTGCAAACTAATAAAATCATCTGAAGTAGCACCCTGTCCCGACGCGTTAAGTCTGAACGTACTATTATCAATCATCTCATAACCTAAAATCGCGCTTATATTATGATTATCAACCGACTTATTATAACTCAATATAGCGTTGTAGGTCTGATCTATATCCCTTCCATAATTCGCACTTGCATTTCTCAATGTATTCTCACGATTTGGAGCAGTTACATAAGCTCTGTTAAACGACTCACGTTCGTTCATCCATATATACCACATTGCATTCACCTTCAGATCCAGCCCCTTTGCAATATCAACCTTCAAAGATGTACCAAGCGTTGTTCTGTAATCCTCATGCCTCCTGTAATAACTGTCTGCAGTTGCAGCCATATTAGCGTTCTGATTGTTATTAATAACTTTGATTACCGAACCATCCAAATTGTGACCTTTAAAAGTGGGAGGAGCAGCCATCACAACACTAAAAAAGTTAGCATCATTATTAATCACGTTGGGCGAGGTGTTCGACTTCGAGAAATTAACAAACCCCGAAGCAGTCAACCACTCTTTAATCTTATAATCACCATTCAAATTAAATGAGATACGATCATAACCTGTTTTGTGCGGAAAACCATTCTCTTTATAATATCCAACACTCGAGTAATATTTACCTCTATCATTTCCACCCGAGATAGAAAGGTTATAATCTTGAGTCCACGAATCCTGTATATTTACATCCGCAAGTCTGAACTCCTTAAACAACAAATGATAGTCACTTATAGGGTCTTTAATAGTTTGCCAACCATGATTAAGCAGAAACTCATTATCTTCTGTAAGAAACGTGGTGCTAAACACACCCTTGCCTGTTACATTACCATCTTCAAATGGATCATGACCGGCAGCCCAACCAATATTATAACCATTCATCAAATCGTTAGTCTTACCGGCTCTATGCGATGCAATACGCTCCCAATGAAGGTAATCGGCAGCACTTAGAAACTTATAAGTCTCGCGCAAAATATTCTTACCTACGTTAGCATTAAAATTGATAGAAGTTTTACCCGGGGTACCACTTTTGGTAGTTACCAAAACAACACCATTATTAGCACGTGCACCATATAGAGCAGTTGCCGCAGCATCTTTTAACACCTCAATCGACTCAATATCATGACTGTTAATATCCTTCAAACTACTCTTCTGTACACCATCAATAATGTAAAGAGGAGTACCGCTGCCATCAAGCGAAGCACCCGCACGAATCTGAATCTCCGGTACAGAGCCGGGCTGACCCGATGTTTGAGCAACCCTAACACCGGTAACAGTTCCATACAACGCTGTAAGCGGATTTGAACGAATACCGCGATTAATAACATCTGTTGGCACCTTAGAAATAGCTGCAGTAAGCTTATCCTTAGTAACGGTGGTACCATAACCTGTAATTACCACCTCTTCCAGTCCGATAAGATCATCTCTCAGCTCAACATTCAACACCCTCTGCTCACCAACCTCAACAGAATAAGTGTTAAAACCAATATATGAAAACCGTAATGTTGAATTGCTATTTGTTAATTCAATACTATAATTACCATTTAGGTCGGTCACCACACCATTACTCGTTCCCATCTCCAAAATTGATGCTCCAATAAGTGGTTCATCATTAGAATCTGTCACCTTGCCCCTAATTGTTACACCGGTCTGCGCACTCGCTACCGCAACATAAAACAACATAAAGACAAAAATGAAAACATAACTACGCTTCATCTTATTCATAAGGATATTATTTAATTTAAATATTATTAATTGGGATAACTATTATATCTAAACGCATCCAACCTGCGGGACGCTTTTGTGTCCCTGAAATTGATTGCCTTGTAAAACCATCGGAATCTGCAGTCTCAAAAATAATTCCCAGCTGACTGTTATTATTAATCATTGTCAACCCACTATATCCTGCAGCTTTATCATACAGATGCAGTTTGGTTGGCCACGACTCACCGCCGTTTACACTTTTAAACAACAACAACCCTGCTCTCTCATCATAATAATTGGTTTCGGGGATACCCTCAATACCTGAGTAATACAATGTATTGCCGGAACCTAAAACACTGCTCTGACAACCTTTTGAAACACCCGGAAGTGACGAGTCGATATGCGAAGCACCCCAAGTAATACCGCCATCAAAACTGCGTGCCACTCTTCGTGCACCCGCTGTGCGTGCATTATAAATTAAAACATCTTTGGGCGACTCAGCAATTTGGAACTCACCACCTGTATCGGCCGCTTTACCCATCTTCCAGCTATCGCCTGCATCATCTGAGTATAGCGTATAATTTCTAATCTGACTGTTTGAACCGTTTAATATACGAGCAGGAAGTATTAACCTATCTTTATACTCATCACCTTTCATCTGCAAACCTGAGCCGGGACCAAAGCCGTTTATGAAATAACCATTTGGTATCAAATCGGCAGTAATATCGATGGGAGCCGACCAGCTAACGCCATTATCATCAGATGTTATTACATACGCTTTGTTTGACATGGCCGAATGATCGTGTGTTGGCCAAAATGTTGTAAACAGGAAAATCCTGCCTGTCTTATTATCCACAATTGGAGTAGGATCCATAAATGCACCCGACGCACCGTTTGTTAAATACTTCATTGCACTCCAGTTTTTCCCACCATCAACACTGCGCTTAAGCACAATATCTGTTCTGCTCTTATCCCTCCAGCTATCCTTACGCGCTTCGGCAAAAACTAGTACAGAACCATCGTTAGCCGTAACAATCGACGGAATTCTATAGCTATTTACACCATCATCGCCTGCGTTGAAGACTGTGTACTTCTTAAAATCCACATTTGGGTCAGGTTTTTTGGGCGGATACACTATATCTTTGCCATCATCATTGTCTATAATTGGATCCGTTGAAGAGCAAGCACTCATACAGGAAGACAAAAATATAGCTATAAAAATTGTAGTTGATATTAGCTTTTTCATTTATTCCTCAAATTTAAAACATTAGTAATTAGTATTTCGATATTAAACATTAGTCTAAAAAATGCAACTATAAATATTAATTTAGTTGGTGAATCAGCTTTAGACGCATGATATATATTAATTGCTACAAATAAAGTATAAATATGCTCTTTATCCAAAGGGAAAATTAAAAAAATAAATTAAATAGGGGGTATTTAGAAAAATATAACGCAAATTCATGAATATACATATTTTTTAAGTTAAAAGAGGACTATAAATCATGAATCATTCCAATAAGTGCAACTTAATATAAGCTCGGCCCTACCAAACCTATAGATAGTTTATATATTTATGATGATATTATGATGATATTATGATGATATTATGAGGAGTATATGAGGAGATAAAGGGCTAGGGGAGGTTGATATTAATGCAAAGCATAGATATTCTATATAGTCACATGGTTTATAGTGTCAATGAGTGTCATTTATAGTTTTTATATAAATGACTTCACTTAACTACAAGTTATCCACAATTTAATTAATGATACGGGCAGGAGAGTTTTAGGAACCTTTTCATCTCAAAATAAATAGACATTTTTTCAAATATTAATTATAAATATTGTGTCAATTTTAAACGAATGTTTAACTTTGTAGAATAATTGTTTATAATATATGAGGAAAAGATATTCGACATCGGATGTAAGTGACAGGATTCTAAATGCAGCTACTGAATTGTTTATTACAAATGGATATGCAGGTACAAGTGTACGCGATATAGCAGCTGCATCAAGAGCGAATGTCGCCCATGTTAAGTATTATTTTGGCTCGAAGGCAAATCTTTAGGAGATATAGCATCCGGATTGGCATATTCAGTTGTAAAAAATTGTTTATTTAAGGTTCTTAAAATTTCAAACCTTAATTTATTAGGAGAACATATTGTTGTACAGGGGGGAACATTTCGTAACGATGCTGTTTACCGTGCTTTGGAGATATTGTCAGGCAAGTCTGTTTGCTCCACTGATTACCCCGAACTGATGGGAGCATTGGGCGCAGCCTTATATGCCAATAAGATGTGGCAGATAAATAAAAAGCATACTGCATTCACAGGAACAGAAACACTGCCAAATGTGGATAATATAAATACCAAAGAAATGCAATGTAAAGGCTGTACAAATAAATGCTCCATTCTCCGTTTCCGGTTTGATAATGGTAATATCTGCTATGCAGGAAATAAATGCGAGAAGATCTTTTATGACAAGAGTACAGCACCTGAAAAAGGCTACAATGCTTTTGATGTAAAGAATCGAATACTTTTTGACCGTAATAAGAAAAAGAAAGAGCCTGCGATACGCAAAATCATAGGTATTCCACGTGTATTAAATATGTTTGAAAACTATCCATTTTGGCATACTCTTTTTACCGAATGCAATATGGAAGTTATACTTTCACCTGAATCAACAACAAAGCTTTACCAAAAAGGAGTTGGAAGCGTAATGTCAGATAACATCTGTTTTCCCGCTAAGCTCGTGCATGGGCATATATTGACATTGGCAGAACAGGGAGTAGACCGTATCTTCTATCCCATGATTATAAAAGAAGAAAAAGAATTCAAATCATCTAACAATTCTTTCAACTGTCCGGTGGTAAGTGGCTATCCCGATGTTATCAGGAGTTCGAGATTATCTATCCCCATTTATTCCGGTTATTGGAGAATTGGCCGGTTATAAAATTGTTAACCTACCTAAGACAAATCGAGTTTCGGCAGAAGCGGGATTAATTTATGGACATAATGAGGTATGTTATCCATCCACCCTTGTATTAGGTGATATCATTACAGCCTTGCAGCCTTATTGGAACAGGCTGTAGCTGACTTTAATGACATCCCGATTTATAAACATGAGTTTACCAAAGTCGGGTTGATAGGAGAAATATATGTAAAGTATAACAACTACGGCCAGGCACATATTACCCAATGGCTACGCTCCAAAAATATAGAAGTAGTAACTCCTCCGATTCCTGCTAAGAGCAGAAAGCGGGTGATTAAATTGGTTAGCCGTGAAACACAATACAAAAGAAATCAAGATTATAAAGAAATAATTTTATATCTTTGTGAACTGATAACATCAAAAATTAGTGTTATTGGTTCACGAATGAAAGGAGTAGATTATATATTTGACATATATAAAGACAAGCGAACGGTGTTTCGGCTGTCAGATATAGCTATGCTTTTCCCACAGGCTGAAAATAAATACTTAGCCAACAAAATGGGCTATTACGTTAAAACAGGCAAGCTTCTTAATCTTCGAAAAGGTGTGTATGCCAAGCCAGGCTATAATCCTCTTGAGTTTGCCAACCTTCTATACACTCCATCTTATATCTCTTTAGAGTATGTATTACAACAGGCTGGAGTTGTTTTTCAGTATGATTCGCGCTATACAAGTGTTAGTTATTTGAGTAGAGAGATAGAGGCTGATGGTAATACTTACAGTTATCGCAGAATCAAAGAGGATATTATAATAAATACACAAGGCATTATACGTAAAGATAATGTTAATATAGCTACTCCCGAAAGAGCATTTCTGGATATGTTGTATTTAAATAAAGATTATTATTTCGATAACCTTAACCCACTCAACAGGCTTCTAATCTCACAGATTCTGCCAATATACGAATCGGCAGCATTAGAAAAACGAGTATTTAAAATTCTTAAAAATGGTTGATATTAACAAACATAGGTTTTTTCTGTTCCAAATTCTCAAAGAGATATATGAAGACAAAGAATTGTCGGGTATTCTAGGTTTTAAAGGTGGTACCGCATTAATGTTCTTTTATGACCTTCCTAGGTTCTCGGTCGATTTAGACTTCAATCTACTTAATAGTAGCAAAGAGGATATGGTATATGAGAAAGTTCGCAAAATCATTCTCAAACATGGATCTATTCATGATGAGGCTAAGAAATTTTATGGAATTATTTGTGTGCTCGATTATGGTATGAGAGAACGCAAGCTCAAAGTAGAGATTTCTAATAGGAATTATGATGACAAATATGAGATAAAAAACCTGCTTGGAGTTAATATGCAGGTAATGGTTGCCCCCGACATGTTTGCTCACAAACTATGTGCCGTGCTCGACCGCTCATCTATAACCAACAGAGATATTTTCGATTGCTGGTTCTTTATGAATAATAAAACTCCTGTGAATAAATCGATCATAGAAACACGTATGGAAATGCCTTTTACCGATTATCTTCAAAAATGTATCGATGCCTTGGAAGCGATGAGTGACAAGGGTATGCTAAATGGGCTTGGTGAGTTGATGGATGATGATTTGAAGAAATTCGTTCGTAAAAGACTACGAACAGAAACAATTACATTGCTAAAATTTTATAAGCAGTTTCCTGTATTACATTAATGTTTCTTGCTCGTTGACTTGCTCTCTCAATTGAAGTATTATATTTTCTCAGCCTTTGCTAATTTAATCGGGACCCGATCTGCGAAAACTCACGCTAATTTGATTTGCTGTTTGAGCGATAGCGAGTTCAAATCAAACAGTGAGTAGAGCAGAAAGCGGGTGATTAAATTGGTTAGATGAGAAAATGTAATACGAAATTTTTTATATCTAATTACATATAAATTTGTATATTTGTCTCGTTTTATATCCATTTGCATATAAAACAAGAGAATCTATTGAAATCAATGCAATTGCATATAATTATGAAAACAACATTAGCAAATTTTGTCAAAGAAGAACGAAGGAAAATAGGACTTACTCAAGAGGAATTTGCCGACCGTGCAGGAGTAGCTCTAACAGTAGTTCGTAAAATAGAACAAGGAAAAGAAAATTTAAGTCTATCTAAGGTAAACCAGGTGCTGCTCATGTTTGGTCATACTCTTGCACCTGTAAATATTAAAGAATTATGAGACAAGCATTGATCAAATACAATAATATTGAAGCAGGATTATTAACTGAAACCGACAGCTCCTTTGTTGCCATATGAAATGAAGGATATGTCTAGTTTGCCAAAAGTTGAGAGCAGTTATGTGTCTCTTCTGCAAAGCTAAAGTCGAGACCTTTAAATATTTCCAAAACATTGTTAGTCGAGGATATAGCTTTGCAGCATAATATCATTAAAATCTTTGTGAACTGATAACGCATAATACCGTTATAACTATGTCACATTTTAAAATCAACAGCAAATGAAAAAGTTCGAAGGAAAAACAATAGTTATCACGGGAGCTGCAGTGGGTTTAGGTTATGCTACAGCAGAGAATTTAGCATCGCAGGGAGCAAACATATCGTTGATAGATTATAATGAAAAAACGCTGAATGAAGCTAAACAAAAACTGTCGCAAAAGTATTCGGGAATAAAAGTTTTAGCAGTAGTAGCCGATGTTTCAGATGAGGAGGCAGTGAAAAATTACGTAGATCAAACGGTAAAAGAATTTGGCACCATAGATGGGTTTTACAACAATGCCGGTATCGAAGGTAAACAAACCCCGCTGATTGAATATGACACCAATATATTCAAGAAAGTGATTGAGATTAATCTCCTGGGCGTATTTTACGGAATGAAATACATAATTCCGGTAATGATTAAAAACGGAGGAGGTAAAATTGTAAATGTATCGTCGGTAGGCGGATTAAGGGGAGTGCTGAATCAAGCAGCCTATGTAGCCACCAAACATGCCGTGGCCGGACTAACCAAACAGGCGGCGCTTGAATACGGATCGGATGGAATACTAACAAGTATGGTCTTTGGAGTTACAACCATGATGGGCGATTATTACGGCGCATTTTAATTAATAAAGTCATCTTTATTAATATTATACCCTAGAAGGTATAATGTATGGTTTTAAAATATTTTTATACCCGATGTGGTATTGTTTGGAGTTTTTCACTATATTTATACCCAAAAAGGTATAGATATGGATTCATTACGATTATTTGTAAAACAAAAGCGCAAGGAATTAAAGCTCACGCAGCAAGATTTAGCACTGAATGCAGGAGTTGGTTTACGTTTTGTGCGTGATTTAGAGCAAGGTAAGAAAACGCTTCGATTAGATAAAGTAAACAATGTGCTCGCATTGTTTGGTAAAGAAGTTGGTGTAATTGATAAAATCCGAGAATAATGGCACGACAAGCTAAAATATATTTTCAGGATCGGTTAGCAGGTTATCTGGTTGAGGGAGATGGTGGTTATTCATTCCATTATGATAATGAATATTTGGAAGATCCTAATCCAAAACCAATAAGTTTGACGTTACCACTTTCAAAAAATACTTATCACAGTAATGTGCTGTTCCCATTTTTTGATGGATTAATTCCAGAAGGTTGGTTACTAGAAATTGGCGAGAAGCATTGGAAACTCAACTCTCGTGATCGTTTTGAATTATTAATCAATTTATGTAGAGATACAATTGGTGCTGTTTCAGTTTATCCGATGGAGGCGGAAAATCATGACTAATTGTTTGTTTTGCTATCAGCCCATTGAAACAGGAGAATATCACCCAGCCTGTTCAAAGAAATTCTTTGGAACAACACAGGTTCCTGTTTTGGAATTAGATCAAGAACAATTAAATAAATTGGCTCAAATTACCGTAAATGGAAGATTAGCGTTAACAGGTGTGCAACCCAAAATATCATTAATCTTAAGCGGTGAAAAAGGGAATAAACGATTGACTTTAGTTGGTTTATGGGGGGATTATATCCTGAAACCACAATCTGCTGATTTTGCTTTTATGCCAGAGGTAGAAGATCTCACGATGCACGTAGCTAAGCTTTTTAAAATTGAAGCAGCTGAGCATGCTTTAATTAGAACTTCAACTGGAGAGCTGGCTTATATTACCAAACGCTTTGACCGTGTAAAAGGAAAGAAAGTTCACGTAGAAGACTTGTGTCAGCTGTCACAGCTATTGACCGAACAGAAATACAAAAGTTCGTATGAGCGTGTTGGTAAAATTATCAAGCAATACGCTACCAATTCGGGTTTGGATGTAATTAAATACTTTAGATTGGTGTTATTTTCATTTCTGACAGGCAATAACGATATGCACTTGAAAAACTTTTCTTTAATGCATACAGATAAAGGCATTTTGTTTTCACCAGCTTATGATCTTTTGAATGTGAATCTAATCTATCCTGATGATAAAGAAGATTTGGCTTTAACCTTAGGAGGGCGTAAACGAAAAATAAAACGGCTAGATTTTGATCAGTTTGCCATGAGTTTAGGTATTACTGATATTGTTCGTGATAATATTTATAAAGACTTCTCCAAACAGATGAATAAAGTACAAGATTGGATCGATAGAAGTTTTTTAATCGATGAATATAAGGAAGAATATAAACAGATTTTCTCTTATAAAATGAAACAGATTGGGTTAATATAAACATATACCTGAGGAAAATGATAATTTCGATTCATTAGGAGAGAAAATAGACTTAGAGAAGGGAATTGATTTTCAAACATTGAAATCGAAATGCGAACCTTTAAACATTGTATCAAAATCTAATTTGAATACTTTTCAGGGTGAGAGAGTTAAAAGTGTGGAGGAGCTAATCTGAGTATGATATTTATTTAGAGCATTTTGGTGTTGATGAGCATAATCGTGCAAAATGGCTCACTCCTTATAACTGACGACCCTATTTTATCTCTATTACTTAATGATAACGAAGAATTTAGATTTGCAGAAGAGCGTAGATTGTACGAACTGCACCTATTGTAAAACAGGTAAGCTTGTGATTAGAAATAACTCATCAAATGGTAGTCAGTTTTTGGGATGTTCAAATTATCCAAAGTGTAGGAAAACGGTGAAATTATAATGATTTAGACTTCAATCTACTTAATAGTAGCAAAGAGGATATGGTATATGAGAAAGTTCGCAAAATCATTCTCAAACATGGATCTATTCATGATGAGGCTAAGAAATTTTATGGAATTATTTGTGTGCTCGATTATGGTATGAGAGAACGCAAGCTCAAAGTAGAGATTTCTAATAGGAATTATGATGACAAATATGAGATAAAAAACCTGCTTGGAGTTAATATGCAGGTAATGGTTGCCCCCGACATGTTTGCTCACAAACTATGTGCCGTGCTCGACCGCTCATCTATAACCAACAGAGATATTTCGATTGCTGGTTCTTTATGAATAATAAAACTCCTGTGAATAAATCGATCATAGAAACACGTATGGAAATGCCTTTTACCGATTATCTTCAAAAATGTATCGATGCCTTGGAAGCGATGAGTGACAAGGGTATGCTAAATGGGCTTGGTGAGTTGATGGATGATGATTTGAAGAAATTCGTTCGTAAAAGACTACGAACAGAAACAATTACATTGCTAAAATTTTATAAGCAGTTTCCTGTATTACATTAATGTTTCTTGCTCGTTGACTTGCTCTCTCAATTGAAGTATTATATTTCTCAGCCTTTGCTAATTTAATCGGGACCCGATCTGCGAAAACTCACGCTAATTTGATTTGCTGTTTGAGCGATAGCGAGTTCAAATCAAACAGTGAGTAGAGCAGAAAGCGGGTGATTAAATTGGTTAGATGAGAAAATGTAATACGAAATTTTTTATATCTAATTACATATAAATTTGTATATTTGTCTCGTTTTATATCCATTTGCATATAAAACAAGAGAATCTATTGAAATCAATGCAATTGCATATAATTATGAAAACAACATTAGCAAATTTTGTCAAAGAAGAACGAAGGAAAATAGGACTTACTCAAGAGGAATTTGCCGACCGTGCAGGAGTAGCTCTAACAGTAGTTCGTAAAATAGAACAAGGAAAAGAAAATTTAAGTCTATCTAAGGTAAACCAGGTGCTGCTCATGTTTGGTCATACTCTTGCACCTGTAAATATTAAAGAATTATGAGACAAGCATTGATCAAATACAATAATATTGAAGCAGGATTATTAACTGAAACCGACAGCTCCTTTGTTGCCATATGAAATGAAGGATATGTCTAGTTTGCCAAAAGTTGAGAGCAGTTATGTGTCTCTTCTGCAAAGCTAAAGTCGAGACCTTTAAATATTTCCAAAACATTGTTAGTCGAGGATATAGCTTTGCAGCATAATATCATTAAAATCTTTGTGAACTGATAACGCATAATACCGTTATAACTATGTCACATTTTAAAATCAACAGCAAATGAAAAAGTTCGAAGGAAAAACAATAGTTATCACGGGAGCTGCAGTGGGTTTAGGTTATGCTACAGCAGAGAATTTAGCATCGCAGGGAGCAAACATATCGTTGATAGATTATAATGAAAAAACGCTGAATGAAGCTAAACAAAAACTGTCGCAAAAGTATTCGGGAATAAAAGTTTTAGCAGTAGTAGCCGATGTTTCAGATGAGGAGGCAGTGAAAAATTACGTAGATCAAACGGTAAAAGAATTTGGCACCATAGATGGGTTTTACAACAATGCCGGTATCGAAGGTAAACAAACCCCGCTGATTGAATATGACACCAATATATTCAAGAAAGTGATTGAGATTAATCTCCTGGGCGTATTTTTACGGAATGAAATACATAATTCCGGTAATGATTAAAAACGGAGGAGGTAAAATTGTAAATGTATCGTCGGTAGGCGGATTAAGGGGAGTGCTGAATCAAGCAGCCTATGTAGCCACCAAACATGCCGTGGCGGACTAACCAAACAGGCAGCACTTGAATACGGATCGGATGGAATATTAACTAACGCATTGCACCCGGAGCCATTATGACACCCATGGTGGAAGAAGCTTTCAGGCAAGTGAATCCTGATAATCCCGAAGCGGCTGAAAAAGAATATGCAAGCCGAAACCCCGTAAAACGATTGGGGACTCCCGCAGAGGTTGCCAGTGTAGTAAGCTTTCTGTTGAGTGATGATAACGGTTACCTCAATGGGCAGGTTATCGCAATTGATGGTGGGGAGGCTAATTTTTATGGGAATGAGAAAAAATAAAAACAGAATATACTTTTTTAACAGTAAGCGGTGTAAAATACATCGCTTATTTTATTGAAATAAATTACTTTAAAACTTCTAAAGCTTATTCATTTAGTTTCGAGAAGGAGGGAGAGGGAGGCAGAAAAACGCACGATAAAAGAGTTTCAGCTACTATTATAAGTATTATCAAAGATTTTTTTATGAAAAACTCAGATTCTTTGATATATACATGTGATAATACAGATAATAGGCATCAAGCAAGAAATATTGTTTTTAATAGATGGTTTAAGACTCATAATAGAGGCGAATTTATTATCCACGATAAAGAAAAAGACAATCTTCTAATGTCAATAATTATAGAAAACAATAATCCGTTAATAAAATTAATTTTAGAAGAATTTGATGATTTTTTTTCGTTTTTAGAGTAAAGCATCCGTTGAAGTTGATTGCATTCTTCACAACAATGCTTGCACCTGGTGCTAGTTCAAATCAAATAGTGAGTTGAGCAGGAAGTGGGTGATCAAATTAGTTAGAATAGAAAATACAATACGAAATCTGCCAATATTTAAGCATTTTTCCCTTAATTTGTATTCATGATTCTGAGTACAACATTAATTCTATTGATTGTTTTCATTGCAATCGCAGCAAGCACAATTGCATACAGATATTTAGTAGTAGATAAGAAAAAATACCAACACCCTTTATATCTCAATAATCTCCACAAGATATCAGAGTTTATGAATCTTATACAATCATTTGATGATTATGTAACCTGGGTGCAACGCGATCAAATAAAAGCAGAGTATGCAAACCTTGGTAAGTACTTTAAAAATAAAGCTAATCATTACAAAAATGAACCTATCGTAAAGGAGTTTAACGATATATATCAAGATTTTGATAAGTATATTGTTGAGTACAATCAAGGTTATGTATCTTCACAAAAAGAAAAGCTGAAAGATTATTTCGATAATATCGAAGGCAAGAAGTTAGATGACCAGCAACGTACAGCATTAATTACAGACGAATATTCAAATTTAATACTGGCCGGAGCCGGGTCGGGGAAAACACTTACCATTCTTGGTAAAGTCAAATATCTGATAGAGCAGAAGGGCGTAAATCCTAATGATATTTTATTGCTCTCATTTACCAAAAAAACTGTAGAGGAATTAAACGACAGGTTAAAAAGCCTTGGGCTTGTTACAAAAGCAACAACATTTCATAAGCTAGGGTATGATATACTCAAACAATACCATGCAGATATACCGGTGCTAACAAATGAGAACACTTTAAAATTAGTGATAAAAGAATATTTCGAGAAAGACATATTAAACGATCAAAAAGCACTTCAAGCATATATTCAATATATTTCATGTTATATGAATATACCCGAAGAGAATGATAAGTTCGATTCTTTGGGCGAAAAGCTCGACCTAGAAAAAGGTGTAGATTTTCAAACATTAAAATCTAAGTGCGAGACTTTAAACATTGAAGCAAAATCTAATCTCGATACGATACAAGGCGAGAAAGTTAAAAGTATGGAAGAGCTCATAATTGCTAATTTTCTATATCTAAACGGAGTAGAGTACGAATATGAGAAGCCGTACCCTTATGGAGAAACAGTTTACCGCCCCGATTTTCACATTACCAAACATGATATATATTTAGAGCATTTTGGGGTTGATGAGCACGAGCGGGCAAAATGGCTTACTCCCTTCAACGAACAAAAGTATGTTGAAGAGATGCAGTTGAAAAGAGAAACACCTAATTTCACATATCGATACATCATAATTGACGAATATCAGGACATTTCATTTGCTCGCTTTAATCTGATAAAAGAAATAAGAAACCTTACTAGTGCAAGATTGATTTGTGTGGGTGACGATTGGCAATCGATCTATAGATTTGCAGGAAGCGACATTTCTCTGTTTTATAATTTCGAGAAGTTTGTAGGGAAGTTCGAAAAGCTTTTAATAGAGCAAACTTACAGAAACTCGCAAGAGCTTGTTGATGTTTCTTCAAACTATATTCTAAAGAACCCCAAGCAAATACAGAAGAATCCGAAATCGAAGAAAGATCCGGTGGCAGACCCAATTAAATTTGTGCATTATAGGCATGGGGATGTTGTGAATGTATTTATAAATGAAATACGGAGATTAGTAAATAAATATGGCAAGAAATCTATTTTGGTTCTTGGGCGACACAGTTTTGATATAGACGACTTAATAAAGCTAACCTCGGGTAGTAGAATAAAATATATAGAAAGAACAGGAAAGTTAATAATTAAAGGTTTTGAGGATGTCGATATCAGCTATTTAACCATTCATAAATCAAAAGGCACGGAGGCTGATAATGTTATAGTGTTAAATCTTAAGAACGATATTCTTGGTTTACCCAATAAAGTAAATGATGACCCAATTTTGTCACTACTGCTTAATGATAATGAAGGTTATAGATTTGCAGAAGAACGTAGGTTGTTTTACGTGGCACTCACAAGAACTAAAAATGAGGTTGTATTACTAATACCACCTAGCATTTCTTTATTTGCAGAGGAATTAATTAACGATAATGATTACTTAGTAGATGGTTTAGAAGATGCACCAAAATCAACCAATTGTACATACTGCATGACCGGGAAGCTTGTTTTAAGAGAAAATCCATCTAATGGAACACAGTTTTAGGGATGTTCAAATTATCCCGGTTGTAATCAAACATACAGTAATACCAATATTTTAAACAAAGATATTCTGTGCCCCAACTGTAAAAGTGGTTATATGATACACAGAAAAGGCAAGTATGGAATGTTCTTAGGGTGCACAAACTATCCTAGATGTAGAAAAACTGTAGCTAAATCTTAAATCTTAAGCTTTATTTGTTTCAACAATTCCCTCTATTTTACCGCTCTACTTAAAATCATCTTTTAAAGAACAATAGTAATCACCGGAGCCATTATGACACCAATGGTGGAAGAAGCTTTCTGTTGAGTGATGATAACGGTTACCTCAATGGGCAGGTTATCGCAATTGATGACGGGGAGGCTAATTTTTATGGGAATGAGAAAAAGTAAGTGACACATAATGTCAGGCATGTATAATATTGATATTCAAGTTGATGAAAAAATAGACGCATTTTATTTTATTGGATAACTTAAAATTGTAGAAAGTTGACTCATTTTGGGTGATTATTACAAATAAACATTTATTTATAATGTAATTTTTAGTAAGTTTGCATCTGATTTTTTAGAGCAATCTTCTGTGCAAAATAAAACAGGTACAAAGGGATATAGATTTCATCATTACTGGTTAGAACAGAATTTTGGTTAGGACTGTAGCTGACACGGAAATGTTGAAATCTATTTTTTGTTATAAGCTTAAAATTTATTATTTTTGGACATAGCTTGTAGTAGTATAGGAGATTGTTTTTATTTGGGCGGATACCTGCGTTGTGCAATTTGGGCAATGGGACAGGTAGTCACGAAGTGTGTTTTGACGTTATGTATTATTATTTTCTTACTACACCTATTCTTTCATCCACAACTGTTTGTTCACTGTTTGATTTGAACTCGCTTCGCTCAAACAGCAAATCAAACTTTACGTTCGCTTCACAGAGTGGATCCTGAATGAATTGCTAAGGCTTCTAAAAAAACAATACTTTTCAGTGTTCATAAATAAAAACAAAGCTTCCCTAAGAGTAGTAAAAAACAAAGTAAATAAATGAGCAATATACTAATAACCGGCGGCGCCGGCTTCATCGGTTCCAATTTAGCAGAAGAGCTATTAAAAAGAGAGCACACAGTAACCGTCCTCGACAACTTTGCAACAGGCAAGATAGAAAACTTAATGCCCCTATTAGAGAAGTATCCCAATCACCTCACACTACAGGTAGGCGATATCAGAAACCTCGAAGACTGTCACAAAGCAACCGAAGGAATAGAATACATATTTCACGAAGCAGCACTGGGCTCAGTGCCCCGCTCAATAAAAGACCCCATCACGTCTAACGATGTTAACGTATCAGGGTTTCTTAATATGCTAGTAGCAGCACGAGATGCAAAAGTAAAACGATTCATATATGCCGCAAGCTCATCAACCTATGGCGATAGTAAATCGCTTCCTAAGGTTGAGGATGTAATTGGTAAACCCCTTTCGCCTTATGCAATCACCAAATATGTGAATGAGCTGTATGCTGATGTATTCTCTAAAACGTATGGAATAGAGACAATAGGGTTAAGATACTTCAATGTATTCGGAAGAAGGCAAGACCCCAACGGTGCTTACGCCGCAGTGATACCACTATTTGTGAAGAAGCTAATGGCATATGAGTCGCCCGTTATAAATGGTGATGGCGAATATAGTCGCGACTTCACCTATATCGATAACGTAATTCAGATGAATATACTTGCAATGGAGTCGTCAAACCCTGCTGCAATAAATACAGTATATAACACAGCCTATGGCGAGCGCACAACGCTTAATCAGTTAGTAGGTTACCTAAAAGAGTTTCTTTCGGAGCTTGATCCCGAAATTGCCAATGTAGAGATTAAGCATGGTCCCAACCGTGCAGGAGATATACCTCACTCACTAGCAAATATTGATAAGGCAAAGAACCTGCTTGGCTATGACCCTCAGTTTTCTATGAAGCAGGGATTGAAAGAAGCTGTAAAATGGTATTGGGAGAATTTATAATTTAGACATTAAATAAAACAATTACCTAAAATAATACGTTATAATATTGAATTAGTAGAAAAAAGTAGTATTTTTGCAAATATTAATACAGTAAATTAGCATTTAAGTTGAAAATACCCTGATTATCTATTTTTCAAAAAATGAAGCTTAAACAAAAGTCTGAATTTAATGCAGATGCAGCAGAACTACTTATAAGAAACAATAATTATGCGCCAAGTGTACATTGTTCATATTATTCTGTTTTTCAGTTAATGAAAGTGGCAATGAGAGAATTTGTTGGAGTAAATTATGAAACAATTGATGCGAATGTTGCATCAAGCAAATCAAGTGAACATCAATATATTCGAAAAGAAATTTTAAATGTAATAAGAGAATCCGATTATAGTGAATATACTAGAATAAACAGAAGCATAAAAGAATTATATTATTATGAAACAATTGATGCGAATGTTGCATCAAGCAAATCAAGTGAACATCAATATATTCGAAAAGAAATTTTAAATGTAATAAGAGAATCCGATTATAGTGAATATACTAGAATAAACAGAAGCATAAAAGAATTATATTTAATTAGAATTGCTTCAGACTATAAAAACGAAGAAATTAATCTCGACAAGGCTACTAAGGCGAATAATTTTTCAAAAGAAGTGATTTCGTATATTAAAAAAAAATTTCACGTATAATCAATCAAAAGAAATGAACTCAAAACAATATATCTATAACAAACTTAAGGAACTTCACAGTCAGTTCCCTAACTTAGCAATAAAATATAAACACGATTCATATACACAAATGCATATTGTAGATATTATGCCACTATGTGAATACGAAAATAACAAAGATTTTATGAGATTTGAAACTGATTTAAGTTACGAATTTGATAATATGTTTTTTCCTGAATCAGTTGTATTTATATCCTCCAATTCTTTAACTCAGATAACAAATCCTGAACTTGTTATGGATCCAGTTATAAGTACTAGTCTCAAAAACGATCAGTTAAGCGAGACCTTTAACATTGATTTCAGTATCGATGTTAATTGTGTAGATAAAATAATTGATACAAACAACTATAGTTTAGCAGCATAACATTATGTCAGAACAAACAGCTAAGTTTAGATTTATAAATTACCAGATACACTCATCATATATTAAAATCAACGATGCAGAGGGTGTAGATAGAAATTTACAAATAGACATCAAAAAGTCTAATAAGGAAGAGGAAACAAACAATCTTTACAGTTTATTTTTTGAGATAATAATAAAAGATAAAAATGGCTCATTAGATATTAATATTAATATCGAGGGTAAATTCGAGTTTGACAAAGACTTGACAGATTCAGAGAAAGATTCTTTTTTCAATATTAATGCACCTGCTATACTTTTTCCATATGTTAGAGCTTACATTTCTACTCTAACATCACTTTCGGGAATTAACCCTATTATTCTACCTACCATCAATTTATCAAATAGATAATACTTTTATTTGTATTCTCAGGACCATAGAGTAATCTGTGGCTTTTATTTCGTTTTCAATAATTGCAGTATTGATTTTCGAAGTCTCAGCTATTCTTTCAGGATCCACTCTATTAAGTGAACGTTAAATATGATTTGTTGTTTGAGTGAAACGAGTTTCAAATCATATAGTGAATGAATAGTTGTGGATGTAAGAATAGGTGTAAACAAGAAAAATAATACTACAATTTAAACTAAAGAAAATCTAACATTAGAACGTAGCAATAAAATTATAATCAATGGAAGATAAAACAACTTATTTCAATCCAAGAATTTGCGTAATCGGCCTCGGCTACGTTGGCTTGCCCCTAGCAAGACTTTTCAGCACCAAATACCGCACAGTAGGGTTCGACCTCAACCAAGCACGTGTAAACGAGCTAATGAGCGGAACAGACAGCACCCTTGAAGTAGAAGATGAACTACTGCAAAGTGCAATAGAAATGGGAAAGGAGCTTACCGACAAAGGATTGCATTGCACTACCGATATTGAGGAAATTCGCAATTGCAACTTCTATATAGTGGCAGTGCCCACACCCGTAGATGAGAACCACACCCCTGTGCTTCGTCCGCTTATTGGAGCAAGCGAAACAGTTGGAAAGGTGATTTCAAAAGGTGATATAGTTGTGTATGAATCAACTGTATACCCAGGTGTAACAGAAGATGAGTGTATACCGGTGGTTGAGAAAGTGAGCGGATTAGAATATAACATAGACTTCTTTGCAGGATATAGCCCCGAACGTATTAATCCGGGTGATAAAGATCGCACGGTTGAGAAAATAATTAAAGTAACTTCAGGTAGCACTCCCGAGATAGGTAAGATGGTAGACGAAGTTTATGCATCGGTTATCTCTGCAGGTACACACCTTGCACCGAGCATCAAGGTGGCCGAAGCAGCTAAGGTTATTGAAAACGCACAGCGCGACATCAACATTGCTTTTGTGAACGAGCTTGCCAAGATATTCAACAGAATGAACATCGATACGCAAGATGTACTTACAGCAGCCGGCACAAAATGGAACTTCCTTCCGTTTAAACCGGGTTTAGTGGGAGGTCACTGTATCGGAGTAGACCCATACTACCTTGCACAGGCAGCACAACGCACAGGATATAATCCCGAGATTATACTTGCCGGACGAAGAGTAAACGACGGTATGGGCGAGTACGTTGCCGATCAGGTAATAAAGCTGATGCTCAAAAAAGGAATACAGGTGTTAGGTTCAAAAGTACTTGTACTTGGCTTCACATTCAAAGAAAACTGTCCCGATGTTCGCAACACAAAGGTTATAGATATTGTACGCAACTTAGAGGAGTATAATGCAGAAGTAACGGTTCACGACCCATGGGCAGACCCGATGATTGCAAAACATGAATATGGTATTGATTTGCATAATAACATACCCACAATAGAATATGATGCAGTGATACTGGCAGTAGCACA